>NZ_WTVA01000005.1 GCF_009882935.1 Sneathiella chungangensis
AAGAACCCAGGCGGCGATGAAGAGTGTTTCCAGTGTGATGAGAAGCATGGGCTGATAGCCGATGGTCAACATGTCCTTTAATGATGTCTTGATCCCCAGGGCAGCAATGGCTGTAACCAGACACCAGGAGGAGAGCTGGATCAGAAGATCCTTTATATCCGCCGGTACGATCTGAAGACTGTTAAGCCCGACACAGAAACAGAAGCCGATAACGAACAAGGGT
>NZ_WTVA01000006.1 GCF_009882935.1 Sneathiella chungangensis
TAAACTTCTTGGAAGCTCAAATTGTAACACCGCTGGTGATCGGGCGGCGAATTACTCTGAACCCATTCATTGTATTCCTTGCCATCGTCTTCTGGATCTGGCTTTGGGGACCGTTGGGCGGTTTCATTGCCGTGCCGTCACTGCTGATCATTTTCGCAATATACAATCAGATGTTCGCCGAACAGGCCACTTTGTCGACCACGGATACGTCCTGAAAGGGTAC
>NZ_WTVA01000007.1 GCF_009882935.1 Sneathiella chungangensis
ACTCCCAGCGCCGATGGTACTTTGTCTTAAGGCACGGAAGAGTAGGTCGCCGCCAGGCCCGCAAAAAACAGAAGATCCTCTTTAGAATATCAAATTGATTGCGCTCACGCAGATGCCCGTCGGGCATGCTCCGCGGGGGCGGACCAGTTGGTCCGGCGCGCAGTCGCGCTTGCCAAAGGCACAGCCTTTGGAGATGAGCTCCCTCGCAAACCCTGCAAGGACACGGGTCCGAGGCGATAGCCGAGGCAAGGCCAAGGGCCGCCCGAGCGTATGCGAGGAAAGCCAAGCGGACGGAAGTCCGCGCCGACGATTGAGGTAAAAAAGCAGAATTACCGCGGGGTGGAGCAGCCCGGCCTGTAGGCAACCAGCCGGAAGCCAACACATAAACCGGGCCACACACCGCAAACCGGAAGGATCTCAAAGCCCTTCCAGAAAAACAGAATCACCGCGGGGTGGAGCAGCCCGGTAGCTCGTCAGGCTCATAACCTGAAGGTCGCAGGTTCAAATCCTGCCCCCGCAACCAAT
>NZ_WTVA01000008.1 GCF_009882935.1 Sneathiella chungangensis
AGCACCAACGGATCATTCGTGTTTTCGGCCTGCTTCCATGCCTCCATCATTGCTTTATCACCGGTGGTAAGCTGTTCATTCTTCGTTGTCGTCGCCAACTTCTGTAAATTCACGTTGATGGCGGATTCGAGCTGGCGGACCCATGTATTGTAGTTGCGATGGATGCCGGCGCCATTTTCGAGAAGATTGATGCTCGAGACATAGGTGATCGAGTAGCTGATCTGCGAATAGTCTATCCGCACATTTGCCTTATGGGTGCGTATTTTTAGGACAGCTTCTATTTCACCTGCGCCTTTGTCGGTCATTTGCCAGTTCTGGCTGGCGCCCGCCCGCTTGATGCCTTCGCCGATATCCTCAAGTGAGGTGAAGGCAAGGCTTTGTGGAATGGGAACATTCGTCGGGTTATAGATGGGTTGCACGCGCTGCTCACAGGCTGTCGCAAGGACCGCGATCACGGCAAGAGCCAAACCATAAAGACGAAATTTCATCGTGCCAATCCTCAAACAACTGAAAGTTATATCGCGACAATAGGCATTTCGCGCAAATTTATAAAGCCCTCATCG
>NZ_WTVA01000009.1 GCF_009882935.1 Sneathiella chungangensis
AAATGGCCAAAGAGAAATTTGATCGTAGTAAACCGCATGTAAACATTGGAACGATTGGTCATGTTGACCATGGGAAGACGACGCTGACGGCGGCGATTACGAAGGTATTGTCTGAGGCGAGCGGCGGCAAGTCGTTTGCGTTTGACGAGATTGACAAGGCGCCGGAAGAGAAGGCGCGCGGGATCACGATTTCGACGGCCCATGTTGAATATGAGACGGGCTCGCGTCACTATGCGCATGTGGACTGCCCGGGCCATGCTGACTATGTGAAGAACATGATCACGGGTGCGGCGCAGATGGACGGGGCGATTCTCGTTGTGTCCGCGAATGACGGCCCGATGCCGCAGACGCGCGAGCATATCCTTCTGGCCCGCCAGGTTGGTGTTCCGGCGCTTGTTGTCTTCATGAACAAGGTTGACCTTGTGGATGATGAAGAGCTGATCGAGCTTGTCGAGATGGAAATCCGTGAGCTTCTGTCCGAGTATGAATTCCCGGGCGACGATATTCCGATCATCGGCGGTTCCGCGCTGGCGGCTCTTGAGGGTCGCGATGACGAGATCGGCAAGGAAGCAATCCTGAAGCTGATGGCGGCGGTTGACGAATATATTCCGCAGCCGGAGCGCGAGATCGACAAGCCGTTCCTGATGCCGATCGAGGATGTGTTCTCGATTTCGGGTCGCGGCACGGTGGTGACCGGTCGTGTTGAAAGCGGCGTGATCAAGGTTGGCGAGGAAGTCGAGATTGTCGGCATCCGTCCGACGACGAAGACGACCTGCACGGGCGTTGAGATGTTCCGCAAGCTGCTGGATCAGGGTCAGGCCGGTGACAATGTGGGTGTCCTCTTGCGTGGTACGAAGCGTGAGGATGTTGAGCGCGGCCAGGTTCTGGCGCATCCGGGCTCGATCACCCCGCATACGAAGTTCAAGGCTGAAGCCTATATCCTGACGAAGGAAGAGGGCGGTCGTCATACGCCGTTCTTCACGAACTACCGTCCGCAGTTCTATTTCCGGACGACGGACGTGACGGGTGTTGTGTCGCTTCCTGAAGGCACGGAAATGGTGATGCCGGGGGATAATGTGACGATGGATGTCGAGCTGATCGCACCGATCGCCATGGACGAGGGTCTGCGCTTCGCCATCCGCGAAGGCGGACGCACCGTCGGCGCCGGCGTCGTCGCCTCCGTAACCGCTTGA
>NZ_WTVA01000010.1 GCF_009882935.1 Sneathiella chungangensis
TTTCATCGTGCCAATCCTCAAACAACTGAAAGTTATATCGCGACAATAGGCATTTCGCGCAAATTTATAAAGCCCTCATCGCGGTTTTTTACGTGATGTCCGTGGAGGTATTGAGGAGAATATAAAGACCGACGGCGATCAGCAGGAAGGGGAGGGCCTTCGGCGCGTAGCGCTGCAGGAATGCCTTCATCGACGGATGGCTGACGGCTTTCTGTGCGACGAATGTGAGGGCGCCCGCCGCAATCAGGATACTTGCCGCCATCCAGCCCGTGAGCCCTGGACGGGTGTCGGGTGTTACTGCTTTTTCATATAAATACCGAGCGTTCCGGGACAGCCGCCCACTGTTGTTGCCGTAAATCTCTTCTCCGATTTATCGAGGACAAACCGGTCTCTCCAATTCCATTCACCGGCGCTGTAGGGCACGTCAAATTTCAAATCGACAAATCCATTGGAATTCTCACCTGAGACAAATAGTGGACTGCCGCTATTCCAGTAGGTAGACGAGATTTTTCCCCGGTGAAAATCGAGAACAAAATCCCAGCTGTTGTTTCTTGGACAATTGCTGAGGTTTCCCGATCCTCTTTCGTAATGAACGGCAACGCGCCATAATCCGGTCGGGTCAAACACATTCGCATGTGCGGTATTTTTTGTCCGGTCCTGAATGCCGCTTTCCGTATCCATTTTTTTCATGTGTACGCCAATAGTGCCTGTACAGCCGGAGGGTGCGCCCCCCGCCGATGTCATTGTTAATCTCTTCTCATTGGCGTCAAGATGGAACCTTTCCGTCCATTTCCATTGACTTCCGCCAGTCGGGATATCGAATTGCAGGTCGACGTAATCTTCGGAATTTTCACCGGTGACATATAGTGCGGCTCTATCTTTCCAAACGGTCTGATTTATTTTTCCCCGTGTAAGGTTGAGCACGAAATTCCAGGTATTATCGCGGGAACACCAACTCGAATTTCCGTTGCCTCCCCTATAGGTAACAGAAACTTGCCAACGTCCCGTGGGATCGAATCTTTTTACGCCACTGGTCCTTAGTTGCGCGAGTTCGTTGAGGCGTTGCTGCGCCGCTGCGGCGTAGGGTCCGTCGCCATACCTGTCCATGAAATCTTGCAGCACCAACGGATCATTCGTGTTTTCGGCCTGCTTCCATGCCTCCATCATTGCTTTATCACCGGTGGTAAGCTGTTCATTC
>NZ_WTVA01000011.1:0-2500 GCF_009882935.1 Sneathiella chungangensis
AGAGGATCTTCTGTTTTTTGCGGGCCTGGCGGCGACCTACTCTTCCGTGCCTTAAGACAAAGTACCATCGGCGCTGGGAGTTTTCACGACCGAGTTCGGAATGGGATCGGGTGCAGGCCTCCCGCCATAGCCACCAGGCCGGCAAAAAGCAGAAGTTGTTATTTGTTTTGGGCTTTTTTGTTAGCCTCAGGCGCCGGCGGGAACATCCGTTCCCTTAGGCTCCGGGCTTGCGCCCGGCGGCCGGTCGGCCTTGCCTCAGCTTCGCTTCGGACCCGTATCCCTGCATAAAGCTGCAAGGGACGGTTCCAAAGGCTGTGCCTTTGGCAAGCGCGACTGCGCGTCGGGCCGAATGGCCCGCCCCCACGGAGCAAGCCCGGAGGGCTTCTGCGTGAGTGCCAACAAACAAATAACTATGAATACATCCTGTGTGGTGTTTTGATTTTGTCGTTGTCCTCATGTCCAAAGGCTGTGCCTTTGGCAGGCCGCGACTGCGGCCCGGGCGGATGCCCGATAGCTTAAGCGGACGGAGGTCCGCGCCGACGGGCAGCCTAAGGCCTTGTGCCGGTGGCACAAAATGAGGCCAACTAAAAAACAACTTCTAATCTGACTACTGTGCATGATGAAGCACTGGGATCAAACTCTATCGAGTGATTAGTACTGGTCAGCTCCGTATGTTGCCATACGTCCACCTCCAGCCTATCAACGTGGTGGTCTTCCACGGCTCTCAAGGGATATCTGGTTTTGAGGGGGGCTTCCCGCTTAGATGCTTTCAGCGGTTATCCCGTCCGTACTTAGCTACCCTGCAGTGCCACGGGCGTGACAACAGGTCCACCAGAGGTACGTCCACCCCGGTCCTCTCGTACTAGGGGCAGCTCCTCTCAAATATCCTACACCCACGGCAGATAGGGACCGAACTGTCTCACGACGTTCTAAACCCAGCTCACGTACCTCTTTAATTGGCGAACAGCCAAACCCTTGGGACCTGCTCCAGCCCCAGGATGAGATGAGCCGACATCGAGGTGCCAAACAATGCCGTCGATATGGACTCTTGGGCATTATCAGCCTGTTATCCCCGGCGTACCTTTTATCCGTTGAGCGATGGCCCTTCCACGCGGGACCACCGGATCACTATGACCGACTTTCGTCTCTGCTCGACTTGTCAGTCTCGCAGTCAGGCTGGCTTATGCCATTGCACTCATCAGCTGATTTCCGACCAGCTTGAGCCAACCATCGCGCGCCTCCGTTACCATTTAGGAGGCGACCGCCCCAGTCAAACTACCCACCATGCAGGGTCCCGGAACCGGATAACGGTCCTCGGTTAGATATCAAAAGTCAAAAGGGCGGTATTTCAAAGGCGCCTCCACGACAACTGGCGTCATCGCTTCAAAGGCTCCCGCCTATTCTACACATTCAAATCCTGATACCACTGCAAAGCTATAGTAAAGGTGCACGGGGTCTTTCCGTCTAACCGCGGGTACTCCGCATCTTCACGGAGAGTTCAATTTCGCTGAGCCTATGTTGGAGACAGCGGGGAAGTCGTTACGCCATTCGTGCAGGTCGGAACTTACCCGACAAGGAATTTCGCTACCTTAGGACCGTTATAGTTACGGCCGCCGTTTACCGGGGCTTCGATTCGCAGCTCTCACCGCTCCTCTTAACCTTCCGGCACCGGGCAGGCGTCAGACCCTATACGTCGTCTTGCGACTTCGCAGAGTCCTGTGTTTTTAATAAACAGTCGCCACCCCCAAGTCTGTGCCACCCCCCAATGGTTGCCCAAAGAGAGGTACCCCTTCTCCCGAAGTTACGGGGTCATTTTGCCGAGTTCCTTCAACATAGTTCTCTCAAACGTCTCGGTATACTCTACCAGTCCACCTGTGTCGGTTTGGGGTACGGTCTATAAGCTGGAGCTATTTCCTGGAACAGGTTCACAGCAGGTCCAATCCAATAAGGACCCACAATTTACCCCATTCGTCACTTCCAGCAGGCGGAGGAATATTAACCTCCTTCCCATCGACTACGGCTTTCGCCCTCGCCTTAGGGGCCGGCTCACCCTGCGCAGATTAGCTTTACGCAGGAACCCTTGGACTTTCGACGTGAGTGTTTCTCACACTCATCTCGCTACTCATGTCAGCATTCTCACTTCCGATACCTCCAGGCAACCTCGCGGCTGCCCTTCACAGGCTTACGGAACGCTCCGCTACCACTCAGCCTAAAAGACTGAATCCGCAGCTTCGGTGCATGGCTTTAGCCCCGGTACATCTTCGGCGCAGGCCGGCTTAAATTTAGACCAGTGAGCTATTACGCTTTCTTTAAAGGGTGGCTGCTTCTAAGCCAACCTCCTGGTTGTTTTGGCCTTCCCACATCCTTTCCCACTTAGCCATGACTTAGGGACCTTAGCTGGCGGTCTGGGCTGTTTCCCTCTCGGCAATGGATCTTAGCACCCACTGCCTGTCTGCCTTGCTGCATTCTTCGGTATTCGGAGTTTGGTTAGGTTTGGTAA
>NZ_WTVA01000012.1 GCF_009882935.1 Sneathiella chungangensis
ATGGACGAGGGTCTGCGCTTCGCCATCCGCGAAGGCGGACGCACCGTCGGCGCCGGCGTCGTCGCCTCCGTAACCGCTTGAGGACGACAAGAAAGAATTGTCTTAATCAGCGAGACGACTACATAAAGACACAGGTTAGTCCCGGGCGCCGGCAATTGACGTCGGCGGCCCGGGATTGACCGTTCAGGGCGGAGGAGTGTAGCTCAATTGGTAGAGCACCGGTCTCCAAAACCGGGGGTTGGGGGTTCGAGTCCCTCCTCTCCTGCCAATCTGGTTGATCTATGTGTAAAAGTCTTGTATACCGCCGGGTCATTCACCGGAAGAAGGATTTTTGAAGAATTATGGCAAAGGTAAACCCAGGAGCTTTTATCCGCCAGGTGCGGCAGGAAGCCTCGAAAGTCACATGGCCGACCCGCAAGGAAACGCTGGTGACCACGGGGATGGTCTTTGTCATGGTGTTTTTGGCGTCCATGTTCTTTTTCCTGGTTGACTCCGGCATCCAGGTCGCCATCAAAGCAATTATGTCTCTGGGTTCCTGATCACATGGCAAAACGTTGGTACATCATTCATGCCTACTCGGGCTTCGAAAAGAAGGTTGCGCAATCCGTAAAGGAGCAGGCGATCGTCAAGGGCATGGCCGACTTGTTTGACGAAGTGCTGGTGCCGGTCGAAGAGGTTGTCGAAGTCCGCCGCGGCCAGAAGGTCAATGCGGAGCGGAAATTCTTCCCGGGCTATGTGCTCGCCCATATGGAGATGAATGACGAGACGTATCATCTGGTGAAGAACCTGCCGAAGGTGACTGGTTTCCTCGGGAACGGCAGCAAACCGACACCGATCTCCGAGAAGGAGGCGCTGGCGGTGCTCAACCAGGTTCAGGAAGGCATCGAACGGCCGAAACCGTCCGTCACCTTCGAGCTGGGTGAGGAAGTCCGGGTCAGCGATGGGCCGTTTGCGACCTTCATGGGTCTGGTCGAGGAAGTCGATGAGGAAAAGGCGAAACTGAAGGTGTCGGTTTCGATTTTTGGCCGCTCGACACCGGTCGAGCTCGATTATTCGCAGGTCGAGAAAAGTTAAGTTACAGAATTCCGCATGGTGCGGATCGTTGTGGGAGGCCGGCCATGGTCGCACCACGACCCCTTAAAATCGAAGAGGGTATACAATGGCAAAGAAGATTAAAGGCTATATCAAGTTGCAGGTCCCGGCGGGACAGGCAAATCCGTCTCCGCCCATCGGCCCGGCTCTGGGTCAGCAGGGCGTCAACATTATGGAATTCTGCAAGGCATTCAATGCCTCGACCGGCAGCATGGAAGGCGGTATGCCGATCCCGACCGTGATTACGGTTTACGCGGACCGGTCGTTCAGCTTCGTAACCAAGACACCGCCGGCCTCCTACTTCCTGAAGAAGGCGGCCAAGCTGAAAAAGGGCGGAAGCACGCCGAGCCGCTCTGTTGCCGGCACGGTGACCGAAGCGCAGGTCCGCGAGATTGCCGAAGCGAAGATGGTGGATCTGAATGCCAATGATATCGACGCAGCGATGAACATCATTAAAGGCTCCGCCCGTTCCATGGGCCTGGAAGTAGTGGAGTAGGATCATGGCAAAACTGACGAAAAAGCAAAAAGCGGCAGCGGACATGATTGATCGCGAAAAATTCTACGCGCTGGACGAAGCTGTCGAGATTATCAAATCGAACGCCAAATCGAAATTCGATGAAACCGTTGAAATCGCCATGAACCTTGGTGTCGATCCGCGGCATGCGGATCAGATGGTGCGCGGTGTGATCCAGTTGCCGAACGGGACGGGCAAGTCCGTCCGCGTGGCCGTGTTCGCCCGCGGCGACAAGGCCGAGGAAGCCAAGAAGGCCGGTGCCGATCTGGTCGGCGCGGAAGACCTGATGGAAAAAATTCAGGGCGGCGAAATGAATTTCGACCGCTGCATCGCAACGCCGGACATGATGGCGGTTGTCGGTCGTCTCGGCAAGGTGCTGGGCCCGCGCGGTCTGATGCCGAACCCGAAACTGGGGACTGTGACGCCGAACGTCGGTGAGGCGGTCAAGGCAGCCAAGGGCGGCCAGGTGGAATTCCGCGCCGAGAAAAGCGGCATCGTTCATGCCGGCCTCGGCAAGTCGAGCTTCACGAAGGAAGCCTTGAGCGAGAACATCCGGGCCTTTGTTGACGCGGTGGCGAAATCAAAGCCGAGCGGAGCCAAGGGAACATTTATCAAGAAGATCGCCGTAAGCTCGACCATGGGCCCGGGCGTGAAGCTTGAAATCAGCGACGTGATCTGACGCTGATAGAAGAATTTGCTGTCTTTTCGAAGGCGGCAAGTGTCGGGCTGGTTCGCCGGCCCGTCTGTCCAAGACTGCAGGTGTTTCCATTGTCTCCGGGCCGTGGAAATTTAAAAGCAAATGTTGCCTGCATAGACAGGGAAGCTAAAAAATTCGCTGCTTGTCAGCAATTCAGGTGGACCTGGGACAGTTTAACCGGATCCGGCAGGTGCCGGGTTCAAGTGTAAACGGAATGCCTTGAAGAGTTTGAGGTATTTCAAAACTGGAGACGACGAGTGGACCGATCGCAAAAAGAAGCGGTGGTTGCCGAACTGAACGGTGTCTTTAATGACGCGGCTGTTGTTGTTGTCGCTGAATACAGTGGTCTCACTGTGGCGGAAATGACAGAGCTGCGCGTAAAGATGCGGGATGCCGGTGCCAGCTTCAAAGTGACAAAAAATCGGCTTGCGCGTCTCGCTCTTGATGGCACGGACTACAGTTCCCTGTCCAGCAAACTGAAAGGTCCCGTGGGAATCGCTTATTCAAGCGATCCTGTCGCGGCCCCGAAAGTTGCAACGGATTACGCAAAGGGGAATGAGAAGTTTATCGTTATCGGTGGCGCCATGGGGGCAACCGAACTTGATCCTGCCGGGGTCAAGTCGCTTGCAAGCATGCCGTCGCTTGATGAACTTCGCGGAAAACTGATTGGCCTGATCCAGGCGCCTGCGACGAAAATCGCCGGTGTCCTTCAGGCGCCTGCTGGTCAGTTGGCCCGTGTCCTGGCGGCGAAAGCCGAACAGGGTTAGATGTAATAGCCAGTTAGAATTGAAACCAAACCGTTAGGTTTACCTGAGGAGAATAGTAAAATGGCCGATCTCGAAAAGATTGCCGAAGATCTTTCCAGCCTTACCGTGCTGGAAGCTGCAGAACTTGCAAAACTTCTGGAAGAAAAATGGGGCGTATCCGCCGCGGCACCGGTTGCAGTTGCTGCTGTTGCTGGTGGTGCGGGTGGCGATGCTGCTCCGGCTGAAGAAAAGGATGAATTTGACGTTATTCTGGCCGCTGCCGGCGAGAAGAAAATCAACGTCATTAAAGAGGTCCGTGCGATTACGGGTCTCGGCCTTAAGGAAGCAAAGGATCTTGTTGAAGGCGCGCCGAAACCTGTCAAGGAAGGTGTTGCAAAAGAAGAGGCCGCAAAAATTAAAGAACAGCTCGAAGGCGCTGGCGCAACTGTTGAACTTAAATAAGCAGTTGTGTCTGCGCGACCTTCGGGTGGCGAAATTGGTAACGGGGAAGGCGGCATTTGCTGCCTTCCCCGCAGCCGCTTTCTAAGCGGGCATATGTTGATCCGGCGGGATTTTAAATACGCGGCTTTTCCGGCGGCCTGAAGACGGAAAGAATTTAGCAGGATTTTCAGCGGCTTAGCCAATTGATGGCGATCTGCGGAAGGTTCGGCGCACAGCCTTTTCGATAAAGGTTGTTTTTTAGTTGGCCAAGAAACATACGGGGATTTGGCATGGGCATATTGCAGTCGTTCACCGGTCGCAAGCGCGTTCGTAAGAATTTTGGAAGTATCGAGGCGGCAACCGAAATGCCGAACTTGATTGAGGTTCAGAAAACTTCCTACGATGCGTTTTTGATGAAAGACACGCCGCCTGATGCGCGCGGCGATGAAGGTCTTCAATCTGTTTTCAAATCCGTTTTTCCGATCAAGGACTTCGCGGACACGGCGAGCCTTGAGTTTGTCTCGTATGAATTCGAGGCACCGAAATACGACGAGGAGGAGTGCCAGCAGCGCGGCATGACTTTTGGCGCGCCGCTCAAAGCGACACTGCGCCTGATCGTGTTCGAAGTGGACCCCGACACGGAAGCGAAATCCGTTCTCGATATCAAGGAACAAAGCGTCTACATGGGCGACATGCCGCTCATGACCGACAAGGGGACCTTTATCATCAACGGCACCGAACGCGTGATCGTCTCCCAGATGCATCGCAGCCCCGGTGTCTTCTTCGACCATGACAAGGGCAAGACCCATGCCAGCGGCAAGCTTCTGTTCGCCGCCCGGGTGATTCCCTACCGGGGTTCCTGGCTCGATTTCGAATTCGACGCGAAGGACATCGTGCATGTGCGCATCGACCGCCGTCGCAAGCTGCCGGTGACGACGCTCCTGCAGGCGCTCGACATGTCCCATGAGGACATCCTCGCCTATTTCTATGACCGGGTGGATTACAAGCTCGAGAAGAAGGGCTGGCGGACTCCGTTCAACATCGAACGCGTGCGCGGCAGCCGCCTGATCCGCGATCTTGTCGACGCCGATACACAGAAAGTCGTCGCCGAAGCCGGAACAAAGATTACCCAGCGTCTCGCCAAGAAACTGATGGATGAGGGCCTGAAGGACATGCTCGTCGGCCATCTCGATCTCGTCGGCCGCTTCGTCGCGGAAGATCTGATCAACGAGAAGACCGGCGAAGTTCTGGTTGAGGCCGGTGACGAGCTGACGGAGACCCTGATCGATCAGCTCGAGGCGTCAGGGTTCAAGGAAATCCCGACGCTGGACATCGATAATGTCAATGTCGGGCCCTATATCCGCAATACGCTGGCGGTGGACAAGAGCAGCTCCCGCGATCAGGCGCTGATCGATATTTACCGCGTGATGCGCCCCGGCGAGCCGCCGACAGAGGAAACGGCAGAAGCGCTGTTCAATGGTCTGTTCTTCGATTCGGAACGCTATGATCTTTCCGCCGTCGGCCGGGTGAAGATGAACCTCCGCCTCGACCTTGATGCGGAAGACACCGTTCGTGTTCTGCGTAAAGAGGACATTCTCGCCGTCGTCAAAACCCTTGTCCGCCTGAAGGATGGCCATGGGGAAACCGACGATATCGATAATCTCGGCAACCGCCGAGTTCGTTCCGTCGGCGAGCTGATGGAAAACCAGTACCGCATTGGCCTGCTTCGCATGGAGCGCGCCATTCGCGAACGCATGAGCTCGGTCGAGATTGATACCGTCATGCCGCATGACCTGATCAATGCGAAACCGGCCGCCGCCGCCGTGCGGGAGTTCTTCGGTTCAAGCCAGCTCAGCCAGTTCATGGACCAGACCAACCCGCTCTCGGAAATTACGCACAAAAGGCGCCTGTCCGCACTTGGACCGGGCGGCCTGACCCGCGAGCGTGCCGGCTTTGAGGTGCGCGACGTGCATCCGACCCATTATGGCCGTATCTGCCCGATTGAAACGCCGGAAGGCCCGAACATCGGCCTGATCAACTCGCTGGCGACGTTCGCACGGGTGAATAAGTATGGCTTCATCGAAAGCCCGTATCAGCGTGTCGAAAACGGCAAGCTGACCGGGGAAGTCAAATATCTCTCGGCCATGGAGGAGAGCAAGCATACGATCTCCCAGGCCAACGCGGCGCTCGACGAAAATGGCATGTTCACGGAAGATTTCGTGCGCTGCCGGGCGCAGGGCGAATATGTTGTCGCCAAGCCCGAAGACGTGACCTATATCGACGTGTCTCCGAAACAGCTGGTGTCCGTCGGTGCGGCACTTATTCCGTTCCTGGAAAATGACGATGCCAACCGCGCCCTGATGGGATCGAACATGCAGCGTCAGGCCGTTCCGCTTCTTCGCGCCGAGGCGCCGTTCGTCGGCACCGGCATGGAAGAACGGGTGGCCCGCGATTCCGGCGTGGCAACAGTTGCCAAGCGTGCCGGTATCGTTGATCAGGTGGATGCGACCCGTATCGTTATCCGGGCGATCAACGAGGAAGACCTCAGCAAATCCGGTGTCGATATCTACAACCTGCTGAAGTTCCAGCGCTCGAACCAGAATACCTGCATCACCCAGCGCCCGCTGGTGAAAGTCGGTGACAGGGTTGAAGCGGGGGACATCATCTGCGACGGTCCGTCAACGGATCTGGGTGAGCTTGCCCTCGGCCGGAACGTGCTGGTCGCCTTCATGCCGTGGAATGGGTATAACTTTGAGGACTCCATCCTGATCTCCGAACGGATCGTGAAGGACGACGTCTTCACCTCGATCCATATCGAGGAATTCGAGGTTATGGCCCGCGATACGAAGCTGGGCCCGGAAGAAATCACCCGTGATATTCCGAACGTCGGCGAAGAGGGGCTGAAAAACCTCGACGAAGCCGGGATCGTTTATGTCGGTGCGGAAATCCAGCCGGGCGATATTCTTGTCGGCAAGATCACGCCGAAGGGTGAAAGCCCGATGACGCCGGAAGAAAAACTCCTGCGCGCCATCTTCGGTGAGAAGGCCTCCGACGTTCGCGATACGTCGCTGCGCCTGCCGCCGGGGGTTGCCGGTACGGTCGTTGAAGTTCGTGTCTTCAACCGCCACGGCGTTGAGAAGGACGAACGCGCGCTCGCCATCGAACGCGATGAGATCGAGCATCTGGCAAAAGACCGTGATGACGAAAAGGCCATCCTGGAGCGGACGATCTATGACCGCCTCAAAGGCCTGCTGGTCTCGCAGAAGGTTGCTTCGGGCCCGAAAGAATTCAAGGCGAATGAAGAAATCACGTCCGAGAAGCTGATGGAACTGCACCCGGGTGTCTGGTGGCAGATCAGCGTCAAGGACGACGCCGCGATGGAGAAGATCGAGCAGCTCAAGAAGCAGTATGACGAGGCCATTGGTGGCCTGCGTGCCCGCTTCGAGAACAAGGTCGACAAGCTGCAGCGCGGGGATGAACTTCCGCCTGGGGTGATGAAGATGGTGAAAGTCTTCGTTGCCGTGAAGCGCAAGCTTCAGCCGGGTGACAAGATGGCCGGCCGTCATGGCAACAAGGGTGTTATCTCCCGCATTCTGCCGGAAGAGGATATGCCGTATCTGGAAGATGGCAAGCCGGTCGATATCGTGCTCAACCCGCTGGGCGTGCCTTCGCGTATGAATGTCGGGCAGATCCTGGAAACGCATCTCGGCTGGGCCAGCCATGGTATCGGCACCCAGATCACCGAGATCATGACCCGGATCCGTCTGGGCGCCACCGATCTGGAGCCGCTGAAAGCCAAGCTGAAAGAGGTTTACGGCGAGGAAGAATACGAGGAAAAGATCTCCGGCATGTCGGACGAGCAGTTCCTCGAACTCGGCGGCAACCTCAAGAACGGCGTGCCGATGGCGACCCCGGTTTTCGACGGCGCCAAAGAGGAAGACATCAACCGTCTTCTCGAAATCGCCGGTCTGGATACCTCCGGTCAGGTCACGCTTATCGACGGCCGGACGGGGGAACCCTTTGATCGCAAGGTGACGGTGGGCTATATCTATATGCTGAAGCTGCATCATCTGGTCGATGACAAGATCCATGCGCGGTCGATCGGACCATACAGCCTGGTCACCCAGCAGCCGCTGGGCGGTAAGGCGCAATTCGGCGGACAGCGTTTCGGTGAAATGGAAGTCTGGGCCCTGCAGGCCTATGGCGCCGCCTACACCCTGCAGGAAATGCTGACCGTCAAGTCGGACGACGTGGCGGGCCGGACGAAAGTCTATGAAGCCATTGTCCGCGGTGACGATACGTTTGAAGCCGGTATCCCGGAAAGCTTTAACGTTCTGGTCAAGGAAATGCGGTCCCTGTGCCTGAATGTCGAACTTTCGCAGATAGGTTACTGATAAGGTTGGCCCCGGGTCATGCCGGGGCCAATTGCCACGTTGGTCACAGACAGTTATTTTACAGGCCGCTATCAAGCGCCTCCCGGGGACCCCGGGGTTTAAAAGGAGAGATGGTCCATGAATGAGTTGATGAACCTTTTTGGTCAGCCACAGGGCACTCAGGCTTTTGATGAAATCCGTATTTCGATCGCGTCACCGGAGAGGATCCGGTCCTGGTCGTTCGGCGAGATCAAAAAGCCCGAAACCATCAATTACCGAACCTTCAAGCCGGAAAAAGACGGTCTTTTCTGCGCGCGCATCTTCGGTCCGATCAAGGATTACGAATGCCTGTGCGGCAAGTACAAGCGGATGAAGTACCGCGGGATTACCTGCGAGAAATGCGGCGTCGAGGTGACCCTGTCGAAGGTGCGCCGCGAACGCATGGCGCATATCGAGCTGGCCTCCCCGGTTGCCCATATCTGGTTCCTGAAATCGCTTCCCTCCCGCATCGGCCTGCTGCTCGACATGACGCTGAAGGATCTCGAGCGGATCCTCTATTTCGAGAACTATGTGGTCATTGAGCCCGGCCTTTCGCCGCTCAAGCAGTTCCAGCTTTTGAGCGAGGAAGAATATCTTGATGCGCAGGACGAGTATGGTGAGGACGCCTTCACCGCCGGTATCGGCGCCGAGGCGATCCGCGATATTCTCGCCGCTCTCGATCTTGAAACCATCCGCGATGAAATCCGCGAGGAAATGGCAACGACGACGTCGGAAGCCAAGCCCCGCAAGCTCGCCAAGCGCCTGAAGATCATCGAGGCTTTCATGGAATCGGGCAACCGTCCCGAATGGATGATCCTGCAGGTGATCCCGGTCATTCCGCCGGAATTGCGCCCGCTGGTGCCGCTCGATGGCGGCCGCTTCGCGACCTCCGACCTCAACGATCTGTATCGTCGGGTGATCAACCGGAACAACCGTCTGAAACGCCTGATCGAGCTGCGCGCGCCGGACATCATCGTTCGCAACGAAAAGCGCATGCTGCAGGAATCCGTCGACGCCCTCTTCGATAACGGCCGTCGTGGCCGGGTGATCACGGGCGCCAACAAGCGGCCGCTGAAATCCCTTTCCGACATGCTGAAAGGCAAGCAGGGCCGGTTCCGCCAGAACCTGCTCGGCAAGCGCGTCGACTATTCCGGTCGTTCAGTGATCGTGGTGGGGCCGGAGCTGAAGCTCCATCAATGCGGCCTGCCTAAAAAGATGGCGCTCGAGCTGTTCAAGCCCTTTATCTACGCCAAGCTCGAACTCAAGGGCATGGCGGCGACCGTGAAGATGGCGAAAAAGCTGGTCGAGAAGGAACGCCCGGAAGTCTGGGACATTCTCGAAGAGGTGATCCGCGAGCATCCGGTTCTCCTCAACCGCGCGCCGACGCTTCACCGTCTCGGCATTCAGGCATTTGAGCCGGTCCTCATCGAGGGTAAGGCGATCCAGCTGCATCCGCTCGTCTGTACCGCCTTCAACGCCGACTTCGACGGCGACCAGATGGCGGTTCATGTACCGCTCTCGCTGGAAGCCCAGCTTGAAGCCCGCGTTCTCATGATGTCGACGAACAACATCCTGAGCCCGGCAAGCGGCAAGCCGATTATCGTGCCCAGCCAGGACATCGTTCTCGGCATCTATTACCTGACCATGGATATCGCCAACGAGCCGGGTGAGGGGATGGTGATTGCCGATGTCGCGGAAGCCCAGCATGCGATCGACAACAAGATCCTGACGCTGCACAGCAAGATCAAGACCCGCATCTCCGTGGTCCAGGAAGACGGCACCGAAGTCCGGAAAGTGGTTGAAACAACGCCGGGCCGCATGCTGATCGAGGAAATCCTGCCGCGCAATGCGAAAATCAGCTTCGATCTGATTAACCGCCTGCTGACGAAGAAGGAAATCACGCAGGTGATCGACGAGGTCTACCGCCATTGCGGTCAGAAGGAGACGGTTATCTTCGCGGACCGGCTGATGGGACTTGGGTTCTCCCATGCCTGCCGCGCCGGTATTTCCTTCGGCAAGGACGACATGCGCATTCCGGAAGCGAAAGAGCGGCTGGTTGAGGAAACCCGCAAGCTCGCCGAGGAATATGAGCGCCAGTATTATGACGGCCTGATCACCCAGGGCGAGAAATACAACAAGGTCATTGACGCCTGGTCACAATGTACGGACCGGGTCGCCGACGAGATGATGAAAGTCATTGAAGCGGTAGAAATGGATGAGGATAACCGTCAGGTCGGCATTAACTCCATCTACATGATGGCCAACTCCGGTGCCCGTGGTTCCGCCGCCCAGATGAAGCAGCTTGCCGGTATGCGCGGTCTGATGGCCAAGCCCTCCGGTGAGATCATCGAGACGCCGATCATCTCCAACTTCAAGGAAGGCCTCAGCGTTCTTGAGTATTTCAACTCCACCCATGGCGCCCGTAAGGGTCTTGCCGATACGGCGTTGAAAACCGCGAACTCCGGTTACCTGACCCGCCGTCTCGTCGACGTCGCCCAAGATTGCGTCGTGATCGAGGAAGATTGCGGCACCGAGAAAGGCGTCACGGTTCGTGAAGTCGTGGAGGGCAGTGATGTGATCGCGACGCTCAGCGACCGGCTTCTTGGCCGCACCGCGGCTGTGGATGTCATCGACCCGTCGTCGGGTGATGTGATCGTCGCCGGCGGCGAGATGTTCGACGAGGCAAGCTCGTTGCTTGCGGAAACCTCCGGCGTGGAACAGGTTCTGATCCGCTCGGTTCTGACCTGTGAAACCAAGGGCGGCATTTGCGGTAAATGTTATGGCCGTGATCTTGCCCGCGGGACACCCGTCAATATCGGCGAGGCGGTCGGCGTTATTGCCGCCCAGTCGATCGGCGAGCCGGGAACGCAGCTTACCATGCGCACATTCCATATCGGCGGGACGGCGCAGGTTGCGGAAGTCTCCTCCATTGACGCCTCTCACGACGGGACGATCAAGATCGATAACCGCAACGTCGTTGTGAACAGCAGCGGCAACCCGATCGTGATGGGCCGGAATTCGGAACTGGTGCTTGTCGATTCCAACAATCGTGAGCGGGCGCGCTATCGGATCGCCTACGGTACGCGATTGCTGGTCGATGAAGGCGCCGAGGTCAAGAAGGGCGACAAGCTGGCGCAGTGGGATCCGTTCACCACGCCGGTTATCACCGAGCTTGAGGGTAAAGTCAGCTACAAGGACCTGGTTTCCGGTGTCTCCATGGCCGAACAGGTCGACGAGGCAACGGGTATCGCCCGGAAAGTCGTCGTTGACTGGAAGTCCCAGCCGAAGGGCAGCGACCTGCGTCCGCGTATCACCTTGCGCGGCGACGATGGAGAACTCCTGACGCTTCCAAGCGGTCACGAAGCCCGCTACTTCCTGCCGGTGGACGCAATTCTGTCGGTAGAAGACGGGGCGGATGTGCAGGCCGGTGACGTGCTCGCGCGTATTCCGCGTGAAGGCTCCAAGACAAAGGATATCACGGGTGGTCTGCCGCGGGTGGCCGAGCTTTTCGAAGCCCGCCGTCCGAAGGACCATGCGATCATCGCCGAGGCCAGCGGTTTCGTCGAATTTGGCAAGGACTACAAGTCCAAGCGCCGGGTTTCGATCCGGCCGGAGGAGGAAGGCGCCGAGCCGATCGAATATCTCATCCCCAAGGGCAAGCATCTTGCTGTCAATGAGGGGGACTATGTCCGGGTCGGCGACTATCTTCTCGACGGGAACCCCGCGCCGCATGATATCCTGAAGGTTCTGGGTGTCGAGGCGCTCGCCAACTTCCTGATCAATGAGATCCAGGACGTTTATCGCCTGCAGGGCGTGAAGATCAACGATAAGCATATCGAAGTGATCTGCCGTCAGATGCTGCAGAAGATCGAGATCGAGAAACAGGGCGACAGTTCCTTCCTGATCGGCGAGCAGATCGACCGCGAGGAATTCGAGGCACAGAACGAGAAACTCGTCGCGGCAGGCAAGGCGCCGGCGGAAGGCAGCCCGATCCTTCTCGGTATCACCAAGGCAAGCCTGCAGACCAACTCCTTCATCTCGGCCGCGTCCTTCCAGGAAACGACCCGGGTCCTGACGGAAGCGTCTGTTGCCGGCAAGAAGGACACTCTGATGGGTCTCAAAGAGAACGTCATTGTCGGCCGTCTGATCCCGGCAGGTACCGGCGCCCAGATGAACCGTCTCAAGCTGGTGGCAGCGAAACGCGACAAGGAAATCCAGGAGAATGCCGAAGCGGCAGTCGAGATGCTGGAGCCCGAAGGCGCCGGAGAAACCTCCGCCGCAGAGTAACGCGGCGAGAATCAGCGTCTTCTATCGCCAATCCGGCGATGGGAGAGGGAAGAAAAGCGAGAGCGGCGCCCCTGATCGGGCGCCGTTTTCTGTTATGGGGCGGGTAATCGACTGGTCTCGTCGACGAATTCGGGACCGATATCACAAAATTGCCCGATTCAGTCCCAGATAGGAGGAGAAGGAGGGCCGAAATCGGCAGCAGAAGAAGATTAACAAAAAGGCAATCTTTTCTGCTTGACTGTACCGGACCTCCCCAATATATTGCGCGCTCCTGACAACAGTCGTGTACTAATTTTTCCGTGTGTCGTTGGGATTTTTTAAAAAAACACACGTGTTAAGTCTCTTCGGGTGGACGCAAAAAACCTGACCGCGAGCAGAGCCGCAACTGCACGCGGCTGTTCTATTTGCGGTGACGAATGATAGGAAGAAGAATGCCTACTATTAATCAGCTGATCAGAAACCCCCGCAAGGCGCCGGTTTCGCGTAATAAAGTGCCCGCCATGGAGGCGTGCCCGCAGAAGCGTGGTGTTTGCACGAGAGTTTATACGACGACTCCGAAGAAGCCGAACTCGGCACTTCGTAAGGTTGCCCGCGTGCGTCTGACGAACGGTTTTGAAGTCACCAGTTATATCCCCGGCGAAGGCCATAACCTCCAGGAACATTCCGTTGTTCTGATCCGTGGCGGTCGTGTGAAGGACTTGCCGGGTGTTCGTTATCATATCATTCGTGGCGTGCTGGATACGCAAGGCATTGCGGATCGCCGTCAGCGTCGCTCCAAATATGGCGCGAAGAAGCCGAAATAAGGAATTAGTCGAATGTCACGTCGTCACGCAGCTGAAAAACGCGAAGTTCTCCCTGACGCAAAGTTTGGGGACGTTGTTCTGACCAAGTTCATGAACTCCCTCATGTTTGACGGGAAAAAGTCTACCGCCGAAGGCATTGTTTATGGTGCTTTTGACATCATTGAAAAGAAGACGGGATCGAGCCCCGTTGACGTCTTCCATGAAGCCCTCGATAAAATCAAGCCGGATATCGAAGTGCGCTCCCGCCGGGTTGGTGGTGCGACCTATCAGGTGCCGGTCGAGGTTCGCTCGGAGCGCGGTCAGGCGCTCGCCATCCGTTGGCTGATCGCCAGCGCGCGCAAGCGCAGCGAGGTGACCATGGTGGACCGCCTGTCCGGCGAAATTCTTGATGCCTCGAACGACCGGGGTGGTGCGGTCAAGAAGCGTGAAGACACGCACAAGATGGCTGAGGCGAACCGCGCGTTTGCCCACTATCGCTGGTAACTGGTTTTATATACGCAAGCTTGATCTAGGATTTCCGACATGGCACGCAAAACGCCCATCGAAAGATACCGCAACATCGGGATTATGGCCCATATTGATGCCGGTAAGACGACAACGACGGAACGCATTCTGTACTATACCGGTGTGTCTCACAAAATCGGTGAGGTGCATGATGGCGCCGCAACCATGGACTGGATGGAGCAGGAGCAGGAGCGCGGTATCACCATCACCTCCGCGGCGACGACCTGTTTCTGGAAGGATCACCGCATCAACATCATCGATACGCCCGGTCACGTGGACTTCACGATTGAAGTCGAGCGCAGCCTTCGCGTCCTTGACGGCGCGGTTGCCGTATTTGATGGCGTTGCCGGCGTTGAGCCGCAGTCTGAAACAGTCTGGCGCCAGGCGGATAAATATCGCGTGCCGCGCATGTGCTTCGTCAACAAGATGGACCGCACTGGCGCTGATTTTTATCGCTGCGTTGAAATGTTCAAGACCCGCCTTGGCGCGAAACCGCTTGTTCTGCAGCTCCCGATTGGTTCTGAAGCCGAGTTTGAAGGCGTTGTCGATCTGATCAAGATGAAGGAAATCGTCTGGAGCGGTGAAGAGATGGGCGCATCCTTCGAATATCGCGACATTCGTGCCGATCTCGCGGATCAGGCGGCCAAATATCATGAAGCCATGGTCGAGACGGCCATTGAGGCGGATGAGGCTGTGTTCGAGGCCTATCTTGAAGGCGAAGAGCCGAGCGAGGAAACCCTTCGCGCTTGCATTCGTAAGGGAACGCTTGCCGCGACCTTCGTTCCGGTGCTGACGGGAACGGCTTTCAAGAACAAGGGTGTCCAGCCGCTTCTTGACGCGGTTGTCGAATTCATGCCCTCTCCGACGGATATCGGCGGCACGCATGGTATCGACGTGAAAACGGAGCAGGATATCGAGCGTCTTCCGTCGGATGATCAGCCGTTTGCAGGCCTGGCGTTCAAGGTGATGACCGACCCGTTCGTGGGCTCGCTGACCTTCGTTCGCATTTATTCGGGCGTTCTTGAATCCGGTACGCAGACATTGAACTCGGTCAAGAACAGCCGTGAGCGTGTGGGCCGTATGCTGCAGATGCATGCCAACAGCCGGGAAGATGTGAAAGAGGCGCGCGCCGGTGACATTGTTGCTATCGCTGGGCTGAAAGACACGACGACCGGTGATACGCTGTGCGATTCTGCAAAGCCGGTTATCCTTGAGCGGATGGAGTTCCCGGAGCCGGTTATCGAGATTGCGGTTGAGCCGAAAACCAAGACTGACCAGGAAAAAATGGGTGTTGCCCTGAACCGTCTGGCAAAAGAAGATCCGTCTTTCCGCGTCTCTTCGGACATCGAAAGCGGTCAGACGATCATCAAGGGCATGGGCGAATTGCATCTCGACATCATTGTCGATCGCATGAAGCGGGAATTCGGGGTAGAGGCCAACATTGGTGCGCCGCAGGTGGCGTATCGTGAAAGCATCACCAAGCAAGCCGAACTTGATTACACCCATAAGAAGCAATCAGGTGGTTCGGGTCAGTTCGCCCGCATCAAGATTGTTGTTCAGCCGGGCGAACCGGGCGCAGGATTCACTTTCAGTGACACCATTACCGGTGGTTCGGTTCCGAAAGAATATATTCCGGGTGTTGAGAAGGGTGTACGTGATATCGTCGAAACGGGCGTGCTGGCTGGCTTCCCGTTGATTGACGTGGATGTGACCCTGGTTGATGGCGCCTATCATGACGTCGACAGCTCGGTCATGGCCTTTGAAATTGCCGGTCGTGCCGCGATGCGCGAAGTTGCCCGCAAGGCGGGGCTGCGCCTGCTCGAGCCGATGATGAAGGTCGAGATCGTGACGCCTGACGAATATATCGGCGATGTCATGGGCGACTTGAACAGCCGGCGCGGTCAGGTGACCGGAACGGAACCGCGCGGTGTCGCGCAAGTTGTCAATGCCATGGTGCCGCTGGCCAATATGTTTGGCTATGTGAATAACCTGCGTTCCCAGACACAGGGTCGCGCAACATTTTCCATGGTCTTTGATCATTATGAACCTGTGCCACAACACGTTTCAGACGAAGTTCTGGCGAAGTTGGCGTAACGCAAAAGCTGAGGCAGCCGGAGAAAACGGAGAAATAAAATGGCCAAAGAGAAATTTGATCGTAGTAAACCGCATGTAAACATTGGAACGATTGGTCATGTTGACCATGGGAAGACGA
>NZ_WTVA01000013.1 GCF_009882935.1 Sneathiella chungangensis
CAAGGAATACAATGAATGGGTTCAGAGTAATTCGCCGCCCGATCACCAGCGGTGTTACAATTTGAGCTTCCAAGAAGTTTACGGAAATTCGCTTCTATTCACGCATCGGTCCATAACCACTTCAACTCGGAACGCCATCACAACTTAAGACCCATATTTAGAGTTCAACGCAGCATTCTTCCTGCTGAATGGCACCGAATTAGTGCGGCAAAATAGAGCCACCGTTGTGCCATTTTCGCAATACGGAGACGAGGCTGCATTCGTCTGACAGCATCCAGCGAGTTAATGTGACAAGGCCGCTTGACGGCACCTTAATACCGCTTGTGGTACGCACCTCAAAATTTTCTTGACATGAGGTACGCACCTCAACTAGCGTGAATATGACAAAAAAGTGAATCAGGGACCAACACTGCTAACTCGCTTTATGTCTAACTCGGGAGGAAAATAATGAAGACTTTGAAACTAGCAGCTGCGGGTGCTCTGGCATTGTCTGCGGCTACAATTGCGTCTCCGGCCCAGGCGGAAGACCTGACATTATGCTGGGCGGCTTGGGACCCGGCGAATGCGCTTGTAGAACTCAGTAAGGAATTTGAAGCGCAAAGCGGCCATAAAATGAGCTTCGAATTTGTGCCCTGGCCGAATTTCGCCGACCGTATTCTGAACGAATTGAACTCAGGCGGAAAATTATGTGATTTGCTGATCGGTGACAGCCAGTGGATTGGAGGCGGCGCCGAAAACGGGCATTATGTGAAGTTGAACGACTTCTTTGATAAAGAAGGCATCAGCATGAGTGATTTTGCCGATGCAACGGTTTACGCCTATTCGACTTGGCCCAAAGGTACGCCGAACTATTATGCCCTTCCTGCGATGGGGGATGCGAACGGATGGTTCTATCGCAAGGATTGGTTTGCTCGTGATGATATCCGGGCGGCATTCAAGGAGAAAACAGGCCGCGAATTGGGTGAACCCAAGACGCAGAAAGAACTGCTGGAAATTGCGCAATTCTTCCAGGGTCGTGAGATTGATGGCCAGACCGTTTATGGTGCGGCTATCTTCACAGAGCGTGGTTCCGAAGGGATTACCATGGGTGTGACCGGGGCATTGTATCCCTGGGGCTTCAAGTATGAAAATACGCCAGGTAAATATGATATGGAAGGCGCAGTGAATTCGCCGGAAGCGGTTGAGGCCCTTGAATTCTATAAGGAGCTTTATAAAACTGCGACACCTCCTGGATATACCAATGCGTATATGGGTGAGAGTTTGGATGCGTTCAAATCCGGCCAAGTTGCTATGGCGATGAATTGGTTTGCCTTCTTCCCAGGTCTGTACGCCGACCCCAATACCGGTGGTGAAAAGATCGATTTCTTTGTCAATCCTCCTCAGAACGTTGAAGGATCGACATTGGGCGGACAAGGCATTTCGGTTGTTTCATATTCCGATAAAAAAGATGCCGCCCTTGAGTATATCAAATGGTTTGCCCAACCGGATGTGCAGGCAAAATGGTGGGGTCTTGGCGGCTATTCGGCGCATAATTCAGTGCTGAATGACCCGAAATTCCCGGAAAGTGCTCCTTTCGCCGGCGATTTCCTGCTGGCAATGCAGAATGTTAAGGATTTCTGGCAGGAACCCGCTTATGCGGAACTGCTGCTGGCAATGCAAAAACGTTTGCATGACTACATCGTGGCCGATCAGGGAACTGCACAAGAGGCACTTGATCTGTTGGTCAAAGACTGGACAGAGATTTTCCAGGACGAAGGCAAGCTTTAACGTGTATCGGGCCGGAGGAGCTCCGGCCCGAAATTCCTTCGTCGCAAAGCAATCGCCGTTCAGGACGTCTTTGCCTGAATCAAGTAATCGTCAGGAATAAGTGATATGTCTGAGAAGACCGTAGATCGTGTTGCCAGAGCAACGCCGGTACGTATTGCGCGCAAAATAAGGGGATTCTCCGATCGTACGATTGCCTGGATATTTGTGGGGCCGACGATTTTCTTATTGCTTGCGATCAATATTTTCCCATTGATTTGGACTGTTAATCTGAGCTTCACCGACTTTAAGGCAAATCGGATTAACAGAGCGGTAGAATATGTCGGGACCCGGAATTACGAGCGGATATTGAATGACCCGGATGTCTGGCTATCCATGCAGGCAACAGCACATTTTCTGTTCTGGACAATCTTCTTTCAGGTTCTGATCGGATTTACGCTCGCTTGGCTTATCAACAAGAAATTCAGGGGAAACGACCTTTGGACGACGATCATCGTTTTACCAATGATGTTATCTCCGGCTGTTGTCGGTAATTTCTGGACCTTCCTCTATCAGCCGCAGATTGGTTTGTTTAATTATGTTGTTGCATTTCTGACGGGCAAGGATCCCTCAAGCTTTGAGATGCTGGGTTCCGTTGATCTTGCTCCATGGTCGATTGTCATCGTCGATACCTGGATGTGGACACCTTTTGTGATGCTCATCTGTCTCGCCGGGATGCGATCCATCCCCGATTATATCTATGAGGCAGCGGAAATTGACCGGGCATCCAAGCTGCGGCAGTTTTTCACCATCACCATCCCGATGGTGCTTCCCTTCCTGATGCTGGCGGTCCTGTTCCGCGGGATCGAGAATTTCAAGATGTTTGATCTGGTCGTGCAGCTGACTGGCGGCGGACCGGGCTCGACCACGGAACTGGCGTCTATTCACTTGAAGCGCGAGGCGTTTGAGAAATGGCGGACCGGCTATTCCAGCGCGATTGCCATTATTCTTTTTGTCACGGTGTTTGGATTGGCCTCCATTTACGTCAAGGCGCTTAATAAGGTGAAAGAACGATGAGCTATTCTGTAACCGAATCCAGCAGTCGGCAGAAATGGATTGCCGGTACATTGGTTATCCTTTACGCAGTGATCACGCTTGTGCCGCTTGGCTGGATCATGATTACCGGCTTCAAGACGCCACCCGACAGCATCAGCTATCCCCCCAAGGTGTTTTTTGAACCGTCGGTGGAAGGGTATGTGAATCTCTTCACAACCCGCACCCGGGTATCCAAGGAAACCCTGGAAAGCCTGCCGCCGCCAACCAATTTTGCCGAGGAGATCGTGCGCAATCGCGAAATGGTCATTGCGGGCCCCTCGAAGTTTGGCCAGCGCTTCATGAATTCGGTTATCATTGGCTTTGGCTCGACTTTTCTGAGTGTCTTCCTTGGAACGTTGGCTGCCTATGCCTTCTCAAGATTCAAGATCCCGCTTGCCGATGATCTTCTCTTCTTTATTCTTTCAACGCGAATGATGCCGCCCATTGCGGTCGCGATTCCCATTTTCCTGATGTATCGTAACCTTGGTTTGTCAGATACGCATCTGGGGATGATCCTGTTGTATACGGCAGTGAATATCTCGCTGGCAGTCTGGCTCCTGAAGGGCTTTATCGACGAGATTCCACGGGAGTATGAGGATGCCGCTCTGATTGACGGCTACACCCGTTTTCAGGCCTTCTACAAGGTTGTTTTGCCGCAAGCCGCCACCGGCATCGCGTCGACAGCCATATTCTGTCTGATTTTTTCCTGGAACGAATATGCCTTTGCAGTTCTGCTGACTTCCGGCACTGCGCAGACGGCACCTCCCTTCATACCGACGATTATCGGCGTGGGCGGGCTCGATTGGCCGGCAGTTGCCGCCGGCGCAACGCTTTTCCTCATTCCAGTGATGATTTTCACAATTATGCTGCGCAAGCATCTGCTGCGGGGCATCACCTTTGGGGCAGTGCGCAAATGAGTAATTTCATCAAAGGGATATTGGGCTTCCGTCGTGGGCCGTGGGAATTGGTTGCTACCATCCTAATCGCCGTTGGGGTGGTGATGCTGATGCAGCCGTTTGTGCTTTGGGCCTTCACTTATTCTTTCATAACAACTTTGGTTGGCACAGTGATGTTCATCATCGTCAGCCATTTTCGGGAATAGACATGGCCCAGATCATTATCAAAAATTTACGCAAGGACTTTGGTGATTTCACCGCTGTGAAGGAATCATCCTTCACTATTGAAGATGGGGAGTTCTTCATGCTCCTGGGTCCGTCCGGCTGTGGAAAGACGACGACCTTGCGGATGATTGCCGGATTGGAATTGCCGACATCAGGTGAAATTTATCTGGATGGCGAAGAGATTAGCCAGAGACCGCCATCGCAGCGTGATATCGCTTTTGTGTTCCAGATGTTTGCGCTTTATCCGCATATGAATGTCCGCAAGAACATTCAGTATCCGTTGGTTTCCCAGGGAATGCAGCGGGCCGACATCAAGGCAAAGGTAGCAGAGGTATCCAACATATTGGGGATTACCGATATCCTTGACCGACCAACAGGGGGGTTGTCCGGAGGAGACCGTCAACGGGTCGCGCTGGCGCGCGCGATCGTACGTGACCCAAAGGCCTTCATGATGGATGAGCCACTAGGGGCGCTGGATGCGGAGTTTCGTGAACATATGTCCGAAGAGCTGAGGGTACTCCATGATCGCATGAAAGCGACAACGGTATATGTGACCCATGACCAATTAGAAGCCATGCAGATGGGGGACAAGATTGTGGTCATGAATAACGCGGTGGTTGAGCAATTCGGCGAACCACAAGAGATCTACGATAAGCCAGTCACCATGTTCGTTGCGGACTTTATAGGTTCGCCGTCAATGAATTTTCTGCGGTTTGAAGGAGGCGTGCAAAAGGGCGATAATTCCGTCACCCTGAGCGGTGTAAACTTGGCGGTTCCCAAACAGCTTCAGGATATACAGGGGGATCTCGTGTTCGGCGTTCGACCGGAACATATCAGCTTCACCGATGACGGAACGTATCGAGGGCTTGTTTTGGCGGTTGAATATCTGGGAACCACACAGATCGTGACACTGGATACCCCCAATGGGGATTTGAAGGCGCGCCTAAACTCAAGCCAGGTAATTAATGTCGGAGATAGGGTTGGACTGAATTTCAATCCAGCGACGATCACATTGTTTCATGAGCAAAGCGGCCGGGCGATCGTTTCTGAATTGAACAGCGGGGTGCTGGCCAATGGCTGAGGTTTTGCTCAAGAATGTATCCAAGTCGTTTGGTGCAGACATCGCATTGGATGATGTTACCATGACGATCCCTGACGGAGCATTTGTCGTGCTTCTCGGGCCGACAGGCGCGGGGAAGACGACGACTTTGCGCCTTATTAGCGGTCTTGAAAAACTTGATCAGGGAGAGATTTCTATCGGCGGGCGAGTTGTGAATGAGGAAACTCCGGCACAGCGCGATGTTGCCATGGTTTTTCAGCAATATTCTCTCTATCCGCATCTTTCCGTTCGCGATAATTTAGCCTTTCCGTTGCGCTCTCCCATGTTGAAAACACCAGAGGCGGAAATTGAACGCAAGATTGCGGAAGTCGCTTCCGTCCTGCAAATATCCGACAAACTAGACAACAAGGCAACGAAGCTGTCGGGCGGAGAAATGCAGCGGGTTTCCATTGGCCGGGCATTGGTCCGCAATCCCTCAATTTATCTGATGGATGAGCCGCTGAGCTCTCTTGATGCAAAACTCAGGACTGAGTTGCGGGTGGAGTTGAAACGGATTCAGGCGACATTAGGCGCAACTTTACTCTATGTCACTCATGACCAGATTGAGGCCATGACTATGGCGACACATGTCGGTGTGCTCAATCACGGAAGACTTGTCCAATTCGGGTCTCCCCGGGAAATATACGAGAACCCGAACAGTGTTTATGTGGCGAGCCGTCTCGGCTTGCCGCGGATCAATATTCTTCCTGCTGAACTGTTTGGATTAACTGGCAACGGTGCGGCGCAAATTGGTATGCGGCCAGAGCAGATACGGCAGGGCTCCGGTCAGCCGGCAGAGGTTATACGGGTAGAGCATCTGGGAGATCAGACGCGGTTACATTTAAAATTGCAAGGATATGATATCACCACGTTGGTCGACCCGCATGTGACCTATGATGTTGGCTCGAACATTTCAATCGAACCAAATGATCCTCTTTTCTTTGACGATAGCGGCAACCGGATATTCTAGGGGTGTAACATGAGCCAATTTGTAAATTCAAAAGCAACCCTGGTAACAGATGCTCTCGACGGGCTTTTGCAAAGTGCGGGAGGGCGGTTGATCCGTTTGGATGGGTATCCGCACATCAAGGTTGTTATTCGCGCTGATTGGGACAAGTCGAAGGTGGCGTTGATTTCTGGCGGTGGGTCCGGGCACGAACCTGCTCATGCGGGATTTGTGGGACGTGGCATGTTGACGGCCGCTATTTGTGGTGAGGTCTTCGCATCCCCTTCTGTGGACGCAGTTCTTGCTGGAATTCTGGCAGTTACCGGAGAAGCGGGCTGTCTGCTTATCGTTAAAAACTATACAGGAGACCGTCTGAATTTTGGACTGGCAGCGGAGCGTGCGAAGGCATTTGGTCTAAAAGTTGAAATGGTTGTCGTCGATGATGATGTCGCGCTTCCGGACTTGCCGCAGCCGCGCGGTGTCGCCGGAACGCTCCTGGTTCATAAAATCGCCGGTGCGGCAGCTGAAAGTGGTGCGGATCTGGATCAAGTTGCGAGTACGGCCAGAGAGGTCATCGATGCCGTATCAACCATTGGTATGTCGCTTGACACCTGTACCATTCCCGGCTCCCAGAAAGAAGCCCGCATTGGCGTAGGCAAGGCTGAGCTTGGGCTCGGCATTCATGGTGAAGCCGGAGCTGAACAGGTTGTCTTTGAGTCGGCGCATAGAGCCATGGCGGAAGTTCTCGGCAAGCTTTCTGAAAAAGTCGGCAATGGCCCGCATGTAGCGATGCTGAATAACCTCGGCAGTACTACTCCTCTGGAGATGGCGGTATTGGCGCAGGAACTTGCGACATCACCCCTTGCTGAGCATATCAAGTATATAATCGGTCCCGCGCCGATGATGACATCGCTGGATATGCATGGGTTTTCGGTATCCATCATGCCTCTTTCAGAAAAATGGCAGACTGCCCTGGATACCAAGGTAGAATTGAATGCCTGGCCGGGTATGGCTTCAATCGTGCCGGTTCAGACGCTCCCGCTTCCGGATGGCTTGTCGCCCATCAAGCCAATTGCTTCCGTGAACGCGAAAACAAAAGCGATTATAGAGGCATGCTGCGATTTACTGATTGATGCAGAAGACGACTTGAACGCGCTGGACGCAAAATCCGGTGATGGCGATACAGGCAGTACCTTGGCAACCGCTGCGCGTGCATTGAAAGAAAGTCTTGTTCGGATGCCATTAGCGGATTTGACGCAGCTTTTCCGTGCTGTCGGCAATGAACTTAGCCAGACGATGGGGGGTTCGTCGGGAGTCATTCTGGCTATTTTCTTCAGCGCGGCCGGGGACGCCTTCGCCAGCGGAAAATCGATAGCCGCGGCCCTTTCTGCGGGCCTTTCCCGGATAAGCGAGGTTGGGGGGGCGCAAAAGGGTGACAGAACAATGATAGATGCGCTGGACCCTGCCTTGAACATGCTTTCTGAGGGTATGGCCGCCGCCGCCGCCGCCGCAAGGGCGGGTGCCGATGCGACCGCGAAGATCGGACGTGCTAAAGCGGGCCGGGCGTCTTATGTCCCGGCGGAAAATCTGATCGGCCATAATGATCCGGGAGCAGAGGCGGTTGCTTTGTTATTCGAGGGGCTCGCAAAAGCCATGGAAGAGGCGTGAAGCAGCATTAATGATAAAGCAGGACCGTGACATCATTCTAAAACCAACCGTAAATGACATCGCCAGAGTTGCCGGGGTCAGCCTTGCGACTGTGGACAGGGTGTTAAATGGCCGCCCCGGCGTACGCGGTGTTACCATCGAGAGGGTTAACAAAGCGATCCAGCAACTCGGGTACGTTCGCGATACGGCGGCCGCAAATTTGGCGCGTGGAAGAGTATATCGATTTCATTTTTTGCTTCCGGAGAGTAACAACGAATTTATTTCCCTCCTTGAAGAGCAGATTTCCCACTTGTCTGAAGTTATGGCGCTCGACCGTACCAGGCTCAGTTTCGAAAAAGTACCTGCTTTCGATCCGCAGGCCATGGCTCGCATTATATCGGAGATTGATCCCGAGGATGTGAACGGTATTGCCATATTCAGTCCGGAAACGCCCTCGGTGCGGGATGCTGTCGACCAGATCAAGAAACGCGGCGTTTCCGTTGTTGCGCTGGTATCGGATTTACCAAGCTCCAAGCGCGATCATTTTGTTGGCATTGATAATGTGGCGGCAGGGCGAACCGCCGGTCAGCTAATGGGTCATTTCCTATCCAAGGAAAAAGGAAAAATATTGGTTGTCACGGGATCTATGTTAGCACGGGACCATCTTGAACGGCGGTTGGGATTCGATCAGGTAATGACTGAAAGTTTCCCCGGGATAACCGTTTTGCCGTCGCTGGAGGGTCGAGATGACCCGGATCTTCTGGAAAGGCTTTTACCGGACGCTTTCGCCACTGAGCCAGATATCACCGGCATCTACTCGTCGGCCGCCGGAAACTTGGGGTTGATAAAGTTTTTGCGTAAAGGCGGCTTGGATCAAAAAATGGTCGTTGTGGGTCATGAATTGACACCCCTGTCACGGGACGCGCTGGAGCAGGGAACTTTTGACGCGATTATTTCCCAAGATACGGGTCATCTTATTAGAAGCACTGTGAGGATTCTCAGGGCGAAAACGGATAATCTGCCGATCAATATTTCTCAGGAGCGAATCCGCATAGACGTTTACTTAAAAGAAAACATGCCGCTACTAGGCGGATAATAATCATGGGAGGGAATGATGAAGACAATAAAGGGTCCCGCGCTATTTCTTGCGCAGTTTGCCGGGGATGACGCGCCTTTTAACTCGTGGGACAGTATTACCAAATGGGCGGCGGATTGCGGTTATATAGGTGTTCAGGTCCCTAGTTGGGATAGCCGGCTATTCGATCTTGATAAAGCGGCGAACTCCAAAGACTACTGTGATGAATTCAAGGGACAGGCCGCAGCCAACGGTGTTGAGGTAACCGAACTTTCAACCCATCTTCAAGGGCAGCTCGTGGCTGTTCATCCCGCCTATGACACGGCTTTTGATGGCTTTGCGGCGCCGGAGGTTCACGGGAATCCGAAAGCGCGTCAGGAATGGGCCGTGGATCAGGTGAAACTGGCGCTTAGCGCGTCTAAAAATCTTGGACTGACGGATCACGTAACTTTTTCAGGAGCACTTGCCTGGCCCTATATGTACCCTTGGCCACAGCGGCCAGCCGGGCTTGTCGAAACGGCATTTGACGAGTTGGCCAAGCGCTGGCGGCCGCTTCTTGATCATGCGGAGGATTGCGGTGTCAATGTTTGCTACGAAGTTCATCCGGGCGAGGACTTGCATGACGGCGTGACGTTCGAGATGTTTCTGGAGCGCGTGGATAACCATGCACGCTGCAACATGCTTTTCGATCCGTCCCACTATGTGCTGCAGTGCCTGGATTATCTCGATCATATCGACATCTACAAGGACCGGATCAAGATGTTCCATGTAAAAGATGCCGAGTTCAACCCGACGGGACGGCAGGGCGTCTACGGTGGATATCAGTCCTGGGTGGATCGCGCGGGACGCTTCCGGAGCCTCGGTGACGGGCAGGTGGATTTCGTCGGAATTTTCTCGAAGATGGCGGCCAATAATTTCGATGGCTGGGCGGTTGTCGAATGGGAATGCTGTCTCAAGCATCCCGAAGACGGTGCGCGGGAAGGCGCGCAATTCGTGAAAGACCATATCATTCGTGTCACGGAGCGAGCCTTTGACGATTTTGCTGATGGCGGCACCGATGAGGCAGCCAACAGAAAAATGCTGGGGATTTCGTGATGGTGATCGACGGGCGCAGTGAAAGCCATGACAATCGGATCAGGCTCGGCATGGTGGGCGGCGGCAATGATGCTTTTATCGGCGGTGTGCATCGCATTGCGTCCCGCCTGGATGATAAATTTACATTGGTTGCCGGCGCCCTGTCCTCGACCGCGGAGAAATCGCAGGCATCTGGTGCCGCATTGGGGCTGGCACCAGATCGGATCTATGACGATTTCAAGAAAATGGCAATCCGCGAAGCACGCTTGAAAAACGGGATCGAGGCGGTTGCGATCGTGACGCCAAACCATGTGCATTATGCCGCGGCGCGGGAATTTCTAAAACGTGGGATACATGTTATCTGCGACAAGCCTCTCACCTCTACCTTGCCCGATGCGAAGAAGCTGGTAAAAGCAGTGGAATCGTCAAATGCACTGTTTATTCTGACGCATAACTACACCGGTTATCCCATGATCCGGCAGGCCCGCGATATGATTTTGGGTGGCGAGCTCGGTAAAATTCGCGTCGTTCAAGTAGAATACCCACAAGACTGGCTAACAACGCATCAGGACATAAAGCAGGCCGAATGGCGCACCGATCCGGAGCGATCCGGGGCTGGCGGCTCGACGGGCGATATCGGTACTCATGCCTTCAATCTGGCTAGTTTTGTAACCGGGCTGGAGCTCGAAAGCCTTGCGGCGGACCTACAGGCTTTCGTCGAGGGGCGGCGGGTCGATGACAACGCCCATGTCATGCTGAGGTTCAGGGGCGGCGCGCGCGGGATGCTCTGGTGCAGCCAGGTCGCGCCCGGGAATGAGAATGCGCTTCGCCTGCGAGTCTATGGCGAAAAAGGCGGGCTGGAATGGGCGCAGGAGGACCCGAATTACCTTTGGCATTCTCCCTTCGAGCAACCAAAGCGCCTGATCACTCGGCAAGGAGCCGGTGCGGGAGAGGCAGCCGCGCGGGTCAGCCGCATTCCACCCGGACATCCGGAAGGATACCTCGAAGGGTTTGCGACAATCTATAGCGAGGCGGCTGCGGCGATCATGGCGGCGCGGCGCGGTGAACCTTGCCCGGAAGAAGTGATCTATCCAACCGTTTACGACGGCTTGAAAGGCGTGCAATTCGTCGATGCCTGCGTGCGGTCTTCGGCACGCAATGCGGCATGGGTGAAACTCTCGTGAGGGACAAATATGTATCTCGGCCTTGATCTTGGTACATCCGGGTTGCGGGGTTTGCTTGTCTCCGCGGAGGGGATGGTTGTGGGTGATGCCGCGGCCGAGTACTCCGTGCAATATCCCAAAGATGGCTGGTCGGAGCAGGATCCACAGAGCTGGATAGACGCCTGCAGAGACGTTATGTCTCGACTTCGTCATAAATATTCAAAGGAATATAAATCAATCAAGGGAATTGGCATCTCCGGGCATATGCATGGGGCGACCTGCCTTGATAAAGCCGGCAATGTCATTCGGCCATGTATTCTCTGGAACGATACCCGGGCAGCGAAGGAGGCCGCCGAGCTCGACAGCATGCCTGATTTTCGTGGCCTGTCAGGCAACATAGTCTTTCCTGGCTTTACGGCGCCAAAACTAATGTGGATGGCCCGGCATGAACCCAATAATTTTGCGCGTGTTTCCATAGTCTTATTGCCCAAAGATTACCTGGTTTACTGGTTGACCGGACAATTGGTCACTGACATGTCAGATGCGGCGGGAACCAGCTGGCTAGAGGTCGGCGAGCGGCGTTGGTCTGACGTCCTGACCAAGGAATCAGGGATGCGTCGCGATCAATTGCCGGACCTTGTCGAAGGGACTGATGTTGTCGGCACTTTAAGGTCTGTCGTCGCATCGGAATTCTCGCTTAACAACGACGTTGCTGTTGTCGCCGGTGCGGCGGATAACGCGGCGTCGGCGTGCGGCATCGGTGCATTTGCAGAGGGGCAGGGATTTGTTTCTCTTGGTACTTCCGGTGTTCTGCTCGCTGCAAAAGACAGCTACGCACCAGAACCTGCAAGTGCAGTGCATACCTTTTGTCATGCGGTGCCGTCGAAATGGTATCAGATGGGGGTCATCCTTTCTGCAACGGATAGCCTGAACTGGCTTAGCAATACCCTTGGTCGACAGACGACAGAACTTGTCGAACAACTGCCGGATAGGGCCTTCGGTCCCGCATCCACGCTGTTTTTGCCCTATCTATCTGGTGAACGTACCCCGCATAACGACGCAGCGGTAAGGGGTGCGTTCATTGGTCTTTCAAAAGCCGTCGACAGCGAGATTTTGTGCCAATCCGTGATAGAAGGCGTCACCTTCGCTCTTCGTGATTGCCTCGAAGCCCTGAAAAGCACCGGGACCAGATTACCCAGTCTCATTGCAATCGGGGGCGGTAGCCGGTCAAGTTTTTGGCTGGACACGCTTGCCAATACACTTGGCATTCCTGTCCATCTTCCGGCGAAAGGGGATTTTGGCGCAGCTCTCGGTGCGGCGAGGTTGGCAATTGCCGGCGTGTCCAGGGCGCCTCTTTCTGAAGTGATGATGCCACCGACAATCCAAAAAACTTATGAACCAGATCCGCGGTTAGCGCCGCTTTATGATGAAACCTATCAAAAATATACCAAAAGCTATCAGGCTTTAAAGGAGCTGATGTGACGACCGGATTTTTCCCAATTCAAAGAATCTCATATGAGGGGGAGGGCAGCTGCAACCCTCTGGCGTTTCGGCATTACAATCCAGACGAAATTATCTTGGGCAAGCGAATGGAAGAGCATTTGCGCTTTTCTTGCGCTTATTGGCATTCGTTCGCTTGGCCGGGGGGCGATCCGTTCGGGGGACAAACCTTTGATCGCCCCTGGTTCCCGGACCGGATGAGCGACGAAATGGCGGCGGCGAAGCTAAAAGCCGATGTTGCTTTCGAGATGTTCACAGCACTTGGCGTGCCGTATTTCTGCTTTCACGATGCGGATATTCGACCTGAAGGAAGCAATTTCTCCGAGAACACCCGCAACCTCGAAGAAATGATTGATGTCATTGAAGAAAAAATGTCTGAAACCGGCGTCAAACTGCTTTGGGGAACGGCGAATTTATTCTCTCATCGACGATATATGGCTGGGGCCTCAACCAACCCCGATCCGGATGTATTTGCCTTCTCCGCTGCGACCATCAAAAGCTGTATGGATGCGACACATCGTTTGAAGGGTGAAAATTACGTATTGTGGGGCGGTCGTGAGGGCTATGAAACGCTTCTCAATACTGACCTGGCGCGTGAAGACCAGCAAATGGGCCGAATGCTAAATTTAGTAGTCGATTATAAACATAAGATTGGATTTAAGGGTACTATCCTGGTGGAACCAAAACCGCAGGAACCGACAAAACATCAATATGATTTCGATGTGGCGACAGTTTACGGTTTCTTGAAACGTCACGGCCTTGAGAAGGAGGTCAAAGTCAATATCGAGCAGGGCCATGCGATCCTTGCGGGGCATACATTCGAGCATGAATTGGCGATGGCGACAGCACTTGGCATTCTCGGCTCTGTGGATATGAACCGAAATGATTATCAATCAGGTTGGGATACGGACCAGTTCCCTAATAATACACCCGAAGTTGCCCTGGCTTATTATTATATATTGAAAGCGGGTGGCTTCACGACCGGAGGCACGAACTTCGATGCCAAACTGCGCCGTCAATCTCTGGACCCGGTTGATTTGCTGGCGGGCCATATAGGCGGGATGGATATCTGCGCCCGCGGATTGAAAGCTGCTGCCGCGCTTATTGAAGATGGCGGATTGCAAAAGGCGATTGATGAACGCTATCAGGGATGGTCTTCCAAAACGGGACAGGAATTGCTTTCCGATGACATCGATCTGGCGCGAATTGCGGATAAAGTCATCGCGGAAAATATCAACCCAGAACCGGTATCAGGCCGTCAGGAGTTTCTGGAGAATTACCTCAATCGGTTTGTCTGAAAATCCGGCATTCCAAATGGGATATTGCTGATATCTGAGTTGTCGTCATCGCTTTTTATGCAGTATGAAATGCATAATCTCTGGAGCGGAAAGGAGTGGCAATTTCTATCTCCCGCGACTACGAAGGGAGCTGGCGATGCGGAAATTTTTAACTATGCAAGCCAGCAGTCCATAACCGCGTCAACCATGAGCGTTACCTAACCCGCCGAGAAGCATTCAAGCTTCAGAGTGATGCCGCACTGACCGCGTGGCAGCAACTTAGCGCGGTATAATAGTGGGACGTTTGAGCCATTTTACGCCATACAGAGACGTGGTCGCATTCGTCTGACAGCCCGCCGAATAACACTTTTTTCCCGCGTAAAATGAATGAGTACTAGCGCCTAATCGCCTCGGAATACTCCCAAACCGTAAAATTCAGTATTTTCAACCTAATTATAATCAGTAGGCCGAAAATTTCTTTTTTTGTAAAAAAAAATTCTGCTATGAAATTATGACGTGGAAATAAGCGTCATCAGATTTGTTGTAAAAAGTCTCATGATATTCTCGTATTTCAAATATCGTCCCCTGTTCTGTTTAGTCCTGTTCACATTGCTCGTAAGCCTAGGCAGTTGCATAGAAACAACCCAGGTAGACGTGACGGGAAAAGTACCTGCCAAATCGGTCGCTCAGACCAACAGTATGCCTGATCCGGATAAGATTTTTCTTTATGTCTATAAGTCCGGAGGATTGATGGGGTCCATGCGAACCTGGGGAATTTCTCTAAATGGCCAGGAGATTGGAGAGATTACCAGTGATGATTTTTATAAGCTGGAGCTCTGGCCAGGGACTCATCAAATTGATGCCTATATTAAAGCAGAAAAAGTTCTTGGCATTCTTATGGACGGCAAGCCTGTAGCGAGCCGAAGCCTTGATCTGGATACAAGTGGTCAGACATATGCTCTTGGCTTCGATACTGACGGCTCGTCTACATTTGTAAATCTTGCTAGTGTACCAAATCTGCTCGAGAACAGACGCCTCGCCGGCTTTGTCCCGGCTGGCGCCCGTATTAACTGGTACAAAGTTTATGGGGGCAACTGGGAAGGGCCGGTCTTTATGGGAAAAGCGAACGGAGAAGGCCGTATCACGTGGAAAAACGGAGCCTTTTATACCGGACTTGTCAATCGGGGAAGCTTAACCCCCCAGGGGATACTGACCTATCCAAATGGTGACTTCTATCAGGGGAGATATAACGGTTTCAAACCGTATGGTGTTGGAACGCTAACCGCAAAGAACGGCGATGTATTGTATGCAGGATATTTTAACAAAAAGGGCCAGAAAATTGGCCGAGGGATTGCAACAAAAGATGGCGTACTACAGTTAGTTCGCTATCTTGAAAACAAAAAGGTAGATAACGATCCGGCGTCTCTGGCCATATCCGAGGCCAGGAATGAAGAAGAGAAAATATTGGACAGCATTCAAACCAAAACGAAATCCGTGGAAGCAGAAATTGCCTCCCTTGAAAACGCAATTGGAAAAAAACGGCGAGAGTTTGAGAGGGCAGAACAGACTTATCCAGAACGCTGCCACTGCGCGTTCAACCTTTGTTTGACCAGTACCCCCCGAGGGGAAACAAGTGCGCAGCGGGCGGCACGCCGTGCCGCGATAAAAAAGAGGAATGAAGCTTGTCATGCCTGGCGTGCAGCCGGGGGAACCAGAGAAGAGCGCGAAGCGAAACTTGAGCAGGATCTTGAAAAAATCAAAGCTGACCTGAAACGCCAGTATGAAAAATTGGAAGCCGCAAAACGTGAGGACAGCATACTTCGCGCGCAAAAACAGGCAGAGCTTGAAAAATCTCGTGCCGAACGTATTGCGCTACACAAACAAAAGATTGAAGCGGAGCAGCTGGCCTACATAAAGTCGCAACGGGAATGGTGTGAAGCAAACAAGACGTCCTGCGGTTGCCTGGCCTTTGTTAAGAAGAAATCCGGTGAAATTCCAACTTGCAGTAAGTAAGGCTTTGGGAAGGATGTTATCTGGGGGTACTGTCAGAAGCAAATGGCTTGATGGTCTTTTTTTCGCTGACCAGCCGCCGAGCATGACAAGTTAGAGCCGCTTTCGCTTTTTCAAAACTCTCCTGAGATCATTCGCCTTGCGGTGATGATGTATGTTCGATTTCCGCTTTCACTTCGAAATGTTGAAGACCTTCTTCATGAACGCGGCATACGAAAGGTATTTTGGAGGCATACGGACATCAATTCGCATCAATCTTTCAGTACCCTTTCAGGACGTATCCGTGGTCGACAAAGTGGCCTGTTCGGCGAACATCTGATTGTATATTGCGAAAATGATCAGC
>NZ_WTVA01000014.1 GCF_009882935.1 Sneathiella chungangensis
AAAGTCGTCATTCAACAACCCCGCCGCCCAGGCATCCCTTCTCAACAAATATACAATGTCAATCAATAACCGTCACAGACAAAAAGACCGGACAAAAAAAACGCCGCCGAACTTATCCTGACCTTCATCAGGCGTATCCGACTGCGTCGTTGCCCATCTTATATAGATATCCGGGCAACGCCGTCAACAGGTAATTTTACAAAAAAATGAAGACAGGATTATATCTTTAACACCCCCTTAATACAACTCTTATCTAATAGAAGAAACGGGCAATGGATTCGTCGTTACGCCCGGCTCAGCAGGCCGCACGGCGGACAGGTCGATCCAGAATGATCGACTAATTATGAGAATTTGGAGTTGGAAAGATTTATCTGTTAAGGCATAAACAGAGAGAAAACAGTAACACACAAGGCGATGCAGTAATGATACGGCCGAAAATCGGACTGGCGCTCGGCAGTGGTGTCGCGCGCGGCTGGGCGCATATCGGCGTTCTTCGCCGCCTCGAGAAAGAGGGGTTCAAGCCCGACTATATCTGCGGCACCTCCATCGGCGCCCTCATTGGCGGCATGTATCTCGCCGGAAAACTCGATGACCTGGAAGAATGGGCAAGAGGTCTCGGCAAATCCGGCCTGTTTCGCCTGCTTGACATCCGCCTTACCGGAGGCGGGCTGATTTCCGGATCCAAGCTGTTCACCCTCCTCGAAGATACAATCGGAGATACGAGAATCGAGGATTTGCCCATTCCCTTCGCCGCCGTTACCACCGAACTTGGAACCGGCCACGAAATCTGGATCCGGGAAGGAAATCTCGCCCAGGCCATCACGGCCTCCTATGCACTGCCGGGATTATTCTCGCCCCAAAAGATCGACGACCGATGGCTTATTGACGGCGCGCTTACGAATCCGGTTCCTGTTTCTGTCTGCCGCGCCCTCGGCGCACGGCTGGTAATCGCCGTCAACCTGAATGCCGATGTTTTCGGCATGACGAATATCGGGGAAAATGAAGGCGATTTCGTTGTGGACGATAACGGCAAGAAAATGCGGGTGTTTCATGCGCGCTCCCCCCTTAATTTGATGAAGCACCGATTCTTCGACAAAACAGGCACCGAGCCCAGTATTTTTGGCGTCATGATGTCATCATTGAATATTGTTCAGGACCGTTTGAGCCGATCCCGCCTCGCCGGCGATCCGCCCGACATCACGATCGCGCCCCGTCTCGCGCGCCATGGATTACTGGAATTCAACAAGGCCGCGGAAATGATCGTCGAAGGAGAGGCCGCGACCGAACGCTCCCTCACCTTCCTGAAACATGCACTGAATGTTCTTTCCTGACGAGTTTCATCCGGTGGCGATATAGTCCCGCAGGGCCGCCGCTTCTCTCTCGACCTCGTCCATCCGACTTTTCACCACATCACCGATCGAGATAAATCCGGCAAGACTCCCGTCGTCCAGCACCGGCAAATGGCGAATGCGCTTCTCCGTCATCAGTGCCATGACATTGTCAATCGTCTCGGACGGTTTCGTCGTCACAAGATCGGCCGTCATCAGATCCCGAGCCTGAAGTTTCAGGCAGCCATCCCCGCTTTCACAGAGACCGCGCACGATGTCCCGCTCGGAAAGAACCCCGCATAATTTTCCGGAACCATCGACAATCAGCACCGCGCCGATCCGCTTCTCACCAAGAATTTTCGATACAGCCGAAATGCTGTCGGAGGGGTCGGCCGTAATGACGTTATTCCCCTTTACTTTCAGAATACCCGCTACGTTCATAGCGATCCTCCTTCTGGCCTGCCGAAGGGCATCCGCCAATAGAAATACTTTCGGTATTTCTAATGTATCAGATGGGGCGCTGCGACTCAAATATTACCGTAAAAATTAGGCACTTAGGGAAATAATCCCAGACCATCGTCTTCATCTCGGCCAGTCTCGGCGCGCGCAGGAGGGCCGATCACGATCGTCACCTCGCCTTTAATCTTCTGATCGGCGAATCCATCGGCAAGCTCGCCAAGCGCGCCGCGATGGATATTTTCGAATTTCTTGGTCAACTCGATACAGACCGCCGCCTGCCGTTCGCCGAGCACTTCATGGGCAATTTTGAGAATTTTGCCCACGCGAAAAGGGGATTCGAAAAACACCAGCGCAGAGGGAGTTTCCGCAAATGCGGCAAACAATTTCCGTTGGCGGCCCGGCCGGCGCGGCAGGAATCCGAGAAAGGAAAAAGCGGGAATCGGAATTCCGGAGACAGTGAGCGCGGTAATAACAGCGCTCGGCCCGGGCAGAGCCACGACGTCATATCCAGCCTCGATTACCGCCGCGGCGGCGCGCTGCCCGGGGTCACTGATTCCCGGCGCGCCGGCATCGGATGTCAGCCCGACCGATTTCCCGTCGCGGAGGAGCGACAGGATTCGGCCGACGGCCCGATCCTCGTTATGGGCATGACAGGCGAAAATGATTGATGGGCTTGCCAGCGAATGCCGCTCATAGATTTTCCGGGTGTGACGCGTATCCTCGCACGCAAGCGCATCCACCGACTGGAGAATCCTGAGCGCCCGCAGCGAAATATCCTCAAGATTGCCGATCGGGGTCGGGATCAGGTATAGGGTCGGAACGCTGTCGTCTGATTGATCTGCCATATGCCGGACTAACCATATTCCGGGGCGCGGCGCAACTTCCCAAGTCGAATAACTGTTACAGCGCCGCAAATATCTGCTGGCGGAGCCATCGGTTCACCGCTGTCTGATCCGCCGAAATATGCCAGTAGAGATACAGATCGAGCTTGGGAACTTCTAGGGGTAGTGGAAAGGTCCGGCAATCATACATTCGTGTCAGCTGCAGCGGGGCCGTGACGGCGAGATCAATCTCCTTGATCATATGAAAAGCCGCCTGGTAATGCTGCAATCGAACGGAGATCTGTCGGGACATCCCTTTTCTATCGAGTTCAATATCAACCAATCCCCCACCGCGCGACCGGGAGGAGACGAGAATATGGCTCATCGCCAGATAATCGTCGATCGTGAGTGTGTGTTGCGTAGCCAACGGATGGTGTCGGCCAACAGCACAAACCTGATCGTCGGACATCAGCTTGTCATACATCAGTTGCGTATTGGCGAGCAGAGGGATATCAACCGCGAAATCAATTTCACCCAGCGACAACTTGCGGGGTATCGACCGGCGCGGAACATTGAAAGCCTGAATCTTCATCACCGGCGCAAGGCGGCGCAGCCTTTCAACAAGCCGCGGCAACAATATTGTCTCACCGATATCGCCGATAGCGATGCGAACTGTCTTGTCGCTGAGCGCGGGATCGAATTCTTCCGCGGCGCTTATCCCGGATTGCAGCAGCCGAAGCGCCTGCCGCACCGGTCCTATCATTCTTTGCGCCATCGGCGTCGGATTCATCCTTTTGCCCGCATGAATGAACAATGGATCGTCCAGCCGGTCCCGCAACCGCGCCAATGCATTACTGACCGCCGGTTGCGTGACATTCAGCGTGCGCGCGGCAAGCGTCAGGTTTCCGTGCGTGTATATCGCCTCGAAAGTCAGGAAAAGATTGAGATCGAGATGGCTTAGCTGCATTCTTATATTATAACTAATATGAATAGTTTTTCATCATGTAAATAAATTTTTGTGATTTCTATATTGGGATTATCTTGTGGGCAGAAACATCTTTATTTCAAGAGGGATCACAGAGATGAAATTTACCTTCACCGAGAAAGTCGACGAGCTTGCGGGTCGTGTCGAAAACTTCATGAACGCCAATGTCTATCCGGCGGAAGAAGAATATTCGAATTACATCGAAAACTCCGCCAATCGCTGGGTCATCCCCCCGGTGATGGAGGACCTCAAGAAGAAAGCGAAAGCAGAAGGCCTCTGGAACCTCTTCCTCGCGGAATTCGAGGATTACGGCGCGGGATTGACTAATCTGGAATATGCGCCGCTGGCCGAAATTATGGGACGGTCATTGATCGGGTCTGAAGTCTTCAACTGTAGTGCGCCGGACACGGGAAACATGGAAGTGCTGGCTCGCTACGGCACCCAGGCGCAGCGTGATGAATGGCTGGTGCCGCTGCTCAACGGCGAAATTCGTTCCGCATTTGCCATGACGGAACCCGCTGTCGCCTCCTCGGACGCAACGAACGTCCAATGCACGATCGATAAGCAGGGCGATGAATATGTCATCAACGGAAGGAAATGGTGGACATCCGGGGCGCCCGACCCGCGCTGCAAGATCATGATCGTCATGGGAAAAACCGATGTGAAAGCACCACGCCATTCCCAGCAATCGCAGATACTGGTCCCGGTGGATACCAAGGGTGTTACTATTGTCCGGCCGCTCAAGGTATTTGGCTCCGATGATGCGCCGCACGGTCATGCAGAAGTCCTGTTCGAGAATGTGCGCGTCCCGGTTTCCAACCTGATCGGCGGCGAAGGTGAAGGCTTTGCCATCGCCCAGGGGCGGTTGGGGCCGGGCCGAATTCACCATTGTATGCGGCTGATCGGCTGCGCCCAGCGGGCCTTGGAGTTGATGTGCGCACGCGCCGAAAATCGAGTAGCCTTCGGCAAAAAACTGAGCGAGCAAGGCTCTGTCCGCGAAGACATCGCCAAATCCATTTGCGAGATTGAGCAGGCGCGGCTCCTGACACTGAAAGCAGCCTCTCGCATGGATGACGTCTCCTACAAAGAAGCGCGCGACCTCATCGCCATGATCAAGATCGTCGCCCCGACCATGGCGCAAACCGTAATTGACCGGGCCATCCAGATCCATGGAGCGATGGGATTATCTCAGGACACGTTCCTTGCCGAAGCCTTCGCCTATGCGCGCACCGTTCGCCTCGCCGATGGGCCCGACCAGGTCCATATGTCGTCCCTCGGCAAGCAGATTGTTGGCCGCTATGCAGCCTGACCATCCTGAAAAAGATGAAAAATCGGCGGGTCTGGCACGGCCCTCCGATTTTCTTCCGTCCCTGCCCTTCGTCAAAACTCATGGGGTGCGTCTGCTGGACGACAGTCCCGGCCATATTGTCATCGAGGCACCGTTTCAGGAAGCGCTTTCGACGCCGCCAGATCTCTTTCCGGCATCCGTCGTCGGCACAATCGGCGACATTGCGGCCGTGAGTTCCTGTCACTCCCTTCTTCCCAAAGGATGGGCCTGCGCAACACTCGACTTCACCGTCAAGATGACGGGCCAGGCCAGGGGGGAAAAGCTGATTGCACGCGGCCGCGTACTTCAGAACGGCCGCACACTTTCCGTCGGCGCGGCAGATATCTATTGCATCTCAGAGGAGGAGGAGAAACTCTGTGGCACGGTGATTGCCTCTACGCGGAACTTTCGCCTGTAGCGCAATTACGCCGCGGACCGCCGACGGACGAGATACCGCTGCTCTCCCTCCAGAACCAATTCGCGCCGCTGGTTATGAATTGTTGAACGAACAGTCACGACGCCGGTCGTGCGTTGCTCTTTGAGCGCGGTAATCACCAGTTCCGGATAGACCGTATCGCCATAATAGACCGGTCCCAGAAATTTCGATGACTGATCGATAAAGGCAATCAGGGATTCGCCGATGACATGCGGAAAAATACCCGCCCCCGACGCCGTCTGAATAAGCACCTGAAATCCATGGGCCAGCAATTCCGGATGTCCCTGGGATTTGCAGTATTCGACATCATAATGGATGGGATGATTGTCGCCGGAGGCCGCCTGAAAGGCCGCGAAATTGGCATCCCTCAGCGTGCGGGAGGGAATGTAGAATTTCTGACCAATGGACAGGTCTTCAAAGTAGCTTGCTTCGGCAAACTTGTGATTTTCCGGGTTAAATTGCTCGTCTGACATTCCTCGCCTCGCTTGTTGATCAAGTCTTCTTTTTATATTGGCATTTATTTCACATCGCCTCTTCGCTATAGTTACGGGACATCCCATTCTAGCGCAAGGACCTATTCATGAAGGGCGATACGTCAATTATCAAGCATCTAAACATCATCTTGAAAAACGAATTGACAGCCATCAACCAATATTTTCTGCATGCGCGCATGCTGGAAGACTGGGGCCTCAAGGAACTTGGCGAGAAAGAATACGGCGAATCCATCGACGAGATGAAACACGCAGACAAGCTCGTCAAACGCATCCTTTTTCTGGAAGGCCTTCCCAACCTCCAAGACCTTGGGAAACTTCTTATCGGCGAAGATGTGAAAGAGATCATCGAATGCGACCTAAAAATGGAACGGGTCGCCCATACTGATCTCAAGACGGCGATCAAGGATTGCGAAAGCAAACAGGATTATGTCTCCCGCGATCTACTGGTTGATATTCTCGAATCGGAAGAGGAACATATCGACTGGCTGGAAACACAATTGGGCCTGATCGAGAAGATGGGCCTGCAGAATTACATACAGTCACAAACTTCCTGACGGATCTTTCACATAAGATTCTCATTCCCGCGCCATTGGCTTGCATTGCTATTGACAATTATTCGCATATTTCCTATTTATTAGGAATGATTGGCATTTTTAAAAATGAGCGTGGGCTAAATGTATATTTGTCTCTGTAACGGATTTACGGATCGGGATGTTAAAAGCGCCGTTGCCTCGGGCGCTCAGCGCTGTGCCAATGTCTATGAGTTGCTTGGGGCGGCCCCGCAATGCGCCAAATGTACGGTCCATATTCGGGAAATCATCCGCGAAACTGCGCAAACCGGTATGGGCACAGCTGCCCGTCGGTAATTCAACGGTCCGTCCATCACTGAATTTTCAGGAAAAAGCGAAGAAATTACCCCCACCCCGATGGGGTGGGGATATATTCAGTCTACATGGCCTTATTATTAATTTCAGCCTTGGCCTGGGCATACTGTTCTTTTAAACGATCCACATATTCTTTTACGCTCGGCACGTCGTTGACGCTTCCGATCCCCTGTCCGGATCCCCAAATATCCTTCCAGGCCTTCGATTTTCCGGTGCCACCGCTGCCGAAATTCATGCGGCTCTTGTCGGCACCCGGCAGGTTTTCCGGATCGAGCCCGGCCTTTACAACGCTCGGACGCAGATAATTTCCATGAACGCCCGTGAAGGTATTCGTATACATAATGTCTTCGCCGGTGCTCTCAACGATCATGTTCTTGTATTCTTCGACGGCATTCGCTTCCTTGGTCGCGATGAAGGCGCTGCCCATATAGGCAAGGTCCGCGCCCATGGCCTGCGCCGACAGGATTGAACGACCATTAGCGATCGCGCCGGAAAGGGCGATGGGTCCATCAAAAAACTGACGCACCTCCGAGACCAGCGCAAAAGGGCTGAGTCGACCCGCGTGACCGCCCGCGCCCGCGCATACGAGAATGAGGCCATCGACACCAGCCTCCAGCGCCTTCTGGGCATGCCGGATTGTCGTCACGTCATGTAAAATAATGCCGCCGTAAGAGTGAATCGCATCAACGATCTCGTTCGGCGCCCTTAAGCTGGTAATGATGATGGGCACTTCATGCTTGACGCACAGGGCCACATCCTCCTCCAGCCGAGAGTTCGACACATGAACTATCTGGTTGACTGCGAATGGCGCGACTTTCTTGTCCAGGTTCGCCGCCGCATAATCCGCGAGTTCCTGTTTGATTTGGTAAAGCCATTCGTCAAGCTGGGAAATGGGGCGCGCATTAAGCGCAGGGAAGGATCCGACAATTCCCTCTTTGCATTGGGCAATCACCAATTCCGGCCCGGAAACGATAAACATCGGAGATGCAATAACCGGAAGAGATAAACGCCCTTCCAGAATGGCCGGCATTGACATTTGGAGACAAACTCCCGAATGATTTGAAAATTTAGCCAGGCCTGGATCTTGCGCCCAGTTACCTGGCTTCAATTAGTTTAGCCTGGCTTGGATCTTCCGCCCATTTACCCGGCTCGAGGAATTATGTAGCAGGCTTTTTCAATAATGACAAATTGTCATTATTGACAAAATTTCATTTTTTTTCTTCGCAACTGCAGCATTATTGCGAAAAATCTTTAAAAAACAGAATATTATTACTTTCGGGTGAATATGAAAAAAATTTACACCTTCGGTTTCCATTTGCCATTTCGGCTCTAAATTCGCCTGCCAACGCACAAATTAGATATATTTGATTCTCTTTTGCACGGTGATTCATCGCACACCTCCGCGAAGTTCCGACGACTGGTAATTTATTCCGGCCATCGAGACAATCTTGCCTCCCGGATATACCGACCACCTCAATCATTCCAGGGCAATATCTTCAAAGCCGCAGAATTTTAAGGACTTTTCGCGGCGGAGCTTTTTGGCACAAAGACTGCAAGAGGGTTCAAGAGTTTACTTTAAATGGAGATTGTTGTGCTGCAAGCTGAAATTTTGGAGCAATCGGTTGCGAACAGATTCGAAAAGCGCGGGGCGTTTCGCGTCTCTAATCCTGTCCTGAGCGTCGAGATTGATGGTGCCCGCTTCTCAACGGAGAACTGGTCGCTGGACGGACTACTGCTCAATGGTGTTCCCGAACATGTCAAACTGGATACGCCTGTTGAAGGTATTATCGGCCCCGTCGGCTCGCCGGAAATGTGTCGATTTGGCGGACGTATTGTGCGGCTGGACGAAAGCAAGATGACCACGGCGATCGAACTCGACGAAAAAAGTGCCGATGTCGCTGCGCTTTTGCCACTTTGGGTATTGAAATACGGCGCACGTTAGACCGGGCGCCAACATCATGCGCTTGACAAGACCGCCTTGCAATACCTAAGGTTGATCGGAAATCCGGTTATGACCGGTATTCCTTGATTATCCTGATGGGAGAGACCGGCCTGGCCGGCGCCGAAGGAGCAACCGCCCCGGAAACTCTCAGGCACATGTACCGTCGGGAAAGAGGGCTCTGGAGAGAATGCGGCGGCTGCGGTCGGACGCATCACCGAAGAGGTAAGCCGGAATTGGTTTGGCGTAATCTTTCAGGTATAGGGACAGAGGGGGCATCTATCTAACGCATTGGCAACCATGCCAAAGTGAGAAAGGGTGCCTTGATATGACGAAAATCTCCAATTCCGGTCTCGGCAATGTCATGCCCGTCGTGCCGTCCAGACCTGCGGCGCCATCCGACCCCACGTCCCAACTCGACGTCAATATCAGTGTCACCGATCTCTACACGATTGGCATCGGCCCCTCGAGCTCCCACACGGTCGGACCGATGCGCGCGGCGAAGCGATTTGTCGATCGACTGGAAACAGAAGGGCTGCTTGCATCAACCGGCCGTTTGCTCATCGAACTATACGGATCACTGGCGCTTACCGGCCATGGCCACGCGTCGGACATTGCCATTCTTCTCGGATTGAGCGGCAAGCGGCCGTCGACAATCGACCCGGAAGAGGTTCAGCCATTGGTAGCGCAGATAAGAGATAGCGGCAGAATCCTCCTAAACTGTCTTCACGAAATACCCTTTTATGAAGACCAGAACCTGCATTTCCTGAAAGATCAGCTCCTTCCCGAACATTCAAACGGCATGCGGTTTTACGCCTATAGCTCCGACGGGGAAGAATTGTTCTGCCGGGATTATTTTTCGGTAGGAGGCGGCTATGTCGTCTCCCACAACGAAGGTGACCGGGCGGAGACCCGTGGGCATAACATCACGCTTCCCTACCCTTTTACATCGGCGAAGGAGTTACTCGCCATGGGAAAGGAAAGCGGACTGAGCATTGCCGAAATGATGCTCGCCAATGAGGCAAGCTGGCGATCGGAGGAGGAGACCTTCAGCTTTCTCGACCAGGTGAATGACGCGATGATTGGCAGCATCAAACGCGGATGCGAAGGAAAAGGCATTTTACCGGGCGGCTTGAAGGTAAAGCGCCGCGCGAATGCGCTTTACCGTGAACTCATGGAAAACCCCGAAAAAGCGTCGCGGGATCCTCTGACCGTGCTCGACTGGGTGAACCTTTATGCGCTGGCCGTCAATGAGGAGAATGCAGCAGGCGGGCGGGTCGTTACCGCGCCGACAAATGGCGCGGCGGGCGTCATTCCGGCGGTCCTCAAATATTACCAGCGCTTCTGTCCGGGCGTGACCAAGGAAGGCACGCGGAATTTTCTGCTGACCGCGGCGGCAATCGGCGCCATTTACAAGAAAAGAGCCTCAATTTCCGCCGCCGAAATGGGCTGTCAGGGGGAAGTGGGCGTTGCCTGCTCGATGGCGGCCGGGGCCCTTACCGCGGTCCTGGGCGGCACCAACGAGCAGGTGGAAAACGCGGCGGAAATCGGCATGGAACATAATCTCGGCCTCACCTGCGATCCTATCGGCGGGCTCGTACAGATCCCCTGTATCGAACGCAACACCATGGGCGCCATGAAGGCGATCAATGCCTGCCGGCTTGCGCTCTCCGGCGACGGCACACATGTCGTTTCGCTTGATGAAGTGATTGAAACCATGCGCCAGACGGGCGTCGACATGCTCAGCAAGTACAAGGAAACCTCGCAGGGAGGCCTCGCGGTGAATGTCGTCGAATGCTGAACCTTCAGTCCTGACGCGTTAGCATCTTCTGGATATGAAGCGGCAGGGCGAAGGCGGCGAGATGAACTTCCGGCGTATAATAGTCCGTCGTGATTCCGGATTCCATATAACGTTCAGCAAGCTTTGACAGACTTACTTTCCGGTGGTCCGTATCATCCGTCGCCCAACCGAAAGCCATAACGCCACCGACGTAACTCGGGATTGCCGCAAGGTAAAAGCTGACATCCCTGAACAGACCGCCCAGCCGGTCATAGCTTGTCCGGAGCTCGCTTTCCTGCACGTAAGGAACGCCGTTCTGGGTAATGATGATACCGCCCGCCGTCAGGCAGGACTTGCAGTCCCGGTAGAATTCCTCCGAATAGAGAACCTCGCCAGGCCCATGCGGATCTGTGCTGTCGATGATGATCACATCCCAACGCTGCTTGGCATCCTTGACGTATTTGCAGCCATCCGCAATGACGAGCTCTAACCTCGGATCGTCAAATGCCCCGCCGGAGACCGACGGCATATACTTCTTGCTAAGCTCGACGACCGACCGATCAATATCGACCATAGTAACTTCGATATTCTGATATTTCATGAACTGGCGGGCCGCGCCGCCGTCGCCACCACCGATGATCAATGCCCGGCGTACCCGCCCATGCGCCAACATCGGAACATGGACAAACATCTCATGATAGATGAATTCATCCTTCTCCGTCGTCTGGATAGCCCCGTCGAGGGACATGACACGGCCAAACTGCTTGTTTTCGAAAATCATCAGGTCCTGCAGCTCAGTCTGCTCGCGATAAATCACCTCGTCGACCTTGAGCGCAAGATTAACGCCGGAATGCAGTCCCTCGTCAAACAGTCGCATCAATTGACGATCCCCCTTTTGATTTCGTTCAGTTGCAGGGTTTCCGGCTTGAACGCCTCCTGCAACACGGCGACAGCCTTGTAGGGATCCGTTTTTCCGCACATAAAGATATCCAGCGCCATATAGCCCCGCTCCGGCCAGCTGTGAAAACTGATGTGGCTCTCGGCGAGCACCGCGACCCCTGAAAGGCCATTGGGCTCGAAAGCATGAATGTGAAAATGCAGCAATGTCGCGCCGGCTTCATCGATAGCGTGCCGCAACGTTGTCTCGATCAATACCGGATCGTTGAAGCCGTCACCGCCCCACAGATCGATAATCAAATGAGTTCCGGCGAAGGTAAGTCCATCCTTATGGACGAAGTAATCAAGCCTGTCTTGTTCTGCTGCGATCATCTTACCGTCATTCTCGAGCATTTTCCCGCGAATGCCTCCTTCAGTGCCATACCATAAGGTGCCGCGTTATCGCCGAGACAGCCTGCAAGCGCAAGAAAAATTTGGTAACCCGGCTTGAGTTTCAAAGGCGGATCGGCGCAAGATGAGCCATGCGATGCGCAGGATATGAAGAGGCTACAGAAATGCCCGGCAAAACCATTGAACTCTTCAACTTCGAATTCAGTGTTTATGGCCGAATAGTCAAAATCATTCTGGCGGAAAAGAGAATCGCGTATGACACCCATCCGGTCAATCCCTTCGCTGACGATTTGCCGCGCAACTACCTCTCGATACATCCCTTCAAAAGAGTCCCCGCACTCCGGCATGGGGAATTCATTCTTTATGAGACAAACGCGATTACGCAGTATCTCGACGAGACTTTTTGCGGGCCGTCGATGCAGCCAGACAACGCGACCGAACGGGCCAAAATGCGGCAGATCATTTCTATTATTGACAGTTATGGCTACATCCCGCTCGTGCGAAAAGTCTTTTCAGAACGCGTCTTCAAACCGGCGTTCGACGAAGAAACAAATGAAGCCATTTTGTGCAAGGGCTTGGAAGAAAGCGCACCGGTATTGGCCGCTCTTGAAAATCTGGTATGCGATCTGGGATATATGGCGGCGGCGCACTATTCACTCGCCGATGCGCATGTCATCCCGATGATCGATTATTTTGTGATGGCCCCGGAAGGCGCCGCCATGTTCAACAACTATCCAAAACTGACCTTATGGTGGGATGGGGTAAAGGAGCGGCCCAGCACCATTTCTACAAGACCGGTTTTACTATCCGCAAAGGCGTAGACATCCAGATGCAAAAGTTGAAGATAGGCTCGATTTTGATTGAGGAATTTTTACAGGTAGGAATTCGACATGCGTCTCATCAAGCCAACTGATTTTGAAGGTGAAAATCCCTGGGACGCACTGGATATCGAAAAGATAGCGAACGCCACAGTTCGCCTTCACTGGACAGACCAACCCTATATTTGGCATGTGAATGATGGTGCAGAAGTCTTCGTCCTGTTGGATGGCAGGGTCGATATGCATGTAAGAGAGGACGGTCAGGAAAAAATTCTATCGCTTTCTCCCGGCGATATTTTCCATGCGGAAGCCGGCGATGAGCATAAAGCTGTCCCGCTTACGCTGGCCCGTATTCTGGTGATCGAGACTGAAGGGAGTATTTAACTCCCGGTATCAGAATTGCGCTTATTGCAAATGCACATATTCATATTCGACAGGCAAATTGTTGATGCCGCGATCGGGGGCGGCGATCCAGCCCGCCATTTTCCCGGGTTCGGTTACCTGCTGCATCAAGCTATGAATATATGCCCGGTCGCTTTCTGACGGGAGGAACTCGTCGTGACGGCGGTTGAATTCCGCCTCTGAAATGATCTCGCCATTCGGTGCGGTCGGCACGCCAGCCCAGGCGCCAATATTGCGGCGAAACCGGCTTGAGGGTAATTCAATCACAAAGTCGATACCTGACTTCTTGATCATCCGGTTCCAACGCGTGACGCCGACCATGCAATCCTTGATATAGGCGTTGCGCACCTGATCGTTGATTGCACTGCGAACGGCAACCTCCTCAATACGGACGCCGCCTTTTTCATCCGGCACTTCTATGTTCATAACCGAATCACGCGCGATATGGTCTTCATATCCTCGCTCGTCCGGCCGCCCCTTGATCCCATTGGCGAAGGTAATGGCCGCATTCGAGGAAATTTCCGCACCGAACAGATCCATGCAGGAGGAGAACCAGAAATTTACAAAGCGCTTCAAAGTTGGCAAATCAATGACCCCCGCCTTCCGTAATACGGCCGGATCATCCGTTTTAAGTTCGTTCATAATCTCCAGGGTTCGCCTGATGATCCGGCTGATCCCTGTCTCGCCCACATACATGTGATGGGCCTCCTCCGTCAGCATGAACTGACAGGTGCGTGCGAGGGGGTCAAAAGACGATTCGGCTAGGCATTTCAGCTGGTACTTCCCGTCTCGGTCCGTGAAATAGGTGAACATGAAGAAAGAAAGCCACTCGCTGATCGGCTCGTTAAAGGTGCCTAGAATACGCGGGTTGTCCTCGCTTCCCGAATGGCGCATCAGGAGATCCTCCGCCTCCTCCCGGCCGTCGCGGCCAAAATAGGCGTGCAGAAGATATACCATCGCCCAGAGATGGCGTCCCTCCTCCACATTGACCTGGAACAGGTTTCGCAAATCGAAAAGCGACGGGCAGGTTTGCCCAAGCAATCTTTGTTGTTCGACGGAGGCAGGTTCCGTATCGCCCTGCGTCACGATCAGCCGGCGAAGGATAGACCGGTACTCGCCCGGAACCTGCTGCCAGACCGGTTTGCCGAAATCATCGCCAAAACCGATGGTGCGGTCTTTCTCCTGATCGGCAAGGAAGATGCCCCAACGATAATCCGGCATCTTCACCGCGCCGAAAGTCGCCCACCCCTTGGCATCGACGGAGGTCGCGGTGCGAAGATATACGTCGCTGGTCTGAAATCCCTCCGGCCCCAGTTCCTGCCACCAGTCCAGAAAACGGGGCTGCCAATGCTCCAGCGCACGCTGCAGGCGGCGGTCATTGCCAAGATCGACATTATTGGGGATTCGCTCCTGATAATTGATCGCCATCCTATACTCTCCTTTTGTCAAATTCCGCTTTTGTGCCACTGCCGAACAGTTTGAGAGCACCTTTCTCACCAACTGCGTTGGGACGGTTAAAAATCCAGTTCTGCCAGGCGGAAAGCCGCCCGAATATTTTGGTTTCAGCTGTCTCGCGACCGCCAAATCTCAGGTTGGCCTCAAGCCCGGTGAGCGCATCTGGAGACAGGCTCGCCCGCTCTTCTATGAGAAGACGGATTTCCTCCTCCCAGTCGATGTCATCGGGAATGAAGGTCACCAATCCCTTTTCTTCGGCCTCGATCGCCCCGATCTTCTCGGCAACCTGTTGCTTTAGAACATTAAGGACAGTCTCTTCTTCATAAAAGCGGCGGGCCAGGCGGGACATGCTGTTCACTGCCACATAGGCTCCGAAATTCATCGGACTCAAGGCAATATGCGGGGGATTGCCGTCTTCTTCAGCGATGTCGAGCATGTAAATTCGATCGGCGGCAAGCGCAAGCTCATACAGCGTTCCTGCGAAACAGGAGCCTTCCTCGACAAGCGCGAACAGACTGCGAGAAGAAACATCGAGGCGCGCTAGCGTGCGTCGCAACATGCCAATCACCTCTCGGACCAACCAATCTTCCTGCTGCTCGGCGAGGATCGCATCGACCCGCAGAACATTATCGATATCACCCCGTGTCTTCAAAAGGATCGTTCCGATATCCTCGTTATTCGCGCGCAGCATCAGGATGGCATCATCCAGCTCGCGCGCCATGGCCAGAGGCCACCAGTTCGCACCTTCCTCATGGATCGTCTTGAGGGTATCGGCCATGTTGTTGTCCGGCGCAGAAACCGTCAAGGTCGCGCAACCAAGCGTCGCGTCAAGCGTGACATCGACATGACGGTAATGATATCCAAGATCGTCAATCTTTCTGGCCAGCGGCGGGAGGATAATACCCTCTGCCTGCTCTGGCCGGCGACTGTCGGCCGCCAGTTCCCTTGCGCGTTTCTTTACCTTCTCATCGAAGGAGTTGCGCGGCACGACTTCGTCAACCAGTCGCCAGTCTTTCGCCCGGCGCCCCCGCACGCCATCGGGATTGGTGCAGAAAACATCGGCAAGGTCATGGCGGACTTTTCGTTTGTCGGTGAGACGCGTAAGCCCTCCCGTCCCTGGAAGAACGCCAAGGAGCGGAACTTCCGGCAGGCTCACCGCGCTGGACCGGTCGTCAATCAGGAAGATTTCATCGCAGGCAAGCGCAAGCTCATAGCCGCCGCCGGCTGTAGTCCCGTTGCAGGCGGCAAGGAACCTGATGCCGGAATAACGGCTCGAATCCTCGATACTATTGCGGGTTTCATTCGTGAATTTGCAAAAATTGACCTTCCATCCGTGAGACGATGTCCCAAGCATGTAAATATTCGCGCCAGCGCAGAACATTTTCTCCAGTCCACTGGTGATAACGACGGTACGAACCGTCGGATGCTCGAAGCGAATGCGCTGGAGCGCATCATGCAACTCAATGTCAACGCCAAGGTCATAGGAGTTGAGCTTGAGCTGATAACCGGGGACGAGCCCGCCGTCTTCGTCAACGGCCAGCGTGAGTGTCGCAACGGGGCCGTCGACAGACAGGCGCCAATGGCGATAGTTGTCTGGATGCCGGTCAAACGTAATCATGGGTGCGCGATCCAATTTTATGAAATATAGTTATCCTACCTAATATGCACTTTAATTCATGTCAAGCAGTTTGCCGCTCGTTCAACTTGAGTAGACCTCCCACCACTTGCCTCAAATCCTCCAAGCTCTCCTCGACCGTCCGGCCCGACGTATTGCAAGTGGCGTCGGCCCGGCTGTACAGGGGCGTCCTTGCGGAGAGGATCTGCTTAAGATCCGCCATCGCCTCGCGATTACCGACCATCGGGCGCATGTCGCCCTGGGCGACAACCCGGGACATATGCTCTTCCGGCCGCGCGCACAGCCAGATCACATGCGTGCGCCGCAAGAGAAGGGAGAAAGTCTGCTCGTCAGCGACAATACTTCCGCCGGTGGCGATCACCACCTCGTCCTGATTGGTGACGATATCCGTAAGGCAGCGGTGCTCCAGCCGCCTGAAGGAGGGCTGCCCGGCAAGCGAGAAAATTTCATCAAGGCCGGCACCGAATTCTTTTTCGATCCGTTTATTGAGTTCAATAAAGCCATATCCCAACTTCTCGGCGAGACGCGCGCCAAGTGTCGATTTTCCGGCCCCGCGAAGACCGATCAGGGCAATCCGGCGACCCTTCGCCGCATCTTCGGACTTCGCCAGCCGCTCGCGAATAACGCCGATTGCGATGGCCAGCTGATCCGACGGCAGCCGCTTCGCGAGCTGATAGAGCCCCCTCATTTCCGGGCTGAGCTGATCACCGACGGCGACGAGGTCGATCAACGTCATGTCCATCGCGGCGGCAATCTGCCGGAGGACCAACATGGAGGCATTTCCCTCACCCGATTCCAACTTGGCGAGATATCGCTCCGACACCCCGGAGTCGCGGGCAAGTATTCGGCGCGTCATGCCCCGCTTGGCTCTGGCCGCCCGGACATGAGCTCCCAGCTCCGAAAGAAAATCGCCAGCCTGACCACTCTCCCGTCGCGAGCTCTCAAGTGACACCTTGCTCATTTGTTTCTCACCGCCATTTGATCATTATCTGCTGGACAAAATGCATTATATTTCCTATTTCGTCATTTGAGTAGTTGTTTTTGGAGAAAAGCGATTTGCCGGATCAAATTAAAATCCTCGTTAGCACGATGACGGGAACCGCAGAGCTTGTGGCTGAAGAAATTGCCGACGCGTTTACGGCCAAAGGGCAGAAATCCGAAATTTTGCTGATGGATGATCTTGATGCCGAAGTTCTGGCAAACGGCTCCGCTTTTATAATATGCACCTCGACTTACGGGCAGGGCGACGTGCCGGACAACGGACAAGCCTTCATGGAGAACCTGAATTCTCTGGCCCCCGATCTTTCAGGCATTAAATACGGTGTTTTCGCGCTCGGAGACCTGACCTATCATCAGACATTCTGCAACGCGGGCAATTTGTTTGACGCGGCCTTTCAGAAATTCGGCGCACAGCGCATCGGGCAAATCATGCGCCATGATGCCTCTTCAGGAGAACTACCGGAAGATTGCGCCGCCGAGTGGGCGGAGGAATGGCTCGAGGAGCTCGTGGCAACAGCGTAGGATCGCGGCAGGACATGCTTGCCGAAGAGCCCGATAAAAATATAAACTATTCCGGCGCGCAAAAAACAACAACACGTTGGCGCCGGTATTCTTGGGAGGAATGGGATGGCCATCGGAACCGACGCGGCGGGAGAATTCAATGCAGCCGTCGACCTAATCGACCATAATCTGACGGCAGGGCGCGGACAGAAGCCCGCCGTTATCGATAGATCGGGCGCGCACAGCTATCAGGAACTGAGCGACAACATCAATCGATTTGCCAACGCATTGAAGCAGCTCGGCATCCAACAGGAACAACGCATTATCCTCTGCCTCAATGACACGGTCGATTTTCCCATCTGCTTTCTGGGTGCGATCAAAGCGGGCATTATTCCGGTACCCATAAACACGCGTTTCACCGCAAAAGACTATGCATTTATTCTCGACGACAGCAGTGCTGTTGCCCTTATTGTTTCGGACGACCTGCTTGCCGGATTCGAGAGCCATCTGAAATCCCATCCCGCTCTCAGGCATGTCATCGTCTCCGGTAGCAATAGCGCAGGACATGACTCCCTTTCGGATATGATTGCAGGGCAAAAGCCGGAATTCGAACCGGCCAGAACGATGCGGGACGCCATGTGTTTCTGGCTCTATACATCCGGCACGACGGGAATGCCCAAGGGGACCGTTCACTTGCACGGGAGCATGCGCGCGACGGCCGAACTTTATGCGAAGGAAACCGTCGGCATCCGGGAGGATGACGTGACATTCTCGGCAGCGAAACTATTCTTTGCTTACGGTCTCGGCAATGGCCTCAGCTTTCCCTTTTCAGTGGGCGCGACCGCCATTCTTCTCGACGGACCGCCGACGCCCGACGCCGTATGCAACATACTTAGAAATCAGGCACCGACAATTTTTTACGGGGTGCCGACGCTTTTCGGAATGTTGCTCGCAAGTGGTCTTTTGCCAAAACCGGGGGAGCATCGCCTGCGCTTTTGCACGTCAGCGGGAGAGGCCCTGCCTGCAGAACTTCTCGCGCGCTGGCAAGAGCAGGTCGGCGTCGATATCCTGGACGGCATCGGCAGCACGGAAATGCTGCATATCTTTCTTTCGAACAGGCCGGGCGATGTCCGGCCGGGCTCTACCGGCAAGCCTGTGAAAGGATATGATATCCGGCTCACCGACGATGATGGACATCCCGTCAAACCCGGCGAGATGGGCGCGCTTGAAATTTCCGGGCCGTCGAGCGGCCTGATGTACTGGAACCGGCGCGAAAAAAGCCTCGAAACTTTTCAGGGCCCCTGGACCCGCGCCGGAGATAAATACAGGCAGGATGAAGACGGCTATTACATTTATTGCGGCCGTACAGACGATATGCTGAAAGTCGGTGGCATCTATGTCTCGCCCTTCGAGGTCGAGGCCGCCCTCATCGAACATGAGGCAGTTTTGGAAGCCGCTGTCGTCGGCAAGGCCGACGCCGACAAGCTGATCAAACCGAAAGCGGTAATTGTGGCCAAGGAGAAAAATTTCGACGCGGATGCCTTGGGCATGGAACTGAAACAATTCGTGAAAGATCGGCTCGCCGCGTTTAAATATCCGCGATGGATCGAATTTGTCGATGAACTCCCCAAAACAGCGACCGGGAAAATCCAGCGGTTCAAACTTCGTGAACCGGAATAGACCGCAATGACGAACTGGACAGCGGGGCAGAAATGGCGTTCCGTGCTTCTGCTTGCGTTATGCCAAGTCATGGCTCTCTCGCTCTGGTTTTCGGCGACCGCCGTCATTCCGATCCTGAAATCGCAATATGGATTGAGCGGCCTGCAGGCGTCTTTATTTTCAAGCGCGGTTGCTATCGGGTTTGTGAGCGGCACCCTGGTCAGCGCAGTCCTGAGCCTCGCCGATCGCATTCCCCCCAGAACCTTCTTTGCGTCCGCGGCTCTGATCGCGGCGAGTGCAAATCTCGCAATTATCTTTTTCGACCCTACCTCCGCAATTGTCGTTGTCTTTCGCTTTATCACTGGCGTCTGCATGGCGGGCATTTATCCGGTCGGGATGAAAATGGTCTCAACCTGGGCAAAGCGGGATACCGGCCTTCTCGTTGGCCTTCTGGTCGGCGCGCTCACGATCGGCAGCGCCTTTCCGCATATTCTTAATCTCCTTGATACCAGCGGCCTTGACTGGAAACTGACCCTGATGACGAGCAGTCTTCTTGCGGTGGGCGCAAGCGGCCTAATCGCCTTCGTCACTCTTGGAAGCGACATGCCGAAAGCACCGCCGTTTGACCCTTCCCTCGCCTTTTATGCCTGGACATACAAACCTCTCCGTCTCGCCAATTTCGGTTATTTCGGCCATATGTGGGAACTCTATGCCATGTGGGCGTGGATCGGCCTTTTTCTGTTCGAAAGCTTCCGCATCAGCAACCTGGAAAACGGCCAATTCTTTGCCAACCTCGGCACATTCGCGACGATCGCTGCTGGCGGACTGGGGAGCCTGATTGCCGGCCTCGCAGCAGATCGCTTCGGTCGGACAACAGTCACGATCACCGCCATGGCGTTCAGCGGGACATGTTCGGTGGCCGTCGGTTTCCTCTTCGGCGGCTCCCCCCTCCTGCTGATCCTCGTTTGCCTCATCTGGGGGATATCGATCGTCGCCGACTCCGCGCAATTTTCAACCTGCATAATCGAACTCAGCCCGAGAAACATGATTGGCACCATGCTGACCATCCAGACATGCATCGGCTTTCTGATCAGCCTGGCGACCATTCATCTGATCCCGCTTTTTATCGATTTGCTAAGCTGGCACTATGCCTTTGCTCCGCTTGCTATTGGCCCGCTGCTCGGGGTTATCGCGATGGCGAAACTCCGTGCCCAGCCGGAGGCGATGTCCCTGGCAAATGGCCATCGATAAACCCGTTGACGGCAGCAGGGTTGATTTTGACGTGAAGAAAGCCAAATACAACAGTGTTAACGGGCGCGCATTTTTAGGGGAATATCATGATCAAGGGACTTCATCACAACGCCTACCGGTGCCGGAACTCTGAAGAAACGCGAAAATTCTATGAGGATTTTCTGGGCCTTCCCCTTGCCGACGCCCTTTCGATCAGCGAATCGAAGACAGGTCGACGGACGGATGTTCTCCACACATTCTACCGCATGGACGACGGATCGTTTCTTGCTTTCTTCGAAGCGCCTGATCAGGAATTCGAATTCAAGGATCAGCACGACTATGACCTCCACATCGCGCTGGAGGTGGATATGGACAGCCTTCACAAGATGTTCGCCAAAGGCAAGGAAATGGGCATCGAAACCCGCGGCATCTCCGATCACAAATCGATCCATTCGATTTACTTCCGCGATCCGAACGGCTATGTGATCGAACTGACCGCAAAAATTCCCGAAAAAACGCCGGATCCGGAAACTGCCGCCGCAAAGGCTCATGAACTGCTGAAGAAATGGAATTCGGAACACGCCGCCGCGTAAAATAATCTGTTTGACCGCATTTAAGGTTGTCCGACGCTCCGTTTTACAAATAAATTGTGCGTCGGGGACAATCTGACCCTGAGGAGAGATTTATGCGGTTTGGGCGGCTCGGTATTCTTGGACTATCTGTCGGCATCTTTATGGCTGCGACTGCGACCGCTTCCGCGAAGCAGGACAAGTACGTAGGCTATTACTATCCTGCTCCGACAGAGATTGAAATTTATTGTGCCCGGGTCCCGCCGCTGCCGAATATTGACAAGCGCCGCCGCGTGGGGTTCGTTATCGGCATAAAAGAAGGAATGGTGGCAAAACCATATGAGTCAGCCTATGCCGTCTTCGCGAAGGGCGGCGATTCCCGAAAATTGATCATCGTTGCCAAAACAGATGGACATCTTAAGACCATTTACAGGGTCCGGGCACTTCTCGCGGATCTCACTAACAGCGCCCGAACGACCCCGATCTTTGAAGAAAGCGGCGCTTTGGAGAATTTGACTTTTCTGGACCTACTCACGCTGCTCGGGTTCGAGAGCATAACCGTTAGTGACGGCGACAGTTTCACGCATCAGATTGAAATGCGCCAACAGACGGCGGATAAATGCGTGCCGCAACCCCTTGATTAATAATGCGGAATTCCTGGGATGCGGCATTCGCCGCTTGTGTACATCGACGCGATGGCGCAACTCTCAGGCAACCGCACGGTCAGATTGCCCCGGCATTTTTTAAAACTCACCCAGCCGTTGAGCTCTTCAGATCCTTCGGTCGCCGCAGACCCCTGACTGGTGACAATATAGGTGACCCGCGCAGCCCCAAGTGCTTCAATATCAAGCTTCTCAAGCTCTTTTTCGACAACCCCGGCACAGCCGGTTTCGCGCCAGTCTTCCGCGAACGCCAATTGGACGGAGTTTGTCGTGGCCACCAGAAATCCGATAAAAAGAAGCATCTTCATTTTCATTTGCCGCGGCTCCTTTTGCCTCATTTCGACGGTTTTTCGCACGATTAATCATGGCCTTTGTCCCAAGCTATGCTGTAGAATTCACCAGAATGCAACAACCATAAAAAAGGAAAAAACATGCAACCAGTCAATGTGATCGCCATTATCACCGCAAAACCCGGTAAGCGGGATGCCGTGCTTGCCGCCTTCAAGGACAATGTTCCGGCTGTTCATGCGGAAAAAGGCTGTATCGAATATAATGCCGTCATTGATATGGAAGGCATCGGGGGATTTCAGGCAAAACTCGGGGAGAACAGTTTCGCGGTGATCGAGAAATGGGAAAGCATGGACGCCCTGATGGCGCATGCCGTTTCCGATCATATGAAAGCCTACGGCGCCAAAACAAAGGATATGTTGGAGAGCCGGACAATCCATGTTTTAACGCCGGCCTGACCGGGATCACATGCGTCGCCGGACAAAAATACTGATCCAAGCGGCGCTCTGCGCAACGGCTTTAACCCTCCCTATTTCGGGGGCGGCGGAGGAAAAGAAAACTTCGCCGTCCGCCGCGCAACCAGCATTCACTGTCTTTGACGCGCCCGCCTTGTCCCGAATGCTGAGCGTGGTGTTCAGCTCGCTCGGCGCCGGACGCTTTGAAGACGCCGAACAAGGAATGCGCGAGATTATCGGCCGTTATCCGGATCAGCCACAGAATTACTACTTACTCGCGACCATTCTCTCGACACGCAATAACATCAAGGGTTCTCTCGAAGCACTTTCCCTCGCGATCGACAAGGGGTTTGGAAATGCCGGAATGCTCCAGAAAGATCCCAATTTGAAAGCGGCACGGGCGGACCCGGCCTTTCAGGAACTGGCTGAGAAAATTATCCAGAAGCAGGCTACGGCACCGCGGGGGGACGGACATCGGACGGCGCCATCACCCCTGCGGGATGGAACGGCACTTGTCAGCCTCGACAACACATTATGGGTCCCGAGATTTCATATATTGCTGAGCCGCTTCGACGTCGACCGGCAAGAGCCGAGGAGCGCGAAGGTTCAAATCGGCAACAGTCCCGTGACTGAGCAGCTAAATGTCTGGTTCCAACAAGGGAAGGCGGCCGGGAATTCAGGAGACCTTTACGATAACCGGGACCGCCAGCATTCAACTCTATGGCCGGACGACTACCCCCAGTTGAGCTTCATCCGATACGGCGAAGAGGCCATGCGGTCCTCGATCGATTATGGGCTGAACGACGTCATCCTCTATAATGCCGTCACGTTCGGCAATTCATCCACCGCCATAACAATGGGCCCGTTTTGGCGCAGTCAGGCCAGACTCGGGCTTACCCAGCCATCCGGTATTGGAAAGCTGTTCCTGCAGTATATTCGCAATCATCTTTACATCTATCCCGCAGTGACGGATTACGGAGAAACGCATGGCGATGTACTGACGGCAAATACACCCTACGTAATTATTTCTGACGGAAAATCCGGGTCTGACCTGCCATTTTTAAACGCCATTGCCAGCATCCTCGCGGCATTCAGGCCGGACGTAAAAGACTACCTGAAAGCGCAGAACCTGATTGCGCCGACAGTCCAGATGATCTTTCGTGCTGGCCAGAAACCGGTTCATGGCGCAGAGGATTATCTTACCTACACGGCGCATCCGCCGGTTTTCAGCAGTCTCAATATCGATCTTTTCAAGATGATCGAGATCGCCCAGAATCTCGAAATCCCCAATATTCCACCGATGGTCGAGCTCGAGGTAATTGGCGAGAGCGAACCCCGGAAGGGTATTGACGACTTCAGCAGTTTCCGCGCGGAAACATTGCACGATACACCGGGCGCGATTACCCGGGCGATCCGCTCGACCGCCTATGGGAAGGCTATAACGATCAGCGCGGAAAAAACCAAGATGCCTGAGGGTCAGACGCTTACCTACCACTGGGTCGTTCTGCGCGGCGATGCGGAGATAATAACCATTTCGCCGAAAAACGAGACCGGAAGCATCGTTGAAATCACGGTTCCATGGCATGATCCGTTTTATGCGCCAGAGCGACCGGATATCAAATCCAGCCGGGTAGAAATCGGCGCATTCGTGCATAATGGCCACCATTATTCGGCGCCCGCATTTATCAATTTCCTCTTTCCCGCCAATCAACGTCGCGAATATAACGCGAATAACCAGATTGTCCTGATTGATCACAATGATCCTGCAATCCAGTCACGCTACGCCGATCCGCAGATTTTTGTACGCCGCAACTGGAAGGACGAATATCGCTATGACATTGACGGAAATCTTCTGGGCTGGCGACGGAGCATCGGTGGCAGTTCAGAGGAATTTACACGTGATGGCGCAAGGATTTCGGAGCGGGACGCCTACGGACGGCCCGTTGTCGCGGAAATCATGAGATATGCTGTTGCGAAGGACAGCGAGGGTCTTCCGGTGATGGAACCGCAAGGAACGAACCAATTCCTTCAATATGGATATATGGACGCGACAGACCGGATCGGCTCGTCGCGCCCGAAATAAGGTCGGTTAGAATCCGATATGGGAACCACCATCGATGGAAAGATGCTGCCCGGTGATGTAGCTTGACGCATCCGAGAGCAGGAAACAAACGCCTTTCACGACCTCTTCCGGCGTCGAGAAACGTTGCAGCACCACTTGCGCCATGTAGGTATCACGGAACTTGTCGGACCGGATTGTTTCCGTCATTTCCGTCTCGACGACACCGAAACAGACACTGTTGACCCGAATATTATGACGTCCCCATTCCTTCGCCGCACTCATGGTGATGCCCAGAACCCCTGATTTCGCCGCGCCATAGTTGATCTGCCCGACGGTGCCCCGGCGACCGGCAACGGACGAAATATTGACGATCGCCCCGGGATTCTCTTCGCCGTCCTTTACACGCTCGATCATATGCCGACCGACAGCCTGCAAGCAGTAAAAAACACCGCTAAGATTGACATCAATAACCTGCTGCCAGGTCTCGACCGGCATCTTGTTGATCATTGCGGCCCGGACAATACCGGCATTGTTTATCAATCCATGGACAGCTCCATTCGATGCGACGGATTTGGCAACCATGTCCTGCACAAATCCGGGGTCGGCGACACTGCCGACATAGATTTCGGCATTTCCCGCTCCGAGCTTGTCGGCAACGGCTTCAAGTTTGTCGCCTTGCAGATCTACGAGAATGGCGCGCCCTCCAAGATCGACGATTAGTTTCGCCGCCGCCTCGCCGACGCCCTGCCCCGCGCCGGTGACAATGATATTGCGCCCCTCTAACGACATAGGATTAATCATAACATTCCTCTTGTTCTTAAAATTGGTATTAAAAATCAGACGGGTTCGAACATCGGCACCGGCGGTCCATCGCCTTCAGTATCGACGATGCAAAGTTTTACCTCCTGCCCGATCGCCAGGCGGTCCAGATCACAATTGACGATATTGGTCATCATCGAGATATCGGTCCCCGCGAGCGTGACATAAGCAATCGCATAGGGCTCAGGCACCGCCCGGAACACACTATAGGAATAGATTTTTCCGCGGCCGTCACTTTCCTTGAAGTAGGTATCATCACTGCCGCAATGAGGGCAGAAAGACCGCGGGTAGTGATGTGCCGCCTCGCATGTGCGGCAGTGTTTCACGAGAAGTTTTCCGTCACGGAGGCCCTCCCAATAAGGGCGCGTTTCCTCTTCGACATGCGGGGCGGGTATGGTTCTTTTGTCTGACATTATTCTACCCTTTCCAGAATCACTGTGCCTGCCGCATGCCGGGTCCCAAGAGAGCCGCCGGTACCATGAGCGAGTGCCAGATCGCAATTTGCGACCTGCACGGCAGGATGAGCTTCCCCCCGCAGTTGCCGGACCGCCTCGATTACTTTCGTGATGCCACCGCGATTACCCGGATGATTGTTGCACAGGCCGCCGCCATCCGTATTGAAGGGAAGCTTGCCAACACCGGAAATAAGATTTCCATCAGAGACAAATTTTCCGCCCTCGCCCTTGGCGCAGAAGCCGAGATCTTCAAGCTGGATCAAGACGGTGATTGTGAAGCTGTCATAGATGGACGCATATTTGATATCGGACGGCCTCACGCCGGCTTCCGCGAAAGCCGCGGGTCCGGAGGCTGCCGCCGCTGAATAGGTCAGGTCGACACGGCCACCCATCTGATGCTTGGGCGCCTCGCCCGCGCCGATAATCCTGACTTTCGGCCGATCAAGTTTCGCGGCAATTTCCGGCGCAACAACAACAAGCGCGCCACCGCCGTCGCTGATAACGCAGCAATCCAACCGGTGAAGCGGATCGGCGATCACGGGTGACCCAATCACATCTTCGACCGTAACAACCTTTTGCAGCATGGCATTTGGATTATGCTGCGCGTGATGAGACGCGGCCACCTTGATCCAGGCAAGCTGCTCGCTGGTGGTGCCGAATTCGTACATGTGGCGATGGGCACACATGGCGTAGTTATTGACGATGGTCGGTCCAAACGGCAATTCGAACGCCACGTCCGGCGAATCATTTCCGTAGTTGCGCGGTTTGGTGCCCGTCGCCTCGCCGGAGGAGCGGGGCTTGCCCGCCAATGTGATGAGCGCGATCTTGCATTTACCTTCCGCAATCGCCTGCGCCGCATGGGCGACATGAATGACGTAGGAGGAGCCGCCGGTTTCCGTCGTATCGATATGGCGAAGCTTCAACCCCATGTAATCGATCATGGAAAGTCCGCCGAGGCCGGGCGCATCGCCCGCGCAGAAATATCCGTCGACGTCGTCTTTCGTCAGACCGGCGTCTTCCAGCGCTCCTTTGGCCACCTCAGCATGAAGTTGTGCAAGTGATTTGTCAGCCGCCTTTCGCGTCGGATGCTCATATGCTCCGGCGATATAGGCCTTTCCCTTGAGGGTCATGAGAAATTTACCTTTGTTATTATTATCCACACCTTTGCGGCATGTTTGGGCGGCAAGCGTAGCAAAGCGCGGACGCACATTCAACGATATAATATGAAGGCCGGGCGTCATGTCCCGGGGATAGAAAAAGCCGGGGGAAACAATGTCTCTACCCCGGCTTTAAAATGGTGGCTCCTCCCAGACTCGAACTGGGGACACATGGATTATGATTCCACCGCTCTAACCAACTGAGCTAAGGAGCCGGAACAGACTGATACGGCTGTCGCCAACGGCGCGCCGAAGCCCGGTTTTTAGGTTTTTTAGAATGTCCTGTCAAGCGGGGAAATGACAATTATAACGCCTGTTGAAACGCGGTTTCCGTCAACTTTAGCGGGGCTTCAGTCCCGGCAATCCAGCCACCGCCGAGAAGCCGGTCCCCTTTATACATGACACAGGCCTGTCCCGCGGAAACGCCGGGCTCCGGCATCTGCAGATGAACTTCCGCCCAGCCATCCAACGCGCCAAACACAGTCGCCGCCACAGGTTCGGCAGTTGAACGGATCTTAACGAATACGTCCGCCCCGTCCAGACCCAGCGGAAGGTCGCCAATCCAGTTCACCTCCCGCAAGGTGAGTTTAGAGACAAGCAAGGCTTCCTGGGGGCCAACAACGACACGGTTACGATCCGGATCAATGCGCACGACATAAAGCGGGCTTCCCGTGGCGATGCCAAGCCCGCGGCGCTGCCCAATGGTATAATTGATAATTCCTGAATGCCGTCCAAGGATACTGCCATCAAGATCGACGATATCGCCCGGCACGGCCGAGCCGGGACGCAGGCGTTCGATGACTTTCGCGTAGTCGCCATTCGGAACGAAGCAGATATCCTGGCTTTCGGGCTTTGCCGCAACGGCAAGATTATATTTTTCGGCCAGGGCGCGTGTTTCATCCTTGGTCAGATCGCCAAGCGGGAAGCGTAAAAAATCCGCCTGTTCCTGCGTCGTCGCAAACAGAAAATAGCTCTGGTCCTTAACGGCATTCCGGCCGCGGAAAAGCAGCGCTTTGCCGCCTGCCTCGTCACGGCGCAAGTAATGGCCGGTCGCCAGGGCGGACGCACCCAGATCCTGCGCGGTTTCGAGGAGGTCGCGGAATTTGACCGTCTGGTTACAGCGGACGCAGGGCACAGGTGTTTCCCCGCGAAGATAACTGTCGGCGAATTCGTCCATTACGCTGTCCCGGAAACGGCTTTCGTAGTCGAGGACATAATGCGGAATACCGATCGCTTCGGCCACCCGGCGGGCATCGTGAATATCCTGACCGGCGCAGCAGGCGCCTTTTTTCTGGATCGCGGCGCCGTGGTCGTAAAGCTGCAACGTGATGCCAACCACGTCGTAGCCCTGATCCTTCAATAGCGCAGCCGTGACCGAGCTGTCGACGCCGCCAGACATGGCAACGACAATGCGCGTATCCTCGGGTGCTGCGTCAAATCCAAGTGAATTCATGGCGGGCAATATAGAGTGCGCCGCCTAATATGCAAGCGCGCTTATACGCACGGCGACCCTAGAGGAAGTTGAGCAGGCTCATCCGGTTGATTGCGCTGAGGACGCTATAGGACGTTTCCAATGCGAATTCCCGCTGATTGAGGTTGGATATGGCTTCGGCCGCATCGACATCCTGAATATCGCTGATGAAAACCTTCGTCTGGTTGATCTGCTGCGTCAACACCTCGGTCGCATCTTCCATGGTGCGCTGGTTAAGACCATTGGCACCGCGGAATCCGGCGATGCTATCCAGCATAGTTTCGAGGCTTGCAATCTCACCCACAAGAAAATCCTGATCTTCCTGAGTAAGCGGCGATCCGAAGCTGTTTGACGGGCCTGTCGGTAAAGGCGCAGTCGTCGGAACCGTGCCATTGGCCCAAAGGGCAAGTCGCTGCAGCGAGGTCATGATTTCCAGACCAATGTCATCGGCGAGCACACCGACTTCAAGCGTCCGGTTTTCATCGATGCGGACGGACGCCTTGAGATCATTGTTCTGGAAAATATCCGTTGGCGGTTCCGCCGCCGCCATCAGGTCATTTATCGACGTGATGCCCACCGGCGGAACATCGCTGTTTGAGCCGGCGAACAGATACCCTTCCGTATTCTGGCTGTTGAGGAAGTTCAGGATTGTCTCGAACGCCCCTTCGATCGTGCCGTAAAGACCCTGGGGTGACGCCGTATTGATCGTCGACATCACCGCGGACAGGACATCGCCGCCCGCATTTTCCATTCCGGCCAGCGCCTGGTCATACTGAGCAAGGCGGCTCATCACCTTGCCATTATTCGCTTCATGCTGCTCCAGTCGGGAAAGCAGTGACTTTGCACCCGCAAGGTTGGAAACATCCATATGGATGTCTTTGTAATACTCCGCGACATGGCCGGTGGAAACTTGGCGCTGAGCGTCTGCCAGCTTCGACTGGCTCCTCAGCATTTCATTGATGAGTGTTTGGCTCTGCTGAAACGTCGAAATGCGTGTCATGGCTCTTCTCCTAAACGAGATTGATCAGGACGTCATACATCTCTCGCGCGGTCGTAATAATCCGCGCGGAGGCGTTATAGGCGTTCTGATAGACGATGAGATTGGACAGTTCCTCATCCATATTAACTCCGGAAACTTCCTGCATCCGGTTTTGAAATTCATTGGTCAACGCGGCGCGGTCGCTCTGCAGGCTCTCCGCCCGGGCGGCATCCAGACCGGATTTGGCGAGGATCTGCGCCGCGTAATCGCCAAGAGATACAGTTGATCCCGTCAGTCCGCCGATGGTATCGAACGCGACGGATTGCGTTGCAAGATTCTGAAAAGCGAGCGCTCCCCGGTTGTCGGCGGACGTCAACGCCGGCGTACCGGACGGATCGATCATGGCGGTTGCGAGCTGCTGCGGATTTCCGTTGATTGCCGGGTCCACCATAAATTCAAGACCCGCGTCGGAGGGATATTTAAGACCGACGCCAAACATTTCCGAAAAACTCACACCAGTCGCGCCACGGTCCGACGTATCGGAAAGAACATTGATCTTGTAATTTCCAAACCCGGACGCATTGTTGAGAACAAGCGCGCCGTTGGCATCCAGAGATGCTGTCGTATAGGGGCCAATGCCGCCATTAATAGCATTGACGACATCGGTCATCGTTCCGCCGATCGCCCCGAAATCCAGCGTCATCGAAATCGGCTGCTCTCCATTCGGACCAATGAATTCAAGCATGGCCGTCCCGGTGAACCCATGAGCATCGCCCGCCGCAAGTCCGGTGTCATATGACGAATTGATCTTCGTGCTGACCAGATTGTTCATACCGAAGAAATGGGCAAATCCACGGCCGCCTCTCTCAGACGGATTGGCCGTTTCCTGGCCGATTCCGATACCCGCCGCACCCCCTTGCGCGGTCATGGTCAGAGCGCCGTTGGTCAGCGTAAGCGTTCCGGCACCCAGCGCGCCATTCACTTCGGCAATCACATCGGCCATCGTCGTCGTCCCGGGGTTATCGAAATCGACGGTGTAGGATGCGACAATATTGTTGTTGGCATCGAAGCTGTAGAAGGTCGCCTGACCGGTAAATCCATGCGCATCCGTCGCCAAGACGCCCGTATTGCCACCCGTCATTACGGACGGCGGCGGAACGGAAATATTGGCATTATGAACGGCATTGAACTGTTCCGCGACGCCCGCAGCCAACGCGCCGATCTGCGCGGCAAGGTTCGGCAATTCCATATTGCGCATGTCGAGCCAACCACGCAGCGACCCGCTTTGCAGCTCAGGATCGAGAGGAAGGCCCGTGGCCGCTATCGTTTTGCTTTCCGTGTCGTAAACATTCAGTGTCACTTGACCGAAAACCGTCTCGCTCGTGACCTGCGCGGCCGGCGAATAAACGAGCTGGCGCGGCTGAAAATCGAGAAGCTGCTGCCCGGCATCGGTAACGACCGCGATCGCCCCGTCGGACATGGCATAGGTTTTGATGTCGATGACCTTGGAGATTTCCGAGAGCGCCTGATCCCGCTGATCCAGGAGTTCGCCGACGGGCTGATTGCTCTGGACACCGGATTTGATTTCAAGATTCAGTTCGTGAATACGCAATATGGCGTCATTGACCGTTTCGATCTCCTTGGCGATATGGTTGTCCGCTTCCTTACGAAGGGACTGTATCTTCGTCAGGAGGCGATCCGTCTCAATACCGAAATTGGCGATCTCGTCCAGCGCGGCTGTGCGCGATACAGCCATCGTCGGATCAATCGTAAGCGCCGCGAAGGCGGAATTGAGGCTGTCCAGCTTGCCAGTCAAGGAGTTGTTTTCCGCCGGATCACCTAGCAAAGACTGCAGTTGGTTATAGATCTGTGACATCGCCTTGTACTGTTCAGATCCGGCGGTCGCCAGCCGAAGCTCCTTGGCAATGAATTCATCCGTAATGCGCCGCACTTCGGAAATTTCAACACCGGTCCCTATTCCGTTCAGCGCAATGGCGCTGTATTCAACAGTTTTCCGCGCATAGCCTTCCGTCTGGACATTGGCGATGTTCGTTGATGTGACATTGAGTGCTGTCTGGTGCGCCAGCATTGCACTGATACCGGAGTTCAAGATTGCATTCAGGCTCATGACAGTTGCTCCAAAGCAGGAAGGGTCGTGGGGGTCGATACGGAAAAATCGCCCTCAGCATGGCAAAACATTCCGAGCGAAATTTCCCGATTGACAGCAGAGCCGTTTCGGAAATCTCGCATAACCTTTTGTTTTTCAGTACTTTTTCTCATATTCTCTTGATGTCCGGATAAACCGTTTTGTCACCAAATTCTAATTTCGCCTTATATAGAAGCAATTATGGTGCCAACTTGGATTGGCTCATTCCTCCCACTCTTTATATATCGATGGACGCCATGAACGAATTGCGTAGGTGATGGAGCCATCCCCCGTAAACATTGAAGGCGGCAATTTTGTCTTACCTGGGTGGAAAGCCGCCGCGCAAACCGGATAATTTTTCCCCGTCGGTGATAATCCGATATTTATAAACTATTGTTTTATATATGTTTTTCATATTTTGTAAAACTGGCCCGTTCTTTGCTTATTTTACAGCGAGCAAGCCGCGCCTTGCGGCAACACAATAACAGAACGAGAGACGAGCCATGGATGTTGGGCAGATACTGGGAACGACGACAGAGCCGCCGCGCCGCGACAACGAGACGCGCCGGGACGACGGCGAGGAATTTGCAAATTTCCTGAACGAGCCCGCAGCGAAAAACGATCCTCCCGCGAGAAAGGACGCGGCCGATCCTGCACCTGCCGAAACGCCGGCGAAGGAGTCGTCCGATAATCATAATTCCGCGGCCGAAAAGCCGACGCATAAAGAAGCCTCCACCGAGACCGGCAAGACAACCGATGCAGCGTCTCCTGCGGACTCTACAAAGACGCAAGACCCCTCCTCCACGACGAAGGGCACCGCTGAAACCTCCTCTGTGGCCGCTACTGACGCGTCGGTCCTGCCGACACCTCCGGCGGCGGCGGCAACATCTGCGAACAACAACGCACCTGCCGCTACGGCAAACCCGGTCGCCACGGCAGCACAGGGCCAGCTGTATGGCGCGGGCACGGGTGAAGACGTTCCTAACTCGGTCGAGGCAGCGAAAGCCAACGGAGCCGCAACAGAGTCGGTCAAGAAGCCCGAGACCGCTGGAAGTGAGACGAAGAAGGCGGAAGCCGCCGTGACGAATTCCGGCCTGGCGCCTGCGGCGTCAAATCAGACCGAACCGGCAAAATCATCCAAGACGACTACCGCATCGCCAACAGCCGGCAATGAGAAAGCAGCGGTCACGGCCTCATCAGAAACACAAACGGCCGTGGCGCCGACAAAGGCCCTTGACGTTGTCCGGGCGGAAGCCGCCGCAAAGATGAGTGAGAAGGACATCCTGTCGGCGAAAATTGCGGAAATGCTTCAGGATGGTAAAGGCAAGATCAGCCTGACCGCAACAAAGCAGCAGCAAAGTTTCCAGTCAGCCCTCGCCAGCAGCACCAACCTGGTGACCGCCTCCATGACAAATAATCCGGCATCTTCGGGCGTGAATGCTGCGTCCTTCGCGTCGGCGGACGTTGAGACCGCGACGCCACAGGCAATGCAGGGCATTTCCACTGGTGCGCATGGCGTTTCGGCTGACGGTACAAATCCGTCGATGCCGGCCGTGCCTACCGGCTCAGTTCAGGGCGTCGATGCGACCGCGGCAAATAATGCCAGCCAAGCCGCCAATGCAGCGCGCACTACTGCCCATTTGCCGGTTGCCGAACAGATTTCCACCCATATCAGCGCCGCCATCAAGGAAGGGCATGATCGGATTAAGATCAGTTTGCATCCATCCGAACTTGGGCGCGTTGAAGTCAAGCTCGATATCGGTCATGACGGACGCGTTCTTGCGGTTGTCTCAGTCGACAAGCAGGAGACACTCGATCTGTTGCAGCGCGATGCACGCAGCCTGGAGCGGGCGCTTCAGGATGCCGGTTTTGACACAGGCTCCAATAGCCTCAACTTCGGTCTTCGCCAAAACGGGCAGGACAGCCAAGGTGAGGGACGGAACTTTGCAAATTACGGTCTTCCGGCTGACGACAACGGCGACAACGGCGTGATGTCCGATATGCCGTTGCAGGCAATCGGAAACAGGTCAAATACCGACGGCGGCCTCGATATCCAGGTTTAGATAATTAATAGAATGAATTGATTTCCAGAAAGTGAGTATAGAATCATGACGGAAATAACCTCCACGTCCCAGCTTCAACAGAGCGCCGCCGCGACGGCGCAAACGAACCTGGCCAGCAATTTCGATGACTTCCTGACGTTGCTGACGACACAGCTGACCCATCAGGATCCGCTCAACCCAACGGACTCGACCGAATTTACCAACCAATTGGTGAATTTCACGAACGTCGAGCAGTCGATCGCAACCAACCAGAATCTGGAAGCGCTTGTTAAACTCGAGCAGATGTCGCAGCAGAATTTGATGGGCGCGACAATGATCAATTATCTCGGCAAGTCTATCGGCACCAATCTGAATGTGTCCGCGCTAAGCGATGGCGAGGCGACCTGGAACATCGATCTTGGCAGCGCGGCAGCCACCGTGAAGTATGATATTTATAGTCAGGATGGCTCGATCGTCTATTCCGAAACGACGGAAGGCGCCCCGTCGGGCGAACAGCAGTATCACTGGGACGGCGTCAAGTCGAATGGCACTCCGGCGGACGATGGCGCTTATTATCTCGTCGTGACGGCGGAAACCGCTGGCGGCAATGATGTCAGCGTCGGCTACAGCTTCGAAGGCATTGCGACAAGCGTCGAAACTGTCAATGGCGAACCCGTCATGAAGGTCGGCGATGTGCCGATCGGCCTTGGCTACATCATTTCCGTAACACAACCGAAGACAACAGAACCGTCCGCTTGACCGCGGCCAACCCAATACGCCTTCGCCACGCATAAGGCGGGCGGTAATATAGGAGAGAGAAAATGAGTTTAACAGCAGCAATGTTTTCCGGTGTCTCGGGACTGGCCGCGCAATCTACGGCGATGGCGACCATCTCGGATAATATTTCGAATACGAACACGATTGGTTACAAAGGCACCAATGCGATCTTCTCGACCCTCGTGACGGAGAGCGCGACCGACACCACCTATTCCGCGGGCGGTGTTCTCGTTCATCCGCGTGCGCAGATTGATCAGCAGGGCCTGATCACGGCATCTGATTCAACAACCCATATGGCGATTGCCGGTGATGGTTTCTTCGTTGTGTCGACAACCGCCGATCCGACCTCTTCGGGCGGCAACTATGTCTATACACGCGCGGGCACCTTCGAGCCGGATGCAACAGGCCTGCTGCGCAACGCGCAAGGATACTATCTGCAAGGCTGGGAAATAGACCCGGATGGCAATATTCCCGCCAACCAGTCAGACCTGGCGGCGCTGTCTCCGGTTAATATCACGGGACTTACCGGTAACGCCGAAGCCACTTCGACTATTAACCTGAAGGCCAACCTTTCGTCCGACCAGACCACATACGGCGCGGGCTATGTCGCCGGTGACATGACCAATGGAACCGTCGACCCACATTTTGTTCGCTCCTTCCAGGTTTATGACAGCATGGGATCTGCTCACAGCATCACCTTTAACTTCCTCCGGACGGGGTCAGGCGGGACGCCGAATGAATGGACGGTCGAAATTACGTCGGACATTGATGGTGACGGTAATGAGGACATGCTGTCTTCGGATATCGTCGCTTTTAACTCAGATGGATCATTGGATGCGGGTTCAACAACCCTTTCAAACACGGTCACGATCCCCTGGACCGCTGCCCTGGGCATTGATACCCCGCAGGCGATTACGTTGAACTTTGGTACAGATGGTCAGTCAGACGGCTTCACCCAGTTTGCCTCCAACTCCGAGCTCGTTTCCTCGGAAGTGAACGGCGCGCTGTTCGGTGCCTTTAATTCGGTGTTCATCGATGAAGAAGGCACGGTGATCGCGAAATTCGATAATGGTACGTCGAAGGAGATCTACAAAATTCCGGTCGCTACTTTCGCCAATCCGAATGGGCTGACGAACCGCGACGGCAACGCCTATGACGAAACGCCAGAATCCGGAACCTTCACTCTGCGTGAAGCAACATTAGGCGGCGCCGGCAAGATTATCTCGTCCGCTACTGAAGCCTCTACGGTCGATATCGCGGAGGAATTCACCCGTATGATCATCACGCAGCGTTCCTATTCGGCGGCGGGCAAGATCATCACAACTGCAGATGAAATGCTGGAAGAGCTGATCCGCTTGAAGCGATAGTAAAAACTAGGTCTGGATAATTATCTTCATGGCCGGAAATTTCCCTTTCTTGCCATGAAGATAAAATTAACCAACCTCATTAGCTGTTTGTTAAATCGAAGAGCATATGATCTCAGTTCAAGACAAAACGTAAGTATGAGGTAGTGTGCAGATGCAGTCGCAAATGGACCGCAAGGTAAATCGGATAATTGGTCTGGATGGTCAGCCAATGACGATTCATGATCTGCCGCCAAAGGACACCAAGAGATGGGTGATCCGGCGGAAGGCTGAAGTTGTCGCCGCTGTTCGTGGCGGGCTTATCAGTCTGGACGATGCTTGCCGGCGTTATACGCTCTCTGTGGAAGAATTCCTGTCCTGGCAGAAAGCGATCGACAAACATGGCCTGCCGGGTCTTCGGACTACCCGGATACAGGATTACCGTCCCAATGAGTCCGTTTATAAAAATGACTAGTTAAGTCACTCATTAAGCCCTTTTCAAAAAAGCCCGGCCTTGTACCGGGCTTTTATTTTTTACCCAAAGCCCCGGACGTTGACGAGTTAGCGGCGCAGTTTCGAAAATGCCGCAAAAATGGGGTAGGCAAAAATTTCCACCTACCCGGCAAATTTTGCCTGCCGTTAACCAGTTGTTTATCTCCTCCCAGTATCTTTCATGAAGTGGAATAAATTTTACGCATATTTTAATTGAGTGGGGCACCCCGTGAACGGATTAAGCCAGCTTCTTCAGAGTTTGGGAACAGTAAGGGTCATCATACTTGGTGGCGTTGCGGTTGGACTGATTGCTTTGATCATGTTGATGGCCACCCGCATCAGCAGCCCGGATTACGCATTGCTTTACGGCGGACTGGAGCCAGCGGACTCGGCGGCGATCGTTTCAAAGCTTGAGGCCGACAATATCCCTTTCCAGGTTTCCGCCAACGGACGCGACGTCCTTATCCCGGATGAGCAGGTGGCTCTGGTTCGCCTGAAGATGGCGGAAGCCGGTCTGCCGACAGGCGGCTCCGTCGGCTATGAAATCTTCGACAATTCTGACACCTTCGGCACGACCAGCTTCGTTCAGAATGTTAATTTCGTCCGCGCCCTCGAAGGGGAACTTGCCCGCACCATCCGCGCATTGAATAACGTCTCTGCGGCACGCGTGCATCTGGTTCTGCCCAAGCGCGAGGTTTTCAGCCGCGACAAGAGAGAGGCAAGCGCGTCCATTGTCCTGAAGCTAAACGGCCGCGGGCGTCTGACAGACGACCAGATTGCCGCCATCCAGCATATGACCGCCTCCGCCGTTCCTTCCTTGTCACCATCGCATATCTCCATCGTTGATGAAAACGGCAACCTGTTGGCGCGGGGTGATGGCAAGGAAACACCGGGCACCGGCTTCAGCTCACAAAATGATTTCAAGCGGATTGCCTATGAAAGCCGCCTGAAGGAACAGATCGAGCAGCTCCTTGAGAAATCGCTGGGTACCGGAAATGTCCGGGCCGAGGTCAGTGCCGTCATGGATTTCGATCAGCGTACAATACAATCGGAAACCTACGACCCTGACAGCCAGGTCGTTCGGTCCTCGCAACTGGTGGAAGAGAACAGCACCTCGAACGAGGGAATTTCCAACGATCCGGCCGTATCGGTCGCGAATAATCTACCCGAGGCGGGAGCCGACAACGGCGCCGGTTCAAGCTCCAAAAACGCGGCGTCCCGTACGGAAGAAACCGTCAACTACGAGATTTCCAAAACGGTGACGACAGAGGTACGCGAAAGCGGGCCTGTGCGGCGCCTGACTGTCGCGGTCCTGGTGAATGGCCGCACCGAAGTCGCCGCAGACGGAACACGGAGTTACCAGTCTCTCGATGACGCCGCTCTCGCCCAGGTCAGCCGCCTTGTAAAATCTACCATCGGCTTCGATGAGGAACGTGGCGATGTCGTCGAAGTCGTCAACATGCCATTCGTCGAAGTCATCGACAGTTTCTCTGACGAGGAAATCATCACCGACGAGATCTTCATGGGTCTGACCAAGTCGGACCTCTTCAAAATGGGCGAAATGGGCGTTCTGGTCATTGTTGCGATCCTGGCGTTGCTCCTGGTTGTACGGCCGCTATTAAACCGCGCGCTTGCCGTGGGCGGCGCAACACCGGCGCTTGCCGCCCCCGGTGGCGGCGCAGCAACCGCTGCCGCCCTTCCCGGTGGGGGCGCTGTACCAGCAATCGGACATAGTCAAAGCCAGGCCGCCGGAGGCGAGGGCGCGCCCAGATCCGAAACCCTCAACGAAGTTGATAGTCTGATCGACATCGACAAGGTCGACGGTCAGGTCAAAACCTCCGCCTTGAACAAGGTCAGTGAAATTGTCGACAAGCATCCGGATGAAGCAATTTCCATTCTTCGAAGCTGGCTCTATCACGACGCATAAGGGAACGTCATTCCATGGTTATCAATGATGCAAAATATCTAAACGGACCCGACAAGGCCGCCATCATGATGCTGGCGCTCGGCGACGAGCATACCAAGGAGCTTTGGACGCGCCTTGATGAAGAGGAAATCAAGGAGATTTCCCAGGCGATGTCCAATCTCGGTTCGGTTTCTTCCAGTGTCATGGAGGCCCTGTTCGTGGAATTCGCGAGCAAGATTTCCTCGACGGGAAACATCGTCGGCAGCTATGAGGCGACAGAACGCCTGCTGATGAAAGCGCTGTCCGGCGACCGGGTCGAAGGCATTATGGAGGAAATCCGTGGCCCCGCCGGCCGCACCATGTGGGACAAGCTCGCAAATGTGAACGAGCAGGTCCTCGCCAATTATCTCAAGAATGAATATCCGCAGACTGTCGCCGTGGTGATGAGTAAAATCAATCCGGGCCATGCGGCCAAGGTTCTTTCCACCCTGCCGGAAGATTTCTCCCTTGAGGTGGTCAACCGGATGCTGCAGATGGAATCGGTGCAAAAGGAAGTTCTCGACAAGATCGAGGACACTCTTCGCAGCGAATTCATGAGCAATCTTGCGAAAACCAACAAGCGCGACAGCCACGAAATGATGGCGGAAATTTTCAACAATTTCGACCGCAATACCGAAGGGCGGTTTATTTCTGCCCTGGAAGAGCGGAACCGGGATTCAGCTGAGAAAATCAAGGCATTGATGTTCACCTTCGAAGACCTTCTCAAGCTCGATCCGGCGGGCGTGCAGACCCTGCTTCGCAACGTCGACAAGGAACGCCTGGGCATCTGCCTTAAAGGCGCGTCGGAAAGCCTGCGCGATCTCTTCTTCACCAATATGTCGGAACGTGCCGCCAAGATCCTGCGCGAGGACATGGAGGCAATGGGCCCGGTTCGCCTGAGGGATGTCGATGAGGCGCAGATGGAGATCGTCAACATTGCCAAGGAACTCGCCGACAACGGCGAAATCATGCTCGCTGACAGTGGCGGCGAAGACGAACTTATTTACTAGGATGCAATCCCAAATGGCAGTAACCAACAGATTTCTGTTCGATACCGAATTCGGTTCCGAAAGCGCCTCCCGAAAGGCGGCGGCGAAGCCTGTCGAGCGCGAAGAAGCCGTTTTCACGGAAAGTGACATCGCCGCGCTCAAGGCTGAGGCTTTTGAGAACGGCGTTCGCGAAGGACAGGGTCGGTCTCTCGAAGGCATTGAAACCGCCATTGCCGGCACCATGGGCACGATCAGTCATCAGCTCAAGCAGCTTCTCGACACCCATGACGCAAAAATCAACACTCTCAAACAGGAAGCCGCAAGCCTGGCATTGGTGTTGGCGTCAAAGCTTGCACCGGCGCTGATAGAACTGGCGCCTGACATGGAAGTGCGAAAGCTGATTGAAGAATGCCTTGCCGATCTGCATGACGAACCGCGTATCGTCATCCGGGCAAATGACGACATCTGTCAGCGAATTGCAGAAAAAATAGATGACATCACGAGCCGGGCCGGCTTCCAGGGAAATATTATTCTGCTGCCCGATGACGAGGCGGCCGCCGGCGATTGCCGGGTTGAATGGGCTGATGGCGGGACGGAACGGCGCCTGAGCGATATTCAGCATCGTCTCGACGAAGTGATTTCCCGCTTCATCCGTTCCGCCGGCCCACAGCAGAAAAACACAGCGGATCATTTGGATCAGCCGATAGCTGATCAGGTTTAAGGAGTAAGAACGTGGCAGATGATGAAGAACTCGATCTAGAGGATCTTGGCAAAACACCGGCACCGGAAACGGATGTAGCAATCGCGGATGACGGCGCGGACGACAACGTCGTCGGCAGCTTCAACGCGGAGGAGGATACCGAGATCGCCCGCACGGCGGCCGACCTTGAGGCCGTCTTCGATATTCCGGTTCATGTTACCGCCGTACTCGGCAAGTCGCGGATGCGTGTCAGCCAGCTTCTCAAGCTTGGTCGTGGCGCCGTGATTGAACTTGACCGCAAGGTCGGCGAGGCCATCGATATTTATGTCAACAACCGGCTGGTTGCCCGTGGTGAAGTCGTTGTCGTGGAAGACCGCTTGGGCGTGACCATGACGGAAATCATCAAGGCGGATCGCCGCTAGAAACGGATATCGCAGTGAGTAAAATTGATTTAGCAACGGTTCTGGGTCTGTTCGGCAGCTTTACGCTGGTTACCGGCGCCGTGCTGCTTGGCGGCTCGATCGGCTCATTCTTCAATTTGCCGTCGGTTCTGCTGGTGCTCGGCGGAACCTTCCTTGTGACGACCATCAGCTTTTCTCTGAACGATGTTATCCGGGCGCAAAAGCTGATTTTGAACACTCTGTTCACGCGCAACATGACGCCGGATTTCGCCGCCTATTCCATGCTCGATCTTGCCGACAAATGTCGCGGCAAGGGTGTATTGCATTTGCAGAATTACCTGCAATCTCTCGAGGCCGAAAGCTTCCAGCGGAAATCTCTGCAACTCGTGGTCGACGGTCTCCCGGCGGAAGAGGTAAACCGCATCTTGCAAAATGACCTGAATGGTATGATTGCGCGACATAATTCCTGCTCCGGCGTCCTTCGCAAGGCCGCCGAGGTTGCGCCGGCCATGGGTCTTATCGGAACGCTTGTCGGCCTGGTTCAAATGCTCGGCAATCTGAATGATCCTTCTAGCATTGGCCCCGCAATGGCCGTGGCGTTGCTCACCACCTTTTACGGCGCAGTCCTTGCCAATATGTTCTTCAACCCGCTGGCATCGAAGCTCGAACGCAACTCCGCCGAAGAGGTGTTGCTGAACCGGGTGTTCATGCTTGGTGCCGCGTCAATCGGACGGCAGGAAAATCCGCGCCGCCTTGAAATGTTGTTAAATACCCTGCTGCCGCCCGCAAGCCGCGTGCAGTACTACAGTTAAGTCTTTAGGAGAGTAAGTCGATGAGGTTGCTTATAATTGGTTCCCTGAATGGTCAAATTGGCGCCGCCAGCCAGATCGCAATGTCGCGTGGCGCCAAGGTCAGCCAAGTGGACGATATCGAGATGGCGATGGCATCCTTGCGTGCGGGCAAAGGCGCGGATATGGCTATGATCGATGTCAACCTGCCTATTCGGAACTTGGTCTCCATGCTCGCCAGCGAGCGGATCAATCTTCCCGTGATTGCCTGCGGCGTGAATACGGATGCCACAGCGGCCGCGAACGCGATCCGGGCCGGCGCCAAAGAATTTCTGCCGCTGCCCCCCGATCCGGAACTGATTGCCGCCGTTCTTGAAGCGGTATCGCAGGAAAACAACAAACTTGTCTTTGCCGATCCGACGATGAAAGACGTCGTTTCCCTTGCCGAACAGATTGCCCCCTCATCGGCGTCTGTTTTGATAAATGGCGAAACGGGAACCGGCAAGGAAGTGATGGCAAGTTATCTACATACGCACAGCAACCGTGCGGATAAGCCCTTCGTCTGCGTCAACTGCGCTGCAATTCCGGAAAACCTCCTCGAATCCGAGCTGTTCGGCCACGAAAAGGGAGCCTTTACCGGCGCAATCGCACGCCGCGTCGGCAAGTTTGAGGAAGCGAACGGCGGCACGCTTCTTCTGGACGAAATCAGCGAAATGGACATCCAGCTTCAGGCGAAACTGCTGCGCGCCATCCAGGAAAAAATGATCGACCGTGTTGGCGGCACGAAGCCGGTACCCGTCGACATCCGCATCATAGCAACATCCAACCGCGATCTTGCGGAGGCCGTTGCCGAGAAAACTTTCCGCGAAGACCTGCTCTTCCGGTTGAACGTCGTGACGCTCAAAATCCCTCCTCTTCGCGAGCGACCGGTTGACATTGATGTCCTGTCCCGTCATTTCGCGAAGAAATACTCCGAGTCGAACGGACTCAGCGAACGCAAAATCGATGAGACTGCCATGGCCAAACTGAAAGCCAATCCATGGAGGGGTAACGTGCGGGAACTTGAAAACACGATACATCGTGCGGTTCTTCTCTGTCAGGGCGATGTGATCACCGGCGATGCAATCTTGATGCCCGACGGATCGGCAACCCCATCCGGACAAGCCGGGGCCACAGCAAATATTGCGATCAACGGCGCCGCCGCAACCGGGGCACTTGTGGGCCGTAAGGTCGCGGATGTGGAAAAGGATCTCATTTTGAATACGCTGGATCACTGCTTTGGCAACCGGACCCATGCCGCCAACATTCTCGGCATTTCCATACGCACTCTGCGCAACAAGTTGAAACTCTATTCCGATGACGGCGTAGACGTGCCGGCGGCGGCCGGTGAAAACCGGTATCAGGCACGCGCCTGAATTACAGTAGCATCAAACCTTGGAAAGTCGTCGTAAATGAGTGAAACCCAATCAACAGCAGAAGCCTCGCGGGGAGGCAACGAACTTCTGCATAGGTTCACGCAAATTGTCGGAAGAAGCGATATCGGTCTTGCACTCGGTGTTGTCTGCATCCTGATTGTTCTGATCCTGCCGATGCCCAGCTGGCTGCTGGATTTCAGCCTGGCCATTTCCATCACCTTCTCGGTGGTGATCCTGATGACCTGCCTGTTTATCTCGAAGCCACTGGATTTCAGCTCCTTCCCGACCGTTCTGCTGATTGCGACGATGTTGCGTCTCGCGCTCAACCTCGCCTCTACACGATTGATCCTTTCCGAAGGACATACCGGTCCCGAAGCGGCTGGCCATGTGATCGAAGCCTTCGGCAGCTTCGTGATGGGCGGAAATTTCGTGATCGGCATTATCGTATTCTCGATCCTGGTGCTCGTGAATTTCGTAGTCATCACCAAGGGTTCCGGACGTATCGCCGAAGTCGCGGCCCGCTTCTCACTGGATGCCATGCCCGGCAAGCAAATGGCAATCGATGCCGACCTGTCCGCCGGAATGATCAATGAAGATACGGCCCGCAAGCGGCGCAAGGACCTCGAGGATGAGAGCGGTTTCTTCGGCGCAATGGACGGTGCATCCAAGTTCGTCCGCGGCGACGCCATCGCCGGCCTGCTGATTACCTTCATCAATATTATCGGCGGCATCATTATCGGCGTCGCCCAGGAAGGCATGACCTTCGCCGCCGCCGCCGACAGCTATACGCTGCTCACCGTCGGTGACGGTCTCGTCAGCCAGGTTCCGGCCCTGATCGTTTCTGTCGCCGCCGGCCTGCTGGTGTCGCGCGGCGGTGTCATCGGAACGACGGACAAAGCGCTGCTTGGCCAACTTGGCGGTTATCCCCGTGCCCTCGGCGTCAGCTCCTTCCTGCTCGTCGGCCTGTCGTTGCTGCCTGGCGTTCCCATGATCCCCTTCATGATCCTGGCTGGTGGCATCGGCTATTCCGCCTTCGTTCTCAATCGACGGCAGGAAACCAAACTGGTTGAGGAAGAACAGCTGAAACTGGAGAGCAAGAAAGCCGCGGTGCCGGCAGAAGAGCCAATTTCCTCTGCGCTTGCCATCGACGATCTGCGCCTCGAACTCGGCTACGGACTTCTCTCGCTGATCAATGATACGGAGGGGTATCGCCTGACCGACCAGATAAAGGCGCTGCGCCGCCAGATCGCAAGCGAGATGGGTTTCGTCATGCCGAGCGTGCGCATCCTCGATAACATGCAGCTGCCGGCGAACAACTACCTGGTTCGCGTCAAGGAGGTCGAGGCTGGCGCCGGTGACGTGCGGCCCAACAATCTCCTGATTATGGATCCGCAAGGACAGCATATCGATCTGCCGGGCGAGGAAACGGTAGAGCCGACATTCGGTCTGCCGGCGGTCTGGGTCGATACGGGCCAGCGCGAAGAGGCATCGTTCCGCGGTTACACGATCGTTGATCCGGCAACTGTGATCACGACGCATCTGACCGAGATCCTGAAGGATCACATGCCGGACCTGCTCTCCTACGCCGAAACGCAGAAACTGCTCGACGACCTGCCAAGCGTCAACCAAAAGCTTATCGCCGATTTGATCCCGAGCCATATCTCGGTAAGCGGTGTTCAGCGTATCTTGCAGAATCTGCTTTCCGAGCGCGTCTCCATCCGCGACCTTCCGACAATTCTGGAAGGCATTTCGGAGGCAACCGGATATTCGCAAAATATCAACATCATTACGGAACATGTTCGCGCGCGGCTGTCCCGGCAGATTTCTGCTGTCAATACCGCCGACGATGGCTATATCCCGCTCATCACCCTGTCTCCGCAATGGGAGCAGAATTTTGCCAACGCCATTATTGGTCAGGGCGATGACCGTCAGCTTTCCATGGCGCCAAGCCAGCTTCAGGAATTTATTGCTAGGGTGAGAGACGTGTTCGATACCCTGGCTAATCAGGGGCATAATCCGGTCATGCTGACTAGCCCGGCGATCCGTCCCTATGTGCGGTCGATTATCGAACGGTTCCGCCCGTCAACAGTCGTGATGTCGCAGAATGAAATTCATCCCAAGGCCAGACTCAAAACTCTGGCGCAGGTTTGAGGGCGGCAATAGATGCGGATAAAAACCTATACAGCCCAAACCATGGAAAAGGCCATCAGCAAGCTGCGCTTGGAAATGGGACCTGAAGCCATCATTCTTTCGAGCCAGAACACCGAAACCGGAGAAGTTCAGCTTACGGCGGCGATCGAACAGATTGAGACCCGCGCGCCGTCGAACGTCAATAGCTGGGCGGCGGACTGGGACAGGGACTGGAAGATCGAAGCAAGCCGACCGGAGCAGAAAAATCTCAAAAGCGGGTCAAACGGTAATGTCGTGGTCGACATGCCGACCTCTCCTCATGCAGCAAAACCCGCGGAGATAAAGATCACACCGAAAATGGAATCCCTTGTGCAGTCCATGGCCTATCACGGGATCCCGACGCGGCTTGCCGAAAAACTCTGTCGATCGGCTCTCGCCGTTGAGACGGAGGATACCGAAATGGCGCTCGCGGCCGCCCTGGACAGCCATTTCAAATACTCATCCCGCATTTCGGATCGCACGGCACCCATGATGCTGGTCGGACCGCCCGGCGTCGGCAAGACCATCACAATCGCGAAATTTGCCGCCACCGCGAAAATGGAGGGCCGCCGCGTCCATATCATCACGACGGATACCAGCCGTGCCGGCGCGGTTGAGCAGCTTAAGGCCTATACGGATATTCTCGGGTTCGAGCTTAATGTGGCGGAAACACCTGAGCAGCTTAAGTCGCTCTTGCGTCAAGATAAACTGCCGGATGGCGCGGATATCCTGATCGACTCAGGCGGTGTCAATGTTTACGACGAAGATGAGATTACCAGTCTCACACGGAATATTGTGGCCGCAAAAGCAGAGCCGGTCGCCGTTCTCGCAGCCGGTACTGATACGGCGGAAATGAGCGATACCGCAGAAGGTTTCGCAACACTTGGCGCACGGCGCATGATTATAACGCGGCTTGACACCACACGCCGTTACGGCGGGGTTTTCACGGCGGCGCATACCGCCAAACTCAGCTTCTCCTATGCAAGCGTATCTTCATCCGTCGCCACCGGACTTCACACAATCAATCCGGTAAACCTGGCCCGGCTTCTGCTCAGAGACCCGACCAGATCCGAAGTCGGCAAGGAATTTGACAAGGTAAAATCATGATCCAGACTGAAACCCCCCTTCGCAACCGGCCACAGAGGCATCCCGCCACAAAGGAAGCCGGAAATAATCTGATCACGATTGCCTCGGGCAAGGGCGGCGTCGGCAAGACCGTTCTCGCGGTCAGCCTCACCCAGGCGCTTGCAAAAGCCGGAAAGAAAGTTCTGCTTTTTGATGGCGATGTGGGTCTTGCCAATGTCGACATACAACTCGGCATCATGCCCGAGCGCGACCTTGCGACGGTGGTAACCGGCGAAATGGCGCTGAAGGACGTTATTTTTGACTGCGCGGAAGGCGGGTTCGATCTGATCGCCGGACGTTCCGGTTCCGGTTCGCTCGGCGCCCTGTCCGTTCCGGACCTCAAAAAAATTCGAGAAGATCTCGCGGCCCTTGGCGAAAGCTACGACTACATCATTCTCGATCTCGGCGCCGGCATCGACGATGCTGTCAGGACCCTGTCCAACGGGTTGGGACCGAAACTGGTGGTGACGACCGGCGATCCGACGTCCCTTACCGATGCCTATGCCTATATAAAAGTCACCTCCCAGCTATCGCCTGGTGCCGATTTGCGCATTCTTGTCAACATGGCCAAATCGATGGCCGAAGGACAGAAAATCTATGACAAGCTGTTGAGCGCCTGCCGGAACTTCCTTCATATAGAACCGCCGCTTGCGGGGATTGTTGAAATTGATGAAAAAGTTTCAAGCGCGATCCGCGCGCAGGCCGGGCTTATGACGCGATATCCGAACAGCCGCGCCGCGGGCTCCGTCGATGATCTCGCCCGATACATTATCAAGGAGACTGCATAGCAATGCAGTAGCATGACATGAGTGGTTTGCGCTCAACTTCTGGCGTCCCGCCGGCTCTGGCCGGAACGGCGACATCACCGTCCAGCGGTCAGGGACCTGTCGCCCCGGCAAGTCCCGCGACTCCGGCAGGACAGGAGAGCGGATTGCCGGCCGGAACCGCGCCCCCGAAGGCCGCCGCGCCGGTGCTCAGCGAAGACATGCTTGTCAACGCCATCGTCATGGCAAAGTCGACAAGTGAAAATGTGATTTTGCACACCGCGTTCGGCAACTTCCGAATTACCACGCCAACGCCGCTGACCGTCGGCAGCCATATCGTTTTTGAAGTGACGGAGCTGCAGGATATCATAATGGCTCGGCTGCTTGTCTTGAATGGCAAAGACCTTGCGCCGCCTCTGGAAGTACGGCTTTTGCCAACCGTCGAAAAAGCGCTCTCTACCGCTGAGGGTTATATTAAGGCGGGGCAACTGCATCCGGCCGAGCTGAAATCGGGATTGCAAAATCTGACTGCGGCTATTTCTCCCGGCGTGAAAAGCGGCCCGGAACCGACAGCCCAAGGCACGCCGGCACAGACCACGTCTTCGGCGGCTACGCTTCCTCCGTCGCCCAAAAATGCGACTCTCGTTGCGCCGAATGGCGCGACCGGCGTTCAGGCGGATAGTGCGCCTCGCGCAAATCCGCAAGGACTTGCCGTTTATCAGCGGTATCATAGCCCGTCTCTGACGCCAGCTAAGGGTCATACTACCGGCTCTCCGGCGACAGGACAGGGACCGGCCGCGGCACCAAACCAAATATTTGAAGCAGAGATATTCAGCGCGCGGGCAAGGGAATCCGCCGGGAACGCAACAGATCGAATCTCGCTCGCTTCGGGCGAAAAAATCAACCTTATCGTCCGCCCACAACAATCGGGCGGCACATTGCAGCCACGCGGGGATATATTTCAGGGAACCGTCATCGCACTCGCAAGGATGCCGAATAGTAACGGCTTTTCGCGGGTTACACTGCAAACGCCGATGGGTATGATTTCGTACAACACGTCGGCACCGCCGACGGCCGGAACAAATGTTCAGTTCGCCATCGCCGACGAGATTGCCGTTTTTCCCCTACCGGGATCGGAAATCCAGCAGCCCGGTGCGCACCAGCCAAAGCTCGCGCTTATGGGCGAATGGCATAATCTGCGCGAGGCGTTAAATTTGGTCGCGCGGCAAGATCCTATCGTGGCCCAGACCGTCATTAGCCAGATGATGCCGCAGGCAAATGCGCAGCTGTCAAATGCCCTTCTCTTCTTTATGGCGGCCCTCAATCTCGGCTCGATCGAGAAATGGCTGGGCCAGGAATTTACGCAGGCGCTGCGGGCGGCCGGCCGCACGCCGTTACTGCAAGCTCTCGATGACGATTTCTCGACATTTTCCAGGTTGCAAAACGAGGCGGGCGGACAGGATTGGAAGAGCCTCAACTTTCCTTTCTTCGACGGCTCGAACCTTCGTCAGGTGCGCATGTTCTATCGTCAGCGCCAAGGTAACGACGACATGGTCGCAGGCGAGGAAACGACCCGTTTCGTCATTGAACTCAATCTTTCAAAATCGGGTCAGATGCAGCTTGACGGTCTGTTCAAAAGACAACAGTTTAATCTGGCGATCCGGAGCCATAAAGATGTCCCGGAGGACATGCGGCTTCATATCGGCAAGTTGTTCAATGAACATATGGAAATTTCCGGCCTGAAAGGGCAGCTCATCTTCAAGACGACAACCCCCTTCCCCATTGATCCTCTCGCCGAATGGGAAAGGGGGAATGAGCCTGAAAGTCAGGCCTAAATACCAAGCTCCTTCCGCACAGCCTTTGTCAGCTTGGCGCTGATAATCGTATATGCCTCCCTGATATACAGCTTGATATCTTCGTCGGTCATGGCGTCCGCCGAGGTGATTTGAACCCATTTGGCGCGGGCAAGATAGGGTGCGGGAATGATCCCCTCCTGCTCGACAAGAATGGCATAGGCCAGATCGCTGCATTTAAAGCTGATTTTTTCCGTCTCTCCCGCTCCCCAATGCGAGCATATAGCGAAAATCTTCCCTCCGATCTTCCAGACGGACGCATTCCCCCATTGCACAACATTTGTGGCCGCCGGGAGGGTTTCGCAAAAACTATCAAATTCAGTCCGGGTCATAATTCACTTTTCCTCCCCCTGCAGAGCATTTTGCAGATAAATTCATCTTTCGCCACTCAACATTCGATCTTGATAGATCGCGGCCGCTACGCCATATTCGCGAGCAAATTCGAAACTATTGGAAATCAGAAAATGTTTGTCGTCGCCGCGCTCTATAAATTTGTAGCCCTGCCCGACTACGAGGAACTGCAGGGCAAGCTGCTCGACCTCTGCCAGCGAAATGGCATTCAAGGAACACTTCTACTTGCCGAAGAGGGTATCAACGGCACAGTCTCCGGAACGCGCGAGGCGATTGACGCGCTCCTCGGATTTCTCAAGGCCGATACCCGTTTCAAAGACCTGCAGCACAAGGAAGCGCTCTACGAAAAGCAGCCATTTTACCGGATGAAGGTCCGCCTAAAGAAAGAGATCGTGACCCTCGGGGCACCGGGACTCAATCCGCGTGAGGCCGTCGGCACCTATGTCAAACCGAAAGACTGGGACAGCCTTATCAGTGAGCCGGACATCTTGTTGATCGATACGCGCAACGACTATGAAGTGGAAGTCGGGACCTTCAGGGGCGCCATCAATCCGGAGACCAAAACCTTTCGCGAGTTCAAGAAATTTGTCGAGGAAAAACTCGATCCGGTTCGCGACAAGAAAATCGCCATGTTTTGCACAGGTGGCATTCGCTGTGAAAAATCGACATCCTACCTCCTCTCGAAAGGGTTCGAGAATGTCTATCACCTGGAAGGCGGCATCCTGCAGTATCTTGAAGAAGTTCCGAAAAAGAACAGCAGTTGGGAAGGCGAATGCTTCGTCTTTGACCAGCGGGTGACCGTCAATCACGACCTTGAAAAAGGGTCTTATGATCAATGCTACGCCTGCCGCTACCCAATTACCGAAGAGGAAAAGGCCTCGCCGCTTTATATCGAGGGCGTGTCTTGCCCGCGTTGCCATGACAGCCTGAGCCCGGATCAGAAAAAGCGGTTTGCAGATCGTCAGAAACAGATCAGGCTCGCGAAAGAGCGCAACGAAATCCATATCGGCAGCAAGTAACAGCCCCTGCGCCGCGGTTATGGGGATGCTGACCTGATCAGTTTCTTTAAGGGGCGCAGGGCAAATGGATCGGATGTAAAGAAAATAGCCGAAAGAGCTATTTCATGCCGCTTTTTCGCCGATGCAGCTCGATGGCGATTTCATCCAGGCCCATCTGTTCGATCCGGTTACGCTCGTATTTCTCCCGAACCCCGCGTGCATCTAATGCGACCTGATATTTCTTGAGTTCCTGATAGCAATCCGACACCTCATCATTAAGTTCGGCAATCTTGCTATCCACCTCCTCAATGCTGGCCCTTATATTGTCCCGTTTTTGCTTGGCTGCCGCGGCATAATTTGCGAATGAAAATCCGACCTCAGGATTGCTCCCCGCCACTTCCTGCTCTTTTTTCTGCTCCTCTTCCAACGTCCGAAGCTGTTTGACGAATTCCGCCCGCAGACTTTCGAAATCGGCAAGTTCGCGCCGCTTTTCATCGAGCTTCCATTTATGGACCCGGATTAGATTTTGTAATCCCTTCATTTTCTTTCTGCCGTTGTTGCGTCAGGCATGCAGCATCACGCGGTTTCAAGTTCCGGATGCCGCTCCAGAATCTCGGATAGCGCCGCAAAGCACTCTGGAAGGCTGGTTCTTTCCTGCTTCCCCTGGCTCATGAATTCCTCCAGCATGGGGAAAAAATGTATAGCCTCATCCACCAGCGGATCGGTCCCGCGCCGGTAGGCGCCAAGTCGGATCATCTCGGCCATATCCTCATAGGTTGCCAGATATTGCTTCGCTTTCGTAATAATCGCGTTCTCTTCGTCAGTATTGCATCCGGGCATCGTCCGTGAGATGGACTTGAGCACATTGATAGCGGGATAGCGGCCGCGCTCGGCGATTTGCCGCTCCATCACGATATGACCATCCAAAATGCCGCGAACTGCATCCGCCACAGGCTCATTATGGTCGTCGCCTTCGACAAGCACGGTGAAAAGACCGGTAATGCTTCCTTTTCCGGCCCCCGGCCCTGCGCGCTCAAGCAGTTTCGGCAATTCGCTGAAGACAGTAGGCGTATAGCCCTTGCTTGTTGGCGGCTCTCCGCCGGACAGACCAATATCCCGTTGCGCCATTGCAAAGCGTGTGACGCTGTCCATAAGACAGAGAACGTCATTTTCCCGGTCGCGAAAATATTCAGCGAGAGATAGCGTAAGATAAGCCGCCTGCCGGCGCATCAGCGCGGATTCATCCGACGTTGCCACAACAACGATGCTTTTTTTCAATCCTTCTACACCAAGGTCGTCCTTGATAAATTCCTGAACCTCGCGACCGCGTTCGCCGATCAGGCCGATCACATTGATGTCCGCCGCGGTATTCCGGGCCAACATCGAAAAAAGAACGGACTTTCCAACACCTGATCCGGCGAAAATGCCCATGCGCTGGCCACGGCAGCACGTTATAAATGCGTTCAATGCCCTGACGCCGAGATCAATCTTCTCTCCCACCCGCTGACGCGCATGCGCGGGTGGCGGCGCATTCCGAAATGGAACGGGCTCACTCCCGGCGGTGAGGGGCGGCCCACCATCAATAGGTTCGCCCATGGCGTTTACGACACGCCCCAGCCAGCTTGCATTCGGATAAACGACGGGATCCCGCTCGGCAATTTCCGCCTTGCAGCCGATGCCGATGCCTTCCAGCGCGCCAAAGGGCATCAACAAGGCACGCTCGTCACGAAATCCCACGACCTCGCATTTAACACGGCCGCCATCACGGGCGCGGAGATTAACCCGGCTGCCGATACTCAAATGTCTCTGGATCCCACCGATTTCGACCAGCAAGCCCTGAATTGCGGCCACACGGCCATAATATTGAGACGTTGGAACCCGGTTAATTTCTGAAATTATATTTTGCACGAATGACGCTCCGCCGGTCCTTTTATACTAACCAAGAAATCGTTGGTTAAGCCATTGTGCCCGATACAATTTAATGTTTCGTAAATGCCGTAAACCGAAGTTAATAAAGATAGTTAATTTTTATCTTTTGTTTTAACTAATTGTTAAGTTAAGTTATTAATAATAGTTGCGTTCAGGAGGTACAATATATGCGGGTACTATTGATAGAAGACGATAGCTCTATGGCTCGTGGCATCGAATTGATGCTGAGCGCAGAGGGCCTTAATGTTTACACGACCGACCTCGGTGAAGAGGGCGTGGATCTCGGTAAACTCTACGACTACGACATTATTATACTGGATTTGGGCCTGCCTGACATGTCAGGTTACGACGTCTTGAAAAAGCTTCGTACGGCTAAGGTATCAACGCCCATTCTCATCCTGTCCGGAATGTCCGAACCTGATGATAAGGTTAAAGGATTGGGCTTCGGCGCGGATGATTACCTGACCAAGCCTTTTAATAAAGATGAACTTGTTGCACGTATTCATGCAATCGTTCGTCGGTCAAAAGGACATGCGCAATCGACGATCCAGACCGGTAAACTTACCGTCAACCTGGATTCCAAATCTGTCGAGGTCAGCGGCCAGAGACTGCATCTGACCGGCAAGGAATACGGCATGCTGGAACTTCTCAGCCTGCGCAAGGGAACGACACTCACGAAGGAAATGTTCCTCAACCACCTCTATGGGGGTATGGACGAGCCGGAACTCAAGATTATCGACGTTTTCGTCTGTAAACTTCGCAAAAAGCTTGCGGCGGCAACCGCCGGAGACAACTATATCGAAACGGTCTGGGGCCGCGGTTATGTCCTGCGCGACCCTGATGAAAGCCTGCAGGCCAAAGCAAGCTAGGCATCGCTCAGCGAGAAAAAATAGAAGACAAATTAAACCCCGCGGAACATCAAATTCCGCGGGGTTCAATTTTCTCAGGTTCGACTATCTTAACCGCAATCAAATGCGAAATCGCATCCGACGACTGGCGCCTTAACTGGCTGCTGCCATCAGGCCGCCCTTGACGGAGGTATAAACGCCGCGCTGTCCGTCGACTGGTTTAAAGCTGTCGCAGATACCGAGAACGGTCTCGGCGCCGCCGAGGAACAACGCCCCGTCTTCCGCCAGAATGTTATGCACCTGATCGAGCACCTTGCCTTTTGTCGGCTGGTCGAAATAGATCAATACGTTGCGGCAGAAAACAACATCGAACTGCCCCATGCCTCCAAGGTCCTCAAGAAGGTTTTTGGGCGCAAATTTCACCATCGCGCGGATCGAGCTGTCGATCTGCCACATCTCGCCGACCTGCTGGAAATGTTTCATCAGCAGTTGAATTGGCAGGCCGCGCTGTACCTCAAACTGGGAATACAGCCCCGCCTTCGCCTTCTCGAGCACTTCTGTAGAGATGTCGGTTGCCAGAATTTCGACACGCCAGCCGGCCATTTTGGCCGCCTCTTCCTTGAGCAGCATGGCGATTGAGTAAGGTTCCTGCCCAGTCGAACAGGCCGCAGTCCAGATCCGAAGGGATTTCTTGGCCGCGCGCGCTTTCAGAAGCTGCGGCAGCACCACATCACGGAAAATATCAAACGGCTTCGTATCACGGAAGAAGAATGTCTCATTTGTCGTCATCGCTTCGGTGATTTCGTTGAGCAACCGCTCGTCCTGCGTGCGGCGCACTTCGTCGGCAAGCGCCTCCAGACTCTCAAGTCCGCGACGGCGGGCCAATGGCACCAGTCGGCTTTCGAGCAGATAAACTTTTTCCTCGGTCAGAACGAGACCGGAACGCGACTTGACGATTTCTCCGAAAAGCTGGAAGTCCTGGCTGTTCATGCGGGCCTCCCCATAATTACATTTTCGATCGCGCCGGTAATGTCCTGCAAGGGCAACACCTTGTTGCACAGGCCTGCGGACGCAACCGCCCCCGGCATTCCCCAAACCACACTTGTTTCTTCATCCTGACCAATCACCACTGCTCCTGACTCCGCAAGTTTTCTGCATCCATCCAGCCCATCATGCCCCATACCCGTCAGTATCACTGTCAACACATGCGCGCCGAAGACGGCCTGCAGGCTTCGCAGCATAGGATCAACGGAAGGGCGGCAATAATTCTCCGGCGGTTCCTGATTAAGCCTAATAACAGGCACCGCGCCTTCATTAACAACAGTCATATGCCAATCACCAGGTGCGACATAGACACGATTATCAAGAACTTTTTCGCCATCTTTCGCTTCCATACAGTCCTTGTCATATATCTTGTTCAGATGCTCAGCCAGGATAGCCGTAAAAGTTCCCGGCATATGCTGCGTGATAAAAACTGGCAGGGTCGTTTTTCCTTTAAGCGCCTCGAACAGCTTGAAAAGCGCCTGTGGCCCCCCGGTGGAGGCGCCGATGGCGATCACCTTGGGCGACGGAATTGTCTTGAAGGGGCGCAGGACAATGGGAGCTTTCGCGCCGATGACCACCCGCGGCTTACGTTCCGTTTGGACCGGCTTCAAGGCCGGACGGGCGGCAACCTTACCGGCGGCCCGATCCCGCGTTCGCCGCGTCGCGCCAAGGGCCTTGATTTTCTCAACCAGTCCTCGCTGGAAAATTTCCTTCTCGTCCACGACGCGCGTCGATTCCGGTTTGGCGATGTAATCTGCGGCGCCCATGGAAAGCGCCTTCAAGCTGACATCGGCATTTCGCCGCGTCAGGGTGGATGCCATAATTATCTGTACATCGGGATCCAGCTTGACCAATCTCGGCAAGGCCGTCAGCCCGTCCATTTCAGGCATTTCGATATCGAGGATAACCAGCTCCGGTCGCGCGCGTTCGAACTCCCGCAGCGCCATGACGCCATTGCTGGCGATTGCAACAACCTCAATCTCTTTTTCCGCCTCCAACCATCTGGAGAGGAAGCCGCGGATAACCGCGGAATCATCGACGATCATCACCCTGTAGGGATTGCTGACCGCCCTTTCCGGCCGTGTCACTATGGTATCAGCCTGGATCACCTAGAGAACTCCTACCTGAGAGAATTTGGCCTCGATAATCGCCCTGTCGAAGGGTTTCATAATATATTCGTTGGCGCCCGCAGAAATCGCTTCACGGATATGCGCCATATCATTTTCCGTCGTGCAGAAGATAACGACCGGCTGGTCGCCATTTTCCGAGCTGCGAAGAGTCCTGAGAAAGTCAATTCCGTTCATTACCGGCATATTCCAGTCGAGCAAGATGACGTCGGGCATCTTCTCCTGACAGGTCGTCAATGCTCCCTTTCCATCTTCGGCTTCCAGAATTCCAAAGCTCAGATCCTCCAATATCCGCCGGGCAACCATGCGGACGACTTTGGAATCATCAACAATCAGACATGATGGCATTAAACTTCTCCGTTTTTTCTTATGCTGCGATGGTTGAATTGCCAGCGAAATCCAGCAAGCGTTCTATCTGCAGAACCACTAGCAGCTTTTTCTCGAGGCGATAGACGCCGCCGGATATTTCCTTCCAGCAGGAATCCAGGGTTACGGGCGTCGGTTGTAACTCATTCATATCGAGGCTGAGCACCTCTCCCACATTATCGATCATGAGGCTATACGGTTCCCCCTGATGCTCAACGACGATGCTCATGCCGTCTTCGTCATTTTCTAGCTCCGGAAGCCCAAGCCGTTTGCGCACGTCGATGGCGGTTACAATGCGTCCGCGCAGGTTAAGCGCGCCGGCAACTTCCGCCGGTGCAAGTGGAATTTTCGTCAGTTTGAGACCGCGAAGAACGTCATGGACCTCAAGTACCGGAATTCCGAAAAGCTGATCCGCGATCAAAATCGTTACATAATCTTGCATGTTGCTGGGCGTCATTTTGAACTTCCACTTGCTTTAAGGGTCTGCGTCAGCGCGGACATCAAAGAGTCCCGATCGAATTTAGCGACATAGTCAGAGAAGCCCACGGCGCGGCCACGATCAAAATCATCCGGGGACGTGTGGGACGAGAGCGCGACAATCGGAGTTTCATTCCACCGGTCATCGCCTTTGATCTCCTCCGCGAAGGTGAACCCGTCCATTCCCGGCATCTCGATATCGCTGATGATGATGTCGAAATTCTCACCGGAATCCCTCTTCTTCAATGCATCGACACCATTTTCCGCCGTTGATACGTCATATCCGGCGGTTTTCAGGAGCGGGACAAGCATATTTCGGAAAAAGGGGCTGTCGTCGACTAGAAGGATTTTCTGTTTGTCGCTGCCCTGACCGAAAGGTCGGGTTTCGTTGCCGCCGAACCAGTTGCCGAAACATTTCTGCAGACAGTACCCGACATCGACGATATCGGTCGCCTTACCACGGATGACGGCGCTGCCGACGAAGCCGTCCCGCTCCGAAATCATTTCAACATCGAGATAGTCTTCAACGATATCGACAATCTCATCTACAACGAGGCCCATCGTGCGGTCGTGATCGCTGAACACAAGTACCGGCTGGCGGCCTTCTTCAACGATCGTGACGTTGTCATCGATGGTCGTCAGTGGCATAAGCTGGCCACGATACTGGACCACTTTCTTGCCGTTTGCTTCTTCAATGGACGCGACATCAATTTCTTCAAGACGGGCGACAAGCGAGAGCGGCACGGCTTTGGGATCCTTGCCACCGGCCCGGAAGACGAGAAGCGCAATTTTGTCTTCCTGCTTGAGTGTCTGGTTGGTCTCCTCTTTTTCCCGGCTGCTATCGGAGTTCACGACCGCATCGCCGGAGACGGCGGCTATACCGTTCGGATCGAGGATCATGATCACACTTCCGTCGCCCAGGATAGTGTTGCCTGAGAAAATCGAGAGATTCTTGAGTATTGGCGCAATGGGCTTAACGACGATTTCCTCGGTATCAAATACCCGGTCGACAACGATGCCAAAGACAAAGCTGGCCACCTGGATGACAACAATAAACTCCTCGGCGCCCTTTACTTCACTCTGGTCGGCCACTTCGTCGGCCGCCGTCTCAAGCCGCATGATTTCATTCAGATGAACCAGTGGCAGCAGATGATCGCGCAGGCGCAGAACCGGAGAATCGTTGATCATCTCAATTGTATGATCGCTGCTGTTGTTCGTTGATGCCCGAACCAGCTCGAGAACACTGGTCTGCGGGATTGCGAAGCGCTCGCCGCAACATTCGACAATCAGCGCTGATACGATCGCAAGGGTAAGCGGAATCTTGATTGTGAACGTCGAGCCGTGCCCCTCTTCAGAGGTAAGCGCAATCGTGCCGCCGATCTTTTCGATGTTCGACCGGACAACATCCATACCGACGCCGCGCCCGGAAACATTTGTGATCTTCTCAGCGGTCGAGAAACCGGCACGCATGATGAAGTTCTGGATCTGCTGCTTGCTCATCCCTTCAAGTTCGGATTCACTCGCAAGGCCATTCTCGATGACCTTCTTCTTGATTTTCTCACTGTTAAGGCCACGGCCGTCATCGGATATCTTGATGATGATGTGGCCGCCCTCGTGAAACGCCTCAAGAATGATCTTGCCGGTTTCCGGCTTGCCTGACGCGGTGCGGTCCTTCGGCATTTCCAGCCCATGGTCGGCCGAATTGCGAACCATATGAGTAAGCGGGTCCTTAATCAGCTCAAGGACCTGCCGGTCGAGTTCCGTCTCCGCGCCATGCATGACCAGGTCAATTTTCTTGCCCAGTTCATGGCCGAGATCACGAACGATACGCGGTAGTTTCGACCATGCATTACCGATCGGCTGCATGCGGGTTTTCATCAACCCTTCCTGCAGTTCCGTCGTTACGTGGCTGAGCCGCTGCAAGGGGACAGTAAACTCGTTGTCGTCCATCCCGCGGACCATCTGAAGGAGCTGGTTTCGGGTCAGGACAAGTTCACTGACCATTGTCATCAGATTTTCCAGCATCTGCACGTTCACGCGAATACTCTGATTGGCGATGCTCGATTCCTTCGCCGCGCGCTCGGCTGCCGGCTTTGCCGTTTCCGATGCATCGTCTTCTTTCTTTTCAACCGCGGGCTCCGGCAATTCGTCCGGTCCTTCGGCGGCCTGGAAAGCGGCTTCAAGTTCTTCAAGAGATACTTCGCCAGGACGCAGCTCTTCATCCGGCCCTTCAGCAGCCTGGAATGCGGCTTCCAATTCTTCTTCGGATACCTTCCCCGCAGGAATATCTTCTTCTGTTTTCGCAACAGGCGCTGCCTCGGCGGAAGAGGTTCCGAAGGCAACATCATTTAGGCGGGCGATCAGGTCGGCATCGTTACCGGCCGGTTCTTCTTCCGTCTCTTCGATCGTCGCCAGAATATCCTTGATGACATCCATGGCTTCCAGGATGATCGTCACGACGTCGGCAGTCACCGTCAGTTCCTTGTCGCGGATCTTGCCAAGGACGTTTTCGCCGGCATGCGCGACCGCCTCGAGCCGCGGAAGACCGAGAAAGCCGCAAGTGCCCTTTATCGTATGAACAAGGCGAAAAATATTGTCGATTTGGCTTTCGTCGCTCGGATCCTGCTCCAGAACAACGAGAGACGCGTCAACTATGCCTATGCTTTCGTTGGTTTCCGTAAGAAATTCACTTAGAAGATCGTCCATTTCCCCGCGCACTTTCAGTATCTTTAGATGAGATTCAGGAAGGCAATATCCCTGAAATTTTCAGATACAGAATGCAGGATATAGGTTAACAAGCGGTTACGGATTACGCGGTTTAAGCCGTTTTTTTTAGCCTAAAATCACAATTTCTAAAATTTTAAATATCGATATTCAATGCAGGAATAATCAATTAAATAGGGATTCAAAATTAAATCAATTTCAATTCTGGATTATTTTGAGCGCACGGCGAGGACGACCCGGTTTTCTTCCACCTCCCGAATTTCGAGAGCCGCATCATTGTTTGCACAAAGCGCCATTAGATACTGCACGCCAACATTCTGCGCCGTCAGTGCTTCCTCGCTATATCCATTCTGGAGTATTTCTGTGACATCCTCTCGCAGCACGGCACGCGGTCCTTCTGCGCGAAAAACGAAGGTCCAGCCTGTGTCCGATATATCACCCGCCACCGTAATCTCCCCCCCACGCGGAAGCGCGCCGGCGGCAACAACAAGCAGGTTACAGAGTATCTTGATAACGTCTTTTGGCAGAAGTTCCGCGCCGCCCGCACTGTCCGGCCAATCCAGCCTGACTTTCCCATAGGACATCAGATCTCGGCTGAGGCTTCGTGCGTCCCGAATGGACACTTCCTGACCCATGCCGCCTGCGAGCCCGAACGCGAGACGATAGAATTGCAGCCGCGCCGAAGCCTCACCTGCACTTTCGCTGACAAGCTTCAGCGCCTCGGCGCGCATATCCTCATTGCCATCATCGCTGACGAGTTCTATACCGTTACAAACCGCGCCGATGGGACCGATAACATCATGGCAGAGTTTAGAGCTCATCATCGAGGCAAGTTTCAGGTCAATCATCTTCTCTCCAAAATCCGCGGTTTGCGGTACGCTACAAAAATGGAACAACCTTTGTCGGATGCACAACAATTTGATAGAGTGAATATGCAACAATCTTGTCTGCCATGTTAAGAGAAAAATCATGCTAGCTCGGTTTTCACCCGGTCAGTATGTCCGTCATCCGCAGGAGCCGGACTGGGGCATCGGACAGGTTCAGTCGTCGGTCGCGGACCGCGTCACGGTGAATTTTACGCATGCCGGCAAGCAAATGATAATCGTCAGCGTGGTTGATCTCGTGGTCATAAGCGACGAAGAGGCGCAGCGGGATCAAGATCGCCGGAATTAGGCTGGAGGACCATAGGATGTCAGCAGGGAAAACGCTATTTGCTGTTCCAAAAGCGCCAGGCAAGGGTGGGCGCAGGGCGCGCTACCAGAAAAAAGGACGTCAGGTCGATCCGGCCGCCGCACGGGAAATCACGGCCTTACTGGGGGACCGATCCCGGCAAAAGGATCTGTTGATCGAGCATTTGCACCTTATCCAGGATACATACGGATATTTATCCGCCCCGCATCTGACCGCCCTTGCCGCTGAAATGCGGATGGCCTTGGCGGAAGTCTATGAAGTGGCGACTTTTTATCACAATTTCACAGTTGTGAAGGAAGGCGACGCAGCCCCGGCGGCAATAACCATCAAGGTCTGCGATAGCCTGAGTTGCGAATTGGCCGGTGCAATGAAGCTGAAACAGGAACTGGCGGGAAAATATGGCGCCACCGTCCATGTCACTCACGGCGCCTGCATGGGCCGCTGCGCGGAAGCGCCAGTTGTTCGCCTCAAGGATCACTATGTCGGTGATGCGACCGTCGGCGCCGTAGATGACATGATTGAAGCCGTAAAGAAAGACGCCCCTGTTCCTATCCCTGACTATACATCGTTTGATGACTACAAGGCGGCCGGGGGTTTTGCCGTCCATGCCAGACTGCGCGCCGGCGATCTGGTCTCCGATACAATCATCGACGCATTGAACGAGGGTAGTCATCGCGGGCTTGGTGGCGCAGGCTTTCCGCACGCCCTAAAGCTCAACTCCGTGTTATCGGTTCCGAGCCCGCGCTATATGGCGGTCAATGCCGATGAGAGCGAACCGGGCACTTTCAAGGATCGGTATTTCATGAACAGAAATCCCTACCAGTTTCTGGAAGGGATGCTGATTGCGGCGGAAATCGTCGAAGCAGAGAAAATTTATATTTTCCTTCGCGATGAATATCCTGAAACGGCGAGAATTCTTGCTGACGCCATCGAAAAACTGAAAATCGAAAAGCTCGATGGCGGCCGGCAAATCTTTCTTCGTCGGGGTGCTGGCGCCTATATCTGCGGCGAGGAAAGCGCGATGCTGGAAAGCATCGAGGGCAAGCGAGGGCTCCCCCGTCACAAGCCGCCCTTCCCGGCTCATGTCGGGCTTTTTGGACAGCCAACCCTCATCAATAATGTCGAAACCCTTTACTGGCTGCCGGAGATTATCCACAAAGGACCGGAATGGTTCAAAAAAGGCGGTCGTCACGGGAGCAAGGGCTTCAGAAGTTTCTCCCTTTCGGGTCACGTGAAGAAACCGGGCGTTTATATCACGCCTGCCGGGATTACTGCCCAGGAACTGATCGACGAGTTTGGCGGCGGCATGAAAGACGGCCATAAATTCCGCGCGTATCTGCCGGGCGGCGCGTCCGGTGGACTGCTCCCCGCGTCGATGGCGGATATCCCGCTTGATTTCGGCACGCTCGAGAAGCATGGCTGTTTCATCGGCTCGGCTGCCGTCATTGTCATTTCGGACAAGAATGACCTCAAAATGGTCGCCCGCAACCTGATGCGCTTCTTCGAAGATGAAAGCTGCGGTCAATGTACCCCCTGCCGGGCAGGCACGGAGAAAGCGCTCAAGCTGATGGAGGCGGAGCATTGGGATCGTGAATTGCTGACCGAGCTCAGTACGGTGATGCGCGATGCCTCGATCTGCGGTCTTGGTCAGGCAGCGCCCAATGGCCTGATGTCGATCCTCAAACATTTTCCGGAGGAGGTGCAATGAGCGATCACGTCACTTTCGAGCTGGATGGCAAGACGGTCACGGCAGAGGCCGGGCAATCCATTTGGGATGTCGCCAAACGCGAAGGTACCTTGATCCCTCATCTCTGTCATTCGGACCGTATCGGCTTTGAAGCGGACGGAAATTGCCGGGCCTGCATGGTCGAAATCGAGGGCGAGCGCGTTCTCGCCGCCAGTTGCATTCGTCAACCGACCGACGGCATGAAGGTACGCACCGCGACGGAGCGTGCCGAAAAATCCCGCAAGATGGTGATGGAGCTGCTGATTGCCGATCAACCTGATCGCGCCACGTCCTACGATAAAGACAGTCATTTCTGGAAAATGGCGGATCAGCAGCATATTGCACCGAGCCGCTTCCCGTCCCGCGAAATGCCGGCGGAGGATCTTTCCCATCCTGCCATGGCGGTCAATCTCGACGCCTGCATCAACTGCAATCTTTGCGTCCGCGCCTGTCGGGATGTGCAGGTTAACGACGTCATCGGCATGGCGGGCCGCGGCGCGCATTCCAAAATCGTCTTTGATTTTGATGATCCCATGGGAAATAGCACCTGTGTCGGCTGCGGTGAATGCGTTCAGGCCTGCCCAACCGGCGCATTGCTTGAAAAGTCGGTTCTGGGTGATCACCGAATAGATCGCGAGGTCAACAGTGTTTGCCCCTTCTGCGGCGTCGGCTGCCAGCTTACCTTCAAGATACGTGACGATAAAATCCTCTTTGCCGATGGCCGCAATGGTCCCGCCAATGAAGAACGGCTCTGTATCAAGGGACGTTTCGGCTTCGATTATATCCATAATCCGGATCGCTTGACGGTACCGCTTATCCGCAAGGAAGGTGTGGCAAAGGCCGATGTGGCCAACCTCGACCCCGCCAATCCCTACACCCACTTCCGTGAAGCAAGCTGGGAAGAGGCGCTGGACGTCGCCGCAAACGGGTTGAAGAAAGTACGGGACACAAAAGGCGGTAACGCTTTGGCCGGCTTCGGCTCTGCCAAAGGCTCGAACGAGGAAGCCTATCTCTTTCAGAAACTGGTGCGGACCGGCTTCGGCACCAATAACGTGGATCACTGCACGCGGCTCTGTCACGCGTCTTCCGTCGCGGCACTCCTCGAGACCGTTGGCTCGGGCGCGGTCTCGGCACCATTTAACGAGGCCGAAAACGCCGACGTCATCATGGTCATCGGCTCCAACCCCACCGTTAATCATCCGGTCGCCGCCACGTTTTTCAAGAATGCCGCCAAGAAGGGGGCCAAGCTGATCATTGTCGATCCGCGCGGACAGGCGCTTTCCCGCCACGCCACCTATATGCTGCAGGAAAAGCCCGGCACCGATGTTGCGCTGCTCAATTCCATCATGCATGTGATCGTCGCGGACGGATTAACGGATGAGACCTACATTAAGGAACATACGGAAAATTTTAACGCGCTGTGCGCTCACCTGAAGGACTTCAGCCCCGAAGCCATGGAAGCTGTCACGGGCATCGACCCCGCAATCATCCGGGAGGTTGCCCATGTTTTCGCCAAAGCGAAGGCCGCGATTATCTTCTGGGGCATGGGCATCAGCCAGCATGTGCATGGCACCGATAATTCGCGCTGTCTGATCAGCCTCTCTCTGATGACAGGACAGGTCGGACGACCGGGCACGGGCCTTCATCCCTTGCGTGGGCAGAACAATGTGCAGGGTGCCTCCGACGTCGCGCTGATCCCGATGTTTTTGCCCGATTACCAATCGGTGGAAGATCCGGTTATTCGCGAAAAATTCGAGAAATTCTGGGGCGCGTCGCTTGACCCGAAGAAGGGCCTTACCGTGGTCGAGATTACCGAGGCCATCCATAAGGGTGAGATCAACGCCATGTATATCATGGGCGAGAACCCGGCGATGTCGGATCCCAATGTCAACCATGCCCGCGAAGCGCTCTCGATGCTCGACCATCTGGTGGTGCAGGACCTGTTCCTCACGGAAACGGCCGCCTATGCCGATGTGGTCCTGCCCGCCTCCGCCTGGCCTGAAAAAGACGGCACCGTCACCAATACCAACCGGCAGGTGCAGATGGGCCGCGCGGCCGTTCCAATGCCGGGAGAGGCGCGTCAGGATCTCTGGATCATACAGGAAATTGCCCGGCGACTCGGCCTCAACTGGAACTACAGTCACCCGAAAGATGTATTCGCGGAGATGACGCAGGCAATGCACAGCATCCGCGGCATCAGTTGGGATCGGCTGGAGGCCGAAGATGCCGTCATCTATCCCTGCGAAAGCCCGGGAGATCCGGGTCAGCCGCTGATCTTCACGAAGGATTTTCCGACCGCGAACGGCCTTGGGAAATTCGTACCGGCGAGCCTGATCTCACCGGATGAGATACCGGATGCGGAATTCCCGGTTGTCCTGACGACCGGTCGATTGTTGGAACATTGGCATACGGGTTCGATGACCCGCCGCTCGCAAGTCCTGGATGCGGTAGAGCCCGAACCCATCGTCCATATGCCGCCCGTCATGATCGAGGAGCTGGGCGCGAAAGCCGGCGATCTGGTGACCGTCCGCTCCCGTCGTGGTGAAATCGACATACGCGTACGGGCCGACGGCGCGGTGCAGAACGGCATGATTTTTATCCCCTTCTGCTATGCCGAAGCGGCCGTTAACCTGCTGACAAACGACGCGCTTGACCCTTTCGGAAAAATCGCGGAAGTTAAATTCTGCGCCGTAAATGTCGAAAGGAAGTCCGCCTGAAATGTCCGACGATCTGAAGAGAAGAACAACTGTCGGAATTATCCAGACGGGACGTGTAGGCGGGTCGCTTGGCGTCAAGTACGGTGAGTATCCGGATATGTTCATGGCGCTGTTCAAGGACGAACCTTTCGACTACGTCACCTACCCCGCCATAGACAAAAAGCTGCCCAAGCATCCGCTTGAATGCGACGCTTGGGTCATCACGGGGTCGAAGCATGGGGTGTACGAGGATTTCGACTGGATTGCGCCGCTTGAGAATTGCGTGCGCAAGCTGATCGCGAGCGGCCAGCCAACCATAGGTATATGTTTCGGGCATCAGATTATGGCAAAGGCCATGGGCGGCCGGGTCGAAAAATTCTCCGGCGGATGGGGCGTCGGGCGGATGACCTACACGGACCTCACCAGTAGCAGCGAAGCGCGGCTTCTTTCCTTTCACCAGGATCAGGTAACCGATCCGCCGGAAAGCGCGGACCTTATTCTCACATCCGACTTCTGTCTGTTCGCCGGACTGAAATATTCACCGGCGTGTTTTTCCTTGCAGCCACATCCCGAGCATACGCTGCCGTTTATGGTGGATCTGATCAATCAGCGGCGTGGTGTGCAGCTTTCCGTCGAACTTGCGGATCAGGCCCTCTCCTCCCTCGCGGGACCGAATGACCAGGAACAATATGGCCAGTGGATGGCCGAAGTATTGAAGGGAGAGAGGCGGATATAATATCGCCTCTCCACTTGTCCCGGCACGCTTCGGGATCCAATCAGCTTTTCTTAAATCCCGATAGCCGTTCCTCTTCGCCGCTGGCGCGCCCCGGACTATTTTTACGCTCAAATTCAAGACCGTCTTTCAGGCCGTAATCCTGTCCCTTGTTCACCAGCATCTTGTCGGCACGAAGAGTATGCCAGGAATTCTCGACAATGCTGCGGGCCAACTTTAGCGCCTCATCAGAGAGCCTGGAATCGGCGACGCATTTATTCACGAGGCCGATCTCGAAGGCCTCAGCGCCGCCCACAACACGACCGGTAAACATCATTTCCTTTGCATTCAGAACGCCGATGCGGCGCGGCAGCCGCTGGCTCATGCCCCAAAGCGGCGTCAAAGCCCATTTACCATGAGTATCGGCAAATTTCGCGCTTTCACTGCAGATCATCAAATCGCACGCGAGCACCAGTTCCAAAGCTCCCGTATAGCAATGCCCCTGGACCTCTGCGATCACCGGCTGCGGCAGATCCTCGATCATCTCGACGGTTTCGACCTGAAACAGCGGATGGGGCGCCTGCTCCCCGGCCTGCATCGCCTTGAGATCGTTACCGGCCGAAAATGACCGGCCTTCCCCCCGCAAAATAACGCAGCCGATTTCCTCCTGCTGTTCTGCAAGCGTTTTCACATGCGCCTGCAATTCAACAAACAGGGACGGACTGAGAGCGTTAAGCGCCTCCGGCCGGTTCAGGCTTAATATCGCGATCCCGTCAATATCATTTCGTGTAACCAGCGCCATCGATCAGGTCCTTTCAATTGAGTTGGCGACCAGGTCCTTTTGCATTTTTCGAATTACGTATCGTTCCCGGTAAAAAGTGTAAACGCCGCTTCCAACAATAATTAGGCTGCCCAGGATTGTCCAACTGTCCGGGATATCGCCAAAAACGACAAAGCCGAGGATGATGGCCCAGATCAGGATTGTATAGCGGAAGGGGGAGGAAAAACTGATATCGCCGACACGCATCGCCATGATGCTGAACTGATATCCGAAAATCACAAAGAGGGACGCGAGCGCCAGCAGGCTGATCCCTTCCGCCGTTACCGGCCGCCATTCTGTCGTGAAGGACAAAATTGCGCCGACGACCATCACGGAAATCGACGTAAGTAGCGAGACGAACAGGGACGGCACGGCCGCAGACAGGCGGCGGGTCGACAAATCGCGCAGCACGATGAAAAGAACGGCGATAATGGCGTAGACGGAAAACTCGTTAAACCCATCGGACCCGGGCCTTACAACCATAATCACACCAATGAAACCGGCAGAAATCGCAAGGTATCGGCGCCACCCAACTGCCTCGGAAAGAAAGATCGCCCCTGCCAGCGTAACGGCAAGCGGCAGCGCCTGCAGGATCGCTGTGGCGTTGGCGATCGGCATGTGAAAAAGCGCGGTGAGGTAAAAAACCGCGCCGCCGACCTCACCGACAAGCCGAAGACTGACGGCCAGTCGATCTCCCTTCGGGATGCGAAGGGTGAGCACGCCCTTCAACAGACAAAATCCGGCCAGCAAAATGCTTGTAAAAACGCCACGCAAAAACATCGCCTGAAAGATGCTTAGATGCTCTGCAACAAGCTTCATGGTCGTGTCATTGATAACAAAGGCGGCCATGCTGATCGACATGAAGGCCGCCCCGCGCATATTGTCGGAGATTTGAACGCTCATTGGTCATTAGTCAGTTAAAAGGCGGCAAACCGCAAGCAATTTTCGCACCGGTGATAAAGAATTTATCGCTGATCCCGCTTGACTGCGCGTGAAATGAATTCTGTTGTACGCGCCAATACTTCGCCGCCCTTTTCCTGCCAGGGATTATGGCCGCAATTGTCGAGAATGAGCCTCTTGAAGGCACCGCAAACCAGCGCCTCGATCGCGTCGATCTGGGCCAATGTTCCATAAGCATCGTCGCGCCCCTGGATGGCCAGCACCGGCGCCGCGATACCGGGAAGGAATTTTTCGATATTCCATTTTTTAAACCTGGGATCGAGCCAGGCGTCATTCCAGCCGCGAAAAGCAACATCGGTGTTTATTCCATGGAATTTTTCTAGCTTCTTCCGCAGCCCGAACTCTTCATATTCGCACTTCGCCGCCTCAATTCCCGCGATGGAAATGTCTTCGCAAAATACATGCGGCGCCATTGCGACGACGGCAAGCGGTTGCGCAATATCCGGCAAGCCCGCATAGATCAAAGCAATCGATGCACCATCGGAATGGCCGACAAGGACAGGTTTCTCGATGCCAAAATGCGATAGAAGCCTTGGAAGGAAATCCGCGGCCTCCTGTTCCATGTAATCGAGCGGACGCGGCAGTTCGCAGGCAGCCGAACCACCATAGCCGGCTCGGCTATAAATCAATCCTGCGCAGCCCGTAGACTGGCAGAGACGATCAGGGAAGTCCCGCCACAACGCCGTGCATCCGAGGCCTTCATGTAAAAAAACAAGAACCGGTTTTCGCGGATCAAGAACATCGATTGATCGATACTCGATCCGCGTACCGGCAATTTCCGCTATCCTGACGTCAGGTGCCGCCGTCACGATTTCCGGATCATATTGACGATCCCGGAGAAGTCTGCCGCCTGGCCCTCGCCCCCGACATAGGCCTCATAGAGGTCCATCGCCGCCCTGCCGAGTTTTGTCGACGCGCCGAAATCGCCGGCGGCATCCTGACTGAGATGCAGGTCCTTCAGCATATTCTCCGCAGAGAAGCCGGGCTTGTAGCCGTTATTCGCAGGGCTCGTCGGCACGGGACCCGGGACCGGGCAATAGCTGGTCAGCGACCAGCACTGGCCCGATGCGGTCGAGACGATATCAAACATGGTCTGATGCTCAAGACCGAGTTTTTCGGCGAGAACAAACGCCTCGCAAACGCCGATCATGGAAATGCCGAGGATCATATTGTTACAGATCTTCGCCGCCTGCCCGTTTCCAGGTCCGCCGGTATGCACGATGTTTTTCCCCATCGCCTCAAGGATTGGCTTTGCCGCCTCAAACGCGCCGGAATTCCCGCCAACCATGAACGTCAGTGTGCCCGCGGCCGCACCGCCGACACCGCCACTGACAGGGGCGTCCACCATACTCATTCCCGCCGCAGCAGCTGCCTTTTCCACCTCGCGTGATGTCGAGACATCAATCGTCGAACAATCGATAAACAGCGTTCCCTGATCCGCGGCGCTCAAAATTCCCTGATCGCCGAGATAGACGGCGCGGACATGATCGCCCTTGGGAAGCATCGTCACAACGACACCGACATTTGAGGCAGCCTCCGCCGCACTTGGCGCGGCGCTCGCCCCTTCCGACACGCAGTCCGCAACAGCCTTTTCAGATAAATCGAAAACCTTGACCGAATGACCGGCCTTCAGGAGATTGCGGGCCATCGGCCCGCCCATATTCCCGACCCCAATAAAACCAATTCTGGCCATATCCTTCTCCTTTTAGGGGCGGTCTTGACCGGAAACGCCAAAGACCGCTCCCTTCGTAGTTTTTTATTTATGGGTTGGCATGATGAATTCGGCGCCGGCCTTGATGCTGTCGGGCCAGCGCGACGTTACCGTCTTCACCTTGGTATAGAAACGAACGCCTTCCGGACCATGTTGGTTATGATCGCCAAAGGCCGAATTCTTCCAGCCGCCGAAGCTGTGGAACGCGAGCGGCACCGGGATCGGAACATTGACACCTACCATGCCGACCTCGACATTATTGGAAAAGGCGCGCGCGACGTCACCATTGCGCGTAAAAATTGACGTACCATTACCGAACTCATGCTTGTCGACCATTTCGATGGCCTCATTGAAAGTCGGCGCCCGGACAACAGACAGAACCGGGCCGAAAATCTCTTCCTTGTAAATCCGCATGTCGGTTTTCACATTATCGAACAGACAACCGCCCATGTAAAAGCCGCTTTCATAGCCCTGAAGGGACAGATCGCGGCCATCCACCACAAGGTCGGCGCCTTCCTGGATGCCGAGGTCCACATAGCCCTTGACCTTTTCCAGATGCTCTTTGGTCACCAGCGGCCCCATGTCGCCGTCGGCAGCACTCGGCCCGACCTTCAGGCCGCGCACTTTCGGCGCCAGCCTTTCGACCAGTTCGTCCCCGGCATCACCAACGGCAACCGCGACCGAGATCGCCATGCAGCGTTCGCCGGCCGAGCCGTAACCTGCGCCGATCAGCGCATCGACGGCCTTGTCCATGTCAGCGTCGGGCATCACCAGCATATGGTTCTTTGCACCGCCCATGGCCTGAACGCGCTTGCCGGCCGCAGCGGCGCGGGAATAGACATACTTCGCAATCGGCGTGGAGCCGACGAAGCTGACCGCCTTGATGCGCGGATCGTCCAGTATCGTGTCAACGGCTAGCTTGTCGCCATTCACAACGTTAAGTACGCCCTTGGGTGCACCCGCTTTAACCATCAATTCGCCCAGTTTCATGGGGAGAGACGGATCTTTTTCAGATGGTTTCAGAACAAAGGTGTTTCCGCAGGCGATCGCGACAGCGAACATCCACATCGGCACCATTGCCGGAAAGTTGAAGGGCGTGATACCGGCAACCACACCGAGTGGCTTACGCATGGAATACATATCAATGCCCGACGAGACATTGTCGGAGAATTCGCCTTTCAGCAGATGCGGAATACCGCAAGCGAACTCGACGACTTCGAGACCGCGGATAATAGAGCCCTTGGCGTCCGAATGCACCTTGCCATGCTCACTCGCAAGCAGAGCGGCAAGCTCATCGATGTTATCCTCGACCAGTTGCTTGAATTTGAACATGACGCGCGCGCGGGTGATCGGCGACGTCGCCGCCCATTCGGGAAATGCCGCCAGGCTGTTGGCAACGGCATCGCCCACTTCCGCCTCGGAAGCGAGTGGTACATCGGCCTTATGCTCACCGGTGCTCGGATTATAAACGGGGCCGAAACGGCCAGACTTGCCGGCGACATACTGACCGCCGATAAAATGCTTCAATTGCTCTGTCATGTGATCTACTCCCAAAGGATTCTTATTCGTCGACTTTACATAGGTAAAAATGCAAAGTAATTAGAGAAGATTGCACATTCCCTGTGTAAAAATGCACATAGGTGATTATCATTTTTGACTGGAACGACGTCCGTTTCTTTCTTGAGCTTAGCCGTAAAGGCCGCCTGACGGAAGTGGCTAAAGCGCTGAAAGTTGATCATACGACGGTGAGCCGGCGCGTGCTGGCTCTTGAAGAGAAGCTCGATGCGAAATTATTCGAGGCGACCTCACGCGGATTCGTCCTCACAGAGGCCGGAGAACGGCTCTTGCCCCAGGCGGAGCAGATGGAAAGTGCCTCGGCGACTATTCAGGATATGGTCGGCGGAGAGAACCAGACCCTGACCGGGACCGTGCGTCTTGGCGTACCGGAGGGATTCGGCAGCCAGTTTTTGTCCGGTGAATTGCCTGCCTTTCAGAAACTGCATCCCAAAATCGAGCTGGAATTCGTCGCGAATGACCGGTTTGTCAGCCTGTCCAAACGGGAAGCAGATTTATCCATCACCCTCGGCCGACCGAAATCGGGCCGACTGATTTCCCGCAAACTCACCGATTACCGCCTCCGCCTCTATGCAACGCGGGACTATCTCAAGCAGCACAAGCCGATACGCAGGCGGGAGGATTTGCGTCATCACAACTTTATCTCCTATATCGAAGAGCTGGTGCCGGACCCGCAACTTCTTTACCTGAGCGACGTTATCGGCAACCCCAATGTCAATTTAAAGAGTTCGAGCATCGTCTTTCAGTTTCAGGCCACACTCGCCGGGGCCGGCGTCAGTATTCTGCATTGCTTCGCCGCTGATGAATATCCCGAGCTGGTTCCGCTTCTTCCAGAGGAAATCAGTATCGATCGGAGCTACTGGCTGAATACGCCTGAAGACATCCACGATCTCGCACGGATCAAAGCCGTCAGCGACTTTCTGAGTGACGTTGTCCAGCGGCGGAGGAACAAGCTCATGGGAGAAAAAGACGGTTAGGCTTTCCAGTTGACGAGCGCCCGACTTCTTGAGCACAGTTCGACCACGATCGAAGCAACAACATCAATCAATGGATATTCTCAAGCTCCTTCTTGAGACATTGGACAGAGGTTAGGCCCATTACTCCAGTACCCGTCAGCCGCCCAAAAGAATATCTGCTGCTTATCCTTCTGGCGAGCCTTTGGGGATCTTCCTACATGTTTATTCGCATGGGCCTCGAGACTCTGCCGCCAACAACGCTTGTGGCGATGCGGGTAACGGTCGCCTCGCTTGTTCTCCTGGTAGTCATATGGCGGCAGGGATATCGTCTGCCGACGGACCTCGACAGCTGGAAGAACTTTGCCATCCAGTCTTTTCTCAACAGCTTTGGTGCATGGACATTGCTCGCCTGGGGACAGCAATATGTCGAAAGCGGGCTGGCGACGGTGCTGAATTCAACCTCGCCAATTTTCGTTTTCCTGCTGACCTGGCTGGTAACGAAACATGAGGCGGTCAGTCTTCGCAAGATTACGGGAGCAATTATCGGCTTGATGGGGATAGTACTGATTATCGGGGTCGACGCATTGCAAAGTCTCGGTCAGGAAGTTGTCGCGCAGTTGGCAATCCTGTTTAGCGCCATGCTCTATGGCTACGCGGCCATTCGTGGCCAGAAATTTTCCCATCTTCCATCGACGGTCACGGCCGCCGGTGTGATGATCTTTGCGTCCGTCGTCCTGATCCCGGCCAGCATCGTGATCGATCAGCCATGGACCTTGTCTCCCTCCCTTAAATCACTGACAGCAATCGCCACGCTTGGCACCTTCGGGACCGCCGTTGCCCTGCTTCTGTATTTCCGGCTGATCAATACGCTGGGGTCCCTGAATACAGCGAGCCAGAGCTATCTCCGGATGGGTATTGGTGTGATGCTTGGCCTCGTCATATTTGGCGAGCAGCTTTCCCTAATTGTCGCAATGGGTGTCGTCATCTCAATTCTTGGTGTCGCGCTCATCAACATACCGGCGAAGCAACGCTAAAGCCGCCCCTTCTCCAAGCGGCCGCGGGCAACCTCCAGATCTTCCGGACGATTGATATTGAAGAAAGGATCTCCGTCACTGTCGTGCCATTCAACCTCGATCCGATTATAGCGTTCGGCGAATACAAGGATCTTTCGCAAATCCTCCTCAACAAGTGCCCTGCGAAGGTCGGCCGCAAGCGAGAGTGGCCAAAGCGCAACGACCGGATGCACGCGGCCAACGGATCTTGCCATGACGATTGTCTCGCCATTATCACCGAGCGGGGCCGTCAGGCGGGCAACGAGATCGGGCGGAATAAACGGGGCGTCGGTCGGAACGCTGAGCATATGGCTGGCCGTCAACCCCTTTGCATTGAAATGTTCCAGCCCCGTCAATATTCCGGCAAGCGGGCCCGCAAAGCCACCGACGCTGTCGGGCAATATGGGTAGCTCTGGTGGGCCCAGATCATCCACCCGCATATTCATATTGAGCACCATTTCACCAACTTGCGGCCGCAACGTATCAATAATTCGGTGCAACAGGCTTTGACCGCCGAGTTCCTGAAGGAATTTTGCCCCGCCTCCCATGCGCCGGGACAATCCGCCTGCAAGCAACAGGCAGGGAAATTTCTCGGGATATTTAGTCATTGGCGGCCTTGCGGCGATACTTCCTCGGCTCATCCGGAATTGCGGACGGGTCGGCATCATAAATCAGACGGTTCGCCCCGGACAGGCAGACGAACCGCTTCCCCTTGGCGCGGCCGATCAGCGTCAGGCCCGCCTGGCGCGCCAGATCAACGCCCCAAGCCGTAAAGCCGGAGCGCGAAATAACAATCGGAATTTGCATCTGTACGGTTTTGATAACCATCTCCGACGTCAAACGGCCCGTAGTGTAGAAAATCTTGGATTTCGGAGAAATGCCATGGCGCCACATGTAACCGGCAATCTTGTCGATAGCGTTATGTCGGCCGACATCCTCCATATAGATAAGTGGCCGATCTTCTTCACAAAGAACGCAGCCATGAATGGCGCCCGCCTCCAGATAAAGCGACGGTTGCTGATTGATCTTGCGTGAAAGACCGTAGATCCAGGAGGTCTTCAATACGGCATCCGGATCAAGAACAATCTCTTCGAACTTCTCCATAACATCGCCGAAAACCGTCCCTTGCGCGCAACCCGAGGTCTGCGTTTTCTTCTTCAGCTTTTCTTCGAAATCGGTCTCATGCCCGGTCCGCACCACGACGACGCCAAGATCATCGTCGTAATCTATCCCGGTTACGTCATCCTCAGTGCGCAGCATGTTCTGGTTCAACAGGTATCCAAGCGCAAGATATTCCGGATAGTCACCGATCGTCATCATCGTCACGATCTCCTGACCATTCAAAAACAACGTCAGCGGCTTTTCGACGACGACGGGCAGCCGTACCTCGGCTCCGTTCTGGTCGATACCGTCCAACGGTTCACTGAGACCCGCTGCCTTGGGATCGGGAGTGATCGTAAATTCCTTCATAAGATACCGTAAAACCGGGGAATTTCTTTGTTTCTTGTTTCGTGTTAAAATACCAGTTTAGCAGGCTGCAGTACGCCTGTCATTTCCGATAGCAGATCATTATACGCATCGGATAGGGCGTTTATTCATGAAATCCAGCGTTTTGGCTGACATCGAGACCGGGCGTGACAACAACCTGAACCTGATCAGGATGCTGGCGGCTACGGGTGTCCTGATCTCCCATGCCTGGCCGGTCTCGACAGGCGATATCAACCGCCAGCCGCTCGCCGACATTTTGAACGGCATTGATCTTGGGATGATCAGTGTTTTCATCTTTTTTGCCATTTCGGGATATCTTATTGCGCAGAGCTATGATCGTGATCCGGACCTGAAGCGTTTCTGGCTCTCCCGCATCATGCGCATCTTCCCGGCATTGCTTGTCGTCCTGATGATTACGGCGCTGATATTGGCGCCGCTTGTCACCATTTCGGAAGTCAACGCGGTTTTGCGCGCCGCACCTGAATATATTATCCGGAATTTTACGCTTTTCTCACTTGAGCAGCGACTTCCCGGCGTATTCAAGGAAAACCCCGTCGGCGGGTCGACAAATATTCCGCTATGGACATTAAGCCACGAATTGACCTGTTACTTTTCCGTCATGATCCTGGGAATGGCCGGGATTTTGAAAAATCCGCGGCGCATGCTTTTTATATTGCTTGCCTTCATCACGGCTTACGCGCTCATCCTGTATTTTGAGCCCCAGCAACGTTTGGTCGCGCTCTCCAAGCTCGCCTATCCGTTCATGATCGGCGTCCTGTTTTTTGTCTGTCGGCATTGGTTGCCGTTAAACTGGATGCTCGGCGGCGGCTTTGTTCTGCTCTCGCTATTGCTCCACGGCACGTTCCTTTTTCGCGAGATATTCATTTTCTCGCTGGCATATAACATTTTTCTTGTCGCCTACCTTCCGCGAGGTCGCATCCGTAACTACAACAGATTAGGCGACTACTCTTACGGTATCTATATCTACGCTTTTCCTATACAGCAGCTGGTTGCCTATACGGGCGTTACCAACCCGTTCCTGAATATTCTATTGGCCTTTCCGCTTACCCTGACCTGTGCGGTCCTGTCCTGGATCTTCATTGAAAAGCCGTCGCTTGCCGTCGCCAAAAAATTCAAACGGCGACAGGTCGCATAGTTATAGAAAGGTAAATTTATTTCCCTCGACCGGTTTCGGGAGTGACATCGCGTATTTTATCGATATGTTACGCGCTCAATCCGTTTCGTTTTATGTAGGACCAGATAATGGCGCTTGACCGTCCAACATTGGTTAAATCAATCGTTAAAATCGCCCGGGAAGCCGGCGACCGGATCATGACAATCTATGAAGGTGATTTCGACGTGAAATCCAAGACGGATGAATCACCTGTGACCGAAGCCGATGTTGCGGCGGAAAAAATAATTCTGGAGGGACTGCACGCGCTCACGCCCGACATCCCGGTATTGGCCGAGGAAAGTCATGCCGCCGGAAAAGCACCGGATTTGTCAGGCGGACTGTTCTGGCTGGTCGATCCACTCGATGGAACGCGGGAATTCATCCACAAACGCGGTGAATTTACCGTCAACATCGCCCTCGTCGAACAGGGCAAGCCGACGATGGGTGTCATTCACATCCCGGCGCGGAACATAACCTATTTCGCGGAAGGTCCGGGCAAGGTCTGGCGGCAGGAGGGCGAGACGGCCCCCATCTCGATTGCCGCGCGCAAAGCGCCCGGCGATGGCTTGACTGTTGTCGCCAGCCGTTCCCACCGGACACCCGAAACCGACGATTATATCGCAAAGTTCAAAGTCAAAGAGCTGATCTCTGCCGGCTCATCCCTCAAGCTCTGCCTGGTGGCCGAAGGTAAGGCGGACCTTTACCCGCGCTTCGGACGGACAATGGAATGGGATATCGGCGCCGGGCAGGCAATTCTTGAGGCGGCGGGCGGCGTTGTCGAAACTCTCGACGGCGCACCGCTCCGCTACGGGAAAGACGGCCATGACAATCCTTACTTCATTGCCAAGGGCTGCCCTTAAGACCGTTCACCTCAGGCGTTGACGTCGATGACCACCCGGCCTTTGATCTGACCTTTCAGGATTTCGCCGGCAAGCGTTGGAAGATTGCTCATCGGCTCAACCCGGGTCATATCTGCAAACAGAGATTTATCTAGATCGGTCGCAAGGCGTGACCAGGCTTCGATGCGTTTCTCCCGCGGCGCCATGACGCTATCGACGCCAAGCAGAGAAACACCGCGCAAAATAAACGGAAGCACCGACGTCGGCAGATCATTGCCGCCCGCAAGACCACATGCGGCGACCGCGCCGCCGTAATTCAGCTGTGCAATGACCGCCGCCAGGATCTTGCTGCCGACGCAATCGACTGCGCCAGCCCAGCGCTCCTTGTCAAACGGCCGGCCTTTGCCCATGGTCTCTTCCCGGCTGATGACCTCAGCTGCGCCAAGTTTTTTCAGATATTCATGCGTTTCTTCCCGTCCGCTTGATGCGATAACGCGATATCCGAGCTTGGAGAGGATCGCAATAGCGACGGAGCCGACACCGCCCGCCGCACCTGTGACGAGAATTTCGCCCTTGTCCGGTGTAATTCCCGCCTTCTCAAGAGCCAATACGCAAAGCATCGAAGTATAGCCGGCCGTGCCGATCGCCATGGCGTCCTGCATCGAGAAAGAATCCGGCAGCTTGATCAGCCATTCGGATTTCAGTTTTTGCTTCTGGCTATACCCGCCCCAATGCAGTTCCGACAGGCCGTACCCGTTCACAATGACCTTGTCACCGGGCTTGAATTCCGCCGATTTGCTTTCCAGCACAGTGCCCGCAAGATCGATACCACCAACCATGGGAAGGCGCCGCGCGATCCCCTTGCCGGAAACCGCAAGGCCATCCTTGTAGTTCAAGGTCGAATAGGAAATCTCGACAAGGACATCCTCATCGGGAAGATCCGCAATCGTCAGATTCTTGAAATTTGCCCGCTGTTTTCCGTCATGCTCTTCGATGACCAGTGCCCTGAAGCTGTCCGTCATGCCATTTTCCTTTATTTTTTATCGAAATTTCCCCTGTTATAGCCTGTTCCACCGCGTCAATGAAACTCAAATTTCATAAGCAATTGTTTTTTAATGTGTATCTTCTACAATTGTTAACCTGAGCACTATGGCTCCTCTTTGTCGCTTTAAAGGAACTGGAGTTGCACATGTTAGAAATGGAGAGAAAATTAAAAGGATATGTCCTGACAACTGCTGAAATTCTGTACCATCTTCCCGATTACCCGGAGTTTCTGCAGACCTATATCTGGCAGGAATATGATTTGGCCCCGAAATATCCGACGCTTCGGAAATTTCTTGATTTTTGGGAAAAAGAACTCGACGGCCGTCTGCATTCGGTGCGGTTTGCATCAAACAAGCTGATTTATCCGAACGAACTCCGCTTCGCCGACGAGCAATATAAAGTGCATTGACGTCGCAACAGACAAATTCTTAATAACCGCCCCGCGCCACAACGTGTTTGACCGCGACTTAAAGGCAAGGCGTCCCCGAACTCGGGGCCAGCAGGCGAACACGCCCGCATGGATTTTGATAATCCCGGTAGCTGTCGCCCAGCCGCCATGTTTGCGCCCCCTAAAATAAAAATAAGTGAAAATTGGTTCCGGCGTATAATTGGCCTACAATTCGCATTCCGACTACGAGAGGAACAAGCGCATGAAGCTGGGCCCCCTGGACCACGTCAATATTCGCACCGCCAACCTTGAGAACATGATCGACTGGTACTGCGGCGTTCTCGGAATGACTGTTGGAAAACGTCCCCCGTTCGGATTTCCGGGTGCCTGGCTCTATACCGGCGACCAGGCGGCCGTGCATCTGATCGGCGTGGATAATCCGGCGTCAGGAGACGATCCGCGCCTTGAACATTTCGCCTTTTCGGCAAGTGGTCTTACATCTTTTCTTCAAACCCTTGAGGAGCGACAGGTTGGCTATCGAATGGGGCGTGTGCCGGAATTTGACATCCTTCAGGTCAATATTTTCGATCCGGACGGCAATCATATTCATGTCGATTTCACAGGCCCCGAAACGGCGGGACACGCTGTCTGACGGAGAAAAGGCTTGCGGAGATCACGGCCAGTTTTTCCGATCGCATGACTTTTTTATGACGTGAGTACGCCGGCAAACCGCCAACCGACTATTTCCCCCGCAAGAAACGGAACAACGTCGCCATTTGGCGTTTTGACTATCTCCTCCGCTGTCGTCTCGACTGGTTCGAGAACAATCCGCCCCTCATTGAGCGGAAGGCCGTAGAAGCGCGGACCGAATTCCGACGCAAATGCCTCCAGCCTGCCAAGGGCGCCCTCCTCCTCAAAAACGGTGGCGTAGCTTTCCAGCGCATAGGGCGCGTTGAACAGACCGGCGCAGCCGCAGGCCGATTCCTTATCCTTAACCAGGTGTGGCGCGCTGTCCGTGCCGAGGAAGAATTTCGGCGAGCCGGATGTCGCCGCCTTTCGCAGCGCGAGACGATGTCTTTCCCGCTTGGCGATTGGCAGGCAGTAGTAATGCGGCCGGATGCCGCCTTTGAAGATCGCATTTCGATTGAAACTGAGGTGGTGCGGCGTAATCGTCGCGGCGATATTGGGCCCGCTTTCTAAAACGAATGCGGCGGCCTCCGCGGTCGTGATATGTTCGAACACCACTTTTAGATCGGGGAAATCTTTCAGCAGGCCCGTCATGACTCGCTCGACAAAAACAGCTTCCCGGTCGAAGATATCAACGTCCGACGCTGTCACTTCCCCATGCACCAGCAGCGGCATTTTGATGCGCTGCATTACCTCGAGCACCTGATATATCTTTCGGATATCGGTAACGCCATGGCTCGAGTTCGTTGTTGCATTGGCCGGATAAAGTTTGGCGGCGGTGAAAACGCCGGCCTGATGCCCACTCTCGACCTCTTTGGGGTCGATGCTGTCGGTCAGATAACAGGTCATCAATGGCGAGAAATCTGCGTCCGCGGGCAACGCGGCGCGTATTCTATCCCGGTAGCTCTTGGCATACTTCACCGTCGTTATGGGCGGCGTCAGATTCGGCATTACTATCGCCCTTGCAAACTGGCGCGCCGTGTAAGCGGCGACAACGTTCAACATGTCTCCATCCCGCAGATGGACATGCCAGTCGTCGGGCCGTCTAAGCGTTATGGGCGCTTGCCCGGGTGCCTGAGAGAAGGTCGTCATTCCGGAATCAGTCTGGCTCATAAATGGGTCCGTTTTAAAGAACAATGGAGATTGCCGGTTTCTTCATAATACGCGAGCCTCCACTTGCCAAGCGCGCGTTCCTGTCTTACCTATTATTATCGGCTGCGGAATAACCCTTGGTTTGGAAAGACAAATGGCGAAACTGACTATTGCACCGCTGGAAAGCCGTTCCGTCCTTGTCCTCAACGGGAAAGACGTCTGGACCTTCCTGCAAAATCTGATCACCAATGACATGAAGAAAGTCAGCGACACGCAGGGTATCTACGCCGCGCTCCTGACCGCCCAGGGGAAATTCCTCCATGATTTTTTTATCCTGAAATCTGGGGACAGCTACCTACTCGACTGCGCGGCCGCGAGAAAGGATGATTTGATCCGCCGTCTGACACTCTACAAGCTCCGCGCGGATGTCACCATCAGTGAGGAAACCCGGCAAGTCTATGCGCTTTTTGGCGACGGTTCCCATGCCGCCGCTGAACTTCCCGAAAAACTAGGTACCGTCAGTGAGAACAATGGTCTCATTTATTTTGCGGACCCGCGGCACCTCGCGCTTGGCATTCGCCTATATTCAAAATCAGTTGATAATACCGCAATCAACTTAGCAACCGCCATTCCGGCCACGGAATCCGCCTATGATACTTACCGCAGCAGCCTCGGAATCCCCGAGGGCGGACGCGATATCCTGCCCGAGAAAAACTTTCTTCTGGAAGGAAATTTCGAGGAATTGAATGGTGTCAGCTTCTCCAAAGGCTGCTATGTCGGCCAGGAGTTGACAGCCCGCACGAAGCACCGCGGGAAGGTCAAAAAGCGGCTTTTCCGGATTGAGTTCGATGGCGAGCTTCAAGAAGGGGACAAGATTTTCGATCAGGGTCGAGAGATTGCAGAGGTCCGGTCATTCGCGGACGGCCAAGGGCTTGCTCTGGTCCGGCTGGAGGGGTTGGCCGGCGATTCCGACAAATTTGAACCGAAGGGTGTCAAGCTGATACAGCCCGACTACGTCAATCTTCCCGCCATAAATTAATAGAGAACGGAATCCATCTTGCCTTGAACGGTAAATTCCACTATAAAAATAGAACAAAACATGAACATTTATAATTGGGGAGATAAAATGCTGGACCATGTATCTATAGGCATTACCGACCGGCAGAAATCCAAGACCTTTTATGACGCGGTGTTGTCCACGATCGGCCTTACGAAAGTTGCTGATTACGGCGAAACTGTCGCCTATGGCCCGTCCCGGAAAGATCCGTTTTTCTGGCTAGTCGAGCAGGCGGATATTGGCAGGTCCCAAGGATTTCATTGTGCGTTCCGCGCGCCGGACAGGGCCTCTATTCACGCCTTTCATGCCGCCGCACTTGCCAACGGCGGTATCGATAATGGTGGCCCCGGCAAAAGGGACTATGAGGAAAACTATTATGCGGCATTTGTCCTTGATCCTGACGGGAATAAGATTGAAGCTGTTTGCTTCAAGCCGGATTAGGAAAGTATTGGATGCACCGTATCGCCGCCCAGGACTGGTATCGGGTAAAAAAGATCGGGGATGAGGTGACCCTGATCGACGAACCCTTTATCAAGCCCTTCTACCGCTGCAATATTTGGCATATACGCGGGCGCGACCGCGATGCCCTGATTGACAGCGGGATGGGCGTCGTCAGTTTGCGAAGGCACATTCCAATGGTGACCGAAAAACCGCTTATGGCAATCGCCAGCCACAGCCATTACGATCATATCGGTTGTCATCACGAATTTGAAACGCGCGCGGCGCATCGGATGGAAGCCGATATTCTTGCCCATCCGACGCGGGCCAATTCCCTCGCAGATTATGTGACCGACGAAATTTTCGAGGCTCTTCCGCCGGAGCCGTATAAATCGGAACTATATACGGTCTCAGCCGCCCCGGTGACGGATTTTCTGGAGGACGGCGACGTCATCGATCTCGGTGATCGCCGACTGAGCGTTATGCATCTACCTGGTCATTCGCCGGGAGGCCTGGCATTCTTTGAAAAGGAAAGCGGTATTCTCTTCTCGGGAGATACGATTTACGACGGCCCGCTGGTTGAGGATGCCTACCATTCCAACGCGGAGGACTATTACGCCTCCATGCTGCGTCTGCATGCGCTCTCCCCGCGTATCGTGCATGGCGGGCATTTTGGAAGTTTCGACGGCGCGCGTTTCAAATCCCTGATAGAGGACTGGCTCCGGCGCCATGAGTAAAAGGAAGCGTGAATGAATGACGGTTGCACCTGGTATGGAGAGGATCCATTTTATAAAGCCTATCACGACGAGGAATGGGGCGTTCCGGAATATGACAGTCGGGCGCTATACGAAAAGCTGATTCTCGACGGGTTTCAGGCCGGTCTTTCCTGGATCACGATTTTACGAAAGCGGGAGAATTTCAAGGCCGCCTTCGATAATTTCAATCCGGAAATCATCGCGGGTTATGGAGAGGCGAAGATTGAAGCATTGATGCAGGACAGCGGAATCATTCGAAACCGGGCGAAAATTCTCGGGACGATTACCGGAGCTCAGCTCTTTCTCGATATTGAAGAGAAGGAGGCAGGTGGATTTTCGAATTTGCTTTGGGGGTATCTTGATGGCAAGCCGTTGCAGAACAGCTGGCGGTCAATGGCGGAGGTGCCCGCCGAGACAGAGCTTAGCCGCGCCATCTCCAAGGATCTGAAGAAACGCGGGTTCAAATTTGTCGGCCCCACCATAGTTTATGCCTTCATGCAGGCCGTCGGCATGGTCAACGATCATATTGTCGATTGCCCCCGCCATGCGGAGGTGAAGAAGCTCACATGAGGCGGGAGATTCGCGAAATTCACGATCTGACCGATCGGGTTGCTGCCTATTACCGGGCGAAATATGGACAACGGGCCATGACCGTACTGGAAGAGGCAGCGCAATATTGCGAGGACAATGCCGATTTGCATGGCCGCAACCGGCTGCTACGATTGCGCGACGAAATCCTGCTGTCTGAAATGCAGGACGCAACGGAATAGGAAAGTACACTGGAACCCCGCCTTAAAGCCGAACTCTGGATCAAGGCCCATATCCGTAAATGCGCCACCCTGAATGTTCCCGTCATGGTGACGCGGCGCGGTGACGCGACGGCGGGCACGGTTCTCTTGAAAATAAACCGGCTGGGGCTCGGCTGTATGGTGCTCTCTCCGACGACGAATTTTGACGACGGTGGCCGTCTCTGGCTAAAGGGTACCGGCCGCGACTGGGTTGAGGAAGCCGATGCCGACGCCTATATAGAAAGACGGGTGAAGAACGATCCGGATCTGTGGGTGCTGGAAATAGAGGATCGGGAAGGCCGTGCGTTCCTCGATGAAAAAATCGAGGAGTGACGGTGCCGAACAAATTCGCCGCCCGGCAAGTTTTTGACTGACACATGGCGGGATAATGTTTTATCCTCTGTCAATATCTTCCAATATATTTGGCTGGATGCCGCCTGATGCAACAATATCTTGATCTACTTCGCACTGTACGCCACGACGGCGCTTTTAAACCGGACCGCACGGGTGTCGGCACCTACAGCATTTTCGGCCATCAAATGCGATTCGATCTATCGAAGGGATTTCCGGTTCTCACAACCAAAAAACTGCACCTGAAATCAATCATCCATGAACTGCTCTGGTTTCTTTCCGGGGACACGAATATCCGTTATCTCCGGGAAAACGGCGTGCGCATCTGGGATGAATGGGCGGATGAGAAAGGCGATCTCGGCCCGGTATATGGCGCACAGTGGCGGTCGTGGCCGAAGCCCGATGGCAGCTCTATCGATCAGATCACGAGTCTCATCCACCAGATCAGGACCAACCCGAATTCCCGGCGCCTGATTGTCAGCGCCTGGAATCCAGCTCAGGTGGACGATATGGCGTTGCCGCCCTGTCACTGCCTGTTCCAGTTTTATGTCGCGAACAACAAGCTTTCCTGCCAGCTTTACCAGCGCAGCGCCGATGTTTTTCTCGGTGTGCCCTTCAATATCGCTTCTTACGCGTTGCTCACCATGATGATCGCGCAGGTATGCGAGATGGAACCCGGCGAATTTGTCCACAGTTTCGGCGATACCCATCTCTATGCCAATCACCTCGAACAGGCGGATTTACAGCTTTCACGTATTCCGGGAAGACTGCCCATAATGCGGATCAATCCGGACGTCAGGGATATTTTCGCCTTTACCTTCGATGACTTCAATCTGGAAGGATATCACGCCGCCGCGCATATTCCGGCCCAGGTCGCTGTTTAGGCAAGATGACGCGCATCAAGCTTTCCGCCATGCTCGCCCTGTCGCAAAATCGTGTCATCGGCGTCAATAACGGCTTGCCCTGGCGCCTTTCCAACGATTTGAAATGGTTCAAGAAAACGACTATGGGAAAGCCCCTGATCATGGGTCGGAAAACATTCCAGTCCCTGCCTGGCCTGTTGCCAGGCAGGCCGCATATTGTGGTAACGCGGGATACCGGCTTTGCGGCCGATGAGGTGATCATTGCGCATGATCTTGACGCCGCGCTGATCAAGGCCGAGGCCGCCGCCCGAGAAATCGGAGCAGATGAAATGGTCATCATCGGTGGCGCCGACATATTCGGGCAAAGCCTTGACAGGCTGGACAGGCTCTATCTGACCGAGGTGCATGCCGTTGTCGACGGGGATACGTTTCTTCCGGAATTCAATACCGTGGACTGGATCGAAAAATCCCGGGAATTCCACGAAAAATCGGAGAAAGACATGTTTGATCATAGCTTTATCACGCTTGATCGTAAGCGGCATTAGGAATTTTAGACGCCCTCCCCTTTCAAAACCCGTTAAAAAGAATTATATTGAGAGTGTTGGGAAACCAACTATGGCGATAAACGTTGCATGGAATAACCGTTGCGGACCCGGGGGCGGTACCCGGCGCCTCCACCATAAAGACAGTAGTCGCAAGACGTCGGCTGTCTTTATGATGGGGGCGAAATAGGCTCGACGCGCGCAGTAAAGATGTAATTTTTGCCCGGCATGATACCACCGTATAACGGGGTCAAATCTATAAATGCTAACGATAATGACGAAGCATTTGCCGTAGCTGCTTAATTGCACTACACGGGGTTCGGAGGGGCACCTGGCAACAGAAGCCCCTTCACTTATTTTTACGTTATTTCGGGCGCAATATTTTACGTCATCCCGCAGATAACGACGAGTGGATTTGCGTTGCAGCGAAGGCAGGGGGTTATTCAGACCATGGATGACGAAATCAATTATACGAAAATGGTTGAGACAGCTCTGCTGGATGTAGTCAGGGGCGCCCTTCGTCATGCCGCGGAAAATGGCCTGCCCGGGGAACAGCATTTCTACATTACCTTCAAGACCCGGTATCCCGGCGTCTCCGTCCCGGCCCATCTTGCCGAACGGTACAAGGATGAAATGACCATCGTCCTTCAGCACCAGTTCTGGAATGTGGTGGTGACACAGGAGTATTTCACTGTCGATCTCAGCTTCAACCACAAGCGCGAAACGCTTAAGATCCCATTTGAGGCTTTGACCGCTTTTGCCGATCCGTCCGTACAGTTCGGCCTGCAATTTTCAACATCCCCGTCAGAAGAGGAGGCCGTGTCACGAGACGACGGGCAAGAGGAAAACGGTGACAAACAGCCGATCGGCGAAACCGCCAAGGAGGCTGAAAAGCAAGGCGAGATAATTACCCTTGATGCGTTCCGCAAAAAATAGCTAATCTGCCGACATCAAATTTCGCCACGCAATCACATTATTGGAAGCCCGCCCATGCCCGAATTTCATTATCAGGAAATGTTTTCCCTTGGCAAAGACGAGACGCCCTACCGCAAGCTGACATCGGATCACGTGTCGACGATTGAGGTCGATGGCCAGGAAATTCTCAAGATTGAACCCGAGGCGCTAAGCTTGCTGGCCGCCGAGGCGATGCATGAAGTGGCCCATCTATTGCGCCCCCAGCATTTGCAGCAACTCGCGAATATCCTGAAAGACGATGAGGCTTCGGAGAATGACAAGTTCGTCGCCACGGAACTTCTAAAAAATGCCAATATTGCCGCCGGCATGGTGTTGCCCGGATGTCAGGACACCGGAACAGCCATTATCATGGGCAAGAAAGGGCAGTATGTCTGGACCGATGGGACGGACAAGGAGCAGCTCTCTCGCGGTGTTTATAAAACCTACACCGAGACAAACCTTCGCTATTCCCAGCTTGCGCCGATCAGCATGTTCGAGGAAAAAAACACCGGCACGAACCTTCCGGCGCAGATCGACCTCTATGCCGTGAACGGCAATTCCTATGATTTCCTGTTCGTCGCAAAAGGCGGCGGTTCCGCCAATAAATCCTTCCTGCATCAAGCAGTCCCGGGGGTGCTAACGCCGGAAAGGCTTGTCCCCTTCATTGAAGAAATGATGATGTCGCTCGGCACGGCCGCCTGTCCGCCCTATCACCTCGCCGTAGTTATCGGCGGTACATCCGCTGAAGACACAATGAAAACGGTGAAACTCGCCTCCACCAAATATTATGACACCCTCCCGACCAGCGGGAATGAATATGGCCGGGCGTTCCGCGACCTGGAGATGGAAAAAGAAATACTGAAAATCGCCCAAGGAATTGGAATAGGCGCGCAGTTCGGCGGCAAATATTTCTGCCATGACGTCCGCGTTATCCGAATGCCGCGGCATGGCGCCAGCGTTCCCATCGGGATCGGGGTTTCCTGCTCCGCCGACCGGCAGGTGAAGGCGAAGATCACCAAGGACGGCGTGTTCCTTGAGCAACTGGAGACAAACCCGGCGAAATACCTGCCGGAGGTAACCGATAGCGACCTCAATGACCATGTGGTAAAAATCGACCTCAACCGCCCGATGAAAGAGATTCTCGCAACTCTCTCGCAATATCCGATCAAGACGCGTCTCAGCCTGAGCGGAACGATCATCGTCGCGCGCGATCTCGCCCACCGAAAACTCCGGGAAATGCTCGAAAACGGCGAGGGACTTCCACAATATTTCAAAGATCATATCATTTACTATGCCGGACCCGCCAAAACGCCGCAGGGCTATGCCTCCGGCTCCTTCGGTCCGACCACGGCCGGCCGCATGGATGGTTATGTCGATCAGTTCATGGCCGAAGGCGCGAGCATGGTGATGCTGGCCAAGGGCAACCGGAGCAAGGTCGTTGTCGATGCCTGCAAAAAACATGGCGGATTCTATCTCGGCTCCATCGGCGGACCGGCCGCCATCCTTGCGCAGAACAACATCAAAAAAGTGGAGGTTCAGGCCTTCGAAGAGTTCGGAATGGAGGCAATTTGGCGCATTGAAGTCGAGGATTTTCCGGCCTTTATCGTCATGGACGACAAGGGGAATGACTTCTTTGCCAGAAAGAAAGATGGATAACGACAACGCGGCGGAAGAGCGCGCGCCGGAGCAAATCGTCAAACATTCCGTAAGCATTGCCGGGCATCGGACCAGCGTTTCGCTTGAAAGCAAGTTCTGGGAACTTCTGCAGTTGAGCGCTCAACGGCGCGGCCTCAGCGTCAACGAACTTGTCTCTGAAATCGACAGGACGCGGCAGGGCAATCTCTCCAGCGCCATCCGGCTCTATGTCCTGCACGAGCTAATCGGAAAAAGCCGCGATTGACGTCATTTTCTTCTAAGGAAGATCTTGGGATTTGTTTGACGCAACCCTATATAGTCCTTAAGCGCAGGAAAATAAAAACAAGGCTGTCGTCAGAATGGGTGACGTTGTCAATCTGAATAAATTTCGGAAAAAGCGGGACCGCAAAAAGGCGGAGGATGCGGCGCGCGGCAATCGTGTGCGGTATGGCCGGACTTCCGAGCAGAAAAACCTGGATAAAGATCAAAAGCAGCGGGACGATATCGCGCTCGATCAGAAGAAACTAACAGGCCGAGACGAAGGCGAAAATGAAACGCCGACGGAAAATTAGCCGTTTCTTTACACATTCCGTCTATAAAATTCAGATTACCGTCATAGAAATGACTCAACCTTCTTCTAGAGAGTTACGGCGCGTGACGAAATCAGGCGCAAGAGGAGGTACGAATGGAAGCCCGTGTACAGAAATATCCAGAACCGACATTGAACGATCTGCTTTCGGATCCAGTCATGCTTGCGGTGCTTAAGCGGGACGGGCTAACCGTTGATGACGTTAAGAAAATCGTCAAGACCTACCGGAAAAAATCCCAAACTCCCTCATCATGAACATGAAAAGGGATGTCAGCCTTTCAAACTGACCCCCTGACTTCTTTTGTTGTGCAACAATGCTTGCACGCGGTATGATCCGGGCTGGCGCTTTTGTTGCTCACTCATCGAATAAGGGCAATCAGGGAGAACGGCCAATCATGACGGCAGCAAGCAAGTACAAGAAGAAATCGGCAACGATACGAGGCCTTAAAATGGCCTATATCGAAGAGGGTGAGGGTGACCCGATTGTCTTTCTGCACGGAAATCCGACATCGTCCTATTTGTGGCGCAATGTCATGCCGCATCTGGAAGGACGCGGACGCCTGATCGCGCCTGATCTGATTGGCATGGGGGATTCCGAAAAGCTGCTGGACAGCGGGCCCGATAAATATACGTTCAAGGAACATCGGGCGTTCCTCCAGGACCTCCTCGCCTATCTCGATGTGAACAAGAATGTGACGCTTGTCCTTCATGACTGGGGGTCGGCGCTCGGTTTTGATTGGGCGTATCAGAACCAGACAGCAATCAAAGGTATCGCCTATATGGAGGCGATTGTTCGCCCGATCGCCAGTTGGGACGACTGGCCCGAAGCCGCACGGAATATTTTTCAGGCCTTCCGCAGCCCCGCCGGCGAGGAACTGATACTCGAGAAAAACATATTCGTCGAACGGGTGCTGCCCGGCTCGATCATCCGCAAACTTGAAGATGAGGAAATGCGCGAATATATCCGCCCCTTCCGAAACGCTGGCGAAGACAGACGTCCGACCCTGACCTGGCCCCGTCAAATCCCGATTGCCGGTGAACCCGAAGACGTCGTCGGCATCGTCGATGAATATTCCCGCTGGCTTGCTCAGGCGGATCTGGCGAAGCTGTTTATTAATGCGGATCCGGGATCGATCCTGATCGGCAAACAACGGGAATTTTGCCGCACATGGCCCAACCAGACGGAAGTTACAGTGAAGGGCCTGCATTTCATTCAGGAAGACAGCCCGGATGAGATCGGCCGGGCAATTTCTGAGTTCGTTGCGCGTATCTGATTTACTCCCTTGCGACAGGAATTATTGTGGAAAAAAAGCGGATCAAGTTAAACGCACTTCAGAGCAAGACACTGATGCTTCTTCAGATTCTGGCCAAAGACCCGGACAGCAGTAGCCCGGCTGGCGAGAACGGGGATATTCGTATCACGCGCCTTCCCCATGCACATGGCAATCACATGCATGTGGGGGATTTTGTCGTGGCAAGCCGGGATGCGAGCGGCCTCAATAATAAGTCCGTTTGGATAGCCTTGAGCAGGAAGGGATTGGTGCGGGAGTCCTGGGAAAACGAGATTATTCTGACTGCGGCCGGCCTGGAATATTCCACGGGCCTTGAGAAAAATTTCATGACCGCCTCGGACCACTGATCGTCCTTGCCGACGCCGCGGAGAGAAAAAATTATGCAGGCTGACGTTAACAGAAAACTCACGACGATCCTCTGCGCAGACGCGTCGGGCTACAGCAGGTTAATGAACCATGATGAGGGCAAAACACTCGATCGGCTCAAGACCACACGGGAAGTCTTCCGTAACTTGATCGATCAGTACGGCGGCCGCGTCGTCAATATGACGGGCGACGGACTGGTCAGTGAATTTTCCAGCGTCGTCAAGGCGGTACAATGCGCCGTCGAGGTGCAAAACAAGATCAACCAGGATAACCTTCCATTTGCAGATGAAGAGCAAATGCTTTATCGCATCGGCATCAATCTTGGCGATGTGATTATTGAGGGCGACGACCTGTTTGGCGAAGGCGTCAATGTGGCGGCCCGGCTCGAGGCCATGGCTCCGGTTGGCGGGATTTGCATTTCCGGCTCTGTTTTCGAGCAGGTAAAAAACAAACTTCCTCGCGAATTTAAATTCCTAGGAAATAAAGAGGTAAAAAATATCACCGAGCCCATCCCGGTGTACTCGCTCTCCTTGACGGAAACACCGGAAACGCGCCACGTAATGCCGCGTCATCCGGAAACCGTCCAAGAAGAGAAGGGCGAAGAAACGGACAGTGATGCAAGCCTTCGCGCTTATGTCAAAAGACAGGCGTCTTTTCGCCGCCGCGCCATGACGTTTGGCACGATAATCTTTTTTCTGTTCATCATCAACATGGCCACGTCAGCTGATTACTGGTGGTTTCTTTGGCCTGCCGGCCCGTTCGCCTTCATACTGGCGGTCGACGCCATTCGGATTTTCGGACAAGGAAACCGCTCCGAGGATTGGGAGGAGCGTAAATTAAACGAGCTTAAAGCCCGCCAGCGCCGAAATGGCCGTTAGGATTCGTCGACGACAATTTTCGCTGCGATATCATCAAGCACCTGGATATCAGGATTAACATAGTTATCGATGACGATGCTCGGGCCGTTCCCCACCATGAGAGTGAGCGTGGCCTTGCCCCCGATATCGGAAAGCTCCCAGGCCTCACCTCTGCCGCGATCCTCGACAAAAATACCGAGATCATCAAAAATCTGATCGAGATTGATGCTATCCTCCGCCACGTTGAAATCAACGATTGTCACGTCGCCGGTATCGACAGGTGTAAACATGTAGACATCCGCACCTTCTCCGCCCGATAGCGTATCGTTACCGCCATTACCCTGCAGGAAATCATCGCCGCCAAATCCGGAAATGAATTCACTCCCGATAGTCCCGAAGAGCTGCTCGCCCTGACCGGTTCCATCAATAACATTCGGAACGAGAGCGAAAGCAGCGAAGGCCGCAAAGCCGCCTAGACCGTCCTCGACAAAAGTGAACGTCAGGCTCGCGCTGCTGGTATCGTTATCCCCGTCCGTGATCACATACTCGAAGCTCTCCATTTCTCCGGGATCGACTTGATCCGGCGCGGAATAGGTATAATTACCCGCCGCATCGATGCTCAGACTGCCGCCGAGGCTGGTTTCAATAATGAGCGGATCACCATTTTGCGGAATGTCATATTCGGTACCATCGTGGATAACAGACGTCAGCATACCGCCGTCCGCGCCAAGGCGGTCAACGGAACCGGAACTCACCACATTATCCGACTCGACGACAGGAATGGAATCGACCAGAACGGTACCAAGATCATTCGGGTCGACAAGGATTGTCGGATCATCCCCGGCATTTTCAACCTTATCCAACTCTGTGGTACTGACACCCGTTCCTAGGCCAACAGCAACGACCTCTATGCTATTGTTATCTACAAACTGTTGCCACGCGTTGGTCGGAGATGTCGGAACGTCCAGACCACTGCTCGGAGTGCCATCAGAGATGAAATAGACGGTCGTCGCGTAACCGTCGAGCGAGGTATCATTAAGCTGTTCGCTGATAACACCTTGCGCGCCATCCTCGGTATCCGCAATCGCCGCCGCATAATTCGTCAATCCACTCGGGACCAGATTGCCGGTATCTTCGACAAAGTCCTGCGCCGCGCTCACAGACGAGCCTTCAAACACAACCGACGAGCCGGCCGCAAAAGCGATTATCGTGATATTGAGATTGCTGGAAACTTGCTGATATTCCCCGAGAACGTTGCTGACCGCTTCCCGCAAAACCTGGATTCGGGTCTGCGAACTTCCCGTTACGACCGAGCTCATGGACCCCGACGTATCCAAGACAAAGACAAGATTATAGGTCGGCAGGCTGGGCGCGGGCAGTTCCACGGCATCCGGGCTGGCAATCGGCACATCGTCGACGATTGACGCGGTGAAAGAGCCGGTAGCGACAGTTCCATCCTGGTCCGTAACGCTGTAGCTGAAGGGCAGAACCAAGGCATCTTCCCCGGCACCAGGATGATCAACCACGTCATTCAGGGTCAATGTATATCCATAGTCGTCACCATTGCCATTGGGGCCGAATTCCAGCACGAAAACGGGACGCGGCGCGCCGGCCGTCGGAACCGCCGTCGCGGTGAGATGCTGGGTCACGCCATCGCCAAGGGTCGTCAGCGAATAGGTCACAGGATCACCAGCGGAAGTTATCACCGGCAGGTCGCTGATATCGAGCGCGACCGCCCCCGGACCATCGAGGCCGAAATCGATTGCCGCCGTCCCGGTCACCGTCGTCGACTCCGGGGTCAAGTCACTGCCGCTCGGCAAATCGTCTTCATCAACGCTGATATTCGTTGCGACGCCGAGGACCGGGCCACTGTCATCCACCTCGACCGTCAAGGCGCCGGAAGCCGTGGAATTGTTCACGTCAACAACGGTAATCGCCAGACTGAATGCAATGGTCGCGATATTCTCCCCACCGCCGTCGAGATGATCGATTGGACCCAGAAGTGAAAAATCATAAGTTCCGTCGGTATTCAGGGTAACCGTGAAGATGGTTTGCCCCGCCGCCGACCCCGTAACCATATTTGTTCCGAGGCCTGAAAGGACGATAGGCGAACCACCAGACGTCAGGTTCACCGAATTGAAATCCGTCTGCACGGCATTAAAGGACAAGGAAGAAATTGCGCCGCTGCCGCCCGCGATACCGAGGGACGCGCCTTCGACACTATCTCCCTCTTCGGCTTCCACCACGTCCGCAGGCGTTCCCTCATCAACGATGACCGGGTCATCATTGTCTTCAACTGAAATCGTTATTGCTTCAGAGCCGCCGGCGATCGTCGCATTGCTTGATCCCCCGACAAAGGCAACGGTGAGCGTCTCCGCCCCCTCAAATAACGGATCATCAATCAGGGAAATGGTGACTGTCGTTGTCGCGCCGGGGGCCAGACCCGCCGCGCCACCGAAGAAAGTTGCCGTCTGTACCGTCGCAGAGGTAAAATCGGCGCCGGACGTCGTCGTACCGCCGATGACATAATTCACACTGACGGTCACGCCGGGGGCCACGGCCTTGTCCAGAGTCAGTTCGAAGGTGAGAACTCCAGCGCCTTCATCAACGGAAATGCCGTCCCCAACGCCGACGCTCTCGCCACCGATGGTAACATCAGAGAGCGTCACGACACCGACATCATCATCCGAAATCACGACAAGCGCCTGGCTGGACGTCACATCAATGTCCGCATTCGTTGCGCCCGTCAGCGCGACAATGAAAAATTCGAGATTCTCGATGACGTCATCGTCCACGACCGAGACGGAAAAGGAGGCCTGCGTCGATCCGGCCGGAATGACGATAACTCCGTTACCGCCATCATTCACAACGAAGTCCACACCACCGGGGGTTCCATCGTCCGATTGCGAAGCCGAACCAGCCCGAATTTCATAGGTGATGGTGACAGGAACATTGGTTGGCTGGTCCAGGTTGATAAAGACCTGGAAGCTTTGAAGATTGCCGGACGCCTGATCGAACACCGACACGACATTGACACTGGTTTGCGGGCCGAGGCCGGTCAATTCTTCACCGTTGAGCAGGTTCAAACGATCAAGATCCGTTCCGTCAAGAAGGCCCGCCGCCTTGAGAAGATCGCCAATCGAAAGGCCGCCATCTATCGCGCCATCGCTGAACTTCTGGAAACCCGCACCGCCCCCATTATGCGCTCTTCGGCCGGATTCCGGAGAAATCTTATCCGGATCAAAGTTGTCCTCGTTATCAAACCATTCCGGATTAATCAGCCTGAGCGCTTCGCCATAGATATTGAACAGCTGCTCGCCAGTCAAAATAAACGGAACGCTCGGTAAGGTGGAGAAGCTGGTGACGATCACCGACTGATTTGGAATGTCCAGTACTTGCGATCCGGCCTCGTTGGTGACGACAATCGCGCCGGTAAAGAGCGTGAAGATCGAGTCTTCGCCAATGCTCTTGACGTTTCCAGACCAGCTCGTACCGCGGATACCAATCGTGCCGACCGGCGTACGCACATCAACATTTTCCGGGTTGTCCTTGGCGATCTGTCCGCTGACGAGCGAGAAAACCCCCTGCAGCAACGACACGCCGAACTTGCCGCTTCCCGCCGAGGGGTTATAGATCATTTCATCCAGAACCGTGCGGCCATTTTCCCCCATGGAGAATTGTGTGTCGTCCGCGAAAACAATCGTGAAGGAAGACCCGGCGGCCGTCTCGATCACATCTCCCTGATAGACGGCGGCGCGCTCCACCATCTCTTCGCTCGTCCCGTCCGCATGACGCGCCGTTACCGTCCCGTTCATTGCGGTTATTTCACCAATAGGCCCACCCGCGTCGGACTGCGTGCCCGTAGATTGTGCCAAAGGACCCGGCCCTGCCAGCTTGCTGACAAGATCCGACGGCAAGCGCGCGCCGCCAGCACTGATAATATCCGGGCCGGATCCGGAGGAAAAATAACCGTGGATCGTTATGTAATCGCCGGTATCGGAGGTGAGGGTGAGGTCCACGCCATCGCGTGCGAATTCGGCAACGAGGGGTTTGATTTCATCACCCAGTCGGATCGGTCCGTCATCCGGCGCCTGATAATCCGCAAGTGATTTGCCAAAGAGGTCTGAATTTATATTCTGTTTCATCTAAAGTAACCTCAAGGCGGCAGATATGCATTTATCATCCGGCCGACAAAAATATCAATCTGGCTTTCAAGCAATCAAATCAGTCTAAAAATAGTCGTCCTGGCCATCGTCGAATTCGAAAAAACACTTATGAGACAAGCAGTAAAGTAAGGTAGCGTAAATGATGGGAGTATGCCACATTTCGGACATATTTCATAAAATTTTTCTCAAATATAGTTAATCCTCAAATTTCCTATAGAATGGGAAAGATTGAACTCAGAGCGGTAGTTAGGGCCAATTCCCGTATGGCGAATGTAGCAGGAACAACAAGGTCAAAAAAAAGCAAACCGATCTTCAAGTGGCTTTCCTTTGTGAGGGGGGGGCGAATTCCCGCGTTTCTTTTGCTGCTGGCGGCCTTGTTCCTGCAAATTTACGATCCACCTTTTTTAACCAGTTTTCGGGACCGCATTTTTGATGTTTACCAGCAGTCCCGCCCGCGTGAAGCCCAATATCCACGCCCAGTTGTGGTCGTCGACATTGATGAAAACAGTCTTTTAAACCTCGGCCAATGGCCATGGCCGCGAACATATCTTGCGAAACTCGTCAGAAATCTCACCGAAAAAGGTGCAATTGTTATCGGATTCGATATGCTTTTTGCCGAATCAGACCGGTTGTCGCCCAACCAGATGTCGCAGAATATAGAAGGCTTGCCGCCGGAAGTGAAAGAGCAATTAAGCGCCCTCCCTTCCTTTGACGCCGTCTTTGCCGATGCCATTGAACAAAGCCGCGTGGTACTTGGCATTTCCGTCAGTCCCGAAAGTGAAGGCGCAAATAACCTGGGTCTCAGCCGTATCCCTTCCTTCGCCCTTCTGGGGCAGGACCCAAAGAAATATTTGAAGAATTATCCGGCCCTGATCGGTAATATCGACGAACTCGACGAGGCCGCCGCCGGACGAGGCATGATCAGTCTCGACCAGGACTTCGATGGAATTGTCCGCCGGATACCGCTCGCCAATCGGATTGGCGGCCAGATCATTCCGTCACTCGCACTTGACATGTTGCGCGTGGCGACCGGTCGGAATGTCATTATCCAAACCAATGAAAACGGAATTCTCGGCTTTAAGGTCGCCGGAACGCTTGTCCCGACGGACACGCGGGGACGGATATGGGTCAAATATGCAAATTATGACCCATCGCTTTATATTTCCGCCCTTGATGTCATCAACGGAAATGTCGACGAAAGAGTGTTGGCAGGTAAGCTGGTCCTGGTCGGCACCTCCGCGGCAGGACTGAAAGACCTGCGCGCCTCCCCCCTCACGTCCAATCTTCCCGGCGTCGAGATGCATCTACAGCTCCTCGAAAATATCTGGACGCAAACCTATCTCTTCCGGCCCGAGTTTATCGCAATTTTCGAGTGGCTGGGTACATTGATGACGGGACTTACCCTGATTCTGCTTGTTCCGCTCGCAGGGGCGCGGACAACCCTCGGGCTCCTGATATTCATCTCCGTCACCGCGATCAGTTCTTCGATATATTTCTTCGTCTATAATTCCGTACTGATCGATGTAAGCTATACCCTCGCCGTATCGCTCATCGTTTATATTACGATGGTCTATTCCAACTATCGCGGTACCGAGCAGGAACGAACGCGCATTCGAACGGCCTTCGCGCATTATCTCTCTCCGGAACTCGTGAAACGGCTTTCGGCCTCACCCGACAGCCTCGTCCTTGGTGGCGAAGAGCGGGAAATGACGTTCATGTTTTGCGACGTCCGCGAATTTACCGTGATATCCGAAGGATACAAGCATGACCCGCAAGGTCTGACACATCTGATCAATCGCTTCCTGACGCCGATGACCGACGAAATCCTCAGCCACAATGGGACCATCGACAAATACATGGGCGATTCCATCATGGCCTTCTGGAATGCGCCGTTGGAGAACGCTCAGCATCCTAAAGACGCGGCGGATGCCGCCTTGCAAATGATCGTCCGTCTCGCGGCGCTGAATGCCGCCCTTGAAACCGAGGCCAAGTTACAGAACCGTCGGTTCAAGGCGCTTCGGGTCGGCATCGGCCTCAATACCGGTGTCTGCATTGTCGGAAATCTCGGATCGGAACAGCGGTTCGACTATTCCGTACTGGGCGATCCGGTCAATCTCGCTTCCCGCCTTGAAGGACAGACGAAGGAATATGGCTTCAGCATCATTCTTGGCGAAAGCACCGCCCAGGCTATTCCCGATTATGCGATGATCGAACTGGATCTTATCGCCGTCAAGGGCAAGGAGGAGGCGGTAAAAATTTACGGACTTCTTGGAAACGAAACTCATGCGAAAAATCCGGAATTTATTGCAGCAAAAGAGGTGGTGGAGGGATTTCTCTCGCTGTATTTGTCGCAACGCTGGGATGAAGCGCTGAAAAAACTCGACATTGTCGAAGAGCGCAATCGTCGTCTGCTGAAATTTGCAAATCTTTATCGTGCGCGAATTCGCGGTTTCAAACTGAATCCGCCGCCACAAGATTGGGATGGCGTTTACCGGGCGACAGAAAAATAGCGACTAATATTCCGAGCTGGTTCGGGCTTTCATGAAAACGAAAGGTTCGACGCCGCCGCCAAATCCCGAAGCGCCTGCCCTTCATTCACCACCTTGATCGTTGTCATCCCCATTGCCGCGGCCGGTTTCAAATTGATACCGAGATCATCAAGATAAACAACTTCCTCCGGCGCGACTGCCATCTGCTCACAGGCATATTCATAGATACGGGGGTCCGGCTTGCGAAGGCCGATCTTGCTTGATTCAATGACCTGACGGAACAGGGCCATTACCTTTTCGACCTCCGCCTGGGCGGCGGCATCTCTGGTCATGCCCGGACCGTTACCCGCCGCAACATTGTTGGTGAGGCAGGTGCAGTTAAATCGGGTGCCGCAAATTTTCAATGCATTCACCATATTCGGCCGAATATCCCCCGCCAGAAGTTTGATGATCTCCGTGCCTGGAACCGCATGGCCCATGGCGGCACTCTCTAACTCAAAGAGCTTGTCAAACTCCTCCAGCGTAACTTCGTTGCGTTCGAACTTTGCCCAGGCATTCTCGTTCGGGTTTGTTGAATTGATCGTCCGGATGAAATTTTCGGGTAGACCCTTTGCCTTCTCGAACCGGGTGAAGGCCTCGAACGGGCTCGTCGTCAGAACGCCGCCGAAATCCCATAGGATGGCTTTTATCATTTGGAAAACAAATCCTTTTTGACAATCTGGTCAGGGGCGCGCCAAGGCACCGGGGTTTATTCTTACTTTTGATAAATAGTGACAGGCGCAAATTATCCTGTCAAATGTCAAGATAGATTGAATTCGCGATGTGATCGTCTAACTTAGAACAAATAGGCAAAAAAAGATTTTTATAAAGGCGGGAGTATCCGTATGAGAGCGTCAATAGTAAGCGCCGTAGTCCTTTTCCTGGCAGCGACATCCAGCGCGACGGCCTTCGACGCAAGGGATCTGGAGAAGCTGACGAGCAATAGTAGTTGTGGCGGCTGCGATCTTCGCGGCGCGAAACTCCAGTCAATGGATCTGAAAGAAGCCTATTTGAAGGGCGCGAACTTGCGCGATTCTGTGCTGAAGCAGATTAATCTCAGCGACGCGAACCTCATAGAAACTGACATGCGCCGATCCGATCTGGAAAAGGCCACACTCGTCTCCGCCGATCTCGAATATGCCATTCTGCAGGACGCGGATTTGGAAAAGGCGTTGTTGACGAACGCCAATTTAAGACGCACGGATTTGCGGGGTGCCGATCTTGATAGCGCAAGTGTCGAGGGCGGAAAGTTTCAGGAGGCGGATATCCGCAAAGCCAACTTCAAACGCGCCAATCTGTCGCAGGCGAATTTCAGCGACGCCAAGGTCACCGACGTAAATTTCAAACGCGCGACAATGATCGGTGCGATCATGACGAAAGCGGAACTCAATAATGCGAATTTCACCCGCGCCGACCTGACGGACGCGCGGCTGGACGAAGCCGACCTAAGACATACGAATTTTTACCGGGCCAATCTTAGAAATACGGTATTGTCAGGCTCACGCCTTTCCAACGCGACATTTTGGGGAGCCGATCTTTCGGGCGCCAATCTTAGGGACGCCAATGGACTGGAACAGGAACAACTCGACGTCGCTTGTGGCTCCAGAGAAACCGTGCTTCCCAAAAACCTGTCGATAAGGGATTGCGGTGCCTGAATCACCGGGTGATCAGCCCAGCCGGCTGATCAGGTCCGGCAACTCACCCAGATGTTCTATGTTGTGAAAGCGGGGTTCGTCCGTCGGCGGCTCCGCATGTTCATGAACCCATGTGAGATTGTGCGGAACATAAACCCCGTGACTCCCCACCTCAATCGCCGGGATCACATCGCTTTTGAGCGAGTTTCCCACCATCATGCTGGCCGTCGGGTTCAGGCCGGCGCTGTTGAAAATCCGTTGATAGATCTGCGGCGTTTTCTCGCTTACAATTTGCACGTCATCGAACAAGTCGCCCAAACCGGACTGCGCCAGCTTGCGTTCCTGATCGAAGAGATCCCCTTTGGTGATCAGGATCAGACGATACCGCCCGCTGAGATCGGCAAGCGTTTCGCGCACATGCGGCAGCGTCTCGACGGGGTGGCGCAACATCTCCCGCCCCGTTCGCAAAATATCATGCAGGATGGAAGCCGGGACCTTGTCATCGGTGATCTCTATGGCCGTCTCTATCATTGAAAGAGTGAAACCCTTGATCCCGTAACCATAATAATGCAGGTTCCGCCGCTCCGCTTCCAGCAGGCGTTCCGTGATATGATCGCTTTCGGCAAAGTCACTTAAAAGATTTGCGAATTTTTCCTCGGTCATACGGAAGAAATATTCGTTCTGCCAAAGCGTATCGTCGGCATCGAAGCCGATGGCCTTTAACGCATCAGACGGCATTTCGCGGCCCCACAATCAATAAAAGGAACGGTAATTTACCCCTATTCGGCGGCACGGGCCGGAATGATCTTGCCGGGGTTCATGATATTATCGGGATCCAGCGCATGCTTCACCGCCGCCATCACATCGACGGCCTCTCCGTGCTCCATGTACATATATTTCATCTTGCCAAGCCCGACCCCATGCTCCCCCGTGCAAGTGCCGTCCATGGCGAGCGCCCGCTCGATAAGGCGGCCATTGAGCCGTTCCGCTTCCTTCAGCTCTTCCGGGTTTTCTTTCTTTATGACGAATGAAAGATGGAAGTTCCCGTCCCCGACATGGCCGACCAGCGGGGCGATCAGGAAACTGTCGGCGAGGTCCCTTTTTGTCTCGAGAATGCAATCGGCCAGGCGCGATATCGGGACGCAAACATCTGTCGCCCAGATTTGCGCGCCGTTGCGAAGCGCCATTGCCGCATAGGCCGCGTCATGCCTCGCCTGCCACAGCTTGGTGCGCTCCTCTGCCTGGGTCGTCCATTTGAAGCCTTCCGCTCCAAATTCAGCGCAAATGGCGCTTACCTGTTCCGCCTGCTCCTTTACATAAGCGTCGCTGCCATGAAATTCGAGGAAGAGCGTCGGCTGCACCGGCAAGTCGAGATTTGAATAGCGGTTTACGGCATCCACCTGCACATCATCGAGCAGCTCTATGCGGGCAACCGGGATCCCACTCTGGATGGTAAGGATCACACTCTGGATAGCGCCTTCGATATCGGGGAACGAAACGGTTGCCGCCGATATCGCCTCCGGGATGCCATAAAGCCGAAGCGTAATTTCGGTAATGATACCGAGCGTCCCCTCGGAGCCGATATAGAGCTTCGTGAGGTCATAACCTGCGGCGCTCTTCTTGGCACGGTGTCCCGTCGAAATAACGCGTCCGTCCGGAAGGACGACCTTAAGGCTCAGAATGTTTTCCCGAATGGTCCCATACCGGACCGCATTGGTGCCAGAAGCGCGCGTTGATGCCATGCCGCCGATGGAAGCATCGGCGCCCGGATCGATCGGAAAGAAAAGGCCGGTATCACGCAGATATTCGTTGAGTTGCTTGCGACGCACACCGGGCTGGACAGTGCAATCGAGATCTTCCGGACTTACCCGCAAAATCTGGTTCATCTCATTCATATCGATGCACACACCGCCTGAGACCGCATTGACATGGCCCTCAAGCGATGTGCCGGCCGCAAACGGAATGATCGGCACTTTGTGCGCCGCGCAGATTTTTACGATTTCGGAAATTTCTTCGGTGTTTTGCACAAAACACACGACATCCGGCGCCTTGGGAAAATGCCAGCTTTCGTCCTTGCCATGCTGCTCACGCACCGCCGCCGCGGTCGAGCAGCGCGATCCCAGAAGATCCTTCAGCTTTGCAATCACCTGATCCATTTCCGGATGTCTGTTCGTCATTGAAAAGTTCCTCATATCCTCCAGCGACCGGGGTGGCCAGCTTCTTTGTTTGACAGTATCATATAGTCTACCATCAGGTTAATGGAAGAAGAATAAGGGAGCGTAAATGAACATCTCCACCCTGACGCCATTGCATGAACAGACCGTTCTACCGGAATGGATCGATCACAACGAACATATGAACGTCGCCTATTATGTCCTGATTTTCGATCAGTCACTGGACGTGTTCCTCGACGAAATCGGGCTCACGCGAAAATATCGGGAATCTGCGAATTGTACGGTTTATGTTCTCGAGACCCACGTGACCTATATACAGGAAGTGCTTGAAGGCGATCCACTAGCGATGTTTGTCCGCGTACTCGATTGTGATGAAAAACGCATGCATCTCTTTCTTGAAATGCGCCATCGGGACAAGGGGTTCCTCGCCGCGACGTCAGAGCAAATGATCATGCATCTCGACAAATCGGGCCCTCGGGCGAAAGCAATGCCGGATTTCCTTCAAAGCGCGCTCCGGGAACGCCGAGACAAAGACAAAGATGCCCACATCCCCCCGCAAGTGGGCGCCGTCATAGGGATACGCCGAAAGGCATAAAAAAACGCCGCCCATCTCTGAGCGGCGTCTTATCTTGAGAGGTCGACTTATTGTGCCTTATGCGGCCTGAGTACTTGTCGAGGCGCCGTTGCCGAGTTTACCGATAAGATAATCGACATTCTCACCATCGAATTCATCCTGGAAATGCGTGAGAACCCGCTCGATCACCTGATTGCGGTAGCGTTCACGATCGCCGGGCGTGCCGTCAAAATCGAGTTCATTGGCAACGTCAAGACCAACTCTCATTATCTCCTGAAGGCCTCCGGGGATGTTCGACTTTTCACATAACTGCTTCAAACCCATGCCGCCAGCGTCGTTGACCAGTATATGGACGTTGGACACCGCGATATTCGAGTATTTCGCCATTGCGGTCTCGAAGAAATCAACATCGCCGACGCAAAGAGCCCGCAGGATAATCGTCGGGGTCAGGCGGCCATTTTCGTGAAGCTGGTCTATAAGTTCGACCAGTTCAGAATGGCTCGCTCCATCCTTGATAAAACCGATCATCGTCTTCTCGCGGCTTTCCAGAATGAGATCTGTCGCCATTCCCGGTGACATCTCGTGATGCGTCACCAGATGCTCTCGAAGCTTGTCAGAGACCATGGTTACCAGACGTTCCGTGACGGTGATCGGCAATTTGCTCCGATGGGCCATCGGTTCCTGAATTTTTTCGCTGTCGCCGAACTGGTCGAGAACCTTTTCGTATGCGGCTTCGGAAATTTCGGCCCCTTCATTGCGCATCAGCGTCGCGACAACGTCCTCCGATCCGGTTTCCGCAAGTTTCTCCGAAATCGCTTCGGAGACAATTTCCCGGCTGGCGACTGCCATCTGGTGAAATTCAGACTTGGAGCTGATGATCTCGAACAAGTCCTCATCGGTCAGCACTGTTGAAAAACTGAGCATCGGGGTTGCGACATCCGCGATATCATTGGCAAGTGTCTTCGCAATATCCCGGGGAAGGTCGGGGACCGATTTCAAGGTCTCCGCCAATGTCTGGCGTACCAGAACCTCGGCATCATTCACGAGAAGGCGGAAAATCTCTTCGGCCTCCCGGCGTTCAGACGCGCTAAATCCCGAGCCCGTCATCCCGCCGGCGATCTTTTCTACTGTTTCGGCCCGGGCCGTCGCCGAGCGATCCGTCAGCAACCGTTCAACGTCGGCTGGGCTTAAAGAACCGTTATTTGACACATTGGCTCCAGTATTTGAGTTATTCGGAACAGATACTGTCGCCAAATTATGTTAATATATTCTTAATTCGGCCGTCCTTGGATGACTTCTTTGATGGCCCTTATCTGGTCCTCGACACGGATATCGAGAGAGCTTGTAATCTCAAGGTCACGATCCTCGAAGACATCCACATCCGGCTTTTTCTCCCGCCATTTTGCAATCTTTTCATCGCGCTGGATAATCAGCAGCTCAATTTGCGGACGAAACAGCTGCAACATAGCCGTCAGCCAGCGGTTCGCTGGCCAGGAAGGGGTGCTGTGATCAATGATGAAGCTATCCAGCATATCTATCACGTCAGCCTTGTCGTACCAGTTCTCGCCCGTGACCCACCGATTCGTGGTAAACAGGCTAATCGGAAAACCGGCACTATCCATCGAAATGGCAATCAGATGACAGATGATCTCGTCCTCTTCTGCCGGCCACACTTCGGGACCGTCATAGGGAACGGGGGACATATCTTCGCGCATGCCTTTTTTGCGTAAAAAGGTGTGAAAATGTCCATGCTCGCCCTCACGATGAGCATGATAATAATATTGGGCATGGGTTTCATCGTCATAGACGTCGCCTTCCGGGTAATGATCCCATTCATAGAAAGTCCCCTGCCCCTTGAGAATTTCACCAACGATATTGGCGCCGCCCTTTTTCAGGACGCGATAGCATTCGAGAATTTCATCCGCCGCGGCATTCATACGATCAAGTCGTTCGCGCGGGAGAGCTCTCAATACATTGCGGAGTTCCGGCGCATCATTCGTCATATCGCGCGCCACGCCGTTTTCAATATCGGCAGTTTCGTTCATTTTAGTTTCCGTTCTACGACTACGAAACAGTTTCTGGATGCTGTTGGCAAGAGACTACCCGGTCTCCTGCAACAGTAAATTATCTGACCGTAACATCAACAACCTGATGCGACTCTCATTCCGCAGTGCCATGTCCGCCGACATTTCCAATATCGATAATCCGTCCGAAGTCAGCCACGTGAATCTCATCACCCAATATAAACGCCGCACAGCCCGGCGACATAGTATTTCACGCGAAGGTGATTGATCGTGTAGTTTCCGCACGGGCGCGACATTATGACCCTGTTTACGTGACAACAATTATGTTATCCCGTTTTCACGGCCATATGGCCGCGCCGTTTGGCGAATGGAGGGAAATATGAAAATGATGAAACTTGCCGCATTTGGGCTCTCGGTTGTTGTATCGCTCGCCGCAACGTCGGCATACGCAGACGGAGACGCGGCAAAAGGCGAGAAAGTCTTTAAAAAATGCAAGGCATGCCACACCATTGAAAAAGGCGGCGCAAATAAAATCGGGCCGAATTTGTTTGGTGTTTTCGGCGCGAAATCCGGTCATGTTGAAGGCTACAAATATTCAACGGCGATGATGGAAGCGAACCTGACATGGGATGAAAAAACCCTGGACGAATATCTTACAAAACCAAAGAAGGTCGTAAAAGGCACGAAAATGAGCTTCGCTGGCCTCAAGAAGGAAAGCGAACGCGAAGACCTGATCGCTTATTTGAAGACATTCCAGTAATCATAGCGCTTCCCCGGTAACTTGTGCGGATCGTCATCGTCATCTGCACAGTCACCGCGCGGGAGACAATTGTATGATTTTTACCAGCCGCTGCCTGACCCAATTGGCAGCGGCCCTTAATGGTGTTCATAAACAGGGATCGCAAAAAATCGGGGGTTTTCCCGTCTCGCTTTCGGTGGCTCATCGCCGGGAATATGCCCGGCCAACCTTCGAGTATTTTTCGAGACTGCCGCCATTCTCCTTGAAGCGGCTATACTCATCGCCATTCACAAGCATTTTATAAAAATTAAGACCTTCTTTACATCCTGCAGTTATACCTTATTTACGAGGCATTAATTTTCGCGGCATTTACCGCTGCAGAAGTTTATTTCGATAGAGAATAGTCCATTGAATACAAGAGGTTTGGCATCCAAGCAGCCTGCAGGTCGCGATATTTCCAGGAAAGAGGAATCCGGGGAGGCGGACGAGCGTGTTCTACGGCTGAATTATAGCAAGCTGAGGCTGCTAATTCTCGAGACGGGCACCCACATCCTGGAATTCTGCCAGAGTATCAATATTCCGGTTCTGGCTCAGGAAACCTCCTATAATGATACCATCGCCAAAGATATCTCAGCAGGTGTCTACAACTGCATTATTATCGACGGTACGCGCGGCGACGATGCATACCGGGAAATCCTGAACGAAGTATCCGGCAAACCGCCGTTTCTGCCGGTGATTGTTATAGACGGCTCGCTCCAATTCCTGCGAAACGGCGCGTCGGAAAATATTGCGCGCGGCGACCTTTCTGCCGACCGCCTTGAAACTGCTTTATTCAATGCGGATCGGCTCTGCAAGCTGAACAATCGGACGGCCATTCTGGAAATGGAGCTGTCTGCCTTTATCGAGGAAGACCCGCTTACCGCCCTTCCGGGCCGAAGCAAGTTTCGTATGCGCATGGCCAAGGCGATTGAAAAGGCCCATGCCGCAAAAGTACCGGTTTCCCTGATCATTCTCGATCTGAACAGCTTCAAGGAACTGAACGAAAGCCGCGGTCACGATTTCGGCGATGAAATTCTCAAAACCGTCGCCAAGCGCCTGTTCAAATTCGCGCCCTATAACTCTATTGTCGGCCGTCTTGGCGATGACGAATTCGCTCTCCTCGCGGTTGATCAGGATTTTTCCGCCGCCTCCGATAATTTTGCGGCGCGGCTGATGCATGAAATTCGCAAACCCTATGTTATCGAGGGCCAGAAAACCGACGTCAGCGCGACAATGGGGTTTGCACTGCTGGACGATCATGACACAGCCGATGGATTGCTCCACAAGGCAATTTCAGCGCTCTATGCCGCGAAACGGGACAAGGAGCCCTTCACGGTTTACACCCATGAGGACGATATCGAGAGGCGCCAACAGCTGCGCCTTGCGCAAGATCTTCCCGAGGCCGTCGCGAGCAATCAACTGGTCCTGCATTATCAACCTATCGTCCGCATCGATGACCAGGAGGTTATCGGCGTGGAAGCGCTGGTGCGCTGGCAACATCCAAAGCACGGTCTTCTGTTTCCGGACAGCTTTATTCCTCTCGCCGAAGGGTCTGGTTCAATCGAGGCGCTTACGGAATGGGTATTACAAGACGCGATCTCTCAGGCCAGTCTATGGCGGGCCGCGGGCGACAGGATATCCGTCTCCGTCAATATTTCGGCGCTGATTTTGCACAATCCGGCCTTCCCCCAGATGGTGGCACGGCTTCTCGAAACAACAAGTTTTCCGGCACATCTGCTCAAGCTGGAGATTACTGAAAGCGCGATTATCTCCGATGTAAATCGCGCGACGGAAATTGTGACTCAATTGCATGACATGGGCGTCTGCCTTTCAATCGACGATTTCGGTACCGGCTATACGTCTCTTGCCTATCTGCGCAAGCTGCCGGTCGACGAGATCAAGATTGACAAGAGCTTTGTCATGAACATGTCGCATGTTGCCGATGACGAAGTTATTGTCCGCACCCTGCTCGACCTAGCCAAGAATCTCGGCCTTTCCGTCGTCGCCGAAGGCGTCGAGGATGCGGAAACCTGGCGGATGCTGGAAGATCTTGGCTGCGATGTCGCACAGGGCTATTTCATGAGCCGCCCGATCGATGTCGAAGCCTTCAAGGACTGGATCGTGACGCAACCCTGGAAACAGGAACTGAAATAGACGGGTTCCGACAACATCCGTTTGACGCGGACCCTGATATCCCTGAAAATAAACAAAAACAGGGGAGTCATGAATGTCAGAATTTGGTCCGGACGTCACCATTAACAATGCCGCCTATCTTCACCCAAGTGCCCTCATCTACGGAAAGGCCCGCATCGAAAAAGGGGCGTCTCTTTGGCCCTATACGGTGATCCGCGCAGAATCCGAAGAAGTTGTTGTCGGTGAATATACAAACATTCAGGATTTCGTGATGATCCATGTCGGTGCTTCCACCGGCAGCTTCATCGGCTCCCATTGTTCAATCACCCATCATTGCACCATCCACGGCTGCACGATCGGCGACAACTGCCTGATCGGGATAAATACGACAATCATGGATGGCTGTGTCATAGGCAACAACTGCATCGTTGCAGGGCATAGTTTCCTCAAGGAAGGAACGGTTATTCCCGATAATTCAATCGTGATGGGCACGCCGGCGAAAGTCGTTCGCACGCAGAATAATTATGCCCGTTGCCGGTTAAATGCGTTCATGTATTATCGCAATGCTCTCGCCTATAGCCGGGGTGACCATCGGGAATGGGTTTCCGACGATTGCCTGAAGGAAGTGCAGGTGGAAATTGCAAAGCTGCAGAAAGAGCAGGCGGCACTAGAAAACAAATCTTAGGACCAACCTCTGAAAGAACGGATCGAGAAATTCCATGATTGAAATGCGTAACCCCTATCTCATGTTCCTGGGTGATGTGGAAGACCAGCTTGCCGCGAAAACCGCGAAAGGGATTGTCGACTGGCGCCCCGAATGGTGTCTCGGCCAGTTGAAGCTGGCCGGCTGCGTCGCCGATCTCGGCATCAAGGACATGACCATCGCCGAAGCAGTGGCCGGCGGAGCAAAGACCATGGTAGTGGGTATCGTCAATTCAGGTGGTTTTCTGCCCGAGCACTGGATTTCCGCCATTGTCGAGGCATTGGACGCAGGCATGGACGTCGCCAGCGGCCTGCACATCCGCCTTGGAGACATGCCTGAAATCAAGGAGGCTGCGGCAAGAAATGGGCGTGCCCTGTTTGACGTGCGTCATCCGACCCGCAACATTCCGACTGGCAAGGGAACGCCGCGCCAGGGGAAAAGACTGCTTGCCGTCGGGACCGATTGCTCCGTCGGCAAGATGTACACGGCGCTAGCTATCGAAAAGGAAATGCACAAGCGCGGCATGAAAGCGGATTTCCGCGCGACAGGTCAAACCGGGATATTTATCGCCGGATCGGGAATCTCCATCGATGCGGTGGTTGCCGATTTCATCTCCGGCGCGGTTGAAGAGCTTTCACCGCCAAATGATGCCGATCACTGGGACATTATTGAGGGTCAGGGCTCTCTCTTTCATCCTTCCTTCGCGGGCGTCAGCCTGGGGCTTTTGCATGGCGCGCAGGCCGATGCCCTCATCCTCTGTCACGAGCCGACCCGGACCCACATGCGCGGTCTACCGCATCAGCCATTGCCCGATCTCAAAACCTGCATGGAGCTCAACCTGACCTGCGCGCAGCTCACCAACAAAAATGCCGAATTTGTCGGTGTCGCCATCAACACTTCTGGCCTCAAGGAAGGCGAACGTCAGGAATATCTCGCGAAAGTCGAGAAGGAATTGGGGCTTCCAACTGTCGATCCTTTTAAAGACGGCACGGCGCCGATCGTCGACAACCTGCAATGAGCAAGCGGGAAATCGAGGCGCGCGCCGAAAGCTGGCCGATCAGGGGAAGCTTCCGCATCAGCCGGGGAGCGAAAACCGCCGCCGAGGTTGTTGTTGTCGAAATCTCCGACAATGGCGTAACGGGACGCGGGGAATGCGTCCCGTATGCGCGATACGGCGAAAGTGTCCGTTCGGTCCTCGGTCAGGTTTCCTCCATTCGAGATTATATCCGCGACGGTCTGACCCGCGACGGGCTGCTGACGGTTATGCCCTCCGGGGCCGCGCGCAATGCCGTTGATTGCGCGCTCTGGGATCTGGAAGCAAAGTTGAGCGGCAAAGGCATATATGAAATTGCGAGGATTCCGGCACCAGGACCGACGATAACGGCTTACACGCTCTCTCTGAATACCGCTGAAAATATGGGCACCGCCGCGAAGGCGCAGAGCCACCGCCCGCTGTTCAAGTTGAAACTCGCGGGCGAGGGCGATCTCGAGCGGGTGGCCGCAGTTCGTCACGCAGCGCCAAAGACGCGTATCATTGTCGATGCCAACGAGGCCTGGACCGCCGATATGATGCTCGAATTTTGTCCCAAAATGGCGGACCTCGGCGTCGAACTTATCGAGCAGCCATTGCCGGCCGGCGAAGATTCAATTCTTGGCGAGATGGAGAGGCCCGTCCCGATTTGCGCCGATGAAAGTGCTCATGATACGGCCACCCTCGACGACGTGACGGAGCTCTATGATTACATCAATATCAAGCTCGACAAGACTGGGGGGCTGACAGAGGCCCTGCTTCTCGCGGAAGCCGCCCGGGAGTTCGGGCTCGGGGTTATGGTCGGCTGCATGCTCGGCACCAGCCTTGGCATGGCCCCCGCCATGCACCTCGCCTCCTTCGCGCGTTTTGTCGATCTCGACGGGCCGCTTCTGCTTGAAAAAGACAGGGAAAATGGCATCCGCTTTGACGGCAGCGTCATGCATCCGCCATCAAGGGAACTTTGGGGATAGCAGAGGCCATCCCCTTTGGTTCTAACGCCCCTTGAATTCCGGCGCGCGTTTTTCAACGAAGGCAACGGCCGCACCCTGGTGATCTTCCGTCTCAAATGACCGGATCATCTGGTGGGCCTCCCAATCCAGGACCTCGCTCAGGGTTCCCTCGGACGCTGTATTGATATTCTTCTTCATGTAGCCGATGGCAATCGTCGGCAGCTCCGCCAGCCGTTTCGCCATTGCGGCCGCCGCGGCCGGAAGTTCGTCCGCCGGAACTGATTTGTTCACCATACCGATTGCCTCGGCCTCCTTGCCGAGGATCACGTCAGCGGTGAAATAAAGTTCCTTCGCCTTGGCTTCACCGAGCAGCTTGGTCAGGAAATAGGTCCCGCCGAAATCACCCGAGAGGCCGACCTTTGAAAAGGCAGTGGTGATCTTGGCATCGTCCGCCGCGATGCGCATATCGCACGCCATGGCGAGGGAAAAACCCGCGCCCGCGGCCGGCCCCGGAATGACGGCAAGTGTGGGTTTCGGCATTTCATGAAGAAGACGGCTTACTTCCATCCGTTCGCGTAGGTCCTGTATCCGCTCGTCGATATTGACCTTGGCGCCGGCATTGGCGGCGAAACCCTTCACATCTCCACCCGCACAGAATGCACCGCCCGCACCTGTTAGCACGACGGCACGGACCGAACCATCCTTTGCCAGGCGGGTCAGCTTCTCGCTCAAACCGTCCATCATTTCCCGGGTAAAGGCATTGCGCGCCTCGGGCCGATTCATGGTCAGCGTCGCAATTCCGTCTTCAAACGTTTCAAGAAGTACATCAGACATTTTTATTTTCCTTATTTTGAGTTTATCTGAAGAAAAGCCGCTACTCGCGCGGTAATTGCTGCTCGACGAGGCGGGCCCAGATGCTGGCGCCAATCGACAGCACCTCGTCATTGAAATCATATTCCGGATGATGCACCGCGTGAAAATGCGTTTCGTCATTGGTGCCGAGGAAAAAGTAGCAGCCGGGGCAGGCCTCAAGCATGAAGGCGAAATCCTCGCTTCCCATGCGGATCGGCGTCTCCATATTCACATTCTCATGCCCGACGATTTCCGTGGCAGCGCGAGCCGCAATCTGGGTTTCCTTTTCGTGATTGACAACGCTCGGGTAGCGCCGCTGGTAATCCAGTTTGATTTCCACCCCATGTGTCGCGGCGACCCCGTCGCAGATTTCCCGAACCCGTGCCTCGATCAAGTCACGGATCTGCGCCGTCATTGCCCGGATCGAGGCGCTCAGCGTCGCTTCTTGCGGAATTATATTAATGCCGGTGCCCGCCTGAAACTGGGTGACGCTGACCACGGCATTATCAACCGGACCGACATTGCGGGCGACGATGGTCTGAAGCGCCGTGTAAAGCTGTACCCCCGCTGCAATCGGATCATTGGTAAGATGGGGATAGGCCGCGTGCCCGCCCTTGCCCCGGATTTTCATCACCGCCGTATCCGCGGAGGCCATAATTGGACCCGAACGTACATTGAATGTGCCGCGAGGAAGGCTCGGTTGGTTATGCAGGCCATAGACACCGTCGCAGGGAAAGCGCTCGAACAGGCCGTCCTTGACCATCGCGTCACCACCGCCGCCGCCCTCCTCCGCCGGCTGGAAGATAAAGTGCACAGTCCCGTCAAAATTACGGGTTTCGGCGAGATATTTGGCGGCGCCGAGCAGTATCGCCGTATGGCCGTCATGACCGCAGGCGTGCATTTTCCCGTCAATCGTCGATTTATGGGCGAAATCATTTTCTTCCTGCATCGGCAGCGCATCCATGTCTGCGCGGAGGCCGATGGTCCGTGCACTGGATCCCTGTCCTTTCAGCACGCCGACAACGCCGGTAACGCCGATGCCTTCATGTACTTCGATTCCCCAGCTCCGGAGTTTTTCCGCAACAATCGCCGCTGTCCTTCGTTCTTCGAAACAAAGTTCCGGATGCTGATGAAGGTCCCGCCGCCAGGCTTGCATATCATCATGTGTTTCGGCGATCCTGTTATAGATGGGCATCCCTTCCCCTTATTCTTGGTTTAATTGTTCGTCATCGTGCCACCCTTTAAAAGGAATGGCAACATCCGTGCGAGAGCATCGAGTGGCAAAAATTGGTTTCACCTCTCTGCATTACCATCTTTTAATTTTCTGCGGACCCACTATATGAGGAAACTTGTGTGCGCCTGCGAAAGGATTGCTTGCTAATCGCAGGATCAACGCTATACTGCGCGCGCTTTTTGATAAAGACGAAGTATAAATCATGGAAATTCGGAACGTAGCGATTATCGCCCATGTTGATCATGGGAAGACGACCCTTGTGGATGGCCTCTTGAAACAGAGCGGCACGTTCCGGGACAACCAGAAAGTGGCCGAACGGGCCATGGACAGCAACGACCTTGAGCGTGAACGCGGGATCACGATCCTTGCCAAATGCACCTCTGTCGAATGGGACGGATACCGTCTCAACATCGTCGACACGCCAGGTCATGCCGACTTTGGCGGCGAAGTGGAACGTATTCTCAGCATGGTCGACGGTGTTGTCGTGCTGGTCGATGCCGCCGAAGGCCCAATGCCGCAAACAAAGTTCGTGACGCAAAAAGCGCTTGGCCTTGGCCTGAAGCCGATTATCGTCATTAATAAGGCGGACCGCCCCGATGCCCGGCCGAATGAAGTGCTGGATGAATGCTTCGATTTGCTTGTCGCATTGGACGCCAATGAAGAGCAGCTCGATTTCCCGGTGCTCTATGCATCCGCCAAGGAAGGCTGGGCGGTTACGGATTTGTCCGAACCGAAGGAAAATCTTCATCCGCTTTTCGATCTCATTGTCCGCCATGTGAAGGCGCCAGAGGTCAATGAAAACGCCCCATTCCGGATGCTCGTCACCACAATTGAGAGCAACCCCTATCTTGGCCGCCTTTTGACGGGTCGGGTGGAAAGCGGCGTTCTCAAGACAAACGATCCGATCAAGGGCCTCAGTCGCAAGGGCGGCAAGATCGAAGATGCACGCGCCACTAAAATCCTGGCCTTCCGCGGGCTGGAACGCGAAACAATCACCGCCGCGCGGGCGGGCGATATCGTGTCGGTTGCGGGTCTTGTCAGAACCACTGTTGCCGATACGCTCGGCACACCGGAGGAGACCGAGCCGCTTGATGCACAGCCCATCGATCCGCCGACGATCTCGATGACCTTCGCCATCAACTCATCCCCGCTTGCCGGACGGGATGGCGACAAGGTGCAGAGCCGGGTCATCCGCGCGCGCCTAATGAAGGAGATTGAGGGTAATGTCTCCATCCGCGTGGAGGATAGCCCCGAAGCGGATTCCTATGTCGTGTCAGGCCGGGGTGAGCTGCAACTTGGCGTGCTGATCGAAACGATGCGCCGCGAAGGATTCGAGCTTTCCATCAGCCGGCCCAAAGTGCTCTATCGCCAAGGCGAAAACGGCGAAACACTTGAACCGCTTGAAGAGGTTGTCGTTGATGTCGATGACGAATTCTCCGGCGTTGTGGTCGAAAAGGTCGCGCTGCGCAAGGGAACGATGACGGACATGCGCCCCTCCGGCGGCGGCAAGACCCGGATCACGTTCCTCTGCCCGACCCGCGGACTGATCGGATATCATGGGGAGTTCCTGACCGATACGCGTGGTACCGGCATCATGAACCGGCTTTTCCATTCCTATGTCCCCCATAAGGGAGAAATTCCCGGTCGGCGCAACGGCGTTCTGATCTCGAACTCCACAGGCAAGTCCGTGGCATTTGCGCTCTGGAATCTCGAGGCGCGTGGTTTCTTCTTTATCGGTAGCGGCGTCGATGTCTATGAGGGCATGATTCTGGGCGAACACAACCGCCCGAACGATCTTGAGGTCAATCCGCTGAAAGCCAAACAGCTGACCAATATCCGCGCCGCTGGCACGGATGAGGCTGTTCGTCTCACCACACCGAGAAAATTAAGCTTGGAACAGGCCATTGCCTATATCGACGACGATGAGCTGGTGGAAGTAACGCCAAGCAATATTCGCCTGCGCAAGCGTCATCTCGACCCGCATGAGAGAAAGAAAGCCTCACGCGAGAAGATTGCAAGCTAAGCCCATCAAAAACCGGACGGCTCTCTTCGCGCCTAAAAAATGGGTGGCGATTAATCGCGTCTTGTGAAAACATGTGCCGACCTTAAGAACAACAATAACCAAATGAGGAAAAGATGGCGTTGATTGATGTGACCGCAGAAGTTGCCGGGAAAGTCTGGAAGGTTGAAGCCAAAATCGGAGAACAGCTGGACGAGGATGATACAATTCTCATTCTGGAAAGCATGAAAATGGAAATTCCCGTTGACGCCCCGGAAGACGGAACGCTCAAGGAAATCCTGGTGGGCGAAGGCGATGCCGTCGCCGAGGATCAGGTTGTCGCCCGGATGGAAGTCTGAAGACTTCCATCACAATTTTTAAGCAGCCTATCTACCAGAGCCAGGTCGCGGGATCGGGAATTTCTTCCTCACGCGCCAGGAATTTCAATCCTTTCGCGCAGCGGACGATATACCAGATATATGCCAGAAGGATGATCAATAATCCGATGCCGACGGCGGCCAGCAGAGACCCGATCAGGCAATAGAGGAAAAACATCCAGAAGCTTCGGATCTGGAACCGGAAATGCGTTTCCAGCCACGCGGGTCCGTCGCCGCGATTTATGTAAGCCATGACGACGCCGACAATATGTGCAATCGGAATGATCAGGCCCGCAAAATAGATGAAATAAATAATTTGCGCCATTTTTACGGCGCCGTTCATCCGCGCCGTATCCTCGACCGATTTGGTTACGTCATTCATATATTTGCCCCCTCACTATTCTTGACCTTCCAACGCCTCCTGCAGTAGGAGGTATACCTTGCCCACATCCGCCGTGATAAAAGCGTCCGAGAGCAATTCCGAATGATCGACCGTTCCGGCCTCCGTCATTATTTCGCGGAATTCGGACACATATTGATCGGCAAAACGCCGGAAATCGCCATTGTCGCGGTAGCGCGCCCGGATCTTCTCCGCATCCCTCGTCTTGAGAAGCTTGCGGGTAAAAATGCCCTTCTCGCCCTTCCGGTACCGACGCCAGAGCTCTTCTGACAGGTTGCTGTCCATGATCCGGTTGAGGTCGATGGTGAGCGAATTCAGATTCTCCATAATAAACGCGGTCGATTTCATAAACTGTTCGTTGCGCAGTTTGCTTTTCTTCTCCGCGAGCCGGTCCGCTTCCTGTTTCGCCTTGGCCGCCGCCGTGGTTATCCCCAAGGTCTGCTTTTCAATCCGCTGGCCGGAGGTAAGCGCATCTTCCGCCGCTTTTTCCGCCGCCTTCTTGAAGGCTTCGCTTTCGTTTTTCAGGAGACCCGCAGTATGACTGAGCGTTTCTTCCACCTGTTTCACAGACAAGGTCAGGCGATGGTGCTGACTTTCGAACTGCTGGCCGAGCGTGCGGGCGCTTTCATTCGCCTTTGTTGTAAAGCGGATCAAGTCCTCCGCCTGGCCGTGGAAAAGCTCCACCGCGCCGGTCCCCGCCGATTTAACCTGATTGCTCGCCTCGGAAATTTTCTCTGTCACCCGGTCGAGATCTTCATGAATGTGCCGGCGCGTCTCATCGATTTCCAGCTTGTGCTTCGCAAGGGCCTGATCCGCATATTGAATGCCTTTGATCATCAGTTCGCTGGCCTTCGCAAGTTCAACTGACCGGCGATGGAATCGCTCTGTTGCCTCGGACGCCTGCTCGACGGAATGATCAAGCATGTAGGAGCGTTCGGAGAGGGTCTTCTCCACCGTTTCCACCTGCTCTGTGAGCTGTCGGGCAATCTCCGCCAGCGCCAGAGTCTCCTGCTGAAGGATTTCCTCCATTGCCTCCGCGTGATCCTTTGCGCGGACGGAAATCTCGGCAAGATCTTCCATATGAACCTTCGCGGATCCGCTGGCCTCGCTGATATTGGTAAGCGATGACCGGGTTACTTCGGCAAGTCTGCCGCCCTGGCTCTCGGCCTTTGCCGCCGCCTTGTTCAATTGTTCAATGTGATCATTGGCCTGATCGCCCATGGCCCGCAGTTCTGCGGATGCCCGCTCCGCGGTTTTGGCAAGTTCGGCAGTCTGCGAATAAGCCGCTTCGCCGGATTGCCGCGCTTGCAGCGTCGCCCGCTCCGCCGTCGCCATGAAGTCCTGGTGATGGCGGATAGTTTCTTCAATCGCCGCAGCGAGCTTGCCCTTCGAATGATCGGCCGACGTGCCAATCTCTTTCTGCTGTTTGACAAGGGCTTCACTGGCGGAGGCAAGCGTGCGCGACGCCTTGTCGGCACTAACCTCGATATCAGAGCCTTCGCGGCGCAACTCTTCGCCGGCTTCGCGCATCCGGCTGGTCAGCGCATCGGAGGTTTCCTTCAAGCCCTCCGCCTGACGCTGCAGGTTGCCGCCGACTTCCATGATACGGCTGTTGGTTTCAATACCCGCCTTGTTGAGCAATTCAACGTCTTTGCCGAGGCGCTCGCTGATTTCCCGCGACATTTCCAGTATCTGTTGTGACGCCTGCTCGAAAATCGCAATCTGGTTGCGAAGCTGCTCTTGAATGAGCGTCGTCCGCGCGCCCGCCGTCTCGGACGCCTCATTGAGGCTCGCCGCGTGGCCGGCCAGTTTTTCACCCAGCTGATCCGCATTCCGCAGAGATTTTTCACCCGCGGCATCAAGCAGTTCCTGTCCCTGACGCAGGCTCTGGTCAATCGCCTGCAGGCTTTGGCCGGTCGCTTTCAAAACGTCGTCAAGCGCGATGGTCTCGTCCTTCAGCTTCATGCTGGAGAGCAGCAGCTGCTCCGTCATCTCACTGGACTTGACAGCCAGTTCCTGGGTGTTCTGATGCAGTTTTTCCGCGGATTCTCGCGCGCCGCTTTCCGCATCTTTTGCGACCTGGATTAATCCGCCTTCGCGGCTTTCAAGCCGCTCAAGCGCCTTGTCAACCTCAGCAACGCTGCTGGCGAGCGTATTCCGAAGGGCATTCAGACGGGTGACGCCTTCATCGCTTGCAATACTCAGATCGGTCGTACTCTGCAGAAGAACATCGGCGGTCTTCGATAGCTCGCTCGAGGAAGCCCGCGAAACCTCGGCAATTTCCTGGCCGCGCTCGGTCAGTTGCGCAGTTCCGTCATTGAGTTTTTCACGAAGCTGATCGGCGGCCTCTTGCAGGCTTCGTATCTGCTCGCCGAGCGCGTCTTTCGCCTCTGCTGTTTTTTCGAGAGTCTGGGTGGCATTCGTGAAAATCTTTTCGCTGGTTTCACCAAGAATCTGCGCAACATCGTGGGACTTTTCATCGGCGACACGAATAGCATCTTCCAGTGCCTTGATTTGTGCGGCTATGGCGTTCTGCACCGCTACGCTGCGAGTTTCTGTTTCTCCCGCCGCATCCTCAAGGCTACTCGTCTGTAATGTGATGGCATCATTCAGCCGCGCTCCCTGTTCATTGATCTGATCGATAAGCGATCTGATCTGGGATTCACGGGCTTCAAGCTCCCCCTTTATCCGATCAGAGGTCTGCAACAATCCGTCGGTCGCTGACTTGGCCGAATCACCCTGTTTTTCGAGCCGGCTCGACGCATCCTCAATCCGGCTTGCGGCTTTTTCCGTCTCTTCCTGGACTTTTTTCGACTGCCGCTCGAGGGCCTCAGTCAGGCGGGAAACACGTGCTTCCGCTTCCGGGCTCGGATAGCCTAAATTTGCCATCAACTGATCAAGCGCATTACCTTTCAATCGGGCCTCCAGGCCGCGATGGAAATACCCGAGAAGCAACCACAGAAAGGCAAGCGGCGCAAATGCGCCAAGGAGCAGGATTCCGAGATCGATCGGTGCGACCATCAAAATTTCCGGCCAGCCGATTCTCGCATAGGCATAGGCGCCAACGGCGACAAGCCAGGCAATCGTTAGAAGAACGCCGACGCCAAAAAGCTTTGCAGCGCCCGATAACCCCTTATTTTCCGTCATTTTTTGCGGCACAGCCTTTGCTTTCGCTGCAGCGTTATTCTCACCGCTGCGAAATTCCACATTCTGATGTTTTTGCAACATCATCCCTCTCCTAACCATACTATGGTAGAAGGGTTCCGCAAATCCGGCGCGACGTCAAGTTTTCTGATCAATCCGGGTGATCGCCGGTAACGAAAAAAAACCCTGATATTATGACTACTTGATAACTCCGGCGGCGCGCAAATCGCCAATCGCGTCTGCGGCAAACCCCCAGTCGCGCATCGCTTCCTCGGTATGCTCTCCCGGCAGGCAGGGCGGACGCTGTATCGAGGGTTCCGTACGGCTGAAACGGGGTGCCGGTGCGGGTTGAACAACACCGTCATATTCAACGAAGGTTTTCCTGTGCGTATTATGCGGATGCCGTGTCGCCTCCATGATCGAAAGAACGGGGGCGTAACATACGTCCGAACCCAACATGATCTCGTCCCATTCATCCCGGGTTTTCGTCTTGAAAATCTCGGTCAACCGCGCCTTGATCACCGGCCAGCTTTTGGGATCCATTTGCGGCGGCAGGTCCTCCTTATCGAGGCCCGTCTTTTCGAGAAGCTCCTGGTAGAATTTCGTCTCGATCGAGCCGAGCGAGATATGTTTTCCATCGGCCGTCTCATAGACGTCATAGTAATGAGTGCCGGAGTCGAGAATATTGACGCCGCGTTCGTCTTTCCAGTGCCCAGCCGCCATAAGGCCGTAAAACATTGTCATCAGCGACGCGGCGCCATCGACCATTGCCGTGTCGACAACTTGCCCTTTGCCCGATTTCTGGGCCTCGAGAATACCGCAAACGAGACCAAGCGCGAGATAGAGAGCGCCACCGCCGAAATCACCGACAAGGTTGAGCGGGGGGACCGGCGCTTCGTCCTTTCGTCCAATGGCATGCAACACGCCGGCAAGCGCAATATAGTTGATGTCGTGGCCGGCCGCCAATGCCATGGGCCCTTCCTGCCCCCAACCGGTCATCCGGCCATATACCAGCTTCGGATTGCGCTTCAGTGCCTCTTCCGGGCCAAGTCCCATACGCTCCATGACGCCAGGGCGGAATCCCTCAATCAGCCCATCCGCCTGTTCGATCAGTTTCATGACGACCTCACGCCCGGCTTCCGTCTTTGTATCGACGGCGATTGACCGGCGGCTTCGCATCAGCAGACTGTTGCGGGAGCTTGGCATACTGCCGAGCCCGGGATCGGACAAACGGTCTATGCGGACGATATCGGCGCCAAGATCGGCCAGCAGCATGGCGCACATGGGGCCGGGCCCAATCCCGCCCATTTCAACAATTTTGTATCCTGCTAACGGTCCCATTATTCTTTCCTTTTCTTGTTAAGACCCGGAATTTTCTTTTCAATCTAAACCGAACCCAAATGGACTGTCATCCCCTAAAGTAACGACCGGTGCGGCAGCCGCGATAAATACCCGCAGAGGACAAGTGCGATCGCGCAATTCGCCGCCATGACGAAATAGGCGTGGCTGGCGAAAAATTCGTATAAATACCCCGACAGGAACAGGCAGCCTCCCATGACAAGGCCGAGCGATATGGCTGAATATAATCCCTGCGCACGTGCCGAAACCTCAATGGGTAGTTCGTCGGTGATATACCGCATGGCGCCGAGATGAGCCGCCGCGAAAGTTACGCCATGCAGCATCTGGCTGACAATAAGCACTGGCACTCCGGGCGCAAACCCCATGACCGCCCATCTGATCAATCCCGCCGCCCCGCCGAGAAGGATAAGCTGGATCGGACTGAAGGATTTGAAGAACCGACGCGCGAAGGCGAAGAGAATAATTTCGACGATGACGCCCTCTGCCCAAAGGAACCCGATGGTGCCATCTTCGATACCCTGCCTTTGCCATTGCAGGGTACCGGATGTATAGAGAACCGCGTGGCTGCCCTGGATCAATCCGGCCGCCAATAGAAAGATCATGAATACCGGGCTCGATATCAAGCGTCGCAGCCCCCGTTTCCCCGTCTCGCTTCGGCCAACATTGATTTCCGGTAGAATCAGGCAGCAAACAAACAGTAACAGGTAAGACAGCGCCAACAGTACCGGTATAAAATCAGGCGAACGTCCCTCCAGCATCTGGCCGCCCAAAAAGGCGCCGCCAATGAATGAGATGGACCCCCATAATCTTATGCGCGGATAATCGATTTGCTGCGTCCGGCCGATGGTAAGTACAAGGTTGTCGCCAAGCGCCGTGAAAGACGACGTAAATAGACCGATGGAGAGCGCAAGAACAAAGATCTGCCAGAAGCCTTCAGCGAAAAAGTAAAATTGAAAAAGCCCGAGACAAATTGCCGACATGACGACAAGCGGCGCCCGCCGTCGTCCGACATAATCGGCGATCGACGTAATCATCGGCGTGAATATGATTTTTCCCCAAACCGGCGCGGAAAGAACGATACCGATCTCGTCTGCGCTGAGGCCCTTGTAGGAAAGCCAGACCGGCCAGAACGGCAGCTGAAAGCCAACGATAAGGAACAACGCCATGTAAAAGGGCGCAAGACGCATGGCGGTCTTTTGGTCAAAAGTGATCAGGGGTGCCACGAGGGAGCGCCTTTCCGCCAGTCTGGGACCAGATATCTCTAGGGGAGACAGGTGTGACTGTAAAGCTGCCGCGCCCCCCGACAGCATAAAAATTTGCCTATCATGATATTCTCTGGCTTAATCCGCCTTAAGAATTTCACGAAAGGTTCAGGCGACATAGGGGCATGAAGTAAATGGGCAAAATCATTGGCGGCGTTATCATCGGTCTGATCGTAATCATTGCCATCGTTGTTGGCGTTTTCTATTTCAATCTAGATAAGGTCATCATTGCCGCGGTTGAAAGCTATGGCTCTGACGTCACCAAAACCGACGTTGTGCTGAATGATGTCGACCTTGATCTGACGAGTGGGAAAGGCGCGCTGAAAGGCTTTAGTGTCGGTAATCCTGACGGCTTTGAAGAAGACCATTCCATCAAATTCGACAGTGTCGCAATGGAGGTTGATATCGCGGATACGAGCGACAAGCTGATCCACATCCGGGAAATCCGCGTGGAGAACCCTTCGATCATTTATGAAGTCAACCAGACGACCAACAATCTGACCGCAATACAGAATAATGTGGATGCCTTCCTGAAGGAAAAGGGATTGGGCGGCGAAAAATCGGACGAAGCCAGCTCGGAAGATGGCCCGAAGGTCATTATTGATAATCTCTACGTCACGGGCGGACAGGTTTCCGTCAAGGCGCCTATCCTCGCCAACCAGAAGGTCGAAGGCCGGCTTCCCAATATTCATATGGTCAATATCGGCAAGGATGAAGGTGGCGCGAGCCCTGGCGAGGTCGCGGCGAAAATAATCGAGGAGATCACCGGCAAAGCGATGGGCGTGATCACGCAGCTCGGTATCGGCAAGAATATTGGGACACTGCTCGATAATGCGGGCGATCTGGTCAACAAGACCGGTGTCGGGGAAGCCGCCGGAAAAGCGGGCGAAGCCGCGACGGGGGCGGCCAAAGGCGCGACCGGCGCGGTGGAAGGCGCCGGTAAATCCATCAAAAAACTGTTTGGCGATTAATCCCTTAATTAGTAACGCGATTAAAACATGGACGCAGTAAACGAAAATATCGAGACGGTCTCGAAATGGGTCGATATCGTCACCGAATTTGCCATCGAGTACGGATTTCAGATACTCGGTGCTGTGGTATTCCTCTTGTTCGGGCTGCTGGTTGCCAACTGGATCGGTAACCGGCTGCTCGATATGGCGCTTGCCCGCAATATCGACGTGACCCTCTCCCGATTTATGGGAAGCGCGGTGAAGTTTATCCTCATCGTCATGCTCATCATTATCACGCTTGGCAATTTCGGGATCAGTATCGCCCCGCTTATTGCGCTCGCAGGGGCGGTAACGTTCGGCGCAACCCTTGCCCTTCAGGGGCCGATCTCCAACTTCGGCGCCGGCGTCGCCATCATCCTGACACGGCCCTTCGTCGTCGGTAATGTCATCACCGTTCAGGGAGTAAGCGGCGTTGTCGACAGGATCACGCTTGGCATCACCTTCCTTACCGGAGAGGATGGCGAGCAGATTGCCATTCCCAACAAGGAGATCGTCGGACAGGTCATCGTCAATTCAATGGAAATGCGGATCGTCGAGAGCAATTTCTGCATTTCCGCCGACACGGACCCGGCGAGAGTCATCAAACTGATACAGGAGGCGATCGCGAAACTGATCAACGAGGACTCCCCGACCCCACCGCAAGTCGGCATCCAGGATTTCACCTATGGCGGCGTTATCATTGGCACCCGCGTTTGGGTCCCCGGGCTCAAATATTTTGAGGACCGGTATGACATCAACGATACAATTTATAAGGTGCTTAAGGACAATAACATCGAGTTGATGAAATTTGGCGGTGTGAGCCTTGCATTGCCGCCGCTCAACGAAGGAAACGGACCGGCCGTTCCACCACCGGTCCTGTAGTTTCCATCACCGCCGAAAATTCTTCATTTCACAAAATTACGGTAACAATCCGATCAATGAACGCTTAGAATAGACCGCAACGTCATACAAGTTAGGAACGGATCGAATGAGATATATATTGATACTTGGCATAGCCCTGATTGCGGCAGGATGCGGATCCAGGTTCTCCGTAAATAATCCTAATCCCTATAGCGTTTATAATTATGACTATTCCGACTGCTGCCAGCAGGGCAACGGGCCGCGGCCATAACGGACAAGGATATCCAGATGTCGGACATTAAACTTACCCATGCCTTCGATATGCAGCTGTCGGTCAAATCTCCGGTCCTCAATCTTGGAAAGACACCACAAGGCGGGCGGCTGATTGCTGAAGTGACCGGCGGTGTGATTACGGGCCCGCTGCTCAATGGGCGCGTTCACGCCGGCGGCGCCGACTGGCTGCTGTTACGCGAAGATGACGTTATGCAGCTCGACGTACGCATTACAATCGAAGCGGAAGACGGCGGCCTGATTTATGCTCGCTATGAAGGACTCCGTCACGGACCGCAAGATGTAATGGCAAAAATGGCGGCGGGCGAAACAGTTGACCCCTCTCTCTTTTATTTCCGCATTCTGCCACGCTTCGAAACGTCGGCGGCGTCGCATCTATGGCTCAACAAGCACCTATTCGTCGGCACCGGGGAGCGTAATTCGGAGGGACCGAAATACAGCGTCTTCAAAGTCGAGTAACTGGCGCAGACGGTCTATTCGCAGGACCCGTCCCACGGAATAGTGACGAATACCGTTTTTCCGTTCACACCCGGGAAATCCTGGAACAACGCATCAAGTACTTCATCAAAAACCCCGGTCAATGTCGGGCACCGACCGGCAGATTGCGCCCGTCCTTCGTAAATTCGGACCGGATTTTCGGATTTGGCGGTCTTGCCTTCTACGATATCGATCGCAATGAATCGGTTATACTCCACCCATGTCTGGGTGTTGTATGTCCGCCCAAGAGAGCCTCCGTAAAACGGGCCTCCGCCGCCATAGACACCAAGCCCGAAAGATCCGAATACCGGAGATGAGGTAGTTGTCGAACGCGGCTCCGTGCCGTCGACGCCATAGGAAACGTAGGCGACATAATCCGGATCCGGCAAGTGTTCCCGGACAACAAATCCGACAAATCTGAGCTTGTCCGCAATTTTCGGGCGGTAGTTGAGAAATTCAAGACTGGATTCCTTTGACGTCGGCTGCGCACGAATTATGATATTTTTCCCCCTGATATTAGCGAGATCCGGCGTGAAAAATGCGGTGACGTTGGCTTCCACCGTCGGCTTGGTGCAAGCCGCCAGCAACAGAACGGCTATAAGTGTCGCTATTATCCTCATGAACTGTCTCCAACGGGTTTCCGGATGGATTAGCCTTCTAATATTGTTCAACGGCAAATCGCAATCAACAACTGGCCTGGAATTGATGGAAATTTTTTTCTTGGCGACCCGCGCGAATTAACCATATCCGCCAATTGCTTTTACTTCCACGAGAAGTTTCGGTATAATTTTCCAATAATTTAATTCATTCTCGAACTACGCAAATCAGGGTCGCCAAAAAAATTCCAATAAATGACCTGCGGCGGCGGCATTGGTCGAAGGTCAAAAAAAACATAAATCCGGGCACCGGTCGGAAATCAAGAATTTTCGGGGCGATTTAAGAACGGAGTAAGTATGAACGTAGATCTTATCGGAAAACCCGCTTATTTGACGGACATCAGGTATGGAGATCTGTTTTATATGCAGATCGGCGAGAGAATTTACCCCTGTATCAAGACGTATTTCGTCAAAAACGATACGGAAATAATAGATTATGTCGTCGCGTTCACGCCTTCGGAGAGGGACAGGACGTATTTACCGCGGTTAATGGAAGAAAGAAATCTTGCCGCCAAGGTCGCCTATCGAGTGTCGGAGCCGGTATTCCGATCGATGATCAACGAAAGCTCTATCCTGACGGATATCGAGTACTGGCCGACACCGGGTATCGTTATTGAAAGCTCGGATGCGACTTATCTGACAATCAAGTCCGGACGGATGCCGCATAAACTGATGTATCTCAATATCAGTACAGGGGAGCTGATCGCGACATCGCCGAAAGCGCCCTTCGTCTTTGTCATGGAATGGAAAATCGTCCTCCAGCAGGAAGGCAGCGAACAGACACTTGTCCGATTCCCGGTCGGCAGTCCGACACTCCTCAAGAACGCTGCCGCCCAGTAAGCAGCAAATAATTCTGTTTTCGTCTCGGCCAGGCGGCAACGCCTGGTCGTTTTTTATTCTGTTTATCGGGAAAATGGTGGGCGTAACAAGATTCGAACTTGTGACCTCTGCGATGTCAACACAGCGCTCTAACCAACTGAGCTATACGCCCTCATATCCGCAATTTTGCGGCGGGAATTGGCGACTTATAAAGCGCTGCGATTTTCAATGCAAGCCCTATCTAAGCGGCAAAGGCGATATTAAAAGATTCGCGTTCTATCCGGAAATAGCGCGATCATCGAGCGCGTTCCGCACAGCATCGACCAGCGAGTTCAAGTGAAACGGCTTCGAGAGAACCTTGCTCACCCCGTCTACCGTATCCAGCGCCTCCATCGCCACCGCGGAGAATCCCGTGATAAAAATGACAGGAATATCCGGCTCAAGCTTACGGGCATGGCGGGCGAGTTCAATTCCGTTCATTCCCGGCATAACCAGATCGGAAATCAAGATGTCAATCTGGCCGCTCCCGAACGCCGGCAACGCATCTTCACCATCGCTGAAGGCGAGCACTTCATGGCCGGCATTTTCCAGACTTCGAGCCAGAAACGGACGCAAATTGTCATCGTCTTCAGCAAGTAAAATACGGGCCATGGCAAAATCTACACAAATGTCATTCAAATAGGTTCATGAAATAGACTATACTATTCAAAAGCAACTGGCAAAATGGCACCGGATATTTTTTCAGAACCGGCGAAAGAAGAGAGAAAAAGGAAACATGACCGCCTTCACGTCTCCGGCGAAAATAATCTGGCCCAAGGAATGGCTTATTCCTTTCGTTTTCTCGTCCCCGCACAGCGGACGCAACTATCCGGCGGATTTCGTCCAGTGCTCGAAACTTGACTTCGAAAAATTACGCCAATCGGAGGATTTCCTTGTTGACGAGCTCTTCGCGAGCGCAACGGAAAACGGCGCCCCCCTTTTATGTGCGGAATTTCCCCGCGCCTATTGCGATGCCAACCGCGAAGCTTTCGAACTCGATCCGCATATGTATAAAACGCCGCTCCCAGATTATGTGATGACGGCAAGCCCCCGACTTGCGAGCGGGATCGGAACGATCCCCCGGGTGGTGGGCGCCGGCCAGGAAATTTACAGGGACAAGCTGGACTTCAAGGACGCGCAAAAGCGTATCAATGAATGCTATTTCCCCTACCACCATGCGCTCCGCCAACTGCTGGAGGAAGGGCAGAAGAAATTCGGTTTTATCTACCTGATCGATTGCCATTCGATGCCGTCGCAGGCACCGGGAAGCAGACGTGGGCGCGGAGCAATCGGCACGCAGCGGCCCGACATTATTCTCGGCAACCGGTACGGAACCTCCTGCGGTCCCCAGCTCTTCAACGCGACACTCTCCCGGTTTGAAAGCTACGGTTATCACGTCGGCCAAAACACACCCTATGCCGGCGGCTTTATCACGACCCATTACGGCAAACCGGACAAGAATATCCACGCCCTTCAAATCGAAATTAACCGGGGCCTCTACATGGATCAGAAAAAGCTGGCGCCGACCTCCGGTTTCACCCGGCTCAGGAATGACATTGCCGGGTTTATCCGGGAAATAAGCGAAGACCATAGTTCCCAACTGACGGCATAGAGCCAATGACGACGGAAATTTCGCCGATTGTTCGCCCATCATCGCCGGAAGACATGGCGACCATTACCGAAATATATGCCGCCAGCGTCCTCACGGGGCTCGGGACATTCGAAATCGACCCCCCCGATGAAATGGAAATGACGGCGCGGCGCAATGCCATTTTGCAGCAGCAGCTTCCCTATATCGTTGTGGAAGTCGACGGCGAAGTGGTCGGTTTCGCCTATGCCGGCCTCTACCGTCCGCGGCCGGCTTATCGGAATACAGTCGAGAATTCGGTATATATTCGCGAAGATATGCGCGGGCGCGGCGTCGGTAAGGCTCTGCTCGACGAATTAATAAAGAAATGCCGGGAAGCGGGGAAAAAGCAGATGGTCGCCGTCATCGGCGATTCCGGCAATCGCGGATCCATAGGTTTGCACAAATCTCGCGGTTTCCGGCTTGTCGGGATATTGGAGGAAGTCGGTTACAAGCACGACCGGTGGGTGGATACCGTGATCATGCAGAAAAATCTGACATTGGACGAGTAATCGGAAAACTGGCGCGGATATTGCTTCCTTGATGTCAGGAGGAAGTGAATGCGAATTTTGATCGGACTACTGACTTTGGCTTTTAGTGTATTGGCGACAGCGCCGGCGATTGCCGGAAATGTTATCGCAAAAGCCCCGGAACACGCCAAAACCTGCGCAAAAGCGGTAACAGCCGCAGAGAGTGAATACCGCCTTCCGAAGCGACTTCTGACGGCCGTATCGCTGACGGAGAGCGGCCATTGGCACAAAGAGAAGAAGGAAATGATTGCCTGGCCCTGGACAGTTTATGCCGAGGGCCGCGGTCGATATTTCCCAAGCAAGGAGGCGGCGATCGATGAAGTAAAAATGTTGAAAGCCAAAGGCGTCCAGAATATCGATGTTGGCTGTATGCAGATCAATCTCTACTATCACCCCGACGCGTTCGAGGATTTAGAGACGGCACTGGATCCCGAACAAAATACGCAATATGCCGCAAGGCTCCTCAAAAACCTGCGGGAGGAAAGCCGTTCATGGAATGTCGCCATCGCCCATTACCATTCCCGGAATCACAAATATAATGTGCCTTATCGCCAGAAAGTCCTGAAAATCTGGCAAAAGGAGCGCCGCAAGGATACTAACGCGCGGATGGCCGCCTCCCGCGAGGCCTACCGGTTGAAACGCGAAGAACTGGCGGAGCGTATCCGCGAGGCAAGCCAGCGCCGCTTTACGAAGGAAAACATGCAGAGGCTGGCGGCCGCCGAACCCTCCTCCTGAGTGTGGTCAGTCGGCGGTCTCCCAGTTCCGCAAGGCCTCCTTGCGTTCAAGTCCCCAACGATAGCCGTGCAACTTGCCGTCCGTGCCGATCACCCGATGACACGGGACGATAAGCGAGACCGGATTGGTCGCGCAGGCCCGCCCGACCGCCCGTGCGGATTTTGGCGCTCCCAAGTCCTCGGCCAGCTGGCGGTAGGTCTTTGTTCTCCCGGGTCCGATTTCGAGAAGCGCCTGCCAGACTCTTCGCTGAAAGGCGGTGCCATACATATCCAGCGGTATTTCGGGCAACGCGGCGGATGCGCCTTGCAGGAAATCGACAATGGCTTTCGACCAGTCCGCCAGTAGCCCGACATCAGCCGCAATCTCCGCACGGTAAAATTCCTGTTCCAGCTCCCGGATCAAATCCTTTTTGTTGTCACCGAAATATACCGCGCAGACGCCGTGACGCGTGCCGGCGACCAGCATCTGACCGAGAAAGCAGTCCGCGAAGGCATAGGCGATTTCCGCCCCCGCCCCGCCTTTGGCATAGGACGCAGGCGTCATGCCAAGGCGCGCATGGGCCTTTTCATAGAGGCGCGAGGTGGAACCGAACCCCGCGCCATAAGCCGCGGCGGAGACGCTTTCGCCGGCTTTGACATTATCCTTGAATACCTCCGTTCGCCGGTTGTCGTAATATTCCATTGGCGATATTCCGAGCACCTTCTTGAAGCTTCTGGAAAGATGGTCCTCACTATATCCGGTTTCTTCGGCGATCTGGCCGAGAGAGAGCCGTTCACCGGATTGCTCGCTTACATGCCGTTCGATTATCCGGCAAATCTGCCGCGTCAGGGAAAGGCTCGGGTCGGCAATTTTCACCAGGTCCGGCCGGCACCGGCGGCAGGCGCGAAACCCAGCCGCCTCTGCTATTTCCGGAAGATCGAAGAAACGGATGTTTTCCGCCTTCGGATTACGGGCGGGACAGGAAGGACGGCAGTAAATACCCGTCGTTTTCACTCCGTAAACAAATTGGCCATCCTGATCCTTGTCGCGGGCCATGACGGCATTCAATTTTGCATCTTGCGTCATTGTATTATTCCACTTCAAATTCGATATGGGCGCAATTTAGAAGCAACGCATCTTAACGCCTATCCGTTTTCCGAGGTAAAATAACCATCGCCGTCATGTCGATGTTTCTTCAAGTTTTGGGTCTTCCTGCTTTTTCTCCGGATTTTTTCGGCGGATAATGATATCGCCATTCTCATTCAACACCGGAGCCTCATATTGCGGGATCGAGGCAATAAATGCGCCGAGAGCATCCATCAATTTCGTGATGCCCTCCATCGCCATACCATCAGGGTTTTCATTTTTCTCATCCGCAAGGGCGGGTTGGGCAAGGCCGACTAGAATAGTCACCATCGATACCAAAATGATCTGTTTCATTGCGTCATCCTCCAGTGCTCGAATTAGGAGCCAAGTCCACCACTATGTAGTCACTCGCGGGCTTTTTCACGAGGGCATTATAACATAAAGTCTGTCTCTCGATCGGGAAAGCTTGGGAGAAGCCGGAATGTTTGATCTTGTTATTATGGTGGATTGGTCGGCGGCGTCCGCCCCGGGCCGGATCACCCCCTCGCCGGATCGTTGCTGGATTGCCTGGGCGGATGGCGCCGCATGCTCTGAGGCGGAGTATTTTAGAACACGTGCCGCCTGCATGGCGAGGATTCATGAATTGCTCCGGGCTTGCAAAGGTGCCGCCTGTGTCGGGTTCGATTTTCCCTTCGGCTATCCCGCCGGTTGTGGTCTCGGTGGCGGACGCACTGCCGCCGTACGAATTGCCGCTGAGCTTACCTCGGATGATCGGGATCGGAACAACCGGTTTGATGTCGCGGCGGATTTGAACAAGATTATTTCCGGCAGCGTCGGGCCATTCTGGGGATGTCCGGCCACCTCGGAGTCCACTTATCTCACGGCCAAAAAGCCGCCTTTTGCGTTTGATAAGTTCACCGAATGGCGCATCGTCGAAAAATTTTTGAAAGACAAGAAAAAGCAGCATTCCATTTCCAGTGTCTGGAAGCTGTACACGACCGGGTCCGTTGGGAGCCAGGCGCTGACCGGCCTCAGGGAATTGAGCAATCTTGCCCGGCAACCCGGTATTGCCCACCGTGTGAAATTCTGGCCGTTCGAGACGCAATGGGAAAAAGATCTCGACGGCATCATCCTCACCGAAATCTGGCCGAGCCTTCGACATGAGGCAGAATACGACCATCCTATAAAGGATGCACGCCAGGTACTTGCCTGCCGTGACTGGCTGCTGGATAAAATGAAGAATGGCCTAGCGGAATCCGCGTTCTCAGCGCCGGCCTGGCTCACAACGGAAGAAGAACAAAAATGCCGGCTGGAAGAGGGCTGGATTTTAGGCGTCAGGTAAAAATTCGCGGAGCAGCTCCTCCTTCGTGAGACGGAAGGAACTTTCCACCCAGCGTATTTCCATGTCGTTCAGCAACTGCCCAAGCGCGGCGCCTTCTGCGACGCCATGCGTCAACAAATCACGCCCGGTTACGGGAAATGGCGGTCTTTGCCAACGTTCCGCCCTGTCGAGATACTGCCGGAAATCACACTCCGGCGTCAGTTCCGCCCAAAGGAGAATTGCCTGATCGGCAAATGTCTGCTTTCCCAGCCAATAGAGCGCTATTGCCTGATCTCGTTCATCCATTTCCCGCGAGATATTTTTTCCGCACATGTGCGTCAGGCGTTCTTTGTGCTTGTTTGAAAAACGGAGCTTTGCGGACAGACGCGATACTTCATCTTTATCACAATGCAAAAGCGCCGCGAACCGCAACAGCGCGTCGCTTTCGACAGGCAGCGACAGCAGGGAGGCAATACGCGACAGATTTACCGGGACGCCGGTAATTGCCTCAAGCACGCCGGTTTCTTTCATTAACTCAAGCGCCGCCAAGGGAGTTTCCGTTGCCAGCAGTAGAAGGATTTCCTTCTGCACGCGTTCGACCGAGAGAGCCCCGAGATCCCCAGCCGCTTTTGCGCAGGCTTTCAGGGCGGCCGCATCCGGGTTATCGTCGCCAAAACGCGCAAAAAACCGAAAATACCGCAATACCCGAAGACGGTCCTCACGAATTCGGTCGTCGGCATTTCCGATAAAGCGGACGTGGCGCGCCTTTAAATCGGCGAGACCTCCCACCGGATCGATCAACTCTCCCGTCGGATCAAGATAAAGCGCGTTGAAGGTGAAATCCCGGCGTTCCGCATCGACTTCCCAGTCATGGGTAAAGGCAATATCCGCATGCCGGCCATGGCCGACAAGATCAACCCGCAATGTGGTGATCTCGAAATGCCGTTTGCCGCAAACGGCAGTTATCGTACCGTGATCAAGCCCGGTTGGAAGCGCTTCTATTCCGGCCCTCTCCAGCCCTTGCATGACCGCGCCCGGCAATAAATCCGTCGCGATATCGATATCCTCGCTTGCAATGCCGAGAAGTGCATCGCGCACGCAACCACCGACAAAGCGCACGACTCCTCCTTCATCCTGCAAGGCGGAAATCACCGCGTTTGTCTCCGGCCAGCTTCGCCATGGCGGAGGACAATCGGAAATATCGACAAGCCCCGCGCTCTTCGGCATTTTCCGACTACTCTTTATTTTCGGCAGGCAGGACTTGCGAATCGATGATCCGGCCATCTTCGAAGCGCGGCGGCACATAAACCGTCCCTTCGCTGGGTTCGCCACTCACCAACCCCAGAGCGATCAGGCTCGCCGCCATCAGGACGAGACCCGTGACCGTCGAGATCGCGAGCGAGGTCCTTCCCCATTTCTTGTCGCCGCCGGCACGAGCATTGAAATACAGGTAAACAGCATAGACAACAAACGGAAGTAGGAGAGGAATGACATGAAATAGTATTGCTCTGATCATTTCAGCATTATCCGTTCTGATAAATCCTTGATCATTCCGGCGGTGGCACCCCAGATATAATAGTCGCCAAAGGGAATCGCATACCAGAACCTTTCCACACCGTTGTGAAAACCACTGTGCTGCCTGCGATTTGATTGATCGATCAGAAAATCAAGGGGAACCTCAAAAATCTCTGAGACTTCCCCTTCTTCTGGCCGTAGCGTGAAGTCGGGCTTGACCAGCCCAACGACCGGCGTCACCGAATAACGGGTTACCGTGATATATGTGGTCAGCGAGCCCACAACTTCGACTAACCCCGGATCGAGTGCGATCTCTTCCTGTGTTTCACGAAGGGCGGTCGCGACTGCGTTCTCATCGCCGTCATCCGAACGGCCGCCGGGGAAGCTGATTTGACCTGCATGCTTGGTAAGATGCGTTGCGCGGCGCGTGAGAATGACAGTTGGCCCTTCATGCCGTAGCACAATGGGCACCAGAACCGCTGCCGGCGTAAAGGGTAGATCGCGTTGCGGTGCACTTGCCGGATTAAGGTCATGGTCCCCGCGTATCTTCCCATCCAGCTCCAACGCGGGTGACAACTCCCTCGGGACAGGCTCCAGTCCCCGACGCAATCGCTCCGCCAGATTGTCTTCTTTACTTATTAAAAATGTCATCCACTAAACCGAGTTCGAAAAACTGGCCGCTGCTCCAGAAACCAAAACGAGCCTCCCCCTCTATATTCTCCTCCGCAGCCAGATTTACAAGGTCATAGAATACGGGGCGGTTGATCAGCGCGTCCAGATTGGCGCGAACACGAACATAGGGCGACGGTTCTTTCGTTTCCGGATCGATTTCGAGGCGAAACGGGTGGTCCGCATCCATGATCACGAAATCGTCAACATTGGTGCGAAAGCTGATAACTCTCTCCCGCCCCTCGCCTTCGACAAACATTTCAACGGCCACGAACGGCGCATCATCGACCGTGATCCCGATCTTTTCAACGGGCGTCACGAGATAGTATTTTCCATCCTCATCGTAGCGAATAACGCCGGAAAACAGCTTAACCAGTGGCTTTCGACCGATTGGCGATCCCAGATAGAACCAGGTGCCGTCACGCGCAATACGCATATCCAGGTCACCGCAGAATTCGGGATTCCAAAGATGGACGGGCGGATGCTTCTGCCCTTCAATCTGTTTGATTATGGCTCCAAGGCCATCCTGCGTCTTCGCTGTTGTCATAATTTTGGCCTAAACTCGTGATTTTTTGATACTATATTTAGGTTAGTCGTTACTGGCTACCAAGTTGCCAGTCGAGATTACTCGTTTTTCACTGAGGATGACAGGCTCACATGGACAAAACTGGCAACACCGAACGACAAATCCTCGAAAAAGTCGACAGCCTCTCGGGAAAGTTATCTGACCTGAAAACCGGTATTGGCGAGTTCATATTCGGCCAGGACCAGGTTGTTGAACTGACGTTGATTACCTTGCTGGCAAAGGGCCACGCGCTGCTGATCGGCGTCCCGGGCCTCGCCAAGACGCGACTCGTGGAAACACTCGGCGGTGTCCTCGGCCTTGATGACAAGCGGGTCCAGTTCACGCCGGACCTGATGCCCGCTGATATCCTCGGATCGGAAATTCTGGAAACGGCGGAAGATGGGAGCCGCCATTTCAAATTTCTCAAGGGCCCGATATTCGGGCAAATCCTGATGGCGGACGAGATCAACCGCGCGAGCCCGCGTACGCAGTCCGCCCTGCTACAGGCAATGCAGGAAGAAATGGTCACGGTCGCGGGTCAAACCTATCCGCTCCCGACACCCTTCCATGTTCTTGCAACACAAAACCCCATTGAACAGGAGGGAACCTACCCCCTGCCTGAGGCACAGCTCGATCGCTTCCTGATGCAGATTAATGTCGGCTATCCCGACCGGGAAACAGAGCGGCGTATCCTGCTTGAGACGACCGTTAATGAAGAAGCGCGTCCGACGCAGGTTTTATCACCGGCAGAACTGATCGAGGCCCAGCATCTCGTCCGTGAAATGCCCGTGAGCGACGCAGTTATTGACGCCATCCTCAAGTTGGTACGCGAGGGACGACCGGGTGACAGCGGGAATGATTTGGTGAATAAGTATGTCTCTTGGGGACCGGGCCCCCGCGCGAGCCAGGCCCTCATACTGGCGGTGCGGGCACGCGCGCTCCTTGAAAAAAGATTGAGCCCGTCAATCGATGATGTTGTTTACCTGGCAAAACCCGTGCTGCGCCATCGCATGGCGTTGTCCTATGCCGCCCGCGCAGAAAATATAACGATGGAGGATATCATCGACTCGCTTACTGTCCCTTTGGAGTAATGTATGTTCAAGCCGCGTCGCGTGACCGCCTCGAAATTGGATGATCGGAATAGAGCCGAAAGGCTTGCGCAGACGCTACCACCATTGATTCTGGCGGCGGAACATATAGTCAATGCTTTTGACATGGGGGTGCATGGCCGGCGGCGGGCCGGCACGGGAGAGGATTTCTGGCAATTCAAGAGATATGGTCCGGACGATTCCGCGGCCAGCATAGACTGGCGACAGAGCGCCAAACGAGAGCATGTCTATATTCGCCAGAAAGAACAGGAAACGGCGGAAACCGTCTGGATTTGGCGTGACGGCTCCCCGACAATGGATTTTACTTCCGGCCGGACGGAGGACTCAAAACTCGCACGGGCGACGTTGATTAGTCTTGCTCTGGCTCTTTCGCTCTCGAAAAGCGGGGAAAAATTCGGACTGTTGGGACAAACGGAAAAAGCGTCAACGGGTCCGGCGTCCTTCAACAGATTTGTCGGACGTATCACAGAACTGGACGGCCCGCCCCTTGCCGGCCTCAATACGGCCAACCGCTTATCCAACAAATCTACGGTCGTCATGATCAGCGATTTTCTCTCTGATCTGGAAGAAATCACAGCCACCGTTCGTCATTTCGTCAACCTCGGATGCAACGGATTTATTCTTCATATTGCCGATCCGGTTGAGGTTGATCTTCCCTATCAAGGCCGCACCCGGTTTCTCTCGGTTGCGAATGACGATAATCTCACCCTTGGTCGGGTGGAGGCCGTACGTGAGGAATATCAGACGCTGTTCGAAGCGCATCGATCGGCAATCGCCAAACTGGCGGAAAATGTCTCCTGGGACTATGCGTTTCACCGCACCGACAAACCGGCGGGCGACGCGTTTGCCCGCCTCTATGCCGCCCTCAATATAAGGGGGAAATAAGGATATGGCGGCGCTGATGTCCCTGTCGTTCCTATATCCCTGGGTTCTCACGGCATTGCTCGCGCTTCCGTTGATATGGTGGTTGCTGCGCATTGTACCGCCGCAGCCAAAGTCTGTAATTTTTCCGGCAATGCGGTTTCTTTATGGTCTTAAAAAGGATGAGCAATCCTCCGCGACGACGCCATGGTGGCTCCTGCTGTTACGGCTGGTGATTGCGGCATTGATTATTCTTGCCATCGCCCGTCCGGTGCTGAATCTGCCCGAGCAGCAAAACCGGTCGGGCGAGATGGTCCTGATCGTTGATGACGGCTGGACCTCTGCTCAATCATGGGACGGGCTTAAGGCGACCCTAACCAAACTGATTAACGACAGTACGCGTCAAGGGCGCCAGATTTTTGTCGTCACGACGTCACGGCGCGGAGGCGGTGCAATTCCATCGCTGCAACCCCTTGCCGACCAGGAAGCGCTCGGTATCGCGGCATCATTGGAGCCTAAATCCTGGCCTTCGGATTATAGCGATCTTTCCCTGCTCCTGCCGCGCCTAGAAACACTTGATAACCCTGAGTTTATCTGGTTATCAAGCGGCATATCGCGCAGCGCTGACCTGTCAGGCCTGCAGGATTTCCTCGCCGCACTCAATGATATGGGGCCGGTTACGATATACCGCCAAGAAACCGTCGTTGCGGCGCCAATCATAGAAACACCCAAGTTTGACGGTGACAAGCTCAACATACCGCTATCTCTGCCAACCGGCGCGACGAATACGGACAGCGTTTTAACCGCGCGGGCAGGGAACGGACAGATCCTGGCATCCGCACCTGTCACCTTTCCAGAGGGTGAGTACAGTGCGATTGTCGCACTTAATGTTCCCAACCGGATTCGCAATGACATCCGGCGACTTGAAATCGCCAACAGCAACAATGCCGGCGCCGTTTTTCTGCTGGACCAGAGGTGGCAACGGCGGCAGGTGGGACTGGTGACCAGCGATTCCTCGCAAGTCGACCAGCCACTATTGAACGAAACCCACTATCTTAGGAAGGCGCTGGAGCCGTTCTTTGACATTACAGGCGGTACAATTGAAGAATTGCTTGAAGAAAAGCAGTCGCTTATCGCGCTTGGGGATACGGCGAACCTGCCGGAAGGCGTAGAGCGGACGCTTGGCGACTGGATCGCAAAGGGCGGCGTGTTGATCCGCTTTGCCGGTCCGAAGCTCGCAAATTCGACGGGCGCTCTCGTCCCGGTCGAGTTACGCTCGGGTAATCGCAGTCTGCAGGGCGCCATGTCCTGGAACCAGCCAGCACCGCTCGGGCCTATACCGCGCCAGAGCCCGTTCACCGGCCTCAGTATTCCGAAAGACGTGACCGTTACAAAGCAGGTTCTCGCCAATCCTTCCCCTGATCTTCTCGATAAAACATGGGCGCAACTGGAAGACGGTACGCCGCTTGTTACGGCGGCGAAATCCGGGGCCGGTTGGATTGTCCTGTTTCATACGACGGCGTCGCCTGACTGGTCGAATTTGGCGCTTTCCGGCTTATTTGTTGAAATGCTCAGGGAGATCGGCAACCTCGGTCAGTATGTCAATCAGAATTTGGCGGAACAACAGAGCCTGCCCCCCTTCCAGCTGCTGAACGGATTCGGACGGCTCACGACGGAGACGGGCGTTGTCGACCCTCTGAATACGGCAGATATCGGAAGCCTTTCGCTGAACGAGAGGCACCCGCCGGGCCTTTACGGCAACGAGAATTTCAGTATCGCCATCAACATCGGTCAGTTTGACGCGGCATATTCCGTGGTGGACATGACGCAGTTCGCCGCCACTTTCCGGTATTTCGAAAGATCTTCTCTCGTCGACTTACTTCTTCCCCTACTTCTGACGGCGCTTTTGCTTGTGATGATTGATCAAATTATCTCTCTTCATCTCCAAGGCAGGCTCCCCGCATTGGGGAAAGTATCCCGGGCATCCATTTTCATTTTCGCTGTCTCCTTCGGCCTATCATCGATCCCCGGTGAAGCACCTGCACAGGAAGCAAATCTTGGCGGCGATGCGAAGATACTCGCGGCAACACTGGATACGCGGCTCGGCTATATCCTGACGCAGGATCGCACGGTCGATCAGATGAGCCACGATGGCCTTGCCGGTCTCAGCCGCCAGCTGCGAAACCGGACCGCGGTTGAGGCGGAGGATCCGCTTCCGATAGATATTGAGCAGGATGAATTGATTTTCTACCCCTTCATCTACTGGCCCATCACCCCGGATTTTCCGCCCCTATCAGAACAGGCCATCCTCAAGCTCAACGATTATTTTAAGGGCGGCGGCACGGTTCTTTTCGATACACGCAACCAGAATGCTGCCGGCCTGTATGGTATTGATTTATACAATAGCCCGGAAAACACCCGGCTTCGCCAGTTGACATCGCGGCTCGACATTCCAAGGGTTCAGCAGGTTCCACCGGATCACGTTCTTACCCGCGCCTTCTATCTTATGCAGACTTTCCCCGGACGTTATGACGGCGGCGATGTCTGGATCGAGGATACCAGCGGCATTCAGGGCAATGACGGAGTTGCATCCGTCGTCATCGGCAGCAATGACTGGGCGGCGGCCTGGGCGATCGACTCAGATGGCCGCTATCAGGCGGCTACCCTTCCCGGAAATGAACGCCAGCGCGAACTTGCCTATCGTTTCGGGATCAATCTCGTGATGTATACGCTCACCGGCAACTACAAATCGGATCAGGTCCATATACCGGCCATTCTTGAAAGACTGGGGCAATGACGGAAGAAAGTTTTGTCTCCGCACTCGACTTCAACCCGTATCTTCCGGTCGACTGGTTGATCGCCCTTGTCGCGATCTGCGCGCTCATTACATTGTTCTCTCTCTGGAGACGCGGGCGAGGTACATTGTTGCGGGGCGCGCTGATGGCGCTGTTGATACTGATGCTGGCCAATCCGGTCCTGCTAACAGAAAAGAGAAAGTTTCTCGACGATATTGCGCTCATCGTGCTGGACGAGACGAACAGCCAGAAAATCGGTCAACGCGGCGAAACCGCTCTAGCCGCTTTCGAGGAACTGAAGACGAAGCTGGAAGCGATCGAAAACCTGAAGGTCGAAACGATGACTGTCAGGAACAAAACCACGTCACTGATCGGAGAAGAGGATGGCACCCATGCCTTCGCCAACCGGGGCGAAGCGCTTCGGAATATCTCGCCGGGCCGGGTTGCCGCAACGATTTTCATTACCGACGGTCAGATACATGACGTTCCTGACGGCGCAGAAATCCACGAGAACGAGGGGCCGCTTCATTTTCTCCTGACGGGAGACCCGAACGAGAAAGACCGGGTTCTCCGTGTCGTTAAAGCGCCTGCATTCGGGATCGTCGACCAACCTCTGCAGCTGGTCGTCAGTGTCGAAGATTTTGGTCTCGAAGAGCCTGTCGAGATGGCGGCGGTTTCCGTAAATCTCGACGGAGAACCGATTGCTGCAGGCTTGGCCCGCGTCGGCGACGAGCTGACTCTTGAATTGACCCTCACCCATGGCGGCGCAAATTTCGTCGAAATAAAAGTGGACCCGCTTGACGGGGAACTGACGGAGAAAAACAACAGCGCCTATATTACAATCAATGGCATTCGCGACCGGTTACAGGTCCTACTGGTTTCCGGCGAGCCGCATATGGGGGAGCGGGGCTGGCGGAATATTCTGAAGTCCGACCCATCCGTGGATCTCGTGCATTTCACTATTCTCAGGCCGCCGGAAAAGCAGGATGGAACGCCCATTACGGAACTGTCCCTGATCCCATTTCCGATCCGCGATCTGTTCGAGAAGAAGCTTAATGACTTTGACCTGATTATTTTCGACCGGTATCGTCGCCGCGGCGTATTACCCTCCAGCTATTTGCACAATATCGCCAACTACGTAAAAAATGGCGGCGCTCTTCTTGAAGCCGCAGGCCCTGCCTTTGCGACACCGCTCAGCCTCTATCAGACGCCCCTGTCCGAGGTTCTTCCCGCCCGCCCGACAGGATATGTCTTTACTGAGGGCTATATACCGACCGTGAGTGCCATCGGCAAACGACATCCGGTCACCGGATTACTCAAGGCCAAGGCCGATGCGGACAAGGACTGGGGTCGCTGGTTCCGGATGATCGAATCGGAGGCTCTGGGAGGAGAGACGCTGATGACTGGCCCTTCTCAGCAGCCTCTTCTGATCCTGGAACGCAGCGGCGATGGCCGAGTTGCGCAGCTGCTTTCCGATCATGCCTGGTTGTGGGGACGGGGATTTGAGGGCGGCGGGCCACAATCGGAATTGCTCCGTCGCATATCCCACTGGCTGATGAAGGAGCCTGAGCTGGAAGAGGAGCAACTCAAAGGCACTATCGCGGGTAACCTTCTGAAGATCACCCGGCGCTCACTCGATACCGCGCCGGCAACAGTCACCGTGACCGATCCCGACGGCAACACCACTCAGCTTGTTCTGTCGGAAGGAGAGGACGGCGCCCAAAGCGGCTCCGTTCCAATACAGACAAGCGGCCTTCATTCGCTTGATGACGGAATACGGAAATCGCTGATCGCTGTGGGCGCGCTAAACCCGAAAGAACTGCACGAGATCCGCGCCACCACGGAAAAGATCGCTGCCGCGGCGAAGAAAACAGACGGCGGCATCCGCTGGATCAAGACAGAGGGTATCCCTGATTTCCGGCGCACGAGGCCTGACAACCGTCAGTCGGCAGACTACTGGTTCGGTCTCCGCGCGAATGAAAATTATGAAATAACAGGATACAACCGTCAGGCAATGCTGCCGCCGCTTCTTGCTTTATTTCTCGCGCTGTCATTCCTATGCATCGGCTGGTGGCGCGAAGGCCGCTAGGCTGGAAACCAGCTTTTCTGTTTCCCGGGCACCGGCAATGCGACCGGCAAATTCCGTGTCCAGCGTCGCACCGGCGATCGTGCCGGTCACTTGTTCAAGCGCTCCTTCACCGCATTCCTTGACAAGGAAACGCCGTTCCTCCACCGGGCCGGGCAATTGAAAACCGAGCACGGCCGCATTCCTGAAGCCGAACTGCCCGTAATACTCGGGATCTCCGACAAGCACGATGAGCCGATGACCCAGATCTTCGGCTACCGTCAAGCTTTTGCGTATAAGCGCGACCCCAATCCCCTTACCCTGCAATTCAGGCTCTACCGCTATCGGGCCGAGCAGCAATGCCGGGGTCCGTCCGCCAATCGTGATCGGCCAGTAACGGATCGTTGCGACCAGCCTTTCGCCTTCCAACGTTACGAAACTCAGTTCCGGAAGCGGCTCGATGTTTTTGCGGACTTCATAGGCGGTTTTCTTGAATCGATCCGGCCCGAAACATCTGTCGAGCAACGGTTCAATCAGGGGGGCATCTCCGGGCCGTTCGTGGATAATCTGGGGCATGACGGGGTTCCATTACTAACGGGGTCTGACGAAAAAAACGCCTCTCAAAGAAGCCCCGAACCGTCATGAAATCTCAAATGACCAAAGCAAAGGCTAATTAAGCGGCAGCGCAATTAAGGGCGGCAGCCTGTCGTCGTCGAGCTATGGTCAGTTGGTCGGTCATAATGCGCAAATATCATAAGGTTTGACCTATGGAAAGAAATAAATCATCCCTTGCGCCTTGGAAAGGCACAGACTAGGCTTCGATGCACAAGAAATAACACGGGCGCGCAACCCTACTCTACCGTCGGAGATTTCCCGCATGTTTTACAAAGCTTCCGAACCGCATGGACTGAAACATGGTCCCTTCAAAGCCATTGTTGCCCCGCGCCCCATTGGCTGGATAAGTAGCCTTGCCGCGGACGGCACAGTCAACCTCGCGCCGTTCAGCTTTTTCAACGCCATGGCCGAGAATCCGCCGATTGTCGCAATGGGCATCAACGGCACCCATAGCGAAGGCGGCGCCAAAGACACGCTGGATAACATCACGGCGACGAAGGAATTCGTCTGCAACATGGTGACATACGATCTGCGGGAGAAAATGAACCTGAGCTCTGCCATGCTCCCCCGCTCCATCGATGAATTCGAATATTCTGGCTTGACCAAGGAACCCTCTGTGATGGTGAAGCCGCCCCGGGTAAAGGAAAGCCCGGCTCATCTGGAATGCATCCATTACAAAACCATCGTCCTTCCGTCGAACAATCCAAATGTGGTCAATTCCATGGTTCTCGGCGAAGTTGTCGGCATCCATATCAGTGACGATATAATCCACGACGGCATGATAGACATGACGAAATACCGGCCGCTCGCCCGGCTAGGTTATATGGATTACTGTCATGTCCAGGATGTCTTCGCGATGGACCGGCCCAAAGTATAGCGACGGCCCGCATTTAGCGTCAGACGCCCTGCCAGGTACCACGTATTTCCCGGACAAGTTTTTCAGCGATCGCGCGGGCGAAGTCTTCATACCCGTTTGCCCGTTCGATAAAGGCGCCGAGCCCGCCGATCACGCGATCACGGTAATAGACGTCAAGTTCCGGCTCGTCATTCAAGATTGGCAGACCGTTGATGATGACGCCGTTGCCGACAATCATGTCGCGAGCGACTTCGGGCGGACGGCCAATGGAAACCACCCCGTCACCGGAAATGTCAATAACCCGCCGGTTGGAGAAATTCTTGTCCCGGCTGAAAAGGGAGTAGGCATGCTCCAAGGCTCCGGCGATTGCCGTGCCGCCGTAGGGAAAGGTTCGGGGAACGTTATCGAGCAGGTCCGCATAGGCCCGCGCGTCCGCAGCCGTGGCAATTACCTGCCAGTCCAGGATTACGCCCTGCTCGTTAAGGCCCGCCCAATGGGTGGCGGCAACACTGATGCGGCCCCGCGGACCCGCTGTAATCGCCTCGATTACAAGATCACTGCGAAACGCCTCGGCAAAGCCGCGCATCTGCAAATTATATTCGTCGTAGTTTACGCTGGAGGAAACATCGATCGCCAGCACGAGCTGCATATCGACCTCATCCGCGATAGCCACCCAAGTCGGAACCATCGCGAAAAAGAGGGCGACTGCCCACCGCGGCCATTTCAGTGCGTTTCCCATTCCAATCGTCCGTGATAAAGAGGCGCTGCCTCAAATCTAACGCAATTCACGGCAAAAGTATGACGATATTTCCGAAGACCAATGACCGGGCACGCCTTTTGTGGCATTATTGAATTATAATCGTAAAATTAACGGAGACTGGAAGAATGAAAAAAGCCATCATCGCTATTGTCATAGTTGTGGTTCTGCTCATCGGTGCGGTCGTGGCCCTTCCCTTCATCGCTCCGACGGAGAGGATAAAAGAGGAACTGATTGTCGCGACCAAGGACGCCACCGGGCGGGAACTGGCGATTGACGGCGATTTCGGACTTTCCTTCTTTCCGACGCTGGGCGTACGCGCGACGGATGTTACGTTTTCCAACGCCGCCGGAGCCCAGAATACAAGAATGGCCGCCATCGAAAGCCTGGCCATCAAGCTTAATCTTTTACCGCTTCTGGGCGGAAATGTGCAGGTCGATGAATTCGTCCTTACGAAGCCCGTCATTAACCTCGAAGTTGATAAAAACGGCAATGGCAACTGGATTTTCGAAACAGGTAAAACCGAGGCATCAAAACCGGCTGACTCAGCGGACGGTGAAAGTGGCGGATCAGGCCTTGGCATTTCGGATCTCAATCTCGGCGATGTCCGGATTGTCGACGGAATGGTGAACTACATTGACCAGAAATCCGGAACCGAACTCAATCTTCGCGATATCAACCTTCAGCTCGTCCTTTTGGGCCTGGATCAGCCTTTCGAAGCCAAGGGAAGCGCCGTCTGGAATGATGAGAAGGCTGAATTAGACGTCAATGTGGCCGCCTTGCGCGCCATTCTCGAAAATCTGGAAACCGCAACATCGGTCAAACTTGAGTCGAAACATCTCAATCTCAGTTTTGACGGATCCGTCAAAAGCACCAAGCCCCTCAGCCTTGGCGGAACGACAACCCTCGACGTTCCCTCGGTCCGCGAGCTTGCCGCCTGGGCAGGATCACCTCTTGAGATGGCTGGAACCGGCTTCGGTCCCCTGAAAATAGACGGCGAACTTGGTGTCAACGGCACCAAATACAGTTTCTCCAAGGCCAATATTTCCTTCGATGAAATCAACGGAGTCGGAGATTTCAGTGTCGATCTTGGCGGCAAGGTTCCGGATGTCGTGGGCAAGCTCGCGCTCGAGACTCTCGATGTGAACCCATATCTTCCACTGGAAGGAGACGAGGGAAGCAATTCCGCAACGGCGCCAACGCAGAAAGTATCTTCCGAAAAGTGGGATTCAACCCCCATCGATTTGTCTGCGCTGAAAACAGTAAATGCGAAGTTCGATCTGTCGGTCCAGGAAATTCTGGTGAGAAAAATCAAGATCGGCGCCAGCGCGCTCGCGACAACGCTGAAGAACGGCATTCTCGACCTCGCACTTAACGAGATGAATCTTTATGACGGCGTAGGTCGCGCGACGGTCAGGGTCAATGCCCAGGACCCGGTTCTGAAAATTAACAAGTCACTCTCCATCGAGAACATTCAGCTTAAACCCCTGCTGACCGACGCGGCGGACTTCACCAAACTGGAGGGCAAGGGACTGTTTCAGACCAATATTTCCACGACCGGAAAATCACAGGCCGAAATGGTGAGCGCCCTCAACGGCGACGGACAAATCCTGTTTGAGGATGGATCGATTTCCGGTGTCAATCTCGCCGCCATGGCGCGAAACATTACAAGCGCCTTTACCGAGGGTGGTGACGCCCAAAAGACAGATTTCGCGGAGATTTCGGGAACCTATGTCATCAAGAACGGAATTCTGACCAACAACGACCTGAAGCTCCTCAACCCGTTCATCCGGCTGTCCGGTTCGGGCACCGTGGAGCTACCACCGCAAACGGTCAATTACCGAATTGAGCCGAAACTCGTGGCCACGACAGAAGGCCAGGGCGGCGGTCAGGCGGCGGGCGTTGCGGTTCCCATTCTTGTCACGGGGTCCTGGGATAACCTGAGCTACGCGCCGGACCTTGCCGGCCTTCTCAAGAATCCCGAAGGCGTCAAAAAACTCATCGAGGGCGCCAAGGGTTCCGGCGATGGCGTTAAAGATGTTCTCAAGGGGGTCACGGAAAAAGAATCGGGCGGCGGCAAGAACCTGCTCGATGCTGCGGGTGGCCTGCTGGGCGGCAAAAAGGACTAAGGCGACGGGCTGACGATATCAGCCCGTCCCCATTATTTCCTATGTTAGCTGGCTCGCGGCTTGCGTTCCTCGATGGGGCCGTCTGATTCCTTCCAGGCGCCGAAGCCCCCGTCGATATGGCAAACATTGGGCAAACCCATATCCTGCACTGCTTTGGTCGCAAGTGCGGATCGCCAGCCGGCGGCGCAAAAGAAAACGAAACGGTTGCCGCTGGCGAAGACATCCCGGTGATACGGGCTTTCCGGATCAACCCAGAATTCCAACATCCCGCGTGGCGCATGGACGGCCCCGGGAACCTGCCCCTCGCGCTCCAGCTCGCGGATATCGCGTAGGTCCACGAACGTTACACCGTCCTGACCATACAGCGCCCGCGCCTCGTCAACGGTTAGTGTTTCGATTTCCCGGGTCGCTTCCTCGACAAGTTGCTTGATGCCTTTTTTCATTTTTATTGGTCCTTATCACACGAATTCGTGGAAACAAAAGCTTGGCTTTCATTCCCGTTATAATGTTATTATCCAACATAGCATGACGCCCATAGCGTCCGTCGAGATAAAAAATAAAAAGAGAGAGAAAATGGATCTTTCGTTCACCGCACAAGACAATTCCTTCCGCGATGAGGTACGTCAGTTTCTGGCCGATGAATTTGACGACGATCTCAAACAGAAAATGGCGGAAAACAGAAACAGTTATCTGCCGAAGGCGGATCATGTCCGCTGGCAGGATGCATTGGCGAAAAAAGGCTGGCTGACACCCAACTGGCCGGTTGAGCATGGCGGTCCCGGCTGGACGACGACACAGAAATATGTTTTCGACACGGAAATGGCGAACGCCAATGCACCGGGTGTCGTGCCCTTCGGCATCAGCATGTGCGCCCCGGTGATCATGAAGTTTGGCTCCGAAGAACAGAAACAGCGTTTTCTCCCAGACATTCGCGAGAACAAGGTCTGGTGGTGTCAGGGTTATTCCGAACCGGGCTCCGGTTCTGACCTTGCCAGCCTCCAGATGAAGGCCGAAGACAAGGGCGATCATTTTCTGTGCAACGGGTCGAAAATCTGGACGACACTGGCGCAATATGCCGACTGGATTTTCTGCCTTGTTAGAACATCGACATCCGGCAAGCCGCAGGAGGGAATCTCCTTCCTGCTGATTGATATGAAATCCGACGGCATTACCGTTGATCCGATTCAGACCCTGGATTTGCCGGTCAAGGGCGCGCAGGAAGTCAACCAGGTCTTCTTCAACGATGTGAAGGTACCGAAGGAGAACCTGATCGGAGAGGTCAACAAGGGCTGGACCTACGCCAAGTATCTTCTCGAATTCGAGCGCGGCAACGCCTATGCCGGACGCCTCAAGCGCGGCCTTGAAAAAGTACGGGCCATTGCCTCGAAGGAAGTCGACGGGCAGGAACCGGTCATCAGTAATGCGGCGTTCAACGCCAAACTCGCGCGTCTGGAAATTGCCATACAGGCGCTTGAAATGACCGAGCTTCGCATTCTGAGCAAACTGACGTCAGGCCAGAATATGGGGCCGGAATCCTCCCTGATGAAATGCCGTGGAACGGACCTGTATCAGGAGGTTGTCGAGCTCGCACTTGAGGCCGTCGGGACCTATTCGATGCCCTTTACGCCACTTTATCCGGGCCAGAACGAGGAACCGATCGGTGCGGATTACGCAAGTGGTGTTGCGCCGCGTTACTTCAACGCCCGCAAGGTGTCCATCTATGGCGGATCAAACGAGATACAGCGCAACATCATGGCGAAGCTGATCCTCGGTCTCTGATCGGCCCGGACGATCCCGGACGGACATCGACAGGAAACGGAGCAAGGGCGGCCCATGACGGAAGATGCCGAAGCCGTGCGCATTTCCATGTGGTCCGGCCCGCGCAATATTTCGACGGCGATGATGCGATCCTTCGCCAGCCGTCCCGGATGCAAGGTCGTAGACGAACCATTCTACGCCTACTATCTTGCCCGGACAGGTCTTCGCCACCCGATGTTTGAAGAGGTGATAGCGAGCCAGCCGACTGACTGGCGCCTCGTTGCGGAGAACCTCAATGCGCCGCTTTTAAGTGCCAGGTTACTCTACATCAAGCATATGACCCACCATATGTTGGAAGAAATCGATCTCGGCGTGTTTCGAAATCATCTCAACTGCTTTCTCATACGCGACCCGCGCCGTGTGATCGCCTCCTATTCGGCGAAGTGGGACCGTATCACGACGGAGGACATCGGCATCAGGCGCCAGTTGGAGATTTTCAATGCGCTCACACAACTGACCGGCAAGACCCCCGTTGTCATTGAAGCCGAGGATATTCTGAAGAAACCGGAAGAAATGCTCGCAAAGCTCTGTGCTGCCCTCGGGATTGACTGGTGCGCGGAAATGCTGTCATGGGCCAGCGGGCGGCATCCGGAAGATGGCGTCTGGGCGTCCCATTGGTACGCATCGGTGGAAGCATCCACAGGGTTCGCACCCTTTGAAGAGCGGAAGATTGCACTTGCAGATAATCTCGAAGAACTTGCGGTCGAGCAACAACCCTACTACGACGCTCTTCGCGCCCACAAAATCTAGGAGCCGTTTTCCTGCTTCTTGACAGCGAGATCGAGTTTGCGCATCCAGTCCTTGATCCGCGCTTCATTCACCCCGAAATCACGATAGCCGTAATGGGCGCGGCTAAAAACAGCGAGGGTCGATTTCCCTGGCCCAAGATCGATGAATCGCGCCGTCACCGTATCGGGATATCCGATAAGTTTCGAATATTGGACATAATCCACCTGCAGGTCCTTGCCAATCTCACGGCTGTTAAGTTTCTCCACGCGCGGCTCGGCCAGGGCGACCATTTCAAAAAGCGCCGCCAGTTTCGGGGCATCAAATTCGAATATCGGGCTGATGGTTTTTGGCGGATACTGGGCGTAATCCGGAGGCGACATTAGGTACGTGTTTGGCTTGCGGGGTCTTTTAAGTGATGAAAAATCAAGCTCCGGCCTCTGGACATTCTTCAAAAGATTCTTCAACATTGTCAGCACCCGCTTAATGAAAACCTTGTATTCCCGGATTAATAATCCAGATTAGCCAATTATGATGAAAAAGTTAAAATAAATAACATGCTGTTGCGCGAACAATTTAACCGGGAACGGATAGACGAGCTAATTCGCGAAGCGAAACGCCAAGGGCCCTTCCATGCGCTAACCCACGAAGAACGTGAAGCAACCCGCCGGGAATTTCTTGCCAAGATTTCCCACGACAACGGTCTTTGGGTTTTCGGATACGGGTCGCTTCTCTGGAACCCCGCCTTTCATTTTACCGAGTGGCAACCGGCGCGGCTTCACGGATTTCGGCGGCGTTTCTGTCTGCAAGCCTCCATCGGCCGGGGCAGCCCGGAAAAACCGGGATTGATGCTCGCGCTTGATCATGGCGGCTCGTGCAACGGCCGGGCTTTTCACATCGCGCCTGACAAAATCGAGAGCGAGACGGATATTCTGTGGATGCGGGAGATGGTCTCGGGCGCCTATAACGCCCGCCTGATCAAGATACGCCTTCCGCATGAGACGGTCACCGGCCTGACCTTTGTTATCAACCGTGCGCATCCCCGCTATATCGCCGAAATGGACATCGAAGACACGGCGCGGCTGGTTTCTTCAGGCGAGGGGCATCTTGGAACCTGCCGCGACTATCTCAACAACACGATAGCCCATCTCGATGAAATGAAAGTGAAGGACCGCTACCTCCACGAACTTCAGCAAAAGATACACGAGCTTGATCGTCGCACGGATATGGCGTAACAAGCCGGCAGCGGTCAACGAACAGATGCGAGCTTCATGAAAACCGATCCTTCCAACGGTCTGCCGCCGGTATTTGTCATAAACCGGTCAAAAGATATCCAACGCCGCACCGATATGACGGAACGCCTCGCGAAAGTCGGGGTGACACCCATTTTCTTTGAAGCCGTCGATGGATATCAACTCGATGTCGACACTCTCCCTGAGTATGACCGTGAGAAACGGCGGCGCTATTTCGGCAAGGATTTGAAAGCGGGGGAAATTGGCTGCCTCCTCTCACACAAGAGAATCTACGAAAAAATGGTGGCCGAAGATATTCCGCAAGCACTCGTGCTCGAAGATGATGTCTTCTTGGCGGACGACGTCAAATCCGTTCTTGAGGACATACAGGAAACCAGTCTTCCCTGGGATCTGATCCGCTTTGTTGGCCACGGCAAAGTATTCGATATCGGCTATCGACGTCTCTGCGAACTCCGTAACGGCTATAGCATCACCCGGGTACCAACATCGCCAAGCGGCGCCTATGCCTATCTGCTGACCCGGAAAGCCGCGAAGAGGCTGCTTTACTTCATGCAGAAAAATTGGGTGCCAGTGGACATCGTCCATAGCCGCAGTTGGCAGACGGGGCTCGAGACATTCCTTATTCATCCCTCGCCCGTCGTTCCGGATCTTGAGGGACCCTCCACAATCGGCGATGAGCGGTTTGATAAAGCCAAGCAAATAAAGGGCCTGACGAAGCTTCTCCACCCCTTTTACCGCTTCTGGTACAAGCTGAGCAACGGCGCCGGCAAACGTCTGCTATATTTGACGAGCTGGTTCCGCGATCGAAAATACACCGCAAAGTGATCCCGGCAGGCAGAAATACCGATCGCAGCCCTGAAAGGATAACAGGCCAATACATTGGATGCGCAGAAGGCGGCATCATTGCCGTCGTCTTCGATTTGGCCGCCTGACGCGCTAAACAGGAAGGAAGCCGGTCAATAAAAGTGCGATACTGAAAAGTAGTCCAAGCACTGGCACCCAAATTGGTACGACGAAAACGGATGTTGAGGGCGACGGGCTTGTTCGCTTCAACCGGATCAGCGCGAGATTCACGAAACAGAAGACAATGAGAACAATAGTGGATGTGGCCTCCGCCAGCCGGGCGATCGGCAAGAGCGTCGCGAAAACCAGGACCAAGGCGACGACAACGCCCGTGGCGACAAGCGGCGTCCGCGTGACCGGGCTAACCGACGCAAGGAACGACGGGAGGTTCTTTTGCATCGCCAGGCCGTATAACACGCGTGACGCCATAATAATCTGGATAAGCACGCCATTTGTCGTGGCGACAATGGCAATCGTCCGAAAAATGCCCCCTGTCGTGTCCCCGGATTTTTCGAAGACGAGCGCAAGCGGGGCGGCGGAGCCGGCAAGATCCGCCATCGGCACGACGAGCACGACGACCGAAACGACGAGAAAATACAGGATGGAGGCGATCAGAAGGGTAAGAAAGATGCCGCGCGGCAGCGTTTTATGCGGTTCGACAACTTCTTCGGCGACATTGGCCATATCCTCGAACCCGACAAACGCAAAAAACGCCAGCAGACTCGCGGAAATAATACCGCCCCAGGTCGAAATCTCGAAAGGCGGCAGCAATTCCGCCGTCCTTGACAGAATTTCCGGATCGGCGCTGACGCCATAATATATGACGAGAATGAGCCCCCCCATCTCGATCAGGGTGAAAATCGCCGCAATCATTACCGATTCCAGGATTCCCCAGGCCGCCATCACACCAACGATCAGGATAACGGCCACCGCGATCACGGTCGGCGGCACAGGGACGATCTCGCCAATATATGCCGCCGCACCGATAGAGACCGCCGCCGACGATACGATACCCGACGCGGCCACCAGCAATCCGACGACAAGGGTCAGGGTCGAGGAATTAAACCCAGCCCTTACATAAGCGGCCTCGCCGGCGCTGACTGGATGTCGCGTGGAAAGTTCGGCGTAAGCGAACCCGGTAAATGAAACGACGCCGGCCGCAATCAGAAAGGAGATGGGGGCGTATATACCCGCGCGCGCCGCCGTTGTCCCGACCAACACATATATGCCGGCGCCAATTGTGACGCCCAACCCATAAAGCGTTAATAGCGGAAGGGTGAGCTTTCGCTTGAGCTCGACAGGGACTTTCGCAGTCACGATCTTTTCCATTTTTTCCACAACTGCCCCGTTCCTAAAACGGTTGACTGAAGGATGTAATTATCTGCCATGGTCACCGGACGAAAAGCAACGGATGACGGCTTATAAGGAGTGCCTCCTGACATGCCGGATCTTCCAGAAATGCCCCGCCGACCATCATCACGACAGTGCAATCTACCGGAGAAATGGCCTCAATAACTTCTGGACCTCCGGTCATGACAGGCGCCACTCGAGGCGTGCCCTGCTTTTCCCCGCTGTATTGCTGGGCGATCGTCGCAAGTTCCGCACAGTCTTCATCGTTCAATCCGACGGGAAGAAGGGTAATTTTCCCCGCCGGGGCACCAAGGAGCGTGACGGACGCCAGAATTCCCTGCTTTGCGGCAGTAAGGGAATCGCAGATAACCGTGACGTCCGCTTGCAAGCTTTTGGCGCCCTTCAGCAACAGGGTCGGGTGAAGCAATTCCGTTATCGCCTCACGACTGCTGAGACGTCCCCGGAAATTTCGGGCATGAAGACGCCCGGTACATTCCAGGATGACCAGATCGGCGTCGCCCCACTCTCCTATGTCACCGCGCCACCCCTCGCCGCGCAGGGCGCGAAACCCGACGGTAATCTTGCGATGACGCGCCGCCTGCTCCAACTGTCGCTGGACGCTACGCGCCATTGCGCGAAGCTGCGCCTCCAAGGTTAAGCGGTCAAGATGATGCGCAATGGGAGACGAGAGGCGAAACTCGCGTATAAAATCCAGCTCGCCAACCGTGAAAAGATCGCTGTCCTCGATAAAAATACCCCGCAACTCGCCGCCGAGGCGCGCCGCGATTTCAATGGCCGCTCCCATCGTTTCCCGGCAATGCGTCGCCGCGTCGATCTGGAGCAAAACCCGGCGATATTTCGGAGGCGCAAGCTCAGCCATTTTCCGGCCCCGCAGATTTCCCGTCCTCCGTGGATTTGACATAGCGTCGCGCGGCATCAGCGAAAGCCTCCAGCCGCGCCTTGACCTTTCCGTTAATGGAATCCACCGGATAATTGCCGGAATCATTCAATTCACCGGCTTTTTCTCCTGTCAGAATTTCAATCCCTTCGTCGATGCTGGCAACCGCATAAATATGGAAAAGTCCCTTTTCGGCCGCGGCGACCACCTCGTCCTTAAGCATCAGGTGTTTGACATTGGCTTTTGGGATAAGCACGCCCTGCTCTCCGGTCAGGCCGCGAAAATCACATAAATCGAAGAATCCCTCGATCTTTTCATTTACGCCGCCGATGGCCTGCACCTCGCCAAACTGGTTGACTGACCCTGTGACCGCGAGAGATTGCTTTATCGGGACTTTCGATAAGGCCGAGAGGAGTGCATATAGCTCAGTTGACGAGGCGCTGTCGCCATCGACACCGCCGTAGGATTGCTCGAAAACGAGACTCGCCGTCAACGACAGCGGTTTGTCTTCCGTATAACGGGCCGCGAGGAAATTCGAAAGGATCAGCACGCCCTTCGAATGCAGTGGTCCGCCAAGCTCCACTTCCCGCTCGATATCTACCACACGGCCGCGACCAAGATGTACCCGCGCTGTAATTCTGCTCGGTCGGCCAAAGGCAAAATCGCCAAGCTGGAGAACAGACAGGCCGTTAATTTGCCCCACCCTTGTGCCATCGGTGTCCAGCATCATCGTGCCGCGCTCGAACTGCTCCTGCGTGCGTTCCCGCAACCGGTCCGACCGGTAAATATGCGCCTTGACTGCCTGATCGACGTCCGCCCCGGTTATCTGCTTTGCCCCGCGGGAGGAAGCCCAATAGTCCGCTTCCGATAAAAGATCGGAAAGCGAGCGGGTATGGCTCAAGAGGCGTTCCGTATCGCCGGTAAGGCGCGTCATGCGCTGCATGACCTGTTCCACTGCATTGCGCTTGAGCGGCATCAGCTGTTTCTTGCGTGCTTCCGTGGCAACATATCGCGCGTAAAGCGTAACCGCGTCATCCGTGACGGGAAGCCGATCATCAAAATCAACCGGGACTTTGAAAAGATTGTGAAAATCGTGATCGTTCTGGCTGAGCAGATAGTAAAGAACCGGATCGCCAATAAGAATGACTTTGATGTCCAGGGGAATTGTCTCGGGCTGAAGGCTTACCATACTGCCGAGCGACATCATCTGCGTAAGCGATTCAATCCGGATTTCACGGCTTCTCAATTCACGTTTTAGCGTTTCCCAGGCATAGGGCTGAAACAATAGTCGGCGGGCATCGAGAATAAGATATCCCCCGTTTGCGCGGTGAAGGGCACCCGCCTTGATCAGACGGAAATCGGTCACAAGCGAGCCGAATTCGGAGCGGTGTTCAATCCGCCCCAGCAAATTCTCAACCGTCGGATTGTCTTCATAAACAATCGGGGCGCCGCCTTTGGCATCGTGACTGACCAGGACATTCACCTGACAGTTGCCAATGACCCGGTCCTGCTGAATGGCGATATTCGCGGCCACCTGAGCGGGGGCCGTTTCAACCGCCTCATCCTTACTCAGCCGGAAAACATCGCTGTGATTGATAACGTAATCCCGGACTTCATCCAGAAATTCGACGACTGCCGTGCAGTCTTTCCATTTCTCGCGATTTTCATCGATCAGATGATCAACGGCAAAGCTCGTCACCTCCCGGTTGAGCTTGATAATCTCCCGGCGCTGTTCGCGTTCCAACTCCGGCAGCATGCGGACGGCGGTCTGGAGGTCCCCTTCAAGTTCGCTGATGTCTTTCTTGATCTGCTCCTGCTCCTCGCCCGGCATCTTCGAGAAAACGGCTGGATCGATGACTTTCCCTCCGCGAGCGGGAGCAAGCGCCAGCCCCATCGGTGTGCGGACAAGCGCAATATTTTTCTCACCGGCCTTTTTCTGAAGCTCTTCAAAGGCCTCTTCCTGCTTCAGTTTAAATTGCTCGACTATGACATCAAGCCGCGTGCGGTAGTCCTCGCTCTCATAGGCGGCGGCGATCACCACCCGGACTTCCTCGGCAAGGCTTTCCATCTGCCTTGCAAGTTCCTTCGCGCGACCAGCCGGCAGGCGCAAAATTTTTGGGTGATCCGGTTCGGCGAAATTATTGACGTAACACCAATCGTCGGGAACGGGTTTCGCCGCCGCTTCGGGCTCCAGATACCGCAGGATTGTCTCGGTCTTGCCGGCGCCGGCGGGGCCGAACGCGAACAAATTAAAGCCCTGATGGCGAACGCCGATGCCAAAACGTATAGCCTCGACGGCCCTGTCCTGACCGAGAGGCTCCCACAGATCCTCAAGTTCAGAGGTGTCCTTGAACCCAAGCGCCGCAAGATCATACTTGCGGCATAATTCAGACGCCGACAACGCCTTGTGTTCAGCCATCACTTAGCCCTTCCCTCTGTTCAACAATCTGACTCTAGCATAATATCTGCCATTCAATATGAGCCAAATCAATGAGCAAGCAAAACAGGGCGACCCGCCGTTCGTTTATATATTTGGCTGCTTTGGTGGCGACGATGATCAGGCGGTATTTCGTGCCTATCTTTTTAGTGACTCGCGCCTGAAACTTCGGTCGGCGCATTAAATCCACAGAATATCATGTAAATTTCATATGGTGGAACGTCTCCGCGTATTCGCGACTTGCGGAATATTAGGAAAATATGGTCTAGTTTTATTGCCAATATTTGAGACATACAAATATGGCCATTTTTGCAGGGAGGTAAAAAATGACCAAAGAATCCGTTAGTCGCAGAAAATTTTTAAAAGGCAGTGCGCTAGCTGCCGCAGTAACAGCGGGCACCGTCGCGGCGCCGGCAATTGCTCGTGCGGAACCTATTACTTTGAAAATGCAAGCGGCTTGGGGCGGCGGTATTTTCCTTGAGAATGCCCAGTCATACGTAAACCGGGTCCACGCCATGGCAGGCAACGACCTCAAGATCGATCTGTTGCCAGTAGACTCCGTGGTAAAAACCAGTCAGATGCAGGACGCGGTGCACCGCGGCGTTCTTGACGCCGCACATTACGTGCCGGCCTACTGGTATTCGAAATCACCGACCGCCTCGCTTTTCGGAACCGGCCCCTGCTTCGGCTGGTCATCCCAGGAAGTGCTCGGCTGGGTTAATTACGGCGGCGGGCAGGAATTGTTCGACGAACTCATGAGCAATCTCGGCCTGAATGTTGTTTCCTTCTTCAATAGTCCGATGCCGGCACAGCCGCTTGGATGGTTCAAGGAAGAGATCAAGGACGTATCTCAACTCAAGGGATTGAAGTATCGCACTGTAGGCCTCGCCGCGGATGTTCTTCTTGAAATGGGTATGTCGGTTGTTCAGCTTCCCGGCGGTGAAATTCAACCGGCGATGAAAGCCGGCCTGATCGATGCGGCCGAATTCAACAACCCGACCTCGGACCGGGACTTCGGCATGCAGGACGTTTCGAAATTCTACCACCTCGCCTCTTTCCATCAGTCGCAGGAATTTTTCGAAATTACCTTCAACAAGAAGAAGTACGAAAGCCTGCCGGCGGAGCTTCAGTCTATCCTGAAATATGCGTCGGAGGCAGAGAATTCGAACTTCTACTGGCATAACACGAAACGCTACGCTGACGATCTCAACAAGCTTCGCGATGAGCAGGGTGTCAATGTATACCGGACACCGGACAACGTCATGGCGGAGCAGCTCAAAGGCTGGGACGTTGTTATAAAACGCATCAGCGGGGAGGACCCGTTCTTTGCCAAGGTCATTGATTCACAGATGGCCTATGCGAAGAATGTGATGGGCTATCTGAACCTCAATCAGCCCGATTACAAGCTCGCCTACAAGCATTATTTCGGCTCCTGAGGCTGAAAACTGCATGAAGTACCGAGGACTGCAAATCAGTCCTCGGTTTTTTCTCCGATATGTTTCGGGAGGTACGGGTGACGAAGTTCATCTACGCGATTGAGGGACTGAGCCTCTGGGTGGGTCGCGCGTTCGGCTGGTGCATCATGCTGCTGACGCTGTCGGTGTCCTACGAAGTCTTTGTCCGATATGTTTTGAACTCCCCTACGGTTTGGGCTTTTGATGTAATGGTCCAGATGTACGGGGCGCTGTTTCTAATGGCGGGTCCTTACGCGCTGGCGCAGGACTCCCATGTCCGCGGCGATGTTCTTTATCGCCTGCTCCCCGTCGAATGGCAGGCGCGAATTGACTTCGTTCTGTATATTCTTTTCTTTTTCCCCGGCATGATGGCGCTTTTCTGGTTTGGAGCGGAAATTGCCGCCGACAGCTGGCGTTACAAGGAAGTGAGCTGGAACAGTCCGGCACGCATTCAGATTTACTTCTTTAAAACCCTCATACCGGTGGCGGGCTTTCTTTTGATGTTACAAGGCCTGGCCGAGATAATGCGTTGCTGGAAAGCAATCAAGCACGGCAAATGGATGGACCGTCTTGAGGACGTTCGGGAGACGGAAGACATGCTGATGCATATGTCCGAAACCCGTAAATAATCGATGCCTTCATTCCCCGGTAATTATGTTGAGAATCGACCATGACAAACCCTGAAGTCGCCATTTTCATGCTTTGCCTCTTCATCGTGCTGGTGTTGCTGGGCTTCCCCATTGCCTTCACGCTTCTGGCGATGGGGGTCGGCTTTGGTTACTATGCCTACTATCAGGGCGGGATCGAAACCTTCGCCGATCTTTACAACAACAATATATTCTATCTTCTCAACCAGAATACCTACTCGGTGATGGAGAACGACACATTGGTCGCCATTCCGCTATTCCTGTTCATGGGATATGTTGTGGAGCGGGCCAATATCGTTGACAGGCTGTTTTTCTCCCTGCAGATGGCCGCACGCAATCTTCCCGGCTCCATGGCCATCGCGGCTTTGATAACCTGCGCCGTTTTCTCTACGGCTTCGGGCATTGTCGGCGCTGTTGTCACGCTGATGGGATTGCTTGCATTTCCGGCCATGGCGAAGGCGAATTACGACAAGGAGTTTGCCTCGGGCGTTATTTGCGCAGGCGGAACACTGGGTATTCTGATCCCGCCGTCGATCATGCTGATCGTCTATGCGGCAATCGCCGAGCTTTCCCCGCTCCGGCTCTACGCCGCTGCCGTTTTCCCCGGCCTTATCCTCGCCGGCATGTATGTTCTGTATGTTATTGTCCGCGTCCTTATCAAGCCGTCGATCGCGCCGAAACCGAACCGGGAGGATATTCCGCCGGTTGGCAAAATCTACCTCGACCTGCTTGTCTCCTTCGTGCCGCTGACCGTCCTGATCATGTTGGTTCTTGGCTCTATTCTCGGGGGATTGGCCACGCCGGCGGAAGCGGCGGCGATGGGTGCGCTAGGCGGACTCGTGCTGGCGATACTCTACCGCTCCCTCACCTGGCAAAAGGTTAAGGAGAGTGTCTTCCTGACCGCAAAGGCAACGGCCATGGTCTGCTGGCTTTTTGTCGGGTCGTGGACATTTGCCTCGGTATTCTCCTATCTCGGTGGGCATGACTTGATCAGCGACTGGGTCATCGGCATGAATCTGGAGCCCTGGCAATTCCTTGTCATGGCGCAGATCATTATTTTTCTGCTTGGCTGGCCTCTCGAATGGTCGGAAATTCTGATCATCTTCGTTCCCATCTTCCTGCCAATGCTGGACACGTTCGGCGTCAATCCCTATTTCTTCGCGATGCTGGTTGCGCTGAATCTTCAAACCTCGTTCCTGACGCCGCCAATGGCCATGTCCGCCTATTACCTGAAAGGTGTGCTGCGCAACGCCATTCAGCTGGTACAGATTTTCAAGGGTATCATCCCCTATCTCGGTATTGTTATCCTGTGCATGGTGCTGATGTATCAGTTCCCGGGCATCGCCCTTTGGCTGCCTGACTTCCTGTTCGGGAAATATGTCCCGTGACGATGACCGAAAGCTTGTCAATGCCGAATACTCTTTCTGCGACCGAGGCCGTCCGGAAAATTCATGAAGGAACTTTACGGTCAGTCGATTTGGTGCAGGCATGCCTCGACCGGATCGACGAGACCGATGACGAGATAGGAGCCTGGGTTCACATCGATCGTGACGCCGCATTGGCACAGGCGGAGGAGATGGACAAGCTGCGGCGTGCAGGCAAACCTATGGGCGCCTTGCACGGTGTCCCGGTCAGCCTCAAAGATATTATCGACACGCAAAACCTTCCGACGGAACGCGGAACGCCGGTGTTCAAAGGCAGGCAACCCAGTGCAGATGCGGCCATTGTTGAGCGGCTCAAGGATCAGGGGGCCATCATTCTTGGCAAAACGGTCACCACCGAGCTTGCGTTCGTTCACGCCGCCGAGACGAAGAATCCTCATAACCTTGCCCATTCCCCCGGCGGCTCCTCCAGCGGGTCGGCCGCCGCCGTTGCCGCGTTTCAGGTGCCACTCGCAATCGGCACGCAGACCAATGGGTCCGTCATTCGGCCGGCATCTTTTTGCGGGACCTACGGGTTCAAACCGACACGCGGCGTAATTTCGCGGCGCGGAATTTTACAAACCTCGAAGAACCTCGATCAGGTCGGGGTTTTCGGCCGCACCTTGGAAGACGTCGCCCTTCTTGCAGACGTGATCAAAGGATATGATCCGGCGGACAGCCTGAGTTATCCCCGCCCGCGCCCGCACATGTTGAACGGTTGCCAAGCGGAAGCGCCGGTCGAACCCGAATTCGTCTGGCTTGAGCTTCCTTTCGACGACCGCCTCGCGTTGGATGCCCGCGAAGGGCTCGAGGAAGTTATGATGGCTCTCGGTGACCGGATTGAGAAAATTGCCGTGCCAAGCGCGTTCGGCGGTTTCGTGGACGCGCAGCGCGTCATCCATGAATACGAAATCTGCGATCATCTGCACGAGATGTTCAGCAAACATTGGGCGCAAATCAGTGCGGATCTCCAAGCGATTGTCGAGCGCGGCAGACAGATCAGCCATTCCCAATATGAAGAGGCATTGGAATTCATGTCCTCGGCCAATGAGTATTTTGAGGTCTTTTTCAACGACTATGATGCCGTCCTGACGGCGAGCGCACCGGGAGAGGCGCCAAAGTTCGGAAACGGGACCGGGGATCCGATTTTCTCGACCATCTGGACATTATGCGGCCTTCCCTGTGTCAGCCTCCCGCTGCTGGTCGGAGAAAACAGCCTGCCAATCGGCGTGCAGCTGGTCGCCAAGTCCGAGCAGGATGATCGCTTGCTTCGGACCGCCAATTGGCTGCAGAATAAACTCGGCGAAGCGTAAGGAGAAAAGCCATGCTGTCGGATATTCAAAAGAAAATCCTCGGGGTGATCGGTACCGCCCTGATGTTCGCCTTCGTCCTGGGTCTCGCAAGCAGTATCTCCAGCGGTTTCGCCGGATTCTGGGGAGGACTGCCGTTCTGGATAATTGCGATATTCGTCTTGTCACTGGCGCTGTTCAACCTGTGGGAAGACGCCTTGCGGAAAAGAAAGTAGGATGCCCGGAAAACCGACTCTTTGGATCACCCGCAAACTGTCCGACAAAACACTTGAGAGGGCGGTACGGGACTACGACGCCATCATCAATTACGAAGATGGGCTGCACAGCGCCGATGAAATCATCGCCATGAGTGCGAAGGTGGACGCCATCCTCCCCTGTCATTCGGAGCTGTTCACGGAGGAAGTCGCAGCCCGGCTTGATCCGCGCCTCAAGATCATCGCCAATCATTCCGTCGGTGTCGATCACTGTAATCTGGAGGCTCTGCGTCAACGCGGGATTACCATCACCAACACTCCGGATGTCCTTTCGGATGCCACTGCCGAGCTCGCTTTCCTTCTCATGTTGGGCGCCGCGCGGCGGGCCGTCGAAGGCGACCGCATGGTCCGTTCGGCAAGCTGGAATTTCTGGAGCCCGTCCTTCATGGTCGGCAAGCAGGTCACCGGTCAGCGGCTCGGCATCGTCGGAATGGGCCGTGTCGGCCAGGCCATGGCGAAAAAAGCGCGGGGTTTCGATATGGAAATCCATTATTTCAACCGCAGCCGCCTGCCGAAGGAAAGGGAGGTTGGCGCACAATATCATGAGGACATTGACAGCCTTCTCCGGGTGTCCGATTTCCTCTCGCTTCACTGCCCGGCAACGCCACAAACCAAGGGTATCCTGAACGCGGAGCGACTTGCGACGCTCCCGGACGACGCCGTGATCGTCAATACGGCACGGGGCGCCCTGATCGATGAAGCGGCTCTTATTGCCGCCTTGAAATCGGGCAAGATTTACGCGGCGGGGCTCGATTGCTTTGTTAATGAACCCGGCGGCAATCCGGCCTTCGCCGAGTTCGACAATGTCTTCATGCTCCCACATATCGGCAGCGCAACGGTTGAAACCCGCGATGCCATGGGATTTCGTGCCCTTGACAACCTTGATGCCTTTTTCGCTGGCAAGGCGCCCAGGGACAAATTGTAGTTCCCCGATCAGTCCTAATTTCTCCTCGACAGTGTGGAATGAAAGTGCGAACCTTTTTCTGTGGTTATCTGTCCGGCAAAAAAAGGCAGAGACCACAGTCGCGGGAAGCAAATGCATTTCGTAACGACAGAGAGGCAAATTCGATGAAACATCTCAAGAAACTGGCGGCGGGCGCCTTATTCACCCTTCTAACGACGACGATGGCAATACCGGCTTATGAGGCACAGGCGGAAACGCCGCCGGACATGCTGGTAATCGCCAACCGGATTGACGACATCACAACGCTTGACCCAGCGGAATCATTCGAATTTGCCGGCAGCGATGTTATTCGCAATGTATATGGCCGCCTGGTCAATTTCGACCCGCTTGACCTTGAGAAGGGCTATGAGCCCGACCTCGCCACGAGCTGGACGGTTTCGGAAGACGGGAAAACCATCACATTTACCATGCGTGAGGGCGTGAAATTCCATTCCGGCAATCCGGTTACGGCAGAAGACGTGGAATTCTCCCTTCGCCGCGCGGTCCTGCTTGCAAAAACCCCGTCCTTTATCCTGACACAGTTCGGATTCACGCCGGAAAATATCAACGAGACGATTGTTGCCGAGGGGAATACGGTCCGCATCACGACGGACAAGAAATACGCAACGTCCTTCGTGTTGAATTGCCTGACGGCGACGATCGGCGGCATCGTCGACAAAAAGCTTGTCATGGCGCATGAAAAGGATGGCGATCTCGGAAACGAATGGCTAAAGACCAATTCCGCGGGCTCCGGCGCCTATAAGGTCGTCAGCTGGAAGCCGAGCGAATCCGTCACCCTTCAATCGAACGAGGATTTCTATCTCGGCGCCCCAGCCATGAAGCGGGTCATCGTCCGTCATATCCAGGAAAGCGCGACGCAGCGCCTTCTCCTTGAAAAGGGAGACATTGACGTCGCCCGGAACCTCAATCCCGAAGACGTCGCAGGAATTACGGGCAAGGACGGTCTGTCGGTAGACAGCGAACTTCGCGGTCGCCTGATGTATATCTCCCTTAACCAGAAACATCCGGTCCTTTCCAAACCGAAGGTGGTCGAAGCGATCAAGTATCTGATTGATTACACCGGCATGCAGGACAGTTTCCTGAAGGGCCAATATACGGTGCATCAATCCTTCCTGCCGAAAACCTATCTCGGGGCGATTGAGGACAAGCCGTACAAATTTGATCTCGAGAAAGCCAAGGCCCTGTTAAAAGAAGCGGGCGTCGAGAATCTCGAAGTAGAAGCAGGCGTTCGCGAAGCGCAGGAACGTATCGAAATCGCCCAGTCTATCCAGAACACCTTCGCTCAGGCCGGGATCAAGCTGAATATCACCATCGGAACGGGCAAGCAGACGCTGACCCGCTATCGCGCCCGCGACCTTGATGTCTATGTCGGCGCATGGGGACCGGACTACCCGGATCCGCAGACAAATGCGGGTACCTTCGCTTATAACCCGGACAATTCAGACGACGCGAAAGCGACCGGCCTCCTTGCCTGGCGGAACGCTTGGGATCCGGGCGATCTCACCGCGAAGACGGAAGCGGCCGTCATCGAAGGGGACCGCGATGTCCGCAAGAAGATGTATGAAGAAATCCAGCGCGAATTCCAGGCGAGAGCCCCCTTCGCCGTCATGTTCCAGAAAATCGAACAGACCGGCCGCAGGAGCAATGTGAAGAATCTTAATCTCGGCGGCGCTATCACGGCGGTTGCCTATTGGCCGGTCACCAAATAACCGGACCATAGATGGCATTAAATTCGGAAGCGGACAACGGGCGAAACAAGTCGCCCTTGTCCACTATCGGCATCCCCGTTCTGAAGACGATGGGCACCATCCTCGCGACGATGCTGGGGCTGTTGTTCGTAACCTTCATTATCGGCCGGGTGATGCCGATAGACCCGGTGATCTCCATTGTCGGCGAACGGGCGAGCAAGGAAACCTATGAGGCGGCCTACCGGGCCATGGGGCTCGACAAGCCCGTAATTGTTCAGTTCTTCTATTACATTCGCGACATCCTGTCCGGCGATTTCGGCCAGTCGCTTCTGAATGCGCGGCCGGTGGCTGAAGATATAAAACGCGTCTTCCCGGCAACACTGGAGCTTGCGACGCTCGGGACGATAATCGGCGTGGTTATCGGCGTTCCTCTGGGCGTACTCGCCGCGGTCCGGCGGGGAAGCTGGATCGATCAACTGGCCCGCCTGGTTGCGCTGATCGGCTATTCCATGCCGATCTTCTGGTTAGGTCTCGTCGGCCTTCTGATTTTTTACGGGATTCTTGGCTGGGTCGGCGGCCCGGGCCGGGTGGGCATTTTCTATGTCGATGTCGTGCCATCGGTCACTGGCATGATTCTGGTCGACAGCCTTCTTGACGGCAACTGGACCGTTTTCAAGGACGCCATGAGCCATATTATCCTGCCGGCCTCCCTGCTTGGTTATTACAGTCTTGCCTATATCAGCCGGATGACGCGCTCCTTCATGCTGGAACAAATGAATGCGGAATATATCACGACAGCCCGCGTGAAAGGCCTCTCTGAATGGGCGGTGATCTGGCACCACGCCTTCGGAAATATTAAGGTCCAGCTTATTACGGTGATTGCACTCAGTTATGCCGGCCTTCTTGAAGGCTCGGTCCTTACTGAAATCATATTCGCCTGGCCGGGGATCGGCTCCTATATCACGACGGCGCTTCTGTCCGCCGACATGAATGCCGTTCTCGGTGGAACGGTCGTCGTCGGCCTTGTTTTCGTCTGCCTGAATGTCTTTTCAGACCTTCTCTACAAATTCTTTGACCCGAGGGCGAAATGAGTATCTTCAATTCACCCGAAAGGTACACCGCTGGCTGGCGCGCCTGGCTCCTGACGGATACCCCGACATCGCGAAACCATGCCCGCATTGCGTCGTTCTACCAGGGGTGGCTTTCCTTTCGCACCAACCCAATGGCCATGTTCGGCCTGCTGATTTTGGCCCTGATGGTGCTTATCGCTATTTTTGCTCCGCTTCTCGCACCACACGACCCGCTCGTTCAGGATCTTGCAAACCGCTTGCAACCGCTTGGAACGGACGCGCATCTTCTTGGAACGGATTCGCTGGGGCGGGATATCCTGAGCCGCCTGATTCACGGTGCGCGGATTACGCTCTATATCGTTATTCTCGTCGCCCTTATCGCCCCCATTGCCGGGCTTTTTGTGGGTACGGTCGCAGGCTATGCCGGAGGTTGGATCGACACGATCCTCATGCGGATCACCGATATCTTTCTTGCCTTCCCGCGCCTTGTTCTCGCCCTTGCCTTTGTTGCCGCCCTTGGCGCCGGCATTGAAAATGCGGTAATTGCGATATCGCTCACTGCCTGGCCACCCTATGCCCGCATCGCCCGCGCCGAAACCCTGACCATCCGGAATACAGACTATATCAGCGCCATAAAACTGCAGGGGGCGGGCCCGTTCCGGATTATCACCCGGCATATCTGGCCGCTCTGCATCTCATCGCTGATCGTTCGGGTGACGCTGGATATGGCAGGGATAATTCTAGCGGCGGCCGGACTTGGATTTCTCGGTCTCGGGGCGCAACCCCCCTCGCCGGAATGGGGCGCCATGATCTCCGAGGGCCGGAAATTCATCCTTGATCACTGGTGGGTCGCAACGGTTCCCGGACTCGCCATTTTCCTGGTGAGTCTCGCCTTCAACCTTCTGGGCGACGGGCTTCGCGACGTACTGGACCCCAAGGACAGCGGATCATGACCAGATTGGAAGTCGATAACCTCTGGGTTAAATTCCCGACCAGAAACGGCATTTTCGACGCGGTTCGGGGCATTTCTTTCTCGCTGGGCGAGGAACGGCTCGGCATTGTCGGGGAAAGTGGTTCGGGAAAATCCATGACCGGCCGAGCCATATTACGACTGATCAGACCCCCCGGACAGGTCACGGCAAACCATATAACACTCGATGGCCAGAATCTTATGAAGCTAAGCGAACGGGAGATGCGACAGGTTCGAGGGCGGCGCATTTCGATGATCATGCAGGATCCGAAATTCTCGCTGAACCCCGTTATGACGGTCGGTCGGCAAATGATGGAAGCCTATGCGACCTCAGGCCGGGGATCAAAGGCGCTGGCGCGAGATAAAGCGATGGAGATGTTGGACGCCGTTGCGATCCGGGACCCCTTGAGGGTCTTCAACGCCTATCCGCATGAACTTTCCGGCGGCATGGGACAACGCATAATGATTGCCATGATGCTGATACCCGATCCGGATATCCTGATTGCAGACGAGCCGACGTCGGCTCTTGACGTGTCGGTTCAGATGCAGGTTCTCGACATCATGGACAAACTGGTGCGGGATCGCGGCATGGGCCTGATTTTTATCAGCCATGATCTTAATCTGGTTTCCTCCTTTTGTGACCGCGTGCTGATCATGTATGCGGGCAGGATTGTCGAGGCCTGCGCCGCCGACAAGCTCCACGAGGCCACCCATCCCTATACGAGAGGCCTTCTGAAATCGCTGCCGCAGCTGGATGAGCCCCGCCGGAGGCTGGAAGTGCTCAGCCGCGATCCCGCATGGGCCGAGTCGGAAAGCGTGAGTGGTATCACATGAGCCATATCTCGATCGACAATCTCAGTGTCTGGTTCGATATCAATGAGGGCCGCGTCGATGCCGTGAAAAATGTCAGCCTGCGCGTCAACCAGGGAGAAAGCTTCGGCCTTGTTGGCGAGAGCGGGTCGGGTAAATCCACCATCCTCCGTGCGATTGTGGGTCTCACTCCGACATGGTCGGGCGCAATGGCGGTTGCCGGGGAAGAACTTGGCCGAAAACGCAACCGCGCCTTCTACAAAAAAGTTCAGATGGTATTTCAAGATCCCTATGCGTCCCTCCATCCACGGCAATCGGTTGATCAGGTCTTGGGTGAAACGCTGAAGCTCCACGGCGCTGGAGATGTTGATGAGAGAATTGAAAAATTGCTGGCCGATGTCGGGCTTGGCCCGGCCTTTCGATTCCGGTATCCTCATCAGCTCTCAGGTGGCCAGCGCCAGCGCGTCGCCATTGCCCGCGCACTCGCGCCCGAGCCGGAAATCCTGCTGCTCGACGAACCGACGTCGGCGCTTGATGTATCTGTACAGGCCGAGATACTGAATTTGCTGAGCGATTTACGACACGAACATAATCTCACCTATGTTATGGTTTCACATGATCTGGCCGTTGTCAGCCATATGTGTGAGAAAATTGCCGTCATGCAGCTTGGCGAAATTGTCGAGGTGATGACAGTCGAGGAAATGCGGGAAATGAAACCGAAGCACCCTTATTCCCGCCATCTTCTTGAAAGCTCGCTCGGCTATAAACGCCGGACAGGATAAGGGGCGACCCGCAGATTGATCCTGATCAATGCTGCAATGCAAAAGATTGCGTTATATTGATCAAGTTTCAATACTTCCTAAGTCGGATGTAAGAATGGAAGTTGTCATGGCACAGAAATCACGCTCCAATAATAAGGGTAAATCGCGAACCGGCCCAAATGGCGCTGTTCCCGCCAAGCTGGCGTCGGTCGAATTGCCGGCTGCGGCGAAAAAAGAAGCATCAGGCAAAAGCGTTTCGCCTCATTACCGAACCGTATCTCCTTTTGAACGCGATTCCTATTTTTCTACGTCGATTCAGGAAATTCTCGACCGGTCGATGCATGCCACAGCGGCCCGCTTTACCGGCGGCCTGTCGCCGAGCGCCCTTGCGGGGGCCTATGCCGATTGGGCCCTTCACCTCGCCACAGCGCCGGGAAAACAAATCCAGCTTGTGGAGAAAGCGGCGAAAAAGAGTATCCGGCTCATGAATTATGCAGCCCAATGCGCACAAAATGATCAATGCCATGGGACGGCAGTGCCCTGCATAGAGCCGCTACCGCAGGATAGCCGTTTTAAGGGCGACGCTTGGCAGACATTCCCTTATAACCTGCTGCATCAAACCTTCCTGATGAACCAGCAATGGTGGCACAACGCGACAACGGGGGTGCGTGGCGTCACCAAACAGCATGAAAGAGTCGTCGAATTCGCGACGCGCCAGATCCTCGACATTTTCTCGCCATCAAATTATTTTCTCACGAACCCTGAAGTTATCCAGAAAACGATCGATGAGAACGGTCAAAATCTGGTGCGCGGCTATCAGAATTTCGTCGCGGACTTCGAAGCGGCCATAAGCGGGCGGAAACGCACCGACGAACAGAAATACGAAGTCGGCCGTAACCTGGCGATAACACCGGGAAAAGTGGTTTATCGCAATCGGCTTATCGAACTCATCCAGTACGAACCGACGACCGATAAGGTCCGGCCGGAGCCGGTTCTGATCGTTCCGGCCTGGATCATGAAATATTACATTCTGGATCTCTCGCCGGAAAATTCTCTCGTCAAATACCTGACAGAGCAGGGATTCACGGTTTTCATGATTTCATGGAAGAATCCGGACCCTGACGACCGGGATTTATCCATGGATGATTACCGGCAGCTCGGCATAATGACGGCCCTGGATGTGATCGGGAATATTGTTCCTGAACAAAAAGTCCACGGCGTTGGCTATTGCCTTGGTGGCACTTTACTGACCATTGCCGCCGCCGCCATGTCCCGTGATCATGACGACCGTTTGCAAACCCTGTCCCTTTTCGCGGCGCAAGCCGATTTCACGGAAGCGGGAGAGTTGATGCTGTTCATCAACGAAAGTCAGATCACCTTCCTTGAAGACATGATGTGGGAACAGGGGTTCCTCGACACCAAGCAAATGGCCGGCGCGTTCCAGCTGCTGCGCTCAAGCGATTTGATCTGGTCTCGGTCCGTTCATGATTACTTGATGGGCGATGCGCCGGTCCTGAATGATCTGATGACGTGGAATGCCGATGCGACGCGGATGCCCTACCGGATGCATTCGGAATATTTGCGGCAACTGTTCCTCAATAACGATCTTGCAGAAGGCCGCTTTATGGTTGAGGGCCGTCCTGTGACGGTTTCAGATATTCGCGTTCCGATCTTTGCGGTTGGCACGGAACATGACCATGTCGCCCCTTGGCGCTCGGTTTTCAAGTTCCATATGCTGGCAGACACTGAGATCACTTTCCTGCTGACAAACGGCGGGCACAATGCGGGCATCGTTTCGGAGCCCGGGCATCCGCGCCGTCATTACCGCGTCGGCACTCATAAAATTGACGATCGGTATAGGGATCCGGAAGAGTGGTATGGTGAAATGCCGGAACAGGACGGATCCTGGTGGCCCGAGTTCAGCACCTGGCTGAAAGCGCATTCTGGTGATCCGGTGTCGCCGCCACCCATGGGACTCGCAGAAATGGGATACAACATCGTTGGAAACGCGCCGGGAATATATGTGTTTCTGGAATAAGCGGGTTCACTCACAGACCTTTTAGGGCCGATCATGCAATATATCGAAAACAGGACATATGACGAAATTTCCGTTGGCGATACGGCAACGTTAGTTCGTGATCTGGGGGCGAAAGACATCGAACTCTTTGCGGTGATGTCCGGAGACGTGAACCCGGCTCATGTGGATACCGAATTCGCCAAGTCCGACATGTTCCATAAGGTAATTGCCCACGGCATGTGGGGTGGCTCCCTGATCTCGGCGGTTCTCGGAACCGAACTTCCGGGTCCGGGGACAATATATCTGAAACAATCTCTCAGCTTTCTAAAACCCGTCGGTTTGGGGGACCGGGTAACCGTGCGGGTCACCGTGAAGGAGAAAATAGACGAAGCACATCGTCTTATACTTGCCTGCGATTGTACCAATCAGAAAGGTGAGGTTGTGATAGACGGTGAGGCAGAAGTGATCGCGCCAACGGAAAAGGTCCGCCGACCGCGTGTTCTTCTGCCAGAGGTCCATCTGCATGAAACCGGCGAACAATATCGGCAGCTTCTTGCGGCGACGCACGATCTGGATCCCATCCCGACGGCTGTCGTGCATCCCTGCGATACCCTCTCCCTGATCGGCGCACTGGAATCAGCAAAAGAAGGGTTGATTATTCCTTATCTCATTGGACCGACGGCAAAAATTCTCGCCGCAGCGAAGGAAGCGAACAGGGAACTCGGATCAGTCAAGATTATCGATGTTCCACACAGCCATGCCGCCGCCCGCAAGGCCGTCGATATGGTCCGCGATGGAACCGTCATGGCATTGATGAAAGGCAAGCTGCATACGGATGAAATTATGGAGGCCGTCGTCGACCGTGAGTTTGGCCTCAAAACGGAACGGCGCATCAGTCATGTGTTTGTTCTCGACGTACCGCATTATCCGAAACCGCTTTTCATCACCGATGCGGCGATAAATATATATCCGGACCTGAATGACAAGCGGGATATCATTCAGAATGCGATAGAGCTCGCCCATGCACTTGGGATCGATATGCCAAAAGTCGCCGTTCTTTCGGCAATCGAAACGGTTTATCCCAAGATCAATTCCACCGTTGATGCGGCGGCGCTTTGTAAAATGGCGGACCGCGGCCAGATTACCGGTGGCTTGCTTGACGGCCCTCTTGCCTTTGACAATGCCATCTCGAAATCAGCGGCGGAAGCGAAGGGAATTACCTCCGCGGTGGCTGGCGATGCCGACATATTGGTTGTGCCGGATCTTGAGGCCGGGAATATGGTCGCCAAGCAGCTGATCTATCTGGCCGGCGCCGAATCTGCCGGTATTGTGCTCGGCGCGCGGGTGCCGATCATACTTACCAGCCGGGCGGACGGCACCCTGTCCCGCCTCGCTTCCTCGGCGCTTGCCCAGCTTTTTGCGCATCATCTCCTGCAAGTGAAACCATGACCGAGGCAGTCCTTGTCCTGAATGCAGGATCGTCCAGCATCAAATTCGCTCTGTATTCCCTTGCGGAAATTGCGGGCATGCCGCATGTGCGCGGCAAGATCGAAAGCATTCGACGCGCGCCTGTTTTCAAGGCCGTGGACAGGAACGGGCAGGAGCTGGACAAAGGATCGCTTGGATCCATAGACGTCTCCTCTGATCATCACGAGTTAACCGCGCACTTGCTCGACTGGGTCGAACAACATGACGACGGACACGAGGTTGTTGCAATCGGACATCGCGTCGTCCATGGCGGCCGTGATTTTTCGGCGCCAGTCCAGATTAACCGTGAAGTGCTGGAAAAGCTGAAGGGTTTCAATTCCCTTGCACCATTGCATCAACCCAATAACCTCGCCCCGATCGAGGCACTGTTCGCCCGTGATGCGAATGTCATTCAAGTCGCCTGTTTCGATACGTCATTTCACCGTACACAGACGCATTTGGCGGAACTCTTTGCACTGCCGAGACGATTCATGGAGGAGGGTGTTATCCGCTACGGTTTTCACGGCCTGTCCTATGAATATATTTCCGGCGCACTCACAAAGCATCTTGGTGACGACGCGGGCGGACGGATCATTGTTGCGCATCTTGGAAACGGCGCCAGCCTTTGCGCCATAGAGAACCGGAAAAGCGTGGCAACCAGCATGGGTTTCACCGCTCTCGATGGGCTGGTTATGGGGAGCCGTTGCGGCACGCTCGATCCCGGGGTAGTTCTCTATTTAATGCAGGAACGCGGCATGAATGCCGATCAGATACAGCACCTTCTCTACAACGAATCCGGCCTTCTCGGCGTGTCGGGCATCAGCAATAACATGCAGGTTCTTCTGGAAAGCGACCGGGCGGAAGCGAAGGAAGCAGTCGATCTCTTCTGTTATCGCGCCGCAAGTGAAATTGCCTCCCTCATTGTCCCGCTTCAGGGCCTCGATGCCATCGTGTTCACCGCCGGCATTGGCGAGAATTCCCCGGCTATCCGCGCTGAAATCTGCCGTAATCTTAATTGGCTCGATATCGCACTTGACGATCGCGCCAATGCCGCCAACAAAACAATTATCAGTACGGATTCCTCCGCAATAACCGTCTCCGTTATCCCGACCGATGAGGAAAGTGTCATTGCGAAAGCAACGCGGAAATTATTCCTGGCGGGGAATTAGCGAGGCATCTCATGGCGGAATCGAAAATCGAAAGAATTATTCCGGCAGTCGCGTGGCTTAGAACCTATCGCATAGGGGAATTTCCGGGTGACCTGACCGCCGGCATCATTACTGCGATCCTGCTCGTTCCTCAGGCAATGGCCTATTCTATCCTGGCCGGCTTGCCGCCGGAAGTCGGCCTATACGCAAGTATCGTCCCGCCTATTCTTTACGCGTTCTTCGGTAGCAGCCGGGCGCTGGCCGTCGGGCCCGTTGCCGTCGCATCGCTGATGGTGGCGAGCGCCCTTGGCAGCCTCGCACTCCCGGGATCAGCCGACTATATTGTTGCGGCGTTGGTTCTTTCCGCCCTGATCGGCGTCTTCCTTTTGATAATGGGCATTGCAAAGCTCGGCTTTCTCGCCAACTTCCTGAGCCATCCCGTGATGTCCGGATTTACCAGCGCGGCCGCAATCGTTATCGCCTTCAGCCAGTTAAAGCACCTTCTCGGCCTCGACATCCCGCGTGGCGCGCGCATCGATGAAGCTGTCCTTTATATTTTCCAGCATATCCCTGAAGCCAACACAACGACGGTTTCCATCAGTGTTGCCAGCCTCCTGCTCCTGTTCGGCCTTCGCCAGTATCTTGGACCATTGCTGATAAAACTCGGCCTGTCAGAAGGAATTGCCAATACTCTCGTGAAGGCCGGGCCCATGCTCGTCGTCGTAATGATGACCGTTCTTTCGGCCAACATGCTTTGGAACGAAACGTCGGGACTGGCGGTCGTCGGGAGCATCCCAGCGGGCCTTCCGCCGCTCACTGTCCCCAGCTTTGATATTGCGCTCTGGCGGGAGCTTGCGGTTTCCGCGGCATTGATCGCACTGGTAAGCTTTGTTGAAAGCGTTGCGATCGCCCGCGTTCTCGCGAGCAAGCGTCGCCAGAAAATTGACGTGAACCAGGAACTCGTTGGCCTCGGCGTCGCGAACATCGGCGCTGCCTTTTCAGGCGGCAGTCCGGTTTGCGGCGGATTCAGCCGCTCGGTCGTCAATTTTGCCGCCGGCGCCAACACCCAGTTGGCGGCGATCATCACCGCGTTTCTGATTGCGCTTTCGGTTCTTTTCTTCACGCCGCTTTTCTACTATTTGCCACAGTCCGTGTTGGCGGCCATCATCATAATTGCCGTTCTTGGCCTTGTTGATTTCAAAGCGCTCAAGGTCAATTGGCGTTACAGCAAGAGCGATGCCGCAGCCTGGGTTGTTACCTTTATCGTCGTGATGGCTGAGGGTATCGAATTGGGTATCGTCGCCGGGGTGGTGATATCGCTGATCCTGTTCCTCTGGCGCAGCAGCAAGCCGCATATCGCCATTGTCGGGCGTGTCGGAAACACGGAGCATTTCCGCAATATCAAACGCCATTCAGTGCGTACCTGTCCGCATTTGCTGGCCATTCGGGTGGATGAAAGCCTGTTTTTTGCCAATACCCGTTATTTCGAGAATTACGTCCTTTCCGCTGTCGTCGACCAACCCGACGTCAAGCATGTCGTATTCATCTGCAGCGCTATTAACGCGATCGACGGCAGTGCCCTCGAGTCCCTGGAACAGCTCATCTCGGATCTTGAAAGCGCCGGCGTCACCTTCCATCTGGCGGAGGTAAAGGGTCCGGTAATGGATCGGCTTGAAAGAACGGATTTTCTGGACCATTTGAAACCCGGAAAGGTGTTTTTAAGCACGCATGACGCATTTAAAGAACTGGAATGCGCGTAATGACGCAAAAGGACGCGGCCATATCACAGGAAGAGGTTATCTCCTTCCTGAAAAATCCGGATAACTATCCCTGCAATCCCGAAATAATAGAGGTTCACGATACCCACGGCGCCCTGGTTTTCCTTGCGGGGGAAGATGCCTACAAAATCAAGAAGGCCGTGAAATTTCCCTATATGGATTTCTCGACGCTTGATCTGCGGCGTAAATTCTGCGCGCGGGAACTTGATATCAATCAACCGGCCGCGCCCGAAATATATCTTGGCGTTGTCGCGATTACGCAGGAAAAGGATGGGTCTCTCGCTTTCGATGGCGCAGGGCAACCCGTCGAATGGGCCGTTCACATGAAACGGTTTGAACAAAAGAACATGCTGGACCAGTTGCCGCATGAAGCGGTGACCGATAAGACGCTGATCGCGAAACTGGCAGGGGTCGTTTTCAAGTATCACCAAGCGGCGAAACGAGTGAATGTTTCGGACGGTCCTTACCGCGTCAAAGTCCTGATAGACGAGTTGATGGAAAGCTTCGAAGACGCACCGGATATCTTTTCGAAGAAGAAGGTGGCACAATTCGGCAAACTCGCGATGCAACATCTGGCGAACGCCCATTACTGCCTGCGATTCCGCGGGCGGCGGGGCTTTATCCGGCGTTGTCATGGTGATTTGCATCTACGCAACATCGTCCTGTTGGATGGCAAGCCGGTCCTGTTTGACGCCCTCGAATTTGACGAGAACCTGGCAACCACTGACGTTCTGTACGATCTCGCTTTTCTTCTGATGGATCTTGACCAGCGCCGCATGAGCCCGAGCGCGAACCAGTTGCTCAATCGCTATCTGTATCTTTCCGGCGCGCTGGACGATATTTACGGGCTGACAGCGATGCCGCTTTTCCTCTCTATCCGCGCGGGGATCAGGGCAATGGTCGCCAATGACCATGCCCGGCAGGTTAGCGGCAAAGCGGCCGAAAAGGAACAGGCGGCCGCGCGGGAATATTTCTTAACCGCGCATCAATATCTGAAGGCAAAGCAGCCCGTCCTGATTGCCGTTGGCGGCTTTTCCGGAACGGGCAAAACTACCCTCGCCGCTCGGCTGTCAGGGATTTTGGAACATGTGCCGGGATTTCTGCATTTGCGTTCCGACCTTGAGCGAAAATCGCTTTTCGACGTTCCGGAAACAGAACGGCTGGCGCCGACAAGATACACGCAGGAAACCAGTGACCAGGTCTATGCGCGGCTGCATCACAAGGCGCGTATCGCCCTTAAATCCGGCCAGCGGGTTATCGTCGATGCGGTCTTTTCAAAAGAATCGGAGCGCGCCTTATTCGAACGGCTTGCGGAGGAGTTTGGCATTCCGTTCGTCGGGCTATGGCTCGAGGCGAAAGAGTCCCTGATCGCCGAACGTGTCGCGGCGCGTAAAAATGACGCCTCAGACGCGACTCCCACCGTCGTGCACCAACAGGTAAATCGCGGTGCCGGCGACATCAACTGGCACCGGATTGATGCCAGCGGGACGGAATTCGACAGTTTGCAACAGGCTCTTTCGATTTTAGAGCTATCGAAAATCGACTAGAGCCACAAAGCTTTCCAACGGCGCGTCTGAACAAACTTCCCTAAAGTCCAAAGGAACGAAATGGAAGTGAAGTGGTCCGGAAAATCGAAAACTACCGACATACTTTCCCGGCAATAAGGTAGATGGCGGTTTCCTTATGCAAGCGCGCTCATCGCGGCGGCGGCAATTTCGATTGCCCGGAGGCGCGCGCTATGATCATAAATCTGCGCCGTTAGAATAATCTCGTCCGCATCCGTTTCGTCCTTGAATTCAGTCAGCTTCCTTGAAACGTCATCGGCATCCCCAAGCGCCGTGTAGGTCATAAAGCGCGATATCGCCGCCTTCTCCTGCATCCCCAGATGTTCGGCGAAACCCGCAACCGGCGGCGGCAGTTTAATTGGTCTCCCTCTGGCAAGCCCAAGCACGGCTTGCATCAGCGATGTAACGATCACTTCTGCTTCTTCTTTCGTATCTGCCGCCTGCAAGTTCATCGCCGCCATGACATAAGGCCTGTCGAGTTGGGCTGATGGTTGGAAATTCTGCCGGTAAATGAAAAGCGCCTGCCGAAGATCCGTCGGTGCGAAATGGGAGGCGAACGCGTAGGGAAGACCGAAATGTGCGGCAAGCTCCGCGCCATAAAGGCTGGAGCCCAGTATCCAGAGAGGAACCTTCAATCCGGCACCGGGAACCGCCAGAACTCGTTGACCGGGTTCGGGGTCGGCAAAATACTGCTGAAGCTCCAGAACATCGCGCGGAAATGTGTCGACGCTCGCGGTTAAATTCCGCCGCAGCGCCTGCGCCGTCACTCCGTCCGTCCCCGGAGCCCGGCCGAGACCAAGATCGACCCTGTCCGGATAGAGAGAGGCAAGCGTTCCGAACTGCTCGGCGATGATCAGCGGGGCATGATTGGGAAGCATAACCCCGCCCGAGCCAATACGTATCTTTTCGGTATGGGCGCCGACATGCGCAAGCAGTACGGCCGTCGCCGCACTCGCGATACCCGGGATGTTGTGATGCTCCGCCAACCAGTAGCGGGTGTAGCCAAGCTTTTCGGCAAGCTGTGCTATCTCGACCGAGTATTTGAAAGATTGCGTCGCACTACCGCCTTCGGTTATCGGCGCAAGGTCAAGAACGGACAATCGGGTCATCAGGTCACACCATTTTTATTGTTTATTATCCCCGCAACACGGCTGGTCCGGTGAGTCGCAAGATAGAGGTTCGTCTCGCTCGCATTAATCCCGTCAATCAGCCGCAACTGCCGAAGGACCTTGTCAAGGTCCGCCAGTGTTTCCGCACCAAACTCCACGATAAGGTCCCACCGGCCATTTGTCGAATGAATAGCCTGGATTTCGGGAAATCCGCGCAGGCGCGAAATAATCCGTTCATTTCCCTTCCCTTCGATTTCGATAAGCGTGATGCCGCGAACCGGGAATTCGGCCAGGTCTTCTTTCAGCACCACGGTGAAACCGATGATCTCTTCTTCCTCGATCAGTTTATCCATCCGTGTTCGCACCGTCGCGCGTGAAAGCCCAAGCGACATGGCGAGTTCAGAGACCGACGCCCGGGCATTCTGCCGGAGCGCCGCGATGAGTTTTTGGTCGGTTTTATCCATAATGGTAAATATTATATATCATATTGTTAGATACAATTACCATTTTTTGCATTTTTTGGAATTGTTTCCGCCGGTTAAACACAGAAAATAATCACTATGAAAATCAACCCGTACGGGATCTCTTGAAATGACGGATAAATCCATATTGCTTGTCGGCGTCCCGGCGGATACAGGCAGCCGGAAAAGAGGCTGCCTTATGGGGCCCGACGCACTGCGTACAGCTGGCATGGTCGAGCGGCTCTCCCGTCTTGGGTATCCGGTTACCGATTACGGCAATCTAAGCTGGGACGCGGCCCCCGACGTTGCGCATTCCAACAATAGTGTCCATCATCTTGGCGACTATGCGGCGCTAATTTCCGCGCTCGATCAGTTTTGCAATACTGAGCTCGACACCGACCAGGTTCCGGTATTCATGGGCGGCGATCATTGCATAGCGGCCGGCATCCTTCCGGCCCTCGCCGGCAGGGGCGCGGCGGAAGGGCAGGAACAATTCGTGCTCTGGCTCGATGCCCATACGGATTTCCAGACGCTGGAAAGCACCGATACCGGCAATCTGCATGGGACACCTGTCACCTACGTCATCGGCGATCCGGGTTTCGACGGATATGTCCCGGCACCTGCCATGGCCATAAGACCGGAGAATATCTGCATGATGGGCATCCGCTCGGTCGACCCGGCGGAACAGGCACGGATCGCCGTTACAGGAATAGACGTGCATGACATGCGCGCAATCGACGAATTCGGCGTGGCGCCGCCGCTGCGCCGCTTTATAGATCGTGTCCACCGGGCGAATGGCCGCCTCCATGTCAGCCTCGACGTCGATTTTCTATGTCCCGAAATCGCCCCGGCGGTCGGTACGACGGTACCGGGGGGCGTCAGTTTTCGTGAAGCCCATTTGATCATGGAAATACTTTACGACAGTGGCCTTGTGACCTCCGTCGATATTGCGGAGCTGAATCCGTTTCTCGACGAGCAGGGCAAGACCAGCAAACTCATCGTCGAGCTTGTCGCCAGCCTGTTCGGGCAACGCGTCCTCGATACCCATAGAAGGAGCATCTGACCATGACCGTGCATCCCCCGAAAAACATCAATATTGTTCCGTTCGTTAGCGTCGATAACATGATGAAGCTTGTCCTCAGCATAGGAATCGAAACCTTCCTTTCGGAACTCGCGGGCTTCATCGAGGAAGATTTCCGCCGCTGGGAATTGTTCGACAAGACACCGCGGGTGGCCTCCCACTCGGCGGAAGGCGTGATCGAACTGATGCCGACAAGCGATGGGGAAATATATGGCTTCAAATATGTCAACGGTCACCCGAAGAACACGCGGACAGGGCTTCAGACGGTCACCGGCATCGGGATGCTGTCGAATGTCGAAAACGGCTATCCTGTTCTTCTGTCCGAAATGACGATCCTGACGGCCCTTCGGACGGCCGCTACGTCAGCGTTGGCCGCAAAGTATCTTGCGCCAGAGGGGGCGGACTGCATGGCGATAATCGGAAACGGGGCACAGGCCGAATTTCAGGCAATGGCCTTCAAATCGCTCCTCAATGTCACCAGGCTGCGGCTCTACGATATTGATCCGGCGGCGACCGACAAATGCGCGCGGAACCTCGAAGGGCAGGGTTTCGATATTTCCAGATGCACCTCCGCGGAAGCGGCGGTCGAGGGCGCGCATATCATCACGACGGTTACGGCCGACAAACAATACGCCACCATTCTGACCGACAACATGGTCGGCTCCGGCATCCATATCAATGCCGTCGGCGGCGACTGCCCCGGTAAAACTGAATTGCATCCAGACATTCTGTTGCGATCCGACATCTTCGTCGAGTATCCGCCGCAGACGCGCATAGAAGGCGAAATCCAGCAGCTTTCGAAAGATCATCCGGTAACCGAGCTTTGGCGCGTCATTTCCGGTGAATTGGCGGGGCGGCGTGATGCCGGGCAGACAACCCTGTTCGATTCGGTGGGTTTCGCGACTGAAGACTTCTCCGCCCTTCGCTATATCCGAAGCAAGCTTCCCGGAACGGTCTATTTCGATCAGCTCGACATGCTGGCCGATCCCGACGATCCGCGCGATCTTTTTGGCATGCTGCGCCGCGCGAAAGACGTCGCATAGCGCAAAAGTGATGGCGGCCGCCCCCGATTAATCTTGTATTTTGGGCGATAGAACGTTAGTGTCTGGCCATAATTTCTATAGGATGATCAAATTATTTCCAGTTATACAGGGCAGGACCGGGTTTCGCCCTCCACCGACGCATCACTCTCCAACAGTGCCGCTAGCAGAAAATTCGACAAGAAGTGGACTGAAACAGCCCGTTCTTTCGCCGCTCCGGATGCAAAACACAGCGTTCTGCAACTGCTGACAACTGTCATTCCACTTATTGCCCTATGGGCCGCCATGATTATCATTGTGGACGACGCCTATTGGGTCGCCTTGCTGCTTTCCATTCCGGCCGCGGCATTCACCGTGCGACTGTTTATCATCCAGCATGATTGCGGACATCATTCCTTTTTTAAATCACCCCGCCTCAATGATTTCGTCGGCCGCGTGATCGGCGTGGTTACGTTGACCCCGCATGAGTACTGGCGCCGTTCGCATAACACGCATCATGCGACATGCGGTCATTTGCAAAAGCGAGGCATCGGCGATGTCAGCTTGCTTACCGTTGCGGAATACCGGTCACTCTCCTGGTGGGGGCGCCTAGGGTATCGAATTTACAGAATGCCGGCAGTTTTACTGGGCATCGGGCCAATTTATCTTTTCGTGATAAAATACCGCCTGCCGCTTGATCTGGTACGGCAGCGTCCGGCGCTGCTCATTGGTATCATGGGGACGAATATCGCCATTGCAGCGGTTATCATGACACTCGGATTCAGTTTTGGGTTTCTGGATGTCTTTATGGTTCAGATCCCTGTCGTGCTGCTTTCTTCAACAGCGGGTGTCTGGCTGTTTTACGTACAGCATCAATTCGAAACCACCTACTGGCGGAACAAGGAAGACTGGAATATTCACGAAGCGTCGATCATGGCAAGCAGCTTTTATGACCTGCCGCAACCGCTCCGTTGGTTCTCCGGCAATATTGGTATACACCATATTCATCATCTTTCCTGCCGCATTCCCAATTACCGACTCGGGGCCTGCCTCGCGGAAATGCCGGCGCTTAAATCGTTGAACCGCATTGGCCTTCGCGAAAGCTTTGCCTGTTTGCGGCTTGCCCTGTGGGACGAAAACGCCCAAAAACTGATTTCCTTCAAGGGCCTGCGCAAGCTATCACCCACCGTTTGACTTCCTAAAACTATATTGCATTGAATTTGTCTGCATATGCAGCTATATAGACTGCATGGCGAACGAAACCGTTTATTCTGATTTCAAACCCACCTGCAGCGCGCTTCGCTTTCGCAAGGCGGCGCGGCGCGTCACCCAGATTTATGACCAGTTGCTGGAGCCTTACGGACTAACCATCACTCAGTACGGGCTGCTCGGACATTTGCGCCATTTCGACGGCATCAGCGTGGGCGCCCTTGCGGAGAAACTGGTAATGGATCCGACCACCCTGACCCGCAACCTGCGTCCGTTGGAGCGGCAGGGATATGTGGTCCTGACCCAGGATGACCAGGACCGTCGGAGCCGCAAATTGTGCCTTACGGACGCCGGTCGGAAAAAGCATGCCGCCGCGCGCCCGGGATGGCAGGCGGCCCAGGATAGAATTGCGGACGTGCTCGGGCCCGACGACAGCGCCCTGATGGCCGTCACCATCGATCGGATGATCGAGGATCTTCGCGACTAGATATTTTTTTGATGAAATAGCTGCATATACAGCAAAAAGGACCGACAGATGACTGAGACGCCCCAATCCGCCGTAAGTGCCAGGCCAAACCCTCTATTGACGGCGCCAATCCTGAGCACGCTCGCGCGGCTCAGCGTTCCGAACGTCATTGCAATGGTTGCGACTGCCCTCGTTGCAATAGCAGAAACGGCCTATGCCGGACTGCTCGGAACCTCCGCCCTTGCCGGACTGGCCCTCGTCTTTCCCATGGTCATGTTGCAGCAAATGATGTCGGCCGGCGCCATGGGCGGCGGCGTTTCCTCATCGATCAGTCGGGCGTTGGGCGCCGATAACCCTGCCCGCGCCGCTCAGCTTGCGGTTCATGCGCTGGTAATCGGCGGAGCTACCGGGCTGTTTTTCACTATTCTCTTCCTGTCATTCGGGACTGAAATCTACAGGCTTCTCGGCGGGTCCGGGTCTGTGCTGGAAGAAGCACTCGCCTATTCCGACATCGTTTTCATCGGCACCGTCGGCGTCTGGCTGACCAACACACTTGCCTCGATCATTCGCGGCGGCGGCGACATGAAGGTTCCCTCGGTTACGCTTCTGGTGGTCGCGCTTTCACAGTTCTTTCTGGCGGGGCTTTTCGGGCTTGGTTGGGGCTCGGTTCCGGCCTTCGGCATGTCCGGCATTGCCCTCGGCCTGGTGATCGCCTACAGCTGCGCGGCCTTATTTCTGTTCCTGTACCTGATGTCAGGGCGCGCGCGCGTGACGCTGACTGTAAGAGGAATGCGCCTTAAAGCCGAGATGTTCCGCGATATCCTGAAAGTCGGCGCCATCTCTTGCATATCGCCGTTGCAGACGGTCCTGACGGTGCTCATTCTCACTCGCCTCGTATCGGAATTCGGCATCGAAGCGCTTGCAGGATACGGCATCGGTGCCCGACTCGAGTTCCTTTTGGTGCCGATCGCCTTCGCAATCGGTGTTGCCTGCGTTCCCATGGTCGGCATGGCGATTGGTGCAAAAAATATCGCCAGAGCCCGTCAAGTCGCCTGGACGGGCGGATTGACGGCCGGTCTTTTCATCGGATTTGTTGGTATGTTCGTCGCCTTCTTCCCGAATTACTGGTCGGGCCTGTTCACCGGTTCACCAGCTGTCCTCTATTCCGCCGGATTGTATTTTGCCTGGGTCGGCCCCTTTTACGGACTTTTCGGTCTTGGCCTCTGCCTTTATTTTTCCTCGCAAGGGGCTGGAAAGGTTCTGGGCCCGGTGATCGCCGGAACAATTCGCCTAATTGTCGTCGCCCTGGGTGGCTGGATACTCACCGTTTATGCGGCACCCGACTGGATGATATTCGCCCTGATCGGCGGCGCAATGGCAATTTATGGTGCCAGCACCGCGCTTGCTGTATATGTTGCCCGCTGGTAAGTAAAGGAGTGGGCAACGTAAATACGGCCCGTTCGGCATAAGGGCTGTTTTTCATGATTTCATTTTTCCTGGCGGTATTTTTTCTGATCATCACGCCCGGGCCCGGCGTTCTGTCCACGGCGGGTGTGGGCTCCGCCTTTGGGAAATCGGCCGGTCTCAGATATGTTACCGGCCTTTTTATCGGCAATAATCTCGTCGCGCTGGCCGTGGTATCGGGCCTTGCCGCGATAGTCTTCGCAGTCCCTGTCATCCGGAATATACTTCTGGTCGCGTCCGTAATGTATCTCGCTTATCTCGCGTTCCGGATCGCAACAGCCGGAGCCAAGATCGCCTTCGTTGAGTCCAGCAGCCAGCCCGGGTTGGTCGCAGGGATCATGCTTCAATTCATCAATCCCAAGGCTTATGCAGTAAATACTACCTTTTTTACGGGCTTTCCGTTCCTGCCCGACGCGCTGATGCTCGAGACAATGATCAAGTTTGCCATTCTGAACATCATCTGGGTTCCTGTTCACCTTCTGTGGCTGACCGCCGGGATCATGATCAAGCGCCTGGATCTTGCGCCGCGAATCCAGTTCCGTATCAATCTGCTGATGGCTGCGGCGATGCTTGCTGTCGTCGCCCTCGCCCTCTTTTCCAATCTCGGCGGCTAGTCAGTGATTTCCGGATGCGCCATCCATTCCCGGCCGCGCAACATGGCTTTCCAATATACCGGCGGGAGTATTTTCTCCTTCAGCAACCAGGCAAGGCGACTCGGCTTCTGACCGTTGATCAACCAGGTCGGAAAGCTCGGAAGCAATTTTCCGCCATAGCCGAATTCAGCAAGAACAATCTTGCCGCGCTCTACCGTCAGGGGGCAGGACCCATAGCCATCATAATGCGCGACCCCGGAGACGACCCCCATATCCGTCAGAAGGTTATTTGCGACCACGGGGGCCTGTTTTCTCGCAGCGGCCGCCGTCTTTGCATTCGGTGCATTCATGACATCGCCGAGCGCCCAGATGTTTTCAAACGTCTTGTGGCGTAACGTGGTCTGATCCACATCCACCCATCCGGCAGCATCCGCAAGCGGGCTGACCCGGATAAAATCCGGGGCGCATTGCGGGGGTACCACATGGATCATATCGAAACGGGTTTCGACAACCTCGCTGTTGCCATCTGCATCCGTCTTGTTAAACCAGGCTATTTTCGCAGGGCCATCGATCCGGATCAGATTATGTGTGAACTTCAGGCCTGCATGGTATTTCTCGATATAGTTCATCAGCGCGGGGACATATTCCTTCACGCCGAATAGAACACCGCCCGCGTTGTAGAACTCGATCTCGATATTGTTGAGAACGCCATTGCGATACCAGTGATCCGCCGACAGATAGAGCGATTTCTGTGGCGCGCCTGCGCATTTGATCGGCATCGGAGGCTGCGTAAACAGGGCCCTTCCCTGTTTCAAGCCGCGGACCAACTGCCAGGTGTAGGGGGCAAGGTCATAGCGGTAATTGGAGGTCACTCCGTTCCGGCCCAAAGTCTCGACCAGCCCTTCAACACCATTCCAATTGAGTTTCAGGCCCGGCGCCACAATAAGCCGGTTGTACTTGACTACTCGGCACCCATCGAGAATGACGGCGTTTTTGTCAGGCTCAAACGCGGAAACCGCCGCCTTGATCCAATGAACCCCTTCCGGAATGAGCGAGCCCATCGTGCGCACCGTTTCTTCGGCATCGAAAATGCCGCCGCCGACCATGGTCCATCCCGGCTGATAATAATGAACATCCGCCGGATCGATAATGGCGATATCGAGATCTTTTTTCCGATGCATCAGACTGGAGGCGACGGAAATTCCGGCCGCGCCACCGCCGATTATCACGATGTCATGGGTCGCATCCGCAACATCTGTTGGTGTCCGGCCGCCGTTGGCAATTCGACGGACAACACCGGACATATCATACCCTGCGTCCTTCGTGGCCTGCAGAATTTCCGGAAGCGGCCGCCCCTTGGCGCCCTCGTTAAGGGACCAGAGCGTTGCCGAACGCGTGCCCGTCCGGCAATAAGCCAGCACGGGATTGGGGAGCGAAGTCACCGCATCGCCGAAAGACCTGGCGTCACTGTCCTGAACCCGGCCCGACACAATCGGGATATAAACAGCCTCAAGTCCCGCCTTGTGAGCCACCTTTTTTATCTCAGCAAATGTTGGCTGATCCGCGCCTTCCCCGTCCGGCCGGTTGCAGATAATCGCCTTGTAGCCAAGCTTCGCGAGTTCTTCGATATCCTCTGGCAGGATCTGGGCACTGACCGACAGATTGCCGCTGATCTTCTTAACTTCCATTTTTCTTCCCTTTCATGACCACCTTCTGTCTACGACAGCCGGCTAAAGGACATTGACAGGCACCTTTAGCATCAGATTGCCATCATGATCGGCAGGAATTTCGCCTGCGCGCATATTGACCTGAAGCGACGGCAGGATCAGCCGCGGCATGCCAAGGGTAGGGTCGCGTTCGTTACGCAGTTTCACGAAATCGGCCTTTGTCTTGCCTTCCCCAAAATGGATGTTGTCGCGCTTTTCCTCCCCAACGGTCGTCTCCCATCGATAGGGCCGTCCATCCGGGCCATAGTCATGGCACATGAAAAGCCGCATTTCATCGGGAAGCGCCAAAACCTTCTGGATGGAATCGTAAAGCGTCGCGGCATCTCCGCCCGGAAAATCCGCCCGCGCCGACCCGCCATCCGGCATGAACAGCGTATCGCCGACAAACGCGGCATTCCCGATCACATGGACCATGCAAGCTGGCGTATGTCCCGGCGTATGCAGTGCGAATGCCGACATCGTTCCGATTTTGTAGGTATCGCCATTCTTGAACAACCGGTCAAATTGCGACCCGTCGCGCTTGAAGCGCTCATCCTCGTTATAAATCTTTCCGAACGTCTCCTGAACGACGAGAACATGTTCGCCAATCCCAATTTTTCCGCCAACCTGCTCCTTGATGTACCGAGCAGAGCTCAGGTGATCGGCATGCACATGGGTCTCGATGATCCATTCGAGAGCCAGATCATGCTTTTTGATATAATCGATTACCGCATCGGCGCTGCCATGAGTGATACGACCGGCGGCATAGTCAATGTCGAGGACAGGATCGATTACCGCGCAGGCCTTGCTCATCGGATCTTTGACGACATAGCTAATCGTAAAGGTATCTTCATCAAAGAAGGCTTTGACGTCCGGTTTGACATTCATTTCGACGGGATATTGGCTCATGATTTTCCTCTCACGACCTGATGTATTCTGCAACATTAGGTTGGAATTATTATAAGGAAAAACAGATCCGTCATTGATCCTGATCAAGCGGATAATCCGGGGCAATTGGATTACGCGGTTTCTTTCTTCGTCGTCTTCCTGCCGAGAATTGCGTCAATCTCCGGCCAGTTGACCGTTTCCTCCTTTTCAAGTTTCTCGATCAGTTTCTCAATCTGCGGTTTATGTTCATTGAGAATGTCGAGAACTCGCTTTTCCGCTTCCCGGATGAGCTTGAGGATCGCTTCATCAACGCGGCTCGACATCTCCTCGCTAAAATGACGGGGCTGGGCAATTTCCCGGCCAAGAAAAGGATGGTCCTCACTCTGGCGTAGATCGATCGGCCCAATTTCCTTGGACATACCCCATTGCGCCACCATGGCGCGGGCGAGCTTCGTTACGTTCTTGATATCGTCATCGGCGCCGGAACTGACGTTGCCTAGGAAGAATTCCTCCGCTCCGCGTCCCGCAAGGGAAACCGCGAGACGATCGCGCAAGTAATCTTCATCGAGCGTATGACGTTCTTCGGTCGGCAGAAGATGTGTCCCCCCAAGTGCACGGCCACGCGGAATAATCGTCACTTTGTAGAGAGGGTCGGCATTGGGCAGGAAATAGGCTACGGCCGTATGTCCCGCCTCATGAACCGCCAGCCGATGATGCTCTTCGGGCTGTATCGCAAGCGTGCGGACGGTTCCCATGATAATCTTGTCACGCGATTCGTCGAAATGACGCATCGCGACTTCGTCCACATGCTCCCGCGCCGCCGCGATCGCCGCCTCATTCACAAGGTTTTTAATATCAGCGCCGGAAAAGCCCGGGCAGCCAGCGGCAACAAGATCAAGATCGACATCTTTCGCGACCGGCACTTTCCGGGTATGAACCTCCAATATGGCTTTTCGCGCCAATTTGTCAGGAAGTTCCAGCGTGACATGGCGGTCAAAACGGCCGGGTCGGAGCAACGCCGGATCGAGCACGTCGGGCCGGTTGGTCGCCGCTAAAACAATCACGGTTTCACGGCCGGAGAACCCGTCCATCTCTGACAGGATCTGGTTCAGCGTCTGCTCGCGTTCGTCATTTCCTCCGCCGAGGCCAGTCCCCCGCACCCGTCCGACGGCATCCAGCTCGTCGATGAAGATTATGCTGGGCGCGCGTTTCTTCGCCTCGTCAAACATTTTCCGGACACGGGACGCGCCGACTCCGACGAACATTTCGATAAATTCGGACGCCGAAATATTGAAGAAGTTAACGCCTGCCTCCCCCGCAAGCGCCCGGGCAAGCAACGTCTTGCCGGTGCCCGGAGGCCCCACCAGCAGCACGCCCCGCGGTGCCTCGGCGCCAAGCTTTTTAAACTCCTCCGGATGTTTCAGAAACTCGACAAGTTCGGCGACTTCCTTTTTCGCCTGCTCCTGTCCCGCGACATCGTCAAAGGTCACGCGGCGGCCGGCTTTTTCCTCCTTCTCTGCAGAACCCGTAAGAAAATCGCTGCTGCTCCGCCCGCCGAAGCGGTCCATGAGGTTTCCCTGCATCCGGCGCATGATATATAGGTATATTCCAATGAATATTATCCACGGGAGCAAGCTCAAAAGCCAGCTATTTCCGGTTTCTACCGGATGATTCCAGACGGTCACGCCTTTTTCCTCAAACAGACGCAATAGATCGGGGTCACCGCCGCTCGGCATAACCGTCTCCAGGTTCGCCGTTGAAGACGGCTGATCTGGGAGTGTGATTGGCGACTTGAGCTTCGCCTCCACCTTTTCGCCCGTAAGGGTGACTTCGACAACGTCGCCCTCAGCCACCATCTTTTTAAAGTCGCTATAGGCCACGGAATTGACGGCCGGTGGCCGGGCGATCTGATTTACCAGTATGAAGGTAAAGACAAAGATCGCGACGATAATGATCCAGGCCCAGTTGGGAATTTGCTTCATTTGCCATCCTCCGAGAGGGTCCGCACGGCATCGCAGGCCCTCAGGATGGCGCCCTGTATATCCTCATGCTGCGCCTCGACCGCGCGGGCGAGTGTTTTCAACTCGTAGCGCAATCCGTGAATCTGGTCGATCAAGGACAGAACAATGGGTATCGCCTCGTTATTCACCGACATATCTGTGTTCAACTGGCGGATCAACTCCAGCCGCGCGAGATCTATTTCCCGAAAATGAAAACCGGCGTCCGTTTCCGCCGGCGTTACCCAGCCGCGCTTAACCCACAGGTGAAGTCGGGTCTGGCTGACGCCCTTGAGACGTTGTATCGCTTCCTTCTCACTGATCATCACAGCGCCCCCTCAAGCTCCTGACGCACCGAATAGGCATTCTCGCTGCGCCATTTCTCCATGAATTCCTTGAGTTCAGGATCGATTTTCTTCGGCAGCACAACTTTTATTCGGACAAGCTGGTCACCATCCGTCCCTGATTTACCTGCGGCAATACCCTTGCCCTTGAGGCGCAGCGTCTGCCCGCTGCTCGCACCCGCCGGGATAGCCATATTGACCTTGCCATGTATGGTCGGCACGGAGATTTTGGCGCCCAGCACCGCCTCATCCAGCGATATCGGCAGATCAATCAGAATATCCCGCCCTTCGCGGCGATACAGACGGTGCGGCGAAATTTCGATTTTGACATAAGCATCGCCATTTGGCCCATTGTTGAACCCGGTCGACCCCTTGCCCTTAAGGCGGATCGATTGCCCATCCCGGATGCCGGCCGGAACAGAAACATCTAGGGTTGATCCGTCGGGCATCGTTATGCGCTTCTTGGCGCCACGCGCCGCATCAAGAAAATCCACTTTCAACTGATAGTGAACGTCCTGTCCGCGTATCGGTCCCTTGAATCCTCTCCCGCGGGCACTCTCTTTCGATCGGGCGCGACGGAAAAGTTCAGAAAAAAGATCGCTTTCGTCGCCAAAATCGCCGAACGCATCCGAGGTATAGTAATGGGTTTCAGGGCCCGCTCCCGCATAGTTGCGGTAATATTGCTGCTCGGGCTTCTCTTTACCCGTCTCATCGATCTCGCCTCGATCGAAACGGGCCCGCTGTTCCTTGTCACCAAGAATTGCATAGGCCCCGGAGATCGCCTTGAAGCGTTCCTCGGCTTTCGCATCTCCGGGGTTCAGGTCCGGATGCAGTTCCTTGGCCAGCTTACGATAGGCCGCCTTAATTTCCTTGTCCGTGGCAGTAGATTTCACCCCGAGCAGGTCATATGGATTATTGCTCACCTTCCGATACCACCTTCAAACATCAAATTGTGCGCCGAATGCAGGATCATCTTATCAGAACGGGGGCGCCCTGTATTGATTTGCGTCAATCGCCCGATCCCGTGCGACCCTATCTTGGATGAAATATGGAGTTACCGACCGAAGCCGGCAAGATCAGGAAGCCAGAGCGCGAGCTCCGGAAAGAGCATGACCAGAACTAGTCCCGCCAGCATCAGGATCACATATGGCAGTGATCCCCTGATCACCTCGACAAGGGGGGCGTTGGCAATTCCCTTTATGACGAACAGATTCATGCCCACTGGTGGTGTGATCAACGCCAGCTCGAGATTAATCATGAGCAGGATACCGTACCAGATCAAATTGACGTCAAGCTGCAGCAGGATCGGAAGAACGATCGGTGTGGTAATCAGAATGATGGAAATCGTCTCCAAAAACATGCCAAGAACAAGGATCACCAACATGACGACGATCAGGAAGCCGACAGGAGACAAGCCAAGGGCGACAACCCCCTCCATGAGTTCGATGGGAAGACGAATTATGGTCACCGCACGGCTGAACAATGCCGCTCCCCCGAGGATCATGAAGAGCATCGTCGTCGTTCGCACTGTCTCGAACGCTGTTTCGGCAAGTTCTTTCAACCCGAAATTTCGATAGACCAGCGCGCCAACAAGAAGCGCATAAATGCAGCCGACAGAGGCGGCTTCGCTTGCCGTGAAAATCCCGAGATAAATACCTCCAAGGACAAGTGGCGGCATGGAGAGGGACCAAAAGGACCTCCGGATTGCGGTTAGGCTTTTTTTCCAGCCGACCCATTCACTGCTTGCCGCATCGTTGCGAAAATAGGCCTGGGAGATGCAAAAGCAGGCAAAAATCAGCGCCATCAGGATGCCCGGGATAAATCCGGCCATAAACAATGCGCCGATCGAGGTCTCCGAAACAATGGCATAGAGGATCAGCGGCCCGGACGGCGGTATCAGAATACCCAGCGTGCCGCCGGCAACGATCACCCCGTAGGCATCCCGGGCACGATAGCCGAAACGCCGCATCTGCGGTATCGCGCTCGACCCGATGGTCAGCGCGGTCGCGACACTGGAGCCGGATATTGCGGCAAATATCGTGCAGGAAAGCACGGTTGCAACGCCAAGGCCACCCTTGAAATGCCCCACCAACGCATTCGCGGCATCATAAAGGTCATCGACCACTTTCGACTTGATCATCACATGGGCCATGAAGGCAAACATGGGGATAGCCGTCAGCAATCCATTGTCGAGCTTGGCAAAAAAAGTATCAGCGACACTTGAAATACTTCCCTCTGTCAGGAGCATGATAATGACAGAGGCCAGCCCCAGCCCGACAAAGATCGGAATACCGGTAAGCAGCAGGAAAACCAGGAGGAGCAAGACAAGGATTGTTGTCATCAGGTCTCGCCATCCCGCCTGAAAAGGCTTTGGCCCATGCGTACAAGGGAGAGGACAAACAGCAATGCGGACCCCACCAGAAGAAAAGACTGCGGAATCCAGAGCGGCGCCTCAAGATAGCCGTTTGAGAACACGCCGATTGTATAGGAAAACTTCACGGCCTCCCAGCCGCTGATAAAAATGACGGCGGCGACAAATGCCGTTGCGAGATAGCTCCAGATACCCAGCGCCTTCTTCGCGCCCCCGGCGGCTTTCGACGACAACAGATCAACGCTGATATGCTCTCCCCGCCGGAGGGTTTCGGCCGCACCCAGCATAACAATGGCCACCACCAGAAAACCGGACATCTCGTCCGTCCAGGTAAGTGGGGTTCCAAGCACATAGCGTTGAAACACGCTATAGCCAGTCATCAGAAGCGTGAAGATGACGAGGCCCGCACTAAAAATGGCCGCGGCAAAACAAAGATACTCTATGATCCGGATAGGGACGGAAGAGGAAAAAGACACCTCTTCCGTCCGGTCGTCTTTCATGTCCATAAGAGACGGAAATCCACCAGCTAGTTCAGCAGATCAAGCAATTTCTTGCCATCTTCGCCGGATGCTTCGCTGAACGCTTTATAAAATGCGGGAGCCATCACCGCCTTAAGCGCCTCAATCTCCTCATCCGTCGCGATATGGACTTTCATGCCCTTCGCGGCCAATTCATCCGGAGCGCCCGCGGCGGACTCTTCCGAGGCTTCAATCGCCCAAACGGCGGCCTTTCGCCCAGCTTCATCGACCGCTTTCTTGCCCTTGTCGGAGAGCCCGTCATACCAGGCCGGATTGACATAGCCATGGAAATAGATACTGAAAAGCGGCAATACGGTGACATGGTCCTGCACTTCGTAATACTTACGGGACACAGCCGCAGAAATATCCGTAAGGCCCGCATCGATGACGCCCGTTGAAAGGGCCTGGTAAACCTTGCTCCCGGACATGGCGGAAGGCGCGGCCCCCATGGCAACGAATCCGGCATCCGGAATCGGGCCAAGGCCCCGGATCTTGACGCCCTTGAAATCATCCGGGGCGATCAGCGGTTTGCCGTTCGACGTGATTGCCGTGCTCCGCGTCGTGAAAAGCCAGACAACATTCTTCACGCCCTTCGTCATCAGCTGCTCTTCGAGAAAGTTTGCAGCCTTCGATCCGTCCCACTTCTGCAATGCCTCAAGACTGCTGACCGCGAACGGGCCCAGCGTCACATTCATCAACGGCAGCGTTTTGCCCCATTGCGGATTGATTGAAAAAGCGCAATCGATGTCCCCTTTGGCAACAGCGGTTGCATTCTCTTTTGCACCGGTCAGGCTATTGGCGCCAAACACCTGCACGTCGATCTCACCATCCGACAGGGTTTCGATTTCAGCGGCCCAACGATCAATGACTTTTGCAATATGATGGTTTGGCGGAAGCTGGTGGCTGCAGCGCATTGCGGTTGCCGCAGCGGCGTCCCCCACCCAGTTAATCGCCCCAAGCGCCAGTGACAATCCCGCCGCCAAAGTTAAGATTTTTCTCATAATTCCCTCCCACAGGGTTATTGATTTTTTCTCAGGTTCATTACTATTACGCGATAGCGACGCAAAAAGCAGCCCGAATTTCACCCTCCGCTGACGCCAAGTTCTTTTAATATGTCTTCCGTATCTTCACCGAGCGCCGGGACATGCAGCCCCTCCCCGAGGGCGGCCCCGTCAAGCTCTAGTGGCAATGCCGGCGCGCAATAGGTCTTCCCGTCGCTATCATCAAAATGCACGAGGCCGCCGGGGCGCTGGACATGCGGATCGTTGAACAAGTCTTCGGGAGCATTAATCGGCGCGAAAGGTATGCTGAGCATTTCCAGCTTATCCGTCAACTCCTTGACAGAGTGGCGCTTCATTTTTTCAGCGACCTGCGGAATTGTCCAGGAGCGCGCCTCAATCCGGTCCGTCGCCGTTTTGAGGCGGTCGTCTGTGAGAAATTCTGCCAGGTCATAGGTTTTGCAAAAGGCCGTCCAATGGCCGTCCGTCACTACCGCGACGAAGATCCGCTGATGATCACTGGTTTCAAAGACGTCATAAACGGGCCAGGCATGCGTACGTTCCGGCATCGGGGTCGAGGGGATGCCCGTCATCTCGAACTGAACCATATGCTGGGCAACGGAAAACAGGCTGTTTTCGAATAGCCCGATCCGGATATTCTTTCCACGCGCCGTCTTGTCGCGCTCACGCAGGGCCGCCAGAATCCCGATAACGCCAAACATGCCGCCCATGATATCGTTCACCGACGATCCAACGCGAAGGGGCCGTTCCCGTGTACCTGTCATCATGGCAAGCCCAGACATCATCTGCACGACTTCGTCAAGCGCCGGCCGATGCTGATAGGGACCCGAGAGAAAACCTTTATGACCGGCGATAATCAAGGATGGGTATTTTTTCGCCAGTTCCGCCGCGGCCAATCCCTGCCGGGCAAGCATCCCGTCCTTGAAATTCTCAAGAAAAACATCGGCCGTCGCCAGCAACCGGTGAAGGGTTTCACGATCACTTTCCAGCGACAAATCCACGACCAGACTGCGCTTTCCCCTATTGAACAGAGGAAAGAAGGCCGTGCCCATACCCTTGAGATCCCGGGTCTTGTCACCTTTCGGGGGTTCAACCTTGATCACCTCGGCCCCCAGTTGGGCGAGAATAAGCCCGCAAGCCGGTCCCATGACCATATGGCTCATCTCTACCACCCGGATACCGTCCAATGGTAAGGCGTCCGTCATTTCTCTCGTCCTTATTTTGCTGCCGCGAGGGAATACCCTCAAGTTTCGCCAATCTATGCATGAATGACCGGAAAGCTCAACGGGTTTCCCCCACGCTTTTATCCAAATGGTTCCGAGGCCTGCGATATTGGGATTGCCATCGACACCACCGCGCTGAGTCTCGGTGCAAGAAAACAGGCATATTTGATCCGGCCCTTATTGTCGACCGCGGCATAAAAAAATCTCACCCCGGACGGGTTTTGCGTATAATCGGCCCGCCGCAATGACTTATATGAGCGCATTCATGAAAATACTCCTCATCGAAGATGATGTCGAAACAGCCAATTACATCAAAAAGGGGCTGCTGCAGGAGGGGTATACGGTCGATTGGGTAGCTGACGGACGCGATGGTGTTGTTCAGGGCGCATCTGAAAACTACAATCTGATAATTACCGACAGGATGCTGCCGGCACTGGACGGGCTTTCAATCGTGAAATCCCTGAGAAGCGCCAAAATCGATATCCCGATCCTTATACTGACGGCGGTGGGCGGAATTGATGACCGTGTCCAAGGCCTCGATGCCGGGGCGGACGACTATCTTGTCAAACCTTTCTCCTTCGCCGAGCTTTCGGCCCGTTGCGCAGCGCTGCTCCGCCGTCCGCCGCTGCAATCGGAAGTCACTCAACTGGTCGTTCGCGATCTCAGAATGGATCTGATCCGCCGGGTGGTCACGAGGGGCAGCGACGCCATCATCCTGCAACCGCGAGAATTCCAGCTTCTTGAGTATCTGATGCGGAACGCCAGTCGCGTCGTGACAAAAACCATGCTGCTGGAATCCGTCTGGGACTTTCATTTTGACCCCAAAACAAATGTGGTGGAAACCCATATCAGCCGCCTTCGCAGCAAGATCGATGGTCCGTATGAGACGAAACTTCTCCATACAATCCGCGGAACCGGTTATGTATTGAGCGATGATTAAATCCAGTCTCCTCAATTCATCTGCAATCCGGTTGACGCTGAGTCTTTGCGGCGTCTTCTTTCTGTCCGTAATTCTCATGTTCGGTATCGCCCTTTACGAAACGGAGGAAGATCTCGGCAAAGGGCTTCGGGGCAGCGTCCTCGAAATGCAAGCGACCCTGGTGGATGTTTACCGGCGCCAGGGATTTGCGGGTCTAAAAGAGCAGGTAAACATTTTGTCTGTCGGCGCAAAGGGAGGCAGAACCCTTCTATATCTGACGGATTCCACAAAAAATCCCGTCGCGGGAAATGTCTCCCGGATGGAAACTTTCGTTGGATGGCGTGATGTTGCCGCGCCAGATATAATGCTGATTGATCCTCCCCGGCATCCGCCGGACGCTTTTGTGTCTTATGGCACTGAATTCAGCGAAGGCGATTTGATAATCGGACGAAGCAAATCCGAAATCAAGGAGATGAGGTTTGGTATACTGGAATCACTCTTGGGCGGATTTGTCGTATCCCTGGCCCTGACCTTCGCCACAGCAATCGTACTTGCCCGCAAAAATAACCGGCGTCTTTTCTTGATTGAAAAAACCCTTGCCCGGACGGCGGCTGGCAACTTTTCGGACAGGATCGCAAGTGCGCCGGGAAGACATGACGATCTCGCCCGGGTCGCGGCAAGTATCAACGCGATGCTCGACCGTCTCGAGACAACTGTCGAGAGCCTTCGTCAGGTTTCCGTTGATATTGCTCACGAGCTAAAGACCCCGGTTCAACGGCTTCGCCAGAAACTCGAAATCCTCTCTCAGAACAAGTCTTTGGACGGCAGCGCACAAGATTCCGTCGATCTGATTATCGATGAAACGAATGGCATCATCGACATTTTTCAGGCAATGCTCCGGATCAGCCAGATAGAGGGTGGCGGCCGGAAAAGCCAGTTCAAAAAAGTTGATTTATTGCTGATTTGCCAAAAGATCGTCGACATTTTTATGCCGGTGGCCGAAGACAAAAACCAGCGCCTTGAGCTACAATTTGATAAAGACTGCGATTTCTCGCTCGTGGGTGATGCGGATCTGCTGACGCAGATGATCACCAATCTGGTTGAGAACGCGATCCACCATTGCGACGAGGGAATTGTCATCAACATCACTCTTTCCGGGCGCGATGACCACCGGGCGCTCGAAATATCGGATAACGGACCCGGTATCCCGGCGAACGAGCGTCCCCGTGTCATGGAGCGGCTCTATCGCCTTGAAAAAAGCCGGACGACCCCTGGCAGCGGTCTTGGCCTCAGTCTCGTCAAGGCGATTGCAGATCTGCATGAATTCAAGATTTCCCTTGAAAGCAATGAACCTGGGCTTCGCGTAATCGTGCAAATTCCCTGAATAAAGACGAGATATACGAAACCGTATAAATCCGGAATGGCGGAGGAAAGGAGAGCGTCGCTATTTTCTGACTTTTCCTAGTCTATGTCAGAGATTGAAATGGCTTTGCAGTATTTTGCGAGACGGCTCGCACCGAGTTTTGTCGTCTTCATCCTCGTTCAGTTTGTCATCAGGTTGATATTCACGGTCTGGACCTTCCAAAACCTCGGTTTTGCAAATATCGTCAAATCATATGCGACCGGCATCGTTTTCGATCTTGCGACCTATTCGCTCTTCATCTTGCCCTATATTGCCTATCTGCTCGTGCTTCCGACACGGTGGCTCAACACGCGTTTAGACCGGATCGCGACGCATATCTGTTTTGTTATCTTCGCCGGCATGGTTATTTTTGACATCGCGTCGGAATATGCCTTCTGGCAGGAATTTGCCGTCCGCTTCAATTTTATCGCAGTCGATTATCTCGTCTACGCGCGAGAGGTCCTTGGGAACATCTGGGAATCCTACCCTATCGTTCCTCTGACCCTCGGCATCCTGACCCTGGTTGGTATTGCATATTATTTCTTTAAGGACACATTACTGCCGACGCAGGTTCCGAACATAACGTTACAGTCCAAGGCGTCGGTGTTGGTCGGGTTTCTCTGTCTGGCTTTCGGCGGCTTCTATGCCGTCTCTCTCGATTTCAAAAATGTAACCGATAACAACTATGCCAATGAAATTGCCGCGAATGGCATTTACAGTCTTTTCTCCGCTTTTCGAAATAACGAACTCGCCTACAAGAAATTTTATATCACCTATGAGGACATAACCCATTCCGACCTTCCTGCTACCCCTCCGCGGCTGGTCAGGGCGGCGCGCCCCGAAATGCGGAAAAATGTGATTTTCATCGTCATGGAATCGATGAGCGCGGCATATATGAACCGGTATAGATCGAATGCGGATTTTACGCCCAATCTCGACGCACTCGCCGTGCAGTCCCTGAATTTCAGCAACATGTATGCGACCGGCACCCGCACCGTCCGCGGCCTCGAAGCCCTGACGCTTTCCATTCCCTCCTCTCCGGGCCGGTCGATCGTCAAGCGTCCGGGGAATGAAAACCTGTTCTCTTTGGGAGAGGTTTTTCACGACCGCAATTACCACAACAAGTTCATTTATGGCGGCTACGGCTATTTCGACAACATGAACTATTTCTTCGAGAATAACGGCTTTGACGTGGTCGACCGGGTCGATATGTCAGATGACGAAATCACCTTCTCCAACGTCTGGGGTGTCGCTGATGAGAATCTGTTTGCCAAAGTAATCACGGAAGCGAGAGCCGACAGTCAAACGGGTAATCCCTTTATGTATATGGTCATGACGACGTCCAATCACCGCCCCTATACATTCCCTGAAAATAATGCCGGTATTCCGACGGAAGGCGGCGGCCGTATCGCGGGGGTGCGATACGCGGATTACGCCATCGGAAAGTTCTTCGAATCTGCGAAGAGGGAGCCGTGGTTCGAGAACACGGTTTTTGTCATCGTCGCCGATCACACCGCAGGGGCGGCGGGCAAAAGCTCGCTGCCTCCCGGACGCTATCATATCCCGGCGATGATCTATGCCCCCGGCATGATCGCCCCGCGAGAGGTCGAGAAAGTCGCCAGTCAGATCGATCTGCCGGTAACCCTTCTCTCGCTGCTCGGTTTTTCCTACAAGAGTGAATTCTATGGTCAGGACATTCTGGACGAAGCCTTCGCTGAGCGGGCCTTTATCGCGACCCATCAGAAACTCGGTATCCTTGCCGACGATAAGGTTACTTTCGTCGAGCCGGTCAAGAAATACGGGATCGAGACGGCGAGCGGGGACGTTATGGCCGCCTCCGAGGTCGAACCGAAGTCATTGACCGACGTTGTTTTAAGTTATGAAAGCGCCTCGCAATGGAAACGCAATCACAAGAAACTCGCGACGACCTTGATTGGGGCCGTCACCTCGTCGTTACAACAATAGCGATCCTCGTAATCCCTTACCTCGTCCGGGTGAGCGGGCTTGATTATTATCTTGCCCATTCCTTTTATGACGGAAACGGTTGGCTAGTGGATGCGCGGGAGCCTGCCCTTCGGTTCATATTCTACATTCTGCCGAAATGGCTGCTGGCCGGCTTTGCGGGAAGTATGGTCATGCTTTTCGCACTGTCATTTTTCATGAAAAGCCTGCGGCAATTCCGCTCGCGCCGACAGTTCTTTGTAATCCTTTGCGCAGCCTTCGTTCCGTTGATCGTCGGCGTGGGAAAGAAGCTCACCAATATCCACTGCCCCTATCAGCTTGCGGAATTTGGCGGATTTTTCACGGACGGTCCGATTTTCGACTTCAGCGGCGCGAAAAGCGGCGCCTGTTTTCCCGCGGGCCATGCCTCGGGCGGCTTTGCGCTCTTGTTGCTTGTCCCTCTCGCCGCGCCAGGAAAACAACGTGTCGCTGCCCTTATATTTGCACTCGCAACCAGCTGGATCATGGGCGGCTTCCAGATGTTGAACGGGCGGCATTTCCTCTCCCACACAATCGTCACCATGCTCCTTGCCTGGATCATCGTCGTGATCGCCCACTATCTCACAATCGGACAAACGAGCGAAAATTCATGGTTCCCGCAAGCAAAAAAGGTTTAGCGCGACTGATTGCTGCCTTCGAAAATTCGATTTCGGGTTTTCGCACGGCTTTTAGAAGTGAAGAAGCCATCCGGCAGGAGGTGTTCGGTATTTTGATCTTGGTACCGCTCGCCATATTCTCAGGTAAATCCGCGGTGGAACTTGCCCTCCTCCTTTCTGGCTTGTTCGCCGTCTTGATAACCGAATTGCTCAACACTGCGATTGAATGCGCCATTGACCGGATTTCGGCGGATTATCACGATCTCTCCAAGGCCAGCAAAGACGTCGCCAGCGCCGCCGTTCTGCTCTCCCTTGTTTATTGCCTGACTGTCTGGGCGCTTATTTTCTTATTGTGAGTTCCTGCTGCTAAATCGGAAAATGTATGGGGCCATCCCGAACCGTGATCCATTGCGGATCTGTGAATTCCGTAAGCGGTCCGTCCTTTGCGAAATGGGCATCTTAGACAAGGGGAACCGTCAGGCCGACCTTGGTGCGGTTCATAACGACCGAAGTGCGGAAACGCTTCACATTGGCGTCCGCAAAGAACAATCGGCGAGTGAGATTTTCGAAGTCCTGGATATCTTTGGCAAGGGCAATCAGAGCGAAGTCCGCCTCCCCCGTGATATAGTAGCACTGCTGGATATAGGGTTCCGCTTTGACTTTCCGCCTGAAGGCGTCAACCTGATCAATGCGCTCCCGTTCTAATTCAACAAGAATCAGGAAGGTCATCAAATAACCGACAGAGTCTGGTGAGATAAGAGCGGTCTCTTTCGTAATAACTCCGGTTTTTTTTAAATATTTAATGCGACGTTGTATGGTAGCAACTGAAATGCCAGTTTCAAAAGCCATGGTTTCAAGTTTTTCTCTGGCATTTTCCTGCAATAACCGCAATATCGTTAAATCATTTGGCGTTAATTCAGTCATTTTTCTTTCCACAATCGAAAAATATTGCTCGCGGCCCCGCTCAATCCGGGTGTTTATCGAGGAGCTTGAGCTCATTTCCTAGGAATTTGCGTCAACAATACACGTTACGCACGAGAAAAGCATCTCTAAAATTCCAATTTTTCACCAATCATATGTTAAATCCCATGTAAAAATGATAAAATCACGTCAACTATGAATGAAATTTGATAAATTATATCAATTTTCGGTCGTTTTTGATCGAACTATTAAATTCCAGCATATAAGCTATTGTAATTGGAGATATTATTCTCTGATTTTTACGGTGTGACACTATGAAAACTTTTCAAAACCGAATTTCTTCTCGATTATCTATATTTCTACTTTCTAAAATTTGTTTTTAGATTTCTGTTCAACGAATATCAGAGAATTAGAAAGTTTTTCAACGGGATGGAGCAATGCAGGCTAGTCGAGACATGAAGAAATGAACCCGATCATTGAATTTAAAAATGTATCGAAATCATATGGAGAACTGCAGGTTCTCAGAAATCTCGACATGCATGTCGAGGCGGGCGAAAAGCTGGCCCTGATTGGTCCGAGCGGGTCGGGTAAAACGACCATCTTGCGGATATTGATGACCTTGGAAACGATCAACAGCGGCCATGTCATGGTTGAGGGGGACTACCTCTGGCATCAGAAGGTCAATAGTGAACTCGTCCCGGCGAGCGAGAAGCATCTTCGCAAGATGCGGGAAAATGTCGGAATGGTCTTCCAGCAATTCAATCTCTTTCCCCACCTCACTGCTATCGCCAATATCGAGCAACCGCAGATACTGGTGAAGGGCGTCGACAAATCGGACGCCACCAACAAAGCCCAGGAACTTCTCAAGCTTGTCGGGCTGGAAGAAAAACAAAACCATTATCCGCACCAGCTTTCCGGCGGGCAGCAGCAACGGGTCGCGATTGCCCGTGCGCTCGCCATGGATCCCAAAATCATGCTGTTTGATGAGGTTACCTCTGCGCTCGATCCGGAATTGGTCGAGGAGGTTCTCAATGTCTTGAGAGTGCTCGCCGAAACCTCTGACACCACCATGCTGACGGTCACTCACGAGATGAATTTTGCCCGGGATTTTGCCGATCGGGTCTTGTTCTTTGAGAAAGGACAGATTGTGGAGTCTGGCCCGCCAGAAGAAATCTTTCGGAATCCGAAAGAGGAGCGTACCCGTAACTTCCTGAAGCAGATTATCGGAGAGATTTCCTGAACAGGAGTGAAATCCCCAAAAAGAAACGGAAAATCAAATTTCACAGAGACTTTAGTCAAGAGAGAAAGGGATGTGTGTCATGTTAAAGACTGTTCGAAAATTAGTAGAGGCGGCCGCGATCGGCGCTGTCGCCCTGACGGCGTTCGCCGCCGTCGGGTCCGCTGGAACGCTCGATGATTTGCGCAAGCAAGGTTATGCAACGGTCGCGGTGGCGAACGAACCGCCATACAGCGACATCAAGGGCGACGGCTATGTGACCGGAGCGGCACCGGATGTCGCCCGGGCAGTCATGGCCAAGCTGGGTGTCCCGGAGCTCAAAGCCAGCGTCGTTGCTTATGGTTCGATGATCCCGGCCTTGCTTGCCCGGCGGGTCGATATGGCAACTTCGGGTCTCTATATCAAACCCAAGCGCTGCGAATCCATTATCTACTCCCAGCCTGACCTCTGTGGCGCAGAAGCCTTCGCGGTGGCGGCCGGTAATCCGCACAAGGTTCTGACCTATGAAGATATTGCCGCCAACCCGGAACTGACGATGACAACCTGCGCCGGTTGCGCGGAAGAGGCCTATGCGCTTGAGCGCGGCGTCAAGAAAGAACAGATCAAGGTATTCACCGACCCGCCGAGTGGTATCAAAATGCTGCAGCAGGGTCGCGTTGATGTTTTTGCCCTCTCCGGACTGGGCACCGCAGATTTGCTTAAGAAAACCAACGATCCAAATATTGAACTGGTCATGCCTGTGAAAGGCGTTCCGATGGGATGCGCAGGAGCCGCGTTCAATCCGGAGGATAAAGAATTCCGCGATGCCTATGACGCGGCGCTCGCCGAGCTCAAGGAAAGCGGCGAATTCGCCAAGATCATCGAGCCCTATGGCTTCTCTGCCGAGGCGACTCTTGCGGTAAAACGTGACGACTTCTGCCCAGGCAACTGATCGCCGATCTGTCCTGTTATTGTACCAGATGAATGCTGCTCTCGCCTCGGGGGCAGCATTCAGAAAGTGGCCAAATGGATCAAGTCCTCGAATATAGCCCGATCCTCATTCAAGGTACGATCACGACCATAGAGCTGACCGTCGCCAGCGCGATTGTGGCCCTGATCATCTCCTTCGTTGTCGGATTGTCGCGCTTCTCCAGATTTGCGGCCGTCCGCATCGCCGCCATCATCTATCTTGAGTTCTTTCGGGGAACCTCTGCCATCGTGCAGATGTTTTTCATGTTTTATGTCTTGCCGCTTCTCGGGGTTCACTTATCTCCGCTCCTCGCCGGGATTATTGCCTGCGGCTTCAACCTTGGCAGCTACGGCTCGGAAGTTGTGCGCGGCGCGGTGCAGTCCGTTCCCCGTGCCCAGCATGAAGCGGCCGTCGCGCTCAACTATACGACTTACCAGAAGTACCGCTATGTATTGTTGCCGCAGGCAATCCCGGTGATGATCCCGACTTTCGGCAATCTTCTAATTGAGCTACTAAAGCTGACCGCCGTTGCCTCACTCATCACTATTTCGGATCTGACCTTCATGGCGCAGATTATCCGGGTGCAAACCGCCCTGACTCTGGAACCATTCCTCATCATCATGGTCATCTATTTCATTATCGCGTCCTGCCTCGTCGGGATTGTCGATTTCATTGCGAAGAAAATAAACAAGGGCCGCAACATAACCGTCAGGAAGGGGATCTAAGCCATGGAATGGAACTGGCAGGTTGTCCATGACGTATTACCGCAAATGCTGCAGGGCCTGGTTATCACGATTGAAGCCACCTTTATCGGCGCCCTTCTCGCCTACGTCCTTGGTCTCGCGCTTGCCATACTCAGGATGTCGAAATCACGGGTAATTTCCCTCAGCATCTACTGGACTTCGGAATTTATCCGGCGCACCCCGCTGCTGGTGCAGCTTTATTTTCTCTTCTATGTCCTGCCGGACCTTGGCGTTTTCCTCTCACCGCTGGCCGCGGGCATCCTCGGGCTCGGTTTACATTTCAGCACCTACACCTCCGAAGTATTCCGTGCCGGGATCGAGAATGTGCCGCAGGGCCAATGGGAAGCGTCAAAATCCCTGAATTACTCCCGCTATCAGACCATGCGCTATGTTATTTTGCCGCAGGCCATTCCGCCAATGATCCCGCCGCTCGCCAACTATCTGATCACCATGTTCAAAGAAACACCGCTTCTCTCGGCGATTACCGTGGTCGAGCTTTTCAACGCCGCAAATATCTATAGCAACAGCCATTATAAATATCTCGAGCCCATGACCCTGGTTGGTGTCTTCTTCCTGATCGTCTCGGTTCCGTCGGCTTATTTTGCCATGTGGCTGGAGAAAAAATATCAGCGACGGAGTTCCCGAATGCCGTGATGACGTCCCACACTTTTCATCACATCCTCGACTTCATCGGGAGCGTGAAAATCAAATGCTCAAGACCGGTCAAATGCAAGAGGAACCTGATAAATTTAATCATTCATCGACGGGATATGACCGGTCGGCAGTCAAAAAATTTTCTAGTTTATAAAGGCTATGAGTTTAAAAAAATCCCCCAATACGACCGCCGGCTCCCGCCTTTTTCGGACCGCGCCGGATCGCCCCATGACGCTACTACAGCAATGTCCTGTATATGCGCCAACGCCCCTCCTCGGTCATGCCGACCTTGCCCGGCATTTCGGCCTTGAATCCCTTTTCATCAAGGACGAATCCCACCGCATGCGACTGGGAAGCTTTAAAGCGCTCGGCGGAGCATTTGCGGTCGCGCAGATGATCTCCGATGCCGCCGGAACGACCGATCTTGATAGTGATGCGGCACGAAAGCTGGTGAGCCGTATGACTTTTATTACCGCAAGTGCGGGCAATCACGGATTGTCAGTTGCGGCCGGTGCGCGGATTTTCGGCGCCAAGGCGGCCATCTATCTCGCCGCTGCCGTTCCGGAGGGCTTCGCTAACCGTATTCGGGCTCTTGATGCTCAAGTTGTCCGGATTTCCGGGTCATATGAAGATAGCGTCTCCGCCGCAATCAAGGCGGCAGATGAAAATGACTGGTTACTCCTCGCCGATGGTTCCTGGGACGGCTATACGGAGCGCCCGGCACTGGTGATGGAAGGCTATACGGTGCTTGCCGAAGAATGCCGCATGGAATTTACCAAGAAAGATATCTGGCCCACCCATGTTCTTGTTCAGGCCGGTGTCGGCGGTCTCGCCGCGGCGGTTTCGGGGCATATTCGGGACTATTGGCCGAAGCAGCCTGAAATCCTGATCATCGAACCTGAGGCCGCGCCTTGCCTGATGATGAGCGTTAAGAACGGGCGGCTGACGCGGGTTGAGGGGCCAGAATCCAATATGGGTCGTCTTGATTGCAAAGATGCGTCCCTGATCGCCTTTCAATCGCTGCGAACGGATGCCGACGGATTTCTCCAGGTTTCCGATGCGGCGGCCAACTCGGCGGTCAGCTTACTCGCAAATTATGACATTCGAACCACGCCGAGCGGCGCCGCGCCCATCGCCGCCTTGGAGCCTCTCTCGCTACCGCCGGGCAGCCGCTGCCTCATCTTCGTAACCGAGGGATTGGAGGCCGGGTAATCTCATGGGACGGCCACTCACATCTTCTCATTGGGGAATTTATCGGGTCGAGCTGGAAAATGGACAGCCAGTTAAACTCACCCCGTTCGAAGATGATCCCGCCCCCTCTCCTATTCGCAGCGCCATCCTCGATACCCGGACAGGGCCGTGCCGGATCGCTCAGCCGATGGTGCGGCGGAGCTATCTGGAAAAAAGCGTTAATGCAGATCGCGCCCTGCGCGGCCAGGAGGCCTTTGTTCCCGTCAGTTGGGAAACCGCGCTTGATCTCGTGGCCAGTGAATTGGGCAGGATACGGGACGATTTCGGTCACGAGGCGATCTATGCCGGGTCTTACGGCTGGGCGAGTGCAGGGCGATTTCATCACGCACAGAGTCAGCTCCGCCGGTTCATGAATCTGTTTGGCGGTTGCACGACCGCGCGCGATTCATACAGCTACGCGGCGGCGGAAGTTATCCTGCCGCATATAGTCGGGCCGATGGCAAAATTGATCGAAACCCATACTTCCTGGCGGTCGATTGCGGAGGCGGGCGGACTGGTCATCGCGTTTGGCGGCATGGCGTTACGTAATTCGCAAATGAATGCGGGCGGCGTCGGTCGACACAGCCAGAGTGAAGGGATGCGCGCCGCGAAAGCGGCAGGCATCAAATTTATAAACATTGGTCCGTGCAATTCCGATGTCGAGGACGAGCTGAACGCTGATTGGATCGCGATCCGTCCCAACACGGATGTCGCCCTGATGCTCGCCCTCGCCCATACAGTGGTGAGCGAGGACCGCCATGACCGGGAGTTCCTTGCTCAATATTGCCAGGGATTTGAAAAATTCCTGCCCTACCTGATGGGCGAGACAGACGGTCAACCGAAATCGGCCGAATGGGCGGCGCATATTTGCGGGATCAAGGCAACCGAGATAATTCAGCTTTCGCGAGCGATGGTGGAAAATCCAACCTTCCTCAATGGGAGCTGGTCCCTCACCCGGCAGGAAAACGGGGAGCAGCCGATCTGGATGCTGGTGGTGCTTGCCTGTCTTCTCGGCGGGATCGGCAAACCCGGCACCGGATTCGGACTGGGGCTTGGCGCGGTAAACGGTGTCGGGAGTGATCGGGGATACCTACCATGGGCGGCGCTTCCTACGGGGAAAAATCCCGCCAACCGATTTATTCCAGTCTCGCGTATCTCCGATATGCTCATCAATCCCGGCGCCTCTTTCCGCTACGATGGCAAGATATACACATACCCGGATATACGCCTTGTTTATTGGGTCGGCGGCAACCCTTTTCATCACCATCAGGATATAAACCGGTTGCGCCGGGCCTGGCAAAACGTCGAAACCGTAGTGGTGCATGAGCCTTTCTGGACGGCAACCGCACGCCATGCCGATATCGTGCTGCCGACCACTGTGGCATTGGAACGGAATGACCTGGCCGCAAGTACCCGGGATGACTATCTTATTGCCATGCAGAAGGTAGCAGAGCCCTTTGGTGAGGCGCGGAACGACCATGATATTTTCGCGGAAATCGCATTTCATTTAAGCAGGAAGGGCTTGGGCAGAAAAAGTTTACCGTCGGAGTTTACCGGTGAACTCGATGAAAAAGGCTGGCTCAAAAAGCTCTATGAAGAGAGTCGGGAGCGAGGGAAACACTACGGACATATATTGCCGGAATTCGAAGACTTTCTGGAGCTTGGCACCCTGCGTCTCGGTCCTCCCAGAAAGCCACGCGTCATGCTTGAAAAGTTTCGCGCGGACCCCTTGGATGCGCCACTTTCGACCCCTTCGGGCCGAATCGAGATATTCAGCGCCAAAATCGAAAGTTTCAATCTGCCGGGCCATCCTGTCTGGCGGGCACCAACTGAATGGCTCGGTGGATCGCTTGCCGGGAAATATCCGCTTCACCTGATAACCCATCAACCTGATCGCCGACTGCATAGCCAGCTCGATCAGAGCACCCATAGCCGCGCCGGAAAAATCCACGCGCGGGAACCATGTCGTCTCAATCCCAACGACGCAAAGAGCCGTAACATACAGAATAAAGACCTGGTGCGGCTTTACAACAAGCGCGGGGCCTGCATCAGCGCTGCCCTTATTGATGAGAATGTCCGCCCGGGTGTTGTCATGATGGCGACGGGCGCCTGGTACGATCCAGACTGGGAAAACGATCCTGATCTGTGCAAGCATGGCAATCCGAATGTTTTGACGCGGGATCACCCCACATCTGAAATCGCGGCCGGCCCCTCCGCCCTGAGCTGCCTTGTAGAAATTGCGTTACTTGCCGACGAAGCGCCTCGGGTAACAGCGCATGAACCGCCGCCACTTGCGTAAATGCGAAAAGCGGTGTTGAGTGGAAGGAAGGAGGTTTTGACGTCATGATCCCTCAGCCAAGCCGTGGCTTTGAACGGGCTGAATTCGAGAGGCGCTTGCAAAAAGCACAAGCAAGAATGCGTGTTGCGGAAATGGATGCGATCCTTCTCACCACGGAGCCGGATGTGCGCTACTTCACCGGTTTCTTTACGCAGTTCTGGGAAAGTCCGACGCGCCCCTGGTTCATTGTCCTTCCTGCGAACGGCAAGCCGATTGCCGTCATTCCGGAGATTGGTGCCGCGGGAATGGCGGGAACCTGGGTCGAGGATATCCATACCTGGCCCGCCCCGAGGCCAGAAGATGACGGCATTACGCTCTTACGCGATATCATTCTTCAACTCCCGCGGAAATTCGGTCGCCTTGGCGTTCCGCTTGGTCATGAGAGCCTATTGCGCATGCCTGCAGGAGACTATCAAAAGCTGCTGGCGGATCTCAGTGCGTTCGACATAGCAGATGCTTCTCTTCTCCTTCATCAGTTGCGCTATTTGAAATCCCCGGCGGAGATTGAGAAAATCCACTTTATCTGCGATCTGACCTCCGATGCATTCGAGCATCTGCCGAACAGCCTTAAGGCCGGAGAAAGTGAGCGGCAGAACTGCCATCGCATGCGGATCGACCTTCTGCAGCGCGGTGCGGATACGACGCCTTATCTCATTTCCGGATCCGGTCCCGGCGGGTACGACAGCATCATCATGGGACCAACGGACCGCATCATCGAAACAGGCGATGTCCTGATTATCGATACCGGCACGACATTTGATGGCTACTTCTGTGATTTTGACCGTAACTACGCCTTTGGATCGGCGGATGATGATGTGCGCCGCGCCTATGAGGTGGTTTTCAGGGCGACAGATGCGGGTTTCGCCGCGGCGCGCCCGGGCGCCACGACAAGCGATGTCTGGGCGGCCATGTGGGACATTATGGAAAAGGGAGGCGCGCTCGGGAACTCCGTTGGCCGGCTCGGCCATGGTCTTGGAATGGAACTGACGGAATGGCCCTCCAACACTCCGGAGGACAAAACACCGCTGGAGCCGGGCGTTGTCCTGACACTGGAGCCCGGTATGGAATTCGCCCCCGGCAAGCAGATGGTCCATGAAGAAAATATCGTCATTACCGAAGACGGCGCCCGGATGCTCAGCCGCCGCGCCGCGCCCGAACTCCCTGTTATAGGATGAGAGATATGGATATAGATTACAGCTTCGATGATATTGCTCCGGGGGGCCGGATCGGCCTCGTTGCGCTGGCAACCGATTATAACAGCGAGACGGATCTGCGCCGCATCCTGCCCGACGGTGTCGATCTCTTCACCAACCGCGTGATGAATGCCAACCCCGTAACCATCGAGAATTTGCGCGGAATGAGCGGCGACATCACCCGGGCGGCCAGCGGTCTTCTTCCTGGTTACGGGGTAGATGTGGTGATCTATGGTTGCACCTCCGGCACCGCGGCAATCGGCGGGGACGAGCTTCAACGCCTGATCCAGATTGCCCAGCCCGGCGTTCCCTGCACCAATCCGATCCTGGCGGCGAGTGAAGCCTTGCGCGCATTCAACGCCCGGAAAATATCCATTCTCACGCCCTATACCGAGGATGTAAATGTCGCCATCAAGGATAGCTTTGGCGCGGAAGGTTTTAATATCCTCAATATTGACGGGTTTGGTCTTGAAGATGATATCGAGATGACGGGTATGCCGCTTTCGGCGATTGCTGAAGCGGCGGTGCAGATTTGCGATCCAGACGCGGACGCGCTTTTTATCTCCTGTACGGCAATTCGGTCCGCCCTGGTGGTGGCGGAATTGGAACAAAAACTTGGAAAGCCGGTTGTCACAAGCAACCAGGCGCTGGTCTGGCACTGCCTGAAGCTGATGAATAATTCAAGCAAAGTGAATGGATTTGGACAGCTGTTCGACCAATAACGAACGATTTCGTGATTGATATTCATGCCCTGATTAAAAAATCAGGCATTGGGAAATGAAATTGGAAATCCGGCGCAGGTCATTACCGCAAATCTGATAATTCCAGAAGATATTTTGAAATAGTAATCGGGGATATCGCTCGTCATTCAGGAAGGCGGAAACAGAGAGTTGAATGACAAGCGAATTTCTTCCACCAGAACCGGGGGTTAGGCGTGTTAGGGGTGGTTCCGACGGGTGCAAACAATGCTGTTCATTTTATTGCAAAAGCATTATGGTTTTGATATGCACCGGATACCGAGGCGCAAAAAAAGCTTGCCGAGGAAACTATCGGCGCGCAGGAAATTTTGGAGCGAGCGAGACCTCCGGTCATAAGGGCGAATAAAATCGTCAACAAAGAAAAACTGAAGCGTTCCGATAACCGGCGTTTCAAAAAATAACAAATGGGCTCATTTGTAGTTTTTGGGAGTAGACTATGAAACTCAAACTGACAAAAATGACCGTCGGGCTTGGCCTGATGGCAGCTGTTTACTTAGCGTGGACTTCACCAAGCCTTGCGGACGAATGTAAGAACAGAGGTTCTTTGGATGTGATATTCTGCGACGAAGACGGAGACCTGGTTGCTGACGCACCTAAGGACCCGTCAAAGTTCCGTGATCCGTCGACACTTGTGTTCACCTATACCCCCGTTGAAGACCCGGCGGTGTACCGTGATGCGTTCAAGCCATTCCAGGATTACCTGGAGGAGAAAACCGGCAAGAAGGTGATCTATTACACTGTGCAGTCGAATTCGGCTGAAATCGAGGCTATGCGGTCTGGCCGACTGCATATTGCCGGTTTTTCGACTGGGCCGACGGGCTTTGCGGTCAACCTTGCCGGCGCAGTTCCGCTTGCCGTGAAGGGTACCGAAAAAGAATTTCAAGGCTATAATCTCATTGTTATCGTCAAAAAAGACAGCCCGTACCAGTCGCTTCCGGATTTGAAGGGTAAGAAAGTCGCGCATACGTCGCAGTCTTCAAACTCTGGTAATCTGGCGCCGCGCGCGCTGTTCCCGGACCAGGGTCTGATACCGGGCGAGGATTACGAAGTGCTCTACTCTGGTAAGCACGACCAATCAGTGCTCGGCGTCAATAGCGGCGACTACGATGCGGCGCCTGTTGCGTCAGACGTGTTTACGCGAATGGCAGAGCGGGGTGTGGTAAATGCAGATGATTTCCGTATTATCTATCGGAGCCCCAAGTTCCCGACTTCGTCGTTTGCTTACGCCTATGACCTTAAGCCGGAACTTATTCAGCAGATCCGCGAAGCATTCCGTGATTTCCGGTTCCCGCCGGAAATGCAGAAAACCTTCGGCGGGGCCGATCGGTTCTTCGAAATAACCTATAAAGAGGACTGGGGCGTCATACGCCAGATTGCCAAATCAATCGGCGAGGAATATGACCGCAAGGGCCTTGATCAGATGGCCCAGAAGGAAGCCGAGAAGGCAGCCAAGAAAGCAGCCGAAAAGAAAAAGGCTGACTGATGACTGTGGCCGGAGATGGTATGACATTGCCGGAAAATTCGCGGGGCTCAGGCCCCGCGGATCATTTAGGGGACGCATCGAAAGCGCTAAAAATTCGTGGCTTGGTGAAGGAATACCGGGCTGGCGTCCCTGTCCTTAAAGGACTCGATCTCGATGTAGATAGCCGTGGGATAATGGCGATCATCGGGCCATCGGGGACTGGCAAGAGTACGCTTCTTAGATGCATTAACCGTCTGGTCGAACCGACCCGCGGTGAAATCATTTTCGAGGGCGAGGATATTACGAAATTGAGCCGCGCGGGCCTAAGACGCGCGCGCCGGAAGATCGGCATGGTCTTTCAGGAATACAACCTGGTTGAGCGGCTTAGCGTTATAGAGAATTTGCTTTGTGGCCGGCTCGGTTATATTTCACCGCTTAAAGCATGGCTTAGAAAATTTCCGTCCCAAGATATCGACCGTGCGTTCGAGTTGTTGGACACAGTTGGCCTCGGGGATTTGGCGTATCAAAGGGCCGACAATCTCTCCGGCGGACAGCGTCAACGTGTCGGGATCGCGCGGGCATTGATGCAGGCCCCGCATATCCTTCTGGCCGACGAACCAACGTCGTCGCTCGACCCGAAGACGTCCGTCGAAATCATGGAACTGATGGCAAGTCTTGCCGGGAAACTCGATATTCCTGTTATCGTCAATATTCATGATGTGGCACTCGGCACCCGCTTTGCACAACGCATAATCGGCATGTCTGAGGGAAATATCGTCTATGACGGCGCGCCATCTGGCCTTACGGATACGCATCTCAAAGAAATTTATGGTGGTGAGGACTGGCTGCAATGACCATGCCGTCTACCTCCCACGCAAAGCGCAACCCGTTTCCGGTAAATTGGCCATCCCGGATTATCTGGGTGGCTCTACTGGCCTATCTTGTCTATGCGCTCAGCCTGATCGATATAAGTAGTGAGCGCATGATCGCCGGCTTCGGTCACGGTGCCGACATGTTGGGCCGCATGGTCCCGCCTGATTTCTCACGTTGGAGTCTGCTGCTCGAAGGCCTTCTGGAAAGTCTTGAGATCGCAATCCTCGCATCAGCCGTGGGCATCACCTTATCCCTGCCAATCGGATTTTTTGCAGCCCGCAACATGATGCCGCCCTGGGTTTCCTGGCCTGCACGGACGCTTATTGCCGTCTGCCGATCGTTCCATCCCGTGATCGTCGCGATTATTTTTGTCAAGGCGGTGGGGTTCGGCGCGCTTGCCGGTATCTTGGCGTTGATTGTCGCGTCGGTGGGTTTCATTGCAAAATTGTTCGCCGAAGCAATTGAGGAAATTTCCCTGAAGCAGGTCGAGGCCGTTCGGGCGAGTGGCGCGTCTTTTGGGAACGTCATTATTTTCAGTGTCGTTCCGCAGGTGCTGTCCCGCTTTGTCGGCTTCTCGACATATCAGGTCGATTCCAATCTGCGCAATTCAACGATGGTTGGGATCGTCGGCGCGGGTGGTATTGGCGGCACATTATTTTCGGCCTTTCAGCGGTTCGACTACGATTTCGTTGCAGCGATCCTGATTTCGCTAATTGCCGTGATCATGGCCGGCGAATATTTCAGCACATGGGTGAAGGGCGTCTTCAAATGATAGCTGGTAACGACCCCGTGCAGATGACACACCGGCGCCTCGAACGGTTTACACCGATGGAGCGGTTTTCGCGCTGGCTAGTTTTGCTGATTGTCGTGGCGGCAATCGTCGTCTCGACCCGCCACGTGCAGATCATCCCTGAGTTTCTTGCCGACGCGCCGTCTCAAATGCTTGATCTGTTGAACCGGCTCTGGCCGCCGGACCTTTCTTATTATCAGCAAGGCGTGCATGAAGCCCTCATGGAAACATTGCATATCGCCAGCCTGGGAACGATCCTCGCGCTGATCCTGGCATTGCCTGTGGCGTTGTGCTCGGCCCGGAATATCACGTCCAATCCGATCTTGCTGGTCTTCGCCAAACTGGTTCTTGTCTCCTCGCGTTCAGTCAACTCGCTGGTCTGGGCGCTGCTTTTCGTCGCCGTGTTCGGTCCGGGAACCTTGGCCGGCGTGTTGGCGATTGCCTTCCGGTCCGTTGGGTTCGTCGGAAAACTGTTGGGTGAAGCGTTGGAAGAAGTGCATATGGGATCCGTCGAGGCGCTGAAGGCAACCGGCGCGCCGGCGACCAGCGTATTGCTCAAGGGATATTGGCCGCAGGTCAAGCCGGCCTTGTGGTCAATTGCTCTGTTTCGCTGGGACATCAATGTCCGTGAATCGGCGGTTCTCGGACTGGTGGGGGCCGGTGGTATCGGTATCGCCCTGAATAATGCCCTGAACACCTTTTATTGGGACAAGGTCTCAACGGTTCTGCTCAGCATTTTCGCCGTCGTGATTGCCGCTGAACTGGTCGTGACACAAATCCGCAAGCGCATCATCTAAGGGCGCCTATACGACGTCCTTGGATGATTGCGATGTCATCTCCAATTCATCTTTCTAGAAGAGTGCTATCCAGAGACGCCGAAGCTTGAAATTCTTTCGCTTAGCAAAGCGATGCTTATACTAGGACAACGTCTATCGACCAGGAATTGATCTCGGTTCCTACAGTAAACAAACAGCGAAGATACTCCCGACGCGGAACGCATCAATATATTCCCGCACCATGGGGTCGGCCGGTTGGGCTGATTTACATGGTGTTTGGCAGCCAAAGAACCAGCGCAGGAAAGAAAACCAGCAACAGCACCACAAGGAAATGCGCCAGAATGTGAGGGATAACGCCGATAAACACATCCTCCAGCGGGACATTGGTATATCGCGAGACAACAAAGGCATTAATCCCGACCGGCGGCGTCACGAGGCCGATCTCGGCCAGGACGACAATCAACACACCGAACCAGACCGGATCGTATCCGAGATAAACGATCAGGGGCAGCATGATCGGGACAGTCAGTATCAGAATGGCAATCTGATCCAGAAACATTCCCAGTACCAGATAAATAAAGATGATCCCGATCAGGATAACCCAGGAGGGAAAGTCCAGGCCGCCAATCTGGCTGATAATCAGATTGGGTATCTGAGTGATTGTCAGGAAATAACCAAAGACCTGCGCCCCGATGATAATTGCGCCGATCATTGCGGTTGTGCGCAACGCGCGGTAAACAGCCTGCGTCAGCATCCCGAAATTCGTGTTACCCCGTCCCACGGCGATAAGCAGCGCCCCGAATGCTCCGATGGCGGAGGCTTCCGTGGGCGTGGCAATGCCAAGATAGATGGCGCCCGTGACGATCAGGAAAAGCAGCAGGAACAGGAGGGCGGCAACGGAATGGCTTTCCTTGGAAAATTTGTCTTCAACTTTGGGCGCCCAGGACGGACGCAACCATATCAATGTGAAGACGGTCAGAATAATCACCGTAAGGACCAACAACCCCGGTACAATACCGGCAATCAGCAGGACGGCAATACTCTCCCCACTGAGGAGGCCATACAGGATCAAGGCAATGCTGGGCGGAATGAGCATCGCAAGAGTACCTGATATCGCGACAACGCCGGATGCGAACCGCGCGTCATAGCCATGCTTAATCATTGTCGGCACGGAGCTGGCGGAAAGTGTCGCGGCCGCAGCGGTACTGGAGCCGGAGACCGCCCCAAACGCCGCGCCGGAAATAGCGGTTGCGATCGCAAGTCCGCCTGGCAAGCGGCGAACCCATCGGCCAATCAGCTCAAACATCTCGTCCGCAACCCGGCTCACAATCATGAACTCCGCCATCAGAATAAACATCGGTATCGTGATGAGTTCATAACTTGAAACGGCCGTGCCGGGAGTGGTTTGCAGAATACCCAACACCAGGTTTGGCCCGCCGATCAGTAGCAGACCAATGGCCGCGGAGAGAAGTAAGGAGAATGCGACAGGCAATCCGATGACAAGGAGGACAATCAGTAATGCAATGGTGATTGCTGTCGTCATTGCGCATCTCCGAGTTGATCAGAGATCTTGTTCTTTGTATCCGCGCCGGACGCCACATACAGCCGCATTATGGAAACGAGAAGCATTCTGGCCGTGAGCAGGGTTAATCCGATTGAGATAATGATCGTCGATGTCCATAGCGGCCAGCTTATGCCCCCGGCGGTATATTCGCTGTTCCGCAGATTTTCCTGCACAACCAGATAGCTCATCCAGCTTGCCCCGGCCAAAACAACCGCTGTACAGGCGTAGGCCAGACCGAGTAGGAGCTGACCAAGACGGTCCGGCATCATTCGATGGAAAATTTCCACATAGAGATGTTCGTTTTTCTCCAGGGTATGTGAAACCGCGAAGAAAAAGGATCCAAGCATCAGATATCTGGTCAAGACCTCAAATGCCCAGGAAATCGGGGAACTGAACAGATACCGCATGACCACATCAGACACCATCACGATCATAATCGCGACAAGGCAAATGGCGGCCCCGATCATCAACAATCGTTCTATATTAGAGAGGAAATTATTAAGCTGCCCCATTTCGCATCCTTTTCACGGATAGTCCGCCGAACCGCTGTTCTTGATTTTTCTTGTCGTTGTCGTCAACGGGAGGAATCCACCCTAGTTCCAGTTTCTATAGCTAACTCTTTCCATTTCGCCTGTTTCAGACTTGTTTGCCTGGAGCTGAAACAACTGCCTTTCTGCCTAGCTCCTCAATTTCTTGATCCGAAAAACCGAATTCTTCAAGTATCTCTTCACTGTGCTGACCCAACGCCGGAGGAGGGTATCTGTACGTGCAGGGTGTATCTGAAAGTTTCATCGGAAAACCGAATACTGAAAACGTACCCGCGTACGGATGCTCAATTTCCTGAATCATTTCCCGGTGACGCACCTGAGGATGTTTCATGACCTCCTCTACGGTGTTGACGGGAGCGAGGGGGACATCATTCTTTTCCATGATCGTCACCCACTCCTGCACGGATTTGGTGAGGAAGCATTCCTGCATTATCGGAATCAAGGTGCCGCGATTTTTCACCCTATCCACGTTCGTGGCGTATAAAGGATTCGAAATCAGGTTCTCCAGCCCCATTGCCTTCGCCGCCCGCTGCCAAATACGGTCGTTAAATGCCGCGAGGGAGACCCAACCGTCACTGGCCTCAAATGCCTGATAGGGCACGACACTCGGATGTCCCGAGCCGGACTTTCCTGGAACGTCATTTGTCGCGCCAAATGCGGTCAGAAGATAGGAAAGGTAAGCCACCTGCCCGTCCAGCAGGGAGGTATCAACAAGTTGCCCCGTTCCGGTTATATTGCGGGCCTGCAATGCGGCCATGATCCCGAGCGAGGCAAACATACCCGCCGTCAAATCGCAGATACTAACGCCGGTACGAACGGGCCCGCCGTCAACCTCTCCGGTAACGCTCATCAATCCGCCAAATGCCTGCATATAGATGTCGGTTGCCGGTTTTGTCGCATATGGCCCCGACCGACCAAATCCGGTGATGGCGCAATAAATGAGCTTGGGATTAATTGCGCGGAGAGCTTCATATCCAATTCCCCAGCGGTCCATCACGCCATGCCGGTAATTCTCGACCACAACATCCGCGGAAGTTACCATTTTACGGAAGACATCACGCCCCTCTTCTTTCCCGAGGTCCAGTACGATGCTTCTCTTGTTGCGGTTGGCGCTTACAAAATAGGTACTTTCTCCATTTTGAAAGGGCGGCCAGGCACGGCTGTCATCGCCCAGCCCTGGCGGCTCGATTTTTATGATATCCGCCCCAAGATCTCCGAGCATCAAAGAGCAAAGTGGCCCGGCCAATGCCCGCCCTAAATCAAGGACCTTGACTCCCTGAAGCGGTTGTCGCGCCACATCAATCATTTCTTGCTCCCTTTAGATTCCGCAACACGCCTGACGGATCCACTCTTGAACGCAAGATCTCCAATGTCTCCGCATCCGGCAGAGCGGTCGTCGGCACCTCCTCCGGAACAATGATTTCGGCACCGGTATTATCCAGCACTTCTTCCACGGTGTGCCCGGGATGCACCGATCGCAACCGCATCCGTTTGGTGGTAGCACAAAAATCCATTGCGGCCATCGGGCTGAATACAAGCGCCGGCCCGCCGCCAACAAGACCAAGCGCTTCGCGATCGCCCGGCCCGCTGCCATATCCCATCGCCGTGACGTAATCGAGCTTGTTCACAAAGGATAGTTTGGAATGCTGCTGCATATAGATAAAATATCGCCGCGCGACCGAGCTTGCATAGGAGAGGCCCGCACCACCCGGCCCCTTCAGCTTCGGCGCCTTTATGTCCCCAATAGCGGTCATGTTCAGATTCCCGAAACTATCGACCTGCAGACCACCTGCGAAAAACCAATCTCGTGGCGTGTAGAAGACAGACATAAAATTCAAAACCGTCTCGGTTCCGGCATATATATTTCTATAATCCATCGTGGAATGAAATAGGGGCGCCGGCGCCTTCCCAACGCTATTTGCCACAAATCCGGCGGCGCTGGTAATGATCATCAGGTTCGGGGCATGCGTTAATTGAGCGAGACGCGCCGCCGCGAGGGGAATTTCACTACGCGCCCCTCCGGGTGACCCGATTTCTCCATCCCCCAGTTCCTTGCTCAATACGTACGCGGCAAGTTCCGGCCAGGCCACAGGTGAACTTTCAATCGACATAGGTTTTTGCCTTCGCTTCAATTAACGACTGTAGATTTACGTGCTTATCCAGGTAATGTTGGTGGCTTGGCACTGATAGGACGTGATCGTTTATATAGTCTGCTATCCCATTTTCGGATTTCGCTGCTTTCAGGTAATCGATGATTGCCGCTTCATTGAACTGATAGCTTCCATGAGAAGAACAGGGATAGGCCCCGTAAGGCGCCTCGATCACATGATCGACCAACATGCAGGATATGTTGGTGCGGAAAGGGTCATTTGTGAAACTCGCATTTGGAACCACCTCGTCGACGCTGGCGACTATTTTTCCGCCGCCTTGCCGCGTTGCTTCCGCGACCATCAAATCCGCAAATGAATAGCCCACATAGCGGAGGTTCCCATATTTGTCGCCCGCAGCTGCGTGAAGAATCGCCAAATCCGGTTTCAATGCGGCAACTGCCGTCATCGGCTCGCCGGAGATATGATCCTTAACCAGTTTGATATCCGGATTTAATCTATGCACGTCGGTACCGACACCTGCTTTTGCAATGCCAGACGGGAGTTTTCTGGCCGCCGCCTCAAGAGCTGCGAGAAGATGCGTCTCGTCACATTCCCATACGCTGATTTTGCCCTCACTCGTCGCCTTCCGAAAGCCCGGGGCCAACCCCAGATATTCAAACCCCATATACGGAACTCTCACTTCCGCGACACAGCCTGCGGAAATAAGCAAATCCACATCGATCGACGCCTGTGGAACGGAAACGACGACAAGATCCTTTACTTTCCGGCGGATAATCTCCCGCACGAGGAACATGGGTTTATTATGAAATAATGACCCGCCTATAATCAAAGTCTGGCCGTCTTCCAGCCCCTCGAGCGCCAAATCGACTGAGCTTATTTTACTAGTGCGAGTGTCCACAAATTTCTCCCAAGAGGTAATTTATCTGGCCTTTTTGTTCTATATATAGAACTATGATCTATATACAATACAAATATCACTGCCTGGGAAGGCCGTCAACTGATCCATCGATAATTTTGTTGCTCAAGCAGCGTGCGGAAGTTATGCGTATTCTTGGGCTTACTGGAGAAACGTATGTCGTACAAAGAAGCTGATGAGACTAAACGTTATTCTGTACCGGCAGTTGAACGAACAATCCGGATTTTTCATTACCTGAAAGCAAACCGGCGAGCATCCGGCGCAGAAATCGCGAAAGATCTCAATTTAACCAGAAGTAATTGTTACGCTATATTAAAAACTCTTCAGCTTCATGGTTTCGTTCTATTTGATACTGATTCAAAAAAGTATTCCTTGGGACCAATTTTCCTTGAGTTTGTCCGAACTATTGTACAGGACCTAAGCCTGATACATGTATCGCGACCACATCTACAGAAATTTGTGGAAAATACGGGCTTAAGCGTCGTGCTTGAACAGCGTGTAAATTTCAACCGGTTACTGGTGATTGACAGGCAGGATTGTGCGGATGATGTGCGCGTCATTATTTCGATAGGCACAAGAATTCCGATAACCCATAGTGCCTCCGGAAGGGCGCTGCTCGCCTATCTGCCTTCCAAGGAAGCCGAGGAACTCGTCAAATCGGTATCTGTTATTCCGCTAACGGCAAAAACAATTACCAATCCAGCAGATATTATGGATGATCTCAAAAATATTCGTGCGCGTGGATACGCGGTTGGACATGGAGAAAATTTGGAGGGCATTGACGCCATCGCCGCCCCGATTTTTGATGTAACGGGAGAGCCCATTGGTGTTGTCGCCTGCGCGGCTACATCCTCCACACTCAGCAACGGCCCTCTTGACCATTTCGGGAATAAGCTGCGCAGTACGGCAGATGAAATCTCCGTCGTGCTCGGCGGCAAGCAACCGGGCTAGCGCGAGCGTACTACAATCAAGTGACCTGTTTGGCGCAGATTCTGATAATGGGGAACGGGACAGTATACCGGCCCGTTCCCCAATTTTTATTACTCGTATTTAGACACAGCGCTACGGAACTGCTCAATGACTTCCTTCGCCGGTTTCCCTCTTTCTTCCAGAACGGACGTCCAGTTAGTAATCACCGGTTCCAGCTCCTTGTTTAGGGCTGCGGCTTCCTCACCTTCAATCACATGGATTTTGGCACCGCCACCTTTCAGTGCCTCCAGTGCTTCAGAGTTCATTCTGTCGCTGTAGCTGCACAGAGCATTTCCGGCAAACGCAGCGGCCTCTGTCAACGCGTCCTGGATTTCCTTATCCAAACTGTTCCATTTTTTTGAGGTCATGCCATATGTGACTGTTGTGCTACCCAGGTTTACACCAGTCAGTCCATATTTCATAAGTTCATCAAGACTGTATGGAGGCAGCCCGATATAGGCAAGCATGGCGCCATCCAGTGTTCCGCGCTGAACCGCTTCAAAAATTTCAGGCCCGCTAAGCCGAATAGGCGTTGCCCCCAGCTTTGTCAGCGTTTCATGCTTCGCATCTCCAGACGCATAAAGCTTCAGCCCTGCGAGATCCTTATAGGAGTTCAGTTCTTTCTCAGACGTCATGACGGTATAAGGAGCCAACATATTGGTATAAAGCACATGAAAGCCCTGTGGCTTGAACTCCTGCTCATAAAGAATTCCGCCGGGTTTCGTCAAATCCGCCAGTGCCTGCGATCCGGAGCACGCGGTATTGAACATACCGGGCAGTTCACCTGCGGCGGAAAGCGGTAGTTTTTCCGGAACATATGCTGGAATGATAACTCCGATATCCGCGACACCGGCACTCGTGAGGCTCATGATATCTTTGGCTTTACCCAGTTGCTGCGCTGGAAAATACTGGAACTCAATGCGCCCGTTACTCAGCTCGACTGCCTTGTCCATCCATTTCTGGGTGCCTTCAAGCAGAATGTAATGAGTAGTCGGAAATATGTCGGCAACCTTGAAAATAACCTTGTCTTCGGCAATTGCAGCCGAAGAAGCCAAACAACCAAGAAATCCTGTTCCCAAGACAAAAAGCCGCGACATTGTCTTTAATTTTTTTATCATTCATCCCTCTCCTATTGTTCTATATATAGAACGATGTTCTCTCAGTACAACATATCATAATAATCTTGTCCACCACTCTTTAGGGATTTCTGGCTTACATCCATTTTTTGTGAGTACCCGCCCAGCAGCATAGGCTGGGTGGTCGCCATGCGATCTCACCAGATCAAATGACGTAAAAAAGTGCCATACCCCTGTCAGGTAAGGAGAGTCTAAGATGGGAGAGATTATTGGCAGATGCCTGACGGCTGCAAACGTCGCAGGCGCCCGCTCTTTTCTCTGGAACGGAAGCCATCCACATATCGCGATACTGTGGATCCAGGAATGTGCAGAGAAACTCCATGACCGCAAATAATGCGGCCATGGAAATAGACAGAATTTGTTCAGGATCTTCTAAAAGCGTTATCCCGGCTACTTTATCTGGCCGACTTCCTTATAAAACTTCACCGCACCCGGATGATAGGGCACCGGGTTTTCCTGGACCATCTTGTCGGGCTGAAAACGATTGAAGGCGCCAAATGCTTCAGCGAGTGACTTTTTATTTTCATACATCGTTTTGGTCAGCTGGTAGACAACATCGTCAGAAACATCAGCTCCCGTCAGGACATAAAAATCCACCTCGATCATATAGGTGGGGCTGTCCACAACACCTGTTTTGCTCTTATCAGGCTCCATGCTGGCAATACGGGCAGACGGCAGATTTTTTGAGACAGCGGCGCGCGCTTCCGGCGAGTCGACCAATGAAATATAGCGCCAGCCGTCTTTCATGGTCGCCATGGCCTTTTTACCAACGCCGGCATTCATGGGTATGAGAGCCGCATCCACCTTACCATCTGCCATCGCATTAATCGCGGAGACGAAATTCGGCATGGGGACTTTTTTGGCATCCTCTATGGTCAATCCCCCTGTCGCAAGGGCGGCGTTGGAGTAGTAATGAAATGTGCGACCGGAGTTATACCCCGAAGGAAGACGTGCGCCCTTTAAATCCGATACTGTTTTGAAAGGGGAATTTGTCGGCACCGCAAAGGACGTTTGCGTTGCGATGGCAACCCCGACAAGCCGCAGATTGGTATTGGCATGGCCCTCAAAGCTCCCGATACCTTCATAGGCAAACGCTGCCTCGCCGCCGTTGGCAAAGCCGAAGGCGAGTTTCCCGGTATTGATAAGCGGGATATAGGTTGAAGAGCCGGCATAGGGCGCAACCCGGTACTGCTCCCCTGTTTTCTCAACCATCACTTTGGAGATTGCGGCGCCCATGGAATAGAACAGGGATCCCTGTTGATTTGTCCCCATTGAATAGGTTTCCGCCTGTACAGCCCCGGCGGTTGCGCAGCTCAATGCGATGCCGATTGCGAACGCGATTAGTCTTTTCATATTATTTCTCCTTGCTCCCTATTTTTATCGGATTAGTTGGCCTTTATTGGAAATGTGGGTCCATGTCAGATAGATACTGCCGAAGATGACAGCAGACATTACAACCGCGACGCCGCCAAAAGCGATTTTTACCGGAATCAGGGCTATCACTCCCAGAAGCAGAAGCAATAGCCGTCCCAACAAACTTTGCCGCTTTGAAAAATAGCCGACGACGGCGATTGAAATGAAATAAACGCCAACAAGGGCTGTTGCGCCACTCCACAGGATTTCCGTAACCTTGCCCTCCATTAGCAGGGTGGGACTGAAGACAAACAGAACTGGAACGACATAGGCAAGCCACCCCATTTTCATGGCCTCGAAACCCGTTCGCATGGGGCTCGCGCCGCTTATCGTCGCCGCCGAGAAGGCTGCCAGCGCGATAGGGGGCGTGATCATCGACATCATTCCGAAATACAGAATGAACATATGCGCGGCCAAAGGCTCAATGCCCGTTTCAATGAGAGAAGGCGCCACGAGAGCCGCCAGAAGAACATAGACACCGGAGGTCGGCATGCCCATTCCGAGCAAAATACAAATTCCGGCAGATACCAGCAATAAGGCGGCGATGTGTGTGCCCCCCAGTTCGACAAGAGCGAGCGTAAGAACGAACCCGCCCCCGGACAAATTCAGCAAACCAATAACAAAGCCTGCGCCTGCAACGATAAGTGTAAGTTCCACCAGCGATTTGCCGGTCTCTGGAAAACAATCCAGTAGCCCTCTAATGGTAAGCCGGCTCCCCCGGTATTCTCGGATACTCCCTAATACGATAGCGGTGACACCGCCATATAGAGCCGCCAACTCGGCCGACGCACGAAATTCGAACATCGCCGTCAATAAGACGACAAACGGTATTATCAGATGCCAGCCTTCTTTCAGCACCGTCTTGACGGATCGCACTTCCTTTTCCGCCGCCGAAATGGAATCGCGTGCAGCAATAAGATCCACCTGAATAAAGACTGAAACATAATAGAGCAGTGCCGGCACGATGGCGGCGATGACCACATCGGAATAGGGAATCTCCAATGATTGCGCCATCAGAAAAGCAGCCGCGCCCATTATGGGCGGCATCAACTGACCGCCCGTAGACGCTATGGTCTCAATCGCGCCGGACTGGCTCGAGGAATAGCCCGATCTTTTCATAAGCGGAATTGTCATAACGCCCGTTGTGACGACGTTGGAAATAGCGCTTCCTGAGATAGATCCGAAGAGAGCCGACGCGATGATAGATATTTTCGCCGCCCCTCCGCGCTGCTTGCCCATCGCAGACATTGCAAGATCAATGAAGAACTCACCGCAACCTGTTTTTACCAGCAATTTTCCAAAAAAGATGAAAACCACGACAATCGTCGCCACAACGCTGAGCGGCGTTCCCAACATCGCATTGGGATCAAAGGCGAGATATACCAGAATTTCCGGGAGAGTGGACTGCGATGCAGTAAGTGGCGTTGGCAATAGATGACCGGTCAGACTATAGACGCCAAGCAGGCCAATTATGAGCAAAAACACCCAGCCCCCTATTCGCCAGAGGGCATAGGCAGAGAAAGCCACGGCAACGGTCCCTAAAGCTTGCATCTCCGGTGTCAGATAAGGAAAGTCAAATTGGAAACGCGTGTAATCAATGCCAATGAAGAAAAAGATGAAGAGGCTGACGAGCGACGCGAGCAGAGAAAATAGAGAAAACGCGTCCTTATTCCGTTGACCTACGAATGCAAGCGCAATTGATAGGCCCAGAATACAGGCAAGGAACTGCTCCCGTGCCACCTCCAGGCCGAGCAGCACCGGCGCCTGCACCGCCCAAAGAATGCTCAATGTCGGAATTGCCGCGGCAATCGCAATTTCTAAGACGCGTGGTAAATGACGTCCGAACGTCCCCTTCTCCCGGAATATTATGATCCACCTCCCCTAGCATTCGATTAAATCGATTTTTACGGATCATATAACTTTTTTTCGAAATTACTAGATTAAATTGTATATTTGCGATTGGCAAGCTATCCCGATTACTCCGGGTGAATTACCGCTGTTCAATTTTACAGCCCCGCTTCATTCCAGTTTTCGACCGGTTTTTCCGGTGACGGCTTTAGCCCCGCCTTTTGGACGGCCATAATCGCACAATATTCATCCTTATCCGATGCGTCCCCACTAATCCCGACGGCGCCAATAACGTCGTCATTTTCGCCGCAAATCAAGACACCGCCGGGAACCGGAATAAAGCGGCCTTGGGACGCCGCACTGAGCGCTCCCTGAAAAGCCGGACGATCAGACAAACGATCTCGGATGGTCCGGCTTGAAATACCCATACCAAGCGCGCCCCAGGCCTTCCCAATGGCGACATCCCCCCGCAGAATGCCGCAACCGTCTTCCCGCTTGAAAGCCACCAGATTTCCGCCAACATCCAACACGGCAACCGTTAAAGGCAGCAGTTGGGCAGCCTTCCCAAATTCAAGTGCAAAATCGACTATCTTTGTTGCCGTCGCCAATGGCAGCGGAACAACCAAATGCTTGACATAGTAATCTGACATGCTGACCCCCTTAATGATCTCTATGGAAATTGCCGACTTCCATCCCCTGTATCGCCGTATTTTCGAAATAATGCAATGAGTATGCTTTTTATGGAAATTCTATTTTCCTCATGGATTTTATTTCGCGCTACCGCTAAAACATTAACTGCAAATATGGAGTTTGGACGATGGCGAAATTGCTCACCAACGAAAAGGAAAACGGGAAACATTCCTCAGGCCAGGTCTCGACACTCGCGACTTCTGTTTATGATCGCATCCGGATGGATATTGTCAGTGGCGCGCTGAAGCCCGGTAAAAAGCTCAGGACAGATGAATTGCGTCTTCGCTATGAAGCCGGAAACAGCCCAATTCGAGAAGCGCTCAACCGCCTGTCCTCCGACGGGTTCGTCGTTCGGGAAGAACAGCGGGGGTTTTCTGTTGCCGCCATCAGTAAAGTTGAATTACAGGAGCTCGTAAAAACGCGATGCTGGCTTGAAGAAACCGCCCTTCGTCAGTCGATCGAAAATGGCGACAGTGAGTGGGAGGAGCGGCTTGTTCTGGCGCATCACAGATTGTCGCGCGTTCCTCGTCTCATTGACCCGAAAAGCGCCGCGCGCAATGCCGAATGGGATAGATTGCATCGGGAGTTTCATATGGCGTTGATCGCCGCCTGCGGATCTCGTCTGCTGCTGGGGTTTTGCGAGCAGCTCCATGATCAATCCGATCGCTATCGCCAGCTTGCAGTCGCCGCAAGCTATCCGGCCCGAGACCCAATGGACGAACATGAAGCGATTTACCTGGCCGCGATTGATCGCGACGCCGATAAAGCCGTGGATTTACTGTTGAACCATTATCAGAAGACAGCAAAAATTATCGAGGAATCAGATCTGTCCTTTGATATGTAAGCGTCCGGAAAACGCTCCGTTAGCCGCGGGTCCTGATGCTATTCGCCTCATTCATCCTCGATAGGATTGGATAAAGTTCCAATGCCCTCAATACTCACCTGACATATATCACCCGGCTTCATCCAGACGGGCGGATTTCTGGCATATCCGACCCCCGACGGCGTGCCGGTTACGATGACGTCGCCCGGGACCAATGTCATGCATTCACTGAGTAGAGCGATGAGTTTTGCAATTGGAAATACAAGGTCACCTGTATTGCCATCTTGCATTAAATTACAGTTGAGGAAGGTCTTTATGGAAAGCCCGGTTGCCCCCGGTGGCAGCTTTTCCGGTGTCACGAGACACGGACCGAACCCGCCCGTCTTGTCAAAGTTCTTACCGATTGTCCATTGCGTACTTTTTCTTTGATAATCCCGCAAGGTCGCTTCGTTAAAGATAGAGTAACCTGCAACGTAGTCGAGAGCGTCTTTCTCTGTTACGTGGCGGGCTGTTTTGCCAATTACGACGACCAACTCCCCTTCGTAGTCGAGTTTGTCCGAGCATTTCGGCCGTATGATCGGTTGGTCGTGCCCGAGAATTGACCGGTTGGTCCGTAAAAAAATTTCGGGGTAACTCGGCGTCTCAGCCCCGCCTTCCTTTGCATGAGCGGCATAGTTTCGGCCAATGCAAATTATTTTCTCGGCATCGGATATGGGCGGCAGAAATGTTACATCTTCAATTCGAATAGCCTCGGAGTCTTCTAAATCGCCAAGAGATTTTCTGATCTCTGAAAGTTTATCTTGCCGCAAGATTTCTTTTATAGACGCCGGAAGGCCGGGGATTTGCGATCTGATATCCACGATACCGTCGGCCTTCAATAAACCTAATTTTATTTCGCCGTCGTGAAGAAATGAGGCAAGTCTCATTGGTGATTTTCCTTTTTTGAATTTGCCAAAGAAAATCACAAACAGGAAAAAAGTCAATTAAAATCGATTTTTAATGCTTTTCCATATAAAAATCGAAAAATTATCTTGTTGGGTTTGGTATCTCTCTCGTTCCTGCTTCATCCCTATTTCGTTGCAGATAACGATGAAAGTGCAGCCATACTTACAGGAGCTCGTCTCCGCCTGCCGTAAATTGGCACAAAAATTCCTCCACTATGTCGAGCCGTCATGTGACTGATATCGATACCCCGATTCAATAACAAGATCTTCTGAATTTCATAAAGAAAGCTGAAAGGGTATTTTTTGTCATGCCCGGTGGGTAATAATGGCGGATCAAGCGACAAGTAATTTTCTTCTTTTCACCACCTCATCCACTTTTTAGTGGCGGCTCGTTTTATTGCCCTATTACGAAGGCGGCCGACAATGCCTTCGGGGAAATAGTAAACACTCACGACGAAAAGAATCCCCAGCCAGAATACCCATCGGTCAGGATGTATGATTACGGAAAGCATAGGGGTTTCTTGTATCATGGGGGCGATGTAGGCAATCGCGCTTTGTAAGTAGGTTTCGGCGAGAACGAAGACCCCGGCGCCAATTACAGCGCCATAGAGAGTTCCCATCCCGCCGATCACCACGATCAGCAAGACATCCAGCATTACCTGCAAATCAAGAGTGACTTCCGGCCCAACAAATCTCAGCCATAGCGCATTCAAGGCACCTGCGACACAGGCGAGAACCGCCGCAATGCAACTTACAACAACACGGTGACCGAGAACATTGAAGCCGAGCGCTTCCGCCCTGAGCTCATTTTCGCGAATAGCCTGCAACACCCGTCCAAATGGCGAATTGACTATTCGCAGCATTAGAAGGAAGAGAAGGCCGCTAATCAGAAGTATTCCGTAATAGCTCAGCGTCGTTCCGTTAATCGGGACACCAAAGACATCTCTAGGGATTATTACAAAGGCCGGTTTCAGAATACGTGGTATCTGAAAAATCAAGCCATCATGCCCCCCTGTAATGGTGTAGAACTGATTTACAAGAACGGCGAACGCATTTGCTACGGCCAGTGTAATCATCGCGAAAAAGATCGTTTTAGTTCGCATACTGAAGAGGCCGACGGCAACCGCAATCACAAATGAAAGCAACGCCGCTGACAGAAAACCAATCGCAATGGCTTCCCAGGAGGCTCCCATAGACTTCAATGCAATGCCAGTACCATAAGCCCCAATACCGAAATACATCGTATGGGCAAATGAGATCATTCCCGTATAGCCAAGCAGCAGATCAAAGGATCCGACAAGAACCACAAAAATTGCGACCTTTACAAAGACGCTCATTATTGTCAGTCCGCCAATAGCAATAGGCGCAACCAGCATTGCCATCAGCAGCAATAGAAGCGTGCAAGTAACAATACGGCTTCTTGGCAAGTCTTTTGAGAAAAGTGAATTGATCATACCAATACCGATTACCGTTTCGTCAGGGGGAATAGTCCGCGTGGCCGCCAGCTGATTACGGCCACAAGTAATATAATTGTGGAGGTCATTGCCATCTCAGGAACCAGAAACGCCACATAGTTAGCGACAACGGACACAAGAATTGCGCTGATGAAGCATCCGGTAATCGATCCCAACCCCCCCATAATAATAACGATAAAGGCCAAAATCATAAGTTCGCCGCCGATATCCGCTGTCAATGTCCCGCGGTAGAACACCCACATCACGCCGCCGAACCCGGCAAGCCCGGACCCCACTACAAACAGACCCACAAAAAGCCTGCGAATGCGATAGCCGAGCGCCTGTATCATTTCGGCATCTTCAACGCCTGCCCTTATCAGCAGCCCTATCCGCGTATGGGAAAGGGAAAAATACATCGCCAGAAACAGTACCGATCCAAATACAACGACGAGCAATCTGTATTTCTCGACTACCGCATCGCCCATGACGAATGCGCCGCGTAAGGAAGTTGGCAACTGAATGAGTTTTTCCTGCGATCCCCATATCATCATGACAACCTGTTCAATGACGATCATGCCGCCCATGGTGATCAGAATTTGCTTCAGGTGATCCCCGTAAACGCGTCGAACAATTATCCGCTCGAATATCCAGCCAAGAAGGCCCGCCCCGACGGCAGCAACAACGACAACGGCTATTAGCGCGAGGACGTTCAAAAGCAGATTGTCGGCGACCGTCAACCCGGTCATCATTGTCAGCACGGCATAGGCGAGATATGCGCCAACGGTTACAAATGCCCCATGACCGAAATTCAAAACGTCCATCAGGCCAAAGATGAGTGTCAATCCGGAGGCAACGATGAATACCATCATTCCCATGGCCAGGCCCGCTAACGTCAACGTCAGCCAGATGCTCGGCGATCCAACGAAGGCCAGCGCTATTAATGCGGCGGCGATGACGATCATGATCGGGAGCCAGTCTCGCTTCAACAGGTTTGTCGTAGAACCAATGGAAATGGCGGTTTCTGAGATATCTTGTCTATTCATTGAGTGCGAGTCCGAGATACTGTTGCTGAAGATCCGGGTTGCTTGAGAGAGTGTCCATAGCACCTCGATGAACCACTTGGCCGTCATCTATCACAACGACATCATCACCAAGCGCCGCGGCAAAGGAAAAATTCTGCTCAACCAAGAGAATAGTGGTTTGCATGCGCTTTAATTCGAGAAACGCATCGATCATGTCTTCAATGATTGCCGGGGCGATGCCCTTGGTCGGCTCGTCAATGAGAAGTAAATCACTTGGCTCGATGATGGCGCGCGCGATTGCAAGCATTTGCTTTTGGCCCCCGGACAGATTTCCCGCCGCGAGGTTCCAGAATTTTTTTATCGGTGGGAACAAACCGAAAATCCATTCAAGGCGATCCGTATCGAACTTTCCACGCCGGGCCGCTAGGATCATATTTTCGCGAACCGAAAGGTCGCCGAAAATCCCCATATTCTCGGGGACGTAGGCGACGCCTGCCCGCGCTATTTCAGAGGTTGCCTGGCCCTGAATTTCCTGCCCGCGCAGTTTCACGGTTCCAGATTTGGCCTGCCATAATCCAATGATTGTCCGCAGCGTCGTTGTTTTCCCGGCGCCATTGCGACCGACGATAACAGTGAACCCATTCTCTGCCACGTCAAATGTAATGCCCTGAAGAATGTGATACTGTTCAATATAGGTATGGACGTTTTCCAGCTGCAGAATTGGCTGCGTCATTTGGCGGCTCCTACTCTATCCTGCCTTGCCCGACCGAGATACGCTTCACGAACAATATCTGATGCCATAACCGTTGTCGGATCCCCATCTGCCACAACTTCACCATTGTTCAAAACGACAATGCGATCAGCGAGTGAACGGATGACATCAAGTTTATGCTCCACGAGCAGTATCGTCTTGTTTCCCTCAGACTTTACGCGCTTGATTAAATCAAGAACGATTGGCACTTCATCAACACTCATCCCGGCTGTTGGTTCATCGAACATATAAACACGAGGCTCGAGAGCCATCAGTATGGCGACCTCAAGTTTACGCTGATTGCCATGGCTCAGAGTTGAGGCATTCGCCTTGGCATATTGTCCAAGACCGGCAAGCTCCAGGAAGTGATCCGCCTTTTCGATTAGTTCTGTGTGGCTACTCCAAAGGGTCAAAAAACTGTCCCGGGTCTTCGCCATAGACTGAACCGCCAGGCGGATATTTTCCTGGACGGTTAGCTCCGGAAACAGATTGGTCAGCTGAAAGGCGCGTCCGATGCCGCATTGTGCCCGACGGGCCACCGGGTATTGGGTAATTTCCTCACCGTTAAGAAAGACATGTCCGGACGTCGATTTAAGTTGACCCGAAATAAGATTGAAATAAGTCGTTTTACCCGCACCATTCGGCCCAACAATGGCCGTCAATGTCCCTTCTTCGAAACAACAGGAAACATCACTGACCGCTAAATGCCCGCCGAAACTGACCGAAAGATTTTTGGTTTCGATAACTGGGCAATGGTCAGCAATGTTGGGTGCGGAAACCATAAAAGCGATCCTTTGTAACGACAATTTCTAACTACTAATCACTAAAAAATTTGCGCGCCGGAACATAAAAAGCATCCCGGCGCGCCACTCACTATCTTTTGTTGCGGATAGGAATATCGAACTCTTCGGGTTCAATCTTGCGAACAAGTTTTGGTACCGCCCAGGCAACACCTTCTTCATTGGCAAGTTTCACATGATACATTGGCATCATCGCTTGATGATCCTCAGCACGGAAGGTTCTTGGCCCGCGAACAGATGGAAATTCCATTCCTTCCATCGCTGCAATCAGGTCCTCTGTTTCCGTCGAGTTTGCTTTCTTCAAGGCCGTCACGACAGCAGATGCGGCGGCAAAACCCTCCACAGTGAAGAAATCCGGCGGTGTGCCAAATTGTTTTTGATGCTCGGCGACGAACCAGTCGTTAATCTCATTATTTTCCAAATCGTAATAATAGAAGGCGGCACCTTCCATTCCCGGCACCGACTTGAACGATTCAAGCGTGGGCAAAGTCGTGACAATAGACGTTGGTTCAATGTCATGTCGCTCCGGTCCCCAGTTCATGATTTTGCCCATATAGTTGGGCAAAAACCCAAAATATGCAAAAAGGATTTTTCTGCCTTTCACATTCTCCATCTTCTGCGCAATCCGTTCCAGTGCCGGTGTAAGATCGGTCGCATTTACTTCCACAAACTCTTCTGCCGCAACAGTTGCGCCATACTTTTTGACGGCTTCCTTCAAAGCGGCCGCACCATCCCGCACGAAGGCATAATCTTCACCGATAATGCCTATGGATGTATTTTCATCGAGGCGCATCGCAATTGCCTGGGCCTGCATATCGAAAGAGTTGTTTCGGGAAGATTTAAAAATAAAACGGTTCCAGTCCTCGCCGGTGATGGAATCGGCGACAGCGGGCGCAACAAGGAGGATTTTTTCATAATCCTGAGCCACGGGCAACATTGATTTCGTGATACCGGATGACGTCGAGCCGACCACGATGACAGATCCGTCTTCATAAGCTTCCGCCAACAGCGCTCTCGCCCGATCCGGCTTGATCGTTGTATCTTTTCGTATAACCTCGATATCACGACCGAGAACTTTTCCCGTGCCTTCCGTTGCCCACTGAATACCCAAATCAAATCCGCGATAGACCTGATTGGCATAGGATTCCAGCACGGCACTACCAGTGACATCCTGAATAACAGTAATTTTGATCGGATCCTCCGCATGTGCCTGCATCGTGACCCCAAACAGCATGGCTGCTGCTACTAAAATGCGCTTCATCTACATCTCCTCCGATTTCTGCGACTGCCGCAATTGACTGTTGACTGCAATAATAACATAATGATAAACATGACATCAGTTTTTGTTTTTTACAACCGTTAATTTTTCTAACAAAAATTATTTGTGGAAAAGTTATTCAAGAGGAGATTCTTCAAGCGACATTCATGTAATAACAACCACCTAACTCGCTTTTGAAAAATTTCGTGAATAAAGCCGTTGCGTCTATTTGGTAAGGATAAAAACTCAATGGATGCGCCACCATCAACGCTCTCTGGAAGTGGGATACAACAAAATGATCAGCGAATCAGATTACATTAATACGGATGCCGTTGGCCTCGGTGAACTTGTCAAAAACAAGGAAGTGACGCCTACCGAACTGCTGGATGTCGCCCTTCGCCGCCTCGAACGCATCAATCCAGAAATTAACGCTGTCATTAATTTGTTTGAAGACTTAGCCCGCGATCAGATTAGCAATGGTGTTGGCGATGGACCATTTGAGGGTGTTCCTTTCCTCCTGAAAGATCTTCGCGCGTCCTATAAGGGAACGGAGAATACGGCCGGCAACGCATTCATGGCCACCACGCCGGACTTCGACAGTGAAGTAACACTCCGATATAAAAAAGCGGGATTGGTCATGTTCGGGAAAACAAATGTACCCGAAATGGGCCTCGCTGCGGATACCTATAATACGTTGTTTGGCCCGACTTCTAATCCCTGGTCTCCAGAACATACATCAGGCGGTTCCAGCGGCGGGTCGGCTGCTGCCGTCGCGGCTCGCATAGTTCCCGCCGCCCATGGAAGTGATGGCATGGGGTCAATCCGGATCCCCTCCTCCTGCTGCGGAGTGGTTGGACTAAAGCCGTCAAAAGGCCGTGTCACATATGGGCCGGATGTCGGCGATGAATTAATCGGGATGAGCACACAACATGTCTGCACTTGGTCGGTTCGCGACAGCGCGGCCATGCTCGATGCGACCGCAATGCCGGACTACGGTGACCCCTATTGGGCTCCCCCGGCGCCAGCCAGTTATCTCGAATTGACGAAACGCGACCCCAAGCAATTGAGAATAGCACTTTGCAACCGTCCTCCAATCGACACGGATGTACATCCGGAATGCATCACAGCGACAACCCAGGCGGCAAAATTATGTGAATCAATGGGCCATATTGTTGAAGAAACGGACCTTGGCATTCATTGGGAAGAAGATGGATTGGCGCACGCAACTACTGTAATTCTTGGTGTTGGAATGTATGCGAATGTCAAATCCAAAGCGAAGCTTAAAGGCCTCCCGGATGTTCGTGAATCTGATTTCCTGCCCGCAATCTGGTCATTTCTGGAAGCTGGCCTTAACGCGACGGGTGCAGATTTCTATCTTGCGTCGCGAAAAACCCACGAGATTGGACGACGGCTTGCTTCGTTTCATGAAAAATACGATGTTATTTTATCGCCAACGCTGTCTCAGCCGCCCTTACCCCGCTCATCCTTCGATTACACAACGGGCGAAGGATATACAGACCATGTCTGGGATTTTTCAGCATATACCCCGCTTTATAATGTGACAGGGCAACCGGCAATAACATTGCCTCTTCACTGGACAAGCCAAGGTCTTCCTGTAGGGGTTCAGTTTGCCGCACGATTTGGCGGCGAAGACATTCTCTTACAACTCGCCGGACAGATTGAACGCGCTCAACCTTGGCGAGATCGCCTCCCAGCTCTTGCCAAAGCCTTGTAGCGCGAGGATTAAATCTGTCTTGTGATTAAGAGAAGATCCCCCTATGCCTCTTTATTGAAAGATATTAGTAGGCATAGGGGAAATTTATTATCACTTACTTATCCAGCTTTCCCTCGATACGCGTCATTGCTTCTGGATCGAGGAAGCATTTGACTGTTGCGTTGGTTTCGAGGGCCATCGCCTCACTTATGGGGAGCTGGAAGCTCCGGTTCAGAACCTTTTTAACACTCTCCCGCGCAATTTTGGGAAGGGCCGCAATTTTGGCGGCAAGTTCACGAGCTGCCTTTTCCAGATCGGCATCCGGGACAACGCGGCAGACGAGCCCCATGTCGAGCGCCTGCTGCGCCGTAATATGCTCTCCCAGCAAAATGAGCTCCTTTGCCTTTTGAAGCCCGACCTGGTTTGGCAACAAGGAGCTCACGCCCCCAGTAACGAACAGCCCAAGGTTAATTTCCGGAAAGAAGCATTTGCAGCTTTCAGACATAATTGCCATGTCGCAGTTGATCACCCATTCCAGACCCCCACCGACGGCCCAACCATGTATCGCGCCAATGACGATTTTCTCGCCGTTCATTATCAAGTCGGTAATCACCTGGATATCTTCGATAAATCGGCGTGTCTCGCGTTCCCCTGCCCGTTGCTGGCCAAACTCCTTGAGGTCATCACCAGCGCAGAAGGCCCGGCCCTCGCCTCGTATCAAGATAACGCCAACCTTCGGGTCGGACTGCGCCGCCTTAAGCGCATCGGCAAAACCATGAAGAAGATCGGGATTTATCGCGTTGAGTCGTTCCGGCCGATTAAGTCGAATGTCGGCCACGCCGCCCTCGACATGAAGTTTCACGGCGTTATTCATGCCAAATCCTCTCTTACTACTCGTTTTGTTTTCCCCGACGTCCGGGGAAGCCCGCCTGGATCAACCAGTGTCACCGATGCGGTCACACCAAGCTTTTCCTTAATCTGCCGTTCAACCTCGGCCGCCAGCTCTTCTCCGGATGCCGCCTTGGAGGCCAATTCCACTTCCAGGGGGAGCTGTGAATATGGACCCGAGCCATTAAGACGTATGCGGTATTCTCCCGATAGCCGGTCGTTTCCATTGATGACGGCGGCAACCATGGTCGGAAAGACATTGATGCCGCGAACAACAACCATATCGTCACTCCGTCCGATCACCCGAAATCGGAAACCGGTGCGACCGCATTTGCAGGGATCGGTCGCGGTTATCTTCAGCACGTCCCCCGTCCTGAAACGAACCAGTGGCTGACAGTCTCTTTCAAGATGCGTAAGGACGAGTTCGCCGCTTATCCCGGGCTGAATCGGAAGCACTTCCGCCGTGTCCGGATCGATCAATTCGGGATACAGGACGTCAGCGCCGAGAAAATGGAGATCCGTGTCATGTTCACATTGGCTGGCAAAATTACAGAAGACATCCGATACGCCGTAATTTGCATTGCGAGGCTCCATTCCCCAGATCCCTTTCAGCCGGCGACGCAAATCAGGGCTATCCAAACCGGCTTCACCGCCAAACAATCCAAGCTTCAGCCCCAAATCACGCGGCGTTATGTCGGGAAAGTGTTCTGCAATCACCTGCTCCAAGACAGCCGGATAGGACGGCGTGCAGGAAATGGCTGTTATTTTGAGGTCAAGGATCGTCTGAATAAGGAGCTTCGTACTGCCAACGCCAAACGGCACGACGAGGGCGCCCGTCTGCTCGAGTGTCATATGATCCGTGAGCCCCCCCATCCACATCTGATAATTCAGGCAGTGAACGACGCGATGCCCGGGGCCGAGCCCCGCCGCCCGTTGACTGCGCCCGCCGACAACCGCCGTGACATGGCTATCCCGCGCAGACAGAGCCAGGTTCATCGCCTGCCCCGTTGTGCCGGATGTTCTGTGCAGGCGATTGACGCTTTCATCCGGAGCCGCAAGGTAGTCTCCAAAGGGAGGATGATTTGCCTGAGAGATACGCAACATTCCCTTATCGCATAGCGGAAGCGCCGCAATGTCTTTTAAGGAACGAGGCGGTGTTCTCCCTTCCCATTGCTGCTGAAAGAAAGCAGAGCACTTCGACACATACTCAATCTGTCGCTCCCACGAACTTTGGCGAAGGGCCGAAAGCTCCTCCAATTTGACAAAATCTGCGCCCTCAACTAACGCCATAATTTATTCCTTTTTGATCAAATCATCTGTTTGAAAATCAATTCAAACCAATCACCGGGATTCTGATTGATATTGACATTTACAAAACATGACATCATATTTATTTATATTGCAAGCATCGCCATTTTTGCAAGTGCTGTTTCTTTCCGCGGTTCAATTTCCACAACAAAAGATATATACAGAAGGCGATGCATCAGGGAGCAACGAGAATATGCAACAATATATTCCCTTCAACAAGGTTTTGGAAAAACAAACCAAGGACGACGGCTTAAAAAAAGGGGAGCGCACAAAGCTCAGGCTGATGATTGCCACAGCGAAGCTGCTTCAAGATACGTTTTTTCACGATTTGCGTATAGTCGACATATGCAAGGAATCAGGCGTTTCTCAAGGGACATTTTACCTCTATTTCGAAGATAAAATGGATATCGCCACCACGACCCTTTCGAAGTTCGTCCACCATATATATCAGGCTCTTAAAGAAGCGGGCAAAAACCGCAATAGTTTGTCCGAATCAGCATATTTCACGACGTTGGCCTATGTGGAGCAATTCCATCTCAACAAAGGGCTCCTGCGTTGCCTGATGCAAATGACGGAAGAGTCGACGAAGTTTGAAGAAATTTATCAAACATTGAATAGCAACTGGAACAAGCGAACCGCCGAAGCAATTGCCCGTCGTACAAGAAAGCCGCTTTCAGAAAACCCCGAAGGCTTATTGGTTGTCTATGCGGCAGGCGGGATGGTCGATGAATATCTTGCCAGCCTTTATGTCCGAAGGGATCCAATTCTTGTAGAGCATTCCGGCTCTCCGGAAGACGTCGCCGAACTGCTATCTAAACTCTGGCTGAGAGCTGTTTTTGGATCGAGATTGGGCACAGAAATTCAACCCGCATCTGCCGGAATCCCTGTTTAACAGTCAAGCGCTTCACGCGAGATCGCCTCAGTATCGCAAAATTCAGCAAAGTCCACGCGAAACAATTTTGCTACCGCTTAACCAACTCGGGCTTTAGTAAACGAGAGAATTTCTTTTGGGCGGTGAGATTGCGTTCAACTCCATCCCATTCCCTCAGAAACAGTCCTTAATCAGCGACTTTCTTTACAAATTCCGACTTCAGGCCCATTTGGCCAATGCCAGGGATTTTGCAATCAATATCATGGTCACCGTCAACGAGCCGGATATTCTTTACCTTGGTTCCGACCTTTACTACGGAAGAAGATCCCTTGACCTTCAGATCTTTGATAACCGTTATTGTATCGCCATCCCGTAATTCCGCGCCATTCGCATCACGGACAGATAGGGTATCGGATGCCCCTTCGGCTTCGGCTATGGCCCATTCATGGGCACATTCCGGACATATTCGCAGGCCGCCATCCTCATAAACGTAAGGAGACTGACATTGTGGACAGGGGGGCAGCTCACTCATTTTATAACCTTTCGATTCCTCGGGCGTATTTTCGTAAATTCAGGTGACAACTCTGTTCTCGGCCGGAGTAAGAAAATTTCTTGATTGGATATGCGGCGCTCAAGAATGGCACCGTCTTTACGACCAGTCATTCCTCTATCTCATTCCGCGCAATAATGGCAGACATATTTTTCGGCGAGATAGCGATGTTGTTGCCACTAAGCAGGGCGCTCTTCTTGGCAAACTGACTTTCTATCGCACCAATATTGCTGAAATCAGCGAAAAGGCGAAATGGGTTCTGTGTTGTCATATTTAGTTTCCGGAACTATTAAGACACGGCCAAAGATCGGGTTTCCTCTGCTCATGCCTGAGGCAAGATTAATAGTAAAATAGAGGGGAAAAATCGCTCTCAACTAGCCGGCTTATTAGTAAAAAATATCAGGCCCCGTAAGCAACGGAGAAATAGAAATATATAGTTACATGTAAGTGCCTCAAAAAACTGGATTTACATAAAAATCCTTATTTAGGCTCACGAAGTAATTCCTGATTAAATTCAAAAATCATCTGCACTTGCATTACGAAACGACTGCCGCATAATATCATTTGATGACCTAACCCGTTGAAAATGATAGCGTCATAAAGAAAGAAACAGATTGTCAGGAAAGGCAATATGAAAACAATATTAGGTTGTATTGCGGATGATTTTACGGGCGCTACTGATCTTGCTGGCGTGCTGGCGCGCTCTGGTGTGAAAGTCAACTTGCGTATAGGCGTGCCAAAGACACCCCCAACGAACACCGCCGCATTTGAAGTCATTGCACTGAAATGCAGAACCTCTCCTACTGAAGACGCAATAGCCGAATGCCTGAGCGCACTATCCTGGTTAAAACAAACCGGTGCTTCCCGTTTCTTTTGGAAATATTGCTCTACATTCGATAGCACCGATAAAGGTAATATCGGGCCAGTCGCAGAAGCCATAATGGCGGATCTCAAGATAGATCAGACAATTTATTGCCCGGCTTTTCCCGAAAACGGGCGGAGCATTTTTATGGGAAATTTGTTTGTGGGGGAGCAACCGCTCGCGGAAAGCCCGATGAAGGATCACCCGCTCACACCTATGCGCGACAGTAACTTAATCCGGCTCTTAACACCGCAAACAACGGCTCCCGTTGGGTTGGCCAATCGGCTGTGCGTCGCCTCCGGGCCTGACGCCTTGCGAGCGAGACTGGATGATTTACGTGACGACGGTGTCGTGCATGTTGTGGTCGATGCGGTAGCAAACGGCGATCTCCGTGTGATTGCTGACGCCTGCCGCAATATGCCATTGATAACCGGGGGCAGCGCCGTCGCCATGGCATTGCCGGATTTTTATATGTCGGACGGATTGCTGGCGCAGGACGCTTCAGAATATACCGCCCCGCAACTGGATGAGGGAGCGATTGTCCTTTCTGGCAGCTGTTCTGCCATGACCCGCGCCCAGGTGGCTGCATTCTCAAACCAGGCAGAGTGTTACAAGCTTGATCCGCTGGACCTTGCCAATAATGGCGATCAACCAGTGCGGGAATGGCTTCAAAACATACCTAAAGATGTTGTCCCCTTGATTTATGCAACGGCGGAGCCCGATGCCGTCCGCAAGGTACAGGAAAAACTGGGCACTGAGAAAGCAGGTGAAATTGTCGAAAATGCCTTAGCCAGATTGGCTGTCGATGCACGAAATCAGGGCCGACATCGATTTGTTGTTGCTGGCGGCGAAACGTCCGGTGCCGTGACCAAAGCGCTTGAAATAGAGCAGCTAACGGTCGGTGCGGAAATCGTTCCAGGCGTCCCCTGGACTTTCTCCAAATCAAATGGAATTAATATTGCGCTTGCCCTGAAATCCGGAAATTTCGGAACAGAGAGTTTCTTCTCAGACGCCCTGGAATTATTAAACTCATGACCTCAGAAGAAAACCGGTCGCGGGAACAGATTTGCGAGATGGCAAAGTCAATATATGACCGTGGCCTGACGGGAAGCGCGTCGGGTAATATCTCGTTGCGACTTTCAAATGGGCAATTGCTGGTAACACCGACGGGCAGCAGTTTTGGCCGACTGGATCCAGCGCGACTCACTCTTTTAAATCAGGATTTTTCCTATAGCTCCGGAGATCAGGCAACCAAGGAAATGGCGCTCCATTCCGCATTTTATGAAACAAGGCCGGGCATCACGGGCGCTGTCGTGCATTTGCATTCAAGTCACTCTGTCGCACTTTCCGTTTTGCCTGACATAGATCCGGAAAATGTACTGCCGCCGATTACGGCTTACGGCATTATGAAACTGGGCAAGGTAAAACTGCTTCCCTATTTCATGCCGGGCGACCCGGCTATGGGAGACGCTATCCGAGGGTTGGCGGGAAAGCGCAGTGCCGTTTTGCTGGCGCATCACGGTCCTGTTGTCGCGGGCAAGGATCTCGAAGCGGCCGTCTATGCCATGGAAGAATTGGAAGAAACGGCAAAATTGACGCTTCTAACCCACAGGCTACAGCCAAACTTACTGAATGACTCTCAGGTCAGAGACATTGTAACCAAATTTGACGTTCAATGGGATGATTAGCGCATCGTTCGCTAGTGCACCGCCAATCCAGCGGGTAGTAAGAGAGCGTCCCGTTTTACTTGACAATAAAACCGAACGCTCTCCTGGGGCTATGGATTAACCTTTTACAGCGATTGCGGAAATCTCCACAAGTAGTCCCTTCCCTGCAAGATCCGCCCGGATAGTTGCACGCGCAGGATACTCCGGTTTAAACATAGACGAATAAACTTCATTCATTTCATCATAGTCGGCCAAAGACTGAAGATAGACGGTTGTCGAAACAACGTCGTCAAGTGTCATTCCACCTTCTGCGAGAATTGTTTTGATCTTGCCAATGACAACTCGTGTTTGCTCTTTGACATCACCGGGCGCAAAGGGATTTCCATCGTTATCTTGCGGGATCTGGCCAGCGATAAAGATCATGTTGCCAGCCTTCACGCCTAGACTAAACGGTCCTCTTGGCGTCCATTCTTTTGGTTTGAGAGCAGTTTTTGCCATGTCAATGTTCCTTTCTGTGTACTAAATAATTTTAACGGTTAGCTGCGTTTGACAGATGTGGCGGCCATAGCTTCCAACACTGTCACAATTGAACTCGAGTCATTCTGGCCATTGCCTTGCGATTTCACGGCCCGCAACACTTCACGTGATGCACTCACCGTTGGCAGGGAGACACCATGCTTTTCCGCAAGCCGCATCGCACCCGTCAGATCTTTGTCCATATTGTTGGCCGAGAAATGAGGTGGGAAGAAATTATGTGCGATCATACGGGGGCCTCGCGTTGCCATTGCACCCGTTTGCGGACCGGTTCCCGGAAGAGAGGTAATGTCGATGACGACTTGAGGATCAATACCGATTTTTGCCGCAAGCACGAGAGCCTCGGCAGAGGCCTGGATAGCAACACCCATAACCAGATTGGCAATCAATTTAAGCGTCGTGCCGTTACCGCTCTTACCGGTATACAACACCATGCTTCCAAGTACTTTTAGGAGCGGCTCGCAGGTTTTAAACGCTTCTTCCGGGCCGCCAACCATAATGCCGAGCGTACCGCTTTCCGCAACCTTTGGACCTCCCGATACAGGGGCATCCAATATTGCGACATTCTTTTCCTGGGCGCGTTCCGCATGGGCAATGGAATATTCCGGTGCAATACTCGCGGAATCAATAATAATCAGGTTTGGATGGGCGCCTTCAATCAAGCCGTCTTTACCGAATATCACAGCCTCTGTCGCCGGTGCGTCAGATACCATGGAAAAAACGATGTCATTCTGCGCGGCAACTTCTTTCGGACTGTTCGCCCAGATTGCCCCTGCCTTTACCAGGTCGTTCCCGGCCTCTTTCGTTCTATTCCAAACAGTTACTGTGTAACCAGAATCCATCAACCGTTTAACGATTACTTTCCCCATGGTTCCAAGACCGATGAATCCAATATTCTTGGTCATTTTTTTATCCTTCCTCCAATTTTCAGATTTGAATTATTTGTTACGAAGTCGACGGCGCTCTAACTGCCGCTCTCGTGGGTTGTCATTCTGGTTCTGCTTCATCACTAAAACCAAAAAGCCGTTTCTGCATTTCGGTATCTCCCCATAGCTGCCGAGCAGGAATGGTCTCGCCAAGCCGGCCATTGATCATCACCGAAACATTGTCGGCGACCTCCAAAACAACATTCAGGTTCTGTTCAATCAGCAAAATTGTAAGCTCTTCTGTTGCCGCCAGATTATTGAAAAGATCAATCATTTGGCTGACAATCACCGGCGCCAAACCTTCCGTCGGCTCATCCATTACAATCAATGCCGGGTTCAGCAGTAATGCTCTTGCAATGGCGACCATCTGTTGCTCGCCGCCAGAGAGCTCCTTACCAAGGTGGGTTTTCCGCTCCGCCAGTCTCGGAAAATGTTCATAAATACGATCAATAGACCAATTTCCGGTTTTTCCTTTACCGGCTAACTTCAAATGTTCATGGACATTGAGCGAATTCCATAGCCTCCGCCCTTGCGGTACATAGGCCATCCCCTTTCGCGTTATGGCGTGGGGCGACAATCCGCAAATGTTATCTCCCTTCAGAAAGACGTCCCCGATGCCTGGTGTAAGTCCGGTAATACCATTACAAAGGCTTGTTTTCCCCATGCCATTCCGACCAACGATACCGAGGATGCCCTGTGTCAGTTCCAACGATACTTCCTGGACAATATGAGCTCTTCCATAATGCACATTGAAATTACGCACCTCCAGAATAGGAGGACGTCGACTTTCGCATACGGGCAAATCAGCGGCTGAATTCTGGCTATGCATGCATGTTACCTTTATGGTCATGGGTGCCCATGTAAATCGCCTGCACCTGGGGGTTTTTGACTATTTCCTGGGGTGACTCTGAGGCAATAATTTTGCCATTACTCATGACTGTTACTTGCTCAACGACTTTGAGCGCGATATCGAGATCGTGTTCAATGATCACAAAACCAATCTCCGAGGGCAGGCCTTCAAGCAACCTGACCAGGTCGTCACGCTCCTTTGGCGATAGCCCGGCTGCGGGTTCATCCAATAGAATAAATTTTGGCTCACCGGCCATCGCCATGCCTATTTCCAGCTGACGTTGCTGGCCATGAGACAAATCGACGACCTTCTTATCCGCGACATCTTTCAAATGGACACGGCCAATCAGTTTTTCCGTATCAATCACATCGCTATGATCTTTTGACAAAGGAAGCACCTTCATTCGGCCTGCTTTTATTCCGCGCACGGCCGCAAAAATATTGTCACGGACGGTGAGATCTTTGAACAGCAGCGAAGATTGATAAGTACGCCTCATTCCCAGGCGAATTCTTTTATGTGTCGACGTGTTGGTTACGTCATTCCCATAAAATTCAATGGTCCCGGACGTCGGTTTCAAGTCACCGGTTATCAGGTTAAACAAGGTTGTTTTGCCCGCCCCATTTGGCCCCAATATCGCATGACGCTCCCCTGGAGAGAAGTTCACTGTGACTTTATCAAGCACAGTGAACTCTCCAAACGAAATCGTTAAATCAACAATGGACAATGCATAAGTCATTATTGATCAATTTCCTTTTTTTGACTTTTTACTAGCATTTAGCCAATACAGGTTTCAAAGCTATGGACAGGACGGTGATTCACGTGAACCAATGCCCATTGCATCGAACTCCGCTGCAGAAAGATTCAGCTTCTGATCAATTTTTGGCACTGTCTGCACGACTTCAGAGACAAGATCACCTTCGTCATTCTTGATGATTTCAGTAATGAATGCCGGTCCGACCGCGTGGCGGTTTTCATCCAACGTAATCAAACCAACCGGCGTCTGAAGCTGAAGGTTCTGAAGCGCGTTTCTGAATTTCGCCTGACCGTCTGACAAATCACCATTTACCTGGTCCAGAGCTTCCAGCATTGCCTTTACGTTGCTGTAATAGGCAAATGCAAAGAAGGAAGGTGCAGGAAATGCGTCATCAAAAGACTTGCGGTATTCCGCGACAAACTTGTTCCATTCCGGGGTATCGAGTTTGTCTGCAGTCCAGCCAGATGACAAAGTGCCGATCAAGGCATCACGACGCTTGCCTTTATAGCTGAGAACAGTTTGGTCAACCATGACGGAGCCGGCAATAAACGGCTTGTCTCCACCTGCCTGTTCATACTGGCGCATGAAATTAACGGCATCTGCACCGGCCAGGACAACGAGGATAGAATCGACATCTTCCGGAATAGAGGCAATCACAGAGGAGAAATCCTTGTTGCCGACCGGAACCCATGCTTTTTTCGGAACTTTACCGCCTGCTTTACAAAAGCCGGACATGAACCCTTGAACCTGCGAGTACGGAAACGAATAATCTTCCGCAATAATCATAGTCCGCTTAAAACCCTTGTCATACGCGTATGAACCCAAGGGTGCCATCACTTGGGCGCCATCGAGATTAAATCGAAAGAAGTTTGGAGACGGATCAACGAGAGTTGTTTCCTGTCCGCCTGAGCTTCCGTTAATGAACGTAATCTGTGGCTGAGTACGAGAGTAGTTCTTTACGGCAACACCCTCTGATCCGGAGAGGGGACCAATCATCAAATCGACTTTGTCCTGCTCAACCAGTTTACGCGTCGCATTGACGGCGGAATCAGGCTGGGCATTAGAGGACCCTTTTACAAAAACAATCTTTTTGCCCCCGGCCATTCCTTTCCATTCCATCAAGGCAAGCTCCGCGCCTCGAATTGCGTCCTGTCCCAGGACAGTAAACGGTCCTTCCAATGTCGCCAGAAGACCCACTTTAATTTCGTCTTCTGCTTGCGCGGAAAAACTAAAGCCAGCGATTGTTAGAGTACTTACTACAGTTAGTACTCGTCTGAATTTTGTTATCTTCATACTTACCTCCTCCGAGAAAATGATTGGATTTTCTTACTTACTAATACTTAAACATCGTCAACCTTTATTACCTCCATACCCATTTTATCCTCACTTGCTTTTGGCCTTTTCTTCGCCCAATTCAGAATTTTCGATCCAACACCGATCAGCCCATTTGGTGAAAAAATGACGATTAGGAAAAACACACAACCGACCAATAATCGGAACCGATCACTGCCGACCAAATCGATGGCGAAATTTTGTAGTAGAATGAAAATCACCGCCCCGACAAAGCCGCCAATTGGGTGGTTCAATCCACCAATAACGGCAATGATCAGGATATTGATCATGGCATCCACGCCGACAATTCCGGGAGAAACAAACCCATTGAACCAGGCCAGCAAGACGCCGCCCGTCGCGGCAAGAGCGCCGGCAATGGAATGCGTAACGATCCGATGCAAAAAGATGTTATATCCGAGGGCCTTCATGCGCCGTGGGTTATCCCTAATCCCTTGAAGGGCAACGCCGAAAGGCGACCGAATAAGCGAGACTACGAAGACATATGCCAATACGGCACACATCAACGAGACATAGTAAAATGGTACGGGATCTTTAAAGTTTGTGCCGAAAACCGTCGGCGGCAGAATACCCGACAATCCTTGAAAGCCGTTGAAAATCACATAGTTCTGCTGCACGAAGTAGAATGTCGCGACACCAACCGCCAAGGTAATCATGATGGTGTAAACGCCTTCAGTGCGGACAGAAAGCAGCCCGAAAAAGCTTGCCACCAATGTCGCCAGAATGATCGCTGCCGGAACCGCAATAATAGGAGCCAATTGCAGGCTCTGAACGGCATTACTTTCACCAAACAGCGCCAGGAAGTAACCAGCGAGCCCTGCGATCGACATTTGAGAGAGTGATACCATGCCGCCATATCCCGCCAGAAGCGTCAATGACAAGGCAATCATTCCCAAAATCAACGACAGGGCGCCAATCTGAAAGACAAAAAAGTTATTGGCAAAGGATGGGTAAGCCAACAAGGCGATTAATCCGAACAGATAAAACACCCACTGGGATGAATTTCGGATTTGAGAAAAAATGTCCATATTACTCCCGCCCCAGCAAGCCCTGTGGCCGGGCAATTAATACGGCAGCCATGATTATAAAGGTGAAAATCACGCCATATGTCGGAGCATAGGCAAGGCCGTACTGCTCCGATAAACCAATCAATATGGCCCCCAGCGCGGTCCCTATAATACTTCCCATGCCGCCAACGATGACGACGACTAAAGACGCCAATAAGTAACGTGTATCCTCACCCGGCGTGATCGACATCAAGGACCCCCCGATGACACCGCTAAGGCCCGCAATCGCCGCCCCAATAGCGAACGTCAACGCGAAGACAACATGTACATTCACCCCCATCGCAGAAAGCATCTGCTGGTCATCAACGCCAGCCCGTATCATCACGCCCAGATAGGTCTTGTTCAGAAGCAGCCAGAGACCCAAACCAACGGAGATAGAAAACCCAAGGATGAATAACTTATAGATCGAGTATTTTCCGATGACGGGGATCGCAACGGCGCCATACATCCAATCCGGCGGGTCGAGCTGATAGATATCAGAGCCCCACCCCCAAAGCATCAGGTCCGCCAATATCACCGATATGGCGATCGTCACGAGGGCCTGTTGCAGCTCCTGGTTCTGCATATGGCGAAAGACCAGTACCTGCAGCAGGAAACCGACGATCCCAACACCAAAGGTCCCGACGGCCACACCGACCAACCAGGATCCGCTTAAATCCGCCACCGTATAACCGAGATAGGCCCCGAGAAGATAAAGAGATCCGTGGGTTAGATTGACATTTTTCAAAAGGCCGAAAATTAGTGTGAAGCCGATCGCAACCAAAAAATAAAGCGCGGCAATTGTCAGACCATTCATACTGACCGTGACGAACAGATTTTTATTGTCTGTAATTGCCCATGCGGCAAAAGTCGCGAACAGCGCCAAGACGATCAAGTACACAATTGCCGATACTTTTCTTTTATGGATTTTCATGGCAACCAAGGTGTTTGTTAGAAACACTGAAATAGAAATTCAATAGGGCGTTGTTGACTTCCTGGGGCCGTTCGATCGCTGTCCAATGACCCGTATTGCTGAATATTTTCAAGCTAGATCCGGCGATCTGGTGGGCCATTTTCAGGGTATCCGCGGGACTGCCAACCTTATCTTCATCCCCGGTCAACAGTAATGTCGGGCATGAGATTGCCTCCAGTTTTGCGGAATTCGCTGCCGCAAGTGCTTCACATGTCCGGGCATACCCTTCTGCGTCCTGGCCCATAAGTATTTCACGGACAAAAGCGCAAACAATGGGCTGGGACTTTCGGCTTTCCTGGGAAATCGACGCTTCGACCAAAGCATCCGCAATCGGCGCCATCCCTTGCTCACGGGCGAGCTTCGCGCGGTCTTTCAAGGCATTGCGCGCGCCGGCGGGCGGCTCTGTCAAAGGGCCCATCAACACCATACTTTTAACCCGCTCAGCATGATTGGCGGCCAAATGCTGACAGACAATCGTCCCCATCGAGTGCCCGACCAGATGTACCGAGTCTATTTTTAGTTCGTCCATTAGGGACAGGGCGTCCTGCACAAATCCTTCAATGGACAGCTCGCCCTGATAGGGCGATCGGCCTGATCCCTCGAGATCGTGGCAAACGACATGATAATGATTGGACAAGACTTCACGTTGGGGCATCCAGGCATTACAACTTCCGCCCAAACCGTGAATCATCATGATGGTTTCACCTTCACCATTCTGTTCTACGGACAAAATTTTGTTATTAATTTTCATGTCAAACTAACTTCCTGAGCCCCAACATTTTTTCCAATTTGAACGCACGTCTCCAAAAGGCCCACAACCGGTGCTAGGCCCGTCTCATAAATAAATGCAACTAAGTCAGATCACGCTGCGGTCTGCAGCTTCTTCGTATCTTTGCAGAATTGGCCATCTTTCATGACCATGAAAATCTTATCAACGTCCTGAAGAACCGCGATGTCACTTATCGGATCGCCGTCTACGAGCAAGATATCGGCAAGATAGCCCTCTTTGATCAGCCCCAGGTTTGGAATATCCATTATTTTCCCGCCCAACATCGTTGCGGCACTCAACACTTCGGCAGGCTGATACCCAAACAGATTGACAAAATATTCAAAATCTCGCGCATTCGTCCCGATGGGATTCCAGATAAATCCATAATCTCCGCCCGGCATTACGCGAATACCGCGTTTGCGCATTTTCTGATACGTATCAATAGTCAGATCTATTGTCTTGAAGAGATGCATACTTTCCGCCACTTCCGGCGTAATTCCCCACTCTTCCGCATGATGTGCGAGGCGATAGTTCGCTCCAATTGCCGGGGCGATAAAAACCTCGTCTTTAACAGCCTCGATCATATCGAGCGTTTCGTCAGTGGAATATTCGCAGTGATAAAGGACCCGGAACTTGTTTTCCAGAGCCATGCGCACCGAACGATCGGATCGTGTGTGACACGACAACCAGGCGCCCCGCTCATGAGCTTCGTCCGCGGCAGCCTTCACTTCCTCGGCCGTATAGGTACAAACGCCGTCGTGACCAACTTTCACGAAATTGTCGCCCGAAATATTTATCTTGATCGTATCAACACCTTCGCGAATACATGTCCTGATCGTTTTAATTAGTTCATCCTTACCATCAGCAATAATCTCAATACCTTGATGGTACATGTGTAGTTGACGCTCATCTCCGAGGCCGCCCGTTGCCACAATTTCCGGAGACGCCGCCCGGAACCGAGGCCCCATAATTCTTCCGGAATTGATTTCATTGCGAACGACAACTTCCGTCCGTAATTTGGAAGAGGCTGCGGAATAAAGGCTCGTAAAGCCGGCATTCAACATCGTTTGCGCGTTATGCATCGTAACGAAGATATGTTCTTCCGGAGGTGTATCGCCTAGTTCGTTTAACTTGAGCATATTCGGGTAAGTGATGTGCGCGTGGGGCTCGCAAAGTCCGGGCATTAATGTTGCGCCATTACCGTTAACGACTTCCGCTCCGTCTCTTGGAATTTTCCCGCTACCTTTTGAAACTGCAGTAATGCAATTATCCTCGACAACTACTTCACCAGGAAATAATGCCGAACCGGTGCCATCAAAGATATTCACATTCTCAAATAAGGTCTTCACTGCTCACTCCTCCAATTTCAGACGATAGTCTTTGGTCTTTTAGTCTGTGTACGGGCGCTCCAATTTCTCAAAGTTCCCTGCCAACAGATTGTTAAATAAGAGGCTAGCACAAAATAATTCGTATGATAATATACAGTAAAATACATTATTTATTTACTAAACGTATAGAATAAGTCATGAATAAATTGAAACAAATAGAGGCTTTTCTAGCAACAATTGAGGCCGGTAGTTTCACAAAGGCGGCAATTGGGAAATCTGTAACGCCCGCGATGATTGGAAGACGTGTCGACGCGCTGGAGCAACGCCTTGGAACAAAATTAATCCATCGTTCAACCCGTCATTTGGCGATAACGGAGGAAGGGTCGGTCTATGCAAAAACCTGCAAGGTTCTATTAGACGAACTCAATCAATTAGAAAGTTCCCTGTCTGAACGAAATTTTAAAGTATCAGGACATTTGTTGGTTTCCGCGCCTGCCTCTTTTGGACGGCTGCATGTCGCGGCTCATGCACATTCTTTTATGGAAAAATATCCGAATGTCGAAATGTCGTTCAACCTTTCGGATGAGCTTATTGATTTTGCCAACGAAAGATATGACATCAGCATTCGGTTTGGCGATGTCGTTGATCCAAAATGCACAGCCGTCAGGTTGGCTCGCAATCGCAGAGTAGTATGCGCCACAAAAAAATATCTGGATAAATATGGCACCCCTACGTCCATAGACGATTTGGCGGATCATAACTGCCTCAGTTTTAATTTAAGAGGCTCGCTGCAACGTCAATGGAAGTTCAAGCTGAAAGGAAATATTGTGAATGTTCGCGTCAAGGGTAGTTTTTCCTGTAATGATGGCGACATTCTACATCATTGGACGCTGCAAGATCTGGGGCTGCAATGGCGATCTTACTGGGAGGTAGAACAGTACATAAAAAGTGGAAAACTTATTCCTGTTTTAGAGAAATATGAACTGCCCGATTATGACATTATGGCCGTTTATCCGAAAAGCCGCTTTGTCCCGGCAAAAGTCCGTATGTTTATTGAGCACCTTAAGGAAATATACGCTAAACAAGGATTTTCTCCGAATTCAGAGCTCAAACTGAAATAGCGAATGGACTTTTCTTTCATTCCTGGAAATTAAGGAATTACCCAGATACAGTCGAAGTCCAATTCTCCTCTGGCAGTACCTATCCTTCATATTTTCTCCCTCTAAACGGTAGGCGGGCCCCGGAATTCTGCCCTTTCTTATAAATTTATGTAAACATATTTACTTTTATGCAGATTGCCCTTCTAATAGAAATCAAACAACAACAGAACTCTCAAGAAGGTCAGAAAATGGAATTATTCACGGAAACCGCCACCTGGAAAACAGAAGAGCATGGCTTGATCGCGGAGACAGCGCGCAAAATCTTTGCCGATCATCTGACGCCAAAGATGCCAGCCTATATCAAGCAAGGTTATATAGATCGGGAATTCTGGAAACTAGCGGGGCAGCAGGGCCTTATGGGCGGTTCCATTCCAACCGAATATGGCGGATCTGGAGGCAACATAGGGTTTGACGCCATTGTGCTTTATGAATTGGCCGCCAGCGGCAATGCCAGCTGGACCTATATCGTCCAGAGCATTGTCATGCATTACATCATCGCCTATGGAACGGAGGCGCAGAAGCAACGCTGGATACCGGGGCTTGTCTCAGGAGAAAGTGTGGCGGCAATCGCCATGACGGAACCCGGATGTGGATCCGACCTTCAATCCATTCGATCGCGCCTTGTCCGCAAAGGTGATAACTATCAGCTGAATGGCACCAAAACTTTTATCACACATGGCACAACGACCGATCTGGTGATCGTCGCGGCGAAGACGGACAGTAACGAAAGATCAAAAGACATTTCGCTTATCGTCCTGGAAACAAATGGCGCGACGGGCCTGCACCGCAGCCAGAAGTTTGAAAAGCTTGGCCTGATGGGCAGCGATACCTGTGAACTTTCCTTTGAAGATGTCATGATCCCCAGAGAGAACCTCCTCGGCCAACGCGAGGGTACGGGATTTTACCAGATGATGACACAGCTCCCTTGGGAACGGCTTGCCCTTGGCGTCGTCGCTCTTGGCTCGATTGACTATACCCTTGCGCAAACGATTGAGTATGTCCGGTCGCGGCAGGCATTCGGACAGAGATTGATGGATTTCCAGAATACCCGCTTCAAACTTGCCGAACTCAAGACCAAAGCCGAAATGCTCCGGGCGTTTGTCAACGACTGCATCGTCAAGGCGGATATGGGAATTCTAGATACAGCCGCGGCCTCAATGGCGAAATACTGGGGAACTGAAACCCAGAATTTGGTCGCTCATGAATGCCTGCAACTGCATGGCGGATATGGCTATATGATGGAAACTCCGGTTGCCCGGCAGTATGCCGACGCCCGGGTACAGATGATTTATGGCGGCGCCAACGAGGTGATGAAGGAACTGATCTGTAAATCGATTGATCTGTAGGTAAGGGAAATTGGGGAGGTCCGTTTCCGGACCTCCCTCTGGGAGGATCATCGAAATACTGCTAATCTAGGAAAACGCAGTAATCCGACAACTCCAGCTTTTCTGCGAAAAGCCGGTTCTCGGGCGCGGCGGGATCGATGTACCCAAGCGAAAGCCCGCACGCCAACAATTCATTCTCTTCCATAGGCAGAATTTCTCTAATTACCTTGTGATACCAGGTGAATACCGCCTGACCGCAGGTATCCAGTCCCTCGCCACGCGCGCCGATAAAAATACTCTGCAAAAACATACCGATATCCATAAAAGTACCGGTCGCGAGCCGTCTATCAAAGGTTACGAACATGCCGACGGGAGCCCCGAAGAAACTGAAGTTTTCAGCCATCTGCTTTTCCCGCGCGGCCTTGTCTGAGCGTTCGATACCCAACAGTTCGTATAGGTCATGGCCGACTTTGCGCCGCCGCGTGAGATAAGGGTCAAACCACTCTGTCGGATAATAGTCATACTCGGGCTGGTGATCCTCTTCCGGTTCTGTTGCAATCGCCTTCAGGATACCATCGGTTACACGCTGTTTCGTCTCTCCCCGAATGATGTAAACTTTCCAGGGTTGGGAATTGTGACCGCTTGGCGCATATCCGGCGCCGATCAATATTTTTTCGAGGATTTCCTGGGGTACTTCGGTCGGTAGAAAGCGGCGGATAGATCGCCGGCTTTTGATCGCCGAATGCACATCGGCACGCAGATTTTCAACATTCATTTTTTAAACCTATTTAAAAGTAATCGGAAGCCACGTCGCTACCATCGGCCAGAAGACGATCAGGCCGAGAACGAATAGCTCAATACCGAGAAAGGGCAGGGCCGCCCGATAAATCATCCCAAGTTTGATCCAGTTTGGCGCCACGCCCTGCATCACAAAAAGAAGCAAACCGAATGGTGGCGTGAGCAAGCTGATCTCCAGCGCGACAAGCATGACAATAAGCAAAACCAGAAGGTTGATATCACTGGAGGCCGCCAATGGCAGGAAGAACGGCAAAGTGAGGAGCATCATGCTGACCTGATCCATAAAGGCGCCCAAAATCAACAGCACGACAATGATCAACAGCAGAGCGGTCAGCGTGCTAAGGTCCCACATACTGATAAGCCGTAAAAAGCCACCGGTCGCGCCGGAAATTTGCAGCACCTGGCTGAAGGTGGCAGAGCCTGCGATGACAAACAGGATCATCGTATTTACTTTCGCGGTTTCTCTTAGCGCCTTCATCATCGTCTTCAGATCAAGCTGTCGGTAGCACAGGCAAGCAATGGTCGCGGCGATACATCCAAGTGCGGCAGATTCTTCCGGTGTGGCGATTTTGAAAATAATACTACCGACCACGACCCCAAAGATCATAAGAAGCGGCACCACATCGGTGAAAAACCCCTTCCACGCACTTGGCTGATCAGCGACCTCCGCGTCGGATCCTGCGGGAGAAAGAGAAGGATTGAGCCAACAGCGAATGACGATGTAGGCAACAAACAAAACCGCCATCAACAGACCGGGAATAACTCCCGCCAACAGCAAATCCTTAATCGAACCTTCCGCCAAACTGGCCAAGAGCACAGCCAGGGCAGACGGAGGGATCAGCATGGCAATACCTCCGACCGCCATGATCGACCCCATAGCCAACGTCGGGCTATAGCCCCTGCTCAATTGTTCCGGCAGCATCACCTTCCCCATGATCGCCGTATTTGCAATCGTCGATCCCGTGAGGGCGGAAAAAACGGTGCCTGAGGCCACGGACACAATCGACAACCTACCGGGCAATTTTCTGATCAATGGATCGATCGCGCGGATCGCGCGATAGGCAACTCCGGTTTGCAACATGATTTCGCCCATCAGAATGAACAGGGCGACCGGTACAAAACTGAATTTGGTGATGGAGAGAACAAACTCCATTGGCATGCTTGAGAGGCCGATTTCACCGCGCAGAAAAACGAAAACACCCAGTATATTTACCGCGAAGAAAGCAAAAGCCACCCACGCGCCAGCGAACATAAGGAGGATAACCGCCCCGATCAAAAGAGCCAGCGCCATATACCATTCCATAATCATGGCTATGCTGTCTCCTCTGATACGGGATGACCGCGCCACATACGGAGCAAGAACTCCACCGCACATAGGGAAAACGAGAGCACGAAGATTATCAGCAGATGCCACTCCATTACGACGAACACCTGCCTTTGGGCGGAACCGAATTGATACGCCTCCATCAGATTGCGCATGCCATAATAGACAAGCAACAGGCTAATAATGAGACCCAGAACATTCATCATGACATCCAGGGTCTTGACATTTCGCTCTCCGAGAAGCGAAGAGAGAAAATCGACCCGAATATGAGCACCCAATCGAAGCACCCAGGGCGCCCCGAGAAAAACAACAACATACAAGGAGTATTCGATAATTTCCTGTAACCCCTCGATTAGGGGCAGGCCGAATTTCCTGAGAACAAGATCGAGAACAATGAAAATTGCGAACAGTCCAATTGCAAGACCTGTCACATTTCCAACGCTTCCATAGATCTTGCCAAGGCCAGCGTCTAGCAGCTTGATCATCACGTCAGCTTTCTGAAAATTCGGACGAGATACCCTCTCGCCCGATTCCGTGAAAAAGTTTTTGATTATTCCTTTGCGAACGTCTTTCGAAGCTCTTTAGCCTGTTCTTCATTGATCTTTGCAATACCGGCCCAACCCGCTTCACGAGCGCCTTTGAGCCAGGCTTCGGCTTCTTCACCTTCGAACTTGATAACTTCGAAACCGAATTCATCTATCTGCTTTTTCTGTGCACTCACGATATCGGCGGCATCCTGCTCACCGGCTTTCGCTTCATGTTCCAACGCGATTTTCTGAATTAGATCCCTCGCCTCTTGCGGCAACCCGTCCCACATTTTCGCATTTACAAGAAGCTGGAAATCCACCTCATAGAACCCAGGGTCAACCCGATATTTTGTGACGGTTTCCCAGCCTGGGCGCATCCCGGTGATCGGCCAGCCATAGCCGACAATCGTTCCATTTTCCATGAGCGGGAAGATATCCGTGGAGCTTGTTTGCTGTGTTGTCGCTCCCATGGCTTGGAAGAAATTGGTATAAATCGGGGATACCCTGAGATGCAGGCCGGAGAGGTCCGGGCTGTCAATTTTGTTATCTGGTCCAAGGTAAAGATGGAATGGCACGCCGTAATGCAGGCGCGCTATCGGAACCAGGTTCACTTCGCGGTGCAATCTCGTAATATAGTCCCAGCCGCCATTTTCACGAAGCTCATCCGGGGTTCTTTCAAGTAATTTCCAGACATCGGCGATAGGGAGTGCGCTTTGATAATATGCACCCGTGCAATTGCCAATGTCATAAGCACCCTTCGCAATTTTGAGACCAACGCTGAACGGATCACCGATTGCCGGCGCACCGCCAAGATAGTTGATCTGGATGACCCCTTTTCCCTGTTCGTTTACATCGGCGACAAAGTTTTCGAATCTTTTTGAAAAATAGGATCCTTCCGGAAGGCAGCTCGCCCCCGTAATCATCACTTCCGCCTGTGCGGGTGTCGACAGGAACCCGCCGACGAGCGCGATAGTCACATATTTCAATATGCTTTTCATTTGTTGGTACCTCCGCTGTTATTAGACAATTTATTGTCTCGTCAGAAGTAACAGATGAAGGTATTTAATGTCAATATATTTACATATTTTTAAAAATCATGATACCCTGCAATAAGACATTCTTCTGGACGAAAAGAATGCCAAGGGATAATGTCGCCTCAAATTATATGGAGTAGTAATGTCGAAGTCAGAAATAAGCCCAAACAAGCCTTATGACACGGTACCGAGTGACGAAAGGTTCCATTTAAGCAACCGTTTGTTGTTTCGTTTCTTTAAAACGGCAAACTGCATGCATACCGCCGGAACCAAATGGACATCGGAACTTAAGCTGACAAGTCAGCAATGGTCGGTGATCGGCGCTTTGGCACGACCCGGCCATGAAGAGGGCGTAAGTGTAAATGAGTTGTCAGAATTTTTGTTGGTCAGTCGGCAAAATGTAAACGGCCTCCTTCTCCGTCTTGAACATCATGGAATTAGCCAACGCGTGCCGGACCCGCGCGATGGCCGCGCAAAACTTGTCCAACTGACACCCCAGGGATGGGTTATCTGGAAACAGCTAATTAATCGAATTTCCGAATTTTACGACGTCGCCCTCGTGAATTTCACGACAGAGGAGTTGGTGCAGTTCCAGCACTTCATCGACAAGCTGCAACGGAACCTGGGAACGATCTAATAAAGAAATCGCAATTGCGTTGGCCTTATGCCAACGCCTTTGCCCTTTCCCGCAATTCAAATTTTTGAATTTTACCCGTTACGGTCATCGGCATCTGATCGATGATTTCAAGCCTTTCCGGGTAGTAGACTTTTGCAACCCCATACTCTCCAAGAAAGCCCGTAATATCGGAAAGTTTCAGTGCACAGCCAGGCGTGACACAAACATAAGCGCAGGCCCGCTCCCCTAACCGATCGTCCGGCATGGCAACTATTGCAACGGCAGTAATGGACGGATGCTTGAAAAGCAGCCCTTCAATCTCCGCGACTGAAATATTCTCACCGCCACGAATGATGATATCCTTCTTTCGGCCCGTGATGCGGATATATCCATCCTCATCCATGCGGGCCAAATCTCCGGTATCGAACCAACCATCCTTCAGCACAAATGCATCAGGCTGTTTGAGATAGCCAACACAGATCGTTGCACCCCGCGTTTCAAGAGTTCCTTCTTGCCCGGAATCCAGAAGTTCACCGCTTTCATTGACAATCCGGATTTCGGTATGGGGCGTGACACATCCATCGCTCCCCGATGCCTTTTCGGCCGGATCGTCGATCTTGACGGTTGTCACCGCCAACACTTCAGTCATTCCCCAAACTGAGACGATTGCGGCAGAAAGATTTTCAATCGCTTTGGTAACAAGAGCCGACGGGATCGGCGCGCCGCCTGAGACAAAGAGCCTGAAATTTTCGATATCTCGCTCTTTAATGTTCGGATAGTTGGTAACATCGGTCAGGAAGGGCGTCGCCCCCATGCAGAATGTCGCTTTTTCCCGCTCCAGAATATCAACAGCCATTTCCGGCACCCAGGCATCCAGCAGAACCGCTGTGCATCCACAGTAAGCGGGAGAGAGTACGCCAAAAAGAAAGCCAAGCTGATGTGCCATGGGAGTGGGGCAGAATATGACGTCATTGTCAGTCAGGCGAAATCTTTCCGATGTCTGCATAATATTTGCAAACAATGTATTTGCGGTATGCATCACGCCTTTTGGCCGTCCCGTCGTACCGGAAGTAAACATGATCTCAAAAAGCTCGTTGGGATCCGGCCGCTCGGCATCGATCAGATCCGCCCCCCGTCCCTTGGCGGGGCGAGAGAACGCCGGATCATCATCCAGCACAATCACATGATCGAGTGTCTTGATATTTGCCTGTAAATCTTTGGCCATCTCCTCATAGCTAAAACCACGAAATGCCCGCGCTACTATCAGTATATTGGATTCCGTTGTTTCCAGAATATGCGTGAGCTCACGGGTTCGTAATACAGGCATAAGCGGATTGACCGCAGCGCCAAGCCGGACAGCGGCGAGAGTAATCGCCGTTACTTCAATTCGGTTGACCATCTGAAACGACACAATGTCGCCAAGACCAACACCTCGAGACTGAAGCATGGCGGCAATCTGAAATGACAGCGCCTGCAATTCACCATAGGATATTTCCTGTCGTTCACTGGATTCCACTGAATAAGAGACAATCGCCGGTTTATCCGGATTTTTCGAGGCCCATTCATCGAAATAGTCAGTAATGAGCTTGTTACTCCATGCGCCGCACTCAACCATGGCCTCAATTCGCTCTTTCGTCAGGTTAACGGCGCGTCCTTGATGTGATTTATACATGTTACCTCCCCGCTTCTTATTGTTTCGTATTGTCTGAAGACAACTTTCTCCAGTCTTTCAAATCATCTTCATCAAATCGATAAGGCGAGCCGTGTCGCTTCGTCGACGGCCCGCTGGGCATCCAGCTCCGTGGCAAACAATGCCCCCCCTATCATGTTGATTGTCTTACCGCTCGCCCGGAGCGGCTTTTCAAGCGATGTTTCCGCGATCTGGCCTGCACAGATCACGACTGTATCAACCACCAGTGTCTCGTCGATTCCATTTACTGTAATGTGAAGTCCTTTATCGTCGATCCGCCGGTAGTCCACACCGGATCGCATCTGAACCCCGGATTTCGCAAATCTCGTTCGCTTGATCCAATCCGTCGTGATTGATAAAGTTTTGCCAAGACGCCCCTCGCTTCTTTGCAGCAAGAAAATTTCTCGCTGGATTTTTGGGGCCATGGCGGCGTCAGGTTGAAACCCGCCACTAACATCGGCGTTGTCGGCGAGACCATATTCTTTGGCGTAATCCTCACGGTTTGCATACTCACCACCACCGCCAGACAGCAGAAATTCTGCCGTATCGAAACCAATCCCTCCGGCGCCAATAACGGCGACCCGTCTGCCCGGCGTCATTTTGCCTGTCAACACGTCTTCATAGGTGACAACGGATGGATGATCGATACCCTCGATTTCCGGAATTCTGGGAGCAACTCCGGTTGCGATGACGATCCGCTCATAATCTTCCAGCAACGCTGGCGTCGCTCTCTCCCCAAGACGAACATTCACGCCCGTTTCCAACAATCGCTCCGACAAATAGCGAATAAAATCGTTGAATTCTCCTTTACTGGGAATAACTTTGGCCAGGTTCAGCAATCCGCCCAGGGAATTTCCTTGTTCGAACAAAGTAACGCTGTGTCCACGGTCCGCGGCCTCCATTGCAAACACCATCCCTGCCACGCCGCCACCGACAACAGCAATATTCTCTGGCTTGTCCGTTTTTCCCTCAGGAAAATCCACCTCGCGTGCGGCCCGCGGATTCACAAGGCAGGTGGGAACTTTGCTGACGAAAATATGATCCAGACATGCCTGGTTACAGGCAATGCAAACATTAATCAGCTTCTCGTTTCCATGCAGCACCTTGCGCGCGAAGTCCGGATCGGCCAGCATTGGACGTGCCATATAAACAGCATCGGCAACACCCTCTTCAAGGATCGCTTCACCGACCTCCGGCGTGTTAATCCTGTTCGTGGCAATCACCGGGATATCGACAACGGCTTTCACCGCCGCAATTTCCCTTTTGAACGCCGCCCGGGGTGTTACTTGAGCCACAGTCGGAACACGGGATTCATGCCAACCAATACCAGACGTCAGGCTGTTGACGCCGTTTTCCTGAAGGGCTTGGGCCAACTCCAGAATTTCGCGCTGCGGCATACCGCCATCCACCAGTTCGAGCATCGACATACGACACATGATCGGGAAATCATCGCCGGCAGCCGCACGGATTGAACGCACTATTTCGAGAAGGAACCGCTGCCGGTTCTCCCAGCTTCCTCCGAATTCGTCATCCCGATGGTTGGTGCGCGGCGACAGAAACTGATTGATGAGATACCCTTCCGAGCCCATCAGCTCGATCCCCTCATAGCCACATTCTTTCGCTTTGAGCGCGGCGCACGTGAAGTCTGCGATTGTTTCCCAGACTTCCTTCGTAGGGAGGGCGCGCGGCATTCTAGAGTTTATTGGTGCTTTCAGTGCGCTTGGTGCGACACTGTCGTCAATCTTCGCGTAGCGACCCGCATGCAATAACTGCGCAACAAACCGTACCCCATGCTGTTTCACGGCGGACGTTAGTTCCTGATGATATCCTTTATCGATCCCGTCATTCATGATGAAACAGCCCGGATCAATCAGCCCCTGGCTATTCGGTGCGAATCCTCCTGATACGATCATACCGATATGTCCGCGTGCCCGTGCTTCGTAGAATGCTATCTCTCGCTCAAGCGGTCGATCCATTGTTTCCATCCGCGTATGCATGGACCCCATGATCATACGATTGGACAGTGTCATCGATCCGATTTTTAATGCAGACGACAAAAGCGGAAATTTTTTGCCGGCACCGCCAATTTCCGACCTGGCACTTGCTTTAGTTGGCGACATAATTTTCCACTGCCCTTTCATGTAAATATATTGTCTTAATTTTTCTGTCAATAACGTTTCACTGAGATGAACGCGTAACGTCTTTCTCCGCGATTGGAATAATCGAGAAATTTTGGGTTAGTTTTTCTTCAGCGGGTTATTGACCGAGAAACTTTCTGATCCGGGATTGCGTTTCATCCTCTAAAATCAGCGCCGCAACCTTAGAGGTTTCGATTGCCTGCCCTTGTTCCACCGGGGTCGCCAGGCAATGCTTTGCGGCAACGACAGCAGAATGCGAATTTCCGGCTATTTCCGAAGCAAATGCCTCGAATGCCGCCGCATCATCCACCTCAGACGGATCTACCAGGGAATCAACGAGACCACATGAAAATGCTTCCTTCGCGCTTATTATCTCCCCTCTGAGAATGAGCCGGCGGGCAACCGACATTCCCGCAATCTGGCGCAACCGGAAAGTCCCGCCCGCTGCGGGAATAAGCCCGAGTTTTGCCTCCGGAAGACCCAGGCGAGCCCGCACTGTCGCAACACGAAAATCACAGGCCATAGCGACCTCCAAACCGCCGCCAACCGCCGCCCCTTCGATCTCGGCAATCGTTACGATATCGAGGGAGGCGATGCGGTTGTTAAGTTCGTGAAACCGGCCGACAAAACGCAACATCTCATGGCTCGGATCAGCCGCCTCCATGATCTCGCGCACCGACACCAGGTCCGCCCCAGCGCAAAAGGCTTTGGCCGCGCTCCTGATCCTCAGAACAGTCACATCTCCAGCCTCTATGACAGCGTCCAGCGCAGCATCAATATCCTCGATCAACTCGACAGATATTGCGTTGAGCGGTGGTCGTTGTAATGTCAGCGTTGCAACAGGAGATGCCAAGTTCAAGGCGACTGTATTCGTCATCGAGATATCCTCCCGGCCTGATTATCGCTTGGAACGGAAATCCGCTTTGCGTTTGTTCATGAAGGCATCGACCCCTTCTCGCGATTCCTCCGTATCGTAGTAAAGGCTGACGGCCTGCATACCGAGCATGGAAATTCCGCGAATATTTTCCGTATCAAGATTGAAGGAACGCTTGGCCAAGGTAATGGCCGTCGGGCTTTTCTCCACAATTTCCCGGCACCATTTCTCCACTTCCGCATCAAGTTCAGCGTCCGGCACAACCTTGTTCACAAGGCCCATCTCACAAGCCTCCTGCGCTGTGTAGCGACGGCAGAGATACCATATTTCACGTGCTTTCTTTTCGCCAACACAACGGGCCAAAAGGGCCGTTCCAAATCCGGGGTCCACGGATCCCATTTTTGGTCCGACCTGCCCGAATTGCGCACTTTCCGCCGCAATAGTTAAATCACATAGGGTTGCCAGAACATTCCCACCGCCAATAGCATAGCCATTCACTCTTGCGACTACCGGCACAGGAACATCGCGAATGGTTCCCTGTAATTCTTCAATGGCGAGCCCGACACTCCCGCGACCGCTATACTGGCCGTCATGATCGGACTGATCACCGCCCGTGCAGAAGGCGCGATTGCCAACTCCCGTCAGAACGATGACACCAATATCCCTATTCCAGCCGGAACTCTTTATGGCCTCGATCAGTTCATCGACAGTTTGCGGACGAAAGGCGTTGAGTTTTTCGGGGCGATTAATGGTGATATAGGCCACATGATCGCGCTCCTCATAGAGAATATCCGTGTATTTCATTTTTCTTTTTTTCCTATCCGTTCATTGTCAATCCACCGGAAACACTGATCGTCTGTCCGGTGATAAAAGAAGCCTTGTCGCCCGCGAGGAACCCGACCATTCCAGCAAGATCCTCGGGCTGGCCCAGTCGTTTCATTGGAATGGCGCGCTTCAATCCCTCATATATTTTCCGGCCGGTTTCGCCCTCACCTAGCTGATTGTTAAGGAGTGGTGTATCGGTCGGTCCGGGGCAGACGGCATTTGACGTGATATTCGCGCGGGCAAATTCCCGTGCCAGGGTCTTGGAGAAACCGATCATGCCAGCCTTGCAGGCGGAATAAACGGCCTCACCGGAAGAACCGACGCGTCCGGCATCAGAGGCGATATTGATGATCCGACCCCATTTCGCCTCAAGCATCATCGGGATAACCTTATGTGTAAGTGCGATAGGCCCACGCATATTGACGGCGATGACTTTGTCCCAAAAGGCGGAATCCGTCTCCAGAAAGCCCATGATACGATCCCAGCCGACATTATTAACGAGGATGGAAACCGGCCCCAGCTGTTCGACCACCAAATTCAAGGCCGTTTCGCTGGAGGCATCGTCGGATATGTCCGCCTCTACTCCAATAACGGCGTCGCGCCCGACGGAGTCGGAAATCTTCTCGGCGGTTTCCTGTGCAGCTTCCTTGTTGATATCGAGAATTGCAACATTGTTGCCAAGGGTTGCGAGTTCAGCTGCAATGGCTGCCCCGATACCGCCCGCTCCACCTGTGACTATAGCCAGTCTTGACATGCTCACTCCATGTTCTTGTTTTCAATATTTATGTAAATATATTGACATGAATTTGAATGCAAGAAATTTCTGCAGATCAGTGACCGATGGACACGCCTGCATCGATAATTAAATTTCAAGAACTGGCTTGGAGATAACCAAATAAGGCGCTGTCAACCGATCAGCCGCCGGATCTTACCATTTAAGTAACGACATGGTTCGAAATGATTCGGGTCGTCGAAGGACGGCATTCAACAGCCTCGTATAAACCTCGAAGCTTATTGCAGTTCTGAAAAATCTCGCTTTTGGCAGGGAAGAAATTAACCAACATGAACAGGTACAGGTCCACTGCTGAAAATCCCGTCTGGAAAAAATATGGGCTACCTGAAATCGCACCATCCAAAATCTCAAACTGAGAAACCAATCGGCTTTTTGCATTTTCGACAAGATCGCCATGAACAGCCGAAATAGATGTAAACCGTTCAGGATGGTTGAACTGCACCATTGTCATATATGGGCTCGTCGCCAAATAGATAAGCCACCTTAGAAAATGCGGTCGAATGGCTGATGTTGCGGAAGGAATGAGCGATGCCGAAGGATGTCGTTCGCCTAGAGTTAGCACGATTGCAGCACTTTCACCTATTACGTCGCCATTCGGCAGTAAAAGCGCCGGGACTTGCCCAGTTGGATTTAGGGTGCGGTAGTTATCTGTTAGATGTTCTCCGTTTGCCATGTCTATCAAACGTCGTTCATAACTGGCGCCAATTTCCTCAAGAACAAGTTCTACCACCATAGCGCCAGATAGCGCTTCCCAGAAAAGCGTATATGTCGGTCGCGGTCCGTCGTTTTCCATAATCCCTAGTTTTTCTACGGAATCTGATCTAGTCAACTTTTTCATAAGGAACGTGCCAAGATTTAGATCGGTTTGGGATCGAAGCGATCATTTATGCTAATGCCGCGTCTCTATCCAATGTCGCGCAACAGCTTGTTAATGGTGTAATAAATCAGCTCTTTGCTTTATCAGACGAACGGATTTTTGGTGCCTTCAGACGAAGGACTCCTCGTCTCTGTTTGACGCAAATTGGAATAATGGCGCCCCTATTAGGCCGCACTATATTGTCGCCACTCAGCAAGAGCGATGTCACGTTGAACTTTACCTGTTTCCCGCTAACATTGTCTTTGTTGTCCGGCTAATAATTCAAAACCAAAAAAGAGCGCCGCAGATAGTGCGGCGCTCTCTTAGTTCAGGTAGGCCTAGGATACTTGATCTCTTTCGAAATCATCCAGCATTTCTTCAGCTTCTTCTCTGGCAACTCCGTAATTCTCCTGTATTTTTCCCAGAAAGATCTCACGGTCACCATTTATCTGGTCCAGATCATCATCGGTCAGCTTGCCCCATTTCTTCTGGGCCTCGCCTTTGATCTGCTTCCACTTACCCTTCAGGATATCTTGGTTTAGCATTTCGTTCTCCTTTTCAGTTAGCCCAATGCGCTTAGTTCATCAAAGATTTGTGATTACTGATAAGCGAGGACTTCTTTTCAGAAAGCGTGTATTTGTAGTCATCATCTCCGTCCTTGACGAGCTTCGCATCGTCATAAGCCAAGCTTATTTCTTCGCCGCCAAAGCCGAGAATTTTATCAAATCCCACGATCAATTGACTGGCTTGCCCGCTTTTAAAGGCGATGTCATCGACTTCACCTAGCGTCTCGCCTTTCGCGTTCACGAGCTGGGCATCAAGAAGTTTTTCCACGCTGTATGCGTTGGCCGGCATCATGCGAACATTCTCGCCTGTGTCATTCCGGTCAAATGAGAATTCCGCGGCACGCTCGATGGCTTCCTCCGTCAGCGGCATGACAATATCGCCGTCCGCATTCTTTTCGACCATTGCGTTATAATCAAATGCCGCGAGTTTGCCCAAACCGAAGAAGTCACCATCACCAATGATAACCATGGCGGCCTTGCCGTCCTGATCAAGGATAATGTCCTCTACGACGCCGACCCGCTCATTATTAAAGTTGTAAACGGGTTCGCCAATAATGCCCGTTGCCGTCGTACGAGGATTAACCTGAACCTGTTCGACGCCGAGTTTGCCGTCATCGTCACTGAAGATAAAGGCCTTGAATTCCCTGTAAGCTTCCTTCGTTGCATCAGAGGCATCCTCGGCAGTTTCCTTGACTGCCTTCTTGGTTTTATCCCAGCCTTCTTTAACCTGCTCAGTCGCTTGTTTCGCCGTGCTGTCTTCCGTATTTGCGGTCCCGGCAAGCGCGGGAGATACAGCCATAAGGGCGATGATGGATGCTGTCGCTAAAAATTTCTTTTGCATTATCTAATCCTCTTTTGTGTTCAGAAGTCGTTACACAAATGACAAACACCGAACTCGCCAAAAGGTTCCCCCATTCAGGAACTTTTTTTTCAGCTGTTTGTTGGTTGGGATGCTGATGCGAATGAACGCGAAGGCAAAAGAAAGTTTTATTATGCCAATAACGACGATAGAGACGCTGAGTGATCTCATTAACATTTGCGAAGACGCGCGCGAATTTTATGCAACTGCGGCGTATCGCACGAACAGTCGGAGTTTGGGGGAAACCTTCCGAAGGATTGCCTCAACACGGGAAAGCGTCATCATTAACCTTAGATTACACGCACATTCGATTGTTGGTGAAGCATCAGAAGAGAAAATCGGCAACGGCCGGGCTTCAGATATTTTTGGGCCTTTAAAAACCGAGATAGATGATATGGAACTCACCTTGGTAGAAAAGCTGGAAAGGGCGGAGAATGTTGCTCTCGAACAATTCCGCGAAGCGCTTAAAAGTGAACCGCCAGAGGCGACAACAAATTTAATTGAGAGACAAATGCAATTGCTCCATGAAACTTATTTTCACATCAAATTTCTTAAACGGCACCTGGGGAGCGCGGCCTAAACCGATCCATCACGGCAATATAAGATGAAATTGTAGCAGTAATTTCGCGCCGACCTCTATATACTGACAACCGATAATTTTTGAAAGAATTTCATGTCGTATTATGTGTTAGGCACAATTGCGTCATTCTGTTTTTTAGCCAGCCTGATCCCATTTATACCCATTGCACATGGTGCCGTTCGGGTATTTGATTTCGGACGCCTTCAACTCGCCATCCTGTCAATCACGGCAATCATTTTCCTGCTCGTAATTCTGCCCATCAACTGGGTTAGCCTGATCTTCCTCGCCATGCTGTCTATGGCGCTCGCTATTCAGGCCGTGTACATCGCTCGCTTCACACCTCTATGGGCTAAACAGTCCGCCAGGCATCATCCGGACAATACGGAACGGTCGGTCATAAGCCTATTCGTCTGTAATGTGAAACAAGGCAATCGAAGACATCAAGACCTAATCAAGCTGATTAACGCCCGTGATCCTGATATCCTCATCCTGATGGAAACTGATCAGCAATGGGTTGACGCCCTTGACGCATCGCTGACTGATTATGCTCAAAAAATTTCCTGTCCGCAGGACAACAGCTACGGGATGTATCTGGCCTCTCGCCTGGAAATGCCAAGAGGTGATATCCAGTTCTTGTTGAATGAAGGAATTCCAAGTTTTCATTGTTCGTTTAAAGTCACAGAAGGTCACTTGTTTGACCTCATTTCCATCCATCCCGACCCTCCTGTTCCACATCGGGATACGCAAGGAAGAGATGCAGAGATACTTGTTGCCGGGAAGTTAGCCGCAAAAAGGCAACGGCCGCTGATCGTAACGGGGGATCTCAATGACGTCGCCTGGTCAGAAACAACCCGGCGGTTCCTCAGAATTTCCCAGTTGCTGGATCCGCGCCAGGGGCGCGGAATGTTCAATTCTTTCGACGCCCGCTTTCCATTTTTAAGATGGCCCCTGGATCATGTTTTCCATTCGGAAGAGTTTGAGCTCGTGTCCATTGAACGGCAGCCGCATATCGGGTCAGACCATTTTCCGATGTTCTATGAATTCGCCTTGGTTTTCGAGAACGACAACTCCCTGCCCGACGATGCGACCGCCGATGACCGTGAAGAGGCGGAAAGGCTGATACACACGGAAAAGAACCGGTCAAGAAAGCCAGTAGGTGAAGACTGGGAAAGCTAACCAACGGTTTATTCGCACCCTTCAAACGAATTTATCTAGGTCTCTCTTGGTATACTGGCTTCGGCAATGCGCTGCGCGTCTTCCATGTCTCTAGTCGCGCCGCTCGCCACAATCGTACCGTGGAACACGACTGCCCACTTCCACAGATCCAAGGGCTCATCGCATTCCCAGTCCTGCTTCTGTTTTTCCACAAACAATTCGTAGTCACCAGCTTCAGCGCAAAGTTTCTGGGCCACCCACTTCATGTCATTTTCCTACGAAAACTGCCAAACCCCGCCAGCATAGCATACTAAGGCGGTGATTATTATGGCAGAATTGACTATGGACGGAAAGGATGCACTCCAGCCGAGCCTTACCAATACCGTTTTGTAGATCATTGTCAGTAAAGAAGACAACGGTGCAATTTCTGCAAAGATAAAGCCGCCTGACGAAGGCGGCTTTATTGGTTACATGTTGCCAGATTGAGAGTTCCGGTTACCCATCTGACACCAGCTCAAGTAAACTTATTCATTTGCTTTTTTCTGAATTGCTTCACCAGCCTTCTCTATGTCCTGGCCGGCACCTTCCATCGTCTCGCAGGCAGTAAGAGAGAGGGACGCAAGGGCGAAAAGTCCTAACATAAAAATTACGCGTGCTTCCTTGCTAATTGTATTCATCAGCCTGTCCTTTCGTTTTCTCTTGATTATCAACCGAACCAACGCCTGATCGCTCAAAAAGTTCCCAACTAAGTTAGATACTTTCCGGCAATAAGGCCGGCGACTCCCGCAAGAAGCAGCGTCGTCTTAGGGTTGGTTTCCGCTGTTTTTCCAAGTTCGTCTCCTGCAATTGCGGCGACGGTCGAGATCATCCGGACCGTCTCATCCGCCTGCGATGGTGTATTCGGCTTCGACCTCAAAATGAGGTACAGCGCCGTTACGACAACAAGGCATATCAGCAGGATGCTTCCGGCAGTGGCCAGCGCCGCAAGAGGAGGCAGAACATGCATGAGCATCCAGCTGTAAAAAGATAGCGCCAGGAAGAATAACGCAATAAATGATAGAGCCACGACTAAGGCCACAACAAACGCCCCCATTGCCCCACGTTGCAAAATGCCTGATTTTTTTGGCGCAAAATTATCGGCGAGCGTTTGTTGCAGGATTTGCAGCAGCGGATTCACGGGTTAGCTCCGGTTCCGCATAAGCATGCTGGCCAAGAAACCGGCGGCAAAGGCGATCGCAATACTCTGGCCCGGCTTTTCTCTGACCTTGCCTTCGATCTGCTCGATACCCTTGCTTCCCCGGTCTTTCAACTCACCAAGTTTTTCCTTGGCTCTTGCGCCGATTTTTTCTGCTTCATCAACGCCATCCTGCTTCAGGCTTGCCGTCAATTCGGACATATGTTTTTTCAGAGCTGCAAGATCGTCTTTCAGCTCATCAATTTCTGGGTAAGTTTCGGTAGATTTGGCCATTGTAAAACTCCATTTGATTTCGTTTGCATCCAACAAACAAACAAATCAAAAAAAAGTTCCAATATTTGGCGAGGCCCTAGCTTTTCGGCGCGTACATATACCCGACGCCACGCATCGTCTTGATAAGAATTGGCCCATCCTCACCGAGCTTTTTACGAATGCGGCCTATTTGAATATCAATTGCACGATCATAAATATCAAACTTGCCATCGCGGGTTTTCTCGAACAATTGCTCGCGGCTTAAGGTTCTTTTAGGCGAGGTGACCAGGGCTTCCAGCAACTGGAATTCACCAATGGTGAAATCGACGGAATTACCGTCCTTGTCAAAAACCTGATACTGATCGCGATCCAGGGTGAAACGGCCAAAAGCAATGACGTCAGTCTCCGTTACTGTTTCAGACGCCGCCGCATGATCCACTTTATGATCATTCGCGCGCCGCATCGCAACCTTTATACGAGCTTTCAATTCTCTCAACTCAAAGGGTTTTGTGAGATAGTCATCTGCCCCCATTTCCAGGCAGATAATCTTCTCTGTCGTGTCGTTTTTCCCGCTGACAACGATAATCGGCGCAGATGTCGACTGTCTTATAACAGGAATAAGGCTGGTACCATCTGTATCGGGGAGGACCAGATCAAGCAAAATGACGTCTAATTGCTCGGCGGCGAGTTTATTTGAAACTTCTGCGCCATCCTTTGCCGTGATGACTGAGTACCCTTCTGCCTCGAAATAGTGCGACAGCACTGTCCGGAGCCCCTCATCATCATCAATTAACAGGACCGCGCCCTTATTCATTTAAGCTATCCTTTTTATAGAGCCTCAGGGCATTTTATCACCCGCATACAAAATTGTTACAAACTCTTTCGCAATTCATACAAAGGCGAAAATCACAGGTTACATCGGTCGTCTAACTTCCATTTTGCAACATCGACAACGACTAGCAAAAAGGAAGACGCAAATGTTCAACAATCAAGAATTGACTACAGAAGTGTCCGGTCTCAGGAATTTTGCCCGTCGCCTGACCCAGAACTATCATGATGCAGAAGATCTCCTTCAATATACGCTGTTGAGAGCAATTGAGAAGAAGCATTTGTTCCAGGAAAACACGGATCTTTTTAAATGGACATCGAAGATCATGTATAACCAGTTTGCATCCGACTATCGTCGGAAAGCAAAGTATGAAACCAAATATGATCCGGAAAGCTATCTGGAAGCAGAATCCATTGAAGCGCCGCAAGATAAGCAAATGGAGCTGAAGACCGTGAACGAGGCCATGAACAGGCTCTCCCATGAACATCAGGAAATTCTGATCCTGATTTGCGTCCAGGGCCTGAGCTATCAGGAAGTATCCGATTTCCTGAAGATCGCGATCGGCACAGTACGCTCCCGCCTCTCACGCGCCCGCGAGAATTTACAACAGCTTTTGGAGGCCCCAACAGTTCATTAAGATTTTTGCTGAAAGCCCGGATCAAACATCTGGGCTTTCTAGTTCTTCTTCCGACATATTTCCCAGATATTTCAATACAGTCGCCTTCAGGTCAATTTCAACAATCGGCTTAGGTAAATACGCATCCATACCAGCCTCAATGCATTTCGCCTTATCGCTGACAAGGGCGTGGGCCGTCATTCCAACAATCGGTGTTCGATCAAACCCCTTCTCACTTTCAATGCTCCGAATTAGTCTGGTGCTAGTAAAGCCGTCCATCTCAGGCATTTGAATATCCATCAGGATAACACCATAGTGATTTTCTTTCCAAAGGTTGACCGCCTCCAAACCCGTTTTGGCGATATCAAACTCAATGCCCATATCTTCCAGAATGTGGCCAAGTACAGTGATATTTCCTTCGTAATCTTCGACAAGCAAAGCCTTTTGAGCTTCTTCGATATGCGCCTTCATTTCATCTACGCGCTTCTTCCTATCCGCCTCGCTTTGCTCAAATCCATCCTTGAACTGTTTGATGCCCCCGGTGATTGGCAAGATAAGAGAAAAAACAGACCCTTTGCCGATCTCGCTATCAACTTCGATGCTCCCGCCCATCAAGCTGGCGAGCTTCTTAGATATTGGCAGCCCAAGACCCGTACCACCAAACTTTCGCGATACCGTTGAGTCCGCCTGCTTGAAACGCTCAAAAATCAGATCCGCCTGATCCTTGGAAATCCCGATGCCTGTATCTTCGACATCTATTCGGAGCACGGAAAAATTGCCTTGATCTTCGGTCTTGGCTTTCACATGGATATGTCCCGCTTCCGTGAATTTGACTGCATTGCCGATCAGATTGATCAGTATCTGACGAATGCGAACAGGATCACCGTAAAATTCGAGATTTTTTACGTCTGCATAGTCGAAAACGAAATCCAGATTTTTCTCTTTCGTCCGGACAGACATAATACTTGTTATATGCTCAAAGATGCTTGGCAAGCTGAATGACGTTTCCTCCAATTCAAGTTCGCCACTCTCAATCTTGGAGAAATCAAGAATATCCGAAATTAAGTCTTTCAGGCTTATGGAACTGGAATGCAGCACTTTGACAAGCTTTTGCTTTTTCTGATCCAGTTCATTTGCGCTTTGATCGAGAATATCTGCAACACCGGTAATCGCCGTCAGTGGCGTCCGTATTTCATGGCTCATATGCGCAAGAAACTCACTTTTCGCGGCATTCGCCTCTTCAGCCTTTTGTATCGCCCCTTCAAGTTTCAGCTCGTAATCTTTTTCCGCACTAATATCCGTAATCGTGCCAACAAATCGAGACGGCTTTTCATTGTAATCCTGTATGACAGCGCCCCGTGCCCTTATCCAAACCCATCGCCCGGACTTATGCCGAAGCCGGAAAGTATTTGAATATTCAGATAAGCGACCCTTTAGATAGAGATCGATATAATTTTGGACTGTTTCCTTCTCTTCCGGATGCAGCCTGTCAGCGAAATCTTCAATATTTCCTTTGAAATCGCCACTTTCACATCCCAACATGGCAATGAATTGATCCGAATAATTTACTTCCCCTGACTGAATATCCCAATCGAAGATACCATCCTTGCTGCCTTCAACGGCCAGTTCCAAAACCTGCTCTTCTTCAGAAACCTGCCCAGTAAAAAGTAGGCGGAAATTTCGCCTGAGGAAAAAATTCGCCGAAATCGATATAGTCAGCAATATTGCTATGCCCGCCGTGACCAGCATGAGCTGTTCATTTTGCCTTGTTTTATTTTCCGCGGACAGGCTTTGAGAATCGAGAAGGCTTTTTCCCTCTGAGATTAGCGCCTCGAAAGTTTCTGAAATTTCACTTTTCAACGCATCAATTTTTTGATTGGCGGTAACGATGTCTGCAGTATTTACAGTCAGCCTGTTGGCGGCCCGACCTTCAAGCTCTGTTTCAAGAAGAGAAATTTTTTGATCTACCGATCCGAGGATACCTCGTTGAAACTGGTCTTCTAGACTAAAGAGCGATAGTCCAGTCAGCGTTTTCGATAGCCTCTCCTTTGTTTCTTCATAATCCTCAATAAACTGCTGCTCACCAAAAATCATATAGCCCTGCTGGCTCAAAATCATTTTTTCTACCAGAAGGCTTGCAGATTCCATTTCAAAAAGTGACTGCACCAATTGCTGAATATTTTTGCTTTCGGCCCTTATCCGGCTTTCACCGACAACAAGCAGGAATGTGCAAAACACCAAGCCGAAGAGCAAAACCGTGAGATAAACTGAGAAAAACTTCGGGGATAGATATTTCATCCTCCCATCCTACAAGAGCATGTTCTTTACAAGAAACAAAAAACGGCACTTCGACAGAAGTACCGTTTTGATCAATTTACTCGCGCTATCCCTGGATTGAGAAAGCTCGCGACTTACAGGGGAGGTTTGCGCCCCCTGATGACATGCATAATCGCACTAACCACGAACAGGATGATGAATACCGCAAAAATAATCTTTGCAATCCCTGCGGAGGCAGCTGCGATCCCGCCAAAGCCAAATACTGCCGCCACCAATGCAATTAATAAAAAGGTTATTGCCCAACCAATCATCTGGATTCTCCTCAATTTTGCTTCATACAGCCTTACAAACAGCGCAGCCCGCAAAAAGTTCCATGGAACCAAATCCGGATTAAGTTCATTGGGTGTATGAGTTGGATCGAGAATTTAGACAGAAGAGAGTTGATCAGTGCCCGATGACAAATATTTTAATGGCGTGAATTCAAGCGAATTTAGCAAAAAAGAAATTCAGGAATATGTGGACGGCATGCTGAAACCGGCAGACACCCGACGCGTAGAAAAAACTATTTCGGCTGATCCAAAAGCAAAAAAATACTACCTGATCCAATTGCGACATAAACAACTACTCAAGATGTGGTGGAAAAGTTCACTCAATTAGCGCCAGCACTGCAAGTGACTTGACAGTACTTCCCCTCAAAAAAATTTGCATTCTACGGGAACTCTTTGAGGTTGCAGATGTTTGTACTGCACCAAACAATCGAAGGAGCAAACCTATGGATATCTATGAACGCCTCATCAAGGATCACGAGAAACAGAAGGAACTCGCGAAACAACTTATGGAAACGTCAGGAGACTCCGACGAGCGTCGCCACCTGTTCGAGCAATTCAAGGCGGAAGCCGTAAGTCATGCCAATGCCGAAGAACAAACCCTCTATGCCGTTCTGATCGAGGATCCGAAAAGTCAGGAACAGGCTCGCCATAGCGTATCCGAACACCAGGGCGCGGATGAACTGATCAATGAACTTTCTGACATGGATATGAGCAGCGCAGGCTGGATACAGAAATTCGAAAAGCTCAAAGATGAACTTGAACACCATATTGTGGAAGAAGAGCGAGACGTGTTCAAACTTGCCAAAAACCAGGTAAGCGATGCGGACGCGACTGAAATGTCTCGGATGTTTGATAAACGCAAGCAGCAGGAAGAAGAACACGTTTAGAAACCGGCATCGGACACACCATAATGCAGAACATGGAACAAGCAACAACCGGAAACTCCTCTGCCGCATCAAGGCATAGAAGCAGAATTGACGCGGCGGCGAGAGTATCAATTATATTCCTTGCCTTAGTTGCGCTTGTCGCAACGCTGCATTTTTCCAAGACAATCCTGGCACCCATTATGCTCGCGGTTGTGATCGGCATCATGTTCGGGCCGATAGCGGACCGCATCGAAAAATTTCATATTCCGGCGTCCCGCTCGGCGGCGATTGTTGTGTTGCTGTTTATTATCCTTATCACCATTGCAATCGCCGTGTTTGCGGCCCCGTTGTCGACCTGGATCGACCAATTACCCAGAATTTGGGCGCGGCTGCGGTTTGAGCTCGCAAGCTGGCAGGATAACCTGGACACAATCTCGGAATTGCAAGCCCAACTCAGAAGCGTGACGGGCCAGAAAAGCGGGGATACCGTTGTCGTTGACGATAGCTCCACTGTTCAGGATGCGGCGATTCTTGCCCCAACCATCATTGGTCAGATAGCGCTGTTTCTGGCGAGTTTCTATTTCTTCGTTGCCGCGCGTCACACTCTACGGAGGACAATTTTGAGCCTTCCCGTGACCCGGAGAACCCGATGGCACATGGCGCGTGTTTTTCGTGAAATTGAAAATAATGTCTCTGACTACCTCCTCGCAATAACCATCATAAATATTGGAATGGGGTTGAGCGTAACCCTCGCGTTATGGGCGTTGGGCGTCCCTTCACCTTTGCTTTGGGGTATGCTCGCCGCTGCACTCAACTATGTGATTTTCATTGGGCCCGCGGTAACTTTTGCCATCTTGCTTGGTGTCGGGTTAATCAGTTCAACATCTCTTTGGGGCATGGTTACACCGGCCTTGGTATTTCTGGGGATAAACTTCTTGGAAGCTCAAATTGTAACACCGCTGGTGATCGGGCGGCGAATTACTCTGAACCCATTCATTGTATTCCTTG
>NZ_WTVA01000015.1 GCF_009882935.1 Sneathiella chungangensis
CATCCAGACCCGCCCCGTCAGCGTGACGCGGTTTATAGGCACATCATCCAATCACGTCAACGGAAATTTTTCAGTTTTTTTTGGCGGCCTTGTTTATGCCGCAAACCTCCCGTACAAGCCGATTGTCCAAGCCTTCAAACCGGATTCTATCTCGCCCAAACGGGACAGATGCACCAATAAAGACGGGACCGGTGCCTTGGGTTCGGAATCGATTGCCCGCCAGCCACGAGAACAGTCGGTTTGCATAACTTAAGGAAAAATTGAGGATTACTTGACAAAATTGCGATCTGACAGCATCTTTTGTCGCGCAATTATGGTTAACGGGTTCTAAATCAACACATTAGATTAGGTGGTTCAACGAGTGCTGAAGAAAATGAAATCAGGCGCCCTGGTGGGCCCATTTGGCAAGTCCTTGCTGATACCTGTCATGACATTAATTGCCGGCGGCGCCGTTGGAGCCCTGCTTGCGACAACTTTCCTGACAAGTTCAAGTGATATTCCGAGTTCAAGCCTGAGCATGGAAGAAAGCCAAGAGGCGCCCGGCGCACCCCTTGAAGCCGCTGCCTCCAAGCCGGAGGAAAGCGATGAAATCGAAGCCTCCGAAGTTCTGGAAAAGGAGGCTGAAGTAACTGTTGCCGCTTATGCGACGCCGAAAACCGAAAGCCTTCAGGAAATGACCAAGACGGTTTCCGTCAGCAAGGGCGACACCCTGATGGAAGTCCTGACGAGGGCCGGTGCCGATCGCACGGAAAGCCATGAGGCAATTACCGCCCTTAACGAGATTTTTGACCCGCGCAGCCTGCGGATTGGTCAGGACATCACGCTTTATTTCGGCAATGCGGACGATATCCAGCAGAGCGATGCCGCCACGCCAAGCCTAATTCGCGTCTCTCTGAATGAAGATGTCGATCGCCAGCTGGCAGCAGTGCGCACACCTGGCTCCGGTTTTACTGCGCAGGAAACAATCCTAGAGCTGGACAAGAAAATGGTCCGGGCGGGCGGCGTCATTGATAGTTCGCTTTTCCTGTCGGCGGCACAGGCGGGCATTCCCACCAAGACAATCGTCGATCTTATCCGGATTTTCAGCTATGACGTCGACTTTCAGCGTGAGATCCAGCCCGGCGACAGCTTTGAAGTCTATTTCGAACGCTTTGCCGACGAGAATGGAAATATCCTGAAAGACGGATCGATCCTCTGGGCATCGATGACCTTGAGTGGCAAGAAGCTATCCGTCTACCGGTTCAAAACCGAGGATGATGGTTTCACGGATTATTATGATGAGAAGGGCCAGAGCGTAAAGAAAACGCTTATGCGCACACCGATTGACGGCGCCCGCCTCACCTCCGGCTTTGGCAAGCGCAAACATCCGACACTCGGCTATACCAAAATGCATCGCGGTGTCGATTTTGGTGCCCGCAGCGGAACACCGATCATGGCGGCCGGTAACGGCACCGTCGAATTTGCGGCGCGGAACGGCGGCTACGGCAACTACGTCCGCATACGACATAACAGCGAATTCAAGACGGCCTATGCGCATATGAGCAAGTTCGCCAAGGGAATTCGCAAGGGCGCGCGGGTGCGGCAGGGCCAAATTATCGGCTATGTCGGATCAACAGGCCGCTCTACCGGTCCACATCTGCATTACGAAGTACATAAATCCGACCGACAGATAAATCCGCTTTCCGTTAAACTGCCGGCGGGCCGCAAACTTGGCGGCAAAATGCTTGCGGCATTTCAGTCCCGCTCGGAACAAATTCGTCAGGAAGTCGCCAGTGTCGAGCTGGAAACGCAATTGGCGAGCGTGAAGGCTGACTAGAGAAATCGCTTTCTTCGAAATGAGATAGCAAGAAAAAAACGGCTGCCATAAATTGGCAGCCGTTTGTCTTGTCATCTGGGGACGCCGTTAAGCCGCATCCGCCAGTTCATTATTGATCATCAGACCATCTTCACTTGCCGTGATCCTGACCTTTGCACCATCCGCAATCGTGCCTTCGAGTATCTGAGAGGCCAGCGGATTTTGCAGATACCGCTGGATCACCCGCTTCAACGGCCGGGCACCATATACCGGATCGTATCCGCGATTGGCGATCCACTCATAGGCGGCGGGATCAAGATCAAGCTCTATCCGACGATCGGCAAGCAGCTTCTGCAAATGCTCAAGCTGGATGTCGACGATGGCGCTCATATTCTCGCGGCTCAGCCGGTGGAAGATGATCTGCTCATCCAACCGGTTCAGAAACTCCGGCCGGAACGCCGCGCGCACCGTTTCCATCACCTTGTGACGAACAAGCTCGTCATCGACGTCATCACCGCCAGACATATGCTCGCTGCCGAGGTTGGACGTCAGAACGATAAGCGTATTTTTGAAATCCACCGTCCGGCCCTGTCCGTCCGTCAGGCGGCCATCATCAAGCACCTGTAGGAGCACATTAAATACATCCGGATGCGCCTTTTCGATCTCGTCGAACAGAATGACCTGATAGGGACGACGGCGCACCGCTTCGGTGATCACACCCCCCTGATCATACCCAACATAACCGGGAGGAGCGCCGATCAGACGGGCGACGCTATGTTTCTCCATATACTCCGACATATCGACACGCAGCAGCGCATGTTCATCATCGAAAAGGAACGCGGCGAGCGTCTTCGTCAGTTCCGTCTTCCCGACGCCGGTCGGACCAAGGAACAAGAAAGAACCAATTGGGCGGTTCGGGTCCTGCAATCCGGCCCGCGAACGGCGAACCGCGTTCGAAACAGCAACGAGCGCCTCTTCCTGACCGACCACGCGTTTGCGGAGCTCGGTTTCCATATTCAGCAGCTTCTCGCGCTCGCCCGAGAGCATCTTGTCAATCGGAATACCGGTCCAGCGTGAGACGACGCCGGCGATATCCTCTTCCTTGACGCTATCCCGCACGATAGAGGAGCCTTCAGCTTCCTCGGCTTCGGCCAATTTCTTTTCAAGCTCGGGGATAACTCCGTAGGCGAGCTCTCCGGCGCGCTGCAGATTACCCTGCCGCTGAACCGTGGCAAGTTCATTGCGCGCCGTATCAAGCTGTTCCTTGACATGCTGGGCACGATTGAGTTTTTCCTTCTCCATTTGCCAGCTTTCGGTCAGATCGGCAGATTGCTTCTCAAGCTCGACCAGTTCCTTGCGGAGTTTTTCAAGCCGTTCCTTCGAGGCCTTATCCGTTTCTTTCTCAAGCGCCGAGGCTTCGATCTTCATCTGCAGGATCTTGCGGTCCAGCTCATCGACTTCTTCAGGCTTGCTGTCCACTTCCATGCGGCGGCGGCTGGCAGCCTCATCAACCAGGTCGATGGCCTTGTCCGGCAAAAACCGATCAGTGATATAGCGGTTCGACAAGGTTGCGGCAGCCACAAGCGCATTGTCCGAAATCTGGACGCCATGATGCACTTCGTATTTTTCTTTCAGGCCACGCAGGATCGAGATCGTGTCCTCAACCGTCGGCTCGGAGACGAATACGGACTGGAACCGCCGTGCCAGAGCGGCATCCTTTTCAATATATTTGCGATATTCGTCGAGCGTCGTCGCCCCAACACAATGCAACTCACCGCGGGCCAAGGCCGGTTTCAGCAGATTCGAAGCATCCATCGAACCTTCCGCCGCTCCCGCGCCGACAAGGGTGTGCAATTCATCGATAAAGAGAATGATTTCGCCGCCCGTTGCCGAGATTTCGGAGAGAACCGCCTTGAGCCGTTCCTCAAACTCACCGCGGTATTTCGCACCGGCAATCAATTGGCCCAGGTCAAGGCTCATCAATTTCTTGTCTTTCAAGCTCTCCGGCACGTCGCCGTTGACAATGCGGAGCGCCAGCCCTTCGACAATAGCCGTTTTACCGACGCCGGGCTCGCCGATCAACACCGGATTATTTTTTGTCCGGCGCGACAGGACCTGAATGGTCCGGCGGATTTCTTCATCACGTCCGATGACGGGATCAAGCTTGCCCTTGCGGGCTGCTTCCGTCAAATCACGGGCATATTTATTCAGCGCGTCGTAACCCGCCTCCGCCCCGCTGCTGTCGGCCGTCCGGCCTTTGCGCAGATCATTGATCGCTTCGTTGAGATTATTGGGCGTGACATTGGCGTTCGCCAGAATTTTCGCCGACTCCGTTCCTTTTTCAAGCGCGAGCGCCAGCAATAGACGCTCGGCCGTAACGAAGCTGTCACCGGCCTTGTCGGCAAGCTTTTCCGCGGAGGCAAAAACCCTTGCAAGCTCGGGCGTCAGGTTGACCTGCCCCGCGCCGCTTCCCGTAACCTGCGGAATTTTCGCGATGGCGCCTTCAACGCCCTGCCGCGCAGCGTTGGCATCGCCGCCCGCTTTTTCGATAAGGCCGCTGGCAAGACCTTCCTTGTCATCCAGCAAGACTTTCAGGAGATGTTCAGGCGTCAGCCGTTGATGATTTTCACGTAACGCCAAAGTCTGGGCCGATTGAATAAATCCCTTCGACCGATCTGTATATTTTTCGATATCCATGCTCGTCCTCGACACATAGACCGCTGTTTCCTTGCGCGACTTCCCATGATCCCTTAGAGGCAACCAATTTGCAAGCCCGCCAGCGGCTTCTTCACTGGTTTATATGTGGGGCGAAATTGGTTGATTTCAAGCGTAATTCCGGGACATTTTCTGAACCAATTCAAGATCATAATAAAAAAGGGAGGTCCGATATGACCTCCCTTCCGCATCGCGTCTGTGGTACAGCATACGGCGTCCAATTGACGTTACTCCGTCGTATTGACCTCTTCCGTATCATTCTCGCTATTATTCCGGCTGGATGTGCGGCGACGCAGTGTCCGCGTCCGGCTGACTTTGCGTTTCGGTTTCGCAGATCCCTCATCCTCTTCCGACGATTCAGTGTTGCTCTGTTCGGTGCCGCTTGCCGCGAGTTCGATTTCCGGCTGCTCGGCCGTACTCAAGTCAACAAAAGATGTCTGGTCCACACTTTCCTTGCTGTTATCATCTGAATTGGCGGCATTGTCATCGCCGCGACCTTTCGATTGCCGGGAAACCTGCGCCTCTTTTTCTTGGCCATCGTCCGCAGTGGCATTTTCAGTGTTATCCGCATTCTGCTTTTCGCGAACTGGCACAGAATTTGCGGCGATTATACGGAAATAATGCTCGGCATGTTGAAAGTAGTTTTCGGCTGCTACGCGGTCGCCGGAATTCTGGGCGTCCGTGCCAAGGGCGACATACTTGTCATAGACCTGGGAAGCCGTTCCCCGGATCTTTCCATCCGGGCCATTGCTGTCGTAATTTCGGTTATTGCCATTCGGCCGGCGATTGTTCCCGGAACCTGTCCGGTTGCCACCCGTGTTTGCCCGCCCGCCACGGGGACGCCTGTTACTACTTACTCTCATTATCGCAATGATTCCGTCAATCTAGAGTTCTAATTTCGCTTTATTGTAAAGTTGATTCAATTCAGGCGTCTGTTGAAACCCCGCTCGCGCTCCCAAGATGACTTGTCGATCCCGGTAGCTCTAGCCTGATTTTGAATTAAATAAAGATCATGGACCTTAAGTGAGGTCTCGTTATTCACATATGATCTGCTAAAAGCCTACCTTCTGTTTGCGCAATAATCCAACCTTTTTTTCAAAAAGCGCCTTATTTACCGAGCCGCGCCATGACGCACCGCTCTATTCCCGCGATATCTTTGTGATATTCTGGCGCGACAAAGCCTGCATTCACGACCAATTCCCCAACAAGGGGCGCCTGCTCTATACCCACTTCAAGGACAAGCAATCCGCCCGGCTGGAGCAGGATGTGTATCTGCGCAAGAATTTCCCGATAGCAATCCAGGCCATCCTCCCCGCCAAATAAAGCCGAATGCGGTTCAAACTCGCTGACCTCGGGTTGCAACATGGATTTGTCAGCTGAAGGGATATAGGGCGGATTACTGATCACAAGATCGAACCGCTCCGTAACTCCTTCTCCCCAGTTTCCAAGGCGGAAGCCGGCCTGATTAGCAAGTTGTAACCGCTCCGCGTTCCGGCGGGCGACAGCAAGCGCCGGCTCGCTCGCATCAGTACCGATGCCGCTCGCGTCCGGAAATTCGCTCAACAGCGCCAGCAAAAGGCATCCGCTGCCTGTACCGAGATCGAGAATACGTTGGGGTTGAAAGCCCTGCGCCCGCATTTTCAATACCGCCTCGATCAAGGTTTCACTATCCGGGCGCGGGTCCAAAACATCGGACGTTACCAGAAAATCGAGGCTCCAGAATTCCCGGTGTCCGGTGAGGTGGGAAAGCGGCTCCCTCGACGCTCGCCTTGCAACCAGTGCATCGAATTCCGCTTTTTCTGTGGCGCTGAGACAGCGATCGGGCTCGCGGTATAAAATCCCGATATCATCCTTAAAGACATGGGCAAGTATCAGTCCGGCGTCACGTTTGGCGTTTTCCACGCCGGCGCGGTCCAGGATTTCAGTCGCTGCGAGCACGGCCGGACGAAGCGCAAGGCAGGTCACGTCAGTTTTCACCTTCGATCTCGGAAAGCAACGCCGCCTGGTCTTCCGCGATCAGCGCTTCAATAATTTCATCAAGCGCTTCACCGGCAAGGACCCTGTCGAGCTTGTAGAGTGTCAGATTGATGCGGTGATCGGTTACGCGGCCCTGCGGGAAGTTATAGGTCCGGATGCGTTCCGATCGATCCCCCGATCCGACCTGGCCCTTGCGCGCCGCCGATCGTTCCGCGGCCCGGGCGGCGCGCTCCGCCTCATATATGCGCGAGCGCAAGACGCTCATCGCCTTGGCCTTGTTCTTGTGCTGCGACTTCTCGTCCTGCTGCTGAACGACGATTCCCGTCGGAATATGGGTGATACGGACGGCGCTGTCGGTGGTGTTGACGGACTGTCCGCCGGGACCGGACGCGCGGAAGATGTCAATGCGGATATCGCTGTCGGCAATCTGTACGTCCACCTCCTCCGCCTCGGGCAGCACGGCAACCGTCGCGGCCGATGTATGAATGCGCCCGCCCGTTTCAGTTTCCGGAACGCGCTGCACACGATGCACGCCGGATTCAAACTTGAGATTGGCGAACACGTTGCGCCCCGTGACCTTGACAATGACTTCCTTGATGCCGCCGAGGTCGGATTCTGAAAGGGACATGGTCTCACATGTCCATCCCTGACCCTCTGCATATCGCTGATACATGCGATAAAGATCGCCCGCGAAAAGCGCTGCCTCCTCTCCTCCGGTTCCCGCACGGATTTCAAGGATCGCGTTTTTCTCATCCGCATCGTCCTTCGGCAAAAGCTGGATTTTGATGGAATGTTCCAGATCCGGGAGCTGGGTCTTCAGCTCATCGATTTCCATCTCGGCCATTTCGCGCATTTCAGGATCCGTGTCGCCGCTTTCCAGCATTTCGCCAAGATCGTTCAGTTCCTTTCTGACCGACTGATATTTTCCGATTGCCTCAACCAGCGGCTTGATCTCGGAATATTCACGGCTCATGCGAACGAAGTCATCCGGGGCAACATCTCCCATCGCGCCCGACATTGCGGCCTCAAGCTCTTCAGAGCGTGCCTGGATCATCTTGAGTTTATCTTCAGGTAACATGCTCGGACCTTATAGGAGACGGCGAAGCGCGGAAGATAAGCTGGCGAGCGGGACTTCGCTCTGCTCACCCTGATCGAGATCACGAAGCGTGCAGACATCCCGCACAAGCTCATCTTCGCCGATCAGAATAGCGGCCCTCGCATTCAGCTTGTTCGCCCTTTTCATCCGTTTGCCGACATTGCCCTTGAAGGCCATCTCTATTGATATTCCGTCCTTGCGGAGTTGATGCGCCAACTTCGCCGCGACGGCGTCCGCTTCTTCCCCTACGGGGATGAGGGCGACCGGGCGAACAGCCGCCGGTGCCTCATCGGCCAGCATCGCCAGCCGCTCGATACCCCCGGCCCAGCCGATCCCCGGGGTCGGTTTGCCGCCCAATGTTTCGATCAATCCATCATACCGGCCCCCGGCAATCACTGCCCCTTGCGCGCCGAGCGCAGTCGTCACGAATTCAAATGCGGTGTGGGTATAGTAATCGAGCCCCCGCACGAGTCTGCGGTTCAGGTGATATTCGATACCAAGCAACGACAGCCCCTCCAGCACTTCATCGAAAAAATCACTGGAATAGCTGTTGAGATAATCGGTGAATATCGGCGCCTGCTCGACAATAACCCTGTCGCCCTTATCCTTGCTGTCGAGGATACGAAGCGGATTTCGCGTCAACCGGTCGAGACTGTCCTGCGACAGACTGGATTTATGATCGTTGAAATAGTCGACGAGCGCGGCCCGATACGCCTGACGGCTTTCCGTATCCCCGAGCGTGTTGATCTCCAGCGTGCATTTCTCCATGACGCCAAGTGCATCCAGGATCGCCGCCCCCAAAGCGACAACCTCGATATCGGCCTTGGCCTCGGCTGCCCCTATGCATTCCACGTCAATCTGATGAAACTGCCGCTGCCGACCCTTTTGCGGGCGCTCGTAGCGGAACATTGGGCCCGCCGCAAAGACCTTGAAGGGAACGTTCTGCTGCAGTCCGTTGCTGATAAAGGCGCGGCAGATTCCGGCGGTATATTCCGGACGCAGCGTCATGCTTTCGCCGCTCCGGCTCTCAAAGGAGTACATTTCCTTCGACACCACATCGGAGCTTTCGCCCATTGTCCGGGCAAAGACCTCTGTGAATTCAAAAATCGGCGTCGCCATTTCCGCATAGCCAAAACGTGCCGCCATTTCCCGCGCCGTCCCCTGCACATGGGCGTGGCGCGCGAATTCCTCTGGCAACAGATCATGGGTGCCGCGGACTGGCTGTGGTAAGGACACGTCGTTTCTCCGTCTGTCTTTTCGCTTCTGTTTTGGGGGTCAAGCGATCCGTTTGGCCGCTTCGATAGCGGTCGTCTCACCGCTGGCATTCAAGGCTTCGATTTCGGCGGCCTTGGCCTCGACCAGCTCGACAATATGATCGACCATATCGCCCGTCGCCACTTTATGGTCGGTAAGGCCACTTAAATAGACCATATGGTTATCCTTGCCACCTCCGGTCAGGCCGATGTCGGTTTCGCGCGCCTCCCCCGGACCATTAACCACACAGCCAATGATCGAGAGGGTGAGAGGCGTCTGGATATGGGCGAGACGTTGCTCCAGCGTTTCCACCGTTTTGATGACCGGAAAAGCCTGCCGCGCGCAGGACGGACAGGAGATGATTGTCACTCCTCGCCGCCGGAGGCCCAGAGATTTCAGGATCTCATAGCCCACCTTGATCTCCTCGACCGGATCAGCCGAAAGCGAGACGCGAATGGTATCGCCGATACCCGACCAGAGCAGCATGCCAAGCCCGATTGAGGATTTTACCGTCCCCGTCGAGAGCCCCCCCGCCTCGGTTATCCCGAGATGCAATGGATAATCGCATGCCTCCGCAAGGCCTTGGTAGGCGGCAACGGAGAGGAATACGTCGGATGCTTTGACGCTGATCTTGAAGTTGAAGAAGTCATTGTCTTCGAGGATACGCGCATGATTTAGCGCGGATTCGACCATGGCTTCCGGACAGGGCTCTCCGTATTTCTCAAGAAGCTCACGCTCCAGGCTGCCCGCATTCACACCGATGCGCATCGAGCAGTTATGGTCAACCGCCGCCTTGACCACATCACGAACGCGATCGGCCGAGCCGATATTGCCGGGATTGATCCGGAGGCACGCCGCGCCCGCTTCCGCCGCCTCAATACCGCGTTTGTAGTGAAAATGAATATCCGCGATGACGGGAACGCTCGTTTCCCGGATAATTTCCTTGAGCGCTCTCGTGCTCGCCTCGTCGGGACAGGAAACACGCACCATATCCGCACCGGCATCCTCAAGCGCATGAATCTGCTCAATCGTCGCCCTGGCATCGGAAGTCAGCGTATTGGTCATCGATTGAACGGTAATCGGCGCGTCACCGCCAACGGGGACGTCGCCCACATAAATCTGGCGTGATTTCCGCCGGACAATTTCTCGGTAAGGTCTGATGCTCATGGGATCATGCTTTAATAAGTTGGCGTTAAAAAATGCCGTAGTCTCAATGCGCGCCTAAAATGGCCGCAAATGACGGAAATTACAAGTGATACCGTTCGCGCCTCGCAACGAATGCGGAGTTCGGCTATTGCAGTCCGCTGTTCTCTAGCAGGCTTTCCGCCGCCAGCGGGACTTCACGCAGGATCGTGCCGGCACCGCCCAACGATCTGATCTCCCGGCCATCGACACGAATTTCAAGTCCGCCCGCGTTTCCGGTTGTCAGCTTGATGTCCGGGGCGTTGGGCGCCATATAGACGTCGCCGGGCTTCAGAACCCGCGAGAGCACCGGCTTTTCATCAGCGGCCTTCACCTCGACCCAGCTTTCCTCGGTGGCACGAAGAACAACACGCGCGTCCGTATTCTCAACACCGAATGTTCTCGGCAGCGGGCTTTCCCGTGCTTCATCGGTCACCGGTTGGTTCGCCAGCGCTATTTTGAGCGTATCCTGCGGATAGGTTTTGATGTCTACCGCCTGATCCGCGGCGGCTGATGTTGCTGCCGCGTCACCCGATGGCGGATCGACCGACGTAATGGTATTTCCGGCTTCTACCACAGGTGCAGCTTCGGCGGAAACGAACGTCGCTGGTTTTTCTTCCGTTGCGGTATCCGGCGCGCTTGTCGCCGCATCTCCGGACGGCGCGTCTGACGGCTGCTCCGTATTTTCAGCGGTAGTTTCGGCGGCGGTATTTTCATCCGCCTGGGATGCTTCCTCTACCGGCTTCTTCTCTTCGAGTGCCGCCATTTCCGAAACCTCACCATCCGATGACGAGACTGCAGTTTCGGTTGTTATTTCTGACGTCTCATCCTTTAGGGCTGGCGCTGTCGTAACCGGCGTAGCAGGTGCAATTTCGGCAATATTTTTTGGCGGCTGCACGCCCGGTTCCTCGGAGCCATCTGAACTATTTGCATTTCCGGAAAGGTCGACATCGCGAATTTTGCTGGCCAGATGATCCGGAAGTTCGGCGACACGGTCAAAATCAAGACTCTCGCTTTCCTGATAGAGGAACCAACCGGCCAGGAGGATCAGCGCGAAGACCAGCGTGCCGAGCAGAATACCGGCTCCCGGAATCCGTCCGCCGGTCGTGGGTTCGGGAAACGCGAGCGACGGTACATGAAGACCGTTGCCTTCTTCATTCTTGTACAGCTCAACAATGGCGACCGCATCAAGGTCCAGCAAATTTGCGTAGGAGCGCAAAAAGCCGGTCACAAATGTCTGGCCGGGGAGGCTCTTAAAGTCGCCTTCTTCAAGCGCATGCACCTGGCTCGCCCGCAAGCGCAGGATATCCGCCACCTGATGAAGGGAGAGACCTTTCGCCTCGCGCGCCTCGCGAAGGCGAGCGCCAACGGTCAGAGGGGCCTCCTCAACCGCCTCTTCCGTCTCACTCGGGTTTTGGAATGACAGCCTGTTGCCCTTGGATGCATGTCTGCTGAACAGGTTAGGTTGTGTCACGACGTCTCGCCGCTTGCTGTCTTTCGCCATAATGGAACGCCAAATTTACCGTTATTTAAATCGTCTCAACAGCTTGCCCGCCATTATCGGCGAAAATAAGGAAACTGCAATAATTTATATAATGATCGAGTGATCACGCGCGAAAGCGCGCAATTGATCCCGCACGGAATGATCGCGCGAATGACACAGGCCGCGGACGAAATTTTCCAGCCGGCCTATATCGGCGCTGAGCGCCATTTCCTTGACCCGCCCGAGGGTCTCCGCTGACATCGAGAAGTTGCGGTATCCCAATCCAAGCAGCGCCATTGCTTCCAACGGACGACCGGCGATATCGCCACATATCGAGAAGGGCTTGCCTGCCTTCTCACAATGTTCCGCAATATTTCTTAGCAGCGTCAGCAGGCTTGGACTCAACGTATCATAGCGGTCGCTGATCTTGGGATTGCCGCGATCGATGGCAAAAAAGAATTGCATCAGATCGTTCGAACCGACCGAGATAAAATCGACTTCCGCCAGGAGATGCGGCAATTGCCAGACAATAGAGGGCACCTCGATCATCGTCCCGACATTCACGCTCTTCGGCGGGCCACTGTCGCGTTGCGCGGCCCGTTCGATTTCCTTGTTCAGGATCGCCTTGGCTTCCTGAAATTCCGACACTTCGGCGATCATCGGGAACATAAGCGAAAGGTCCCGACCCGCCGCAGCGCGCACGAGGGCCCGGAGCTGACTGCGCAGGAGAGCGGGACGATCAAGGCCAATGCGGATGGCGCGCCACCCAAGCGCGGGATTTTCCTCAGGCTTCGTTTTTAAATAGGGCAGCAGCTTGTCGCCGCCGATATCGAGGGTGCGAAAGACGACAGGTTTCCCGTCCATCTTGTCGAGCACCCGCGAGTATAGATCCGTCTGCTCGTCGACCTTCGGCATCTGGGAGCGCACCATGAACTGCAGTTCCGTCCGGAACAATCCGATGCCGTCTGCCCCGAGATCGGGAAAGTGATCGATGTCGATCAACAAGCCAGCATTGACGTTCAACTGAAGGGGAATGCCGTCTCTCGAAATATTCGGCTTGTCGCGAAGCGCCGCATATTTCGCCTGACGCCGGGCGCGTTGCTGCTGGCTTTGGGCGAACGCCTGCTGCACATCTTCGCCCGGCCGCAGAAAAACCTGGCCATGCTCGCCATCGACCAGCACGAAATCACCCTGCTCGACATTGTCGATTATCGTCTCGCACTGACCGACAACCGGGACGCCAAGCGCCCGCGCGACAATCGCCACATGGCTCGATCTTGTTCCTTCCGCCAGTATGAGCGCCTTCAGGTGCCGCCGGTCATAATCGAGCAATTCCGCAGCGCCCATATTCCGGGCGACTACGACGGTATCCTTTTCAAGATTACGGCGATCGATTTGCGTATGGCCATCGAGATGGAGGTAAAGCCGGTTCGCAAGGTCGTCAAGCTCTGACAGCCGCTCCCTCAGGTAGGGGTCGGTGATTTCCTTCATCCGTGCCCGCGTGTCATCCTGGACACGCTTGATTGCCGCTTCCGAAGTGAGACCCGTGTTGACCGCATCCTGCAGTTTTTTCAGCCAACCCTTGTCATGGGCGAACATCTTGTAAGCTTCGAAGATATCCTTCGATTCATCGCTGAACAGTGTATTCGTCGCGTTGAGAAGCTTATCGACGGTGCTCTGCATGGCGCTGACCGCAGAGTTAAGCCGCGCCAGCTCCTTCGCCCGGTCTTCCGAAATGGTGCGCAGAACTTCGATCCGCGGCTCATGCAGCAAGGCATCGCCCGAGGCCAATCCTTCAGCCAATACCCGGCCGCTGATGTGATGGGGCAAAGTTGCGTTTCCGGCGGTATCGGAAAATTCTGTTGCCGAGACCATCTGCTCGGAACTGACAAGTTCCGCCACCACCATCGCGACCGTCTGCAACGCTTCGACTTCTTCATCGGTGTAGGTTCGACGCGTACGGTTCTGTACGACGAGAACGCCGATAACGCGCCCGCCGCGCAAAATTGGTGTACCGAGAAGCGAGTGATATTCCTCTTCCCCGGTTTCCGGCCGATACGCAAATTGCGGATGCGATTGCGCGTCTGATAAATTAAGTGGCCGGGCCCGCGCGGCGATATCGCCGACAAGCCCCTCGCCAAAGCGGAGGCGGGTCTGATGGACGGAATTCTTTTTCAGCCCTTCCGTCGCGTAGAGTTCGAGGACGTCTCCCGCCCGCCGGAGATAGCAGGAACAAACCTCGGCGATCATATTGCTCGCGATCAGGCGGACGATTTCGTTCAGGCGCTGTTCTGCGTCGCCATGCCCCGCCATAACCTGGTGAAGCCTGCGTAACAACAGTCTCGGTGCACTGATCCCCAGACCGCTCATTTATGATCTGTTCCTTTGATCTCCATGATTGTCGAAAGAGTCCCGCGCCTGTGCGACGAGTTCTTCCATGATCTCCTCGATTGACTGCTCCTTTTTGACCATACCGACGCTTTGTCCCGCCATCACGGAGCCGTATGCCACATCCCCTTCGATAACGGCACGGCGAAGGGCCCCGGCCCAGAAATGCTCTATCGCAAGCTGGGCGGCTTCAAGATCCATCTCGCCCGCCTTGTATTTCGCGATCACTTCATGCTGGGTCTCGATGAATTTCATGCCGCCGTCATTGTTGAGAGCGCGAACCGGAATAACCGGAAACATCGGGTCAACCTGAACCGTCGTGACGGCATCACGGGCATTCGCGCGAATGAACGCCTTCTTGAAGTCCGGATGCGCGATGGATTCGAAGGCACAGACGAACCGCGTCCCGAGCTGACATCCCGATGCGCCCATTCGAAGGTAGGTGGCGATCGCCTCCCCCCGGCCGATGCCGCCGGCCACGAAGACCGGTACATCGGTGATATTGGGCAGGATTTCCTGCGCAAGGACGCTGGTGGAGACCGGGCCGATATGACCACCGGCTTCCATTCCCTCGATGACCAGTGCGTCAGCGCCGCTACGGATCAGTTTTTTCCCGAGCGCCAAAGTGGGCGTAAAGCAGATCATCTTTGCCCCGCCCTCCTTCACCTTGAGAATGGTTTCCTTTGAGGGGACACCGCCCGCCAGAACCACATGCCCGACCTTAAGTTTCAGGCATACATCCACGAGTTTGTCGAGGTCCGGATGCATTGTAATCAAATTGACGCCGAAGGGTTTATCGGTCAGCGTCTGCGTCGCCTTGATTTCCGTTTCGAGCAATTCCGGCGTCATCGCACCACAGGCAATCACGCCAAACCCGCCTGCGTTGGAAATCGCCGCCACGAGGTTGCGTTCGGACACCCAGGACATCGCACCGCCAAGTATGGCGTATTTGGTGCCGAGAAAATCGCATCCGCGCTTCCAGGCAGCTTCAAGGCACTTCGCGCCATTCATCACAAGATCACCCATGTCACGCTGCATCCAGTCCAAAGGCCGTATGCAACGTTCGTACGGCAAGTTCGGTATATTCCTCAGCGAGCAAAACGCTTACTTTGATCTCTGACGTTGAGATGACCTGAATATTTATTCCCTTCTCCGCAAGGGCAGCAAACATCGTTTTTGCCACGCCGGCATGACTGCGCATGCCCATGCCGACAATGGATACCTTAACAACATTCGGGTCCGGGACGACGGCCTTGCAATCGACTTTTCCTTTAAGCTTTTCGAGAACCGCCAGCGCCTGGGTCACTTCCTTACGGCCGACCGTGAAGGTCAGATCCGTTGCCTTGCCATCTTCCGAGACGTTCTGAACGATCATATCCACATTGACGTTCGCATCTGCCAGTGCGCCAAATACATTCGCGGCGACGCCGGGCCGGTCGGCGACCTGCTGCAACGTCACCTTGGCTTCATCACGGGTATAGGTTACGCCGCTTACAACCTGATGTTCCACGATATCTTCCTCATCTACAACCAATGTTCCCGGTAAGTCTTCGAAGCTGGAAAGAACCTGCAGCTTCACGCGGTGCTTCATCGCCATCTCGACGGATCTTGTTTGCAGCACCTTGGCGCCGAGCGACGCCAGCTCCAGCATCTCTTCATAAGTGATTTTATCAAGTTTGGCGGCCTTTGTCGCGATCCGCGGATCCGCCGTGTAGATCCCGTCGACATCTGTATAGATATCGCAGCGATCCGCTTCCAGTGCCGCCGCAAGCGCCACGGCCGACGTATCTGAACCCCCACGGCCGAGGGTGGTAATGCGGTTGTCCGACCCTATCCCCTGAAAGCCCGCGCAGACCGCAACCTGCTTGTCATCGAAACGTTTGATGATCTCTGCACAGTCTATTCTCTCGATCCGCGCGGCGCCATGGACCGCGTTCGTCTTGACGGGAACCTGCCAGCCCAGCCACGACCGCGCTGAAATCCCGAGATCCTGAAGTGCAAGGGAAAGAAGTCCGACGGTCACCTGCTCGCCGCTCGACACCACGACGTCATATTCGCGCGCATCATGCAAACTCGCGACATCAGACACAAGATCAACCAGTCGGTTTGTCTCGCCGGACATCGCGGAGACAACGACCGCGACCTCATGACCGGCATCGACTTCCCTTTTGACTTTTTGGGCGACATTCTTGATCCGCTCCACCGAACCGACCGAAGTTCCCCCGAATTTCATCACCAGCCGCGCCATGGCCGCATTACCTCTCCCTTCGCGCATCAAGCGAAGGTTCCAAAATATTATGCAAAAGTCACAATTACCCTTTGGTTCAAAAGGAGCGTATACTTATACTTAACGAGGGGTGCGGGGCAAGCGCCGCAATTAATTTATTGCAATATAGCTGACTTTTTATAACCCGTTCGGGAACGAGACGAATATGAGTGATGCAGCAAAGGCGAAATCAGTGGATCCCGGCGAAATTGCCAATTTCGCTGCAATGGCGGATGAATGGTGGGACGAAAACGGGAAATTCAAACCGCTTCACAAATTCAATCCGATTCGCATCGGCTACATCCGCGATACCGTCATTGACCATTTTGGCCTGCAGCTCGATAGCGCCGTCGTCAAACTTAAACCGTTCGATGGATTGCGAATTCTGGATATCGGATGCGGCGGCGGGTTGCTGTCGGAGCCCATGGCGCGTCTCGGTGCGACTGTCGTGGCGGCGGACGCGTCAGAGAAAAATATCCAGATTGCCGCCCTTCATGCAGAAAAATCCGGCCTGAAGATCGATTATCGGCATAGCACGGCTGAGGAACTCGCCGCGGCCAGCGAGAAATTCGACGTTATCCTGAACATGGAAGTGATCGAGCATGTAGCCGATATCGCGGGGTTTGTTGAAGCCTGCAGCACCCTTCTCAAGCCGGGCGGCATTATGTTTATCGCGACTTTGAACAGAACGGCCAAAAGTTTCGCCTTCGCCATTGTCGGAGCAGAGTATATTTTACGCTGGCTGCCCAAAGGAACGCATAACTGGAAAAAATTCCTGAAACCTTCCGAGGTCGCGCGCCTCGTCCGGGCAAACGGTCTTGTCGTTCGCGATATCTCGGGGGCGATTTATAACCCGTTTGAAGATCGCTGGCGCATCGGCAAGGATCTCAGCGTCAATTATATGCTGGCGGCTGTAAATCCTGAATGAGCGATCGCAATTCGGAATTGACCGAAGGCAGCCCTTTGCCGTAATTGGATAGCTTTCTATCGAGAGATCCGCCATGCCGTTAAAAAAGTCACCGCTTGCGCCTGCCGCCTTCCCGTCATTTCCCGAAATCGCCGGTGTGCGATTTGCCTGTGGAAATTCGGGAATGCGCTACAAAAGCCGCGATGATGTCATGTTGGCGGAATTCGCGCCCGGAACGACAGTTGCCGGAGTTTTTACGAAAAATTCGATGCCTGGCGCTCCGGTAGACTGGGACCGGAAAATCCTGTCCAACGGCACGGCGCGGGGTCTGGTCGTCAACGCCGGCATTGCCAATGTATTCACCGGCACCGCGGGCGTAAGGACTGTTGAAGAAACCGCGGCCGCGGCCGCGCGGCTTCTCTCCTCCACTCCCGAACAGATCTATATCGCCTCGACCGGCGTGATTGGAGATCCGGTTCCCACAGAGAAAATTACCGGGCTTCTTCCGCGTCTTGCCGAGACTCTGTCGGCGGATGGCGGGGAAACCGCCGCGAACTGCATTCTGACAACGGATACCTTTGCGAAAGGGGCCGTGGGCACCGCCAGAATCGGGGAAACCGAGGTGACAATCGCCGGATTTGCCAAGGGATCGGGCATGATCGCGCCGGATATGGCCACGATGCTCGCCTTCCTGTTTACCGACGCGGCAATCCCCGCCAACGCCCTGCAATCCCTCCTGAGCGAGACGAATGAAAAGACCTTCAACTGCGTGACCGTCGATTCCGATACGTCGACAAGCGATAGCGTTCTGCTATTTGCGACCGGGCAGGCCGACAATGACCTGCCGGAATCATACGATGATGTCGTCCTTCACGATTTCAAACGTGCGCTGAAAGACGTGATGACGAACCTTGCCCAGCAGGTCGCACGCGATGGCGAAGGCGCGAGCAAGTTTATCACAGTAACAGTAACAGGCGCGGAAAGCGACGCCTCGGCCAAGACCATAGCCCTCGCGATCGCCAATTCGCCCCTGGTAAAAACCGCGATCGCCGGGGAGGATGCCAATTGGGGCCGGGTGATCATGGCGGTAGGCAAATCCGGCGAGAAGGCGGACCGCGACAGGATGAGCCTGAAGATCGGGGGCGTGCTAATTGCCGAAAATGGCGGTCGCGCATCTTCCTATCGGGAAGAAGACGTTACGCCTTATATGAAAGGCCGGGAAATCGAGATTGAAGTGGATGTCGCCGTCGGGAGCGGCAGCGCGTTTGCCTGGACCTGCGACCTTACCCATGGCTATATTGATATCAACGCCGATTATCGAAGCTGATGACGTCAATCACACCGCTTCCGACAATCCTCGTGGCCGCGGTCGCGCTTGTCGATGATGACAACCGGGTTCTTATCGCCCAGCGCCCGGAAGGCAAAAGCCTGGCGGGGCTTTGGGAATTTCCGGGCGGCAAGGTGGAAACGGGCGAAACACCCGAAGTGGCCCTCATTCGGGAACTCAAAGAAGAGTTGGCGATCGACGTAACCGAAGCCTGCCTCGCGCCATTCACCTTCGCGAGCCATTGCTATGAAAATTTTCACCTGTTGATGCCGCTATATGTCTGCCGTCGCTGGAACGGAATTCCGCGGCCAACAGAAGGGCAGACCTTAAAATGGGTTCGCGCGGCGCGCCTTGGCGATTACGATATGCCGCCGGCAGATGTGCCGCTAATCGCCATGCTTCGCGACTTGCTGTAGGGAAACAGCCTCAAAGCCGCCGGCGAAAAAGGCCGGCGTTTGGATTTTCTCCTCATCCAAAGGCCGGCCCAAGTAACCTCTTTACTCACATTTGCGAGTACGAATCAGGGACAGGCACCAAACGCCCCTTCTTCATTCAGGTTTACATTAGAAATTACAAACGAAAAGACCAAATATAGCAACTGTTTTTGTTGCTATTTGTGGTCATTTTCTTCAGCGCCTTTTATAAGTCGTCTTGACGTTTGCTTTATGAGATCTCGCGTTTCCTCGTACATATCGAGGGAAAGGCTTGTATATTGGGGTGTTGGACGGACTAAAGTCCGCCGCCGGTCGGCCGGATCTTTTTCAAGCCGGATCAGGTTATCCACCACCATTGATTTAAGGGTTTTATGAAGGCTGGACCGCCCGAGTCCCGTCAGGGAAGCCAGTGTTTCGAGATCGATTTCGCGTTGATGAATCCGTCGATGGGCCATTGCCGCCCCTATCAGGTAGCGATTCTTGGTCACGCTTGAATCCCGCCGCTCCTGAATGGCCCGGATCTGGGTCCAAAAATGTTTGATGATCCTGTATTCTTCGGGCGTCATCCGACGTCCGCTCAGAACTTCAATGAGTGTACGCATTCGACAAACTAACCCGCGATCCGATATTAATAAATTTATAGTTAATAATATCAACTGAAACGACCATAGATGGCAACCGGCGATTACGAAAAGTTTTTATTTCGATGCCGACCGAAGCGACATTCTAGCTTTCGAGATAGTCGCTCAGGCTTGTCCGGCCGCTACCGGGCGCAAGTGGTTTCTGCTGGCTTTCATGGGGTGACCAACCGGTCATATAGATAATCTGGAATGTTGCCGGGATGCGGCCGTCGTTATCCGCATAGCGTTCGATATATAATTCCGCTGTGCGCATCAAAACACGGCGGCTTGTAAACGTCTTTTGACGCGCCTGCAACGCATTGGCTTCGCCCATACCCCGAAGTTCCTGCATCAGTGCAAAAGGATGGGGGTATTTTAGCGTGATCACATCCATATCGGTAACGGGCAGCGCCAATCCGGCCCGCTGCAGGAGCGCGCCGGCATCGCGCACTTCCGTAAAGGGGGAAACCCGCGGGCTTGCGCCACCCATCACCTCCGATTCCGCGTCCAACAGGCAGGCTCTTAATTCCTTGAGGCTTTCGATACCGAACAGGGCACCAAGAAAGAGCCCGTCGGGTTTCAGGATTTTGGCGATCTGGGAAAGCGCACCCGGGAGATCATTCGTCCAGTGCAGATTTAGCACGCTTCCAACAAGATCGAAGGAGTTCGGTTTGAAGGGCAGAAACTCTTCATCCGCCACAACAAAAGGGGCCTTTGCCGTTCCCTGCATTGCGGCGGATAAATCCGTCCGGAGGATCCACTCGGATTTTTTCATTGCGGTAAGGTGGCGCGCCAACAGACCGTCCCGTCCCCCAAGATCAAGAGCGATCTTAAAGGAATGATTTATGTCCAGCAGCCGCTCCGCCAGGCGCGACGCCACTTCATCGAACAGAAACCGGTGCCGCGGCCAGTTCAAAGCGGCGGCGCGACGGCGGTGAGCGGCAACCGCGCGCCGGTCAAAGAGAATATGTTCTGGCTGAATTAGGGAAATCGGCTTTTTCATTCGTCTTTTATTACACTTCCCTCTCGCGGTTGCAATGAAACCCATGACGGTGATGCCATTGCCGCTTTTTATAGATATTTTTTTATCATTTCCTCCGGTATAGTTTCCGCATCATGTCGATTTCTGCCACCCGCCTTTTAAATCAACTTCAGAAGACCGCCCTTGATGCAGTCTTCCCCCCGGGTTGCATAAATTGCGCAGAGCCGATCGACACGGCCGGCAATCTATGCGCGCAATGCTGGCCCGACATGACCTATATTTCCGCACCATTTTGCGAAACCTGCGGGTTTCCCTTCGAATATAATGCCGGAAATGGCCTGGTTTGCGGCGCCTGTCTGAAACAGCCGCCGGCTTATACGCGGGCACGGGCGGTTCTTAAATATGACACCGCGAGCCGCGACATGGTTCTGGGATACAAACATGCAGACCAGACGAACCGCGCGCCCGCATTTGCCAACTGGATGTACCGCGCGGGCGAAAAGCTGTTGCGCGATTGCGATATCATATGCCCTGTCCCGTTACATCATCGCCGGTTGATCCAACGCCGGTTCAACCAGTCTGCCCTCCTTGCATGCGAGCTTTCCAAACTGTCGGGAAAGCCCGCCATCCCCGATCTTATCATCCGAAAGCGCCCAACAAGATCGCAGGGTGGATTGAGTGCGAAGGCGCGCCTTCGTAACGTCCAGGGGGTGTTTGAAATCAATCCTGCCCGCCGGGAGTTACCCGAAAATGCGCGGATAGTGTTAGTGGACGACGTGTTGACGACCGGCGCGACGGTCAATTCATGCAGCAAGACACTTCTTTCCGCCGGTGCGGCAAATGTTGATGTGCTGACGTTCAGCCGGGTTGTTCGCGCGACGAACACCGCTATATAATGCGATTAAGGGTGCATCCACTTTTATTGAGTTAAGTAACCAGTCATGAAAAACATAGAAATCTACACGACGATGTTTTGCCCTTTTTGCGCCCGCGCGAAAAAATTGCTTAACAGCAAAGGGATAAAGTACAAGGAAATTGATGTGACGATGGCAGGAGATCTGCGTGAAGAGATGACGCAACGTTCGCATGGCGCCCGTACCGTCCCGCAAATTTTTGTCGATGGAGAGCATATCGGCGACAGCGACTATATCCATATGCTCGATGCCAACGGCAAGCTCGATCAAATATTAGGGATAGCCTGATCCCGGGAGGAAACAAGAATGTCATCATTCACCGCGGCCTGCATTCAATTGACGAGCAAGGGCGACGTTCAGGAAAATCTCGACGTCGCGACAGCCCTGATCCGCGAGGCGGCCGCCGCCGGAGCCGACGTCATCGCGACGCCGGAAGTCACCAATATGCTCGAGCCAAACAAGGTGGAGGCACGCGCCAAGGCGCAGTTGCAGGACGATGACGTCACCCTCAAGGCCTTCCGCGTCCTTGCGGAGGAAACCGGCAAATGGATATTGGCAGGCTCGCTTGTTATAAAAAAGCCGGATGATGATCGGCTTGCCAATCGTTCCTTCCTGATCCGTCCCGATGGCAGCATCGCCGCGCAATATGACAAGGTCCATATGTTCGACGTTGAGCTCAGCAATGGCGAAACGCATAAGGAAAGCCGCGCCTATGCCCCCGGGAACTCCGCGCAGCTGGTGGAAACCCCATGGATCCCCTTTGGCCTTTCCGTCTGTTACGACGTTCGCTTTGCGCATCTCTATCAGCAACTCGCACTTGCGGGTGCCGGCGTCCTGACAGTGCCGGCCGCCTTTACGGCAACCACCGGGCGCGCCCACTGGCATGTCCTGCTTCGCGCCCGGGCGATCGAGAATGGCGCATTCGTCATCGCCCCGGCGCAATGCGGCCAGCATTCGGAGAAACGCCGGACATTCGGCCATTCCCTGATCATCGATCCCTGGGGTGAAATTCTCGCGGAAGCAGCGGAAGAACCCTGCTTCATCACCGCGAAAATCGATACTGCGGAAGTGGGTAAAAGACGGCAGCAGATCCCGAATTTGAGGAATATCCGCGAGTTCACGCTGGATGCATCGGAAGCAGTGGCAAATGCCGCCGAATAAAGGCAGCTAGGCAGGCCGTCTTGCCGCCACCATTTGTCGGCAGGCGGGAGACGGCGTTTCCACATAGCCGTCGAAGAAATCTATTATTTCAAGCGACTCACGCAAGACCTCTTTAAGCTCGCCGGGCTTCAGAAGAAAGTCGGGATTACGCGGGCGACCGTATTTCTCATTTCCACGGGCGAAGGTGTCGTAAAGCAAGACACCGCCCGGGGCCAGGGACCGGCAGATATCCGGAAACAATGGTCGCCAGAGATAATTGACCACGACAATCCCGGTAAATTGGTCGCGCGCAAACGGCCATGGATTTTTCTCCAGATCCGCTTTCACAATGGAGAGGCCGGACGTTTTTGGGACGGATGCGATGGCCTCGATATCCAAATCGACAGCAACGACGCGATACCCCTTTTCAAGCAAAAAGAGGCTGTGACGCCCGCTCCCGCAGGCGACATCGAGAACCGGTCCGGATTTCGGTATAAGAGGCGAAAATTTTTCTATCCAGGGCGACGGTGGGTGCATGAAACTCCCTTTTCCGAGAAGCAAGGTCTTGTGTTTAGCAGGGAATCGATTATTTCTTAACAGATGAGTGTCTTGTTGGCATGGAAATTGTGCGGATGATCAAGTACGACCTTAAATGCGAAAATGTTCATGCGTTCGAAGCATGGTTTAAAAACAGCGCCTCTTTTGATGAACAGGCGGACGCGGGGGCTATTGTTTGTGCCGTTTGCGGATCGACGAAAATCAGCAAGGCGCCGATGGCGCCCGCGGTTCCGCGTAAAGGCGCCCTGACCGCGTCGCGACGGGAAGAAACCGCGCAAAAGGAAATCAATCAGGCCGCGATGGCCATGACGATGCTGCGTCAACTGCGTCAGTCCGTTGAAGAAAATTGTGATTACGTCGGAACGCGTTTCGCCGAAGAAGCCCGCAAGATCCATTACGGGGAAGTCGAGCGGCACGGAATTTACGGAGAAGCGACGCCGGAGGAAAGCCAGGAACTTCGTGAAGAAGGTGTCGAGGTTGCAGAAATTCCCTGGATACCGACAACCGACGCCTGAACGCAGTTTGGTGAAAGAAAAAGGCCCGGAAATCCGGGCCCTTTTTTTAGCCGGCACAGAAGACTATTCCTTCTTGGTTTCTTCCGTTTTAGCGCCCTCTTCAGCGGCGCCGTCCTTTGCGGCTTCCTCGGCCTTCTTTTCTTCCGCCGGCGTCATGAGGATAATCTCGGCATCGGCTTTCAGCTCTTCAATCAGCTTGTCGATTACCGAATTGCTGACCGCCGAATGCAGCTCCGCCCGTTTTTCTTCAAAGGTCGGCGGCGCGGTATTGCGGCGTTCTTCCGCCTTGATCACATGGTAGCCGAATTGTGTTTGAACGGGCGTCTTGCTGTACTCCCCGTCTTTCAGGTCAAACGCTGCATTGGCGAACTCGGGGACCATTCTTTCCTTTGAAAAGAAACCAAGGTCGCCGCCATTCGGACCGGAAGGCCCTGTTGAATATTCCTTCGCGAGTTCAGCGAAATCGCCCCCATCGTCAAGCAGTTTGATGATGTCGTTTGCTTCCTGTTCGGTCTTGAGAAGAATATGACGGGCGTGAAGCTCTTCCTGCGGCGTGAAATCGGCGACACTCTTGTCATACTCTTGCTGCAAGAGCTCATTGGTCACGAGTTCATCGATTTTCGCTTTAATAAAGAATTCCTGCATCAATTGCGTGCGAACCGTGTCAAGGCGGTCCTTGAATTCTTCATGCGTATCTAGGTTTTCCTTGGCGGCAGCCTGTGAGATCACTTCCATGCTGATCAACTGTTGCAGCAACTGATCCTTGATGAATGCCATGGGTGCCTGGCGGTACTGGGGCGGTAAAGAGGCATATAGCTGTGCCACATTCGCCTCCGTAATGTTCTTTCCGTTGACGGTCGCCAGAATCTCGCCCTCTGCTTCCGCGGTCCGCTCGCCCTCTTCTTTCATCTCGCTGTCGGAAGCGACCAGATCCATGCCGGACATCGAGGCCCCTTGCGATCCGACATAATATCCGATAGCCAAGCACAGGACCGCAATCACGGCCAGAGAGAAATAGTGTAATGATTTCATAATACTAGAGCCCCAATCAATGTTTGCGTGTCGGCAAGGTTCGAAAATGCCCTGCCGCGCGCCAGGAATTCCAGCGAATATAGTAATATTTCGCCCTATAACAACCTATTCATCGGTTGAGCCGAATATTTCCTTATTTTTGCCATCAATTTTACCCCTTATTGCGCGCCGCCATGCCGGATAGATTGACATGACTGCCCTAGCCCCTTATCTGTCTGCATATTTGTAAAGATAGTTTTTCCACTGTGGTGGGGCTATTTTTACAAATACAATAACGCCTGCGTGAAAGCGCATATCCAGAATAAAGCAAACCCATGACTGGAGTTTAGTCAGATATGTTCGGTTCCATTGCCAAGAAGTTGTTCGGGTCCCCGAATGACAGGGCTCTTAAGCTTGTTCGAACCAAGGTTGACGAAATCAACGCTTTTGAAGACAAGATCAAGCCGCTAAGCGACGCCGAACTGATGGCGAAAACCCAGGAATTCCGCGACCGTCTGGCGGGAGGGACAAAGCTGGACGATCTCCTTCCTGAAGCCTTTGCGTGCGTCCGGGAAGCCGCGTCGCGCGCCCTTGGGGAACGGCATTACGATGTCCAGCTTCTCGGCGGCATCGTGCTGCATCAGGGAAAGATCACGGAAATGAAGACCGGTGAAGGTAAGACGCTGGTCTCCACCCTTCCCGTCTATCTAAACGCGCTAACAGGAAAAGGCGTTCATGTGGTGACCGTGAACGATTATCTCGCCAAGCGCGATTCCCAGTGGATGGGACAGGTTTATGCAAAGCTCGGCCTCAGTGTTGGCTGCGTAGTTCACGGTCTAGACGATCAGGAACGCCGCGCCGCCTATACCGCCGATATTACCTACGGCACCAATAATGAATTCGGCTTCGATTATCTCCGCGACAACATGAAGTACGAGAGATCCGCGATGGTCCAGCGCGGCTTTCATTACGCGATCGTCGACGAGGTCGACAGCATTCTGATCGACGAAGCACGGACACCCCTGATCATTTCCGGCCCCGCCGAGGATTCCTCCGAGCTTTACATGGCGATTGATGCGCTGATCCCGAATCTCAAGGCAGAAGATTACGAGGTCGACGAGAAAACGAAGACAGTCGGCTTTTCGGAAGACGGTGCGGAAGATATCGAGAAGGTTCTGGATGCTGCGGGCCTCCTCAAGGGCAGCAATCTCTATGACGTCGAGAATGTCTCGATCGTGCACCATCTGAACCAGGCACTTCGGGCCCACAAACTGTTCGAGAAGGACAAGGACTATATCGTCAAGAATGACAAAGTGATCATAATTGACGAGTTCACCGGCCGCATGATGGACGGCCGCCGCTATTCGGAAGGGCTGCATCAGGCTCTCGAGGCGAAGGAAAAGGTGACCATCCAGCCGGAAAACCAGACCCTCGCCTCCATAACCTTCCAGAATTACTTCCGCCTCTATGACAAGCTTTCCGGCATGACCGGTACCGCCGCGACGGAAGCGGACGAGTTTCTTGAAATTTACGGCCTCGAGGTTATTGAGATACCGACGAACGTACCTGTCGCGCGGAAGGACATGGATGACGAGGTATACAGGACGGCGGAGGAGAAATACGGGGCGATTGTCGAAACCATCGATGATTGCCTGAAGCGAGGCCAGCCGGTTCTGGTCGGCACCGTATCCATCGAGAAATCCGAGATGCTGTCGGGGCTGCTGAAGCAGAAAAAGATACCTCACAAGGTACTGAATGCCCGCTATCATGAACAGGAAGCCGAAATCATCAGTCAGGCGGGCCGTATCGGCGCGGTGACAATCGCCACCAACATGGCCGGTCGCGGTACCGATATCAAGCTTGGCGGCAACGAGGAAATGGCGATCGCCAGCAGGACAGCCGAAATTACGGACGAAGCGGAAATCAAAAGAATTGCGACCGAAGTCAAGGCGGAAATTGCCGAACAGCGCAAACAGGTTCTGGCGGCCGGCGGTCTTTTTGTGATCGGCACGGAACGCCATGAATCCCGCCGTATTGATAATCAGCTCCGGGGTCGTTCAGGTCGTCAAGGCGATCCGGGAACCTCGCGTTTCTTCCTCTCTCTTCAGGATGACCTGATGCGGATTTTCGGATCCGAGCGCATGGATGGCATGCTGCGGAAACTTGGTCTGGAGGAAGGGGAGGCCATCGTTCACCCCTGGATCAACAAGGCGCTTGAGAAGGCGCAGCAGAAGGTCGAGGCGCGAAACTATGAAATTCGCAAAAACCTGCTGAAATTTGACGATGTGATGAATGACCAGCGCAAGGTCATCTACGAACAACGCATCGAATTGATGGACACTCAGGATGTGTCCGAGACGGTTACAACGATGCGCGAAGAAGTCATCGAAGACATGGTGACGGAACATATTCCGCCAAAGGCCTATCCGGAACAATGGGACGTTGAAGGGCTCAAACTCGCGGCCGCACGCGTCCTTGCACTCGATCTGCCGATTGAAGACTGGGCGAATGAAGAGGGTATTGCGGATGAAGAAATCCGGGACCGCCTCAAGGACGCCGCCAATCGCATGATGGCGGAAAAGGCCGTAAGGTACGGCCCGGAAGTCATGCGAATGGTCGAGAAAAGCATCTTGCTGCAAATTCTCGATCAGGCATGGAAGGAACATCTCTTGCAGCTTGACCAGCTGCGCCAGGGCGTGTCGCTTCGTGCCTATGCGCAGAAAGATCCGCTCAACGAGTACAAGAGCGAAGCCTTCAACATGTTCGAGTTGATGCTCAATCAGCTGCGCGAAACGGTAACAACCTACCTCTCGCATGTCCAGCTTCAGAATCCGGCGGAACAGATTCGCCGACCGGAGCCCGAAGAAGAGGAAATGGTTGCCACCCATATCGATCCCGTGACGGGAGAAAATGAATTTGAGACGGCAGAATTGAGCGTTACCGACGACAATGCCGAAAACTGGGGCAAGGTTCGGCGCAACGCGCCCTGCCCTTGCGGGTCCGGTAAAAAATTCAAGCAATGTCACGGTCGTGTTTAAGGGCGGCGTGGAAACCCGGCACAGGTAAATAATGATTTCGTTTCTAAAGTCCCTTTTATCCGACGGCGCGTCGGCAAACCCAACAACACAGGACGAGGCGCATATCGCCACCGCGGCTCTTCTGATTGAGGCCGCCCTCTCCGACGATGACTATCAGGACGTAGAGCGAAACGCGATTGTCAACGTCCTTGTCCGTCACTATCGAATAAGTGACACGGAAGCCCGCGATCTGGTGCGCGTCGCAGAAAAAGCACAGGCAGAATCAGAGCAACTCTTTTACTTCACCCGCACGGTCAAAGACAGTTTTCCCATCGAGACACGGGTGCAGATGATCGAAATGCTCTGGGAGATTGCCTATGCCGACGGCAAACTCAGCAAGTTCGAAGCCAATCTCGTCCGCAGGATTGCGGGCTTGATATATGTCAGTGACCGAGATCGAGGAGACGCCCGGAAACGGGTTGTGGCGCGCCTCGGGATCGAAGACGATTGATTTTTCCGCCGTCCGCTGATTTTGGGGTTGTTTTTCCTCAATATTAGCGATAATCCGTAAGGAAAGACCCATATCATCGTATTATTGCTTTGACGAACAGGCTGGAGAAAATAAATGACCTACGTTGTTACCGAAAATTGCATCCGCTGCAAATTCATGGACTGCGTGGAGGTCTGTCCGGTCGACTGCTTCTATGAAGGTGAAAATATGCTTGTCATTCATCCGGACGAATGCATCGACTGCGGTGTATGTGAGCCGGAATGCCCCGCCGATGCCATCCTGCCCGATACCGAAGAGGCGGCCGAGGAGTTTCTGGAACTCAACCGCGAATATTCGGAAATCTGGCCGAACATCACGCAGAAGGGCGAGCCGCCTGCCGACTCCGAGGAATGGAACGGGAAACCAAATAAATATCCCGAAGATTTCAGTCCAAAACCGGGTGGGGAAGGATAACCCTCCTCCCCCCTTTGCACTTGAAAAACGCCAGGCAAGCACAATCTATATAACAATATTAGCTATTGGCTCTAAATTGTGCTATTATCCTTTCATGCATTAGGTTTGTTATTGTAGGGGTGGCGTGCAAATGGCTGTGACGGCTATTTGCATTGAGTATGGCATGGCCTATTTTTTAATGTTTGACGCAAGAAATTCTGCAGCGCTGTAAATGCAGCTGCTTTTTTTTGCGTCGCTGCAAGGATTTGGGATTTCCCAAGGTTGACGAGAAGGACTTCAATGACAAAAGAAATGGATTTTGCACCGCTGGATCATGTGGTCTATCCGACCCACGGTGTTGGACAGGTTATCAGTATCGAAGAACAGGAAATTTCCGGCATGTCGCTGACACTTTATGTCGTTGATTTCGCGCACGAAAAAATGACGCTTCGCGTGCCCGTGAAACAGGCCAAGAACGTCGGCATGCGTGCGCTTTCAACGCCAAAGAAAATGAAGTCCGCGCTGGATACATTGAAGGGACGCGCCCGGATCAAACGGACAATGTGGAGCCGCCGCGCCCAGGAATATGAAGCAAAGATCAATTCAGGCGATCCGGTTCAGATTGCGGAGGTTGTGCGTGATTTGCACCGCAGCGACGACCAGCCGGATCAGTCCTACAGCGAACGCCAGATCTACGAGGCGGCTCTTGCGCGTCTTTCCCGTGAACTTGCCGTCGTCGAGCAGATCGAGGCGGATGCCGCGACGGAGAAGGTCCAGAAGGTTTTGAAAGTCGCCTGATTTTCGACCATGGCAATTGCAGATAAAGCCCGGAAGCGATTCCGGGCTTTTTTTGTTTAAATTTTCCGAAAAATGACCATGGGACTTGCCAAGCTTCCCGCTTGGTTTCATTGTGAGCAACCATGAAGTCGAGAAAATATAAAGAAAAATTCGGATGTTTGAGCGCCGCGAAGCGGGTTTGGGCAATCTCCTCGATCAACGGCGAAGCGGGAGCGTTGATCGCGCTACATGACGAAATCTCCCAACGCTGGGAACATGGCGACAGACTTGTATACCTTGGAAATTATCTGGGCCGCGGCGGAGCGATAAAGGAAGTTCTCGACGAACTCCTCGCCTTTCGCATCAACCGCCTTTGCCTGCCAGGCATGATCCCGGAGGATATCGTTTTTCTGCGAGGCGCCCAGGAGGAGATTTGGCGCAGTCTCCTGCAAATTCAGCTCGCGCCGCAACCCGCAAGCGTCCTCGACTGGATGATAGCAAATGATATCGGAGCGACGCTCAAAGCCTATGGTGATTCGGCAGAAGAGGCGAAAAAGTATATTCGCGAGGGCATTCTGGCCACAACCAAATGGACGAACCGTCTTCGCGAAAAGGTCCGCTCGCATCCGGGGCATAGTGAAATTTTCGTCGCGCTCCGCCGCGCCGCCTATACTCAGGGCGGAGAATTATTGTTCGTTCATGCCGGTCTTGATCCAAACCTCCCGGTTATCGAACAGAATGACAGCTTCTGGTGGGGAAACCGTCACTTCAAGGAGATTTCCTCGCCCTATTGCGGGTTCAGAAAGGTCATCCGCGGATATGAGAAATTGCATCGCGGCGTTACGGTGGGGCCCTATACAGCCACTATTGATGGCGGTTGCGGCTTTGACGGCTCGCTTGAGGCGGTCTGCTTTACCCTCGATGGTGAGATCGCGGATCAGGTCAGTATCGATCCCTGAAGGCCGGCCTGCTGCCGGCCGTTATTTCAGATCCTTATAAAGCGCTCCCGCCGGCGGGACGCCATCTTCAAATGCCGGATTGAGGAGCAGGAATAACTCCTTTTTGTCCTTTACGATATCCGCCATACCGGCAAGGATCGTCTCAAGGCTGTCGTTCTCCCGTACCGTCCCGATGGCGATTACTACCGGCTTGATAGCGGCCGCCTCCGCCGCATCCATGGGCCGGAAACTCTTATAGCTTTGGGTGAACCGGGATTGAAGATCCGTATTCGCGGATGTCGTCTGGTAGATAAAGCGAGCAACTTTGCCGCCCCCGAAGTCGATCGCAACGACCGTCAGATAATACCTCGTGCCGTTCCGATCCAAAGCGAACCGCGATACTGCTGCCGGCGCGCCGCCGACGTCGGTCATCGCGACGGAGGGCACATCGATCTTGGCCAGCCATTCCCGGCTCAGGTAATCCGCCAAACTTTGGTTTTCGCTTTTCCACATGGCGATATCGAAAACCATCTGGCTACCCTTGCCGTCAACGGCATATACGGCGCGGGAGGAATTAATCAGCTGGAATCCTTCAGGGGCCGTAAACTTGAAACGCAGGTCGGGATGCAGAAATTCGCGGCCACGGATAATTCCCTCTTTCGGATCATCGCCATAGAGCATTCCGTCAATCTCAGTCAGATAGCGGCTTTTCTCATATTCGCGTTCAAGATTGTCTGCATTCGCCGCGGCCGAGGCTTCTGCGCGATCAATACGGTCTTCGGTCTGGGGATGCGATGCGAAGAAATCAAAGCTCCCACCTCCGGAATTTCCGGTCACGGCCGCCATATATTTCGTTTGCGCTTCCATCCGCTTTAAAAAATCAGCCATGGCGTCCCGCGGATAACCGGCGAGCCCCAGATACTTGACGCCGAGCTGGTCGGCTTCGTATTCCTGTTCGCGGGAATAGTTCGCAACATAAAGTCCGCCCAGCTGCTGCCCCAGTTCATGGACGACGGAGCTGCCCGTAAGGATGCCGGCAAGCGCCCCCAGAAGACCGATGCCCGTCGCCCTGGATTGACGTGCGGCGCCGTGACGCGCGGTTACATGGCCGATTTCATGGGCCAGCACGCCTGCGACCTCCGCTTCATTATTGGCAAGCGCGAGCAGACCGCGGGTGATATAGACATATCCGCCGGGAATCGCGAAGGCATTGACGACAGGGGAATTCAGGATCGTAAACCGCCAGGGCAGGTCCCGCATTTCAGAAACGAAGGCGAGCCGCAAGCCAATATCCAGAATATAGTCGTTAAGGCCCTCCTTGATATATTCTCCGCCGAACTGCGCGACGATCTGGGGATGCTGTTTCGCCCCGATACTGCGATCGTCCCCCGGCTCGAAAATAGAGAAAAAGTTGTCGATCAGGTCGGCATTGGCCGGTTTGCTTGTTGGCAGTAGGCTGAATGCGATCAGGGCAATCGCAAACAGACGCAGCGGACGACCGCGCGTTTTGCGAACTTTCGATGCCTTGCTATCCCTCACCAGCCACCTCTTCTCTTTCCAACTGCTCCGGAAAATCGAGCTCCATGTAAGGTCCGTTATAAAACCGCACCCTGCCCCGTATAGTAACTGATCTATTCTTTAAGTCGGCCAACTTCCAGCCTCCGGCTTCAAATTTTTTTCGCGCCCGCGCCGGAATCGCTGCCGTGAAGTCCGTCCGCCAGTCATCCCCAAAGTTCAGATAGGTCACTGACGGGCTTCTGTAGACATCGCGAATGGTTCCCTCCGCGATGATAAACTCCCCCTTCCAGTAAGCTTTGGGCGGCCTGTTGGCATCGATAATGGAAAACCGACGCCAGATCCCCGACTTTTCGATCATCGCCGCATTTTCGGCCCTGATAAGTCGTTCCCGCAACGGCAGTGGATAACCCGCGGCGCCGTTCCACAGGCCGAAACCGCGCAGAACAAGTTCCTCTTGCAGCCAGCGGCCATCAGCAAGAAGGATCATGCCCTGGCGATCCCCATAGCGATTGACCCCGATGCCTGATTCGCGAAATACCGCGTCGTCCAGCCGAAACGGCAGTGTGTCGAAGGCCTCCGTAAGGAACCTGACCGCGCGTTGATGGAGCGCGGGATCGGTTTCTTTCCCGACCATGCGGACACCATAAAAGGAAACGCGGACATCTTCGCGGGTAATGACACGATCCCCGTCGATCCGGTCGGCATGAAAGACCCCTACGGCCGGATCCGCGAGTCCGCTAGAGCCCAGCGCCAATAATGCCAGAATTATCCAAACTGCCCGCATCCTTCCTCCGCTGGTAGTCTGGGAAAAATACGATGTTCAATCAATAGTATTACGCGACCTGACTGCGAAAATTATTATACACTATTTTTTTGTATAAATATTTTTTTACATTTTAAGTTGATATTTTAAAATATACTCCATAAATATGGTCAAGGATTATTCACGACGGAAATATGATGAGCAATATCGCGCAACAATTCTGCCCCGAATCGGAAGCCGCCCGCCTTCGCGGTCTCTATGGTCATCTCTCCGGTCTTGCGCTACTCGATGCGCTGGTCTCGAAGGAACTCAACGGGCAGATTATGCTCTCCTCATCCTTCGGTGCGGAATCTGCGGTTCTTCTGGATATGGTGGCAAAGGTCGATCCAACCATTCCGGTCATCTTTCTTGATACACGGCGCCTTTTCGGTGAAACCCTTCGCTATCAGAAAACCCTGACAGACTATTTCGGCCTTGAGGATGTACGCATTATCCGCCCGGATGATGGTACCCTCATGCAGTTCGATCCGGATGATATGCTGTTCAATGAAAACCCGGACAAATGCTGCCATATCCGGAAAGTCGAACCGCTGGATAAAGTCATGAAAAAAATGGGTAATCTGGGGTATAAAGCCTGGATTACCGGCCGCAAGCATTTTCAGGCGTCAACCCGCTCCACTCTTTCTGTGATTGAGGCGGATACGGATTTTGTCAAGATCAACCCGCTCGCCGACTGGACGGGGGAGGACATCAAGCAAGCATTCCTGGCCAAGAACCTGCCGCCGCATCCGCTGGTCGCTGACGGGTTCAAGTCCATCGGCTGCATGCCCTGCACCTCCCGGGTCGCGGAGGGGGCGGATCCCCGCTCCGGTCGCTGGGCCGGGCGCGACAAAACGGAATGCGGAATCCATCTCGCCCGTCGGTCCGGATTGTCGGCGGCGATATAATACATTTTTTTTATGGTATTTATTTTAAAATACATTTTTCTTGCTAATTTAAAATAAATATCTACATTTACCGATAACGAAGATCGGTCCGGTGATTACCAGATCCGGCCCTGTGATTAAGGAGAGCAACAATGGCATTGCAAGTTTACACCGCGTCCCTGTTGAAAGAAGGCCTGGTCGCATATCTGTGTCTTGAGAATGGCCGTCCCTCCTGGACATTCGATATCAGTCAGGCAACAGCCGGTCATGACGAAGAGCTCGATGCGTTGAAACTAGCCGCCGAAAGGTCGGAACAGGACAATATCGTGGTCGCCCCCTATGCCATCGAGGTATTGGAGACGGACAGCGGTATCATGGCCACCACGAAACGCGAACAGATTCGCGCATCCGGCCCGACCATTACGCTGCCGCAGGATAAAATTCGCGAGAGCCGCAGGGCCGCATAAATTCAAGGGTTACCATGTATCAATATTCAGAGCAGGATCACCAGCTCCTGCTGGAGCGGGTCGCGCAATTCCGCGGGCAGGTCGAACGCCGCGTAAAGGGCGAGCTTTCGGAAGAGGAATTCAAGCACCAGCGCCTGCGCAACGGCTTGTATCTCCAGCTTCACGCCTACATGCTGCGTGTCGCAATCCCTTATGGTCTGCTGTCGTCTGACCAGATGCGAACGCTTGCCCACATCGCGCGGAAATACGACAAGGGGTATGGCCATTTCAGTACGCGCCAGAATATCCAGTACAATTGGCCGAAACTGGAGGACGTCCCGGATATCCTTGATGATCTCGCGAAAGTCGAGATGCATGCCATTCAGACGAGCGGCAACTGCATCCGCAACACGACGTCCGATCCGCTCGCCGGTGTGGCGCGGGACGAGATCGAGGATCCGCGCCCCTATTGTGAACTGATCCGCCAATGGTCCACCTTCCATCCGGAGTTTAACTTCCTGCCCCGCAAGTTCAAAATCGCAGTGAGCGGCGCAACCCAGGATCGAGCAGCAGTTGCCGTCCATGATATCGGCCTTCGCCTTGTCAGGAATGACACGGGGGAAACCGGCTTTGAAGTTCATGTCGGCGGCGGACTCGGGCGTACCCCGATGATCGGGAAAGTGATCCGCCCGTTCCTGCCCAAGCAGCATATGCTGACCTACCTCGAAGCGATTCTGCGGGTCTATAACATGCTGGGCCGGCGCGACAATATTTACAAGGCGCGCATTAAAATCCTGGTCCATGAAACCGGCGAGGATAATTTCCGCGAGATGGTCGAAGCCGAATGGGAAAAGATCAAGAAGGGCGGTCTCCATCTTCGGGACGAGGATTTCGAATGGATCAAAAAGTTCTTTCTCGACCCGGAATACGAGGAGCTATCGGACCGTGACGGCGAATTCGAGAATCTTTTGCTCACGAACGCCGAGTTCGCTCGCTGGGTAGACAAGAATATCGAACTTCACAAGCAACCCGGATATCGCATCGTCTATCTGTCGCTCAAGACCGCGCACCAACCGCCAGGCGACGTGACCGCCGATCAGATGGACGCGATTGCCGATCTTGCCGATAAATATTCCCTTGGTCAGATTCGCTCGACACATCGGCAGAATCTGGTGCTGAGCGATGTCCGGCTCAAGGACCTTCCCGCCCTCTGGGGAGAGCTGAAGGCGCTCGATCTCGCAACGCCGAACTATAACCATGTGACGGACATCATCTCCTGCCCCGGGCTGGACTATTGTGCCCTCGCAACCGCGCGCTCGATCCCGATTTCTCAGGCGATCACGCAGCGGTTCGACGATTATGACTTCGTGAACGACCTTGGCGACGTTAGTATCAATATTTCGGGATGCATCAATGCCTGCGGACATCACCATGTCGCGAACATCGGTATTCTCGGCGTCAACAAGAAGGGTGTGGAGGTGTACCAAATGACACTCGGCGGCAGCGCACGCGAGGATGCGGCCATCGGCAAGATTATCGGTCCGGCCTTTGAAGCCGACGAAATCGTGGATGCTGTCAGCGATGTCCTCTCGGTCTATCTCGAGAACCGGGAGGATCCGGAGGAAACCTTCTTGATGACCTACCGGCGGCTCGGCGACGCTCCCTTCAAGGAGCGGCTCTATGGATAACTACATCAAGGACCGAAAGATCGAGGCGGACGAATGGATGCCCTTTACCGGCCTTGAGGACGGGAGCTCCCTCCCCTCCGGCGATATCTATGTCCCGCTCGAAGAATGGATGCAGGCGCGCGAAATGCTGCTTGCGCGGAACGGACGGCTTGGCGTCGCGCTTCGTAATACGGACGACCCGGGAATTATCAAGGACGATCTCGAGCGACTGGACCTGATCGTTCTGGAGTTTCCGAAAATGGCCGACGGTCGGGCCTTCAGCCAGGCGCGAATCCTCCGGGAGCGTTATGGCTTTCAGGGAGAAATCCGGGCGACCGGCGATGTTCTACATGACCAGTTGTTCTACATGCAGCGATGCGGCATAAATGGATATGAATTGCGGGCGGATCAGAATCCCGCAAATTCACTCAAGGCGTTCGATGAAATGACGGTCACCTATCAACCGGCCGCAGATGAGGAATTCCCGATCTGGCGTCGTGAGCCGAAGTCGATATGAAATAAGAAGACCGCGCAATGCGGCTTCTTTTGAAAGCACCTGGTTCTCGCTCCCCCGCAGCCAGGTGCTTTTTCATTCAAGGTCCTTTGCGATACCGGGCCAGTTTCCATCTGCCTTTTGTATATTGCCGGGAACATCTTCTTCCCATGTGGCTTGCACGCCCTTGGAATAGTTGAGATAGAGCTTGTCGTCGACAATTTTCCAGGCTTCAGGAACGGTTGACGCGGTATATCCCTGACTGACCGCCCAGGCGCAATATCCGCCGTATTGCGGAGCGTATTTTTCCGGCTCGGCTTCGAACATTTTTTTATGTTCATCGCTTGCAAAATACCAGTCGACACCCTTCCACTCGACACTATGCTCCTTGCTACCCTCGACAGGCTTTCCGTCGGTGAAGTAGGCAACGACATCGTATCCTTCGACAGCCGTTCCGAAGAGTGTACTGTAGTAAAGCTTCTCCGCAGCGGCTGTCTGGACGGTCGCAAAGGACAAGAGGGCGGCAATCAAGGCGATCGCCGATATGCGAAGGTTAGTCCATTGGGTCAGCATTTCGAATATCCTCCCTAATATGAAAGAACAGAATTCCTTATGCGGAGAAGATAGGGAAAATGCGGATAACCGCCAGCCACTTTCAATAACAAAAGCGTGAGCGTTATTGCCGCGGCGCGCGTGGACTTGAGTAGAGAAGGGCGATCGCAAGCCCGGCAACAAATCCGGCAATATGCGCAACCCATGCAATTTCCGCTCCCGGTCCGACGAGCAGGGCTCCGAGAGGCGTCGCCCCAATCACGAAATTTATCCCGAGCAGCACGGCGACCATGGTCACAACACCGCGCAATCGATACCGTGGCAGGAGAACAATCATCGTCGCCCCCATCGCGCCGAAGACGGCACCCGAAGCGCCATAAAGCGTGACATCCACATTGGCGGGCGCGATCAGATATTCAACAACAGCGCTGAACCATCCGGACAGAAAATACAGCAAGAGAAACCGCGTCGCTCCAAATCGTCGTTCCGTCATCGACCCGAAGGCGAGCAGCATTCCCGCGTTCAGGGCCATGTGGCTCCAGTCATGATGGAGGAATAAATGGCTGTTGAGCGTCAGGAATATGTGAAAAAGACCACCCAGAGTCGGCTGCTCCAGAATCGCCCCGATGACGGCCGGACGGAAGGAGAAATTGCTGTACACCCAATTCAGCGTTTCCGGCGACGTCACCGTCATCAAAAGATGAACGCCAATAATGGCAGCGACCAGATATAGGGTCGCGGGCGGCACGTTGAAGACCGGCTCCCGGTTTTGATTATCCGCTGTCACACTGGACCAGTTCTATTGGCATCAGGAAGTCACCGGACCATAGGAGTAATGCCCGCCTTTTTCAAGAGCCCTGAGATACGCCGGGCGCGCCTGCATACGATCGACGAAGGCGGACAGCACCGGATAAATCTTGAGAATGCCGCGCGCCCTTGCCGCCTCGAGCGGGAAGGACATCATGATATCGGCGCCGGTCAACTCATTGCCGACAAAAAAATCGCGCGCCTCCATTTCACCGTCCACGAAGGAGAAGTGATTTTCCGTTTCGCTATCTATCCGCGGCATCAGCGGCGCGGCGGCCTCGCCAAGGCGGCTGGTATATAAGCGGAGCAACAACGGCAGCATCGCCGATCCTTCCGCATAGTGCAGCCATTCCACATATTTGATGTAATCAGGCGAACCAACGTCTGGCGCCAATCTTCCCTCGCCATACTTCCGGATCAGATGGTCCGTAATTGCGCCCGATTCATGGATCACCATATCGTCATCCGTGATCACCGGCGATTTTCCGAGGGGATGAATTTTCTTGAGCTCGGGCGGCGCCAGACGCGTCGTTGCATCGCGGGCATACGAGACAATGTCATAATCGACCCCGAGTTCTTCAAGCAGCCATAAAATTCGCTGCGAGCGAGAGTCATTAAGATGATGGACCGTTATCATTTAGCAGATCCCTTTCGGACAAAAAATTTGTGGGGACGAACCTGTCGTCACCCCTTATTCAGGGAGAGAATCTTGTCGATTTCATTTTCCGGATATCCAAGCTCGCGCAGTATCTCCTCCGTATGCTGGCCAACCTTGCCGGGCGGCGACGCTTCCCGGATCGGGCTGTCTTCGTTGGCGATGAACGGAGCACCGACCAGCCGCAATGCCTCGTCGAACCCCTGGATATTTTCCGCCTGGACAATGATACCGCGATGCTCAAGCTGTGGATCGGTTGTCGCTTCCGCCAGCGTCCGGACAGCCTGAACAGCGACGCCGGCCTTGTTCATGATGTCCAGCCATTCCGCGGTTGTCTTCGTCTTCATTGCCTCGCCGACCAGTTCAAGCCCTTCATTCAGGTTCGCCTGACGGGCTTCGAAGGTGGCAAACCGGGGATCGTCGAGCATATGCATAAGGCCCGCTGCCTTCAGCACCGCAATATTCTGGTCTGGCGTGATCGTCGCCAGCAACACCGTTCCGTCCTTCGTCTCGAACACACCGGCAGTGGGCTGGCGGGTCGGGGATTGATTGCCAATAAGCGGCGGAACATTGCCGCGGACCATAAAGTCCGCCATCTGCGCCGCAGCGATCAGGAGTGCGCTGTCATACATCGCCACATCAACATACTGCCCCTCGCCCGTCTTCTCCCGCCGATACAATGCGGATGAAATCGCAAAAGCCGCGTTGGCGCCGGTGAACATATCGATCACCATGATGCCGATGCGCGTCGGTCCGGTTTCCTCATGGCCATTCAGGGTGAAAAGACCAGAGGCCGCCTGAATGGCGGAATCATAAGCTTTATCACCACTGCGCGGCCCTTCCTGGCCGTACCCGCTGATGGAGCAATAAACGAGATTGGGATTGCGCTTTTTAAGGGTTTCATAGTCAATCCCGAGCCTTTTCGCGACGCCGGGACTGAAATTTTCAACAACCACGTCCGCATCGTCAATCAGGCGATAAGCGATTGCTCGCCCCTCTTCCGATTTCAGGTCGATGGCGAGGCTTCGTTTGCCAAGATTGACCGTCAGGAAGGCAGGAGACAGGCGCTTTGCGACCATCTCCGCGTCTGACAGGGTGGTGCGCAGCTGATCCCCCTTGACCGGTGCCTCAATCTTGATCACATCGGCGCCGAGCAGGGAGAACATCTGGGTGCTGATCGGTCCGGCCAATACTTGCGTAAAGTCGACGACCTTTAATCCTTCATAGGCTCTCATACTGCGCTTCCTTTCGGGACGATCAATGCATCGACCGCAACCGCGCCTTTGGGCAGTACGATAAAGGGATTAACGTCGATTGTTTCTATCTTGTCGGCATTCTCAGCGGCGAAAACCGAAAGCCGGGAAAGCGCCTCGGCCAGCGCATCTATGTCCGAGGGTGGCGCACCCCGCACACCGTCCAGCATTGCCCGGCCCTGAATTTCGTCGATCATGCGGTGGGCTTCATCGACGCCGAAGGGCGCAAGGCGGAACGTGACGTCCTTCAATACCTCGACGAAGACACCGCCAAGGCCAAACATGACCGCCGGCCCGAACACCGGATCGCAAACGACACCCATGACCGTCTCAACGCCACCCGAAACCATTTCGGCAACGATGACGCCGTCGATTTTGGCATTTGGCTTCGCCTTTTTGGCGCGCTCGATCAGCGTATCGAACCCTTCCGCGACTTCCGTCTCGGAATTTAGTTTCAAGAGCACGCCGCCAATTTCCGTCTTATGGAGGATATCCGGCGACGCGATTTTCATGACCACGGCACCCCCGATATCCCGCCAGACTTTGACGGCATCGGCCGATGTTTGCACAAGTTCTTCCTTCGTGACCGGCACTCCGATACTCGCAAGTACTTTTTTTGCTTCATGCTCGGCGATGGGCTTCGTCGGCGCAGGCAGGGCGCTATCAGGGAGTTTCGCCGGGGCTTCCGGCCGGCCGCGCCGAAATACCTCGCCGAAGTACGTGAGCGCCGCCATCGCCCGGACGGTGAGCGACGGATCCTCATAGCAGGGCATTTTAAGTTTTTCATAGATCGAGACGACGTCCTCCGGGCCGATCAGACTCATCATCATCACCTCATCGGGATATTTCGCCCGGATATTCTCGAAGATCTGCGCGCAGGCATCCTTGGTGAAGGGGGATGCGGGAACACCGGCGAGATAAACGATATGACTGTCGAAGTCCGCCTCCTCGATCGTCATCTCGATGTTGGCTTCCATCAGCTTGGGATCATTCAACGCTTGGGCGGTGAAATCCACCGGATTAGCGACACCGGCGAAGGGAATAAGGTCCTTCATCTTCTTTTGCGTTGCGGCAGGAATCGGCGCGACATCAAGGCCGTATTTCACCGAGGCGTCCGCCATCTGCACACCAACTCCGCCGGAGATCGTCTGAAGGTCGATCTTGCGGCCTTTCGGATATTTCCCGAATTGGCAGGCATAGGCGATATCGATGAACTCCTCCGTCGTTTCGGCGCGATAGACGCCATACTGCTTGAATAGCGCATCGTAAATCGCGTCGGCCCCGGCAAGCGACGCTGTATGGGACGCCGCGGCGGCCGCCCCCGCGTCGGTCTTCCCAACCTTCATGAAGATGACCGGCTTTTCCGCGTCCCGCGCCATTTCAAGCGCGCGGCAGATCCGGTCCGCATTTTTCATACCCTCCGCATAGGCGAGAACGACCTTTACTTCCGGATTCTGGGCGTAATACTCGATCACCTCAGCGACATCGACATCGGATTCATTCCCCGTCGTCACCCAGTAATTCGATCCGACACCGCGAAGCTGGGATACCGTGAAGACATGCGCGCCGTAGGCGCCGCTCTGGCTGACAATCCCGATGGGACCGGGTGGATGGCGAAGGGCGCCCGGCGCATTGCTGAAAGTCCCGTACCAGCCCGCGCTTATGTTGAAGACCCCAAGACAGTTGGGGCCGACTATCCGCATCCCGCTTGTCCGCGCAATTTCGGAAATCTCGCGCTGCGCCTTCGCACCGTCCTCGCTCTGTTCGGCAAAGCCCGATGTAAACATGACGGCGCTTTTTACGCCTTGATCCGCGCAATCCCTGAGGGTCTGTACGGCGACCTTCGCGGCAACCGCGATCACCGCGCAGTCGACACCCGTCGGCACATCCTTGATAGAGGCATAGGCAGGCAATCCCTGGATCGTCTCGTAATTCGGATTGACCGGATAGATATTGCCTTTGTAACCGGCCGCTTTCATGGCGTGGATGGGCCGGCCGCCGATCCGCGACGCCGTGTCCGACGCGCCGATGATGGCAACAGATTTCGGTCGCAGCATGGGCTCAAGTGGATGGGTCATTCTTTTTTCCTTCTTTATCCCTGTTCGTTTATTGTTATCCTAGGCTCTCCGCCAGATCTCCGGGAATTTTTACCGGAAGGGCAAGCAATTGCTGGGCGTAGGTCTTCGCCAGATTATCCAGATGCAATGTCGAGGTTCCCCCGCCGCCAAGGCAATCCGTCAGCAAGAAATTCACCGCATCCATGCCCGGAAGGTCAAATCGCATCACCTCTCCTTCGACGACATGGCCGAAATATTTCTTCACCGCCTCTTCCGTCGCGCTTTGCTTTATCCAGGGCATATATTCCGGTTTCCGGGCAAGGACACCGACATTGGCGTTATTGCCTTTATCGCCGCTTCGCGCCGCCGCAAGCTTGATCAGCGGCACTTCCGTCATCACGTCAGAGGTTGCGCTCGGTCGCGTGTCCGCGACCGCATGTCGCGGTTTCGGAAATTCTGAATAGCTCGCCGGAACCGGAATTTTAAATTTAACCGGTTTATTGTTTATATATATCTTTGGCTTAATGCGCGCCTTATCGATCTGAAAGGCGAACTGCGCAACGACGGGCGTAATCTTCGGGCGGCCGGCGGCACCGGCGGAACAACGGCCGGTCGTCATGGAAAGACCGACGCCCGTTGTCTCTTTGGAGAAAAGCTCGAGCGCCGCCTTCTCGTCATGGCGGACGTCGATCTGCGTCACGATTTCACGTGACAGGGCCGCGTGTTCGTCCGCATTGTCACCCCAAAGCGTCTGCGCGCCGATGATATGCACGGCGGTATCGCGGTAATCGCCGAGGTTTCGCTCAGTGAATAGACGCCGCGTCCGTTTCAAAAGCGCATCCGCGAAGGCCTTGCCCTTGGCGACGGCATCGAAACCGGTAATCACGGTCGTTGCGGTCGCTCGAAATCCATCCTTGTAGGTACCTGACACCTTGTAGGTGGCGGTCGGGGCGCGGCCTTTCACATTCGCAACCTCCAGCCAGTCCTTTTTCGTTTCCGTCAGGGTCACGTGCGAAAAATCGCAGATCACATCCGGCATGATATAGGCCGCCGGGTCACCGATCTCATAGAGTATTTGCTCACCAACCGAGAGGCGGGAGACAACGCCGCCGGTCCCCTGCGGTTTCGTGACGGCGAAAGTGCCATCGCTCCTGCAGACCGCAATCGGATAGCCCATATCATCCCAGCCACCGACGACGTCCTGCCAGTCCGTGAAATTTCCCCCGGTCGCCTGCGCGCCACATTCGAGAATATGACCGGCGAGCGAGCCGGCGGCTAGTTTGTCATAATCATCCACGGTCCAGCCAAATTCGTGGATCAGCGGCCCCAGGGTGACGGCACTGTCAACGCAGCGACCGGTGATTACCACATCAGCGCCATTATCGAGCGCTGCCGCTATGGGAAAGGCGCCGAGATAGGCATTGGCGCTAATCATCCCCTCCGGCATGGGCGCGCCCGAAAACATTTCCACCGTGCCGTCTTTGCGGAGATCTTCAATTTTATCCGCGAGATTATCGCCGTCCACCGTGCCGATCTTGAGATCGATGCCCGCATCTTCCGCCACCCTGGCAAGTGCCGCCGCGCAGGCCGCCACATTGACACCGCCGGCATTGGCCACCACCTTGATGCCCCGCGACTTGATTTCATGCAAAAGCGGCTTCATCGCCAGATCGACGAAATCACGCGCATACCCCTGATCCGGAGATTTTTCCTTCGCCCTAACAAGGATCGACATGGTGACTTCGGCAAGATAGTCGAACACCAGATAGTCAAGATCACCTTTCATTACGAGCTGGCGCGGCGCTTCCTGCGAATCGCCCCAATAACCTGATGCGCCACCGATACGGATTGCTTTTGAACCGGTCATGGCACTCATCCCTTTGCTTCGCTGCCGGTCAGTTGCCAGGCAGGTTTGCGCTTTTCCGCAAAGGCGGACTGCCCTTCCTTGCCTTCATCACTCCGGTTGAGCTCCGAAAATTTTGCCGCGGAAAAACGGACCATTTCCTCTTCGGGAAGCGAGCCGACTTTCAGCATGATGGCCTTGGTCGCCGCGTTCGCCTTGGGCCCGCACCGAAGCACCCGCGCCACCACATCTTCAAGTGTCGTATCGATATCCTCATCCGCGCATAAATACTGTGCGATCCCGTACTCAAAAGCTTTCGCGCCGTCGAACCGCTCACCGGTAAGCGCAAGCTGACGCGCGCGGGTCAGGCCAATGCGCTTTACCACATAAGGTGCTATTTGCGCCGGGGCCACACCCAACGTTGTCTCCGGCATGCCCATGCGCGCGCCTTCCGCCACAATCGTGATATCTGCAAGGCAGGCATACCCCATGCCGCCACCAAATGCAGATCCTTCGACGACCGCAATCGTCGTTTGCGGCAGATGCTCGAATTTGAGAAAGGCCATACCGGCGGCCGCATTCCGTTCCATTATCGGATCACTATCTACCGTCACGATATCGTCGGCCATGTTGCGGCGTTCCTTGATATCCCCGCCGGCGCAGAAATGTCCGCCTGCGCCGCGAAGCACGACCACCCTCACCTCCGGCGTTGCCTCCAGCCAGTCGACGACCGCCGCGAACTCCGCCCCCATCTGGCTGTTGATGGCATTGCGCTGATCCGGCCGGTTGAAAATCAGGTTGAGGCGCGGTCCCGCCACCTCAAGCTTGAGAAATTCACATACAGGTAGTTCATGCATTTTCTTATTCTTTCTTTTTCGCATTACCCGCCTTTTATAAGTCGGTCAGGTATCTTTTAAACATAGCCTTAAACTGATCGATTTGCAGCGAAACTTTTTCCTCACTCCCGGCAATCATATTTGTCAGTGCGAGACCCCGCAGCGCGATAAGCAGCATCCGCCGCCAGGACTGTATTTCTTCCCGGCTTCGTCCACTATCGGCAAAAACGGTCTGCCAGACAATATCTCTTTGCCGCTCCAAATCCGCCAGGGTCGATGAAATCGCGTCTTCGAATTCGGGATCCTGTCGCCCCCGGACGGCAATCTCTATGAACGCAGTATAGTTTCCCCCACGAAATCCGCGCCAATAATCTTCCACAACCCGGTCTATCCGCTCTTTAAGGGGCAGCCGCGCCAGTTCCACCGCATCAAGATGCTTACTGAGACGGTCGGCAATTTCAACGATGCTCGCGATGAGAAGGGATTTCGGGCAGTCAAAATGATACTGGATCGCCCCGCGAGTCAGGCCAGCCTCGCGCGCCACTTCCTCCATGGTGAGAAGCCCTGCCCCCTTTTCATGAAGCAGTTTGATCGTCGCATCGACCAGGCGCCGCCGGGTTTCAACGCGCCGTTCTTTCTGGCTTCGCCGCCGCCTGTTATCCATGCGTGCCATGCCATGCAAAATCTCTGTGGTAGGCAAAGGAGAATTTCATGCCCGACGTCCGTTATCACATTTATCATTTGTAACATTCATGCATGAATGTTAGTATCATTGAACCAAAAAAACAATCCCATTCGGGACCGGGGTTAGAAAATATTCCTCGGAATAATAAAGCCGGACGCCATGCAGTTCACCCAAGAACATCGAGAACTTACCGAAAGTCTGAAAAAATTCATCGAGGCGGAAATAAATCCCCATGTCGACGAGTGGGAGGAGGCCGAGCAGTTCCCGGCCCATGAGCTTTTCAAGAAAATGGGCGACATGGGTTTTCTCGGGATCAGCAAACCCTCCGAATATGGGGGCAGCGGGCTCGACTATTCCTATGAAGCCGTCGCTTCCGAAGCCCTCGGCTATATCGCTTGCGGCGGCGTCGCCATGGCGATCGGCGTGCAAACGAATATGTCGACACCGGCGCTTGCCCGCCATGGGTCGGATGAACTTCGCCGGAATTTCCTCGCGCCTGCGATCAAGGGGGAGATGGTCGGCTGTATCGGCGTGACCGAGGCGGCGGCCGGATCAGACGTCGCCAGCCTGAAAACGACAGCCCGCAAGGACGGCGATGACTATGTGATCAATGGCTCGAAGATGTATATCACCAACGGGCTACAGGCGGACTGGATATGCCTCCTTGCCAATACCGGCGACGGGCCCGTTCACAAGAATAAATCGCTGATCATTATTCCGATGGATAGTCCGGGCATCACGAAGCACAAAATCCGCAAGATCGGCATGATGTCCTCCGATACCGCGCAGCTTTTCTTCGATGATGTGCGTGTCCCGCAGCGGAACCTTATCGGCGAGGAGGGTCGTGGCTTTATCTATCAGATGCAGCAGTTCCAGGAAGAGCGGTTGTTCGCCGCCGCCCGAGGTCCCCGCGTTATGGAAGAGGCGATCAATGAGACAATCAACTATACCCGGGAGCGACAGGCGTTCGGTAGGTCAATCCTCGACAACCAGGTGGTGAATTACCGCCTTGCGGAACTGCAAACGGAAGTCGAGGCGCTCAGAGCCCTTACCTATCACGCCGTTGACCTTTATGTTTCGGGTGAGGATGTCAACAAGCTCGCCTCCATGGCGAAGCTGAAAGTCGGGCGATTGCAGCGCGAGGTGATGGATAGTTGCCTGCAATATTGGGGCGGACAGGGATATATGTGGGAATCCTCCATCTCCCGGAAATTCCGCGATTTCCGCCTCACCTCGATCGGCGGCGGCGCGGACGAAGTCATGCTGAAGGTAATAACCAAGCTGATGGGAATTTCACCGGATTGAGGGATCGGAAAATTGACCTTCCGATTCAAACCCGCAGAATCTAAGCGTGGGCGTCTTGGCGGCGCTCGTTTGCTTCCGACCGAAGACGCCAGACTTCAGATCAGACGGCGGCTGCTAGATAGCTGGCCTGATTGATCGCCCGCTTGGCATCAAGCTCCATCGCCTCATAGGCGCCACCGACAAGATCGGCCTCGATGCCCAGCTCGACAAGCTGGTCGAAAAGATCGCGCAAGGGCAACTGCCCGGCGCAAATGATCACCGTATCCACATCCAGGATTTCATACTGGTCATTAATCCGAAGATGAAGCCCCTGATCGTCGATCTTGAGATACTCGACCCCGTTGATCATCTTGACGCCACGACGGGCGAGTGTAATCCGGTGGGTCCAGCCCGTCGTCTTGCCAAGTCCACGTCCGACGGGCGTCGTTTTGCGTTGCAGAAGAGTGACTTCCCGATCCGCCCGGGCGACAATGGGTTCAACACCGGTGACCCCGCCGCGCGGATGGTTTTCGAAATCGATCCCCCATTCCTTCGCGAAGATATCGACATCAAGCGCGGAAGATTTACCGGCGTGGGTGATTTTTTCGGCAACGTCAAACCCGATCCCGCCCGCGCCCATGATCGCGACTTTCCGGCCCACCGGCTTCAGGCCCTTGATCACATCGATATAGCTGACAGCCTTGGGATGGTCGATGCCTTCGATATCGGGCATGCGCGGGGAAATACCAGTGGCGACAACGACCTTGTCGAAACCGCCATCTGCCAGCATGTCTGCGGTGGCTTTCTTATTAAGCCGGAGATCGATTTTCCGTTTCTCGATCATTTTGTTGAAATAGCGAATGGTCTCATAAAACTCTTCCTTGCCCGGAATCCGCTTGGCCAGATTGAACTGCCCGCCAATCTCCGATGCGGCGTCAAAGAGAGTCACCTGATGGCCCCGCCGCGCCGCAACTTCGGCATATGCCAGCCCCGCCGGACCCGCCCCGACAACGGCAATTTTCTTTGCCGCTGTCGTCGGTTCGTAATTCAGCTTGGTTTCATGGCAGGCGCGCGGGTTGACGAGACAGCTCACTTCCATTCCATTGAATGTATGATCGAGGCAGGCCTGGTTGCAGGCGATACAGGTATTGATTTCGTCCTCCCGGCCCTCGAACGCCTTCTTCACGAGATCGGCGTCTGCCAGCATTGGCCGCGCCATCGAGACGATGTCTGCATCCCCCCGCGCAAGCACCGCTTCGGCAACATCCGGCATATTGATGCGGTTACTGGTGATCAGTGGGATAGTGAGTTCTTTTTTAAGGCGGCCGGTTACCTGTGTGAATGCCGCCCGGGGCACCATGGTTGCTATCGTCGGCACCGCCGATTCATGCCAGGTGAAATGCGTGCTGATGATATTGACACCAATTTCTTCCATTCTCCTGGCAAGTAGAACAATTTCCTCCCAGGACATCCCGCCTTGCAGCATGTCCATCGCCGCAATACGGAAAATCAGGATGAAATTCGGTCCGACAGCCTCGCGAATCCGGCGCATCACCTCAAGGGGAAAGCGCATGCGATTTTCGTATGAACCGCCCCATTCATCGGTCCTGAGGTTGGTTTTTTCGACCAGAAAGGTGCTCAGCAGATAGCCGGCCGAGCCAATAACTTCGACGCCGTCATATCCGGCCTTTTGGGCACAAACCGCACAATTCACGATATCACTGATCTGCTTTTCAATTCCCGCCGCATCAAGCTCGCGCGGCGTATGGCTGGCGATACGGGAACGGACCGCCGACGGGGCCACCGGATTCTCGTTGCGCGCAAGCGGCCCCATATGCAGGATCTGCATGCAGATTTTCACCTCAGGATCGGCGCCATGAACAGCCTCCGTTACAAGGCGGTGTTCCGCGACCTCGTCATCGTTGGAGAGCTTGGCGCCGGCGCCGCCTTCCAGATTGGGAGAAATGCCGCCGGTAATGATCAGTCCAACGCCGCCGCGCGCCCGCTCGGCGAAATAGGCGGCCATCCGCTCAAATCCGTTTTCCAGCTCTTCAAGACCGGTATGCATGGATCCCATAAGGGCGCGGTTCTTGATCGTGGTGAAGCCAAGGTCGAGCGGCGAGAAAAGGATTGGGTATTTGCTATGCGTCATTTTTTCTTCCAAGCTTTTTATCGGGCTTACGCATGTCGGGTTCCGGGTGCGGGCGGATTGCGCGCGGGCCCGGCGAAACATTGCGCGACGGACATCCACCGCGTCGCGATATCTCCGGTAACTTTCAGGTTGGTATCGGCGACATTGCGGGTCTGCGTAACGACCTGACAGAATTCCGCCGCGTCACCCTCAATTTTATCCGTCGCGTTTTCCGGATTCCATTCCCAAATCGCACCGGAGGGCGCTGTCAGACGAACATGGGGGACCGGCTCCGGCACGTCTTCCTTGCGATTGATGAAGGTCCAGCCAAAGGTATTCATTCCCATAACCGCAATGCTTTTTATCAAGTCCCTGTTCACCCGTTCGACCCCGAGCAAATCGTATATTTCCTGGGCGTGCGACCATGTTTCCATTAGACGGGCGGAAATGCTGGAGCGCGCGCTCATGCTGGGACCCACCCATTGCAGCCGCTGTTTTGGATCGGCCGCGTAAAACCGGTCGGCCATCGCCACATAATATTCCCGCCAGGCATCCCGGAGTGCGACGCCTTTCAGGCCATTCAACATCTGGTCCGTCGATGCGACGAGCGAGCCAGTTTTTTCCTGGATCGCCTTCAGTTCACCGTAGACGCGCCTGAATTCCGGCTCGTCCGAAAGGGTAAGGTCGGCGACATAATTGAAGAAATGCAAATGCTGGATGACGTCATTGACCGTCCAGTCGCGGAACAGCGTCACCCGGTCGTAATCGGCATCGCCAAGTGGTTCAATCAGCTGATAAAGGGCTTCGCTTTCATCCCTGAAATCATAGGCTTCTTTCAACATCGGCTCGGTTTCCTTCCCTTTTCATTTATTTTCCGTCGTCGTCCGCCGCTTCGATCTCAAAGAGAAGATCACCGACGGATACCTGGCTCGCCGCCGACGCAATCACTTCCTGAACGACGCCCGCCACCTCGGCTAGGATATCATGCTGCATCTTCATCGCCTCCAGTACCGCCAGCCGCGTGCCTACCTCAACCGTGTCACCGATTTTTACGAATACCTCCAGCAACGTGCCATGCATCGGCGCACTCACCTGCCCGCTTCCGGCCGCCGTTACCGCGGTCAGAGGAAAGGCAATTTCATTGACGAACCGCAGCGTTTTGCCATCGTCCGTAATGTCCAGCACGCCGTCGGACGGGGCTTCGCAATGCAGGCGCTTGCGAGTGCCGTCGACGGTCAGTTGTGCGCGTGACTTGCTCCGTCCCATAACCTCGACAAAATGCGGTGTTTCCCCGACAACGACATCGTAGCCGCCTGTGCGCTTGGGCGACACCGTCACGTCCGTCCTGTTCTCATCGGCGCCGAAAACATAGCGTGTCAGCAAAGCCCCGCCGCTCGACCAATCCATCAGCTGATCGCTCGCGAATAGTGCTTCCGCCTTCGCACGGTCCCGCTCTATCTGGTAAAATAATACGGCTGCCATCGCCATTTCGGCCTCCGTCGGTGTCTTCGCGGCAAGACGGTCCGCGTCGAAGAGATCGCCGATGAAGGCTGTCGTCGCCTGCCCTTTCGCAAAGGTTTCCTCATTCAATATATCGATGAGGAACCCGCGATTTGTCGTCAGGCCGAAAAGAACCGTATTCTTAAGTGCCTCGATAAGGCGATGCCGGGCGACTTCCCTGTTCTCGCCGTATGCGATTACCTTGGCGATCATCGGGTCGTAAAAGGGAGAAATCTCCTGGCCCTCGTCAATGCCCGCGTCAAAGCGGATGCCGTCCCCTTCTTCGGGCTGCCAGATCGAAATTCTACCGGTGCAGGGAAGGAAATCCTGCGTCGTGTCTTCGGCATAAAGACGGACTTCTATCGCATGTCCCTGAAGTTTCACTTCGGATTGCTCAAGATCGAGAGGCTCCCCTTGCGCAACCTGAATTTGCAGGGACACGAGATCAAGCCCGGTGACGAGCTCTGTCACAGGATGCTCGACCTGAAGGCGGGTGTTCATCTCGAGAAAGTAGAAGTTGTTTTCCGCATCAAGCAGGAACTCGACAGTACCCGCACCACGGTAATCAATGCTCCGCGCCGCTTCCACCGCGGCCGCGCCCATCTTTACGCGAAGTTCCGGCGTCATGACCGGACAGGGTGCTTCCTCGACCACTTTCTGGTGCCGTCTCTGGACGGAGCAATCACGCTCGCCCAAATGAATGACGTTGCCATGACTGTCAGCGAAAATCTGGATCTCAACGTGACGTGGCTCGACAATCGCCTTTTCGAGAATAAGTTCGTCAGAGCCAAACGCGTTGAGGGCTTCCGACCGCGCGGAACCCAACGCACCGGCAAGTTTCTTTTCCTCATGAACGAGTCGCATGCCACGTCCGCCGCCGCCCGCAGCCGCCTTCACCATGATCGGAAATCCGATCTTCTTTGCGGCGGCTATCAAGGTCGCATCGGACTGATCCTTATCTTCATAGCCCGGGACGCAGGGCACGCCCGCCGCAATCATTCGCCGTTTTGCCGCCGCCTTGTTCCCCATCAGATCGATCGCCTCGGCGGTCGGGCCGATAAACACGATCCCGGCCGCTTCGCAGGCGCGCGCAAAGTCAGCGATTTCGGAGAGGAAGCCATAGCCCGGATGGATCGCCTCGGCACCCGCTTCCCTGGCGGCGGCCAATATTTTCGCGCTGTCCAAATAGGATTGTTGCACCGGCGCAGGCCCGATCAGCACCGCCTCATCCGCCATCCGTACATGCAGCGCGGCGGCATCCGCCTCTGAATAAACGGCGATGGTCCGATAGCCGAGGCTTTTGGCCGTCTTCATCACCCTGACCGCTATTTCGCCCCTGTTGGCAACCAGTATGCTGTTAAATTTTCTCATTTTTCCGGGCCTACCTGTTCTTTTTCATGGTTCTTTACGGAGTCTGCCCGAGATTAAAGCCGGCCAACACCGAAGCTGTTGGGCTGCAGGGTTCTGTTGCGCGCCTCCCAGCAGGTCTGCAACGCAAAACCGATGACCTTCCGGCTGTCACGCGGATCGATGACACCTTGATCCAGAAGACGGCCCGATGTGTAGAAAGCGTCCGCCTGATTGTCGAAATGTTCGATTAGACGCTTTTTCTGCGCGGCCAACGCCTCTTCATCAACCGGAACACCCTTTCGCTCCGCGCCGCTTCTGGCGACCTGATCCATGGTGAGCGCCGCTTGCTCGCCGCCCATCACGCCGGTCTTGGCATTTGGCCACGCGAACAGGAAGTCCGGCTCATACGCAAGGCCGGCCATACCGTAATTCCCGGCGCCGAAGCTCGCCCCAATATAAAGCGTTATTTTTGGCACGCGGACGTTGGAGACCGCCTGGATCATTTTCGATCCATGCTTGATCATTCCCTTATGCTCATATTCCTTGCCGACCATGTAGCCGGTGATGTTGTTGAGGAAGACAAGCGGTATATTCGCCTGATCGCAAAGCTGGAAAAACTGCCCGCCCTTGGCCGCGCCGTCGGGATCGATCGGGCCGTTATTGCCGACGATACCACAAGCCTGCCCGAAGATACTCGCCTGCAGGCAGACAAGGGTGGAGCCATAGCGCGGCTTGAATTCCTCGAAGTCCGATCCGTCGACAAGCCGGGCAACAACCTCGCGGACATCATAGGGTTTGCGGTAATCTACCGGAACGACGCCGGCTATTTCATCGGGATCATATAACGGCTCCGCGAAATTTTTAATCTCCGGCTTTGGGCATTTGTCATTCCAGCCGAGGCGGCCGATGATATCGCGGGCAATAAGTAGGCCATTTGCATCATCCTCGGCAAGATACTCGACAAGACCTGTCGTGGTCGCATGCATCTCCGAGCCTGCAAGTTCCTCATCATCGGAAATTTCCCCCGTCGCCGCCCGCACAAGCGCCGCGCCGCCAAGGGACGCCCGGCCACGCCCCTTGATACCGATCACATAATCACTCATGCCCGGCAAGTACGCGCCGCCGGCCGTCGACGGACCATGCAAAACGACGAAGGTCGGGATACCGGCCGCGCTCAGCTTCGCGAGCCGCTGAAATCCCCCGCCACCATGGGCCCAGGATTCCACCTGGTACTTCAGAAGGTTGGCGCCCGCGCTCTCCACCAGATGAACAAAGGGGAGTTTCTTGTCGATCGCGATATCCTGGCAGTTTCGAAGCTTCTCGCCCGATTTCTGGGTCATGGCACCGGCATTGATGCCGCTGTCGCTGACGCAGATCATACAGCGGACACCTTTGATAAAACCGATTCCGGCAAGCGAACTCGCGCCGGGTATGCTTTTCTCGCGGTCATTTGTATCAACGCAGTAATTGGCAAGGCCGAACAGTTCCAGAAACGGCATCCCCGGATCGAGCAGCCGCACCAATCTCTCGCGCGGCGTGAGTTGTCCGCGCTCCTCAAACCGGTCGCGCCGGCGCTCGGACAATTGCTTTGCCCGGTCCTTTAACGCATGAAGCTCGTCAACAAGCGCCAGCATTTCCTGGCGGTTGGTTGCAAAACTGTCGGAGGAGGTGACGATTTTGGAAGTGAAAACGGCCATTCAGAACTCCCGATTTTTATTTTTTTCTTTCTTGAATAGCATAGGAAAGTCTGGACCGTTAAGCAAAAAATCCGAATTGCCGGCGGCGCGCTGAATTTTCTGGCGTTAGGCGGACAGTCGTTTTACACTAAGGCCGGTCCGGTTGGACAGCGCGGGAAAAACCAAAGAAAAACCCTGCGACAAAAAATGTGGCACTAAGAAAAAATAAAAAAGGAGCCTCTCCAAATGGAAGTAGGAATATTGGCCTACGGGGGATATATCCCGCAAAGCCGATTGCAACGCAGCGAAATCGCCAAAGCACATGCATGGTTCAACCCCGGATTGAAGGGGCTGGCCAAAGGCGAGCGCGCGATGGCGAACTGGGATGAAGACAGCGTAACCATGGCAGTGGAGGCCGCGCGGGACTGTCTTGCCGACTCTGATCGTGATCAGGTTTCCGCCGTCTATATGGCGTCAACAACCTTTCCGTTCACGGACCGTCAGAATGCAGGGATCGTCGCCGATGCCCTCAATCTGAAAAGCAGTCTTCAGACGCTCGATTTCGCATCGTCGCAGCGGGCCGGGACCGCGTCTCTTTCCGTCGCCCTGCAGGTTGCCAAGGGAGGCAGTGGACCCATCCTCTTCACGGCGGCAGAAAAACGCAAAACCCGTGCAGCAAGCCCGCTTGAAATGACATCAGGCGATGGCGCCGCGGCCTTTCTGGTCGGACAGGGCAAAGTCATCGCCCGTCTTCTCGGATCGCATACAGAAGCCGTCGATTTCGTCGATCATTTCCGCGGCGAAAACGAAGACTTCGATTACAGTTGGGAAGAACGCTGGATCCGTGATGAAGGCTATCTCAAGATCGTTCCGGCGGCCATTTCCGCGCTTCTTAATGAAACAGGCGTGAAGCCGGAAGACATTACGACTTTCTGCTTTCCGGTCGCGGCCCGCGGGGTCGCGGGGGCGATTGCCAAGAAAATCGGTCTTCCTGAAAGTGCGGTCGCGGACAATCTTCAGGAAAATTGCGGCGAAACGGGGACCGCGCATTCAGTGGTCATGCTGGCGCTGGCGCTTCAGAACAGCAAGCCAGGCGACAAAATTCTCGTCGCGAGCTTTGGTCAGGGCAGCGATGCGCTCCTGTTCGAAGTGACAGAGGAGATAAAAACTCTCTCGCCGCGCAGAGGCGTTTCCGGCTATCTCGCCCGTCGTTATCCGGAAACCAACTACAGCAAGTTTCTTGCCTTCCACGACCTCGTCAATCTGGAGCGGGGCATTCGGGCGGAAACGGACAAGAAAACCGGCCTGACGACGCTCTATCGGAACAAGGGGATGGCGCAGGCAATGGTGGGCGGCAAATGCTCCCAATGCGGGACCGCTCAGTTTCCGAAATCCAATATGTGCGTCAATGAAAACTGCGGCGCGATCGGCACACAGGAAGATTATCCCTTCGCGGAGCGTATTTCCAAGGTGAATTCCTTTACCGCCGACCGGCTGACCTACTCTCCGGACCCACCCGCCTATTACGGCATGATTCAGTTCGAGGAGGGCGGCCGCCTGATGAGCGATTTCACGGACATTTCACCGGAAACCGACATCAAGGTGGGAATGCCCATGCGGATGATGTTCCGGATCAAGGATTATGACAACAAGCGCGGGTTCAGGCGCTATTTCTGGAAAGCGGCCCCGGCAGGCGCTTCAAACAAAGGAGAATAACGATGGCCTCAGGAATTAAAGACAAGGTTGCCATACTGGGCATGGGCTGCTCGCGTTTTGGCGAACGCTGGAACGACAATGCCGAAGATCTGATGATCGAGGCCTATGTCGAAGCCCTCGCGGATGCCGGTATCGAGAAAAGCCAGATCGAAGCCGCCTGGCTCGCGACGGCCATTGAAGAAGAACATGTGGGGAAATCCGCGGTTCCGCTTTCGATGGCCCTGCGCCTTCCCAATATACCGGTCACACGCGTGGAAAACTACTGCGCCAGCGGGTCGGAAGCCTTCCGCGGCGCCGTCTATGCCGTCGCGTCGGGTGCCTGCGATATTGCCCTGGCTCTCGGCGTCGAAAAGCTGAAAGACACAGGATATGGCGGCCTGCCGCAGCGCAACCGCGGCTCCGTCAATGATCTTTTCTGGGCAAATGCCTCTGCCCCGGGTTCCTTTGCGCAGCTCGCCTCCGCCTATTCGGCGAAGCACGGGGTCAGCAAGGAAGATATGAAACGGGCGATGGCCCATATCTCCGTCAAGAGCCATGACAACGGATCGAGAAACCCGAAGGCGCATCTTCGCAACAAGATCAACGAAGACAGGGTCATGAACGCGCCGATGATTGCGGAACCGCTCGGGCTGTTTGACTGCTGCGGAGTGAGCGACGGGTCTGCCTGTGCGATTGTCACGACGCCGGAGATCGCCCGGTCCCTCGGCAAGACGGACCTTATTACCGTGAAGGCGTTGCAGCTTTCCGCCTCAAACGGCACGGAATCGCAGCACAATTCCTGGGACGGCAGCTATTTCGTCACCACGCGGGCAGCCGCCAACCGCGCCTATAAGGAAGCGGGCATCACCAAGCCGCGCGACCAGATCAGCATGTTCGAGGTTCATGACTGCTTCTCCATCACCGAACTCGTGACTATGGAGGATCTGTACATTTCCGATGAAGGCAAGGCGGTAAAGGATGTCATGGACGGTTTCTATGACGCGGACGGCAAGGTGCCGTGCCAGATTGACGGCGGCCTCAAATGCTTCGGCCATCCGATCGGCGCATCGGGTCTTCGCATGATCTATGAAATGTATCTGCAGATGCAGGGCCGCGCGGGCGAGCGTCAGCGCAGTGAGGAGCCGGTTTTCGGGATGACCCACAATCTCGGCGGCTTCCCGCACCAGAACGTCTGTTCGATCACTATTGTTGGAAAAGAAGGCGCATAATTCTTTTCCTTGACCTCTTCAGGCTGCCTCCACTCCCGGGCAGCCTGAAGAATATTTAAAGAGTGCTCAAGCGGATTTGCGAAGATCCCCGATCTCTTCTTTCAGAACCCTCTTCAAAACCTTCCCCGTCGCGTTCCGCGGCAGTTCCGTTTTAAACACCACATGTTTCGGGATCTTGTAACGCGCAAGCTTGTCCTGACAGAAGAGGATTACGTCGTCTGCGGCCAGCGTCTGATCCGGCGCCACGACAACCACGGCGCAACCGACTTCGTCCCATCGATCATCCGGCACACCGATAATGGCAACATCGGCGATCTCCGGCATCTTGAACAGCACGCTTTCAATTTCCGCGGGATAGACGTTTTCTCCGCCGGAGATATACATGTCCTTCCAGCGATCGACGACATAGTAATTCCCCTCCTCGTCGACCCGGCAGGCATCGCCGGTATGCAGCCAGCCATCAGTTATCGTCGTGGCGTTCGCGTCCGGCCGGTTCCAGTAGCCGGGAGTAATGTTCGGTCCCTTTACCCAGAGTTCTCCGGTTTTTCCTTGCGGGACGTCATTGCCGTTTTCATCGACAATGCGCGCTTCAGCATTCATGGCGAGTTTGCCGGCGGAGCCAGGCTTGCCGAACGCCATCGCCGCATCCTGAACCGTCACCGTCGGGCTCGTCTCCGTCATGCCGTAGCCTTGCTGCAACGCCAGGCCGCGCGACTTGTAGATTTCCAGAAGCGGCACCGGCGTCGGGGCCCCGCCAACACCGGCGCAGACAAGACGCGATAACTCCGTTGTCTTGAAATCGGGATGCTGGCTCATGAAGAGATAGTTTGCCGGCACGCCGAAGAAATGGGTCAGGCCGACCTCCGGGTCATTGATCAGCCGAAGGCATTCGCCGGGATCGAAAGCACGCATGACCAGTGTCGTTCCGCCAAAATAAAGTGCAACCGAGCTGTAGCAGTTGAGCCCGCCCGTATGGAACAGCGGCAGAATGGTGAGCGTCTTGGCATTCGGGGTAAAATAGGTCGGCACGCCCAGATTAACGGCGTTGTAAAACGCCATGCCATAGGTGTTCATCGCACCCTTGGGCAGGCCCGTCGTTCCCGAGGTATACATGATGGTCCAGACATCGTCATGGGTGACGGTGGCGAGAACGGGAGACGGGCTCGCGGCGGCAATCGCCGCTTCATAGGGCGTATTTCCGCCGCCGCCCGTGGTCTCCAACGTATAAGGTACACCGGTCTTTTCTTTTAGCTCTTTTATTTCGGTCGCAAATTGCCTGTCATGGATCAGAACGTCCGGCGCCGCGTCCCGGATGATGAAATCGAGCTCACTGACCGTCAGACGCCAGTTGAGAGGAAGGAATATCGCGCCTATCTTGGCACAAGCCGCCTGGATTTCCAGCATATCCGTGGAATTCATGGCAAGGACACCGATCCGGTCGCCCTTCTCTACCCCGCAATTCCTCTGGAAATGTACCGCGAGGCGCAGGGCCCGGTCATTCGCCTCCCGGTAGGTGAAATGCCGGTTCGAATGCAGGTCTACCCAGACGTCCTTATCCGGTATTCTTTCGGCATGATGGGCCAGCCAGTCATAATGCGTTACGCTCATATTTCCCTCCCGATCGCATTTTTGTTCGATTTTTTGTCTTTATATCTGCATCTGACGCGCAACAAGGTCACGCATGATCTCCTCCGATCCGCCGCCGATCGCCATCACCCGAACTTCCCGGTAAATCCGCTCCACCCGGCAACCCCGCATGTACCCCGCGCCCCCCAGGATCTGCATGGCTTCACGCGCGCAGAATTCCATGGTCTGGCTGGCCTGAACTTTCAACAGGGAAAGGTCGGCGACCGGCCGTTCACCAGCCTGCACACGAAGGGCGCATTGTTCCAGATAGGCTTGCGTCGCATTGATCTTGCGGGCCATCTCGGCGAACTTGTGGCGGATCACCTGATGATCGGCGAGCCTTTTGCCAAAGGTCATGCGCTCGCGGGCCCAGGTCAGCGCGTCTTCAAGGCATACCCGCGCGGCGGCATTGGCCCCCGCCGCCATCCCCAGCCTCTCGCTGTTGAAATTGGTCATGATGCCGATGAAACCCCGGTTTTCCTTTCCGATCAGGTTACTTTTCGGAACCCGGACATCATCGAAATAAAGCGCCGCCGTATCGGACGCCCACCACCCCTGCTTTTTGAGCGGTGTGCGGGTGAATCCCGGCCGATCGCGCTCTATCAGAAGCAGGGAGACACCGTCCTTCCCTTCGCTGCCGGTGCGGACTGCCACGGTGTAATAGTCGGCGCGCATACCGCCTGTTATGAACATCTTCGATCCGTTGACGATATAGTCATCGCCATCGGCGACAGCGCGTGTCTTGAGGTTGGCGACATCGGAGCCACCTGACGGCTCGGTGATCGCGAGCGCATGGATTTTTTCGCCCGCGAGCACTGCCGGCGCAATCCTGCGTTTCATCTCATCCGAACCGGTCGCGAAAATCGGCGGCAGGCCGATGCTGTGGACCATCAGGCTTGCGTTGATACCGCCGGCGCCGATACGGGCCAATTCTTCAGAGGTGATAATATTGAAAAACGCGTCAACGGGCGTACCGCCATATTCCGCCGGATAGCCGAGCCCCAAAAGCCCAACGGCTGCCGCCTTTTTGTAAAGGTCCCGCGGAAACTCTCCCGCCTCATCCCAGTCGTCCACATGGGGGATGATCTCCTGATCGACAAAGGCACGAAGCGCCGCGCGCCAGGCATGATGATCTTCGGTATAATGGGGACCATGATAGCGATGGTCGAAGTCAAACGGGTTTTCTCCGTTTTCATAGGAGGGGGCCATTCGCTTGTTCCTTCTTCTTCTTTTAGCCTGTCCGTCTTGGCGCGGAAATCGCTTTATGCGCACATCATGCCCGTTTTCTCGGATTTGTAAAAGGCCTTCGCATAGCGGCATAACGCAAGGCATTTGAAACCCGGCCGATATCGCCGTAAGATGACCGGAAACAATAATAATCCTCTTATTGGAAAGGGACTTTCATCGTGACCCATAGCTGCTTCGACGTTCAGATCGCCAATGACATCGCCCATATCATCTTGAACCGGCCGGACAAACGGAACAGCATGGTGCCGGCATTCTGGACGGAATTGCCCGCAATTATCCGGGATATCGACGATAATGCGAAAGCGAGGGTGATTGTCATCTCCTCGACCGGTCCGCACTTTACGTCCGGTCTTGACGTCAGTTCCTTTCAGCAGGCCGAGATCACCGATCCGTCGGAGAAAAGAGCCGCGCGCATTCGCTCAGGCGCCGACTTTTACGGGACCGTCAAGAATATGCAGCAGTCCTTCACGGCGCTTGAAGACTGCCGCGTGCCGGTCCTCGTTGCCATCCAAGGCGGCTGTATCGGCGGCGGCGTCGACCTAATCACGGCATGCGATATGCGATATGCGACGGAGGATGCCTTCATAACGATTTTCGAGACGAATATCGGTATGACCGCTGACGTGGGCACATTTCCGCGCATTTCGAAACTCATTGCGGATGGCGTGGCGCGGGAACTCGCCTACACGGGGCGGCGCATGACGGCGGGCGAAGCGAAGGAAGTCGGCCTCGTCAACCGTGTTTTCAAAGATCACACGGCCATGATGAAAGGCGTGATGGAGATTGCGGCAGAAATCGCCAGCAAAGCGCCGCTCGCGATTATGGGATGCAAGCGGCTGATGAATTATTCTCGCGATCATACGGTCCAGGACGGTCTGGATTACATCGCGATCTGGAACGCCAGCATGTTGCAGCGGGAGGAAATTTTCGAGGCGATGAAAGCCAATGCCGAGAAACGGCCCGGGAAATTCGTCGATCTGCCGCCCGTCAAAAAACATATTGGCTAGACGTCGCGGCCGGATTATACCCGTTTCCCTTCGGGCTGGATGGCGATCCCGACAGGACTCGAACCTGTTACCTCAAGATTAGGAATCTTGCGCTCTATCCTGATGAGCTACGGGACCGTTTCCCGGGTTTAGCAGAGAGCTTTTTTTCGCGCCAGAGAAAAATAAGCCCCCGTCACCGTCCGGCGGCGACGGGGATTTAGCGATATCAATCTGACGTCAACACGCAATTCTTGGCAAAGTCGGCCGCTTCATTGGCGGACCAGTCACCTTTCGGCTTTTCCTTCATGGCTTCACACCATTCCTTGCTTCCGACTTCCGGATCGCAGGCGGCAAGCCCGAGCGCGAACAGGGACAATAGAGCAATGCTTAAGATTTTTTTGGCCATGAGTTCCCCCGAATAGGCATAAAAAAAGGCGGGGTGCAACTATGCACCCCGCCCCGTCAGTTCGTCAAGATTACTTGCCTTCGACGGTGATTACCACACGACGGTTAGCCGCGTTCTTGACACCATCTGCGGTCTGGACTTTCAGGTCCTTCTTACCGTAGGAGCGCATGATAATACGCTTCGGCTCCATGCCCATATCCATGCCCATGAAGGCAACAGCTTCGGCACGGCGTTCACCGAGCTTGTCGTTATATTCAACGCTACCGACCGTATCGGTGTAACCGGCGATCGTAATCTGCGGATCCTTGAATTCCTTCATATATTCCGCAGCAGCCTTGATTTCTGCATCAGAGCCAGGCAGCGGCGTGGCCGAATCGAAGTCGAAATTCACTTCAAAGGATTTCGGCGCCATCATCATGGGCTTCTTTTTCTCGATGACGACAACTTTTTCCTCAACAACAACCACAGGCGCCATGGCTTTTTCGATTTCTTCTATCGCAAGAACAAAAGCGTCACGGCACGCGGCAATGTCTTTCGGCTGGAAGTTTTCTTCCTGCTCCTGCACCCAGCAATCAAAGCTGGTTTGCGCTTTGGCCGCCTGCAACGGCAGCTTTTCAGCAGCACCTGCACCGAGAGCCGCCATCAAACGCTCACGAGCGCCAGCAAGAACCGGTTCACGGTCCTTCGGAAGCTTCCACTCTTCAGGATGATAGGGATCAACCTGTTCCCCGCGCGTCGCGGCCATTGCCTTTTCAGCAAAGCGATCAGAATCGATATAGTCACCTTCCTGATATTCGGATTTAGCAAGCTCGATATAGCCGGCATAAAGCGCCTGCTGGAACTCGGTGCCGCTGGGGCTCAGCCGCTCGGCCTGCTCCAGTTTTCCGCCACATGCAGCGAGCACGAGCGAGGCGGCGCCAATCATTGCGAATTTAATCGTGTGTTTCATTATCTTCCCCTCAACCCTTGTTAATGGCGCAACTCAATTTGCCCCAACTATGGTTAATACTAGTACGTCGCAGAACTGCAAACAATAGGAATTGCCATTCGTTACCCTGAAATAGGGGGTTTACTAAAGTTTTCAACTCCTAAAATATAAATATTTGAAGGAAGTTAGGTATAAAAATTGACTGAAATGCGGCAACTATTGTCCATTATTATGGTTTCAACACTTAAAATTATGAAACCTTCGCAATTGTCTCTTTGCGTCCGATATCCCGGACAAAAACCGCAGAGGCGGCAATCATCACCGCAGATCCGGCAAGACAGGCTTCGACGCCGCCTGCCTGGTACAGCAGACCGGAAAAAAGTGTGCCCATCAGGCGCCCGCCGGCATTCGCCATATAGTAAAACCCGACATTAAGCGTGGTGTTCTCCACCTCGGAGATCGCCAGGATAAGATAGGAATGGAGCGATGAATTGATGGCGAAACATATTCCGAAAACGGCAAGCCCGCCGATGATCGCCGCGGCAAATATGAGAAATCTGTCGGCGGGACTTGCATAGAGGCTGCCAAAATAGATAATCCCGGCAATCAGCAAAGGGACAACGGCAAGGGCGGCCGCCCAGCGTGAAGCGGCCCGAATCTCCGACGTCAACCCATCGGCCGATTTCCGGATAAAGCGCGGCGTGATCGCCTGAACAAACCCGTAGGCGATAACCCAGGCCGCCATAAAGGTTCCAATCTCTGTAAACCCCCAGCCGAGCACTTCCTGAAGGAAAAGTGGCACACCGACGACAAACCAGATATCCCGTCCGCCGAACAGGAAAAAACGGGCCAGCGCTATAAAATTGATATCCCGGGTTTTCGAGAAGATCCGCGAAAAGGGTGGTTTTGATTTCACCTCACCTTCGAGCCGACGCAGCAACAAATAGGAGAGGACCAAGATCACGATCAGCCCCGCCCCCATGAGTACCAGCGCATCTTCAAATCCGACACTTGAGAGCAAAACGCCGCCCAGGAAAAAACCTAATCCTTTCAGGGCATTCTTGGAGCCCGTCAGCGCCGCTACCCATCTGAACAGGAGGGAATTACTGTTATCGGGAACGAGTATTCTGATCGAGGATTTCGCGCTCATTTTCGTGAGATCCTTGGCGATCCCCGAAAGGCCTTGCGAGAGAAACACGTATAGTACGGAGAATTCCTTCGACCAGCCGGCATCCAGTTGCGACAGCATGAACAGCGCGGCGATCTGCAGCCATAGTCCGGCGTAGAGCGTGAAGCGCAGGCCAAGCCTTACGGCAATCCAGCCGCCCATAAGATTGGTGACGACCCCGAAGAATTCATAGAGAACGAAAAGCGCCGCAAGCTCGATCGGGGTATACCCAAGCGTATGAAAATGCAGGAGGACGAGCATCCGAAGGGCACCGTCGGTCAGCGTCAAGCCCCAATAGGCGCTTGTTACAACCGCATAGTCACGCAGTGCCCTCATCGCAAGCTTCCCGCGACTTTCTCGGCCAACTCCCGTAGCCGCCAGACATATCCCATTTCATTGTCATACCAGGCCAGCAGCTTGACCTGCGTCTCGTTCACCACCATCGTCGAAGGAGCGTCCAGTATGGCCGAACGCCTGTCATTCAGAAAATCCGCTGAGACCAGCGGACGCGTCTCAAAGCCGAGAATATTTTCGAGAGTGGTGCGGCTTGCAACTTCGAAATAGCCGTTCACTTCCTCGACCGTCGTCGGCCTTTCAACCTCCAGCACGCAATCCGTAATCGACGCATTCAACAGAGGCACGCGAACAGCTATGCCGTTCAGTTTTCCGGAAAGCTCCGGATAGATCATCGAGATCGCCTTGGCCGAGCCCGTGGATGTCGGAATCAGGGAATTCAACGCGGAACGTGCGCGGCGGAGATCCTTATGCGGCGCATCGACGATCACCTGCGTGTTGGTCACGTCATGTATCGTCGTGATCATGCCGTGCCGGATACCGATATTCTCCTGCATTACCTTGATCAACGGCGCAAGACAATTTGTCGTGCAGGAGGCGTTCGTCAGAATATGATGCGACGCGGCGTCATACAAATGGTCATTAACGCCCATCACGATATTCAGATCAGCATCCTTCACGGGCGCCGCGACAATCACTTTCTGAACAGAACCGGAGAGATAGTCCGCAAGGACCTTGCGCGATTTGAATTTGCCGGTGCATTCAATGACGACATCGACGCCCCGCTCATTCCAGGGGATTTCCGCGGGATCGGCAAACTCTGAATATGTCATGGTAAAGGCGCCTGCCCTCAGCCGGTCGCCGTCGCAATCAACGGGGATACCGAAACGCCCATGAACGCTGTCGAATTCCAAGAGATGGGCCGCCGTGGCAAGCCCGCCCTTAACTTCATTGATATGGACCACCTCGAAAGCCGGTGCCCCGTCCTTCACCATCGCCTGTTCAAGCGCCGCGCGTAGAAACAGGCGGCCCATGCGGCCGAAGCCATTTATACCGATCCGAACCGTCATTTAATCACCATTCTCACAGCCTAATACATCCGCGTCGCATCCTTGTGCGACCGGGCTTTAATTTGGACAATAATCGCGGCATGTTACAACTTTATGTCAAGTTTTCTATGGACAATACCGGAGTGAAACTTGTCTACTCCTTAAATAACGCTTCTTTGAAAAACAACGAAATTTATGGCGCATTCTCATTCTCACGCCGACGGTGACAATTCGGCACATGATCATACTCACGACCACACACCGAAGGTGACGGCGGATAGCGAACGGCGAATTTTCTGGGTGATGTGCCTGACCGGCGGTTACATGATCCTGCAGGCCCTTGGCGGACTGCTCGCAGGGTCTCTCGCCCTGATCGCCGATTCCGGGCATATGCTGTCCGACACTGCGGCCCTCGGTCTCGCCTGGTTCGCCTTTCGACTCGCCTCCAAGCCCGCGGACAGCAAGCGATCCTACGGTTATCACCGCTTTCAGATACTTGCGGCCTTCACGAACGGGCTGACATTGTTTTTTATCGCCGGCTGGATCGTGATAGAGGCGATTGACCGCCTGATATATCCGGGTAATGTGCTGGGCGGGCCGATGCTGGTGGTGGCCTGCGGCGGACTCGTAATCAATATCGCTGGCTTTTACCTACTTCACAGGGGAGACCGCGAGAACGTCAATATGCAGGGGGCGCTCTTGCATGTCATGGGGGATCTGCTGGGATCCATCGCCGCCATAGCTGCGGCTGTGATCATCCTCTTCACCGGCTGGATGGCCGCCGATCCGATCCTATCCATTCTGGTCGCGGTGATAATTCTTAAAAGCGCCTATGGCCTTGTACGCCGGTCTGGCCATATCCTCCTGGAGGGAACGCCGGATCATCTCGACATGGAGCTGATCCGGGAAAAGCTGATCGCCTACCTGCCGCAGATACTCGACGTCCACCATATGCATGCCTGGTCGCTGACCGCCGAAAAGCCGATCATTACCATGCATGTGCAGACCGAACCGTCCGCCGATCTGGAAACAACCCTCCGTGCCATTAATGTTTTCCTGCTCTCGGAATTTGAAATCGATCATGCGACGGTGCAGATCGAGCATGGCAATTGCGCGACGGGAAATTAGGCGTCTGACTATTGCCAGAGCGGGCGCGCGGCGCTTGCCGTTCCTTTCGCCTCCCCCCAAGGCCCCGAACTCGCAATGCCGACCCATCGCAGTGGCGGAATCGTCGCCTGCTGTATTTCCACAACTCCGTGCCGCGAAATTCTTGCGATCAGTCGCCCGGAAATTCCGGTCTTTGCAAGGCTGCACCGGATCGCGTCGCCGGGCAGCCAGTATTTAGCCGGCGCTTCCCCCTGAATGCGATAGCGTTTTTCGGGCAGCTTTCCGATCGTAATACTGCAATCCCCGGAGAAGGAAAGTCCGGGATCCCCGGCAATCTCGAGCTCAATCATGTCTGCATTTCCTGCGGATACAGACGAAATGATCGAGAAAAAGAATGCAAGCGCCAGCTTTCCTATGCGGTCGATTGAACTCATGGAACCAGTTTAAAAGCTCATAGTTAACAAAAGGGAAATCCGGCAGTTATCGGTGAGCGTGGACAAACTGTCAGCCTGAGAAAGCAGACTATGACGTCGGGGGCAGGTCCATATCGAGAATAGTCATATGAAAGGCAAAGGAAACCTCGCCTTCATCCTCGTCTCTGTAGACGACGCCGATAAACTCGTCGCCCAGCATTACTTCAGCTGTTCCGTCTGACGGTCGGCGCTCCTTGACGTTAAAGCCATCGTTGCCAAATTTCTCACGCAGATACCGTTGCACACGTAATGTTTCCGTTCTTGTCATATTCGCCCCGCGTTTCTAGAGAATTTCCAGCGAATCCGCGATCGGACCTTTCAAACCCATCCGCACAACGCATTTAACCTTCGTCTTAAGTTTGAGTTCCTCCGGATTAATATCGGAGCGTTCAAGCATGTTGGTATGAATGAAAACATCCTCCCCACCGCCATCAGGCGTTACAAATCCGTATTTATGCTCCGGCACGTAAGTCGTCACGACACCTGTAATCTCTATATCGCTGGCAGGGGCAACCTCCTCATCCTCTTCAGGCTCATGAATGGCAACAACCTGCTGGCCGCGGTCGCCGTCGGCAAGATCGCAGAGGATCTGCATCCCTTCACGCAATTCGTGATAGGAGGTGTTCTGTAGGACAGAAATATGCACAAATGCATCCGGCGATCCATCGGCCGGAGACACAAAGCCAAAACCCTTGGCCTCGTCAAAAAACTTCACAGTTGCCGAGATATTCTTACGGACTGCCTTGGACGGTTTACGATCGTTCATCCTTTAAGGACCTCATTTTTTCAATCAAACATGCGCCAAACCCGGTCAGCGGATAAAGCTCAAAATCTTTCCGATGGTTTTTAACAGATCAAAGAGCCGCTGTCTTTAGCGTTATTTGCGGTCCGTTTTCCAGGCAATATGCCGAATTCATCCCTCCGCAGCGGCACGACGGGAAATACTATGTTGAATCAGCCGGACAATTTCAGGGCGCGCGCCCACGGCCCCCGCATAATGGACAGCGCGAACGGATCTCGACTTTTTCCGCCAATCCTCAATGGCGCCCGGCACATCTTCGGCCGCGTGCGGCCCCTCGGCCGCGAATAATCCGACCAGTACCAGAGGTGGGCCATTTTCCGATAACGCCGCGAGCCACTCATCCAGAAATGGTGATTGGCTCAAGAATGCGACTGAAACATCGCCAAATTCTCCTCTCGCCTCGACCGCGCGCTGCTGCAGATAGGCGGCGTCGGCCGACGCGCGGGACTTTTCCGAACCATGCGCCACCAGCACGACATGGACATCCGCCGTTCGGTACCTGTTGTCGCGGCAAATATCCCGCACCATGGTGGAAAGGATACCCGCGAGTTCCGGGTCGGTGCCGAGGGCCTCGCACTGAAAGAGCCGGCGCTCTCCCCCGATACGTTGCCCATCTGTTAGGTTGAAAAGTTCTGGAATTCGCCGGGTTACGAAATATCCATTGCTCATAAAGAAGGGCAGCAGAAAAATTTCTCCGGGCGGCAGGTCGGGAATGGCCTGGTCACGGGCCAGAAAGAAAAAGTCGACGGTGCCGTAGCGATTGCTTTGCCGAAGCGTAAGCGCATGCTCCATAGCCGCTTCCTGCGCGCCATCAGATCTGCTGGAGCCATGGGCGATGATAATGACGGATGGGCGAGACGGCGACATTGAAACCCTCTGATAGCAATTGTTCCGGCCAACAAGGTCCGTGACAAATTCGATATGTTTACAAATATTCAGGCAACTTTGGAAAAAATATCATCGTCGAGTCCCTTTACGGCACGACGTAAGATCGGTATTTAGTTTTTTGTAGCCCGCGGGTGAACAAATATGTGATAATGATTTTCATTAATGGCAATTAAAAAAACGAAAGCCATGAACTCGGTAAATAATTCCTAATGGGAGGGAACTAGAAAATGATCAAACGTACAATCATGTCGATTGCTGCAATTTCCGCCGCATCGATGATGACGTTCAGCGTGTCCGCCGCCGAAATGGTGGATGGGCCGGAAGTCAACTGGAATGTCTCGACTTGGGGCAAACAAAGAGCATTTACGGCAAGTGTTGAAGCGATCAGAGACTATGTCGCCGAACGCACCGGTGGAAAATTCAATATCAAGGTCCATTATGGTGAAGCCCTGTCCAAGGCGAAGGAAAACCTGGACGGCATCAAGCTTGGCGCCTTTCAGATGGCGATGTTCTGCTCTGCATACCATCCCGCGAAGAATCCGACCCTCTCCGGATTGGATCTTCCGTTTCTGCCCTTTCCGAACCTGAGAGTGCAAAGCAAGGTGCATGAGGCATATTATGCCGATCCGGCCGTTGCCGATGATCTGGCCCGCTGGGATGCTAAATTGCTTATGAGCTCCCTACTGCCGCAATATGAATTCACAGGTGTTGGTGAGCCTCCGCTGAAGCTTGAGGACTGGCAGGGCAAGCGTGTCCGTGCTCTGGGCGGAATTGGTGAAGCCATGAAGAAACTCGGCGCTGTCCCGACAACCGTGCCGGCACCGGAAGTTTACACATCGCTGGAGCGCGGCACTGTGGAAGCAGCGTCCTTTCCTTTCACCTATGCTCATGTCGCATATCGTCTGACAGACGTTGGCAAATGGTATACGGCGAACATGTCTCCAGGTGCCAACAATTGCCCGGTTGTTGTCAATATTCCGGCCTATGAAAGCCTGCCGCCGCAGTATCAGAAGCTCCTTGAGGAAGCCAAACCTTCGGCTTATGAAGCTCTTTACGCTGCCTATGAAGCGGCCGACGCGAAAAACTTCCCGCTTATGAAGGAAAAGGGAATTCAGCCGATCACTTACTCCGAAGAAGAAATCGCAAGATTCCGCGAAGTCGGGGCAAAGCCGGTCTGGGATGAATGGGTCGCCAAAATGAATGCCGACGGTTATCCTGGAGATCATCTTCTTGAGTTGATCATGACGACTTCCAAAGAAGCCGCCACCAATTAACTTTTTCGATAGAGGGTCTGGTACGCCAGACCCTCTTTCAACATAAGAAAAAATCATGACATCAGCAAATCCGCCTAAGGGATCGGCGTTCAAGTCGGCTTTTGCCGCCTTTGACCGCGGGTTTTCCAAACTCGAAGATGTACTGAATGGCTTTTCCGCTCTCGCAATATTTTTTGTGATGATCATTGGTGTCACACAGGTATTCAGCAGGAAACTCCTTAATCAGCCCATTCCGGGATATATCGATTACATCGAACAAAGCATGGTTATTTTTGCTTTCTTCGGAATCGCATATTGTCAACGCCTTGGCGGACATGTGCGCATGGACCTATTCATGGCCAAGCTAAACGGGCGGCTCTTGTATTTCTTTGAATCGCTGGCGACCCTGGTTGGACTTGTTGTCATCACGATCTTGATTGATACGAGCTGGCTGCATTTTTTGAGGGCGTATGAATTAGGGGATTCGACGATTGACATCGGAATTCCGATCTGGCCGGCAAAATTGGTCATTCCCGTCGCCTTCTGCATCCTCTGGGTCCGGTTCGCGTTACAACTGATCGGATTTGTGCGGCTTTTCGTTCATCCAAGCTCACAGATCATCGCTGTACCGGTCATCGAGGATGTAACCGCCATTGCCCGCCACGAAATTGAAGATGCGCTCGGCGAAGAGGCTGCCAAGGCCGCCAAGTTTGATGAAACCTATATTAAAAAGGGTAAAAAGTGATGGAGCTCGATCCTCTCGTCTCCGGCGTGATCGGCATGGCTGCCCTGATCGTCATGGTTTTTCTGGGCGTACGGGTCTATATTGCCGCGACGGTCGTCGGCATGCTCGGTATTGTGTCCATCATCGGCTGGAGTGCCGGCACCGGCATCGTCGGCACCATCCCCCATTCCAAGGCGACGCTCTATTCTCTGAGCGTTCTGCCGATGTTCATTCTCATCGGGTTTCTTGCCTTCCATGCCGGCATTACGACCTCCGCATTTGACGCTGCAAAAAAATGGATCGGCTGGGTTCCGGGCGGCCTTGCCGTTGCCACGGTGTTTGCTGCCGCCGGTTTTGCCGCTGTGTCCGGCGCGAGTACCGCGACCGCCGCCGTCTTCAGCCGTGTGGCCATTCCGGAAATGCTGGAAAACAAGTATGATAAGAGATTGGCAGCAGGCGTGGTTGCCGCGGGCGGTACGTTGGCGTCCCTCATTCCGCCGAGCGCCATTCTGGTTATCTACGCAATTATTGTCGAGCAATCAGTCGGCGCGTTGTTGCTCGCCGGCTTCATTCCCGGCATCGTTTCCGCGCTGATTTACGCGCTGATAATTATGGGGCGCGCCACCGTCAATCCGAAGCTTGGCCCTCCCGTTCGCGGTTTTACCTTCGGCGATCGAATGAGATCACTCCCGGGCACGCTTCCCATCGTCGCTGTCATCGGCATCATTTTCAGTGCGATCTACGGCGGTTGGGCGACACCGACGGAGGCCGGCGCCCTCGGCGCATTCGTCGTCCTGATCTTAGCCTTTTTCCATGGCATGCGCACCAAGGAACTGAAAGACGCGCTGTTTGAAACCGCCAAGCTGTCGGTGATGATTTTCTCGATCATCTGGGGCGTTCTGGTTTTCGTCCGCTTCCTCGGATTTTCAGGGCTGCCCGAAGCTTTTGCGGACTGGATTCTTCATCTTCCGCTGCCGCCGACGGCCATTATCATCCTGATCCTTTGCGGCTATGCTATTCTCGGCATGTTTATGGATGCCATCGGAATGCTGTTGCTGACCTTGCCGGTCGTCTATCCCGCCGTTATCGCACTCGGCTACGATCCGATCTGGTTCGGCATCATCGTCGTGAAGATGGTGGAGATATGCCTCATCACGCCGCCGATCGGATTGAACTGCTACGTGGTCAACGGCGTCAGACCGGATATACCGCTCGCCGATGTGTTCCGCGGAATCGGTCCGTTTTTCGTTGCCGATGTCCTGACGATCGCCCTGTTCATCGCCTTTCCGTGGCTCATTACTTGGCTGCCGCAAACGATGCTAAACTGATTTCGACGACATAGTCCGGCCTCCTGCCAATATCAAAAACAACAAGGAGTAGGTAAATGGATTTCACGCTGACAGAAGAGCAGCAGGCGATTTCTGAGAATGTCGCAGCATTGTGCGCCCGTTTCGATGACAACTACTGGCGTGAGAAAGATCGAACGGGAGATTTTCCCTTCGACTTTCACGCCGCCATGGCGCAGGCGGGCTGGCTCGGTATCACCATGCCGGAAGAATTCGGCGGCGCCGGCCTTGGCGTTACCGAAGCAGCCCTGATGATGCATGAAGTCGCACGGTCTCCGGGCGGCATGTCAGCAGCATCGGCAATCCACATCAATATCTTCGGTCCGCATCCCATCGTCGTTTTTGGCAATGAGGAGCAGAAGAACCGCTGGCTCCCGCCCCTCATCAAAGGGGAAATCAAATCCTGCTTTGGGGTGACGGAGCCCAATGCCGGCCTGAATACGACGGCCCTTGAAACCCGGGCGGAACGGACGGAAAACGGCTATCTTGTAAACGGTCGCAAGATCTGGACAACGACCGGGCAGGAAGCCGACAAGATCATGCTTCTCGCGCGAACGACCCCCAAAGATAAATGCAAGAAGGCGACAGACGGCCTTTCGCTTTTCTTCACGGACATGAACCGGGATCATATGGACGTCCGTGTGATCGACAAGATGGGCCGGAAGGCCGTCGATTCCAACGAGGTTTTTATCGATAACCTGCCGGTGCCTGCGGAAGACCTGGTCGGGGAGGAAGGCAAGGGATTTCACTATCTCCTGCACAGCCTGAACCCGGAGCGGGTACTTGTCGGGATCGAAGCCATCGGCATCGGCAAGAACGCCCTCGCCCGCGCCGCCAAATACGCGCGGGAACGGGAGGTATTTGGCCGCCCCATCGGCATGAACCAGGCGATCCAGCATCCGCTCGCCGAGAACTGGATGGAACTGGAAGCCGCCTATCTGATGGCGATGAAGGCCGCGTCAAATTACGATGCGGGCCTCGAAGCCGGAACCTACGCCAATGCCGCGAAATATCTCGGTGCGGAAGCAGGTTTCAAGGCCTGCACTCAGGCCGTCATGACCCACGGCGGAATGGGCTATGCGAAGGAGTTCACGGTTGAGAGGCTGATGCGCGAAGTGATGATCTGCCGGATCGCTCCGGTCAGCCCGCAACTCGTCCTTTGCTACGTTGCCGAAAAGGCGCTTGGCATGCCGAAGTCCTACTAAAAAACTTCCTTGAAGGATCGCAACCAATGACCAAAGCCAATGACGGCCCTCTGACCGGCGTGCGTGTTATCGATCTCACATCGGTGCTTCTGGGCCCCTACGCCGCCCAGATATTAGGGGATATGGGAGCAGACGTCATCAAGGTGGAAGGCCCGGAAGGAGACACGACACGGGATCTCGGCCCCCGCCGCTCACCGGGAATGGCTGCCGTCTATCTCAATGCCAACCGGAACAAACGGGCGCTTGGGATCGATCTTAAGTCAAGTGACGGCCGGTCGGCATTCCTCAAGCTGGTGGAAACGGCGGATGTGCTGCTCCATAACATGCGCCCCTCGGCCATCAAGCGACTGCGGCTTACCTATGATGATATTCGGGCGGTCAATCCGAATATCGTTTATTGCGGCGCCTTCGGCTTTAGTCAAAAAGGACCCTATGCGAACAAACCCGCCTATGACGACATGATTCAGGGGGTAAGCGGTCTTGCCGCCACGCAATCGAAGTTGATGGGAAGGCCGGGCTATATGCCGACGGTGATTGCCGACAAGGCGACGGCGCTCACGGCGGTCTATGCCCTGACGATGGCCCTCTTTCACCGGGAACGAACGGGCGAAGGGCAGGAGGTCAACGTCCCGATGTTCGAAACCATGGTGCAGTTTCATATGCTTGAGCATCTTTATGGCGGCAACTTCGACCCGCCTCTGGGGCCAATCGGCTATCCGCGCGCGATTTCACCGAACCGGCATCCCTACGAAACCAAGGATGGCATGATCGGCGTGCTCCCCTATGTCGACAAGCAATGGCGCGCATTTTTCGAGATGGCCGGCCGCCCGGAACTGATGGAGGATCCACGCTTTAGCAATATCGAGGCACGCCTCGACAATATCGATGCGGTTTATGAAGTGCTGAGTGACATTATCAAGACGCGGACATCCGCCGAATGGCTAGCCGACCTCGATGCCGCCAGCATTCCAGCGGTTCCCATCAATGGTCCGGAAGATCTTCTGGAAGACGAACATTTGAAAGCGACCGGCTTCTGGCAAACAATGGAGCATCCGACAGAGGGGCGCCTGACCTATCCGGCGATACATACGGAATTTTCGGCGTCTCCCGGTCGCGTCCGGCGTCACGCGCCCAGACTCGGCGAGCATAACCGCGAAATCATGAAGGAAATCGGCCTCTCCGACACAGAAATTGACAGTATGGTTTCCTCGGGTATTCTCTGTTCTAAACCCTGATACGCGGCCGGGCACGACAAAAAACAAGAATAAAGAAACAGGCTATGCATATACGTGAATTCGCAAAAACAATGCCGGACAAACCGGCCATCATAATGGCCGGCAGTGGTGCGACGACGACCTACAAGGAACTTGACGAGCGGTCAAATCAAGGCGCCCAATATTTCCGCTCAAAAGGGTTGAAGGTTGGCGATCATGTCGCCTTCATTCTTGAAAACAACCCGAAATTTTACGAAATATGCTGGGCGGCCCAACGGGCCGGGCTTTATTACACCGCCATCAGCACGCGGCTGACAGTGGAAGAGGCTGCCTATATTATCAATGACTGCGGCGCGCGTATTTTCATCACATCCCATTACAAGTCGGACCTTGCGGCACAGCTTCTGGACCGCTTGCCCAACGTTGGGGAAAAGCTGATGATCGACGGGACGATCCCCGGCTATACGTCTTATGAAGAGGCCGTTGAAAACTTTCCGACGACGCCCCTTGCCGACGAATGCGAAGGCTCCGACATGCTGTATTCGTCCGGGACGACGGGCCGGCCAAAGGGGATCAAGCCAAAGGAAATCGGCAACCCTATCGGAACCGAGGACAATCTCTACAACATCCTGAAAAACAGCTACAAAGTCACGGACAAGACGCTCTATCTCTCCCCCGCCCCGCTCTATCATGCCGCGCCGCTTCGCTATAACATGCGCTCACAGCGGTTTGGCGCGACCTGCGTCATCATGGAGCATTTCGACGCGGAGGAATATTTACGGCTGGTTGAGAAATACAAGATCACCCATTCCCAGCTGGTACCGACCATGTTCGTCCGGATGCTCAAACTTCCCGAAGACGTGCGAAAAAAATATGATGTCAGCTCCCTTCAGGTGGCCATTCACGCCGCAGCCCCCTGCCCGGAGAAGGTGAAGCATCAGATGATGGAATGGTGGGGTCCCATCCTCTATGAATATTACGCCGGGACGGAAGGTAACGGCTATTGCGCCGTCGCGCCGCAGGAATGGCTCGCCCATCCCGGCACCGTCGGGCGCGCCATTATCGGCGTCGTTCACATTGTCGATGAAGACGGGACGGAGCTGCCCGCAGGCAAAGCAGGTGCGATCTATTTCTCGGACGGACGCGATTTTTCATATCACAACGATCCGGAACGCACGGCCCAGAGTTTCAACGACAAGGGCTGGAGCACGCTTGGAGATGTCGGGTATCTGGACGAGGAAGGCTTCCTTTACCTTACCGACCGGCAGACCTATATGATTATTTCCGGCGGCGTGAATATCTATCCGCAGGAAATAGAGGACTTGCTGCTCACCCATCCGAAGGTCTATGACGCCGCCGTGATCGGCGTTCCAAACGAGGAATTCGGCGAAGAGGTGAAAGCGGTGATTCAGCCCGTGGACATGAAATTTGCCGGAGAGGATCTGGAAACGGAGCTGATCGAATTCTGCCGCGCCAATATCAGCCATGTCAAATGTCCGCGGTCGGTCGACTTCGATGCGGAGCTTCCCCGCCATCCGACGGGGAAACTCTACAAGCGGCTACTGAAAGACAGATACTGGGGCGACAAAAGGTCCCGTATCGTCTGACATCACGATGCGAGCCTAACTTCCTTGAGGCCGCGCATATTTTCGAGGGTCTGACGGCAGGCTCTCGCCGCTTCCTGCCCCTTGATCACGAAATGCTTGCGGAAAAATTCCCGATGAGCATCCGTCTCCTGGAAGTTATGGGGCGTCAAGACGACGGAGAGAATCGGCACGCCGGTATCAAGCTGGACACGCATCATAGCATCAAGAACCGTCCGCGCGACGAAGTCATGGCGGTAGATGCCGCCATCGACGATCAGGCCCGCCGCCATGATCAGATCATAACGGCCGGTTTGTGACAGTTTCTGCGCCATCAGCGGAATTTCGAGGCTGCCGGGAACATCGTGAATGTCAAACAGATCCCGATCATAACCGCAGTTTACCAGCTCATTTATAAAGGATTTCCCGGCTTCGCCGACAATATCCAAGTGCCAGTTCGCCTGTATGATGGCGATGCGGTCAAAGCTTTTACGAATGTCCGGGGTTTGTTTGTCAGAATTGGTGTTTTTGTTTTTCATTTTTGGGCCTTGTTTCTTCAAGTTGACAAAAACCCAAGGCAGATAGGACAAAGACGCAGATCGGCACACGCCAATCCGCCCATTCTTTTTCCTGTTCTCTTCCATCCGGACTATCACCGTCGGCTTCGGATTTGCACCGAATCTGCTGACCCCGCGTCTGCGGGCGCTCGCGGGCTTGAACAGAATTCTGTTCTTTACCGCCGGTAGGGACTTTCACCCTGCCCTGAGAACACTCCCTCAAGGTAAGGAGGGAATATCACCTTATAGTCTAGGGATGTTTTCTCCGTTTGCAAGCAGTGGCGAATATATTTACCTTGGCCCGCACGACTTTTCCGCCCGACCCTGGAGGACATTTTGGACGACCATGCCTTCACCACGATCCTGAAAGACGTCATCCGTTATAATCAGCTCGAGCGATATTTTATTTCCAATACGGGATCACTCGAGACCGCCGCCAGCCATTACGATCTGATGCCCAATGTCGATGCAATCAGACAGGATCTGGCGGATATCGGCGGGCTGAAACTATCGCACGCCCAACGGCGGATGCTAATGATCCTCGTCGCTCTCTGGCAGGGACAAATAGCGGATGAGCTGTTCGGTGAAGGCCTTGGCAGTATTCCCAGGATTATCCAGTCCATGGACCGCAACAACCGCGAAATGCTCGGCGATCTGATCCTCGCCTATCCGGGGTGGTGTTAAGACGGACCGGGAAATCGCAATTGATTTTTACCGACCGGCGACAAATATTCATTCTATAGTAAACAGTTATGAAGTAGCTTTACATCATGATGGACTGGAACAAGCTTCTTTCGACCCGGCGGTATGGGCAGGATCACGACGATCCTGTCATTGCCTCGCGCAGCCCGTTCCATAAGGATCAGGACCGCATTGTCTTTTCCTCCGCCTTCCGGCGTCTGCAGGACAAGACCCAGGTCCATACCCTCGCCGAGAGCGATTATGTCAGGACGCGCCTCACCCATTCGATGGAGGTCGCCTCCGTCGGACGCTCCCTCGGCGCCAATGCCGGACAGGTCATTATCGACCGGCATCTCAAGGGAAGCGACTACAGCCCTGCTGATTTCGGCCATATCGTTTCGGCCGCCTGCCTCGCCCATGATATCGGGAATCCGCCTTTCGGCCATTTCGGCGAGGAAATCATCAGGCATTGGTTTAAAAATGGCGACGGCGCCGCCGAACGCTCCGAGGGATTGACCGAGGCGCAGAAACGCGACCTTGAAATGTTCGAGGGGAATGCGCAAGGCTTTCGCATTCTCACCAAGTTGCAGAACTGGCGCAACTCCGGCGGCTTGAGGCTGACCTACGCGACACTCGGCGCATTTATGAAATACCCGAGGACGTCAATTGTCGGGGATACCTTGCCCGGCGACAGCGGCGGCAAGAAATTCGGTGTCATGCAGTCCGAACGCGATACGTTTCGTGAAATCGCCGGCGAGCTGGAGCTCCTGCAGCGGGGAAGCGAGGATTACTGGAGCCGTCATCCTCTCACCTACCTCGTCGAGGCGGCGGACGATATCTGTTACAGCATTGTCGATATAGAAGACGGCTATAAGCTCGGTCGTCTCGATTACAAGGAAACCGAGGATTTGATGATCCGTATCCTCGGAAGCCCTCCGAAACGCTATGCCGAGGTGGAAGATCCGTCCGAACGCATATCCTATCTCCGCGCCAAATGCATCGGTCGTCTGATCGGCGAGACTTCCGATATTTTCAAGGATTGCGAAGGGGAAATTCTGGCAGGTAATTTCAAAGGTGATTTGCTACACCATTCACGGCGGGCGAAGATATTTGACGAGATCTATGCGCTTTGCCAGCGAGAAATATATCGCCATCCGGAAAGAATTCAGGCGGAGTTGAGCGGCGCGGAAATCCTGACCACTCTGCTCGAGGCTTTTTACGACGCCAACCTTGACTGGGAAAAATTCATCCAGTCGAATATACCCATGCCTCCCCGTTCGACAGTCCTTATGACGCTCTTTCCGGACGGAAAGGACCAACCCGTGCCGCGGTATGACTGGCTGCTTGGTATCACCGATTTTGTATCCGGTATGACGGACAGCTTCGCCGTCCGGCAATTCAGAGAAATTCGCGGGATAGTTTAACAGGCGGCCATCAGTGACCGCCGTATTTTGGCGGCGGTAACGCCCTGTTAACCAGAATCCGGTACAATTTTTCTTTTAAGCTTCAGGCTAATGACGTCCATGCTGGTTGATTCCACACTTTACGGCGATCGTATCGCCGAATTGTTCGCCAAGATGCCGACGCCGACGCGGGTCAGTACAGCCCGTGCCGCGGCTGAAGGATTTGCCGCGCAAAACATGGCCGATGAAGATCTTGCGCTGACCCAGGCCATCATCGATTATTTCGTCGAAGACATCGACGTCGCCGTCCGTCAGGCGATCGTCGATGCCGTGAAGGACTGCGAGTTCCTCTCACATGAAATTGCCATGAAACTTGCGCGCGACGTGGATGAAATATCGCTTCCCATCGTCACTCATTCGCCGGTGCTCTCGGATGAAGATTTGTGGGCTATTCTGCAAAATGCCACGAATATCAAGCAAACCGCCATTGCCGGGCGCCCTCATCTCGGCGTCAAGTCGACCGCCTGGATTGCCGAGGTCGGATGTTATTCCGCTATCAAGGCCTGCCTTCAGAACGAGACCGCCATCATTGGAAAAGTGGCCTACAACCATATTCTCGGCCGGTTTGGCGACATTGACCCCATACAGGAGCTTCTCGTTCACCGGCCTTTCCTGCCCTCTGAAATTGTCTACCGGCTTTTCGATTTTATTTCTGAGGAATATAAACAGATTCTCCTCGATAGAAATCCGGTCTCGGAATCGACCTCGGTGCGCAAGATCCTGAATGCGCGGGAAAAGGCCCTTGCGAAGACCCTTGATCAACGAATGACGGACCATGAGCAGAAGAAGAAAAGCCTCGCTCTCGCCCGTGAAGGTCGGCTGACGGCAACATTGATGCTGCGCCTTCTGATCATGGGCAATCATTCTTTCTTCGCGGCAGCGCTCGGCCATGCGTCCGGTATTTCGAAAAAACGTGTCGTCTCCCTGACGTCGGGTCGGGGTTATCTTGGTTTCCAGCGCCTGTATGACAGGGCGGAATTGCCGCCTTATCTCTACAGCGCGTTCCGCACCGCGATGGAGGAACATCGCAAGGCCGAACATTATCATCCGCGCGCCGATCGCGATAACTTTCGCCAACGTCTCATAGATAGGATTGCGACGATCTACGGATGGGAGGATGGCCTGTCGCTGGAAGATCTGATGGAAAAACTGCTTCCCAATCGGCAGCATTGACCCTTACACTCCTGGCAGTCAACAACAACAAGAACCGGAACTGCCAGTGACAAAATCCATCGATTACTATCTCACCCTGATTTCTCCCTGGGCCTGCCTCGGCCATGACCGCTTCGTTCGGATGGCGCGGGAGAATGATGCGAAAATTAATGTTATTCCCGTCAATTTCGGAACGGTGTTCGGCGAAACCGGCGGCCTTCCACTTGCCAAGCGCAGCCCTCAGCGTCAGAGCTATCGCCTGATGGAATTGGCCCGCTGGCGAGAGGAACTCGGCATCCCGATCAACACCCATCCCAAGTTCTTTCCGGCATCGGAACAAACGGCGGCGCGGATCGTAACGGCGGTCACCCGGGATGGCGGAGACGCGACAGAATTGGCGGGCCGATTTCTGAAACTCGTCTGGCTGGAAGAGGGGAACATCGCCGATGAAGCGACGGTGATAAATATCACCAATCAAGCGGGTTTCGACGGGGAACGGCTCTTCAAGGAAAGTGAGAGTCCGGAAATCACGGCACTTTACGAAAATAATACGAAGAAAGCGATTGAAAGGGGAGTGTTCGGGGCGCCCACCTATATCATCGACAATGAACTCTTCTGGGGTCAGGATCGACTTCACTTCGTTGAAAAAGCCCTCAGGAAATAAAAGAGAAAATAAAAAGGAGACAGGGAATGACGCTAGATCCACAAGCGAAATGGGTACTCGACGTCGCGGAGGAGAAAGGGCTGCCCTCACTCGATCAACTGACGCCGACCGAAGCGAAGGCGGCCTATGAGACGAGGGCGCTGACTTTGACGTTCAAGGATGTCGACATCGGCAAGACGATGGACCTGGATATTCCGGGGCCGCTTGGCGATATTCCGATCCGGATTTATCATCCGGTCGGAATGTCGGGAAGCCTGCCGGTTCTGGTGTATTACCACGGCGGCGGATGGGTCATCGGCAGCCGCGATACCCACGACAGCCTGTGCCGTCTGATCGCAAATTCAGGGCCGTTTGTCGTGGTTTCGGTGGATTATCGCATGGGGCCCGAGCATCGCTTCCCTGCGGCGGTTCAGGATTCCGTTGCCGCGCTGAACTGGACGGCGGCGCATATTGGCGGGCATGGCGGAGATCCCGCGAAAATCGCCGTTGGCGGCGATAGCGCCGGTGGCAACCTCTCTGCCGTTGTGTGCCTAATCGCGCGGGAAGAGAAGAGCTATATGCCGACATTCCAGTGGCTGATCTATCCGGCAACCCGCATGGAGATGTCAACGCCCTCCCATCAGAAATTCGCGGAAGGCTATTTCCTGACCAAGCCTCTCATGGAATATTTCCAGGGTCACTATCTGAGAAACGACGAAGACCGCAAGGACTGGCGCGCATCGCCTCTGCTGGCCGATAGCCTGAAAGGCCTGCCGCCCGCCCTGATCCAGACCGCCGGTTTCGATCCCCTGCAGGATGAGGCGATTGAATATGCCGAACGCATGAACCGAGAAGGAGGCAATGCCGTTCATACCCATTACGAAGGAATGATCCATGGCTTCCTCAATCTTGGCGGCGCAATTGACAAGGCCGCGGAATGTGTAAATGAGGGCGTTGCGGCCCTGCGCGACGCTTTCTCAAAATAGAGCGGAGACACAAAAAAGGGGCCATCCGGCCCCTTTTTCTTACTCTTCCTAAAATACTTACCGCCAGCCGACGCGATCGAAAATCTTGACGGCGTCAGCCTGCGCATCGGCAACCTTGTCGAGCCCGACTTCGTCCGCCTTGAATGTGCCCCAGCTCTTAACCGTTGCATCCAGCTCCACGCCGGGTTTTACCGGAAACTCGTAGTTGGTGGAGGCGTAGAATTCCTGCGCTTTGGTATCGGAAAGATACTCGATCAGCTTGATCGCCGCGTCCTTGTTCTTTGCAGACTTAGTGACGGCGGCGCCGGAAATATTGAAATGCGCCCCGCGACCGTCCTGGTTCGGCCAGAAAAGAGCAACTTTCTCCGTTGCTTCCACCTGGGCCGCGTCGTCGGAATTCTGCATGGCGCCATAGTAGTAGGTATTGGCGATCGCTATATCGCATTCGCCTGCCGCAACAGCCTTGATCTGATCACGGTCGCCGCCCTGCGGTTTGCGGGCGAGATTATCCTTTATTCCCTGCGCCCATTTCTCCGCAGCCTCGGCGCCATCATGCACGACAATGGACGCCAAAAGAGACTGGTTATACGCATTGCTGGAGGAGCGGACGCAGATACGGCCCTTCCATTTTGGATCGGCCAGATCCTCATATGTCGACAGGTCGGACGGCTTTACCCGGTCCTTCGAATAGAACAGCACACGGCTGCGGGCGGACAGACCATACCATTGACCATCGGGATCCCGGAAATGCGGCGGTATGTTCGCATTCAGCTTTTCCGACTGGATCGGCTGCAGGACCCCGGCTTTTTCATGGGCGGCTATGCGGCTGATATCAACGGTCAGAATAGCGTCGGCAGGGCTGTTATCCCCTTCTGATTTCAGCCGTTCAAGCATCCCGGATTTGGAAAAGACCACATTTACCTTGATGCCCGTATCCTTCTCGAACTCGTCCAGAATAGGACGAATGAGGCTTTCCTGCCGCGAAGAGTACAGATTCACTTCTTCGGCGAGCGCAGGGGCTGCCGTCGAATTCAATGCCAATGCCGCGAGGACCAGGGGCATGGAAAGTTTGAAGCGCATATCAGATCCTTAGTTAATAATGCAAATGATTCTCAATTCTTGCGGAGTCATAAACCGAAATAAATTTTATTGCAAGTCATTATCAGTTTCATTGTCAGGTCAACTGAAAAGAAAAAGCGGGGGTGTTTCCACCCCCGCTTTACCTGCCCTGAAATGACAACCAGACGGTCCGGCTGCTGTTACGCAACCTCATCCAGAACCGTGCGGATGGTATCGAAAATCTGGTCGATATGCTTCTTTTCAACAATCAAGGGAGGGGAGAGCGCGATAATATCGCCGGTGGTCCGGATCAGGACCCCCTTCTCATAGCATTTCAGGAACGCTTCGAACGCCCGCGCCGTCGGCTTACCGGGAATGGATTCGAGCTCAATTGCGCCGATCAGTCCAAGGTTCCGCAAATCAATCACATGCGGCGCGCCCTTCAACGAATGGACCGCCTCTTCCCAGTAGGGTGCAATTTCATTCGCCCGCTCGAACAACCCTTCTTCCTTGTAGCAATCCATAGTTGCCAATCCGGCCGCGGCGGCAACCGGATGTCCGGAATAGGTATAGCCATGGAACAGCTCGATCATGTTGTCGGGCCCGGTCATGAAGGCATCATAGATATCCTTGGAGCATACCACACCGCCCATTGGGATTGTTCCACTGGTCAGGCCCTTTGCGAGCGTCACAAGGTCCGGTTTCACGCCAAAGAAATCGGTGGCAAAGGCCGAACCGAGACGCCCAAAACCTGTAATTACCTCGTCAAAGATCAGGAGAATGCCGTGCTTGTCGCAAATCGCGCGCAGCCGTTCCAGATAGCCCTTCGGCGGCAGGATCACGCCGGTGGAGCCGGCGACCGGCTCGACAATCACGGCGGCGATGGTCGATGCGTCATGCAGCGTGACCAGCCGCTCAAGTTCATCCGCCAGTTCGGCGCCATGCTCGGGCTGGCCCCGGCTGAAGGCATTCTTTTCAGGAAGATGGGTGTGCGGAAGATGGTCGACCCCTGTGAGCATCGTCCCGAATGTGCGTCGATTGGCGACAATACCGCCAACAGAAATACCGCCAAATCCGACGCCATGATATCCGCGTTCCCGCCCGATAAGACGCGTGCGGGCGCCTTCTCCGCGGGCACGGTGATAGGCGAGAGCAATTTTCAATGCCGTATCGACGGATTCTGATCCGGAATTGGTGAAGAACATATGATCGAGGCCGCTTGGAAACATTCCCGTGACGCGCGCGGCGAGTTCGAAAATTTTCGGATGCCCCATCTGGAAGGCCGGCGCGTAATCCAGCTCGGCAATCTGCTTGCTGACCGCTTCGACGATCCGCGGTTCCGCATGACCGGCATTACAGCACCAGAGCCCGGCGGTTCCGTCCAGGATGGGTTGACCTTCGGCATTGTTGTAAAACATACCCTTTGCGCCAACGAGCATGCGCGGGTTCGACTTGAATTGCCTGTTGGCCGTAAAGGGCATCCAGAAGGCATCAAGGTTGTTCGGTGAGGAGGCGGCATTATCTGACATTATTAAACTCCAAGAATTCAGCTTTTCCCTACCCTACCGGGATCAATGTTTTGCACAAGATCAAAATAAACCCCTTGTTTTCGGCCATTTTTTTGATAGCGTGACGATTCTCATGTTTAATATATTAAACAATCAATCGAATCATATTTTGGGGGCTTTCAATGGAATTCGATCTCGGCGCACGACTGAGGAGTCTTCGTGAGCAACACGGCCTTTCACAAAGGGAGCTCGCCAAGCGGGCCGGCGTCACCAATGGAACAATCTCGATGATCGAGCAGAACCGCACGAGCCCCGCCGTCGGATCGTTAAAGAAAGTGCTGGACGGTTTTCCGATCGGCCTCGCGGATTTCTTTGCCAATGATTTTACGTCCCGCCGAAAAATCTTTTATGACAGCAGCGAACTGACCGACATCTCGGACGGGAAAATCTCCTACCGGCAGGTCGGCCGGGATTTATCGGGAAAGGCGCTGCAGGTTCTTCATGAAGTCTATGCGCCCGGCGCGGATACGGGACGCAGCATGCTGTCCCACCAGGGCGAGGAAGCGGGCGTCATCGTCAAGGGCCGGCTCGAGGTTACGGTCGGGGCCGACAAGAAAATTCTCAAAGCCGGCGATGCCTATTACTTTGAAAGCCACCGTCCGCACCGCTTTCGTGCCATCGGCGAAGAAGATGTCATCGTCGTCAGCGCCTGCACCCCGCCGAGTTTCTAGGCTAGAGCGGCGTATCGACGCCTACGGCATCCTGAAGGTTCAAAAAGCCATCTTTGCGAAGCAATTTGGCGAGCCCTTTCGCAATCTCCACCGCGACGTAAGGCCCTTTGTAGACCATCGCCGTATAAAGCTGCAGAAGCGACGCCCCGGCGCGAATGCGGGCATAGGCATCCTCCGCGCTCTGTATGCCGCCAACACCGACGATGGGTTTCCGGCCCTGCGTTGCCCGATACATTTCCTTCAACACATTTAGGGAGATCGGCTTCAAAGGTTGACCACTCAACCCGCCGACCTCAGATTTTTGCGGGTCACGAAGGCTCGCGGGTCGGGTAATCGTCGTATTGCTGATAATCAGGCCGTCGATATCCATTTCAAGAACCGTCGCCGCGATATCGGACTTGTCGGCATCCGTTAGATCAGGCGCTATTTTCAGAAGGATTGGAAAATAGGCCACACCCTCCGCCATGATATCCCGGCGCTTTTCGCCAATTCGACCAAGCAGATCTTGCAGCTCCGCCTTCCCCTGCAGCGCGCGCAGCCCGGGCGTGTTCGGTGAGGAAATGTTCACCGTCACATAATCTGCAACCGGCGCCAGACGCTCCATGCCCTCAACATAGTCCGCGATACGGTCGGAGCTGTCCTTATTCGCGCCGAGATTCGCCCCGACGATGATATGTTTCGGGCGGGCTGCGAGATTGCAGGCCGCGACATCAAGGCCCTTGTTATTGAAACCCAGCCGGTTGATGACCGCGTTATCGGTGCGCAGACGGAAAATCCGCGGCCGGGGATTGCCTGGCTGCGGCCTTGGGGTAACGCTTCCCGTCTCGAGAAATCCAAAACCGAGACCGGCCAGCCCCGAGAGCACTTCGGCATTCTTGTCATAGCCGGCGGCAAGACCAACCGGATTCGGAAAGCGCAGACCAAACAATTCGGTCGAGAGGATGGGGTCAATGTCGTTGTCAACACGCGGTAAAAGCCCGTTCTTCAACGCGCGAATTGACAGGTTATGCGCCTTTTCCGCATCCAGCATGAAAAGCAACGGGCGTATTATGGGATAGAAACTGTTCACGGCCTATTCGAGCCTGGGGAAAATATGGAGATTTTCGGGGCCAAGCGGCAATTCGACAGCGTCCCTTACAAGCGCCGGATCAAGCGGGCCGTAAAGATGCGGAAATAATATGCCGCCGCGCGCCGGCTCCCATTTCAGCGCGGCTCCAAGGGGCCCCGCATCGACAGAAATCAACAGCAGGTTTTTGACCCCGGCGCGATGTTTGGCGGCGGAACCCACAACAGTTTCACGGGTCGAAAAATGAATAAATCCATCTGCCTTGTCCGCAGCGGTACCGTGATACGCACCGGTTTCTAGGGCATGCATCCATTCCCGTTTGTCAGCCATATGATAGATCGTTGTCATGTTGGGATCTCGTGGTTGGGTCCGCCGCATAACTACAGGAACCGTCGGTCTTTGAGAAGGAAAAACCACCTCAACTCATCGCGGAGGACCGAGCGATACTTGCCTGCCGCGACAATTATCTGATAGAGATCGGATAAGCATAATCAAATTGAGGATGGTCCGGCGATGGCAGGTGTCTATTTCTATAACGGCGACTGGTATGACGAAAGCCCGAGGGTCATGGGCCCGATGGATCATTCGTTCTGGATGGCGTCCACCGTTTTTGATGGCGCCCGATCTATTCAGGGTATGGCGCCGGATCTCGACAAGCATTGCGCCCGCCTGGCGCGCTCGGCCCGTGCGCTCGGCTATAACCCGACGATGGAAACCGGCGAAGTGCTCGAGCTCTGCAAGCAGGCCGTTCGGAAGCTTCCCAAGGAATCAGAGCTTTATATCCGCCCCATGTATTTCGCACGCGGTGGCTTTATTGATCCGGAACCGGACAGCGCCGAATTCATTCTTGCGGTTTACGACAGCCCGATGCCGGATGCGAGCGGCTTCTCCGCGCATTTTGCGAAAGAACGGCGCCCGGCGCGGGATATGGCGCCGACCGATGCAAAGGCGTCCTGCCTGTATCCCAACTCCGGGCGCGCTGTCGCCGCCGCACGCGCCGCCGGTTTCGATAATGCGATCCTGATGGATGCCAATGACAATGTTGCGGAGTTTGCGACCTCAAACATATGGACGGTCAAGGATGGCGTCGCCTTCACGCCGGCGGCAACCGGGTGCTTTCTCGCCGGCATCACCCGGGAGCGGGTGAAGATTCTCGCAGATGCGGCAGGAATCGAAGTCTGCGAGACCTTTATGTCGCGTGAAGACGTCATGAACGCGGACGAGATTTTCAACAGCGGCAACTTCGGCAAGATCATGCCCGTCACCCGCATCGAGGATCGGGAACTACAACCCGGTCCGGTGGCAGTAAAGCTGCGAAAGATGTATATGGACTTCGCCCGCGAGAGCCAGCTCTTCTAGAAAGAAGCGGCGGAGTTATTCCGCCCCCAGATCCTCTCCGTCCAGCACCCGCTCGATGAGGGCGATGGTTTCCTGAACGCCGTAAAGGGCGATGAAGGATCCCATGCGCGGCCCCTGCGACTGCCCGAGCAATGTCTCGTAAAGCGCCTTGAACCAGTCACGAAGGTTGTCGAAGTGGTTCTCATTGCCGACCCGGAACACCTCGTTCTGGATATCCGCGGCCTCCGCCCCGTCAGGCAGCCCTTTAAGTGCGACGACCAATTCTTCAAGCGCCTTGCGCTCCTTTGCCGTCGGCAGGCGGTATTGCTTCGTCGGTTTGACGAAATCGTGATAGTAGGCGATCGCGTAGCCGACAAGCTTGTCCAGCTCCGGATTGGTCACGGGCGTCGCGCCCTCGACATAGCGGGAAATGAACCCCCAGAGAACCGACGGCTCATGCGCATTCACGACCGCCGCGAGGTTGAGCAAAATACCGAACGTAATCGGCAGACCTTCGCTTGGCGGATGTCCACCATGGATATGCCAGACCGGATTGGCATATTGCTGCTTCGCCTCCTGCTCCGGAAATTTCTCAAGAAAGGAGAAATATTCGTCAACCGCCTTCGGGATGACGTCGAAATGAAGCCGCTTCGCCTTTTTCGGATTCTGGTACATGTACAGGGACAGGCTCTCGGGCGAAGCATATTTCAGCCATTCTTCGATCGTAATACCATTGCCCTTGGACTTCGATATTTTCTTCCCCTCCTGATCAAGGAAAAGCTCGTAATTAAATCCTTCCGGCGGCTGCTTGCCCATGATTCGGATGATCTTGCTCGACAGCGTCACACTGTCAATCAGGTCCTTGCCCGCCATTTCATAATCGACATCAAGGGCATGCCAGCGCATTGCCCAGTCGACCTTCCATTGCAGCTTACAGTGACCGCCGGTAACCGGAACTGTGACATCTTCATCCGTATCGGGGTCTTCATAGGTCACCGTGCCCGCCGTCTCGTCCCGCTTGACGATCGGGACCTGCAGGACGATGCCAGTCCGCGGGCAGATCGGCAGGAAGGGCGAATAGGTTGCGCGGCGCTCCGGTCCGAGCGTCGGCAGGATGACATTGATGATGGCGTCGTAATTCTTCAACACCAGCATCAGGCTTTCATCGAACATGCCCGACTTGTAGCATTCGGTCGAGGACCGGAATTCATAGTCGAAGCCGAACTGGTCCAGAAATGCCTGAAGACGGGCGTTGTTATGTTCGCCAAAACTATTGTGGGTTCCGAAAGGATCCGGCACCTGCGTCAACGGCTTGTTGAGATTGGCCGCCAGCAGGTCATGATTGGGTACGTTGTCGGGAACCTTGCGAAGGCCATCCATATCATCGGAGAAGGCGATAAGCCGCGTCGGAATGTCGGAGAGGATCGAGAAGGCATGACGAACCATGGACGTCCGCGCGACTTCGCCAAAGGTCCCGATATGCGGGAGGCCTGAGGGGCCATAGCCCGTTTCGAACAGGACATAGCCTTTTTCGGGCGCGGCCTTCGCATAGCGGTCCACGAGCTTTTTTGCCTCGACAAAAGCCCAGGAGTTGCTTGATAGTGCAATTTCCGCGTCCGTTGACATCGTAACCCTCACAGGAAGAATAGATCCTAAGAAAGCGCGGAATGTAGGCGTACAAGTGAGTGGCGTCAACGATCGCAAAGCAAATTTCGCGCGCAACAGGGAAAAATGGCCGATAATCACGACAGCACAACGGAAAACAGGAGAGTTTTGCTCCCCGACGCGCCGGTTCTGGTACTCGGCGGCGATGGCGGTTACTGGCTCACGCCCGATGGCGAAGTTGCCAAGACATCTGTGCAGCAAACAGCGGCACGGGTCGTTGATGCGCCTCCCCTGCTCATCCACCGGCTGAATTATGCGCGTCGGCTCGGTATTAATCCGTTTCCGGCGTTCGACCTTCTTGAGCTTTACGCCTTCGCTTTTCCGGCCAGACACTGCCTGCCAACCGCGCGAGGATTGGCCCGCGCCCTGAACCTGTCGCCACCCGGCAACCCCGAGGAACAAACGCTCCTGTTTTTCGAGGCGACAAATTCTATTTTAAAATTTTTAACCGGTTTAAATGGTAAAAATAGAAAAGAAGCTTCCGCCATCGCCATGACGATGGGACAGGCTGGCTGGAACTGGGCGCCTGCGGTCCTCGCCGCCCTTGGCCTTCCGGAAAGCCGGGACCGCTATGGTGGCCTCGATGCCTGGCGCGCGCTCCCTGAATGGCCGGACTACGCCCCCGAGCCGCCGCCGGATGATATCGCCGTCAGCGAATTCGAGGCGCGGGAGAGACTGAAGGAAATGCTCGGCGACAATGCGGAATCACGACCACAGCAGGCCGACTTCAGCGCCCTTGCCTCGCATGCCTTTTTGCCGCGCGACCAGGCGGATGCACCGAACCTTGTCCTTGCCGAAGCGGGAACGGGGACGGGAAAAACGCTTGGATATATCGCGCCGGCAAGTATTTGGGCGGAGAAGAATGGCGCCGCCGTCTGGATATCCACCTATACGAAGAACCTGCAACGGCAGATCGATGATGAGCTGAACCGTCTATACCACGATCCGGCGGAAAAATCGGAGAAGGCGGTCGTTCGCAAGGGGCGGGAGAATTATCTTTGCCTTTTAAATTTCGAAGAGGCGCTTCAGGGCGGCGCGGCGGCCCGTACTGAGCAGATAACGCTCGGGCTTATCGCCCGCTGGATATCGGCCACCCGCGACGGCGACATGGTCGGCGGCGATTTCCCGAGCTGGCTTCTGGAGCTTGAGGGGCGATCGCGCATAACGCGGCTGGCCGATCGGCGCGGCGAATGCATCTATTCTGCCTGCCCCCATTATCGCAAATGCTTTATCGAGAAATCGGGCCGCAAGGCCCGCAAGGCCGATATCGTGATCGCCAACCATGCACTCGTGATGATCAACGGGGCGACGCGGCCCGACGATCCCTTCCTTCCCAGGCGCTACGTATTTGACGAGGGGCATCATCTTTTCGATGCCGCCGACAGCGCCTTCTCCGCCCATTTGACCGGCCAGGAAACGGCGGAGCTCAGGCGCTGGGTCGCAGGGAACGATACCGGGCGCAAAAGCCGGATGCGCGGCCTCGAAAACCGTATCGGTGACCTGATCGGCGATGACGAGGCGGGCGCAGAGGCCTTGCAAAAAGCGATCCGCGCCGCGCGCAAGCTGCCGAGCGACGGCTGGCTTGCGCGTGTCCGCGACGGCGCCCCCAACGGCCCGATGGAGGAATTTCTCGCGCTCATCCGCACGCAGGTACTGGCAAGATGCAAGCAGCCGGACAGCCCCTATTCCATCGAATGCGCTATCGGCGAAGTCATCCCGAGATTGCCCGAAGCGGCCGACAGGCTCAACAAGGCGCTTGGCGCCCTATCCACACCGATGGCGACGCTCGGCAAAGTCCTAATTACGAGGCTGGACGAAGAAGCGGAAGATCTCGACAGCACCACCCGCTTTCGTATCGAAGCGGCGGTGCAGGGCATTTCCCGGCGCGTTTCTCTCAATATCGCGCCGTGGCGGTCCATGCTGAAAGATATCGAGGAGCCGACACCGGACGGCTTCGTCGACTGGTTTGCAATCGACCGCCTGGCCGGCCGGGACATGGATCTTGGCTTCTACAGAAGCTATATCGACCCGACTAAGCCGTTCGCCGACGTCATCCTCAAACCGGCACATGGGGTTGTGGTCACCTCGGCCACCCTCCGTGATAATTATGAGGAAACGGAAAGCTGGCAGTCCGCGGACATGCGCACCGGGGCGCATCACATGGTTTTGCCGCCGCTGCGCGCGCATCTTGCCTCTCCCTTCGATTTCGCGGCGCAAACCCGTATTGTGGTGGTTACCGACGTCCGCCGGGATCACATGAAGGAGGTTTCGGCCGCCTATCGCGAATTGTTCCTTGCCAGCGGCGGCGGCGCGCTCGGTCTTTTCACGGCAATCTGGCGATTGCGGGCCGTCCATGAGAATATCAAGGCGCCGTTGGCCGCGGCGGGTTTCGATCTCTATGCGCAGCATCAGGACGCGCTCGATACCTCTACTCTTGTCGATATCTTCCGGGAGGAGGAAAATTCGATCCTGCTCGGCACGGACGCCGTTCGCGACGGTGTCGATGTTCCGGGGAGGTCCTTGCGCTTGCTCGTCTTTGATCGCATTCCCTGGCCACGCCCGGACATCAAGCACAAGGCACGCAAGAAGGCTTTTGGCGGCAGCAAGTATGACGACAAACTGACCCGTTTGAAGCTCAAGCAGGCCTATGGCCGCCTCCTCCGGCGCGAGAATGACTTCGGCGTTTTCGTCATGCTGGACAGCATGCTGCCCTCCCGCCTCGCGTCGGCTTTTCCGCCGGAAGTGGAAATTCACCGCGTCGGTCTCAAGGAGGCGATTGCACTCACCCGCAACTTCATCGCCGAAAAAGAGCAGGTTTTGCGAAAAATATCATTGGATTAACGGGATTGAACCTCATATTCTGGGGGTAATTGTTTAATTTCAGACCGGAGAAACCGTCGTATGGCGACACTAAACCTGCATACTGCCCTTATTTCAACTATGGTTATCGTATCCGCGGCAGATCGCGAAATGACGGATCGGGAGTTATTCACGATCGGAGAAATCGTCCGTACGCTTCCCGTCTTTGCCGATTATGAGGAAGACCACCTCCCCGACGATGCAGCGGCCTGTGTCGACATGCTGAACGGGGATCAGAAGCTCGACGAAATCATCCGCAAGATCCGGGCAGTGCTGCCCAAAAAGATCTATGACACGGCCTATGCGCTCGCCTGTGACGTCGCGGTGTCGGACGGACAGCTCAGCCAGGAAGAACTGCGTATGCTGGAAATGCTGCGCCATGGTCTTGATGTCGACCGACTGACGGCCGCCGCTATTGAACGCGGTTCCGCCGTCCGATATGCCCGCCTCTGATCCAACAAATATTTGCCAAAACACTGCCGTCCGATAATAATCCCCTTTAACGACAAAAAGAGGGAATGGGAATGGCTAGTTTATCAGGGACATCTGTGGGATTTTTGGGACTCGGCGACGTCGGGCGGCCGGTGTTGCGCCGACTAAAGGCGCGCGGCGCCACCGTGCATGCGACGAGCCGGTCGCCGGCGCTTCGCTATAAAATGGCGCGCGATGCGGTCAATCTGTACAAGACACCGGCGGAAGTGAACAACGAGATACAGAACGGCATCATTTTCCTGATGCTTTCGAAACAGTCGCTGATTGACGCCTTCCTGACTGGGGAGGACGGTCTCCTGTCCAATATTGCGACAGGCGCATTAGTTGTCGATCTCGGCCAAACATCTATCGACGCAACAAGGAAATATGCCGAGATGGTTGAGGCGAAGGGGGCTCACTGGATGGACGCGCCCGCCCTTGGAAGCGAGCAGGATGCCATGGAGGGTCGTCTCACCATCCGCGCAGGAGGCCGCAAGGAGGATTTCGATCGCGCCCGTCCGCTGCTCGATGAGATTGCCCGGGACATAAAATACATGGGCGAGATCGGTGCGGGACAATCCGCAGTTCCGACTCTGTAGGCGGCGCGTTGTCACAATTGCGGGAGCGGGTTGACGGCGCGCTTCACAATTTCGCCAGACCGCCGATTTGAATGGTTCTTTAAGGGCATGCACCCTATCTTGTCAGAAGATCCAAGAGGACGCTGACAAACGACATGCTTGAGTATATTACCAATCACGAGCCGACAATTCGCCTGAGCTTCTTCCTCGGGACGTTGGGCGTCATCGGTCTATGGCAATCGCTGGCACCTAAACGCGAGTTAAGCGTGTCCCTGCTCTGGCGCTGGATCAATAACTTCGGAGTCACGTTTTTCAATACACTGATACTCCGGCTTCTTTTTCCGATACTCGCCGTCGGTCTTGCCGCCGTTGCAACCGCCAAGGGCTGGGGACTGCTCAACCTGATCGACCTGCCGATAGCAGTCGCCGTTATAATCGCCGTTATCATCCAGGATCTGGTGATATACTGGCAGCATGTAATATTTCACCGTTTCAGTTTTCTCTGGCGGTTTCACAAGATGCATCATGCGGATATCGATTACGACGTCTCCACAGGCGCCCGTTTTCATCCGGTCGAGATCATTCTCTCGATGCTGCTAAAGCTGGCCGTCGTCCTGTTGCTGGGCCCACCGGTCGCGGCCGTGATAATTTTCGAGGTCCTGTTGAGTTCTGTCGCCATGTTTAACCATGCCAACGCAGGCTTACCCGCGGGTATCGACCGCATCGTCCGGAAATTCATCGTAACGCCGGATATGCACCGTGTGCATCATTCTATCATCCGCGGCGAGCATAACAGCAATTACGGATTTAACCTGCCCTGGTGGGACTATCTATTCGGCACCTATACGGATCAGCCGTCTGCGGGGCATCAGGATATGACAATCGGTCTCAACGAGTATCAGAAAAGCCGCAAGCAAAGCTTTCTCTGGATGCTTGCGCTTCCGTTCCGGCGAGGATAAGCGTTCAGGCGGCCGGGCGAAGGTCCTTCTTGTCGAGGGTGAATGCCTCATATTGCCGCCAGAGTTTCAGAAAATCCGAAAGATGATGTTCGATTTCCTTGCTTGCATCACCATAAACATGCGCGTTGAAACGAAGCGCCTCCGCAAAATAATCCGCCGGGACGGCCGCGCTTAGGCGGCCAAGAATAATCATGCCTTCCTTCACATCATTGATATGGCCGAGATAATCCTGCATCCGGACAAGAAGATTGAAGCCTTCGGCTATTTTTTCCTCGCGGAAAAGAGCGGAAAAGAAGCGCAGATGATACCGCGAACGCTTGATATATTTCCGAAGATCATGAAGCTCATTTGCTGACAGACTTGCCACGTCGGCGCCCCGGTTCAATAGTTCGGTATTGCCTTCCTCGATCGCGGCGAGTGCAAACGGCGATATCGGCCCGCCCAGCACTTTCCGCGCCGTGCGGCCGAGTTTCGACGACCAGTTGCTCTGCAGCCATTTGTCGAAGGATTTGGAAACGCGCTCAAAATGTCCGCCGGAAATTTCATGAATGATGATGTCATACTCTTCAGTGCGCAATTCCTCACCGAGGCGCAACAGTTCTTTGGATACCCGTTTGAAGTCCTTTGTCTTTATGTCCGGCATAAGCGTACCGTCCATAAAAACATCCATATTGCGGGCATCACCGAGCAGGTTTCCGAAATAGCGGTATTCGCGGTTAAAGCCTGATCGAACCTCTTTGGGAATAATCGTCCGGAAAATATGAAGTGCGACCCGCATGCGGCGCACGCCGATACGTATCTGCATCAGCGCCATCGGGTCCCCCTCCAGCTTGAACTGGTGGAAATTTGCCTTCAGATGATGTGCGCATTCCCGGAAAATGGCTTTTGCCGCAGCCTCGACATCCATGTCTGCCCGTAATTCGATATCCGATAGCTTATGCACTTGGGATTTGGCTGACATGACGGCACTTTGGTTAGAATTATTTACCCGGAACGATAATGTACATATGCTAATCTGATCGATACAGGAAAAACAACCGAGAGAACAATACTAATGAAAAAACTGGAGGACTGGGTTGGAAATCAGATTTCCCGGGAGGAAATAATTCATCAGCAATCACTGGACGGCTTCGCGGCCCTCATGGACGAAGAGGAGCCCGCATCCAATATCGTGCCGCCGGGCGGGCACTGGATGTATTTTCTGCCGACAGACCGTCAGTCAAGGATTGGTCCGGACGGCCATGGCATAAAAGGTGATTTTCTGCCGCCTGTCGATCTTCCCCGCCGCATGTGGGCCGGCGGCCGCCTGGCTTTTCATGCACCGCTCCGCGCCGGAGAGAGGGCCAGGAAAACATCGACCGTCAAAAGCGTGTCTCAGAAAAAAGGGCAGACCGGCGCCCTTGTTTTCGTAACAGTCGAGCATCAGGTAACGACAGACGCGAGGCTCTGCCTGACGGAGGAGCATGATATCGTGTTCCGCGAGGCGGCCGGCAAAACAAGCGGATCGAGCAAATCGCCGCAAGCGGCGCCGGATGATGGCGAATGGGATGTAACCGTGACGCCGGATCCGGTCCTGCTGTTCCGCTATTCCGCGCTCACCTTCAACGGGCATCGCATCCATTATGATCGGGAGTATTGCAAGAATGCCGAAGGATATCCGGGTCTTATCGTTCACGGGCCTCTGCTCGGCACTCTGTTGATGCGCCTTGCCGTGAATAAGATGGGGGGACGTGAACTCAGGAAATTCAGTTTCCGCAATTTCAACCCGATCTTCGATACAGCGCCTTTTACCCTGAGCGGCAAAGCGGAGAGCAACGATCACTGCACAGTATGGGTTCGCGGCCCCGCCGGGGAACTCGCCGTCAAGGCGACGGCTGAATTCTGAATAAAAAAGGGGCTGCACAGGCAGCCCCTTTCTGATGCCATGCTTGCGCGGGCGTTAGTTATGCTTGTGCATCTTCATTTCCATGGCGCCGGCCTCTTTCACGGAGACCGTCACGGTGATTTCACCCGCCCGTGCAAAATTGAGTGTCAGCGGGAATTTCGCGCCTTTCGCCAAAGGCTCTTTCAGGCCCATGAGCATCACATGAAAGCTGCCGGGCTTCATTTCAACGGTTTCGCCGGCCGGGATCACCAGTTCCTCGACCTGAAACATGCTCATGACACCATCTTTCATCGCGCTGTTATGAATCTCCACCCGGTCCGCAACGGGACTGGATGCCGAGACAAGGCGATCCGGTTCACCTTCCATATTGTGCAGCGTGACAAATGCGCCCCCCATGGCCGCATTCGCCGGCCGTTCACGGGACCAGGCGTCCGTGACCATCATGCCCTTCTTTTCAGACGCATGTGACTGGAACATATCCGATTCGGCATTCAGAGCCACAACCCCGATAAACAGAAGAACCGGCAATAATTTCAGATATTTCATTTATATTTCCTCAATGGCTATAACTGCTCACGGATTGTCGCGGCGACCTCCTCCGGTGACACACCGTAGGAGAAAACTTTAATCAGGGAACCATCTCGATCCATCAGATAGGTGAATGATGTATGATTGACAAGATAGTATTCAGGATCCCCGTTTTCCTGCTTCTCGCCATAAACCCTATATTTGCGCTTGATTTCGTCAATTTCTTCGGCGCTTCCCGTTAATCCGACAAGCGACGGGTGGAAGGCGGCGACAAATTCCGCCATTGTCGCCACGTCATCGCGCTCGGGATCGACCGTCACAAAAATCGGGATTACCTGGTCCGCGTCTTTGCCAAGTTCTTCCATGACAAGGGAAATGGTCTGCATTTCAGTCGGGCAAACATCCGGGCAATTGGTAAACCCAAAGAATATCAAGAGAAGCTTTCCTTTGAAATCCTCGTCCGTTACTCGCTCCCCTTTGTGGTTGACGAGAGAGAAAGAGCCGCCGATTTGCGGCGCGCCAACGACGACAGAGGAACTGGTGCCGGTCTTCCCTCCACTCCAGGGAAGGCCGCCCATCATCCATAGGGCGATGGCCCCTGCACTGGCCAGCAGAAAAAAAGCGATCAGTAGTGCGAATATTTTATTCATCTAGTACGGCTGCTTAAAAATTCTGCATTATAACGGTCATTTGCCATGCATAGTTTCCCCGTTTCGCGATCACAAGATAAAAAGATAAACTGCGTCATTCTATCGCATGAGGTCATCTGTTCCTACGGATAGGAGATTGACCGTTTATTCTTCTGACGATACCCTGTTTGTGCGCAAACAAAATTAACTTCTGAATAGCGCTAACCGGTTGGCACCAAAATAATATATGAGCGTTTTTATTGCGAAGCGAGTCCTAACCCTGATTGCGACCCTCATCGGCGCATCGATGGTTATTTTTCTCGTCATGGAGATTCTTCCCGGCGACCCCGCGCTTGTCATTCTCGGGGTCGATGCAAGTGATGAGGCTGTACGCGCCCTAACCAAGGAACTCGGGCTCGACCGGCCACCGGTCGAACGCTACTGGAGCTGGATAACCGGCCTGCTGCAAGGGGAACTGGGGAACAGTTACGCCTACAAGGTGCCGATCTGGGAATTGATCGAAGGCGCGATGCTGATCACGCTGCCGCTTGCCGTGATGTCGATCGCCCTCAGCATCGTCCTGGCCCTCGTGATCGGCCTATATGCCGCCGCAAATCACAACAAGGCGGGCGATGTTACCTTGATGGGGATTAGTCAGCTCGGGATTTCCATTCCGAATTTCTGGCTCGCCATTCTATTGATAATTCTTTTTGCCATCGAGCTTCGCTGGCTGCCCGCCGGCGGATTTCCGGGATGGGATGAAGGCATTCTGGTTTGCCTGAAGGCGCTGTTGCTGCCGTCCCTTGCGCTGGCAACCGTTGTCGGCGCCATTCTTGCCCGTATCACCCGATCCTCGGTGCTGGAAGTATTCCGCGAAGATTATGTGCGCACCGCCCGCGCCAAGGGATTAAGCCAACGGGCGACGCTCTGGCGGCATGTGCTCCGCAATGCGCTGATTCCCGTCCTAACCGTTACGGGGATCCAGTTCTCGGCGCTGCTGACAGGGACAGTCGTCGTCGAGAATGTTTTTCATATTCCGGGCCTGGGTTCGCTGGTCCTCAAGGCCATCAATAATCGCGATACCATTGTCGTCGAGAATGTCATTCTGCTGCTGGCGACAATGGTGATCACCGTGAACTTCATCGTCGACATCCTCTACGCCGTCGTCGACCCGCGATTGAAGGCGCATGATATATGAGTGACACGCGTTCCCTATCCTTCCTGAGCCGATGTCGCCGTAGCCGCAGCTTCATGGTTGGCGGCATCATGACGGCATTTCTGCTGGTCTGCGCGGCCATTTCGCTCTTCTGGACCCCCGGGTCAGCCTACGACATTACCATCGCCAACAGATTTTTGCCGCCGTCTGCCGATCACTGGCTTGGGACGGATCGCTTCGGGCGCGATATTGCCTCGATGCTGATGACCGGCACCCAGAATTCCATCGTCGTTGCGGTCGTTGCCGTTTCCATCGGGCTTTCCATGGGCGTCAGCCTCGGCCTTCTCGCGGCAGCGCGGCGCGGGTGGACCGAGGAAATCATCATGCGGCTCTCGGATTTTTCCTTCGCCTTTCCGGCCATTCTCTCGGCCATCATGCTGACCGCAATTTTCGGCCCGGGCGGCGTCAATTCGATTCTCGCGATCGGGCTTTATAATATTCCGGTCTTCGCCCGTCTTACCCGGGGGTCGGCGAATGCCATCTGGGCACGGGAATTCGTGATGGCGGCCCGCGCGTCCGGCAAGGGGCGTTTACGCATCACTTTTGAGCATATTCTTCCCAATATCCTCTCGATCATTATCGTGCAGGCCACCATCCTGTTCGCCATCGCCATCCTGGCCGAGGCGGCGCTTTCCTACCTTGGCCTTGGCACGCAACCCCCCGAACCGTCCTGGGGGCGGATGCTGAACGAGGCGCAAACGCTGATGTTCCTGGATCCAATGCAGGCGGTCTATCCCGGCCTTGCCATTGCAACCGCCGTCTTCGGCTTGAATTTGCTCGGTGATGGCCTGCGGGACATCCTGGATCCAAGATTGTCGAGGAAACGGTAGATGAGCCTTCTTAACGTCAAGAATCTTTCGGTTATCCTCGCCACCAATGACGGCCCCGCACGGGCGGTTCGCGACCTCAGCTTCAGCCTTAACAAGGGTGAAACCCTCGGCATTGTCGGCGAGAGCGGCTGCGGAAAATCCATGGCCGCCCTTGCGCTCATGGGGCTTTTGCCGGAATTGAGCGAAACCAGGGGAGAGATCCTTCTCGATGAGGAAAATCTCCTCGACAAGACCGAAGCCGAGATGTGCCGGATACGAGGGAACCGCCTGGCGATGGTTTTTCAGGAGCCCATGACGTCCCTTAATCCCGTGCATACCGTCGGCAATCAGATAATGGAACCGCTGCAATTGCATTTGGGATTGTCGGAGAGTGCCGCGCGGGAGGAAGCGCTGCATCTCATGGACCGTGTCGGCATCCCCAATCCCGAAGCCAGGATCGACAACTACCCGCATCAGCTTTCGGGGGGGCAGCGGCAAAGGGTGATGATCGCCATCGCGCTTTCCTGCAAACCGGACGTCCTGATCGCCGATGAACCGACAACCGCCCTCGACGTGACTATTCAGGACCAGATTCTGGAACTGATCCAGAACCTGGTACAGGAAGACGGCATGGCACTCATCCTGATTTCACATGATCTCGGCGTGATTTCGGAAAATACGGACAATATTCTGGTTATGTACGGCGGCGCCGCCGTCGAAAAGGGCGGCACGGAACAGATTTTCAATGAACTCGTCCATCCCTATACACAGGGGCTTTTCGCGGCCATGCCGAAACTTGGCCGGGCCCGGACGATGCGCCTTGTGACCATACCCGGCACCGTACCGGACCTGATCAACCTGCCCGCGGGCTGCACCTTCACGGATCGCTGTCCAATTGCAACGGATATTTGCAGGAATACCCCACCGCCACTTGAGGAAATAGAACCCCGACACGCCGTCGCCTGCCATCATCTTCAGGAAGCGCGCAGCCGCAAAACGGAGGAGCTGTTTTCATGACGGATGAAAGCCGGAGCATCCCCGTTCTGGAAGTTCGCGATCTGGTACGCCATTACCGCCTGCCAAGGGAGAGCCTGTTTTCGGAGCCCGGTCATGTCTATGCGCTCAACGGCGTTACCTTCGAAATCCAAAAGGGCAAAAGCTTCGGGATCGTCGGCGAGAGCGGCTGCGGTAAATCGACTCTTGCGCGCAATGTCATGGCGCTGGAAGATACCGATTCCGGTTCCGTCAAGATTCTCGGCAAAGAGGTTGTCGGTCTCAGCTTCGATCAATTAAGGCCGCTCCGCCGGCATTTCCAGATGGTCTTTCAGGATCCCTACGGTTCACTGGACCCGCATCACACGGTTGGCCGGATTGTCGCGGAACCGTTGGCAGCGGTGGGACCTATCTCAAAGGAGGAAAAGGACAGCCGCGTCGCGGAGGCCCTTAAATCCGTCGGCCTCAAACCGCAAGATGTGAGCAAATATCCGCACGAATTCTCTGGCGGCCAGCGCCAGCGCATTGCCATCGCCCGCGCGCTCATCACCCATCCCGAGCTGATCGTCGCCGACGAGCCGGTCTCCGCCCTTGACGTATCGGTGCAGGCGCAGGTTCTCAATCTCCTGAAAGACCTGCAGAAGGAGTTTGGCGTCACCTACATGTTCATCAGCCACGATCTTGCCGTCGTCGAATATCTCTGTGACGAAGTGGCGGTCATGTATCTTGGAGAAATCGTCGAGAAGGGGCGGACGGAGGATATGTTCAACACCCCGGCTCACCCCTATACCCGTATTCTGCTGGACGCCGTCCCCAAGCCCGGATCAGGCCAAAAACGCTCGCGCATCAAACTCAAGGGAAATGTAACCGGCCAGACAGAGCGGCGCACGGGCTGCGTATTTCGTGACCGCTGCCCCATGGCGCAAGATGTCTGCCGGGAGGTCAAGCCCCCCTTGACCCCGGTCGGCGAGGCTCACCTGGCCGCCTGTCATTTTTCCGATGAGATGATAAAAAAGGCTCAGCCGCACTCCTAATAGGGGGTGCCATCCTTGTGCGTGAACTGCCATTTGCCGTCGGGGCCGAGAACCGCCTGCAGGTCATCCTTCGGGTAGCTGCCTTCATCGCCGGGCGTCCGATCGCCAACCTCAAGGTAGAGAACGTCCATATCCGTTCGATTAACAATCTGATGAGCGATCCCGGCCGCCGGAAACCCGGCGCAGTAACCCGGCGCCAGAACAATTTCTTCATCCTCAGTAATCAGCGTCGGCGAGCCTTCAAGAATGTAGATAAATTCATCCTGCTTGCTGTGCCGGTGAAGCAACGACGATTCTGCACCCGGTGCCAGCCGCGTAAGGTTCACGCCGAAATTGGAAATGCCAAACACGTCTCCGAGTTGACGCTTTACCCGTCCACTCATGCGACTGAAAAACGGTTCCGGGTAATTAGACGGCTTGGTGCGCGGGGCCACCTCGGTGGCTTTCACGGCGATCATGTCCGCCGTATTTCCTTCTGTCATGGATTGATACTTTCTCTTTTATGATCGACTAATCGTCTTTTTTGAAATCAAGAGCCGCGGAGTTAAGACAATAGCGCAAACCGGTCGGCTGCGGTCCGTCCGGAAAAACATGCCCCAGATGGGCGTCGCATTTATTGCAGATCACCTCTGTCCGGCGCATGAAAAAGCTGCGGTCCATGACCTCTCCAACTTTGGATCCGTCCATCGGTTCCCAGAAGCTCGGCCAGCCGGTTCCGGAATCGAATTTAGTTTCCGACGAGAAAAGCGGCTCCCCGCAGCAGATACAGTGATATGTACCCGCTTCCTTGTTGTCATGGTATTTGCCGGTGAAGGCCCGTTCCGTCCCCTTCTCGCGGGCAACGTGATATTGTTCAGGTGAAAGCTGCGCCCGCCACTCCGCGTCACTCTTTTTGACTTTTTCACTCATCTGAGACTTCCTTTTCCTTGCACCCTGTTGAACCACTAAAGCGCCAACCCACATAGAACATATGGCGCGCGCGCGTATTTCTCAATACTTGACGAATTCCGCCCATTGGTCGACAATGATTGCCAAGGACGCGTAGGAGACAAAATGAGCGAGGTTGTTAGCTTCGACGATCACTACTTAGCCCGATCGGCCAGAAACGCCAGATCGGGAATACCTCAACCGAACGTCTTCTTCAATCGTACCGAACTCAGCCAGATTTTGCAGGTATATGGGCGCATGGTCGCCAAGTCGGAATGGCGCGACTATGCCATCGGAGAGACCAAGACCGCCTGCATATTCGCGATTTTTCATCGCACGGCAGATCGCCCGCTATTCCGCATATACAAGGAACCCCGCCTTGCCTCCAAGCAGGGCGCTTATTCAGTCCTGAGCCAGAATGGACGTGTGCTGAAGCGCGGCCAGACCCTCGCCCAGGTCCTCAAGGTTTTCGACGCGAGACGGTTCAAGGCCATCGAAGACGACTGACCTGCTCACGCAAGGGTGAAACCGCGTGATTTGCTAATTCCCGTGCTCTGGCGACATTGTGGTCCCGTACAATGATTCCTCAATCATCGAACGGGACAAAGAAAATGAAACCCTACAGCACATGGATAGCGACAGGCGTCGCCATCATAACATTTGCCCCTCTCATTGCGTCTTCGACATTCGCGGCAGGCGACGAGGTCACGATAATCAATCTGACACAAACTCCCTGTCAGATCGTTGAAGCAGAAAACGGCGTCGATCATGGTTTCACGTCGACCGAGCAGGCGGACTGTGAAAAAATCAATGCGGAAACCGGCACAGACCGCGTCGCGAAATCGGAGGCTCTGACCCTCAAACCCGGCAAGTATATCTTCCGCGTGACCAACAAGGACGTCCCCTATTCGCTTGGCTTCTGGATCAGGGAGGAGGACTATAACTGGGCCAATCCGCTGCATAAGCTGAACAAGATCAGCGTCTCGGGCGGCGGGCTGGAGACCGGCACGACGCTAGACTACGAAGTCGAACTAACAGAGGGCGAGTATCTCTATTCCTGCCCGCTGAATACGACGCCGGACTATAAGCTGCATGTGAAAAGCTAGATCGGCAGTCCGAGCTTGCGATAGAGGAAACTCATCAGCCAGGCCGGCCCGATCAGCAGAAACTGCACATCCTTGAAGAACGAGGGTTTTTTGCCCTCGATCTTGTGGCCGACAAACTGGAATATCCAGGCAATCACGAAGGCGCCGACGGCAAACTGCCAAAGGGCAAGCCCGAAGGGCGGCGCGCTTGAATACAGCTGGATAAGGGCAAAGCAGAGGAACGTAAACAGCACCATTCCGATCGCCAGGGTCCAGGACAAAACGGCATAATAGATGACAGTCAGCAGCAACGCGATCGTCGCCCAGTTCAGATAAGGAACGCTCTGGAAGGATTCGGGGACGGGAATGACCCAGAGAAGTGCCACGATCGTCCAGAAGATGACAGGCACCGCAATCCAGTGGATCAGCTTGTTCGTACCGTTCTGATGGCTCTGGCCATATTCGTTAAGCAGGGCAAAAATGCGGCGGTTCCCGCCTTTTTCAGCAATTTGCGGCTTGGCCATGACTCTCTCCCATTAATGCGCCGATTTTAGTTGCGGCGTCTCGCCCGCGCCAGCAGCCGGGCATCCATGGGAACATCTTGACGGAAATTTGCTCGCGCTTCAAGAACCGGTAACGCAGTATCAAAATCCCCGGCCTCCAAAAGACTTGTGATCCAGGCAAGCTCGAACAGGTCGCGTTGCGCATGGCTGCCGCCGATTTTCTGATACTTCAGGCGGGCCCGGGATAAATGGCGAACAGCTGCCTGATAGTCGCCCTGGGCAATCGCAATAAAGCCGCGCGTGGACGGCAGGGCGACTTCCGCCCAGGCCTCCCGGGTTGTTTCCGGCGCCTCCCGCGCCATCTTCTCCATTCCTGCCATCAGACGCTCCAACGCGTCGCTTTGACCCGCCCGCGCAAGGGCGTAACCATAATGCATGTCGTAAAAGGGCTGGTCGTTCATCAGGGGCCGTTCCGCCACATATGCCCCGACATCCTGCCACCGGTCGCCAACATCGACGCCCAGCTGTTCCAGCCGCCAGAGAAGCGAAATCGCATTCACCTGATCGAGGCTGTAGGACTTGTCAACGCCCCAGACCTTCTCGTCATAAAGGGCGAGCGGCGTTTTAAAATCCTCGAGTTCCAGATAAAACAGCGCCTGATGCCACCAGTTATGGGTAAACATGAAACTGTTGCGGTCTTCCCATTCATTGGACAACGCATCCATCCATTTGATGCCTTCATCGTGACGCCCCTCAGTCAGCATGACATGAGCGACCGCATGATGTGCCCAGGGCTCCTTGCGTTGCATTTCCGTTGCGCGCCGACCGTCTTCCTCGGCCAGGTCCAGAAGGCTCGACTGCTCCCGTCCGAAGGCCCGCATCCCGTAGGCGTAAGCGCATGACTTGTGGCGGTCGATCACAGTGTCCGCGATCCAGAGCATGGTCTCGTCGTCACCGATGTTGAAAAAAGTATTCTGGGCGAGTTTGGCGCCGAAAAGATCCCCCGGATGATCGGTAACAAGACGGCGAAGTTTCTTGAGCAGGCTCGCGGGTTGATTGTCGTGTATATCGAGGATCGCCGATGTGAAAAGCTGCTCGCGTTCTGTGCCCTTGTCCATCGCCGACTTCGCCCGCGCATAATATTTACCGGCTATGTCGCGCCCGTCGGGCGACTCCATAAAGATCCCGAGCAACGTCGCATAGGCCGCCGCAATCGCACAATCGGGATCATTGTCGGACGCGTCGAAGATCGGCGCGAAATCCGTTCCAAAGCCGATGTAACTGTCGATGAACCGGTTCGTCGCATCGACGGTCTGATCGGACCCCGTACTCAGCTGATTTCCAAACATATCCTCGCGCATGACTTATGCCTCGTTCAAAAGATCGAGCGGATAGATGGGCCGCCGGACTTTTTCGTACCGCAGGAGATTGTTGTCAGACGTCGTGACGCCCTTGCCGTCCAGCGTCAGCGTCGCCTTGCCGATCGGCGCAAATCCGGCGCGGTAGTGAATGCGACTTTTCAGGATCAGGTAACGCTTGTACTCCGGCTGGATGCCAACAGAGGTAAACACACCGGTGTCCCAGGGTTCGTGGTGGTTCGAGACAATGACGATCTCCATATTGCCGGTATCGAGAACCGCCGTCGGGCCCATGAATACCTTGACGCCCGTATACATCGGGCCCCGGACGATCCATTCCCCGTTGGTCAGCGTCTTGACCGTTCCGGTCACGGTAAGCGGCTCCCCGACCTCACCGATGGACGGCATGTCGGTCTTGCCGCCGAGCTTGAGGGTGATTTTGTTCCCAATTCCGGCCTTCTGCATTTCCTGGACCGCCGCAGGATCCCAGACGGCAGCAACGGCAACATCCTCAAGCCCCTGGTTTAGAACTTCCTCGATCACCGTCATAACGTCCTGCGTCGCACCGGAGCCGCAATTGTCGGCGTGATCGAGCAGCAGGACCGGCCCCTCCGTCATTGTCTTCGCCTTCGCGACCTGTTCCTTGAGCGGCGTATGCTGATAGATGAAATCCTCCTTCAACTCCCAGGCCTTCGCAAGAATACGGTCGCGCACCTCGTCCGCCTTTTTCTGGTCGCCGTCGGTTACGACGATCACCGAGTTTCCGGAATCGCGGATATCGGCAAGGGCAAAGCCACCGAACGCCGTCGCCGCAAGCACGCCGGGTTCTTTCTCGGCTTCCCGGCACAGGCGGATAAGGGTCGCCATGGGCTCATCATCCGTTCCCTGCCGCAACGTCTGGCTCAACAGGGGCGCGTTTCCCCAGGACATTACCGGTGTGACCTTGCCATCCATGGCATCAATCAGCACTTTGCCAATCTGTTTGCCGACCTCATACATATCGACATGCGGATAGGTCTTGTAGCCGATCAGCGCCGTACAGTTACGCACCATTTTGTCGGTCAGATTGCAATGCAGATCGAGCGTCACCGCGATGGGGAGGTCAGGGTCGATTTCGCGTATTTTCTCGAGCAGAGTGCCTTCGCCATCGTCCGTATGTTCAGCCACCATAGCGCCATGCAGATCAAGCATCGCCGCATCGACACCACTTCTCACGGCCTCGAGAATAGGTTCCGCCATGCGGTTATAGGCTTCCTCCGTCACCGGGCCCGAGGGCATCGCTTCCGCCGCCACCGGGGTAACGATCTCCGCCCCCATGGCCCTGGCAAGCTCTACATAGGCCCCAAAGGGCATCCCTGTCCCCTCATACGCCTTCAAGGCATTCTCACCAAGATGGGCGCCCCAATCCTGAAACCTTTTCCAGTCCGCCTTAATCGGGGAGAAGGTATTGGTTTCATGTTTCATCATGGCAATGAGAATGCGCATAGGACGATCCCTTTCTCGTTGATTTTGAGGGCTGTTTGCAGACAAACAAGTTTATCAGCTTCAGATGAGCAGACAACAAAAAACCCGGCCTCTGGCCGGGTTTTCCGTTTAGCGGTTTTCGCCGCCTTAATTCCGGTTGCCGAGCAGGCTCAGCAGGAACATGAACAGGTTGAGGAAGTTCAGATACATCGAGACTGCCCCCATGACCGCACCCTTTTCCATCACTTCCTGACTATGGCCATGATAGTATTCGGACTTGATCCGCTGCGTATCAAAGGCGGTCAAACCAGTGAAGATCAGCACGCCGAGCACGGAGATCACGAAATGCATCATCGTGGACGCGAGGAAGATATTCACGACCATCGCAATGAAAATGCCGATCAGCCCCATGAAGAGGAAGCTGCCAAAGCCCGTCAGATCACGTTTCGTGACATACCCGTAAAGGCTTGCGGCGCCAAAGGTTGCTGCGGTGATAAAGAAGACCCGCACCACACTTTCGGCTGTATATACCTGGAAGATATAGGAAATGGAGACGCCAAAGGTCGCCACCATGATCCAATACAGGACTTTGGTTGTGCTCGCGCTCGTGCGCGACATCGCCAACAACAGCCCGATCGGCGCCAGCATGACAACCCATTGCAGCGGGGTGCCGAACACAGCATTATAAACTGCCGGCGTCGACGCCGTCAGCGCAGCAGCTATTCCGCTCAGCGCGAGGCCGGAAGCCATGTAATTATAGACCTTCAGCATGTAGCTGCGCAGGCCCTCATCGAGCATTGCCTGATCGCGCGTACCAGTTCTCGTCGCTTGATACTTAGAAAAGTCTGTTGCCATTAAAATTCCCTCTAAAGGTGTTGATTTGTCACTTGATATTGTATTTCCCGATCCGATTTTCAAGGAAAATCAGCGTTAATATAAGGTATTAATGCTTTTTAATAAAGGCCTCTCGATAGAGACCTTGATTACTGTCTTCCGGCTTCAAGATTGCCGCAAATCATAGCTGGCTGCCCAGAATATTCCTTTAACAGGCCTAATTCACGGCATGTTGCCGCCATATTGGCGGAGCAATCTTCCTTTCAGAACATCAAGACGCAGGACCAAACCGGCGGATTGATTGTTCGGCGGACATGCATCGATACAACGGTGCCGAACCGTCCAACACTAATTGAACGGAGATTTATTATGAGAAAACTACTTATTTCGACCGCCACCGTCACTCTTCTTGCGGCAGCGCCGGCGATGGCAGCGGCACCTGATTTCAACACAGTCGATAAAGACGGAAATGGTTCGGTTTCCTTTGAGGAGCTTATCGTCGTCATGCCGGATACCAGCAAGGAACAGTTCGCGGCTGTCGATTTCGATAAAAACGGCGAGCTTTCCATGGAAGAATACAACGCCGCCACGAAGAGCTAATTTCAGCTTTTCGGGGCTGGGTTAGTCCTTCCTGAATGAGGCCGCCCTGGGGAAGCTCCTTCCCCGTGGCGGCCTTTTTCATCGGTCCTTTCGCCCCCGCGCAACATCCGCCCGTGGATTTCCTTAAACTACTGTTTTAAAAACCCTAATTTACATCGAAAATATTTTTAACGGGGCATTTTCGAACATGAAATTGCCACAATCCGGGATCAATTATCTCCCCGGATCACAGCAAAAAACGAGAAAAGTTCTTTCGCTGTTCGTCCTGCGCCCGCCCAAAATCTGGTCCCCGGGTGGCAAAACCTTATTTTTATGGAGACATTAATGAAGACGCTGCAGATCACTGTTGTTGCCCTGTCAATTCTGGCCGCCACGCCGGCGTTTGCGGCAGCCCAAGATTTCAACGCAGTTGACACCGATGGAAATGGCACGATCAGCTACGAAGAAATCGTCGCTGTATTGCCGGACGTAAGCAAGGACCAGTTTGCCGAGGCGGATGCGGACGGAAGTGGCGAACTTTCCGCTGAGGAATTCGCGAAGCTCGCAGGCGAATAATTCAGTCGCTTGATGGCCGGATAACGGCCCGCAACCAATGGATCGCCGGATATCATGTGATTTCCGGCGATCAGTCTTTGTATCTCCCTAATCCGCTAATCTGATCTGAGGGCCGGCGCCACCTTTTCGCCAAGCGCTCTCCATGATCCAAGAAGCCCGAACAGCAATGTTATGAAAACGCTGACCAGTATGGTTGCGATGATCGTGACGGGAAGGCTGATCCATTTCGCTTCCAGAATTTCCGTAATCACCATATAGGCGGCGAACCAGCCTGTTGCCGCCGCAATAACGGATGTCACGAGGCCCAGCAGCGCATACTCTATGAGAAAAGTGGCAAAAATATCTTTCCGCGTCGCGCCGAGCACCTTCAATATCACCGCATCATAGACGCGCTTGCGATGCCCGGCGGCGAAGGCCCCCGCGAGCACGAGAACCCCGGTTATCAGCGTGATCGAAGAGATCGCCGAAACAGCCGATGAGAGTTGCTCGAGGATGCGGCTGACCGTCTGCAATGCCTCCTTCATCCGGATGACGGAAATATTCGCAAATTTGTCGGTGATCGCGCGAAAGAGATTGTTCTCCGCCTCCCCGTCCGCGCGGGCCGTCGCCAGATGCGAATGCGGGGCGCCTTGCAAACTATGCGGATCGAAGACAAGTACGAAATTGATCGCCATCGTCGTCCAGTCGATCTCCCGAAGGTTTGCAATCTCCGCCTCGATCTCGCGCCCCATGACGTTGACGGTCAGCTTGTCGCCGAGGGCGAGGCCCATCCCTTCGGCAATTTCCCGATCCATACTTACGAGCGGCGGCCCGCTGTAGTCTTCCGGCCACCAATTGCCGGCAACAACGGTCGCGCCCGCGGGCGGTGTCGCCGAATAGGTAATTCCGCGATCGCCGCGTAGCGCCCATCGCGCCTCCGGCGCGACGGTCACTTGCTCCGCGGGAACCCCGGCAACCTGGACAATACGGCCTCTCATATTCGGAACGTGATTGACCTCGCTCACGAGTGGGACCGCCTCCGCCGTTTTGATAAAATCGTCAAGCTGGGTGGACTGGATATCGATAAAGAAGAAAGCGGGCGCCCGCTCCGGTAATTGTTCCTGGACCTGCCGCGTCAGGTTTCCCTCGATCAGGGCGACAGTCACAAAGAGTGTCAGCCCCAGCCCCATGGAGAGAACCACGCTATTCGTGGCGGCCCCGGGCCGGTGGAGATTGGCGACAGCAAGCCGCAATGGCGGAATTTTCGAGCGCGGCAGCTTGCGCGCCACTTGCTGAACGCCATGACCGACAAGGATCAGTACGGCGAAAATACCGATGATCGAAACGATGAAGATGAAGGCGAACCAGATTTCCTGACTGGTCAGCACGGCAAGGGCGACCAAGGTCAGGAAACATAGGCCAAGCGCCGCCAGGTAGATCGGCCGCGGGCGTTTATGGGTGGAGACGACATCGCGAAAGAGCGCCGCCGCCGGCGTCTCTCGCGCCCGCGCCAGGGGCCAGATTGTAAAGAGGGTCGCGGTAAGAAGGCCATAGGCGGCCGCCAAGAGAAGCGGTCCGGCAGAGATGACTATTTTGGGCGGTACCGGCAGTGTGCTCGCGAGAAACTGCGCGGCAATAACGGAGCCGCCGACGCCAATGACCAGACCCGCCAGAGAACCGGCTATGGCAAGAAACAGAACCTGCAGATAATGGACGCGGAAAATGAAGGAACTGCTGGCGCCAAGGCATTTAAGGGTCGCGATCGTCTCGATCTTTCCATCAAGATAGGCGCGCACAGCGTTGCCGACGCCCACACCGCCAACAACCAGCGCCGTGAGCCCGACAAGCGTCAGAAACAATGCCACCCGGTCGACAAACCGCTTGATTCCCGGCGCGCCATTTGACGCGTCGCGAATGCGCCATCCGGCATCGGGAAAGGCGACTTTGGCATTTTCGTAAAAATCGGGAACGGTCAGTCCGGGGTGAAGGGCGATGCGGTAATGATAGCGGATAAGGCTTCCCGGCTGGACAAGCCCGGTTTTACCAAGAGCCTCGGAGGAGATGATGGTGCGCGGGCCAAGCGCCATCCCCTGCGACGCCTTGTCCGGTTCGGAAATAATAATGCCGCGCACCTCAACGTCGAGTTCGCCCACCCGGATCTGCCCGCCGATGGGAAGTCCGAGCCGCTCACTCAGGCTCGCCTCTACAAGAGCGCCATAGCGGCCGTTTTTGCTGGCCAGCAAGTCCGCCGGTGCCTCGCTGCCCGATTCAGGCGATAATTTCAATGTGCCGAAAAGCGGATAGGCGCGATCCACGGCCTTGAGTTCCGAAAGCGTCCTGTTGTCGCTGTTCAAATCCCGGACCATTGCGCGCAGGGTCTGCACTTCCGCGACGTTCCCTTGGTCTCCGATCCACTGGCGTTCCTCCGCACTCGCCGGACGGTGAGTGAGTCGGATATCAATATCGCCGCCGAGAATAACCTGGCCGTTTGCCCTCAGGCCGGCCGTAATGGAATTCGATAGCGTTCCCACGCCTGCGATAGCCGCCACTCCGAGCACGAGGCAGGCCAGAAAGATGCGAAAGCCCTTCAAATTGCCCCGCAAGTCCCGCCGGGCAAATTTCATGGCAAGCGCGATTGATTCCGGATTTCGTCCTTTAGTCACCCGCGATCGCCTCTTCACGAACTTTGTCATTGGACACCACATGGCCATCCTCAAGCCGGACCCGGTGTGTGCATTTGCGGGCGAGTGTATCGTCATGGGTAATCAGGATCATGGTCGTTCCCTCCTCCGCATGGAGGCGGAACATGAGCTCAACGATTAGCTCGCCCGTCTTCCCATCCAGATTGCCGGTCGGTTCATCGGCAAGAAGAATTTTCGGATTGGTTGACAGCGCGCGGGCCAGCGCGACGCGCTGCTGCTCGCCGCCGGAAAGCTGCGCCGGATAGTGACTTGCACGATCCGCGAGACCGACGGCCGAAAGCCGCGCGGCGGCGATGGAGAAGGCGGCCCTCTCCCCCGCGAGTTCGAGCGGGATCGCCACATTTTCTAGCGCAGTCATCGTTGGAATTAGATGAAAGGACTGGAAAACAATCCCGATATTGGCCCGGCGGAACCGTGCAAGCGCATCCTCATCGAGCTTTTCAAGATGTTCACCGGCGATCGTGACGGAGCCCGCGCTTGGCAGCTCTAGGCCCGCCATAATCGACATCAAAGTCGATTTCCCGGATCCGGACGGACCGACAATTCCAACGGTTTCGCCCCGCTGTACAGTCAAATCTATACCACGCAGGATATTGACCGGGCCGGCATCTGACTTAAGTGTGAGATGGATGTCTTTTAAATTGATGATGGGTTCTTGTGACAAGATATTTCCTATGTGGCATACAACAGGTCCTGAAGTCTGGATATGGCGGGTAACTGATGAAATTCAACATATTGGCGCTGATATTCACTATTTTGGCTGTCGTACCCTCTGCCATGGCAGAGGAAACCAAACGCATCGTCGCCATAGGTGACAGTCTGACCGCCGGTTATGGGCTGCCTGCCGGGGAGGATTTCGTGACCCGGCTTGAAGCTGCGCTTCAGGCAAAGGGATATGACGTTACAGTCGAGAATGCCGGCGTATCGGGCGATACGACCGCTGGCGGCTTGCAGCGTCTCGACTGGGCGATCGGCAATGGCGCCGACTATGTCATTCTTGAGCTTGGCGCGAATGATGCCCTGCGCGGGATCGAGCCGGAGGAGACCCGTCGAAATCTGAGCCGGATTATCGAAATTCTTCAGGAAAAAGATATCCCGGTTCTGCTCGCCGGAATGCGCGCGCCCCCAAATATGGGGTCCGAATATACCACCGCGTTCGACAAGATATTTCCGGATCTTGCCAGCCGCTATAAAACCGGTTATTACCCGTTTTTTCTGGACGGCGTTGCTGCCGATCCCAATTTAAATCAGGATGACTATATTCATCCGAATGCGGAGGGCGTCAACGTCATAGTTGGCAATATTCTGCCCTTCGTGACCGCATTTATAGAGCAATAGGGCCCACCGGTCCCGCTGCACAAAGGACAGGTTCAATGCGACTCTTCGTCGCCATCGCGCTGCCGGAAGACATCAAGGCGAATATCGGTGCGCTGCGAGGCGGCATCCCGGAGGCAAGATGGATCACCGCCGAAAACGCGCATGTGACACTCGCCTTCATTGGCGAAGTGCAAAGCCCGATGATGATGGATATTTCGCTGGCGCTCGGCAGAATAAAATTTCCATCCTTTGACATGGATATCGAAGGCGTCGGCGTCTTCGGCAGCAACAAGCGCCCCAGAGTGCTCTGGGCCGGCATTCGGCCAACTCCCACCATCAGCCTGTTGCACCAGAAAATCGTCACGGCTATCGAATCCGTCGGCGCCTCTGTTGATGACCGGCGGTTCCGTCCGCATATCACGCTTGCCCGGGTTCACAAGTCACCGTACGAGAAGGTGCGGCATTTCCTGATCGATCACGCGCTATTCAAGACGGCCACCCTGCCGGTAACAAACTTCACGCTGTTTTCGAGCCATTTGTCTTCGTCGGCGGCCATCTATCGCGAAGAAATCAGTTTTGATCTTCTCGCGCCGGTGCCATCATAAAGACCTCGTAGCGCGTCGACTTTCCGAGAATCTGGTGGGACGGAGATCGCATTCCCGGCATCGGCGCGGCGCGGCGCGGCCATTTCAGAACCACCCGTTTCGACGCGGCGGAAAGCGCCACCCGCATCAATTCTTCACAATCGGGATCGGCGCCGACGATGGCCCGCAACTGCCGCATCTCGTTTTTCACCAGCGCCGATTTGCGGCGCGGCGGATGCATGGGATCAATCAACACGGTTTCAGGCCGTAATTCCGGCAGGATATCCCTGGCGTCTCCCTTGACCAGAATCATGCGGGAAATGATTTCGGCATGGGAGTCGCTCGCCGTGGCGGCGCGCGCCATTCCGTCTTCCAGAAGTTTCTGAATTTCCTTATTCCGCTCGATCAGGGTGACATTGGCACCGAGGGAGGCGAGCAGGAAGGCATCCCGGCCAAGCCCGGCTGTGGCGTCGACAATATCCGGCGTGACACCCGGCCGAAAACCGAGAGCCTTGGGCAGGGCCTGGCCACGGCCGCCACCGTGGCGCCGCCGGTAATCAATAGCGCCGGAAATAAAATCCACCGTGAGAGGCGTTTCCGTCATCCCGCGACTTCCATCAGAAACCCAGATTTTCCCGCCACCAGGTGGGCAGGGCGAAGGATGCCTTGTGCAATTCCGGATTATAGTGACGGGCCGTCAGCGATGCCACCGGGTTGGAATAATCATGGCCGTCCCGACTATAGAGAAAAAAGCCGAACTCGGCGGCGGGATAGAGCTGCACGATGGAGCGATAGGCGGCGACATGCGGAAGCAGCTTTTCGCGCTGCATGATCGAGACGAGGTTCTGGTCCTTGTCACCGCAAAGCTCCTGAAGAAAATAGGCCCGGTCCTTCCCGACAAATATGCTGTCGCTGTCCAGCACAACACCGTCATCCTTGATGCAGGCGGAAAAATCTTCACAAAAGCCATAGGTGAAGACGCTTGACGACGGGCCGACCGGCTCGCTCAGGTCCAGGATGATCAGATCAAACCTGTCCGCCGCGGCCCGCGCTTTGCGCATGTAATCCGCCGCATCGCCGATAATCAGCTCGACACGCGGATCGTCGTAATCTCCGTTGATCGCCAGGTATTCCCGCGACAGTTCGACGACCCGCACATCGATTTCCACCATGACAACGCGGGTGACAAAGTCGTGGCGCAGCACTTCCCGCAAAATTCCGCCATCGCCCCCGCCGACGATCAGCACCTCCGCCTTTTCGCGCTCACGACCGAGAAGCGGCACATGCACCGCCATTTCGTGATACATGAACTCATCCGCATGAGAGGCCTGTACCAGATCGTCCAGCGTGAGGACGCGGCCGAAAACCGGATGCTCGAAAATCTCTATTTTCTGGAATGGGCTTGTCTCAGAATGCAGCAGCTTCATATCAAGGGCATGGGTGAAGGCAATGCCTTCCGTTTCCTCATGCCACCAGTTCCGGCTGATCTCGCTAATCTTCGTCATGGAAATATGCTCTCACTCTGGACAACGGCTGTCTGCGTCAACATAGTTAGCAGGGGTCATACCCCCAAAGAAGGAGAATTTCCATGACTGAAAGACTAAGCGAGCAAGAAATTAATCTGGCGATCGGCTCCCTGGATGGCTGGACACTTGTCGCGGGGCGGGAAGCGATCCAGAAATCCTTCAAATTCGCCAATTTCAATCAGGCTTTCGCCTTTATGACCCGGGTCGCGCTCAAGGCCGAGAAAATGGACCATCACCCTGAATGGTTCAATGTCTATAACCGCGTCGATGTCACCCTTGCCACCCACGACGTCAACGGTCTGAGCGGCAAGGATATCGACCTCGCGACATTTATGAATAAAATTGCCGCTTAGCCCTATTTCGGGGCCATACGGATCGCCCCGTCAAGCCGGATGACCTCGCCGTTAAGCATCTGGTTTTCCATGATCTGCCGCGCGAGAGCGGCGTATTCCGAGGGATGGCCGAGCCGGCTCGGGAAGGGAACCGACGCACCGAGGGCCGCCTGCACGTCTTCGGGCAGGCTTTTCAGAAGCGGCGTTTCGAACAATCCCGGCGCGATGGTGACGACACGAATGCCGATCGAGGCAAGATCCCGCGCAATTGGCAACGTCATGCCGACGATGCCGCCCTTGGACGCGGAATAGGCCGCCTGCCCGATCTGACCATCGAAAGCCGCAACAGACGCCGTATTGATGCAGACGCCCCTTTCCCCGCTCTCCATTGGATCGAGTCCCGCTATATCGGCGGCGGCCCGCCGAATGCAGTTGAAGGTGCCGATCAGATTGACGGAGATAACCTGCTCGAACTTATCAAGCGGATGCATGCCCTTACTGGAGTAGGTTTTCGCCGCTGGGCCAATGCCGGCGCAGTTGACGAGAATTCGTGCCGCGCCATGTGCGTCGCGCGCCTTTTCAAAGGCGGCGTCGACGGAGGCATCATCCGATACGTTGGTCGTGCAGGCGATACCGCCGATGTCATTTGCCACCTTTTCTGCAAGATCGGTATTCATATCAAGAATGGCGACCTTTGCGCCGGCAGCCGCCAGCATGCGCGACGTCGCCTCGCCAAGGCCGGAGGCCCCACCTGTGACAATTGCCGATTTTCCAGAAATATCCATTTTTCTTCTCCAGTTTCGTAAAGGATGATCCTAACAAATTTTATCCTTCCTTATACTGCCAGACCAGAAAAGTGAATATCGGTCTGCTTGCAAAGGCGAGAAGCAAGCTACATATTATCATCATGACCACACCCGATGATGACGACATATCTGCCTTTGACGAAACCAAGCTCGAGAGCGACAAACGCCTCGTCATGCGGGAATTTGCGCAGAAACTTCGGCGAAACATCGGGAAAATACCCTTTTCCGAAGATGTGACCGCCAGTTTTTACTGCGCCCTGGACAGCAAAAGCCCCGCCTTCGTGAAGGCAGTGCTTTTCGGCGCGCTCGCCTATTTCATCATGCCGGCGGATGTCATCCCGGATTTTCTCGCCGGCGTCGGGTTTACGGATGACGCCAGCGTTCTGATGGCGGCAATGGCAACGGTCAAGAAATACATCAATAATGAACACCGCGAAAAAGCCCGCGGCTTTTTGGAAAAAGAACCCGCAACGACAGAATAGCGGGGTTTCCAGTGCAAATTTTCCCTCCTTCGCAATAGATTTAAAAAATTTGTGCGGTACAGCATTTTGCTGTTATATAGCTGCGTCAAACCCCAAAAAATCACACGCATTTTGATAAGGAACCTTGGAATGAGTGACAGGAAAATTTATGCCGATGCGACGGCAGCCCTGGAGGGTATACTCAAGGACGGCATGACGTTGATGTCCGGCGGTTTCGGTCTCTGCGGTATTCCGGAAACCCTGATCGACGCGGTGAAAGCGTCGGGCGTAAAGGGCCTGACGGTCATCTCCAACAACGCGGGCGTCGATGGTATCGGTCTCGGCGTTCTATTGGAAAGCAAGCAGATATCGACAATGATCTCGTCCTACGTCGGCGAAAACAAGATGTTCGCCGAGCAGTATCTCAACGGCGATCTCGAAGTCGTTTTCACGCCGCAAGGCACCTTGTCAGAGCAGATCCGCGCGGGCGGAGCGGGCATCCCCGCCTTCTTCACCAAGACCGGCGTCGGCACCCTGGTTGCCGAAGGCAAGGAAGTCCGGAATTTTGACGGCGAGGATTATGTCATGGAGCGGGGTCTCACGGCCGATGTCGCGCTGGTGCATGCCTATATGGCCGACAAGGAAGGCAATCTGGTCTTTCGCAAGACCGCCCGCAACTTCAACCCGATGATGGCAACCGCCGGACGTATCACCGTTGCGGAAGTCGAGCATCTTGTCGAGCCGGGCGAGATTGATCCCGATCATATCGTCGTGCCTGGCATCTATGTGCAGAGGATCGTCCATGTACCGAACCCGGTAAAGCATATAGAGCAACGCACCACACGCCCCCGCAAACAGGTCGCCTGACCGAGAGACAGAGGAATAAAGACATGGCTTGGACAAGAGAACAGATGGCGCAGCGCGCCGCACAGGAACTTGAAGACGGCTTTTACGTCAATCTCGGCATCGGCATCCCGACCCTGGTTTCCAATTATATCCCCGAGGGCATGGAAATCCAGCTGCAGAGCGAGAACGGCATGCTCGGCATGGGCCCCTTCCCCTATGAAGGCGAGGAGGATGCGGACCTGATCAACGCCGGCAAGCAGACGGTTACGGAACTGCCGACCACCAGCTATTTTTCCAACGCGGACAGCTTCGCGATGATCCGCGGCGGGCACATCAATCTTTCAATCCTTGGCGCCATGCAGGTCGCCCAGAACGGCGATCTCGCCAACTGGATGATCCCCGGCAAGATGGTCAAGGGCATGGGCGGCGCCATGGATCTGGTTGCCGGCGTGAAAAAAGTGATTGTCGTCATGGAGCATACGGCGAAAGGCGATCCCAAGCTTCTCAAATCCTGCAATCTGCCACTAACCGGCAAAGGTGTCGTCGACATGGTCATCACCGACATGGCGGTTTTCGAGTTCGACAAGAGCGGTGAAACGCCGCGCATGAAGCTGATCGAGCTTGCTGATGGCGTCGCCCTTGAGGACGTTAAAGCAGCGACGGAAGCGGAATTCGAAGTCGCCGTCTGACAAGATCGAGATGGGCGCAGGCGGGATCAGCTTTCGGTCACCAGTGGCTTTTTCCGACCAAGCCCCGCTTCGCGCCGTACGATATATAGGCTGGAGATAACGATGATGCCGGCACCGATCACCATGGCCAGCGTCGGCACCTCGGAGAACACGATAAATCCGAGCAGACCGGAGAATATCAGCCGGGTATAATCGAATGGCGCGACGGCGGTCGCCTCTCCGACGGAGAATGCGCGGATCGCGCAGAAATTTGCGCCGGACCCAAAACAGGCCAGCAAGGCAATCAGAAGCAAATCCTCCAGGCTTGGCGGCACCCAGACCAGCGCCGCCGGAAAAGCCGATACGACGGACGCAATCAGGCCGAAATAGAACATCATCGTCGTTGGCGCTTCGGTGACGCTCAGCTTTTTCAGAAATACCGAAACAAGGGCCACCATCAATGCGCCGAAAAGCGCGACAAGAGATGCAAATTCGAATTGCGCCTGCGACTGCACCATGATCAGGACGCCGAGAAAGCCGACCGCCGTCGCCGTCCAGCGACGCCAGCGGATTTTTTCTCCCAGCAAAAGCACGGCGAGCAATATCAGGAATAGCGGCCGCGTAAAGGTGAGCGCGACCGCATCGGCGAGCGGCAGATGGGTGATCGCATAAAAGATCGACAGCATCCCCAGAATACCGACGACCCCCCGCGCGAGATGCAGCTTGAGCACCCTGGTTCGCAAGCCGGAAATACCACGGCGCAGGGCGAAGGGGAGGATTACGAAAAAGCCGAACAACGCCCTCAGGAAGGCAATCTGGAAGCTGTCCATTTCCGCGCCAAGGAACTTGATCCCAAGCCCCATGCAGGAAAAGCAGAACCCGCCCAGCAACATCCAGAGCGCACCCTGGCCATTTGCAGGAATCCGGCTGAGGAAACCTCGCCAGGAGACGCCGTCACCTTCGGCAGTCAACTTGTGGGCCCTGAGCGGGTTTCCGCCTTTGTACGTGCGAGTATCTCCTTGCTCTTCGCGTCAGCATGCGCATTGCTCACCCGGGATTCCCGAATAGCGATATAGATGGAAGAGGCAAAAATGACGGCGGCGCCGATATAGGTGAACAGGTCCGGCTCCTGCATGAAGAATATAAAGCCGATCAGGGCGGAAAAAATCAGCCGGAAGAAATCGAACGGCATGACCACAGACGCATCGGCGAGGGAATAGGCCCGCGTGAAGGACAAATGACCGAGAGTGGCAAGCAGGCCAATGAACAGGATGGACAGAAGCTGTTCGATCGTCGGCATTTGCCAGACAAACATCGCCGGAACCGCCGACATCGGCAGGATCAGGATTTGCGTCCAGGCAACCATCGCCGCCGTACTCTCCGTGCGCGACAGCAGCTTGACCATCGTAATGGAACCGGCCATCGTAATCGCGGAAAACACGGCGGCATAGGCGCCTAAACTCATCTCCGTCAGGCCCGGCCGCAGGATAATCATGGCGCCGATAAACCCGACAATCATGGCGGAGCCGCGCCGGATGCCGACGGTCTCATGCAAAATAAAAATGGCGAGGATGGTGCCAAAAATCGGCGCCGTGAAATTCAGGGCGACGGCATCGGCGAGCGGCAATACGCTGACTGCATAAAACCAGCTGATCATGGAGGCGAAACCGACTAGGCTGCGGATACTGTAGGCGCCAATCCGCTTTGTTTTCAGGACCCCGAGGCCGGACTTGAAAAACCAGGGAAGGAAAAACAGAAGCCCGGCGACATTTCGCAAGAAAACGATCTGAAATACGGGCATACCGGTATCGGCGACAAACCGGATCATCCCACCCATGACGGAAAGCAGCAGGCAGGCCAAAATCATCAGGCTTGCCGCCTGCAATACCGGGGGACTCTTTAAAAAAGGTTTGATCAACAGGTGATATGACGCCATCAGGTTCACAATAAGTGGGCAAGAAACAAAGACAAAGCACTAATTACGCAACACTGCCCTGCGTTTTCGGCGCGCGGAATCCTATCCGGATTTTAGCCACAAGAGATTGAGCCCGTTCAACATTTTATAGGCGGGGGCAAATCGCGCCCGAAAATCCGGCCAGCTTAAAGGCATGGCGGCCTGCATATCGCGCAAGCTGGTCCGGCCGTCGATCCGTTTCACAAATTCCGCCGCACCGGTTGGAATGTCGATCTGCGCAGGTTCTGTATCAAAATGCACCGTTAGCGCCGGCCGCGCGGCAAGGGCCCGCGCCAAAACATCCGCATTGCCGTCTTTCAGGAACGGGATCATTTCCGGGTCGAATTTTGCCGGTCCCGGCGCCACACCGCCCACCTTCCGGGCATAAAAACTGTGCGTCTTGATCGTTCCCGAAAGGTTTTCGGCGAGTGCCGCCCGCTCACCATCCGGCAGCTCCCGGGCACGCTTTCTCAACTCCTTGTCCTTCAGGTAATGTTCTGGGTCGTAGCGGACCGGTTCGATAAAGCTCACCAGTTCCATCGCCGCGCCCTCCAAAAGCAGAAGTAGCTCTGGCACAAGATAGCTTCTGTCGCGCGGGTGAAGTAGCAGATCATAAAGCGCCGCATCATCACCTAGCTTATGATCGCCAATCACCCGGTTCCTGTTAAGCCAATGATTTGGGGATAGGTCTTTGAGCAGGCTTTTCGCAAGTCGGACCTGTTCCGCCGTATCGGCGCTCCCGCCCAAGGCCTTCAACGCGTTCTGCACGGGATATACCCCCGTCCGGCCAAGCGTCGCATAGAGCATCAAGCCCATGCCGCCGCCGTCATCAAGAACCGCCACGAGGGCACCGAGACCGGCTTCCGGCTCTTCCAGATGATGAAGGACGCCGCAGCAATCAATATAGTCGAAGGGGGCGATATCCATTTTCGGCAGATCAAGAAGAGAGCCTGTCAAGAACTCGATATTCGTCAGCCCCCGCGCCCGTGCCCGCGCCTCGGCGATTTTGCGGCTGGCCGTTGACAAGTCGAGATAGACCACCTGTCCGGCATCGCCGCGGTTCGCCAGATGCTGCGCCAGCATGATGGCCGCATCCCCGGTGCCACCCCCCGCCACGAGCGCGCGGAAGGGTCTCGAAAAATCACGCCTGCCGGCAAAAAGATAGTGGTTGAGTTCGTCAAGATGGCTCGGGCTGCCTTCGATCAGCCGCTTTGCCTCGTCCTTCGGATCGCGAGGGGGATAGGGAAGCATTTCGTACTGGCGTTTGACCGCCCGATCACGTTTCCCTCTCCCCTTCGCCATTGGCGATCAATCCTTGACGGTGATGATGACCTTGCCGGTGGTTTTCCGCGACAGCAGCGCCTTCATGGCGTCCGCGCCCTGCTCCAGCGGGAAATGCATGGAGACATGCGGCTTGATTTTGCCGCTTTCCACCATGTCCAGCATCGCCTGGAAATTGGCGCGGTTCTGCTCAGGGTAGCGGCGGGCGAATTCGCCCCAGAATACACCCACGACAGAGCAGCCCTTTAACAGCACAAGATTGGTCTTGAGCTCGGCAATCCGGCCGGAGGCAAACCCGATCACCAGCAGACGGCCATTCCAGTTGATGCAGCGCATGGACTGATCGAAGGCATCGCCGCCGACGGGATCATAAATCACGTCCGCACCCTTGCCGTCCGTCAGTTCCTTGACGCAATCACGGATGCTCTCGGTCGAATAGTTGATGACATGCTCGGCGCCATATTGCTTGACGATATCCATCTTTTCATCAGAGCCGACCGTGCCAATGACAGTCGCGCCCAGCGCCTTGCCAAGCTCAACCGCATTGAGCCCAACGCCGCCGGCGGCGCCATGAACCAGCAAAACTTCACCCGGTTTCAATTCGCCCCGGTCGACCAGTGCATGATACGTTGTGCCGTACGTTACGGGAAAGCCGGCCGCCTGATCATAGGGCATGTTGTCGGGAATTTTGTAGGTCCCGTCTTCCGGTGCCAGGACATATTCCGCGAAACCGCCAACGCCATGATTGGCCATTACCCGGTCGCCCACGGAAACCTTGGTGACGCCTTCGCCAACGGCGGTCACGATACCGGAGGATTCCATGCCCGGCGAGAACGGAAACGGCGGCTTGAACTGGTATTTACCGGCAATCATCAGGGTATCGGGGAAATTGAGGCCGACCGAATGCACCTCGATCTTCACCATCCCTTTTTTGACTTCCGGCTCCGGAATATCTTCCATTACCAAAATGTCCGGATCTCCGAATTCCTTACAAACAAGTGCTTTCATGATTTTTCCTAAATGCCATTTTTGTTGTTATTGCAATGCAGCAACTTACCCCTCAACAAATCCCGAGGTCAATCGCCCTGATGTCTTCACGTTGTCAAATCGGCCCGAATCTCCCCGACGGTCAGATCGTTCCGGTTACGGAGGACCGGGCGAACGAAGGGATCGATGGCCCTGTGAATGTCCTCATCCAGAATACCCAGCTCGTCGAGAATTGCACCCAGCGCCACTTCCGCCGCCCGCGTCGTCCCGTCAATCGCCTTGATCGCAATGCCGATACCCTGCTCGGGAAGCGCGGCGAGATAGACCCCCTCCGCCCCGACCTTGGCGACAACCCGCCCCTTTGCCGCGCCGTTAATCGCGGTGCAAAGCCGGTCGGATCCCGCGATCATCTCCGGATATTTCGAGATGGCGTTCTGCAACCGGTTACAGGCGGCCGCCCGGTCCGGATCCAGCCCGGCCGGATCGGCAAACCGGGCAAAGGCCATCGCCGCCCAGTTCAGCGGAATTCCGATCGTCGGGATGGAGCATCCGTCGATACCAACCGGCGCGTCCGACAAATCGAGATCCGTAAAATCCTCCAACACCTTCTTGATCCGCCTCTGCACGGGATGCTCGAGGTTGATATAGCCCTTGATCTGATCTTTTAGATGTACCGCAGTACAAAGAAAACCCGTGTGCTTGCCGGAACAATTGTTATGCGCCGCGGTCGGCACCTCCCCGGCCGCAGCAAGCGCGCGCGCCGCCGGATCATAGGTCGGCCAGTGACTGCCGCACTCAAGATCGCCTATGCCAAGTCCAATCCGGTCAAGCCAGGCGGTCACCGCCTCGACATGGAGGGGTTCGCCGGTGTGAGACGCGCAGGCAAGCGAAAGCTCCTTCTCGCTTACGCCAAAAGCATCAGCCGCGCCGCTTTCGATCAAAGGAAGCGCTTGTAGCGGCTTGATGGCGGACCGAAGATAAACGGGGCTTTCCACGTTCCCCCAGCTTTTGACAAGCTTGCCGGCCGAATCGGAAATGGCGGCGACGACCTGATGCCGGCTCTCCACCATCGGGCCGCGGGTCACCGCCACAGTAAAAGGAAGGCTTGTACTTTTCTGGGAGGATTGGTTATTCATACTTCCGGATCACATCATCTTTTGGAATTACCGGGGTTTTAACAGGAATCGGATCAGGAGAGTAGGAATTTATGGCGATATCCCGTGGATATTTCGGCATCGGCGTCGAAGGCATCAGCAAACCGATGAATGCAGGCAACCTCTTCCGCACGGCCCATGCCTTTGGCGCAAGCTTCGTCTTCACGGTCGGCGCGGATTATTCCGTCCGCAAGGCCCGCTCGGACACCTCCCTCGCGCCCAAAAACATTCCCTGGTACGATTGGAAGAATATTGAAGAGATGCAGTTACCCAAGGGATGCAAGATCGTCGGGGTGGAGCTTCTCGACGAGGCAACCGACCTGCCGAGCTTTTTCCATCCCATCAGCGCCGCCTATATCCTCGGGCGTGAACGCGGGTCCCTCTCTCCGGCTATGCAGGAAAAATGCGATTACTTCATCAAAATTCCGACAAAATTCTGTCTGAATGTTGCAACCGCGGGGGCAATCGTTATGTATGACAGGATTGTCACCCACGGACGGTTTGCCCGGCGACCAACCGGCGAGCTCGGCAAACCGGAGCCCTTGAAGGCCCATGTGCAGGGGGCGCCCATAAAGCGGCGCGAAACGGACTGATGGGACGCGGAGGAAAAAGGTTTAGTGGATGTATAAGTTTGAAGAAAAATTGACGACGCCGGGGGTGGAAAAATCGGCGTCATACCGGTATTCTTTGGTTATGAGTAGATTAGCAGCAAGTATTCTCCTGACACTTTCTCTTTTTCTGATCGCTCCGGGACCGGCCGCGGCGCAGCAGGCGGAGCCCAGAGCGCTGGGCACCTTCAATGACTGGCTTGCCTATAGCTGGATCGAGAATGGTAACAAGGTCTGCTACATGCTTTCCCGTCCGCTCAAATCCACACCGCAGGGTGTTAATCGCGGCGATATATATGTGATGGTGGCCTACCGGCCCAAATCCAAATCCCAGGAAGAAGTCAGCCACGTGGCGGGCTATCCCTACAAGGATCAGTCGACGGTCGAGGCCCTTATCGGAAACCGCAAGTTCCTTCTCGCAACGAATGGTGAGGTGGCTTGGGTGCCGGAAGGCAGCAGCGATGAACAGCTGGTTAGCGCCATGCGTGGCGGATCGAAGATGATCGTCAAGGGAACATCGACCCGGGGAACGCTGACGGTCGATACTTATTCGCTGCAAGGGTTCACGGCCGCCCACAAGCAGATTAGAAAAAGCTGTACTTGAGCGCCGTTACAAGAGTATAAGCCGCTTTTTAAACCGAAGTGAATATCATGGATCATTTGATTCCAGATGTAGAGGCCGTTGACCGGCAGCCGGAACTCCTGGCGATCCGCAAGAGCCTGATCGGCCTTGACCGAAGTGAAATGGCGGCCGCCCTGATGGACGCGGGCGTTGACGCGAAAGCGGCCAAGATGCGCGCGCGGCAGCTCTTTCACTGGCTCTATTACCGCGGCGCCAGCCGGTTTGAGGACATGACCTCGATCTCGAAAGAGATGCGCGCTTGGCTGCCCGAAAAATTCACGGCGGCCCGTCCGGAAATCACCTCCCTTCTTGAATCGACCGACGGCACCCGCAAATGGCTGGTGAAATTTCCCGATGGCCAGGAAGTGGAATCGGTGCATATCCCCGAAGAGGATCGCGGCGCGCTCTGTGTTTCGAGCCAGGTCGGCTGCACCCTCACCTGCAGTTTCTGCCATACCGGCACGATGAAGCTTGTACGCAACCTGACGGCGGGCGAGATTATCGCCCAGATGCTGGTTGCGCGCGATACCATCAACGAGTGGCCAAGCCCCAAGGGCGAGCGGATGATCTCCAACATCGTCATGATGGGCATGGGGGAGCCGCTCCTGAATTATGACAATGTCGCGAAGGCCTTGAAAATTATCATGGACGGGGAAGGAATTTCCCTCTCCAAACGGCGGATTACCCTTTCGACCTCCGGCGTGGTGCCGAAAATTCGCCAGTGCGGCGAGGAACTTGGCGTCAATCTCGCGATCTCGCTGCATGCGGTGACGAATGAAATCCGCGACGTCCTTGTCCCGATCAACAAGCGCTACCCGATCAAGGAATTGCTGCAGGCCTGCAAGGAATATCCCGGCAGCAATAATGCGCGCCGGATTACCTTCGAATATGTCATGCTGGACGGCGTGAATGACAGCCCGGCAGACGCACGCGAACTTGTCCGCCTGTTGAAAGATATCCCAGCGAAGGTCAATCTGATCCCGTTCAACCCCTGGCCCGGCACTCAATATCAATGCTCCAGCAACAATGCGATGCATCGCTTTGCAAAAATCGTCAATGACGCAGGATATTCCTCCCCCATCCGGGTGCCGCGCGGCCGCGACATCATGGCCGCCTGTGGTCAGCTCAAATCCGAGAGCAAGAAAGTGCGGGCCTCCGCCCGGACTGAAGAAAAGGCGGCGGAAGCCAGCCTATAACTCTAGCTGCATGGTAATGCTTGTGGGACGGTTGTAACCTTCATGGGCTGTCGTGCCCGTCTGGCGAAAGCCGCGGCCGCGGAAGAAGTCATGTACTTCGGTTAGCTCGATACGTGATTGAAGCTCAATCTGCTTCTTTCCCCGGGCGCGGCAAAGATCGATCGCGGCCGTCACCAGCGCTAACCCAATACCGGACTGCTGGATGACGGGATCGACCGCGAGTTTGCCGAGATACATTTTCTCGCCGATATCCTTGAGAAAGCAACAGCCAACCAGCCTGTCTCCCTCCCGCGCGAGAAGGAGCGTTTCCTCGGCTGCTTTTTGGACAATCGTCTCTTCATTGAGAAGACGCAGCGACGACGGGGGGTCGATCCGCGCCTCCATATACTCAAATGCATCAAAAAGAAGCTTCAACAACGTCCGCCAGTCGTCGAAGTTCTGTTCTATTACGGAAACGCTCATCATCCTGTTCTCGCAGCCCGGTTTGACCGCTGCGATATTTCATCCTTTTTTGATCCGGGTAAAGTGTTTCCGAAACAAATAGGCCCCCATGCCGATGACGATGCCCCAGAAGGGCGCGCCGATGGACAGAAGCGTGAGACCAGAGGCCGTTACCGCGAAGGTCAGGATAGCGGCATCGCGTTCCGTCTCCTCCTTGAGGGCGGCTTCAAGGCTGTTGGCAATCGTTGACAGGAGGGCGAGCCCGGCAATCGCCATGACAAGTGCCGCCGGAAAAGCGATAAAGAGCGCGGTAATCGCCGCGCCGAAGAGCCCGGCCAGGCAGTAAAAAACCGAGGCCCAGAGTACAGCCGGATACCGCTTTGCCGGATCGGGATGCACATCCGGGCTCATACAGAGGGCCGCGGTAATCGCGGCGAGGTTGAAGGCATAACCACCAAAGGGCGCCAGCACGACACCTGTGAAGCCCGACCAGCCGATCAAAGGGGAAGCCGGAGCGTCATATCCATGTGCACGGAGGGCCGCTATCCCTGGCACATTCTGGGACGCCATGGTCACGATAAAGAGCGGAATGCCGACACCGATCAAGGTGGGGAGGTCAAAGCTGGGCATCACGAAAACCGGCCGGGTGAGCGTGAAATCGGTGTCAATCGACGAAATCTGCCCCCCGATCAGCGCAATCACAACCCCGGTTAGCAAGGTGAGCGGGATGACGTAGCGGGGCATGAACTGCTTGGCCGCAAGGAAGACTGCCACCATTGCGCCGACCATGACGACATCCGCCTCGAGCGCGACAAAGGCATCGAGCCCAAAGCGCAGGAGCACCGCCGCCAGCAAAGCCGACGCGAGCGATTGCGGCACAAAGGCCATGATTTTCTGAAAAAGGCCGGTTACGCCGCAGAGGGTAAGAAGGAGCGAGCTAAAAATAAAGGCCCCAATCGCATCCCCCATCGGCACCCCTGGCAGGCTGGTGGCGAGGAGTGCCGCCCCGGGCGTCGACCAGGCGATCAGGATGGGCTGACGATAAAAGAGCGTGAGGCCAATGCTGCTGACCCCCATGCCGATCCCGACCGCCCAGAGCCAGGAACTGATCTGATCCGGCGTCGCACCCGCGGCATTCGCCGCCTGAAAGACGATCGCCCCCGCTCCGGCGTATCCCACCAATACGGCGACAAAACCAGCGGAGATATAGCTGGGCGAGAAGAAGCGAAGCATCTTGATCTGTACCTTCCATCGGAATATACGTTATAACGCACAAGCGGCGCCAATCTAACAGATGTGCGCTATAACGCTCAAGCGAAAAATGGACCCCGTATGAAGGATTTGAAAGATCATCTGTCGACCACCCTTAAACAGCTCCGTAAGGATCGCGGCTGGAGCCTGGACGCGGCCGCCGCGGCAACGGGTGTAAGCAAGGCCATGCTGGGGCAGATAGAACGCGGCGAATCAAGCCCGACAACCGCCGTCCTCTGGAAACTGGCCACCGGCTTCAAGGTTTCCGTCTCCTCCCTGATGGAGCCGTTGCCGGAAATCACGGCGGACACGGTCATCCGGGACGCTCAAGTCATCCGCAATATTCCCGGGGATAAAGGCATGGCCGTCGCGCCGCTTTTCCCGTTCGAGCCACGCTTCGGCTTTGATTTGATGGAACTGACATTTATGCCGGGGTACGAGCGTCTATCGGAGCCCCATGAACCCGGCGTTATCGAGCATATTACCGTCATCTCCGGAAAGATGGAGATTTTGACCGATGATATCTGGCATCCGCTTGAAATGGGGCAAACGATCCGCTTTCGCGGCGACCGGACCCATGGCTATCGGAACCGGAGCGATGAAAAGGCCGTGACCTTATCAGTGATCCATTATCCGCATCGCGCCTGAATTTTGCGGAAATCTGCCCCTTGCGAAGCCTTCACTTTTCCCCTAGTTTGCGCGCTGCAAATTTGCCTGAATAACAGATTCCCTATTGAGGTTCCCTGTCATGTCCGAAGAAATCAAAAAAGTCGTCCTCGCCTATTCCGGTGGTCTGGATACCTCCGTCATTCTGAAATGGCTGCAAACGACCTATAACTGCGAAGTCGTTACCTTTACGGCGGATCTGGGGCAGGGCGAAGAGTTGGAACCGGCGCGCGCCAAGGCGGAAATGCTGGGCATCAAGGAAATCTATATCGATGATCTCCGCGAAGAGTTCGTCCGCGACTTTGTCTTCCCGATGTTTCGCGCCAATGCCGTCTATGAAGGGCAGTATCTTCTCGGCACCTCAATTGCGCGGCCGCTGATCTCAAAACGGCAGATCGAGATCGCGAAAGAGGTTGGCGCCGATGCGGTTGCCCATGGCGCAACCGGTAAAGGCAATGACCAGGTTCGCTTTGAGCTTGGCTACTACGCGCTCAACCCGGATATCAAGGTGATCGCTCCCTGGCGGGAATGGGACCTCAACTCCCGCACCAAGCTGATCGATTTTGCCGAGAAAAACCAGATCCCGATTCCGAAGGACAAGCGCGGCGAAGCGCCCTTCTCGGTCGATGCGAACCTCCTCCATATCTCGGCAGAAGGCAAGGCGCTGGAAGATCCGTGGGAAGAAGCCGGGGAATATGTTTATTCCCGGACAGTTGCGCCGGAAGATGCGCCGGATACGCCGACCTATATCGAGATTGACTATGAAAAAGGCGATCCGGTTGCCATTGACGGCAAACGGATGAGCCCGGCGGAACTGCTGACCGCGCTCAACAAACTCGCGGGTGACAACGGCATCGGGCGGCTTGACCTTGTGGAAGGCCGGTTTGTCGGCATGAAGTCGCGCGGCATTTATGAAACGCCAGGCGGCACCATCATGCTCGAAGCCCATCGCGGGATCGAGCAGATCACCCTCGATCGCGGGGCGATGCATCTGAAAGATGACATCATGCCACGCTATGCGGAGCTGATTTATAACGGTCTCTGGTTCTCGCCGGAACGCGAGATGCTGCAGGCCCTGATCGACAAGAGCCAGGAAAAAGTCACCGGCACCGTACGTCTCAAGCTCTACAAAGGACGCGTAAGTGTTGTCGGCCGCAAGAGCCCCTACTCCCTCTATTCGATGGAGCATGTAACGTTCGAGGAAGATACGGTGTATGACCAGCGGGACGCTGAGGGCTTTATCAAACTGAACGCCCTTCGCCTGCGGCTCCTGCATCGCCAGAAAACCTGATCATGGCGCCAGTCGCACCGCCTACGAGCGGTCATAGGGGAAAGGCTGCATAATGCCGCCGATCGTGAAGGCAGCCCTCTGGATGGGCGGCGCGCTGATGTCGTTTATAACGCTTGCGGTCGCCGGCAGGGAGCTTTCTTCAGACTACGGGACATTTCAGATCCTGTTTTACCGCGGTGTGATCGGTCTCGTCATCGTTCTATTCTTTCTCTGGCGGAGCGGATTTGCACAAATCTATCCACGACATCTCGGCGTCCATATTGTCCGCAACAGTTTTCACTTCGCCGGTCAGGCGGCTTGGTTTTACGGTATTGCGGTAATTTCGCTGGCGGAGGTTTTCGCAATTGAATTCACCACGCCCATCTGGACGGCATTGCTGGCGACCATCCTGCTGGGCGAGAAACTCTCTTGGACACGCGTCTTTGCCATCGCCATGGGGTTTGCGGGCATCCTGATCATTCTGCGCCCCGGCCTTGTCGTCATGACGACCCCGGCCTTGATCGTACTTGCCGGAGCGGTCGGCTTTGCCGTTACCGCAACCCTGACGAAGAAGCTTTCGGGCGATACAACGGCCCTTGCCATCCTGTTCTATATGGCGCTCATTCAGCTGCCCATGGCCATGATCCCGTCGATCATCGACTGGCAGCCGCCGACCTGGCAGGCAATGCCCTGGTTCATTGCTGTTGGAATCACCGCGCTGTCCGCGCATTACTGTATCGTCAAGGCGTTCCAGAATGCCGATGCGACCGTCGTGGTTCCCATGGATTTCCTGCGGGTGCCACTGATCGCCGTCGTGGGCTTCCTTCTCTATTCGGAAGCCTTCGATCCATGGGTTCTGGTCGGGGCCGTGATTATTTTTGCCGGCAATCTCACAAACTTGGTGGCGGAACAGCGCAAATAGCCTCGGTTACCTGTCGCGCCTGTCGTTCGAGAAATCATCGCCCTCCTCCTCGAAATCGGGGACTTCCTCCACGTAAGGAATATATCGATCCTTGATAAATAGCGCGGCGGCGAACACCGCTCCGGCGATCGCTCCCACTGTCATGATCAGTGGCATCGAAGGGATCCATGGCAGAGTCCAGCCGATATCGAACGCGCCTAAGATAAAAAGCACACCGGCCATTGGCAGCGCGATAAATAGAATGCTGAAAACAATCCCCACCAACGCGCCTGTTGCGGCGAATTTTGCAAATCGGACAAGAATCTGGCGGGAAAATCGCACTATCGGCGTTTAAACCTCCGGTTCATCTATTCCTGCCTGACGACAGGCCGCGGTGACGGTATTCGCCAACAGGCAGGCAATTGTCATCGGGCCGACGCCGCCCGGGACCGGCGTAATCGCCCCGGCCACCTCGACCGCCTCATCAAAGCAGACATCGCCGACCAGACGGGTCTTGCCATCCTCCTTCGGGATGCGGTTGATGCCGACATCGATCACGGTCGCGCCGGGCTTCACCCAGTCACCGCGGATCATTTCCGGACGTCCCACGGCTGCCACCAGGATATCGGCGCCTCGGCAAACGGCGGGCAGATCGCGGGTTCGCGAATGCGCGATGGTGACCGTGCAATTTTCGGATAGAAGCAAACTCGCCATCGGTTTACCAACAATATTCGAGCGACCGACAACCACCGCATTCAGACCGGAGAGATCGCCAAGCGTGTCTTTCAGCATCATCAGGCAGCCAAGCGGCGTGCAGGGCACCATCGCGGGCAATCCAACCGCCTGCCGGCCGGTATTGATGACGTGAAAACCGTCGACATCCTTCATCGGGTCAATGGCATCGAGGACCGCCATCTCATCCACCTGCTTGGGCAGCGGAAGCTGCACGAGAATGCCGTGAATGGTCGGATCGGCATTCAGCCGGTGAACCACATCCAGGACTTCCTGCTCGGTGGCGGTGACGTCGAGACGGATTTCTTCAGACTTCATTCCCGCCTCAACCGTCGCCTTGCCCTTGTTTCGGACATAGACCTGGCTTGCCGGATCCTCACCCACGAGGACGACAGCGAGCCCCGGGGTCAGGTCATGCTGTTCCTTCAGTACCATGACTTTCCTGCCCGCCTCCGCGCGAACCCGGGCCGAGAAGGCTTTGCCATCAATAATCGTTGCCGTCATAAATTCCTCCCCCTGCCGGTCGTCTCGTCCGGTCAAAACTGCTCAAGCCATAGTTTCAGTTCAGCTTCCGTCTCTGACGGGTCGCCTTTTACCAGCACCGTCTTGTTGCGATCAAGCTTGCCGGCAATAATGTCAAAGCTTCCCCGGGCATGCTTGATTGATTTCGACAATAATTTGACCAATGCGCCGTTGGCTTTCCCTTTTTCCGGCACTGCCGTGACCTTGACCTTCAGACGCGGACGTCCTTCACCGTCGATGAAAATAGTTTCAATACGGTTTTGCGCCGCATTCGGAGACAGCCGGATATCGAGCAAAACTCCGTCGTCACTTTTTCTGATAGGCAGGGTCACATCATTTGCGGCGCATACTCGAACAGGAGATTGCGTAGGAAGATAAGCAGCAGGATCAGGATCACCGGTGAAACATCAAGCCCGCCCATCGTCGGAATGACCTTCCTGATCGGCCGCAGCGGCGGCTCGGTTATCCGGTAGAGGAAATTACCCACTGTCGAAACGAACTGATTGCTCGTATTGACCACGTTAAACGCCACGAGCCAGCTCAGAATGGCATTCGCGATCAAAAGCCAAATGAATATGTTTATGATCGCACTGATCAGAAGGAGTAAGGATGTCATGTATATACCTGCTCGATTTAATCCACCCTACATTTAGGCGCTAAGCCCGCAAAAGGCAACCGTTCTGCGGGCGCATGCCAGCGCAAATCGTCAGATTCTCTCGCTCACGGGTGAAGCGCCGAGGTCGTCGCCTGATTAACCACCTGGGTCAGAACCGCCTGAACGAAATCCGCCTGGCTCATGCCGTCGCCGCTGCTGCCCAAATTGCTCATCTTGATGTCGGGTAATGTCAAAGAAACCTTGGTCGATAGCGGGTAAATTTTACCGGACAGCTTCGCACCGGTAATCGTCAGGTCATCGACGCGGAGTTTTTTCGCCTTATTGCCGGATTTATCGGCGGTAACGGCATACGCGGCCGCGGCAGCGAGGATGATCGTGAGGTTTGAACTCGTGGCACTCGTTTCAAGATCCACCGCCGGATTGGTAATCTCGATTGACCTGATATGAAGCGGCCCCCACAGGATGCTCCAGGGGACAATCCTGATTTCGGCCTTGTCGACCACGAAACTTGTGGGCGACGACCCGATGCCGGAATTGGGAACCGTCAATCCATTGATCGTTCCCCGGCCGGTAAAAATGCTGACATCGAAGGCATCCAGGGTCACTTTTTCTCCTGTCGCCGCGCTTCCGACCAGTGTAATGGCATTCCAGCCCGTGGAATTGACATGCCGCTCGGCCTCGCGGACACCGACGACGACGGCCGCCACAATGACGACAAAGAGGCCGCCTTTGACAAGAAGAGAGGTAATTTTCATGAGACTATCTCCGGTTCCCGAATAAAAAAGTTCAGGAATCGGAGATAATCATTAGTTGTTTTTATTCAATATTAAAACACTTTTTAAGGGAATCTATAGGATCGAGCCGGTTATTTGAACTCAGGTTCCTCCCACCAGGGGTAAAAATCCGGCATATCCACGGACGGGCGCATGGAGAATTTGGCCGGGCGCTTTTCAAGGAAGGAGGTCACGCCCTCTGCAACATCCGGGCTCTGGCCCATCATGGCGATACCGCGGCTGTCTATTTTATGGGCTTCCATGGGATGGTCGGCGCCAAGCATCCGCCACATCATCTGCCGGCAAAGCGCCACGGAAACCGGCGCGGACTCGGCTGTCATCTCCTTGGCGAGGCGGCGGGCGGCGGGGAGCAGGTCCTCTTGCGGATGAACCGCCTTGACGAGCCCGCCGGCCTTCGCCTCATCGGCCGGAAAAATCCGCCCGGAATAAACCCATTCCGCCGCCTGGGAAATACCGACTAGGCGCGGGAGGAACCAACTGCTGCAAGCCTCCATCACGATACCCCGGCGGGAGAAAACGAACCCGATCCGCGCCTTGTCCGAGGCAAGGCGAACGTCCATCGGCAGCGTCATTGTCGCGCCGATCCCGACCGCCGGGCCATTGATCGCGCCGATAATCGGCTTTTTCGACTGATACATCCGGAGGGTGACGCGCCCGCCGCCATCGCGGTGCAGCTCCCCCTCCTTCTGCACACCGCGCGCCTTGTAGTTAAAGGTGTCCTTGCCGGCACCAAGATCAGCCCCGGCACAGAAGGCGCGCCCGGCGCCGGTGACGATAATGGCGCGGACGTCATCATCCGCATCCGCCTTGTCATACGCATCGATCAATTCGTCGCGCATCGTGACGGTAAAAGCATTCAGATTATCTGGGCGATTCAGGATAATGGTAAGAATCTGGTCTTCAACATCATACAGGATATGTTCGTAGGACACGGGTTTTCCTCCGGTTATTTTGTTTTTTATGGTGCCGGGCTGTCTTGCCATGACATGGCGGCGGCGAATGACTATGTTAACTTTGATAGGCTTGAGAAGGCCAGTGAATTTTCAGAGGAAGATCGCCATGGCAAAGGATGCGGCGCAATTGATTACCGGCTATCACGCCCATGTCTATTATCAACCGGAGACCAAGGCGGCGGCCGGGGAAATCCGCGACCAGCTCGGCGAGCGGTTTGACGTGACCCTGGGTCGCTGGCATGACGCACCGGTTGGCCCGCATCCGATTTCGATGTATCAGGTGGTCTTCGCGGTGACGGAGTTTTCGAAAATCGTTCCCTGGCTGATGCTCAACCGTCAGGGGCTCGACATTCTGGTTCATCCGGAAACGGGCAACGATCTTGAAGATCACCGCGACAACGCGCTTTGGCTCGGCGAGAAATTGAAGCTGAACCTGGCGATGTTCGAAACCGCCTGAACCGACCGCCTAGCTGTTGTCCTTGCTCTGATAGGCCATATTGCAGTGTTTCAGGCAGTAAGGCTTGCTCGGCACCGCTTCATCACCACAAAAATGAAAATTATCTTCGCCCGGATGACCGATCGGCCATTGGCAGGCCCGGTGCGCCGGAATGACTTTCTTCTTGGGTTTTGCTGCGGCGGGCGTCGACTTCGACGAAAGGCCAAGACGGTTCGCCTTTCCGATGACGGCATTACGGGTAACGTCGCCCAGTTCTTCGGCGATTTCGGCAGCGGTCTTGCCAGAGCCCCAAAGCTTCTTCAGCTTCTCAATTCGTTCGTCGGTCCAACTCATACCCAAATCTCTTGTTGCGTTTGCATTCTGTCCGTTAGCGTGCCACGAAATACACAAAAGTCGAAACGGCCGCCAAAGCTCCATTCATATATCCTTGCTCGGCGGCAGAGTCTACAGATATCCGATTCGCAACTATTCTGAATAGGAAATCCGCCAAACCGTCTGGCTTACCGCATCGGCGACAAGAAGCGCGCCATCCGCCGCCACGGCCAGCCCGACGGGCCGCCCCCAAACCTTGGCCGCCCCCGGATCTTCAACTTCAATCCGGAAACCGGTCGCGAAATTCTGATAGGACCCGGTCGGACGGCCGTCTTTAAACGGCACCCGGACAATCTTGTATCCGGTCGGTTTCGAGGCGTTCCATGAACCCTGAAAAGCGACGAAGGCGTCATTCACATATTCCTTGGGAAACTGCGATCCCTTATAAAAGACCAGCCCGAGGGGGGCTGAATGCGACTGGAAAAGAACATCGGGCAGGATGGATTTTGCGACCATTTCCGGCGCGTCTTCGCCGTAGTCCGGATCGGGAATTTTACCCGAATAGGCGTAGGGCCAGCCATAGAATCCGCCCTTTTGCACTTCCGTGAGATAGTCCGGGACGAGGCCGTCGCCATAACCATCGCGTTCATTGACAACGGTGTAAAGGCTCCCGGTTACCGGATTGAAATCGATGCCGACCGGATTGCGCAGGCCGGTCGCAATCGTTTCCATCCGTTTCTCATCAAGATAATATTTCTGGATACTCGCCCTTGGCAGCGGCTCGATGCCTATGTTCGACGCGCTGCCAACGGAAATATAGAGCGCATTATCCGTTGAATCATAAAGGAGAATGCGCGTCCAATGACCGCTGCCATCGCCAAGCGATCCTGGCGCCGTGACCTCCTCGCGCGGGCCAGACGGCTCAAGATCGCCGACTTTGAAGGGAACGCGGCTGAGGTGCGTTTCCTCGCCGATATAGAGCCAGTCGCCAATAACCGCCATGCCATGCGGCATTTCAAGATCATCGACCAGCGTTTTTTTTATCTCCGCCGCACCGTCCCCGTCGGCGTCCCGAAGGATCGTTATCTTTTCCCCGCGCGGCTCCGCGAGCAGGACATCGCCATTTGAAAGGACATACAGCCATCTTGCATGGGTAAGGCCCTTGCGAAAGGCATTGACCTTGAATCCGGGCGGCAGATTGAGCTGCCCCTCCTTGTTCGTGCTGACATGCCTCGGGCTCAGCGCGTCGACCGGCGTTTGGTAGGGTTCGGGAAGATCCTCGGCGCGGATGGTGATCATGGCGCCCACTTCGTTGCTATCTTGCGCGCCCGCACCTATCGGAAGCAACGTCGTCAACGCCGCGATAAGTGCCGCGGAAAATTTCAGAAAAGCCATCATCTCTCTCATCTCTTCCGTCTGGTAATCAATTGCCAACCATTTTCGTATAATATTCGGATATGGTCTTGTTTCCACCCGAAGGAAAGCTAAACTGGGGTAGCAGCCGGATTCATGTTACATTTCAGGGTATTTGATCCATATTATGTCGCAAAAAGTACTACTAGTTCTCCATCAGGCAACCTCCGATCCCGGCCGCGTCGGCGAAGCCATCCGCACCCGCGGATTTGAGCTTGATATGCGCATCCCGGCAATTGGCGATCCGCTGCCGCCAACAATGGACGACCATGCGGCCGCCGTCATCTTCGGCGGCCCGATGAGCGCCAATGACGACCATGAGGACTTTATCCGCCAGGAAACAAAGCTGATCGACGTGCTGCTCAAGAGTGAAACCCCCTATCTCGGGATTTGCCTCGGTGCTCAAATCATGGCCCGGGCGCTGGGTGCGCGCGTTGCCGAACATGAAAAGGGGCTTCGCGAAGTCGGCTATTACCAATTGACGCCGACCGACAAAGGCAGCCCGCTTTTCAAAGATCCGATGATGGCCTATCAATGGCACCGGGAGGGTTTCGACCTGCCATGCGGCGCCACATTGCTGGCGAGCGGTGAGTTTTTTCCAAATCAGGCCTATCGGGTCGGCAAGAATGCCTATGGCATCCAGTTTCATCCCGAAGTGACGGAGGCCATGAACCGCCGCTGGGCGACGAAGGCGGCCCATATGCTCAGCGATCCGGGAGCGCAATCACGGGAAGCGCAACTTGAGGGACGGCGGAAATATGACGCCGAGGTCCATCGCTGGCTCGAAAATTTCCTCGACCACTGGCTGCCGCCACTGGCGCAGCGGCAGGCCGCAACCGGGAGCTAGATTACGCGCTTTTGCCGTAAATCCGCGATCTCCTCGGAAGAATAACCCAGGCTTTTCATGATTTCATCCGTATGTTCGCCGAGTGTCGGCGCCCGGCGTTTAAGCTTGGTGTCCGTCTTCGACATTTTGATCGGCAGTTCAGAAACCGGAATCTTTTTGTCAAATCCCGGATACTCGATTTCCGTCAATTGCCCCATGGCCTTGAGATGTGGATCGTCCAGCACCTCCTGAGGCGACATGACGGGCCCGCAGGGAAGGCGCACGGCATCCATCTCGGCCAGCGCCTCCTTTGTGGTTCGCTCGGCGCACCATTTCGCCATGCGTTCCGATAAAATTTCATTGTGATCGCCACGGCTCTGGTCCGTCTTGAAGCGGGGATCGCTAAGCCAATGATCCTCGCCGATCAACTTGGTCCAGCGCTCAAACAGCGGCCAGCCGAGGGACTGGACAAGAACCCAGCCATCTTTCGTCTTGAAGGTATCTGCCGGCCCCGCCCCTTGCGCGCGGTTCGCTGTGCCAACCCTGTTTAATTGGAGCATCGCCTGCTCCATCAAGGACACACTGGATATCAGTACCGAAGAACCGAAGAGCGACGTGTTGATTACCTGCCCTTCCCCAGTCATATCGCGATGGCGAAGGGCCGCCATGGTTCCGATTGCCCCCATCAGAGCTGTCGTAAAATCCACATAGGGTCCGTAAAGCTTCCGTGGCTCGCCGTTACTGCCCGAGAGATACATCGCACCGGACATCGCCTGGCCGAGACCATCAAACCCAACCCGGTTCTTATACGGGCCCTCATCACCGAAGGCGGAGCCATGGGTCAGGATAATGTCTTCCTTGATGGCCTTAAGGCTTTCATAATCAAGCCCCATCGCCTCGAGTGTCTCGATGGGCAGGTTGGCAACAACCACATCGGCGGTCTTCACCAGCCGCTTGACCACCTCACGACCTTCGGGCTTCATGGGATTAAGGGTCAAGCCCTTCTTGTTCTGACCCATTTGCATGAACAGCCCGCCATCGCCGGTCTGATCTTCCTTGAGCGGTGTGATATAACGGTCCTCACTGCCCGCGAGTTTCTCGATCCGGATAACTTCCGCGCCGAAGTCGGATAGAACCGTCGCGCAGTAGGGGCCCGCGATATAGCGCCCGAAGTCCAGAACCCGAATTCCCGTTAAAACATTTGACATTACCTGCCCTCCTGATCGTTCTTGTTATTTTTCTCAGGTGTCTCTGCATCCCGTTTGGCGGCAAGAGTGCCCTTAATTGCCACATTTGGCAATTGTTTTAACGGCAGAGATAATGGAAATTACTCGCAGGCGGGCGTTTCGCCGGTCAGGATTTGCAGCCCTTCGGCCGTCGGTCCCTTTTCGTTGTCCAGGACCTTCAGGCGGACCCGCTGACCCTCCTGCAGGGCACCAAGACCCGATTTTTCCAGCGCCTTCATATGCACGAAAATATCCGTTCCGCCGTCATCCGGCGTCGCGAAGCCGAAGCCCTTGCGGTTATTGAAAAACTTGACGGTCCCGAGAACGAAGCGGCAGGAAAAGTTGTCATTCTCCAGCACCGGCGCCGGGCCGAGATCTATTATATTCGTTACCTGCAATCCCCGTTCGCCGACATCAAGATCGCAGGTTATCGATGCGCCTTCCGGCAACCCCTGAAGATTATGGGGAATCAGGGCGGAGATATGAACGAAGGCATCCTCGGTACCATTTAGCGGCGCCACAAAACCGAAGCCTTTCGTCGTATTAAACCATTTCACCTTGCACTTCACCGCCCGTTGAGGCGCTGTCGTCAATTGTTTTGAGCTCCCTAAATTCTGCATGAAGCGACCTCGACCCTGCTCGCCGTCTCCCTCGCGCAGTAGCGACGGAAAACGGCTAATTCCCTCGAACTATGCTGCGAATGCACGATATTCCATCGGCAAAATTCGCAGCAGATATGTTCTTGGGTACAGCGGATTCAATGCCGGAGCATTGATTTGCGTCAAATATGTCTCAACGATGCATCCAGCCGGATTTCACCGGCCGGGCGGGCGCGATATTAAACGGAATGGGTTCCGCGGACGGGATAGTCGTTCTCCCGGATAAACTTGATGCCCCTTAAAATCGAACTGAGATCGGGCCGTGCGAAGGGTGCATTGGAAATATCGATAATCTGGATCGCGTTATCCGGACGCAGAACGAAAAGGCCAGGTTCCGGAAAGGGCTGATCGGTTTCCTTGGGCGAGCGCGGATCAGACACATACAGCCCAAGCTCGGCCATCTGCGGGATCGTCAGGTTATAGCCAACGGGAAAGGTGAGATTATGCTCTGCCGCGACGGCCTTGGCCTTCTCCGCGCCATCGCCCGAGACGGCCGTAACAGCGACGCCCGCTGCCTCAAAGTCGGCCTTGAGGCTTTCGAGCTGGCCGAGATACCGCATGCAGATCGGGCAATGCTTGCCGCGATAGATTATCACAAGCTGCCATTGGTCCGTTCCGTCGGCTCCCAATGTCGCAGTGCCGCCGGAGACAAGCGGGACCGTGATTTTCGGAAATTGCTGCCCCGCCGCCAGTTTAGTACTCGTCATTTGCCGGATCCTTTTTCACCAGGTCGTCTTTAAAATTCCAATTATTGGAACGATCATTCCAATTACATAGTAGAGTTTTTGGTGGAGAACAACAAGCACGTTTTTCACGTACGGATTTTTGAAAATTTTTGTCGCTATGCGGATTGCAATATGATGGACGCCGACTAGAATAGCCCGAATTTTCACTGCTCCTTTTCCAGTATAGGTTTTACATTATGACAGCCATGCCAATGCAAGCGTTTCGCGACCAGCTTACCGGTTTGACGGACATTAATCAGGCGGCCGCCGATGCGGCGATTGCGCGGGACGCTGTTCTCACCAAACCGGCCGGTGCGCTTGGCCAACTGGAGACACTGGCGGTCTGGCTGTCGGGATGGCAGGGGCAGCACCCACCCCGCTACGCGAAACCACAGGTGATTATCTTCGCCGGCAATCACGGTGTCTGCGATCAGGGCGTTTCCGCTTTCCCGCAGGAAGTTACCGCCCAGATGGTTGCGAATTTTAAATCAGGCGGCGCCGCAATCAATCAGCTTGCGCTTGCCTTCGGCGCCAGCTTCACAGTCGAGGCGCTCGACCTCGATAATCCTACTGCCGATTTCACCGCAGGCCCGGCGATGACCGAGAGCGAGACGGCCGCCGCGCTCTCCGCCGGATGGAATGCCGTTGACGAAACGTCAGATATCCTGGTTGTCGGCGAAATGGGGATAGGCAATACGACCGTCGCCGCCGCGTTATCGGCGGCGCTCTTCGGTGGTGGCGGCGCCGACTGGGCGGGCCCCGGAACCGGGGTTTCCAGCGACGGCGTCAAACGGAAGGCGCAGGTGATCGACGCCGGATTGAAACGGCATAAGGATAATCTGGCGGATCCGCTTGAAATTTTGCGATGCCTCGGCGGCCGGGAGATTGCCGCCATGGCGGGCGCCATTCTGGCAGCGCGGCAAAAGCATGTCCCGGTTCTTCTCGACGGATTTGTGGCGTCGGCCGCCGCCGCCGTTCTTTACAAGGCCAGCGGTCGCGCACTCGATCACTGCGTCGCGGCCCATGTCTCGGCCGAGCCGGGGCACCGGAGATTGCTCGACGCCCTGGATAAAGAACCACTGCTGTCGCTCGGCATGCGCCTTGGCGAGGGCTCCGGTGCGGCGCTGGCCCTTGCTATCATCAAGGCCGCTGTTGTCACCCACAACGGCATGGCGAGCTTCGCGGATGCGGGCGTAAGCGGCGAAAAACCCGCCTAGCGTCGCAAGTGCCCCTCTCCGCCCCGGTCGTTCAGGAAATTGATCCGCCAACTGACCTCATCGTCGCGCGAGAAGGATGTCAAATGAGTGACCGAGAGCGGATCGATGGCGAGGGCGAGCATTTTCTGCGGTGCGATACCAAGTGCCCGACCGACCATCGCACGGATCAGACCGGCATGTGTCACGATGACCAATTGCCGCGACGTCATATCCTGAAGTAGATTCTTTATTTCCTGATCAACGCGGCGAATCAGGTCCTGAAAACTCTCTCCTCTTTCCGTTTTAGCCTGCGCCGGATCGGCCCAGAACCTGCGGTAGGCGTCAGGCTCTGATTTTTCGATTTCCGCATGGGTTCGTCCCTCCCAGGCGCCGAAGTTTTGCTCACGCAGGCCCGCGCGGATATCCAGATTTTTTGCGAATTTTTCATGGGTCTGAAGACCTCTCGCGGTCTCGATGGACCGCGAGAGGTCGCTGGTAATGAAACGGCTGCCTTCCGGCAGCATCCGGGCGATTTCGGCGAGCCTTTGCGTATCGGAGAAATCCGCCTCGAGATCAAGATGACCATAAATTTTATCAGTATTTACCGGCGCATGACGAACCAGCCACCATTCGTGGATCACATAATCTTCGCTCATCCAATCAGCCGGCAGGCGCTATTCCACCGTCAGCTTGGTCAGTTGCCAGATCGAACGCGCATAGTATTTTTCCTGCGCGAGTTCCTTGTCTGTGTCATAGGGGTAAATGATCCAGAATGGCGCATAGACTCCCTCCTCCAGCCATTCCCCATCCATTTTATAGGCAATGATAACGTCAAAATCCGTGGCGTCGGATACGGGGATCTCGACGGTATAGCCGTCAACGGCGGAAGCCTTCAAAATAGAGCCTTTGGCCTGCACCTTTTCCAGAAGCTCACGAAGGAGCACACCGCGAAATCGCGTTTTCCCTGTGGTCCAGGGGCTGCTCGTCACAACCTCTATCTGTTTGGCGGCGGCCATGTCGCCGCGACTGAAATAGATGGCACCATGTTCGGACTGTATCTTGCCGGTAATCATCAATTTCTGCTCGTCCGCCTGCGCCGGCGCCATTCCGGCCAGAAGCAAAACAACCATGACAGTCAAAACCACGAGTTCACGACCCGCTTTCAAAGAATTTCTATACGCGGAAATGTTCACCAAAGACCTGCTCCCAATCAAATTTTCCCTGCACGCGGCGGCGCAAGGACCCAAAAATATTGCCGCCACTCCGCTCACAAGCATAAAAGATGGAGGCAAATGCAATAATCGTATATGTAGCCGATACCGAAGATTACGTTCAAAGGTTATTTTAATGAAGCGCACATTGTTTGTCGCCTCAAACCGGTTGGGAGACGCCGTCCTGACGACCGGCGTGCTCCACTATCTACTGGAAACCGAGCCGGAAGCCGCCGTTACGGTCGTTTGCGGCGATATTCCGAAAAGCATCTTTGAGGGCATTTCCGGCGTTGAACGTGTTATCGGCGTCCGCAAGCGCCGGTTCAGCCTGCACTGGCCCGAAGTCGCGATTTCCCTGGGGCCCGTCTTCTGGCACCGGATCGTCGACTTCCGGGGATCCCTCCTCGGGTTTCTTCCTGGACGGCACCGCCACGTCTGGCGCGGCGGCAAGGATGACATCCACAAGGTCGTCGCCAATGCGCGGCTGATCGGCGTGGACACCCCCCTTCCGCCCCGCATTACACCAACAGCGGCGCAAATCGACGCGGCGGGCAAATGGCTCGGCCCGGCGATCGACCGCCCGCCGATCCTCGCACTGGCGCCGACAGCCAACTTTTATCAGAAGCAATGGCACTTCGAGAATTATATCCGCCTCGCCCAGAAATTGACGGAAGCAGGCGGGATAATGGCGGGGGCCCGGGTCGCCGTATTCGGGGCGCCCGGCGAAGAGGCGCAGGCGATGCCCGTCGTCAAGGCGCTTGCCAGGAACCAGGTCATCGATCTCGTCGGCAAAACATCACCGATGGAAGCGGCAACGGTCCTCTCGCAATGTACGCTCTTTGTCGGCAATGATTCCGGGCTCATGCATTCGGCCGTCGCTGTCGGTATTCCGACAGTCGCGCTTTTCGGGATCGGCAAGCCCGCCGTATATGGTCCGTGGGGCGATCGGTCCCTTTGCCTTAAAAGCACGCCGCCGGGCACGGCCATCATACGCCCGGAAAACGGCAGGGGAGATGGCGAAGACGAACCCCTGCCATTTTCACAGGTGCTTCGTGAAACGGAGTCCTTTTACAAACGCATCAGTGCACCAGAAAGCGGTTCCTAGGACTTGACCCCACGGAACGGCGTGACGCGCCCTTCGAAAGAAAACTGGTGATTATAGAGGTCCGCATAGACCCCTTCTTTTTTTAGCAGCTGGTCGTGTGAACCACTTTCTACGATTTCACCGGCGACCACGACATTTATGGTATCCGCATCCAGAATAGTGGAAAGCCTGTGAGCGATCACGAGGGAGGTGCGCCCCTTCATCAGCTGTTTCAGCGCCATCTGGATTTTCCGCTCCGATTCCGTATCCAGCGCGGACGTCGCCTCGTCAAGCAACAGGATCGGGGCATCCTTCAGCATGGCGCGGGCAATCGCGATCCGCTGTTTCTGTCCCCCCGACAACCGCACGCCATGACTTCCGACAAGCGTCTCATATCCATTGGGCAGGGCCGAGACAAAATCATGCACCGCCGCCGACTTCGCCGCGGAGATAATTTCTTCATCCGTCGCATCGTCGCGGCCATAGGCGATATTCACCTTGATCGTATCGTCGAATAGGAAGACATCCTGACTGACGAGCGCAATTTTCTGGCGGAGCGACGCCATTGTCACATCCCGGACGTTCTGCCCGTCGACCATGATTTCTCCGCTATCGACATCATAGAAGCGCGGGATGAGGTTGAGAATTGTCGATTTGCCGCCCCCCGACGGACCGACCAGCGCGACCCGCTTGCCGGCCTCCAGTTTGAGCGATATTCCCCGCAGCACGACTTCTTCCGGATGATAGGAGAACTTCACGTCGCGGAATTCGACCTCCCCCCGATGGAACTCAAGGGGCGTTGCCTCCGGTTTATCGACGACATTATGCTCGATATCCAACAGCGCAAAGATCCGTTGCGCCGCGGCAAGGCCCGTCTGCATGCGCGGGAACAGCTTGGCGACACTCTTGATCGGCTGGTAGGCGAGCATGATCGCCGTAATAAAGGCGAAGAAAGTACCCGGCGTCGTCGTGCCGTCGATAACGTTGCTGGCCCCATAAAAAATCACACCGGCGATCAGGAACCCGGCCAATGTCTCGACAATCGGGCTGCTGGAGGCCTCGATACGCGCCGCCTTGAACTGCGTCTTGAAACGGTCTTCAATGACGCCATCGCCCTGGCGCACCGCTTGATTTTCGCGATCGTACGCCTTGACCACGCGGATACCATGGAAATTTTCCTCAAGGAAGGCGCTGAAGTCCGCTGTCTGCTCGAGAACCTTGCTCGATGCCTTGCGCGACCTTTTGCCCAGCTGGCGGATCGCCAGGGCGCCGGGCGGCAACGCAATGAGCGTGAACAACGCCATCTGCCAGTCATAATAAAAGAGGGACGCGATAAGGAAAATCGCCGTCAGACTGTCCTTGGTCAACACCACCAGGGTCTGGGTGGCGACGGTTTTCAGATAATTGGTATCAAAGACAAAGCGCGAGATCAGATTGCCGGTCGAGTTGTCATGAAACCAGGCAAGGTCCGCGAAGACCAGTTTCTTGAACAGCTTTTTCTGAATATCCGAAACGACCCGGTTCCCGATCCAGTCCATGACAATCGTCTGCCCGTAAGTCGCGAAACCACGGGCGGCGAAAATTCCGATAACGGCTATGGTCGTGTAGAAAACAAATTCCGGATTCTTGTCGAAAAACACTTCATCGATGATCGGCTTCATCACAAAGGCGGTTGCCGTCGCCGTCAGCGCGCTCACGATCATGAAGAAAATGGCAAGAAACAGCCGCCATTTATAATGCGACACATAGTCCCGCACCAACCGGCCATATAATGCGAAGGTCGCCGTTGTCGGCGGTAATTCGTGATTCGGTTTGGTCAATTATCTGTCCAGCTTCACCGTTTCAAACAGCCCAACCGCTATCATAGGTCCCTGCCGGGAAATAGATAAAACGGTCCTTTTTTCATAATATCGCAACAAACAAGGGCTGAGATACAACAGTCGGGTACCGGCAAACCGACATGGTGCCGGCTTTTCCATAAATCTAAAATTTTTTATTGCGAATGATTATGAGTTTCACTATTAGTCCAAATTGCGAATAAAAATCAAACTCACTATTAGAAAGTCAGAGTAGATGGTACGTTACCGCTCAATGTCAACGCAGCTGGCGCTTGCACTTGTTGTTGCGGCACCTTTTTCCCTGATCAGTCCCGGCGCCGTTGCGGGGGAAAATCAATATCCGACGATCACGGGAGAGCTTTTGATCGAGATCGAGAATGACTGGACATACCGGTCTGACGATCCCGCAGCAGAGATCAATGACCTGTATCCAACCGTCGTTCTCGGCACCAGCGTCGGCCTCAACGAGCATTTCTCGTTGAATTTCGAGGCGACGATGGAACCGGTGGAGGATCCGACAGGCGATCGGGCATTCGAGGATCTGGGCGGATATCTCAACATCATCACGGCAAATTACGACGGCGAGACATTTTCGGCTTTTGCCGGAAAATTCACCCCGAACTTCGGCATCGCCTGGGAAATCGCGCCGGGCATCTTTGGCACCAACCTCAACGAAGATTATGAACTGGCCGAGATGATCGGTTTCGGCGGCGGATTTAATTTCGAAGCCGCAGGCGTGCATAGGATTTCCGCCAGTACATTCTTCCAGGACACGACATTTCTAAGTAATTCCGTCGGCACCAAGCGCGGACCGGTGCGGCTGTCCGATGGCGGCCCCGCAAATACGGAGGATTTCTCGTCTTTCGCCGTCGCCCTTGACGGTGAGTTCCAGCGACTGGCGGGATTTCGCTATCACACGGCCTTTTCGTCCCTTGGTGAAGGTGAGGGAAGCGATGCCCGGCAACTCGGTTATGCCATCGGCGCGGAATATGCCTTCAACATCGGAGACGACCTGACGATTTCACCGATGACGGAGTTTGTCTATTTTGACAACTACGGCGGCACCGACGGAGATACGGCGAAATACATCACCGCCGGAATTGCCCTGAACTTCCAGAATTGGGTTGCCTCCACAACCTATCAACGCCGGGATACCAAGCTGGCCGGACTTTCCAGCGATGACCATGTCGTCGATTTTACAATCGGTTATGACTTTGACATGGGCCTTGGTGTCGCCGCCGCCTGGCGCGGGGCGGAAGAAGATGGCGTCCAGTCAGAGGGGCTTGGCCTCCTGCTTTCCTACGCCGTCGATTTTTAATAAATGAGGAATACAATGAAAAAAATCAGCCTTTTTATGAGCGCTTCCTGCATTGCGCTTGCCGCCGTTTCCCTGGCGGATGCCTCACAAACCGATCCGGTGCGTAATATTTCAAGCTATGCGCTTGATAAGGAATCGGCGGGCTATGTCCCCGAATATGATGCCTATCCGGTCATCGCCAATTATGCCCATCTGGTCGCCGCGACCTATCAGCAGGCTCTGATGGACGCCAAGGATCTACAATCTGCGATCGATGCTCTCCTGGAAAAACCGTCCGAGGAAACGATGAATGCCGCCCGCAACGCCTGGATCAATGCGCGGACCAGCTATCTTCAGACAGAGGCTTTTCGCTTCTATGAAGGCCCCATCGATTTCGTGGATGAAAAAGCCGGGACGGAAGGACCGGAAGGGCGGCTGAATGCCTGGCCCATGAACGAAGGGTTCATCGATTACGTCGACGGCAATCCCGATGCCGGTATTATCAACGACACCTCCATCGAGATCACAGCGGATCTCATTCGCGAAAAAGATCAGGTGGAAGACGAAGCCGATGTCACCACCGGGTATCACGCCATAGAATTCCTGCTGTGGGGCCAGGACATGAGCAACGCCGGTCCCGGCAACCGGCCCTATACGGATTATCTGGCGGGCAAGGGAAACAACGACCGGCGCCGGCTCTATCTGAAAACCGTCACGGAAATGCTGGTGACCGATCTCGATGGTCTGGTCACGGCCTGGGATGTCAGTTACCCCGACAGCTATGCCGTAAAATTCAAGGAATATTCCGACCGCGAGGCGCTCGGGCGGATACTCACCTCCTTGGCGACACTGAGCGAATTCGAGCTCGCGCTTGAACGGATCGCCACCGGTCTCGACAGTGGCGATCAGGAAGACGAGCAATCCTGTTTTTCCGACAACACCCTCAATGACGTCATCTATGACCAGCGGGGCATCCGGAATGTCTATTTCGGCAGCTACGGCAACGTCAGCGGACCCGGAATTGACAGCCTTGTCGGCCGCCTCGCGCCGGATCTGAACAGCCGGATGATCGCCGCGCTCAACCGGACCGACGCCGCCATCGCCAATCTCAACTACCCCTATGACACCATCCTCGCATCGGCGCCCAACAGCCGCGCGCGAGAAGAGGCGGAAGCCGTTATTTCGGCGCTTCAGGCGCAATCCGATGTCCTCAAGGACATCGGCAAGCTGCTCGGCGTCAAGGTGATCGTGCCGACGGGCGGCTGACGCAACAGGAGGCGACCCATGAAACGGGTGCTTTGGATCATCGCGGCGGCGCTGCTGCCTTTACTCTCCCCGGCGCAGGCGGCCAACACGCCCGGTGATTCCTTTGCGCATATTTCAGATGCCCCCGGTGGCGACACCACGCAACCGACCCGGGGCAAAAACTCGTTTGCCCTGCCCGCCGCCAACATAAATCGCGAACAGCTGCGGGTTTTCTTCTTTGGCAACAAGCTGTTCAACACCAACTGGGTGATCGCGCCGGCGTCGGTAAAGACGCTCGATGGGCTCGGCCCTACCTTTAACCGCGTCTCCTGCTCGGGCTGTCATTTGCGCGACGGGCGCGGCCAGCCGCCCGAACATGAGGGCGATGAACTCCTGTCGATGCTGATCCGCCTGAGCGTGCCGGGAGAAAATGCGCAGGGCGGGCCGAAATCGCATCCGGTCTATGGCGACCAGTTGAACGATCGCGCCATTCCCTCCGTGCCGGCGGAGGGCCGCGCCCTCATCAAATATGAAGAAATCGCGGGAAGGTTCGGCGATGGGACGCCCTACTCCCTCGCGCGGCCAAGCTATCACTTTACGGATCTTGCCTTCGGCCCGCTCGGCGATGAGGTCCTGATTTCACCGCGCGTCGCGCCGGCGGTTATCGGGCTTGGCCTTCTCGAAGCCATTTCCGACGCGGACCTGCGCGCCCTTGCCGATCCGGAGGACAAGGACGGAGACGGCATATCAGGCCGCCTCAATCATGTCTGGGACGTGACGGACAACAGTAAGCGAATTGGCCGCTTTGGCTGGAAATCCAATGTCGCCACCCTGCGCCATCAAAATGCGGCGGCCGCGGTGGGCGACATCGGCCTTACCTCGAGCCTGTTCCCGGACCAGAACTGCCCGAAAGCACAGACGGCCTGCGCCGCCGCGCCGCTCGGCAATTCGCCGGAACTCAGCGATACGTTTCTTGACAAGCTGACCCTCTATACGCAGGTGCTGGCTGTCCCGACGCGCCGTGACATCGACAAGCCGGATGTCCTGGCCGGTGAGGAGCTGTTCACCAATATCGGCTGCGCGGCCTGTCATGTGCCAACATTTACGACCGGCACGCATCCCACGCTGTCGCTTCTTTCTGATCAGATTATACATCCGTTTACCGATCTGCTGCTTCATGACATGGGCGAGGAACTTGCGGACGGGCGTCCGGATTATGAGGCAACCGGCCGCGAATGGCGGACGGCCCCGCTCTGGGGGATCGGCCTTGTGGAAGCGGTCAACAAGCATACCCGCTTTCTGCATGACGGCCGCGCCCGGTCGATCGAGGAAGCCATTCTCTGGCATGGCGGCGAGGCAGAGAATGCGAAAGAGGCCTACCGCAATCTCACAGCGACGGAGCGCCGGCAAATTCTCGCGTTTCTCAATTCGCTATAGTTTCCTAGTTGTCCTCCCGCGGCAAATGGTCTGCGCGGCGCACGCGTATCCACAGGATGACGGCAAGCAAAAGGCCAACGCCGGATAAGAATGCCATAAAAAAGAAGCTGTACGATCCGTCCAGCTGATGCAGCCAGCCCGCCGCGATGGTGAATATCCCGAAGAAAATACCCATGGCGAGCGTATCATAAATCCCCTGCGCCGAGGCGGCGATTGCGGGCGGGACACGCTTGCCGATAAAGCCGATGAACGACATATAGAGCAGCGCAAAGGTAAGCGCGTGAAGTGTTTGCGCCAATCCGATAACAACCGGTGAGACGCTGGTCGCCAATAGCAGCCACCGTACCATGCCCCCAAGAGCGCAGACCGCTATCATCGGCGTCGCTCCGAAACGGCCGATCAGGCGCCCCGATATGGCAAACATGCCGATTTCCGCGATCACCCCGATCACCCAGAAAATGGTGATTTCCGCATTGCTGTAGCCGAGATTGGCCCAATGGATGGCGCTGAAACCATACAGACCGGCATGGGTCGACAGCAGAAGGGAAACGGTCACGACGAACAGCGGGAAATTGGGCAGGGAAAGCGGCTTGAAAAATGGAACCTTTCCCGGGTCCGGCTGCGTGCGGATCGCCGGCAGCATGAAGGCCGCAAACACCAGGAACACCGCCGTCAGCAGCATCGCCACATATATCGCATCAATTCCCTGACTATCCGCCGCCCGCCCGACAAGGATGGAAAAGACAATAAAACTGAGCGATCCCCAGAGCCGGGCCTTGCCAAAATCGACCCCGACCGTTTGCTGGGCGCGCAAGGTCAATCCATCGGAAAGCGGAACGGCGGACGACAGCGCCGCGCCGGCCGCGCCCCATATCAACGCATAGAGAAGCCATCCACTGACATTCGGCAAGGCGGCCAGCGCCGCAACCACGAAAATGGAAAGGGTGATCAGGATGGTTTTCCGGTTACCTGTGGCGTCGGCAATCCAGGATGTCATGGGTACGAACAGAAGCTTTCCCCAATAGGCGGCGCCCATCACCAAGCCGACATATTCGACCGACACATGATATTCCAGCCAGCGAGGCCAGAGCGGTATGGCGATCCCGTACATGGAAAAGAACGCAATATAGAAAAGCGACATGCGAAGATATGCGGATCGCTTCGAATAGCCAACATTAACCATATACCGATAACCCGCAAAAACAGCAGAGCCATACTCATACCCCATAGAACGGCAAGGTCAAAAGCGGAATTACCCTTACTTCGGGTTCATTGTGACATTCCTTTCATAAATGTGACGGACATCACTTACATTCCTTAGAATATATTATACGCTATGGAGAAATTAACGGATAAGGGAGACATAACCATGAACCGGCGCAAATTTATCAAGACGATGGGCGGAAGCGGAATCATCCTCGCAGCCTCCGGCTTTACATTGACGGGATGCGATGAAATGCCGGAGAGCGCCATCGCCCCCTGGAACGGGCCGGCAGAGGGCCTTCCCGATCGCGAATGGATGCTCAGCCACGCCATTCTGGCCCCCAATCCGCATAATCGGCAGCCCTGGCTCGTCGATCTGTCAAAGCCGGACGAGATAACCCTTTTTGTCGATGCGGAAAGGCTGCTCCCGCACACCGATCCTTTCGGACGGCAGGTGCTGATCGGTCAGGGCACCTTTCTGGAACTTCTTGATATCGCCGCCCGGGAAAAAGGATATGAAGCCACCATCACGCTGTTTCCGGACGGAGAACCGGCGCCGCAAAGCCTCGAGATTGCTTCACTGCCTGTTGCGCGAATAGAGCTCGTGAAAAATTCACGCATAAGAAAAGATCCGCTGTTCGCCGAAATCCTGAACCGTCGGTCGAACAAGGAACCCTATGAGGAAAAATACCTCAGCGATGATCACAGGGCGTGGCTGGAAAATGCGCCGCTTATGGACGGACAATTCGCGGGTTTCGCGACGGAAGAAAAGTCGGTCGCCCCGCTGCGCGAATTTGCACGCCTTGCGGTGCTCAAGGAGATTGAAACGCCGCGCACGCTTCTCGAAAGTGTTGAACTATTGCGGATTGGCGCCGAGGAAATTGCGCAAAATCCGGATGGGATCGATCTTAACGGGCCGCTTTTCTGGTGGCTCAAGAGATTCGGTCTGATGACAAGAGAAAAGTCAATGACCCCGGGGACAATCGCCTATAAAGGTGGCATCGATTACGCCATGGGCTGGGTCGACGGCACCTATAGCATGGGCTGGCTTGCAACCGCGGAGAATTTCAGAAGCGCCCAGGTGAACACCGGCAGAACCTATGTCCGCCTCAATCTGATGGCCGCAAAGGCGGGAATTGCGATGCATCCCGTCAGCCAAGTCCTGCAGGAATATCCGGAAATGCACGATATTCAGGCGGCGTTCCTCGATCATTTGGGGATTACCGCCCCGCAAACGGTGCAGATGTTCTACCGGCTGGGATATAATTCCGTCGTTTCTCCCTCGCCGCGCCGCAAAATGCCTGATATACTTATCGGATGAGCGCGCGAAGAGAGAATGAGAAATATGACCGGAAGGAGGAACTTCCCTCCTCGGATTTTCGGATCATCAACTGGATCGGCATTATCAGTCAGTTGACCGATACGAAGATGCGGCAGCTTCTTGACGGTACGGACGTGCCGCCGCCGCAATTTATCCTTCTCAACCATTTCATCCATCATCCCGACGAAGGGAAGACGGTATCCGGGATCGCCTGGGCGATGCAGCAGCCGCAGCCGGGCATCACGAAGACGGTTGCCAAGATGCTGGCCAAAGGGTTCCTCCGGGCCGAGGACAATCCAGAGGACGGCCGCTCCAAGATTCTTTATCTCACCGATGCCGGCATAAAGGCCCATGCGCAAGCGAAAGAGCGGCTGGAACTCGCGCTTGCGGATACCTTTGACGGCTGGCGCGAATGGGAGAAGAAAGATTTCTTCGGATTTCTCGACCGGCTTAAAGTCTATCTCGACGAGAACCGCTAAGCCTCCGGTATTGCCTCGGCTTTCGTACTTTTCTTCGCGGTTCTGAGGTTAATGATCGCAACCCCGACAAGCGTTATAGTGCCGCCGATCACGAACCGGAGCGTTATCGGTTCGGAAAACAGGATAACACCGAACGCGATGCCGAATATGGGCGCCAGAAGCCCAAAGGGCGTCAGCACAGAAATCGGATATCGCTGCAAAAGATAATACCAGCCTCCATGCGCGATGATGGTCGTCACGATAACGACGAAGGCAAGCGCGCCGGCGGCTTCCCAGCCGATGTTGGCGAGCGCTGCCGCCTGCCCGGTTTCCATGGTGAACGAGATGAGCAACAGGGGGAGCGCGGAAATCGCGCCTATCCAGGCCTGCATTGTCATCGTCCGGACATTCTGGATCTGCCGCATGAGGATGAGGCCAACCGACATAAATAACGCCGCGACCGTTACCAGCGCAACGCCCTCCAGCTGGTCGAAGATGACCGGATCAAAACCGAGAAACATCACGCCGCCGAATGCCATAATTATCCCGAGGACACGCTTCCAGCCAATGGATTCCTTCAGCACGACAACCGCCATGATGACCGAAAACGGTGCGATGAGCTGGCTCGTGATTGCGACCGCCGTGACACCGCCGGCGGCATAAATCCCAAGATAGAGGAAAGTGAAATGAAATACGCCAACGGTGAGGGCTATCCAGAAGACCGCCTTCATCCGCCCCTTGACAATCCGCAGGAAGGGCGACAGCAGAAGTGCCACCAGAAGAAACCGCAGCGCGGTGAAGAAAAGCGGCGGAAAATGATCGAGCCCGACCTTCGACGCCACGAAGGAAAACCCCCAGATCGCGCTCACCACAAGGGCTAGAAAAAGGTGCGGAAAAGACATATGACGGGCTTTCTGACCTCACGCCGGATCCGCATGACGACGCGACGGGTAATAGAATTGGACAGGAACCGCTACGGAATAAATAATGGAAAGTCCATGGAAAAGCGCCGGAACGGAATTGCTTTAACTATTTCAGCATCGGACCTGCAATGCAATTGCGAAGTTGAAAATCAGCTTTGCGGGGTTAAATTATCGCTGTGGTCGGCGGAAGGAAAGTAGATGGATTCGGTAACACAGTTTCTTCTGGGCGCAAGTATTTCCGGCGCCATCCTCGGTCCGCGCATCGGCGCGAAATCACTGCTAATTGGCGGCCTTGTGGCAACCCTCCCGGATCTCGACAGCTTCATCCCCCTCGATAACGACATCGATAACATGACCTATCACCGGGGCTTCAGCCATTCGGTCATTGTCCAGACAATTGTCGCGCCGGTTATCGCGCTGGCAATCGGAAAGCTGGTGCCGTCGACATGGTCGCATAGAAAGCTGCTTTTCCTGACGGTCTGGCTTGCGTTGATCACGCACAGCCTACTCGATTCGCTCACGACCTATGGAACGCAGATATTCTGGCCGCTGGAAGTGGGACCGCCGGTCGCGCTGCCGGCGGTGTTTATCATCGATCCTGTGTATACCCTGATCCTTTTCAGCGGAATCGCGACGGTATTCTTCGCGCGAAAGCGGCCGGGCGGCGGGTTCCGGGTCAATAGAATCATGCTTGCGCTCAGTTGTGCCTATCTCGCCGCCGGACTGGTCGGCAATACAGTTATCTCCAGCCGCGCGAGTGCCGATCCGGCCTTTCGTGACATGCGTCTTCACGTTCAGCCAACGGCTTTCAATCTGTTGATCTGGCAGGTGACCGGCGTATCCGATGACCGGCTCGCGACCGGGTTGATGAGCCTGACCAATAGCTGTGGCGTCCGCCAGCTTGTTACCGCGGAGCGGCGCAAAGCCCCGCGCGGCCTGAATGAAATCCCGCCATCCGTCAAACGCCTCGAATGGTTTACCAACGGATTTTTCTCCTACGGTGAGAAGGACGGCGCACAGACCATCACGGATCTTCGTATCGGCTTTTATCCAAGCTATGCCTTCTCGTTCAAAATCGCCGAGGATTCGAGTGGCAGGGCCATCCCGATCGCGCCGGAACGCATACGAATATCCTACGAACAACGGGCGGGGGACCTTTTCGAGAAAATGGCCGATACACTGGAAGGATGCGGCGGAAGTTAGAGGGTTTCGTTCGGCTGTTCCGGAATATCCGACGCGCTTATTCGCAATTCTTTTTTTAAGCCTGGTCTGAAAAATAAAGCTGGCGAAGCTCGGCCGCGATAGATACTCTTGATCGGGAATTCCAGTTTCCCGGGACAGGCCACCCATTTTTGGCGCTATCAGCACAATTCGGATATCGCGATGTTTTCAATACTTTCACTTGGGTTTTTAATTGGCATACGCCATGCCCTTGAAGCGGATCATGTGGCGGCGGTTGCCAGCCTCGCGACCGGCAGCAAGAGTGTGAAAGAGACGATCTTTCATGGCGCACTCTGGGGGTTCGGTCATACAATCACGCTGCTTGCCATTGGGTCGTTTGTCATCGTGATGAGCAGTACCGTGCCGGAAACGCTCGCTCACTGGCTCGAATTTACTGTTGGCATGATGCTGGTTCTGCTTGGCGCCGACGTGATCCGCCGGATGGTCCGCGATCGCATTCATTTCCATTTCCACCAGCATGGTCCGGCCAGCCGCCCGCATCTCCATGCGCATTCCCATCGGGGCGAAGGACGTCATGAGCTGTCCGCCCATAAGCACCGGCATGGAAAAGGGATGTCCGCGCGGGTGCTTGCCGTCGGCATCATGCATGGCCTGGCCGGTTCCGCCGCGCTGGTTCTGCTGGTCGCCGGCACGATCGAGAATACGTTCACCGGTATTCTCTATATTGTTCTGTTCGGTTTCGGCTCTGTCGTCGGAATGGCGGCGCTCTCGGCGGTTATCGCCATCCCCTTGCGCTATTCGGCCACGTCGATGACCTGGGCGTACAACGGATTGCAGGCGGTTGTTGGCACTGCCACCATGTCTCTCGGCGTCTACACCATGTATAGCCTTGGCTTCGCCTGAAAACAGCACCGGCAGCGACGCGGCGCCGCTTTCAACCGTTCTTCTGCCGCATCTTGCCCTGCTTTTGTCGGTGGTGGCACTCGGGCTTTCGTTCGTAGGCATTCGCGCCATCATGGCGGATGAGGACGCCGCCGCTTCGCTCGGATTTCTCCGCTACGGCATTGCCACCCTGCTGCTGCTGCCCTTCCTCTGGCGGCGGAGAGTTATCATGCCGCCGCTCAGGATCATTGCCATGGTGGCCCTGCTTGGCATCCTTCAGTTTGGCCTTTTCCATTTATTCGTGAACACCGCCCTCGAAGACATACCGGCCTCCCGCGGCGCGGTGATTTTTGCGTTGATCCCAATCATGACCATGCTGATTGCCGCCCTCGCCGGACGCGATACACTGACCGGGATCAAGCTTTTCGCGGCCTTCCTGTCAATTATCGGCGTCTCCCTTGCCATTGGCGAGAAGGCCTTCGCATCGGAGGCCACGGCAACCGGCTGGACGGGAGAACTCCTCTTCTTCATGGCCGTCTGTTGCGGCGCCACCTATAACGCCTTTTCAAGCCGCCTGATGCAAAACCGGTCTGTCCTGCTGCTGACGATCATCGGCATGAGCGCCGGCACCTTGGTGATTTTTCCCGTCGCCTATGGCGAGGGAATTGCGGAGGTCATTTTGCATTACGATCTGCGGGACTGGCTCTGGATCGCATATCTTGCCGGTCCCGCCGCCGCGTTCAGCCTTTTCCTGTTTAACTGGGGCCTGCAACAGCTGTCCCCGTCTCAGGCGGCGATCTATGTTCCGATCGCGCCGATCATGGCCGCGGCGTTCGGCGCCCTCATTCTCGGAGAACATCTCTCGAACCTGTTCCTTGTCGGCCTCGCCTGCGCCGTCGCCGGACCGGTGATTATGAACTGGCGTCGCCGATGATCGGCGCAGTATCGTAAACGTGACTACACAGGCGACCTTCCCGCCGATAAGATCGGCCAAAAGGATGAGAGGGAAAATGACGGAAATCTGCAAGTTTTTGAAGACAGGCATAATGCTGTCGCTGCTGGTCCTGCTGGGCGGCACGGCGGCGATCGCGGCGGAACCGGTTTCTGTTGGACCGCGCCCGCTTTACCTGATTGACGACATGGACGACGGCGACCTCAAGGAACAGCTTCTCCAATGCCGGGGAATGACGGCAAAATCAGCGGATTTCTCGATAGGTCATCGGGGCGCCTCCCTGCAGTTTCCCGAACATACGAAGGAGGGATATCTTGCGGCCGCGCGGATGGGCGCAGGCATAATCGAATGCGACGTGACCTTCACCAAGGACAAGGAACTCGTCTGCCGCCATTCGCAATGCGATCTGCATCAAACGACGGATATTCTAAGCCGCCCGGAACTCGCCGCGAAATGCTCTGTTCCCTTCTCCCCGGCGAGCGAGAATGGCGGAAAACCGAATGTGAAATGCTGCGCCTCCGATCTCACTCTTGCCGAATTCAGGACATTGCGCGGAAAGATGGATGGGGCGAACAGCAAGGCCGAAACGATCGCCGACTATCTGAAGGGCACGCCGGAATGGCGCACAGATCTTTATGCGACGAAAGCAACCCTGATGACCCATCGGGAGAGCATCGCCCTTATCGACAGTCTTGGCCTTAAATTTACGCCGGAGCTTAAATCCGTTGATGTTTCAATGCCTTACGAAGGCTATAGCCAGGGCGACTATGCAAAGGCCCTGATCGCGGATTACAAGGCTGCGGGCATTGATCCGGCCCGCGTCTTTCCGCAATCCTTCAACCTTGATGACGTCCTTTACTGGATCGAGAAGGAGCCGGAGTTCGGCGCGCAGGCCGTGTTCCTGGATGGGCGGTATCGCGGCAACCGCCTGAACCCGGACGATCGGGCAAGCTTCTCACCCAGCATGCAGGAGCTTGCCGATAAGGGTGTGAACTATATCGCGCCGCCGATCTGGATGCTTCTATCGTTGGATGAGAGCGGTAAAATAATTCCCTCCGCCTATGCGCGGGAGGCAAAAAAGGCGGGCCTTAAAATCATCACCTGGACGCTGGAGCGGTCGGGCCCCCTCGATGAGGGCGGCGGCTGGTATTATCGCAGCGTCCAGGACGCCATCAATAACGATGGCGATGTCATGACAGTCCTTGACGTTCTGGCGAAAGAGGTTGGTGTCGTCGGCGTCTTTTCCGACTGGCCGGCGACGACAACCTACTATGCCAACTGCATGGGACTGAACTAGCCTTACGCCTCGTTTGCGGCGAGGAGCTTGGTATTGCCGCCTGACGCGGTCGTATCGATACAGAGCGCCCTCTCGCAGACGAAATCCTCCCAACTCTCCGCCCCCACAATCAGCGGAAGGATCGCGCCGTCGCGCGCCGCAAGGGCGCGGCGGTAGGCGGCAAGATCATAGGCACCCGGCGTCACCGCCAACCCGGCCAGGGACGGAAGCGCCGTCACGAGCCCCGGTGACAATGGCGCGTCGCATTTCGCGACAAGGCCCTTTAGGCGCTTGTCGGTGCTAAAGGCGCTGATCAAGGCGTCCAATTCCTTTGGTGCATCCGCCAGCAGTACCGCGTTTCCGGTCAGCAAGGCCGTCGCCGCCAAAGACGCCGCCCCATCTCCGGCGCATAAAATGACGCCCCGGCCATGGAGGCTGAGCCGGTTGCTCTCGCCCGTCGGGCCGGTAAGGTTTTTCGGCTGCGGGCTATAATCGGCCATTTCGCGCAGAACATCGGCAACCGCCGACGCAACCTCCTTATCCGCCAGCGCGGCAAATTTCTCGAGAACTTCCCGGCGGTCCTCCCGGCGATCCCAGATGGCCTGCGCCTGTTGCGCAAGGGAAATCAACCGGAACGTTTCACGTGAAACAGTAACTTCACCCCTGGATTGTGGATCACTTATGGCGGAAGACGACGGCGCGCCTATTCGTTTCATAAACCGGTGAAGGTACAACGGGCCGCCCGCCTTCGGGCCCGTTCCGGAAAGCCCCTCCCCGCCAAATGGCTGCACACCGACGACGGCGCCGATCTGGTTGCGGTTGACATAGAGGTTCCCCACATGCGCCCGGTCGCACACATCCTGCACACGGGTATCAACGCGGGTATGCAGGCCGAGCGTCAGGCCATAGCCGGTCCTGTTGATATCCTCGACGACCTTGTTGACGTCCTCCGCCTTGAAGGTTGCGACATGCAGGACGGGGCCGAACACCTCCCGTTCCAGCGCGCTGATGTCCGCGATCCGATAGGCGGCCGGCGCGACAAAGCACCCGTCTTTCGTAGGAGTGGGAAGTGCCAGTTTCTTGATCAGTTGTCCGGATTTCTCCAACGTGGCGCAATGCGTCTCGATCATCGATTTCGCATCGGCGTCGATTACCGGACCGAAGTCGACAGAGATATCCCAGGGATTGCCTATTTTAAGTTCCGCCATGGCGCCTTCCAGCATATGGATGACCTTATCGGCGACGTCCTCCTGAACATAGAGAACACGAAGGGCCGAGCATCGCTGGCCCGCGGACTGGAAGGCGGAGGCGATAATATCCCGCACCGCCTGTTCGGGCAGCGCGCTCGAATCCACGATCATCGCATTGAGGCCGCCGGTTTCCGCAATGAGAGGGGCTTCGGGATCGGCATTCTCCGCCATCGCCCGGGCAATCCGCTGCGCTGTCTCCGTCGATCCCGTAAAGCAGACGCCCTTGATCTCCGGTTGCGAGACAAGCGCCGCCCCGACAATCGCGCCATCGCCCGGCAGAAGCTGAAGAACATTCGCCGGCACCCCGGCCTCCTGCATCAGCGCGACCGCGCGCGCGGCAATCAGCGGCGTCTGCTCCGCCGGTTTGGCAATAACCGTATTCCCGGCGACGAGTGCCGCAACGATCTGCCCGGTAAAAATCGCCAGCGGAAAATTCCATGGTGATATGCAGACAAACAGTCCACGCGCCTCACGCCCGCCATTTGCCTTATCCTCCCGCATGCGCACTGCATAATAGCGGCAGAAATCTGCGGCCTCGCGCACTTCGGATATGCCGTCCATCAACGACTTTCCAGCCTCCCGGGAGAGCAGCGCCATGAGCTCGACACGGTTTTCCTCATAAAGATCAGCAATCTTCTCCAGGATATCCGCGCGGGTGTCGGCCGCCGTGTTGCGCCAGGCCGGCGCGGCGGAACTTGCAACGGCAATGGCTTCGCGGACGTCTTCCACCGTCGCGTCGATGCATTTTCCGACGATATCCGCCCGGTTGGATGGATTGCGCACCTCATGCCCGTCGCCCGGCTTCGTCCTGCCATCGATAACCGGGGCGGCCTGCCATGAGGCCGCCTTGAAGGCGTTTCTCGCCGCGTCAAAATCGTCGAGAACCGACGGATTCGCGAAATTGATCCCGGCCGAGTTTTTCCGTGCGGCGCCGTACAGGGCCCGCGGGCTCGGGATTTTATCGTTCGCAATCGTTGGATACCCGAGGATCGTCGCGACTGGATCGCGCACCACCTGCCGGGGCGGCACCTTTTCGTCGAGAACCTGATTGACGAAGGAACTGTTGGCGCCATTTTCCAAAAGCCGTCGCACAAGATAGGCAAGCAGGTCTTCATGCACGCCGACGGGCGCGTAAATCCGGCAGCGGTTGCCGTTCTTCTTCATGACAAGGTCATGCAGCCCCTCCCCCATGCCATGGAGGCGCTGAAATTCGAAATTCTCAACCCCGTCCGCCATGTCCAGAATGGCCGCAATGGAATGGGCATTGTGGGTGGCGAACTGCGGATAGAGCCGGTCCGTCATCGCAAGCAGTTTTTTCGCGCAGGCCAGATAGCTGACATCCGTCGCCGCCTTGCGGGTGAAAACCGGATATCCTTCGTACCCCATCACCTGGGCGAGCTTTATTTCCGTATCCCAGTAGGCGCCCTTCACGAGCCGCACCATAATCTTCCGGTCAAGCCGCTTCGACAGCGCATGGAGCCAGTCGATGACATATGCGGCGCGCGGGCCATAGGCCTGCACGACCACGCCGAACCCGTCCCAGCCCTTGAGGTCGGGGCTCGCCAGCACGGCCTCGATGATATCCAGCGAAAGATCGAGACGGTCCGCCTCCTCCGCGTCGATATTGAATCCCATATTGGCATTCTTGGCCTGAAAAACGAGGGATGAGAGGCGCGGGACAAGTTCATCGAGGACGCGTTTCCTCTGTGTATATTCATAGCGCGGATGCAGGGCGGAGAGCTTTACCGAAATTCCGGGGTTGGACCGGATATCGGCGTTTCGGCTATGTTCCGAAATGCTGGAAATCGCTTTCGAGTAGGCCATGAAGTACCGCTGCGCGTCCTCTGCGGTGCGCGCCGCCTCCCCCAGCATATCGTAGGAGTAGGTGTAGCCCTTCTTCTCCATGCCGCTGGCGCGGGTCATTGCTTCCCCGATGTTCCGGCCAAGCACGAACTGGTGCCCGAGAATTTTCATCGACTGGGCGACTGCCGTGCGAATAACCGGCTCCCCCACCCGTTTGACCAGCTTGCGAAGCTGCCCGACGACATCGAGCGTCCCCTCGCCGAGCGGATGCACGACCTTGCCCGTCAGCATCAGACCCCAGGTCGAGGCATTTACCAGCGGCGAGGCGGAGTGGCCGAGATGCTTGCTCCAGTCCGCCGGGGCGATCTTGTCACTGATCAGGGCGTCCATGGTTATCTCATCGGGAACGCGCAGAAGCGCTTCGGCAAGACACATCAGCGCGACGCCCTCCTCCGTGGAAAGGCCATACTCACCGAGAAAGGTTTCCATGACACCGGGACTATCCGCGCGCCGCAATTCCTCGACGAGTCCGGCGGCCGTGTCGACGATCCGCTCCCGCGCTGCATCGGGCAAGTCCAGATCATCGATAAGCCGGCGAACCGCTGCCGCCTCGTCCGTGAGATAATGCGCGCGGATTTCAGCGCGAAGTCGCTGGAGATGTTTTACGGGCATTGCACGCGTCGTCCTTGAAATAGAGTGAGCACCAAACCTCGCACATAATACTATTCATCGCGAAGGCAATGTGACCAAACTATTACCAAAAACTATCCTAAAATCCGCAAAATTGCCCTGAAAATTGCCAAATAGCCTATCAATTAGCGAATTGGCAGGTGATCGGACCGTTTGAATTCCATCAGGGGCGCACCCGGAAGGTAGAAACCCCGGTCTCCCGCAATGGTGCGGCCATCTCCGCGAAATCACACAGCAGTTTGCGGGTATCCCTCGGGTCGACAATCTCTTCGATCATGAAGCGCTCCGCCGTCCGGAAAGGAGAGCGTAGCAGGTTGAGCCTCTCCTCGATCTCGTCAAGTTTGGCCTTGGGATCGTCGGAGGCTTCAATCTCCGATTTATAGGCCGCCTCCAGACCGCCCGCGATCGGGAGCGATCCCCAGTCACCCGATGGCCAGGCATAGCGGAGATTGAAACGGCCGGAATTCATATGTGCGGCACCCGCGACACCATAGGTTTTACGCACCAGGATGGCGCACCAGGGAACGGTCGCCTGCGCAATCGCGGCCATCGCCCGGACGCCATGCCGGATCGTCGCTTCTTCCTCCGCCTGCCGGCCAACAAGGAATCCCGGAATATCCGCAAGATGGGCGACCGGCAAATGGAATGTCTGCGCCAGATCGACGAAGCGCACCACCTTTTGCGCGGCATCCGCCGTCCAGGCCCCGGCATAATGGTAGGGATCACTGGCCATGATGGCGACGGGCCAGCCGTCGAGACGGGCGAACCCGGTGATGACCGAGCGCCCCCATTTTTTGCCAATCTCGAAGAAGCTGTCCTTGTCGACAACGGCCTCGATAATCTTGCGCATCTTGTATACCTTGCGCGGGTCGCGCGGGATGGCGTCAATAAGCCACTCCTCGCGCCGGTTCGGGTCATCCCCCGTCTCCACCCGCTCCGGGAGTTCGAAAACCGACGGTGGCAGGTAGGACAGGAACCGCCGCGCCTTTTCAAACGCCTCCTCCTCCGATTTCGCCTCGTCATCGACGGCGCCGTTCCGGGTATGGATATCCGAGCCGCCAAGTTCGTTCTTGGTCAGGTTCTCGCCGGTGCGCGCAACGACCGGCGGGCCGGCGACGAACATCTGCGACGTCTCCTTGACCATAACGGAATAATGGCTTGCCGCGACACGGGCCGCGCCAAGCCCTGCTGTCGATCCCAGCGCCAGCGCGACGACCGGCACCTTCGACAGATTTTCGATGACCGTATCCCAGCCACGCACCTCGGGAACATAGGTGCGCCCCTCGGTTTCAATCGTCTTGACCGACCCGCCGCCGCCCGTGCCATCGACAAGACGGATGAGCGGCAGATGGAGGGATCCGGCCATATTCTCCACATGGATGAGTTTTTCGCGAATGCCCGCATCATTGGCGCCGCCGCGAACCGTAAAGTCATCCCCGGCAACGACCACACGCCGACCATTTACACGGCCCCGCCCGGTAATCAGATTCGCCGGTTGCATGCTGACGATATTGCCATCCGCGTCATATTCGACCTTGCCGGTGATGGAGCCGACTTCCTCAAAAGTTCCGTCATCGAGAATTTTCTCAATTCGCTCGCGCACCGGGAGTTTGCCGGCATTGATATGACGCGCGAGTTTTTCCTCCCCGCCCATTTTCTTGGCATGGGCCTGACGGAGTCTCAACTCTTCAATTTCTTTTTCCCAACTCATTTGGATGTCCCTTTTTATTGTTCTTCTATGGGCACGGGCCGCAACACGGATGCCCCCCCTGCATTACCGGTAATTTAGCTCGGAAAACATCAAAGCCTTGTATGGGATCGCTGTCAACTGCTTCGACGCAACAAGCGCGTGTATGTTGATCACAGGGTCATTCAGGCAATGGTACGTAGCCATCGTCGCCCGGCACGGGGTCAAATCGCCGGGCGCGCCAATCGTTTTTCGCCTGTTCAATTCGCTCGCGGCTTGTCGAAACGAAGTTCCAGTACATATGGCGGGGCTCCGGAAGGGCGTCACCGCCGAAAACCGCAAATACGGTTTCCTTCATTGTTGTCAGCGTCACTTCCGGATGCGCATCAAGGACGGCAAGCGTCCCGGCGTCAACAGTGGTGCCGTCGATATCCAGCTCCCCTTCCACGACATAAACCGCCGCTTCTTCATAATCCGGTGCGAACAAGAGTGACGTCCCGGCATCGGCCCGAATATCCGCGAAAAACAGGCGGCTCAATGTCGCAACAGGCGACGTTTTTCCGTAAAGGCTTCCGGCGATCAGGCGACCCTGCCAACCCTCTCCGGACAGCTCCGGCAACGCCGATTTCGGCGTATGAACGAACGCGGGTTCCATCTCCTCGCATTCCCTGGGCAGCGCCACCCACATCTGAAGCCCATGGACAGTCCGTTCGGTGGCCCGCGCCGCCTCGCTGCTTCGTTCGGAATGGACGATACCGCGCCCGGCCGTCATCCAGTTGACGTCGCCCGGCGAAATCTCCTGTTCGGAGCCAAGGCTGTCGCGGTGAAAAATAGACCCTTCATAGAGATAGGTGACGGTAGCGAGGCCGATATGCGGATGCGGTCCGACATCCATCCCCTCTCCCTTCGCGAGCAGTGCCGGTCCCATGTGATCGAGGAAAACAAACGCGCCGACGGAACGCCGCTGCGCGACCGGCAGAAGACGGCGCACCTCAAACCCGCCGATATCCTTCGGCTTTCCGGTAATTTTGAGACCTATGCTATCCGCGCCCGCCATGGCTGTTCCGTCCGTTTATTGCGCTGTCCAGCCGCCATCGATGACCTGCAGGCTGCCGGTGATATTTTCCGCCGCCTCACCGCACAGGAAGAGGGCTAGCGCCGCGACCTGCTCGATCGACGTGAATTTTTTCGTCGCCGCCGACGCCAGCATAACGTCGTTGATAACCTCTTCCTCCGTCATTCCGCGGGTCCGCGCCGTGTCGGGAATCTGCTTTTCGACCAAAGGCGTCCAGACATATCCGGGGCAAATCGCGTTCACAGTGATGTTGTCCCGCGCAACCTCCAGCGCCGCGGTCTTCGTCAGGCCGGCAATGCCATGCTTGGCGGCGACATAGGCACTCTTGTTGGGGGAGGCCACCAGCGCATGGGCTGATGCCGTATTGATGATGCGGCCCCAGCCCCGTTTGGTCATGATCGGGATGGCGTGATGCATGGTATGAAAGGCGGAGGAGAGGTTAATCGCGATGATCGCATCCCATTTCTCCGTCGGGAATTCCGCGATCGGCGAGACATATTGGATGCCTGCATTATTTATCAGGATATCGACGCCGCCCAGTTCCCGGACCGTCATCTCGAACATCTCGGCAATTTCATCCGGCTTGGTCATATCCGCCGGGCTATACAGGCAGGTAATTCCGTAATCCGCTTCAAAGGACGCGCGCAAGGCTTCGATTTCCGAGGCGTCACCGAAGCCGTTGATCACCAGATGGCATCCCTCTTTCGCCAGCGCCCGGGCGCATCCCTCCCCGATACCGGAGGTTGAGCCTGTAATCACAGCCACTTTGTTCTTCAGCATGTCTACGACCTTTTAAATCTTCTATGGGTTAAATTTTCTCTATAAAACCGTCGCTTGTTAAAGCGGCCAGAAAAAGAGTATCGACGGAATGGCTACGGCTATCACGAGTATCTCAAGCGGCAATCCCATGCGCCAGTAATCGCCGAATTTATAACCGCCCGGCCCCATAATCAACGTGTTATTCTTGTGACCGATAGGCGTGAGAAAGGCGCAGGACGCGGCCACGGCAACGACCATCAGAAACGGATCGGGATTGGCGCCGAGCCGGTTGGCGATATCGACAGCAATCGGGGCGCCGATAACCGCCGTCGCCGTGTTGTTGAGCACGTCGGAGAGGGTCATGATCACCACCATCAGGACGGTCAGAACCACGATAACGGGAAGACCGGCCGTAAGGTCCACGATGCTTCCCGCGATCAGCCCGGTACCCCCTGATTCTTCAAGGGCGGTACCAAGCGGGATCATCGACCCGAGCAAGACAATTACCGGCCATTCAATATGCTGGTAGACCTCCTGGATCGGAACGATATCGAGCACCACATAAGCCGCAACGACAATCGCCAGAGCAACGGCAAGATAAAGCCAGCCGAAACTGGCAACGGCAATGGCAACGGCAAAAATGCCGGCCGCGAGACCGGCCCGCTTATACTGGGTGACCGAAAGACCCCTTTCCGCCAGCGGCAGGACACCAAGCCATTGGGCAACTTCCGGAACCCGGTCGACCGGGCCGAGCAGCAGCAGGATATCGCCCGCCTGAATATCAAGCTTGCGGACGCGGTCGCGAAATTTCTGCCCCTGACGCGACACACCCAGAAGAGTCACCCCATGGCGCATCAGCAGTCGAAGCGACATCGCCGAACGCCCCTCGATGCGGGCGTAGCGCGGCACCACGAATTCCATCAGCACCATGCCGCCCGCGACCGCTTTTTCGTGGCGTTTCTCGCCATCGAATTCGAGCTTCATCGCGCCGCGAAACTGATCGATCCCCTTGGCGACTGCATCCACGACCAAAATGTCGCCGGCGCGGATTTCGACGTTTCGCGCCTGACCGGCGAGCCGCTTGCCGTTCCGGACAAGGCCGACAACGGCGGCGTCACTGTCATCCGCCACCTGATCGAGCTCCCGCACCAGCATGCCGATGGCCGGAGATTCCTTGGGCACCAGCAATTCCGCGAGATAGCCCTCCTGATCAAGAAGGTCGACCGTCGGCGCCTTACTGTCCCGAGATCCCGGGATCAGTCGCCAGCCGATGACCGTAATGAACACGATACCGATAATCGCACAGGCGAGGCCGACCGGCGCAAAATCGAACATCCCGAAAGGCTCCCCCAGCGCGCTTTCCCGATAGGCGGCAATGATGATGTTCGGCGGTGTCCCGATCAGCGTGATCAGGCCGCCCAGAATGGTCGCAAATGCAAGCGGCATGAGGGTGACGCGCGGCGCGCGCTTGGCCTTGGCGGACGCCTGCAAATCCACCGGCATCAACATGGCAAGCGCCGCGACGTTATTCATGAAGGCTGAGAAAATCGCGCCTAATCCGCTCATTGCGGCGATATGGCTGGAAAGCTTCAAGTCCAGCGAGGTCAGTCGTCGCGTAATCAGGTCGACCGCCCCGGAATTCACGAGCCCCCGGGAGACGACAAGCACCAGCGCAATAATAATTGTCGCCGGATGACCGAAGCCGGCAAAGGCCTGCTCCGTCGGGACAAGGCCGAGAACAAGGGCGATGACGAGCGCCACGAAGGCAATGAGGTCATATCGCCATCGGCCCCAGATCAGGAGCGCGAAGACAATACCAAACAGCGAAAACAGCAGAATTTGATCAGTCGTCATTGTTCACAGCCATTTTGCAAGAAAATTACATTACTTTCGCGGATTTAGTCAGCATCGACGCCATCATCTGATGAACAAGATTTATCGCCTTTAGTGGCCGGATCATCACCTTGAAATCGGTAATCCGGCCATCGTCGCCCCAGTGGATGATATCTACGCCATTAATATCGATGCCGTCTATGGTTGTTGTGAATTCGAGTACGGCATCCGACGGGCCGACAACCTCGCGCACATAGGTAAAGCTGTCGCCGTTCAATACCTTGAAGGCGGCCATCAGATACATGAACGTAATTGACTTGCCACGTTGCGGCGTATGAACAACGGGGCTGTGGAAGGTCGCGTCTTCATGCAGAAGCGCGTCCAGTTTCACCGGATCGCCCGTTTCGACGCATTCATGCCAGGCCGCAATGGTATTTTCGATCATTTTATACCCTTGTTTTCAGGATTGGTTTTTGGCGTCGACCATTTCAACACGAATATCTCGCTGTGGAAAGGGGACATTGATCCCTTCCTTTCGGAATAAAGCCCAGACGCTGACCAGGACATCGCTGGTGACATTCCGGCAGCCCTCTTCGGGATCGGCGATCCAGAAACGAAGCTCAAGATCGATGGAACTATCGCCGAACCCGCGCATCAGACAACGCGGCGCCGGGTTTTCAAGCACTCGGGGAACATCCTTCGCCGCCCCTTCAATCAATTTCAGCGCCTTCGGGATGTCCGTGTCATAAGAGACGCCGATCGGTGCGCGCATCCGTACATTCTTTGAACTGTAGGACCAGTTGATCACCTGTTGGGTGATCAGGTCTTCGTTCGGAATGAGAAATTCCGTGGCATCACGGGTAATCACCGAGGCGTAGCGCGCGCCCATGGCATTGACCCTGCCATAGGTTTGTCCGACCTCGATGACATCGCCAGGCTTGATACTGCGATCGAGCAGCAGAATGATGCCGCTGATGAGATTGGACACGATTTTCTGAAGGCCGAAACCAATGCCAACGCCCAGCGCACCACTGAAGACGGCAAACGCCGTGATGTTTATGCCGGAGTTGGAAAGTATGATCAGGACGGCCGCCGATATCAGTCCGACGCGGACCAGTTTCGCGGTCAGCACCTGAACCGACGGCGTCAGGGCCCGCGACTTATGGATCCGCGCCTCCAGAAAGCGGGACAGCCCGAAGGTAATCCAGAAAACGATGATGCCGGCGACGACGGCCTTGGCGACGCCCAGCATCGAGATGCGGGTATCTCCGAGATTGAAGGCCAGGTTTTCGAGAAAAACCAGTGTCGGAGTTAGCAAGCCCAGGATATTGAGCGCCGCTATTGTCCAGGCGCAGAACGCGACCAGGCGCGCCCAGATTTTATTTTCCGCAAGGCTGGTGACGACATTGATGACAATCCAGGCGACCAGCAGGGAACAGATCGCGCTGATGATGTGGGACGGCGGCCCCACGCCCTGAAAAATTGCGAGAATTGCAAATTCGATCGCCAGCCAGATCAGCGGCAGCGACAACCCCGCCAGTATTTCAAGCCCCCTTGCGAACGGCGAGCGCGGCGGAAAATGACCTTGCAGACTGAGGAGAGCAGTCTTTAGCTGGCGGCGCGTGAAATAGGCGACGAGCAGCCCGCCAATGACCGCCAGAATCTGGGAAATAATATTCACGTCCGACCCGAGAGCCGTAATATGCCCCAGCGTCTGCTCCAGAAACTCTCGTATTTTATCTGCGTTCATTGAATTCAAGCTTACTCGCTTCTCCCCAATTATCAAACAACTATCCGCGTTCGATCAAAAGGGATGCAGGGCCCCTGCCGGCTGTGATAGGGTGGATCGAAAATCAACAAAAACCATCGCCTTGTTCGCGGGAAAGGGCGTTTCTCTTGTCTATCTTTTCGTCTCAGAGTTTGCCCGGGACACCCTATCTTGACAGCGGTTATTCCTGGGTTCGCCTTTGCGTATCCGTGCTCATCTCCCTTGTCGGAAGTGCCGGAATGTGGGCCGTTGTTGTCGTCCTGCCAGCGGTACAGGAAGAATTCGGCATTGATCGCTCCGAAGCGTCAATCCCCTATACGACGACGATGATCGGCTTCGCCCTCGGCAATTTCGTATTCGGGCGCCTCGTCGACCGGTTCGGCATCGTATTACCGATGATTGTCTCCGCCCTGATGCTGGGTGCGGGATTTGCGCTTGGATCCCTCTCGGGGAATGTCTGGATATTCGCTGCGGTACAGGGCATTTTGATCGGATCCGGATCCGCGGTCACATTCGGCCCGCTCATCGCCGACTTATCGCACTGGTTTGAACGCAACAGGGGCATAGCCGTCGCCGCCGCCGCCAGCGGTAATTATCTCGCCGGCACATTCTGGCCGCTCGTCCTGAAAGAGGTCATGGCGTCGGATGGATGGCGCGACGCCTATATGCTGGTCGCCGTTGTCTCCGTTTGCGTCATGATACCGGTGGCGTTTCTCCTGAAGAAGCGCATACCGGCGCATGTGGTGGATATCTCATCGGCCCCGGACGCCCTTCCGGTCACCAAGCGCCGCATCGATATTTCGCCGCGCGCCCTTCAAATCCTGCTATGCATCGCGGGGATCAGCTGCTGCGTCGCCATGTCCATGCCGCAGGTCCATATCGTCGCCTACTGCGCCGATCTCGGCTTCGGTGTCTCCGCCGGGGCGGAAATGCTGTCCATTATGCTCGCAGGCGGAATAGTCAGCCGCCTGCTTTCCGGTTTTCTTGCCGACCGTATCGGCGGTGTCCGGACGGTGCTGTTGGGCTCCTTCCTGCAATGTCTTGCGCTCTTTTTATATATCCCGTTCAACGGTCTCGCCTCCCTGTACATCGTCTCCCTTGTCTTCGGGTTGTCGCAGGGAGGTATCGTGCCGAGCTACGCCATTATCGTCCGCGAATATCTGCCCGCAAAAGAGGCAGGGGAGCGGGTTGGCCTTGTCATCATGATGACCGTTGTCGGGATGGCGCTCGGCGGCTGGATTTCCGGCCTGATTTATGACCTGACGGGTTCCTATCAGGCGGCCTTCATCAACGGCATTGCCTGGAACATGCTGAATATGGGCATCATGGCGCTCCTGCTCTGGCGCACGGGGGAGAGGCGAACCGCAAATGCCTGAAGCCGCCAACAAAAAACTGACGGGGAGAAAAATGAAACTATCTGTAAGCCATGCGGAAGACTCCGAATTCACCAGCGGCCTTCGCGGCTTTTTCGAGTATCGCGACCTCGGTATCAAAGAGGCGACGGACGGACGCTTCGGCGCGCATGTCATCCGCGCCGTTCCGGGACAACATGCTGTCGGCGACAGGCATGTCCATGAGCTGGAATTCCAGATGGTCTACATTCTCAAAGGGTGGGTCAATTTCTGGTATGAAGGCACAGGCGAAGTCACACTCAAGGCTGGCTCCTGTGTGCATCAACCGCCCGGCATCCCGCACCAGGAACTCGCCTATTCCGATGATCTTGAAATGATCGAAATAGTTTTGCCCGCCGAATTCGAAACCCTTGAAGTGGCTGAATAATTTGGCGGAACGGACGAATGCCCGCCATCCGCGGATAGTGGCGATCCAGAACCCTTATCATTTTGACATATTTCACGTGACCGGCTATGTTTTTTGCTGATCGCCATTAAGAACGTGCTGGGGGGAAAGCTGCCGTGGTCAATTTACGTCCAGTCATGCCAACCCTACTGCTCGGCCTCGGCCTTGTAGCGGGCTCGGCGTTTGCGGCAGATGCGCCGTTGCTCACGCTCGCAGATGCCATCGAGATGGCCAAGGCGCAGAACTACCAATTACAGAATGCCGATCTTCAGATTGACGTCGTCGAAGAACAGAAGAAAGCCGTCGAAGCGAAGCAATATCCGCAACTCAGCGCACATGTTCACGGGCTGCAGAATTTCGTCGACAATGAATATACTTTCGAGAAAGGATCGCTCGGTACTGTCGGCGGCAGCCCTGTTCCCTCTTCGAACGTTTCTATCGATACGACGAACGGATTTACCACTCGCTATTCCTTGACGGCGACGCAGCCGCTCGTGGGCCTCTATGAAATCGGCCTGAATGTTGACAAGCTGAAAACGCAGAAAGAAATTGCCCGCCAGCAATCCCGGCAAACGGAGCAATCCGTGACGTTGCAGGTAAAGCAGCTTTACTACCAGATCCTGAGCGACGAAAGCGCCATTGCCGCGACGAAATCCTCGGTCCAGTTCAATGAGGAACTCGTCAAGATCCTCAAGGACAATGTGGCCCAGAAGACGGAGCTTGAATATCAGCTCCTGAACGGAGAGGCGCAGCTCGCCTCCGCCCGCCACCAACTGCTGACCCAGCAGAACGACCTTCTGACGACCAAGCAACAGCTCAATGCCCTGCTCGGCCGGGATATTTCAACGCCGTTCAGGGTAACCCCGGCAAATGCCAAGCCGGCACTTACTTTTGATGCCGAGCAGGCTGCCGATCAGGCGATTGAAAAACGCCCGGAAACCCAGGAAGCCCGGCTTCAGGTCAAGGCGGCAGAGACGGAAGTCGACATCCAGAAAAGCGGTTATCTGCCGGAGGTCAATCTTGTCGCCAGTTATGGCCGCGTCAACAACACGAACTTGCTGCCGGACGAGAGCCTTTATGTCGGATTTATCGCCAAATGGGATTTCTTCACCTGGGGAGCGGACGAGAGCAATGTGACGGGCTCCCGAATTGCCCTCCGGCAGGCGCAAAATTCCCTCCGCGATAACGAGGACCAAATCCGCGCGCAAGTGAGCCAGAGTATTCGCAACCTAGAAGTCGCGAGAGCCCTCGTGCCGGTGACCGAAATGGCCAAAAAAGCCGCTGAAGAAGAATTGCGGGTCAGCTTTAATCAATATAAGGCGAAAACCATTCTGCTGAGCGATCTGTTGAATGCCCAGGCACAGCTGCAACAGGCGAATGACAACTACCATCAGGCATTGCTCGGGGTCTGGAATGCCAGTGCCGCCCTCGAACAGGCACTGGGAGATGAATAGATGACATGGCAAGCGGCCTTGCGATATGGCTTGGCGATTGGCGTTTTGATGCTAACGGCCTGCGACTCGGAAGAGGCCCAGGAATCAGCTCCCCTGCAACCGGTCAGGGCGGCCGTTCTGACAGAGGATACGACGGCAAGCGATATCCGCTACAGCGCCAATATTGAAGCCAATACACAGGTCAATGTGACATTCAAGGTAACCGGCTATGTCACGAAGCTTATGCAGATCAAGGGAGATGACGGAACGGAGCGCGCCGTTCAGGCCGGGGACAGGGTAAAGAAAGGGGATATCCTTGCGACGGTTGATTCCAAGGATATCCGGGACAGCCTGACACAGGCGGACAGCCAGGTCGCAGCGGCCCAGGCCAATCTCAACAAGGGCAAGCAGGATTATGACCGGGCGACCACCCTGTTCAAATCGGGCAGCATGACGGCGCCGGATTATGACAGCGCCAAGCAGGAATATGAAAATGCCGTCGCCCAGCTTGAAAATGCCAAGGCCGCGCAGAAGATCGCCCGGAATAACGTAAATGACTTTGATCTTGTCGCGCCACTCGACGGCGTTGTCCTGCAGCGCAATGTCGACGTTGGAACGCTCGCCAACCCGCAAACAGTCGCCTTCGTTATCGCCGATACGAACGTGGTCAAAGCCGTGTTCGGCGTTCCGGACAGCACCGTGCAATCGCTGAATATCGGGGACAGCCAGAATCTGACCACCCAATCCTATCCCGAAAAGGTTTTTACCGGCAAGATTTCCGAAATTGCCCCGTCTGCCGACACGAACAGCCGCGTGTTCGACGTGAAGGTCAATATCGATAACGGCGACGGCCTTCTGAAGGTTGGAATGATCGCCTCGCTCAGCCTGCCGAGAGAGAGTGCCGGAACCCATCAGGGTCCGCTAATCCCGCTTGCCGCCGTCGTCAGGTCGAAGAATGATCCGAACGGATATGCGGTTTTCGTGCTTGCGACGGAGGGTGACAAGACTATCGTCCGGCTGACCGACGTCGACCTTGGGGATGTGCATGGAAACCGGATCGCTGTTCTGAGCGGTCTGGATGCGAATTCACGGGTTGTAGTCAATGGCGCCTCGTTCGTCAGGGACGGCCAGCAAGTCGCGGTGATTCCGTAATGTTGTCTTTGTTTGGGACAGGGGAGCCTAGCCAATGAAGGACATTACGGAAACCCACAATACTGCCCGTTATTTTACCGAAAACCGGCATATTTCCTGGGTCCTGCTGATCGCCGTCTTCATGTGGGGGCTCTACGGATATTTCTCGATGCCGAAGGCCAAGGATCCGGCAATCCAGGTTCGCGTGGCGTCGGTCATTACAAGCTGGCCCGGCGCCGACGCGACAAAAATAGAACAGCTGGTTACCCGCCCTATCGAGGAGCAGATCGCGCTCAGCTCAACCCTGCACCCCGTCAGCCCGACGAAATTTGCCGTTAAATCCTTGACGCTTCCCAATCTCTCGATCGTCCAGATCCAGCTTGAAGAAACGCTGGATGATACCAAGGCGGCGTTCAACGAAATCGACCTGAACCTCAGATCCTTAAGTCTGCCGGCCGGCGCCGGGCCGATCCAGTTCAATGACGGTTTCGGCGATACAGCGGCGATCCTGATGACGGTGGCGAGCCCGACAGAAAATCCGGTGGAAATTTCCTTAAGGGCCCGGGATATCAAAACCGCGATCGAAAATGCCCGGAAAACCGGTGGTAAAAGCGAAGCCTCGCGCCGTTCCCTTGTTGTTGTCATGCCGCGTGATATCGCCCTCACCGCGCCCGGACGGAATATGGACCTGTTCAAGGACTACCTTGTCAAACGCGGGGATGTGTCCGATGCGGTTTTTATAAAAGGCGCGGGGTTTATCGGGCTTGATTTCACAACCACCCTTTCTGATTCAGCGATCCTCAAGGAACTGGATGAGTTTCTACTGACGAAGCTCGCGCAGGTCAGTTTTCATGAAGATGCCTGGCCCGCCATCGTTATCGATGATCCGGAGAAAACAGACGAAAAGCTGCAGGCCTCGCCCGGCGGTAAATACAGCTACCGGGAGCTTGACGACTTTACGAACCTCATTATCCGCAATCTGCAGACAATTCCGCTGGTCACCGTCGTCAACAGCTCCGGCGTCGTCGATGAAAGGATCTATCTCGAATATTCGCAGGATCTTCTTGCGTCCTACGGCCTGACGCCGAACGACGTGAGCAGCGCGATCGCCGCGCGGAACAGCGATATTTCCGGCGGCGAGTTTTACGCGAGCGGGTCCAGCGTCCTGGTCGAGCCAATCGGCAAATATACAAGCCCCGACCAGATCGGCGGCACTGCTTTCACGAAATCCCCCTCCGGCGCGCCGGTCTATCTCAGGGACATCGGCGAGGTTGTTCCGGGATATGTCTCCCCGCCCTCCTTCCTCAACTACTATAACTGGCGGGATGAGAACGGAAAATGGCAGCGCGGCAAAGCCATCTCGCTCGCCATCCAGATGCGCGACGGCGGTCAGATCGGCAAATTTGGCGAGGCCGTTGATCAGGTCCTGAAGGAGGTGCAGCCACACTTGCCCGACGACATCGTCATCGAGCGCATATCCAATCAGCCGTCCCAGGTCGCAGAGAATATCGACCTGTTCATGACCGCCCTGATCGAGGCCATCGTGCTTGTCGTCGCGATTTCCTTCCTTGGCTTCTGGGAATGGCGCTCGGCTCTTCTGATGATGATATCGATCCCGATCACGCTCGCCATGACCTTCGGCATCATCGATACGCTGGGGATACAGTTACAACAGGTATCCATTGCGACATTGATCATCGCGCTCGGTCTGCTTGTCGATGATCCGGTTGTTGCCGGGGACGCCATCAAGCGCGGCCTCGCCGCCGGGCAGCCGCGAATTCTTGCTGCCTGGCTCGGCCCCACCAAACTCGCCCATGCCATCATGTTCGCGACAATTACAAATGTCGTGGCTTATCTTCCCTTTTTGCTGTTGACCGGCAATACGGGCGAATTCCTCTACAGCCTGCCGGTGGTGATGACGACGGCGCTGGTCTGTTCGCGGCTGGTCTCCATGAGTTTCCTGCCGTTTCTCGGCTATTACCTCCTGAGACCGCGCAACAAACATGAGCCGACGATTGAAGAGCGGCGGACGCGCGGGTTCAGCGGTCTTTATTTCCGCGTCGGCAGCTTCCTGATCGATCACCGCAAGAAAGCCCTGCTTGCGTCCTTGGCCTTTATCGCCTTGATCATCCCACTTAGTCAGACGCTGAAAACGTCGTTCTTTCCCGACGATGTGCAGTATCTTTTCTACGCCGATATAAATCTCCGGAATAACGCCACCATCCATGAAACCCAGAGGGTCACCGACCAGGCAGTCAGGATTGTTCAGGAAATCGCCGAAGATTTCGGCGCTAGCCTCGGCCCGGACGGCGGGGGCGATCCTCTCACCTTGATCGCGAGTTTTGTTGGGGGCGGCGCGCCGCGTTTCTGGTTCTCGGTCACACCGCAATTGCATCAGCGGAACTATGCGCAGCTTGTGATGCGGCTGAACAACAAGGAGCTGACGGCAGAACTGATCCCGCATCTGCAACAGGCCCTAAGTGCAAAAATTCCAGAGGCCGTCATCGACGTTCGGCAGTTGCAGACAAATCCGGTGCCCTATCCTGTGGAAATCAGAATTTCCGCCAAATCCGCCGTTCAATCGGAAGGCCCGGAATCAGCAGCCGAGATTGCGACGCTGCGGCAACTGGCCGCCGAAATGGTGGCAATCCTTGCCGAGGCGCCGAATGCCGCGCGGGCACGCGATGACTGGGGCGAAGAATCCTTGCGCCTGCGCATCGAGATTGACCCGGACCGGGCGTTTCTGGCTGGCGTGACGAACCAGAATATCGCCGCGTCCTCGTCCGCCGGACTGAACGGCAATCAGGTAACGACCTTGCAACGCGGTGACAAGGATATTCCTGTCGTTTCCATATTGAAACCGTCGGAAAGGGCGCAGCTTTCCGATCTTGACAATCTCTATGTCTTTGCGACGACCAACAATAACAAGGTCCCGCTTGGCCAGATCGCGACCGTGGAATATCAACTGCATACGGAGCGCATTCTCCGCGAGGAGCATTTCCGCACCGTAAATGTACGCGCCTTTCCACTCGCCGGTGTTCTCCCCTCCGAGGTGATGAAGGCCATCGAAGAGGATCTTGACGCCTTCGCAAAGCGTCTGCCGCCCGGTTTCACCATGGAAATCACGGGAGAGCAGGCCAATGCCCAGCAAGGCTTCAAGCAGTTGACCAAGGTGATGGGCATTTCCATAGGTCTGATTTTCGTTGCGCTCGTCTTCCAGTTCAAAAATGCGGTCAAGCCGCTGATCGTCCTGGCGGCCGTTCCCTATGGCGTTATCGGGGCGCTGGTCGCGCTCGCCGTAACCAACAGTCCGTTCGGGTTTATGGCGTTTCTCGGGATCGTAGCGCTGATCGGCGTGATTGTCAGCCATATCATCGTGCTTTTCGACTTTATCGAAGAAATGCACGAAAAAGGGGAACCCTTGCGCGAAGCCTTGCTTGATGCCGGGATTGTCCGGCTGCGCCCCGTCCTGATTACCGTTGGCGCGACGGTGTTCGGCCTCGGCCCCCTGGCCTTGCATGGCGGACCCCTCTGGCAGCCGCTCTGTTATGCCCAGATCGGCGGCCTGACCATCGCCACCTTCACGACGTTGCTTCTTGTTCCCGTGATTTACTCCATTTTCGTGCTGGATCTGAAAGCGGTGAAATGGGAAGAGCGGGCAAGCGTTGCCGCATAAAGCGAAAGCGTGACAAAGGGGCCGCAATCCAATTATAGTCTGCGCAATCAAAAGACGGCGTGCCGATCCAATCGGCGCGACCGAAGTATTTGCATGAGGGAAGAATAACGTTGAGAACTTTTTTGGGCGCCTTCTTCGGCCTGATGCTTGTCGCGGGCATCACGACCGCCGCCCAGTCGGCGGAAATCATGCGCTGCAGCCATCAGCTCCCGCCGGATAATCATATTGCCAAGATTATCGACCAATGGGCCGCGGAAATCGAAACCCTCTCTGAAAATGCCATCGACGTTCAGGTGAACGGCGCCAACAGCCTGGTCAAAGCGCCGCGCAACGCCGCGGCTGTCCGTGCGGGCGAGATCGAATGCGCCTTTACAATGAACAGCCGCTGGGCCGAGAGCCTTCCCCTGATGGATGTTACGCTGGACCCCTTCGCGCTGCGCAATGTCGAGATTCTGAAAAAATGGAACGGCTCTCGGGCGGCGAAGATACTGGAGCAGGAAGTCGCCGAAACCGGCCTGACAAATGTCGCCTGGCTTTTCACGACCTGGCGAACGGCGATCACATCAAAGGGCCGGTTCCTGACCAAGCCGTCAGATTTCAAGAATATCAGGATACAGGGGCTCGGCCCGATCTCCAATGCCGCCTTTGAGGCGATGGGCGCGACGCCCGTCGATATGTCCGACATGGCCGCCTATAAGGCGCTTGAAAAAGGCGAGCTGGATGCCGGGCTGACCAATATCTCAGCCGCTTTGTCGGCGCGATATTACGATGTGCAGGATCATGTCACCATTCTGCCGCTGTTCACGATTTACTATAACGGCTATGTCAATTCGGAATGGTTCGACAAGCTTCCTGAAAAGAGCCGGCAGGCGATCCGGGAGGCCAGCGGCAAGGCCGCGCTTTGGGCGATCGAGGCCAGCGAAATTTCGGCCGCCGCCGCCCCCAAACTTCTGAAAGACGAAGGCATGAAGGTTCATATCGCGACGGAGCCGGAAATCGAGAAATTGAAGGCAATCATGCGCCCGGCTTTCTCCAGGGCGTTTCTTGCCGCGACGGGTGCCGACGGCGAAGAACTGATCGATCTCTTGGAAGATATGTAAATTCAACGGCGTAGCGGATCGGGACCGGGAAAAATATCCCGGCTTTTGAGAGTTCATTAACCGGTCCGGCGTAGTATCGAAGACGAAAATTGGTGGAAGCCGATCAATCGTCCTGTCTGGAGAAACGCGATGAGCGCAGATATTTGGTCTGAACTGGCCGAATATAATAAGGAAATCGAGGCGACCTCGCTTGTCGAACTCTTCGAGCGCGATCCGGCGCGCTTTGAGACCTTCTCGATTACGCTTGATGATATGTTGCTCGATTTCTCGAAAACCAGTCTCGACGAGACCGCCCGCAACCTGCTGGTCAAACTTGCAGAGGCGTCTGGCCTGGCGGACAAACGCGAGGCCATGTTCAAAGGCGCGCGCATCAATCGGACCGAAGGCCGTGCGGCGCTGCATACTGCCCTTCGCAATCGGAGCAACGAACCGGTCTTTGTCGGCGACGAGGATGTTATGCCGGGCATCAATGACACTCTGGGGCAAATGGCCGCATTTGCGTCGGGAATCCGGTCCGGAGAGATTGGCGCCAGTGATAGCAGCGCATTTACGGATGTCGTCAACATCGGGATCGGCGGGTCGGATCTGGGCCCGGCGATGGCAACCCGGGCTCTTGCCCCCTATCACAACGGCCCCCGGCTACATTTTGTCTCCAATATTGACAGTGCCGATATCGCCGACCTGTTGAAAAATCTTGATCCCGCAAGAACGCTTTTCATCGTCGCATCAAAAACCTTTACGACGATTGAAACGATGACGAATGCCGAAACGGCGAAAAGCTGGATGACCCGGGCCGTCGGGGACAAGGCAACCAATCATTTCGCCGCCGTTTCAACCGCGCTTGAAAGAACTTCCGCATTCGGCATCGCGCCGGAACGCGTTTTCGGGTTCGAAGACTGGGTCGGCGGCCGATATTCGGTCTGGGGGCCCATTGGCCTTCCCCTGATGATCGCCATCGGCCCGGAGCACTTCACCGAGTTTTTGGAAGGCGGGCATGCCATGGATCGCCATTTCCGCAGGGCACCGCTTGACAAAAACATGCCCGTAATGCTTGGCCTGATCGGTATCTGGCACAACAATATCCGCGGATATGGCAGCCGGGCGGTTCTGCCCTACGATCAGAGACTGGCGCGCCTTCCCGCCTATCTCCAACAACTCGATATGGAGAGCAACGGCAAGAGCATTACGCTTGAAGGTGAGGTTGTTCCCCAAAAAACCGGCCCTATTGTCTGGGGCGAGCCGGGAACCAACGGACAGCATGCCTTCTACCAGCTCATCCATCAGGGAAGCCAGGTGATCCCTTGCGAATTCTTGGTCGCCGCACAGTCTCATGAAACGGATCTGCAAAATCATCATCACCTGCTGCTCGCGAACTGCCTCGCGCAGTCGGAAGCGTTGATGCGCGGGCGCAGCCTTGCAGAGGTGATCGAAAACCTCACCGCCATGGGCGCATCGCAAGAGCGCCTCGACGCGGCGGTTCATCAGACCTTTCCCGGAAACCGCCCCTCCACAACGCTCATTTACCGGAAGCTGGATCCCTATACTTTGGGTCGGATAATTGCTCTGTATGAGCACCGCGTCTTTGTCGAAGGGGTAATCTGGGGGATCAACAGCTTCGATCAATGGGGGGTCGAGCTCGGTAAGGAACTTGCGGCAACCCTGCTGCCCTTGATCGGAGAGAAGAGCGGGCTTGACGAAAAAGACGGATCGACCCGCGGCCTCCTTGAAACCATTGCCCGCCTTCGACGTAAATGATCCCTGCCTGAATTGTCGATAGGCACCGCCGTTCAAACAAATATTGCAGATCAAATTCCGCGACAGGCGCAGAAAATTTTCGCGGCGTTTTTCTCACCGCAAGGTTTACGGAACGGGCAATAAATGAAACAATAAAATCCGGCTGAATTTATAAAATGGAGGGGGCCTCATGCGACGGCTTTCCGGTCTTATTCTTGCGTCCCTCGTGCTTGTTGTCGTCAGTTTCGGGCCGGTCCATTTCGTCGCCGCGCAATCGGGCGCCGCCGGCGCGCCGGCCGCTCCCGCCGTTCTCGTCGCAAAGGTGATTGAGAAGGAAATTGCGAACGAATCCGTCTTTTATGGCCGGGTGGAGGCCACTGCCCGCGTCGAGATCAATGCCCGGATAGAAGGGTATCTCTCCGAAGTATCCTACGTCGAAGGCAGCCGCGTGAATGCCGGAGATCTGCTCTTTAAGATCGAAAAAAGCATTTATGAGGCGAACGTCGCAGAGGCCCGCGCGAACCTGGCGAGCGCCGTCGCGACAGAAAAGCTGGCCAAACTTGATTATGAACGCTCAAAGGAACTGGTGGCGCGAAAGGCGGTTTCTCAGGCGCAACTTGATCAGGATCTCGCACAATATGAAGGTGCCCAGGCCACTGTCGCCGCGCGAAAGGCGGAACTTTCTCTTGCGGAAATCAATCTTGGCTATACCGAGATACGGGCGCCGATAACAGGCCGCATCGGTAAGGCCAATGAAACCAAGGGATCCCTTGTCGGGCCATCAAGCGAGGCGCTCGCCCTGCTCGTCGCGCAGGATCCTGTTCACGTGGCCTGGCCCGTTCCCGACCGGCTTTTTACGGAAATCAGCAAACGGCGCCTCAACGCCGATGACGTGACGGTAAAATTAAGGCTGCCGGATGATACGCTTTACCAGCAGGGGGGACGGATCATTTATGCGGACCCAAGCGCAAATGATGCGACCAATACCATAACGGTCCGCGCCGAATTTCCGAACCCGGATATGCTGCTGGTCGACCAGCAACTCGTCAGCGTCATTATCGAAAGCAAGGAAGCGCAAAAACATCTGGTCATTCCGCAAGACGCCTTGCTGCTTGATCAGCAGGGCCCCTATGTCTTTACAGTCGAGGCGGATGACAAAGTGGCCGTCCGGCGCATTGTGACCGGCGCACAGCAGGGGCTTTCCCTGGTCGTTGAAAAAGGCCTCAACCTTGGTGATCGCGTCATTGTTGCCGGACAGCAGAAGGTCCGGAACGGCATATCCGTAAATCCCAAAACCGCCCCGCAGAGCGAGGCGAATTGATGATTTTCGATTTTTTCATCCGCCGCCCGAAATTCGCCATCGTCATTTCTCTCGTCATCACGCTGGCGGGCATTCTGTCCATGTTCGTGATCCCGGTCTCCCAATATCCGGAAATCACGCCGCCGACGGTGCAGGTGACCACGACCTATTCCGGCGCTGATGCCAAGGTCGTCGCGGATACGGTCGCCCAGCCTATTGAGAGCGCGGTCAATGGCGTCGATGACATGATCTACATGAAATCCGTCAGCAATTCCGACGGGAGCTACGCATTGACGGCGACTTTCGCCGTTGGCACCGATCCGGATCTTGCAACGGTGAATACACAGACGCGAGTAAGCCAGGCGCTGTCGTCCCTCCCCGATACGGTGCAGCAGAACGGCGTCACCGTGCAGAAACAATCAAGTTCGATCCTGCAGATTTTCGGTTTCTATTCGGAAGACGCCAGCCTCGATCAGCTTTTCATCAGCAACTATCTCACGATCAACGTTGTCGATCAGCTGAAACGTCTTCCCGGGGTTGGTGATGCCACCATTCTCGGCGCCTCCTCCTATGCCATGCGGATCTGGATCGATAATCCGACATTGATGGCCAATCTGAACCTGACAAATCAGGATATTATCGACGCGATCCGCAACCAGAATATCCAGGCCCCCGCTGGCCGCCTCGGGGCGCCGCCGATCTCCGATAACCAGAGCCTTCAACTCACCGTCAATACGAAGGGACGGCTTTCATCGGCGGAGGAATTCGGTAGCATCATCCTGAGGGCGCAGGACGACGGTTCGATCATTCGTATCAGGGATGTCGCCCGCGTCGAGCTCGGCGCACAAAGTGCGCAGCAGCAAATCAATTTAGGGGATGCCGAAGCGGCGGGCGTCGCCATATATCTCTCCCCCGGGGCCAATGCGGTGATCACCGCGAAGGCCGTGGAAGAGAAAATCGCCGATCTATCGGAACGGTTTCCGACCAGTCTGGCCTACCACAAGTTCGTCGACAGCGCAGAATTCGTTGATGACATGATCTCGAAAGTGATCGAGACACTGATAGAAGCCTTTGTGCTTGTCGCCATCGTCGTCTTCGTTTTCCTCGGGCGCTTTCGTGCGACCCTCATTCCGCTTTTCGCCGTTCCCGTCGCGATTATTGGCGCCCTCGCCGTCATTTACGCGCTGGGCTATACCGCGAATATCATTTCGCTTCTGGCGCTTGTGCTGGCTATCGGGATCGTTGTCGACGACGCCATCATCGTCGTCGAGAATGTGGAACGGGTGATGGAAGAGGATCCGCATCTGTCGCCTGCGCAGGCGGCACATAAAGCGATGACGGAAATCGCCGGATCGATTATCGCGATCACTTTCGTGCTGCTCGCGGTGTTTGTTCCCGTGGCGGTTCTGCCCGGCTCCTCCGGCGTATTGTTCCGGCAGTTTGCCGTTGCCATTTCCGCCGCGATGGTCATCTCGGCCATTAATGCCCTGACCCTCTCGCCCGCGCTCTGCGCTCTTTTCCTGCGCCCGGGCAAACCCGTCGTCTTTATGCGGCCGGTAACCGGTTTCATAAATAAAGTCGGCGATGGCTACGCCGGGATCATCAAGAAGCTTGTGCGTGTTTCGGCCTTGTCCCTTGCCGTCGCGGCGGGGTTCGGCCTGTTGGCGGGTTACGGTATAAAATCCACTCCGGCCGGCTTCGTACCGGAGGAAGACAAGGGCTATGTCATGGTCATCTTCCAGCTTCCGGCAGGCGCGTCCTTCAACCGCACCTTGAAGGTTGCAGAAATGACTTCCGCGGCGCTGAAAGGCGATCCGGCCGTCCGAATCATCGGTCAAGTTACAGGCCTCGACCTTCTGAGCGGCAGCAACGCATCAAATGCCGGCGTCGTGTTTCTTAACCTCAAACCCTATGCGGAACGCAATTCGCCGGAATTAAGCGCCGGCGCGGTGCTTCAACGGGCGGCGCAAAAGCTCTCGGGTATCGCAGAGGCCGTCTATATCCCGCTCAATCCCCCGGCCATTGATGGCCTCGGGAATGCCGGCGGCTTCGAATATGTGCTGGAAGCATTGGAAGGGCAGGAACCGTTCGAGATGGGCGCCGTGCTGCGCAATCTCGTGGTCGAAGCCAATCAGGACCCCGCGATCGCCAGCGCCTTCTCGACCTTTGAGGCAAACACCCCGCAGGTTTCCCTCAAGATCGATCGGGACAAGGCAAAAACGCTCGGGATTGAGATTTCCGACATATTTGCGGCGCTGCAAAGCCAGCTGGGCGGTTACTATGTCAATGATTTCAACCTCTTCGGCCGCACATGGACGGTATATGTGCAGGGAAGCGAGGAGTTTCGCGCGAAGATCGAGGATATTTACAAGATACAGGTCCGCAATTCCTCCGGCGAAATGGTCCCGATTTCCAGCTTCACGGAAGCCAAGCTCAGCAGCGGCCCGCGCCAGATCACCCGGTACAATAACTATCAGGCCGCCTCGGTTCTTGGTAATCCCGCCGCAGAGAGCGGGCTCGGCGTTGCCATGTCGAATATGGAAAAAATCTCCGCCAACAGCTTGCCGTCGGGTTACGCCTACGAATGGACCGGCCTGGCCCTGCAGCAGGTGGAGGCGGCTGGCAAGACCTCGCTGGTCATCAGCCTCGCCTTTGTATTCGCCTATCTTTTCCTGGTCGCGCTATATGAGAGCTGGAGCATTCCGATCGCCATTCTCGCCTCCGTCGTGGTTGCGGTGCTTGGCGCTCTCGCTGGCATCCGGATCGCGGGGCTGTCGTTCGATCTTTACGCGCAGATTGGTATCGTTGTGCTGATTGCGCTTGCGGCCAAGAATGCTATCCTTATCAATACCTTTGCCCTGGAACAACGCAATCTCGGTCACTCGCTCAACGAGTCCGCCGCCGATGGCGCAAGGCTTCGTTTCCGTCCCGTCATGATGACGAGCTTTGCCTTCATCATGGGCCTGGTCCCGCTGGTTCTGGCCAAGGGGGCAGGCGCGGGCGCGATGGTCGCCCTTGGCATCCCCGTTTTTTCCGGAATGCTGGCTGCCGCGACTGTTGGCATGCTTCTAATCCCCATGTTATACGTGGCCTTCCAGTGGCTGCGCGAGAAGGCAGGCTGGATCCCCATCGTTGCGAGATAGGACCACGACCTTGACTTCTGCGGAAAAAGAAACGGCAACCGACCCGGTGTGCGGTATGACAGTGACGCTGAACGCCGGCAAGCCGAACCATGTTCACAATGACGAGACCTATCATTTCTGCTCGCAAAAATGCCATGACAGATTTGTGGCCGATCCATTTTTCTATTTGAGCGGCGGTCATAAAAAGCACCAGAAATCCCAGCCCAAAGCGACGCAATATACCTGCCCGATGCACCCGGAAATTATCCGGGATCAACCCGGCGATTGCCCGAAATGCGGAATGGCCCTGGAGCCGATGGGCGCGCCCGGCGCCGACGATGGCCCAAATCCCGAACTTATCGATTTCACCCGCCGTTTCTGGGTGAGCACGGCGCTCGCCTTGCCGCTTCTTGTCCTTACGATGGGCGAAATGGTGGGATTGCCCTTTGACAGCTGGATCGGCGCGCGGCTTTCAACCTGGATCCAGCTTGCGCTGGCGACCCCTGTTGTCCTCTGGGCGGCAATTCCCTTCTTTAAACGGGGTTGGTCATCAATCATCAATCGCAGCCCCAATATGTGGACGCTGATCATGCTCGGCGTGGCCGCCGCCTATGCGTTCAGTCTTGTCGCAACACTGGTTCCCGGAAGCTTTCCGTCTTCATTTCGGACCGCCGCGGGAATTGTCCCGGTGTATTTCGAGGCCGCGGCGGTGATCATCGCCCTTGTCTTTTTGGGGCAGGTGCTTGAACTCCGTGCGCGCGAGCAGACGGGCTCGGCGATCAAGGCCCTGCTTGATCTGGCCCCGAAAACGGCACGGCGGATCAACTCCGACGGATCAGAATATGATGTGCCGCTCGAGAATATTCTTGAAGGCGACAAGTTGCGCATTCGTCCCGGTGACAGCGTACCGGTTGACGGCGTCGTGCTCGAGGGGCATTCCGCGGTCGATGAGAGCATGATCAGCGGCGAGCCGGTGCCGGTCGAAAAAAGCGAGGGCGACAAACTCACCGGAGGGACCCTTAACGGCACGGGGACCCTCATTATGAAGGCCGAGCTTGTCGGTGCCGACACCATGCTCTCTAAAATTGTTGAAATGGTCGCCTCCGCCCAGCGTTCCCGCGCCCCCATTCAGGGCCTCGCCGACAAGGTCGCCGCCTGGTTCGTGCCGAGCGTCGTTGTCGTGGCAATTCTTTCCTTTCTCATCTGGGCTGTTTTCGGCCCCTCTCCGGCCATGATCCATGCGATCGTCGCCGCCGTCTCCGTTCTCATCATCGCCTGCCCCTGCGCCCTCGGCCTCGCGACGCCGATGTCAATCATGACGGCAACCGGACGCGGCGCGACGGCCGGCGTCCTCATCCGCGATGCCGAAGCATTGGAAAGATTTGCCTCCGTCGATGTCCTGGTTGTCGACAAGACCGGCACGCTCACCGAAGGACGGCCGAAGCTGACCGATGTGATCGCCCTGCAAACCGGCGAGGACGATGCCCTTCTTACCATTGCGGCGGCGCTTGAGAAGGGTTCCGAGCATCCCCTCGCCGAAGCGATTGTTTCGGGCGCGGAGGCGCGCGGCCTGAAAATACCGCCCGCCGGCGATTTCAATGCGGTTACCGGCAAAGGCGTGGAAGGCACAGTCGAAGGCCGATCCGTCGCCCTTGGAAACCGCGCGATGATGGAGGAAAAAAACCTCGATCCCGGTGATTTCGAGAAACGCGCCGCCGACTTGCAGCAAGAGGGAAAGACGGTCATGTATGTCGCGCGGGATAATGCTGTTGCCGGGATTGTCGCGGTTGCAGATCCCGTCAAGGAGACGACAGAGGAGGCCATTCGCGCACTGCACGAGCTTGGCATCAAGATCATCATGGCAACGGGCGATAACGAACGGACCGCGAAAGCCGTTGCCAGCCGTCTCGGGATCGACGATGTCCGCGCCGACGTTCTGCCGGCGGATAAGAAGGCGCTTATCGAGGAACTTCGGGAAACGGGTCATCGCATCGCGATGGCGGGCGACGGCGTGAATGATGCGCCCGCTCTTGCCGCGGCCGATGTCGGGATCGCCATGGGAACCGGCGCGGATGTTGCGGTCGAAAGCGCCGGGATCACACTGGTCAAGGGCGACCTCACCGGCATCGTCCGGGCCCGCAAACTCGCGGTCGGAACGCTTCGCAACATCAAGGAGAATTTATTCTTCGCCTTCGCCTATAATGGGGCGGGCATCCCGATTGCCGCGGGAATACTCTATCCCTTCACGGGAACACTGTTATCGCCGATGATTGCGGCGGCAGCGATGAGCCTGTCGTCCGTATCAGTCATTTCCAACGCGCTTCGCCTTCGCACGATTAAATTGAATTGAATGCACCGAGGCGAGAGATTTCCTCTTTCGCCATCCGCGACATTGCCCCTATAGTGTCGAACGAAGATCGATAAAAACTTCTGTAGGAGAGCGTTATGAGTGACAATGTTCCGTCGAACCTTGAAGAGATGCGGCGATTAATGGCCGCTGAACTTGCGAAGCACTGGAAACTATTTCTCTTCCAGGGAATAATCGTCGGACTGCTGGGCGCGATCGCCATCATCGTTCCGCAAGTCGCCACGCTGGTCGTCGATCTGTTTATCGGCTGGATATTCGTATTTGGCGGTATTGTCCGCGGCCTGACATTGTTTCGCGGACGATCTCTTCCGGGCACATTCTGGTCACTACTGGCCGCCGTGCTTGCGGTGATCTTCGGTCTCCTTCTCGTCCTGAAACCGGCAGAGGGCGTATTGACCCTTACCATGATCATGGTCGCCTTCTTCATTATTCAGGGTGTTATCTCGGTCCTGCTGGCATTACAGTTCCGCGCGCATATCCGCAGTTGGGGTTGGACCCTGCTGAGCGGCATCGTGGACCTGTTTCTCGCCTATCTCATCTGGCGCGGCTGGCCGGATACCGCAAGCTGGGCAATCGGCCTGCTCGTCGGGATAAATATGCTGTTTGCCGGAATGGCGCTGATCTTTACCGCGCTCGCGGCGCGCAACGGTGCCCCGGACTAGACAGCGGCGCTCACGTCGTCGCGGCGATAAAGTCGGGAACGATGCCGCTATTTGCAACAAGCGGCGCAACATCCATGCCTTTGTAAAGTCCATGGTCAGTAATCAGCACCGTGCGAAGCCCTGCGGCCGCACCGCCGAGAATGTCGGTATGAAGCGTATCGCCGACCATGGCGATCCGCCGGCGGTCGGCGCCGGCCGCCAAAGCGGCCTGGATCGCGCGCTCAAATACATTTGCGTAGGGTTTTCCGTAAAAAAGCGGCTCAATGCCGAGGGTATCGGCAATTTCATGAGCAAAGAAACCGGGCTCCAGCGACAATCCTTCTTCCCTCGGCGCAACCAGGTCCGGATTGCCGACGATAAATGGTCTCGGATTTCGCCGAAGCGAGACGGACAGCAACGCCTGACGGGAGGCCGACCATTCGGCGGCACTCAAGAAGAGGAAGCCGTCAACCGCGTCATAAACCTGAGGATCATCGGACAGCAGCCGTGTCGCGAACGGCATCTCCGCGATTCCTGATTGAGCCGTCGCGGCGACACCCCAGACGATTTCCTTCGAATATTGCTCCAGCGCGGCAGACGCGATATCGCGGCTGGAGATCACCTGTGCTGCGGCGAAATCAAAACCTAGAGCACGGTACTTGCGAAGCGCGTCCGCGCTGCCATAAGTCGCGCCATTGGTTATGACGAAAATCTGCTTGCCGAGCCGGGAAAGCTCTTCAAGGCGCTCCTTCGCGCCGGCAATTGCCCGCTCCCCGACGTTGAGGACGCCAAAGGCATCGAGCAGAAAAACGTCGATCTCCTCGGCAAGGGCGGCAAGATTTTCCACGGTTTTACTCGCGGCCGGGAAACGGGCGACAGGCAACCGCGACCGGATCGCCTCATACCGGGCGAATGCTTCTGCCGCGCTGATATTGGGAAGCGTCATCTTCCGCTCTTTCCTTTGCAAGCCGTTAAATCAAACAAGTTATGCTTTACTCTCTCGCCCCGGAGGCCGTAAAGTTCAAAAAAAAAGAAAAAGGGAGGCGCTTGTGACCGATCTGGATTTCACCAATAAAACAGCCCTTGTCGTCGGCGGATCGAGCGGGATCGGAAATGGCATTGCCCATGCCCTGAAAACGCGCGGTGCAGAGGTTTACGTATGGGGTACGCGGGCGTCAGCCGCGGATTATGACGGCGTTGCGGGATCGGACCTGAACGGACTTCACTATGACCAAATGGATGTCAGCGATTTTCAGGCGATCGCGGACTATAAGGCGCCATTTTCAAAACTCGATATATTGATCCTGTCGCAAGGAACGGTCGTCTACCGCCGTGGTGAGTTCGAGATGCCGGGGTGGATGAAGGTCGTCGATACGAATCTTAACAGCCTGATGGCCTGCGCATCGAAATTTCATGACATGCTGGCGAATACTGGGGGATCGCTTATTATCATCAGCTCGACCGCCGGCTATCATGCGACCAAGGGCAACCCGGCCTACAACGCGTCAAAAACCGGAGCGATCGGGCTTACTCGCACTCTTGGTCAGGCCTGGGCCGGCGAAGGGATCCGCGTCAACGGCGTCGCGCCGGGCCTTGTCGATACCAAGCTTACCAAGGTGACGACCGACAATCCACAGCGGCGGGAGGCGGCGATCTCTACCATTCCCCAGGAGCGCCTTGGCACGCCTGAGGACATAGCAGGCGCCGTGCTTTATCTCGCCTCACCGCTTGCAAGCTACGTCGTCGGCCAGACGATCGTCGTTGACGGCGGACTAATCCTCTAGCGTCCTTAATTTCAAGACAAAAGGAATAGGTCAATGGCAAGACTTTCGACATTGAGCCGGTCCATTGCGGGCAAAACAGCTCTCATTACCGGGGCGGCAAGCGGCATGGGCCGTGCAACTGCCCATCTTTTCGCCGACGAGGGCGCGAATGTCGCCGTAACGGACATCACCGAGGAAGGTGTTCAAAAGGTCGTCCGCGAAATACGGGAGGCGGGCGGGTCCGCCGAAGGGTGGGTTCTGGATGTCGCGAACAAGGCGCAGATCACGACCGTCGTTTCGGCAATTGCGGATCATTTCGGCGCGCTGGACATCCTGATCAACAATGCCGGATTTTCCCATCACATGTCGGTCGAGGATGAGGATTTCGAGGCGAACTGGCAGCGGCATATGGATGTTCTGCTGACCGCGCATGTCCGCCTTGTCCGGGCGGCCCTCCCCCATCTGAAGGCATGCGGAGAGGGCCGGATTGTCAATATAGCGTCCACAGAAGGACTTGGGGCAACGCCGGAGATCGCCCCCTATACCTCCGCAAAACATGGCGTGATCGGGCTCACCCGCTCGCTCGCTGTCGAGCTTCCGAAATACGGCATAACGGTTAATTGTATCTGCCCCGGCGCGATCCACACCGGCATCACCGCGCGGATCAAGGACGAGCATAAAGAGATTTTCTCGCGCCGCCGCATACCGCTGAAACGATACGGAATTCCGGAAGAAGTCGCGCACGCGACACTCAGTCTGGTCCTGCCCGCATCATCCTATATCAACGGCGTGGCGCTCCCCGTTGACGCCGGCCTGACGATCAAGAACGCCTGAGGGAGGACAGATCACTCGGCGAGCTCTTCCGCATTTTCCTTGCGCCACGGGAGCAGGTTATCCCGCGTTAGCGGGCCTGCAACATACAACAGGGATACGACCAAGGCGACGAGCGCCATAATCGCATTGACGAAAAAGGCACGGTCGATGCCGTCCGCCAGGGATGGTGCACTCACGACTATCGCCGTCGTCAGTCCGAGGCCAACGGCGCCGCCCGCATTCTGAACCATGAAAATAATGGCGCTCGCAAGACTGCTGCGTGCGGGATCGATAGAGGTAATCGCCGCCGTCGTGATGGAAGAGTAAAAAAGCCCCGTCCCGATCCCGACAATTAACATTCCGGGCACGAGAGAGGCGAAAGTGGTTCCGGCCTGCAGCCAGGACAGAATAAATACGCCCACCCCCAGGCAGAGCACGCCGATGCTGATCACGAGCTTGGGTCCCAGACGGTCATAGAGTGGCGCCGCGACAAAAGAGGAAAGCGCAAACATACCAAGCATCGGCAAAAGGCCGGCACCCGCCTGCAGCGCAGAAAATCCGAGATCCTTTACCATGAACTGCGGGAGATACAATAGCGTGCCAAAATAGATGGCGGAAACCAGCAATACGGAAATGTTTGAAAATCGAAAATCCTTGTTGGAGAAGACATCTTCGGGCACCAGCGCGTCCAACCCCGCTCTTTTCTCGATAAAGGCAAAGAGGGATAAAAGGAAAATCGAGACGGCAAACATCGAAATTACCATCGGACTGAGCCAGCCAAAATCCGCGCTAATATCGAGAAGCAACATTAGCAGAAAAAGGCCAAGAGACAGCGCGAGGATACCGGGATAGTCAATTCCTTCCTTGGTATCGTCGTCACCATCTTTGGGAACAGCCCAGAATATGGCAAGAACTGCGATTATTCCGACTGGAACGTTAATGAAGAAAATCCAACGCCAGCTAAGATAGTCGGCAAAGAATCCTCCGAGCATCGGTCCCATGCCGTTGCCTATTCCGGCAACCCCCATCAAAAGTCCGCCCGCGAGCGCCGCGCGTTCCTCCGGCAGTAAGCCGTACATCATGCCGATCAAGGATGGCCAGATCATTGATCCGCCAATCCCCATGAGGGCCCGTGCCCCAAGCAAGACCCACGCATTCTCCGCAAGGCCGCCAATAAGCGAGAACGAGCAAAAGATTGTCATTCCGATGAAGAAAATACGTCGGCGACCGAACATATCGGCAAGGCGACCGGCGGTTACAATACATACTCCGAATACCAACGCATATCCGCTGATCACCCATTGGGCGGTCGTGACGTCAACTTTGAAGGCCGTTTCGATCGACGGGATAACGACATTGAGCGCGGTGAAGTCGTTGCAGATGACCAACGTTCCAAGGAGAAGCGCCACAAGTCCTGCCAATTGCGTTGCCGTCAGTTTCTGCCGTCCCGCCATCGCAATCCCTTATGTGCATGCTCGTGTTAGTCAGCGTCCCGGCATTTAATCATACGAAGTGGTGTATATTCAATAACAACCTGACCGTGCTGGTTCACGATCTGATTACGTGTTCTGACAAGCCCGCGGGTTCCCTTCGAGGTGAGCCGCGCCTCAATCACTTCGCATTCGACATGCAATGTATCTCCGGCAAAGACCGGCGCACGGACATTGAGCTCCATATGGAGGAAAGCGAGACCGGTGTGCTGCATGGTGGATTGGACAAGCAAGCCTTCGGCAATCGTATAGGCAAGCGCACCCGGCGCAACGCGCCCGCGGATATCGGAATGGGCCTCCAGATACTCCATATCCGTGAAGAGCACCTCGGTCATGCCGGTGCAATTGATAAAATTGACGATATCGGCCTCGGTGACCGTCCGGCCGATGGTCTGGAATTTGCGTCCGATCGGCAATTCCTCGTAATGCAGTCCTAATCCGACAATTTCCATTATCTTTTCCTCTAGTTCCCAAAGTAGAAAGAATGCGTTTTACCCTTATAGCTCAGTTTTAATTTTCGCCAGCATCAGCCAGGCGCCGCTTGAGGCGACAATCAGGGCGATCAGGCCATAGGCATGCCAGTATTCCCGGGAATCGCCGACGATCACGCCAAAGATCGTGGGCAGGATCAATACGCCCAAGAACATGGCGCTTGAGCCGAGCGCGGTCGCTTCCGTTCTGTATTTCCCGCCGAAGGCCGCAAAGGCGCCATAGGCAATACCGGTAAAGCCGCTCGCGGTCGCGCCGGCGGTAACCGCGACAAGAAGTACAAACCAGATGGACCAGCTTTCAGATAGCTGGCCCGCAGCAATCGCCGCAAACGCCATGACAATCCCCAGCAGGCCGAGGAGACGGATCGAGGAGATATAACGATCCGCAAGCCAGCCCCAGATCGGGCGGCTGGCGACACCTGAGATCTGGTACAGTGCCAGCACCTGCCCGGCTGCGATCAGGTCAAGGCCCGTTCTTTCCGTCAAATGCAAAGCCATGAAGCCGATGAAACAGAGTTGCGATCCCGCATAGGAAAAACTGGCGAGGGAAAGCAGCCGCATGAGGGCGCTATCACGGAGGAGATAGAGCGGACGCCAGAGTTCCGCCTTAAAGAGGCGATGCGTCCTGTTCCGGTCCTCATCCCAGCTGTTCCGATAATATTGAAAGGCGGCAATCAGCAGCACGGCCGGCAGCACCTGAACCCAGAACGCCATCCGCCAACCGAATTCGACGGCCACGAACGGCAGGAGCAAGGCCCCCAGAACGCCGCCAAGAGGAACCCCGATCTGCCGGATCGAAAACACCAGATTAAGGACGTTGGGTTTCGTGCGCGGAATGAGCAAATGAGTTGAGACCGGCGCCGTCGCGCCATATCCGCTGCCCAGCACGAAGGCGCAGAGCGCAAGGGCGCCTAATCCACCTGATCCGGCAATCACCAGCATGGCGACGACGCCCAGCATGACAAATTGCCCGACCCGAACAGCGCCGAATTTCTGGATGAAATCTGGCGAGAATAACGCCGAGGCGATGCCGACACCATAAACGGTGGACACGAAAAATCCGATGAGATGCCCATCCACACCGAGGTCCATGGCAATTTTTGGCGCGAGCGTCGGTGCGGAAAAGGCCGCCATCGTCGCCAGCGTCTGCATGGCCAGGGTCAGGAGCAAAGGACCGTAGGGAATGCCGGCAGCCAACCCCGCCCCGCTTCCTGACTCGCCCTCGCGGCCGGACGGCGCCATCGCCTAGGATCCGTCTTTCCAGGAACCTTTCGGACGGGCGAGATAGGCCTGGGTTTCCGGCTGCGCGACCAGCATCCGGCCCCATTTGGCGCAAACTTTCGCCAGCCTTTCCGGATGGACGCCGAGCTGCGCCATGGCAACGCCGCCATTGACGGATTCGCGATAATCCGAAATGAGGCCGTCTCTCAGCTCAAAACGGCTCATCCCGTCGATAATCACTCTCTTGCCCTCGAACTCCGGCACTTTTGACGTAAAGCTGGATAGCGACCATGCGTAAGCGAGATTGCCCTCGCATATCGGATCGAACATCTCCCAACGATAATCCTCTCCCGCATCTCGATGAAACAAGTCGGACATCATATGGGCGATATCGGCCCTTCCCTTGTGATCGCCATAGACATAGTCATGATAGACGGCGTCTTCCGTGAAGCAGGCGGCGAAGGCGTCCCCGTCGCCCGCTTCGGCCGCCGCCGAAAACCGTGCCAGTAACTTCTTGAACTCTTGCGTATTCATAGGCTGCCCCCCTGGGTTAATGGGTCGCCTTTAAGCGGATGCCAGGGCTTTCAGGCGTCCCTTAATAATTTCCTCCGCTTCGTTCATAATCCGGTCGATCAGTTCCTTGCAGGTCGGATTGTCGTGGATCAGGCCGGCAACCATGCCACAGCTCCAGGCCCCGATGCCGACATCCCCCTCCTGCATGACCTTGGGATAAACGCCGCCCACCAGATCGACTATATCCTCGATCTTGGTATTGGCGCCTTTCTCCCGCTCGATTTCGAGAACTTTCTCGACTGCCGGATTGTCGAGCACCCGTTCGGTATTGCGAAGCGGGCGCATGATCAGCCGGGTGTCCAGCTCCGTTGCGGCGATAATCGCATCCTTGACGTTCTGATGCACCGGCGCTTCCTTCGTCACCATGAAACGGGTGCCCATATTGATACCGTCCGCGCCCAGCGCGAGCGCGGCAACAAGCTGCTGGGCGTTACCCATACCGCCAGAGGCAACAAAGGGAATCGTCAATTCTTCGGCGGCCCGCGGCAGAAGGATCATGTTCGGGATATCGTCTTCCCCGGGATGGCCCCCGCATTCGAACCCGTCGACGCTGACGGCGTCACAGCCGATTTTCTCGGCCTTCAGGGAATGGCGCACAGAGGTGCATTTATGGATAACCTTGATGCCCGCATCTTTGAGCGCCGGCATATAGGCTTCCGGGCTGCGGCCGGCGGTTTCAACGATCTTGACCCCGCCTTTGACGATAGCTTCGATATATTCGGGATAGGGCGGCGCCGTAAAGCTCGGCAGGAAGGTCAGATTGACACCAAAGGGCTTGTCCGTCATGTCCTTGCAGCGAGCGATTTCATTGGCGAGATCCGCCGGGGTCTTTTGCGTAAGTCCGGTAATGATACCGAGGCCGCCCGCGTTAGATACAGCAGCGGCGAGTTCGGCGAAGCCGACATAATGCATGCCGCCCTGGATGATCGGGTGCTTGATACCGAAAAGTTCTGTAATTCTTGTTTTCATGGATGCCTCCAGCGCATTGTTGTTTTTTGTTCTTTATAGGAAGTGATCACCTGCGGCGCAACGACCCGTCGCAAGAGGCAATCCTTATATGTGATTATTTAACGGTTCCGGGAACGAATTGGCAATGAACAAATGCTCATCCGTATCGAAAATCACATGGACGCCCCCGCCCGCTCGAGAATTCCGTCAAAATCTGTGTCCTCCGGAAGGGTTCCGAAAGCCCCGGACCAGTATTCTCCGAGGCGCGACGCGCAAAAGGCGTCCGCCACCGACGGCGGGGCATGCCTCACCAGTAAAGCGCCCTGCCAGGCGAGCGCCATCATCTCGGTAATCCGCCGTGCGCGCGTTTCGAAATTACCGGTTTCCCGAACTTCGGCCTGCAGGCGGGTCAAATGCGCATCCAGCAGGCGGTTGCCGCCCTTCGCCTGCTCGACCTCCGCAAAAAAGGCGGGAAGCGCGCCGGGATCCTTGTACAGCGCGCGCAGCACATCGAGACAAATCACATTCCCGGATCCTTCCCAGATGCTGTTGACCGGTGCCTCGCGGTATAGCCGCGGCAGAATGCTCTCCTCTATGTAACCGGGACCGCCATGACATTCCATCGCTTCATAAACATGGGCCGGGGTCCGTTTGCATATCCAGTATTTGCCGATTGCCGTGCCAATACGCGCAAGCGCCGCTTCCGCCGGGTCTGTCTCGCCCGCCCCGATCGCGCGGCCAAGCCGGAGGAATAGCGTCGTCGCCGCCTCCGACTCCAGTGCGAGATCGGCCAGCACGTTCTGCATCAAGGGTTGCTGGATCAATTTCTTCTGAAATGCGGACCGGTAACTCGCGTGATGGATCGCCTGGGTGAGGGCCTGGCGCATCAGCGCCGCGGAACCGACAGCGCAGTAATAGCGGGTTCCCTGCACCATCTCGATGATCGTGCGCACGCCGCGCCCTTCCTCGCCGAGCATCAGGCCCCAGGCATCAACCAGTTCCATCTCGCTTGACGCGTTGGACTTGTTCCCCAGCTTGTCTTTCAGGCGCTGGATATAGAGGCCGTTCCGCGTCCCGTCCGGCCGCCATCTCGGCAGCAGAAAGCAGCTCAGGCCATTGTCCGTATAGGCAAGCGAGAGGAACGCGTCCGACATGGGGGCCGAGCAGAAAAACTTGTGACCGGTGAGAATATAGGACGCGCCGGGCCCCGTCGCAGTTCCCTCCGGTCGGGCAGTGGTCGAATTCGCGCGGACATCCGATCCCCCCTGCTTTTCCGTCATGAACATGCCCATGGTGATGCTCTTTTTCTCGCTCGCCGGGATATCGCGAGGGTCATATTCCGTCTTTAACAGGCGCGGAATCCATTCATCTGCAATCTCCGGCGTGGCTTTGAGCGCTGGCACCACCGCGTAGCTCATCGCCATCGGGCAGAGAACGCCGCCCTCAATCTGATTGAGCAGATAGGAAAGAGCGCCATGGGCCACATGATTGCCCTCACGCGGGTTGTTCCAGGCAAAGCTCGGCACGTCATTGGCAATCGCAAGATCCATCAGGTTGTGATAGGCCGGATGGAAGGTTACCTGATTGATCCGCATGCCGTTGCGGTCGAAGGCCTTCATCTCGGGTGGAAAGCGGTTCGCCTGATTGGCCCATTCCAGCGTTTCTTCCGATCCCGCCTTCATGGCGAAATCGATGACGGCCCGCTCGGCCCATCCGGCCCCTTCGCGCTGCAACCCCTCCTGTAGCGCCTGATCTTTGCCATAGAGATCCTGATCCCCGAGCACAGGCGGAACATTCGTCACCTCGTGGGTGGGCAGACTGGAAATCGGGCTACGGATGGTCATAGCGAAGCTCCTTTGCGACAGACGTGACACCCTTCTATATGTATCGCGTTATCAGTTTTGCCAAATCACCTCGTGGCGAAGGGTATATGACCCAAGCTTGTCGGCGATCTGTTGTCCCAGCACTTCCTTGTCCCCGCCGGTAACGGTAATCTCCGCGACGCTCCCATGAACAGGGTGATTATCCACGCTAACGGAAATATCGACGCCATTGACGCGGAAGGGGGCAAGATCCGCATCGAAGACCTTCACGGCGGCATCATGACGAAGCGCCGGTTTGAATATCTTGCCAACGCCGGTCAGGGGCATGGCATCAATAATCGTCAGATCCGCCGGATTCGCCGCCCGTTCCGGTATCCTCTCAAGCGCGAAGTCCTTGAGCTCGTCCGGCGTCGCTTTCGCACCCGGTTTCAACTGAACATAGGCGACGGGAATTTCGCCGGCATATGAATCTGGCCTGCCGACGGCGGCGGCCAGCTCGACGGCCGGATGCTCGTGCAGCGCCTCCTCGACAATGGACGGGTCGATATTGTGACCGCCACGGATGATCACATCCTTCGCCCGACCGGTCAGCCAGACATAGCCGTCTTTATCGATGCGGCCAAGGTCTCCCGATCGCAGCCAGCCATCGGTGGTGAAGGCCTTCTGATTATAGGCGGTCTGGACATAGCCCGGCATCACGCAGATGCCCTTCATGATGATCTCACCGATTTCGTCGGGGTCTGAAAACCGGGTGATCTTGCCAGTCTCGTCGATATGCGCGGATTTCACGTCGACATAGGGAAACCGCAATCCGACGGAGCCGAAGCGCACTTCGCCGTCCTGCGGCTGCATGGTGGTGAAGCAGGTCACTTCCGTCATACCATAGCCTTCCAGCATCGGCACGCCCGCCTGCTTGCTTATCGCCTTCAGCACCTCTACGGGCGCCGCCGATCCACCGGTCAACCCGGCGCGCAAACTGCTGATATCGGTATCGCCCACAGGAATGTTCAACAGCGCCGACAACATGGTCGGCACGCCGCCAAGTACGGTGACGCCATATTTTTCGACCAAACGCCAGTAACTGCCGACAACCAGCGGATCGCGAAAACCCTGCGGGCTGACGATGACCAGCGTCACCCCGTTCAGTATCGGCACGAGGCCGACGACGATGGATCCGCTGATATGAAACATGGGTAGCCCCGCAAGCAGGCAATCCTTGGACGAGTAACCGAGACCGAAACCGCTCGAGGCGACCTGGGACAGCTGCATCCGGTTGGTATGAGGCGCGAGTTTCGGAACGCCGGTCGTGCCGCCGGTATGATAATAGCCGACAACGTCATCCAATTGCTCGTTGCGCGGCCCGTTAATTGCGCTCGCGTCCTGTTTTGCGATCATGTCATCGAGGGGGAATATCTTTTTGCCGTCGCATTCCGCGCCGCCGCCCAGAACATATACCGCCTTCAAGTTCGGCATCCGGTCGATCACATAGGCGGCCTTCGCCCAGAGTTCCGGGCTTAACGCCTGCCCCGTCGCGATCAGGATGGTCGCATTGGCCGCTTCGGCAATACCGAGAATATGCTCCGGCTCCAACAACGGATTGACGGCATTGACCGTGCCCACCGTCTCCGCCCCCAGCATCGTGAAATAGGCCTGCGGACAGAGCGGGATGAGATAGGTGACCGTCTCCCCTTTTTGGAGGCCTGCCGAAAGAAACAGATTGGCCGTCTGGTTGACCTTGGCAAGCAGATCCCGATAGGAGATGACCTTGCCCTCCCCCATCGGATCACCCGGCGGCAGCGCAATCAGCGACGGTTTGTCGCCATATTGCTCGACGACCGCACAAAAGGCATCGTAAACATTTTTGTAAGGCACCCATTCCTCGATCGGCGTCTGTTCAAATTTTTCGACGTCCGCAAGGCTCTCAAAGGGTAAATTAAACTTCCTGAAGGCTTCCGCCATTCTTTCCCTCCCGTTTTTCTTATTCTTTTGAGGATGGTTCGCCATCCTTCCATTGAACCGTATGATGCCAGATACAGGGCAAGATACAAATCAATTTCGCCGCCGCGACGCCGGAGCCCGCCATTTTTCCCGCGGACGGAGTTTTCCTATATTTTCTGACGTTCCAGATATTCGTCAAGCGCAGTCTCCATGGTCATGAAGCGGGCGCCCCGGTCGATAAGTTTCACGATCAGTTCTTCCAGAATCAGCATCCGGTGGCCGCGACCGATACAAAACGGGTGACAGGTATAGGTCAGAATACCCTCGTCCAGCTTCTGCTGCATATAATCGAAATCCCCCATCCAGTTCTCGAGAACGGCGCTGCCGGCCCGCAAACCCGGAAGAACCGACGTCTTGTTGCGCAGATATTCAAAATGCGGAAAGTCATCCGTCGACCAGCTGATCGGCATTTCCATCAACGATGTCGGAGTGCCGAAATCCACGCGCGCATCCGGATGGATGACGTCGCCCTGCCGGACCGGATAAGGATTATAGTCGTCCCCCATCATGCTACTGTCATAGAGAAAGCCTTCCTGCAACAGAAGGTCGACGCTGTTTACGCTTAAATCCCAGGACGGCGAGCGATATCCCCGCGCCCGCTGTCCTGTCAGCTTTGCAATTGCCTCATTTCCCCGGACCAGCTGTTCCAGCTCCTCTTCCCGGCTAAGACCCGCCGGCGGGATGTGGGACCAGCCATGATGGCCGATTTCATGACCTTCTTCGGCAATTTTCTGGCATATTTCGGGATAGCTATAGAGGGTGACGCCGGGTATAAACCAGGTGCTGGGAATATTGTACTCGCTGAGCAGATGGAGAATGCGCGGGACACCGGCGGCGCCGAACTCGCCCCTCGACATCAGGGTCGGCGTGGTTCGCCCGTTTACTATCCAGCTTGAAACGGCATCGAAATCGAAGGTAAGGCAAACAATATAGGGGCTCATTTTTTATCCTCGCCCGTCATGTTTTTATTATAAAATCAAGCTACCCTGTCAGGGACGTCGCCGCAATAGGCAGGACAACAAAGAGCCGGAATGCGAAAACACCATGAATGAATTTACCAAGTTGAAGGCGCTGACAATCGGCTCCGCCACCATTGATATCATAGCCTCGGTTGAAGACCATGATATCGAACGCATGACCATGCATAACGCGACATCCTCCTTTTTGCTGCTGGAAGAAGGACGAAAGATCGATGTGAGCTCGATCAAATCCTCGGTTGGCGGCGGCGGCACCAACTCGGCGGTCGCCTTGGCCCGGCTTGGATACCGGACGGGCGTCTTTATCCGGATCGGAAAAGATCTGGAAGGGCAAAAAATCAAGGAGGTGCTGGCCGCAGAAAATATAGACACGCATCTGGTCGTAGAAGATGGCGCAAAACCCACAGGACAGGCGATCATGGTCATGTCCCATGTGCGCAACCCGACCATTTTCACGAACCGCGGGGCCAATACGGCCCTGACAGATGACGAAATTTCGCCGGCCATGTTCGACGGGGTTGACCTCGTCTATATTGCGAGCCTGTCCGGCAATTCCGCTGCGTGCCTTACGAAAATTGCGCGCCTCGCCAAGCAAGCCGGGTCCTTCGTCGCAACAAACCCGGGCATCCGCCAGATCACCTATTGGGCGGGGGATATCATCGAGGCCCTCGCCAATGTCGATTTACTATCGATCAACGCAGTCGAAGCGGAGCAGCTTGCCCTGACGCTATTGCCCAAAGGACAGCCGGTGGCAACGGATGCGCCGGTGGGCGACGGACCGGCGCTGTTGGAAAAAGGGCTGGGAGGGCGGTCATTTGAGAGTTTTATCAAGGAAGTCTGCAGCCTCGGGCCGCGGATTGTCCTGGTCACGAATGGCGCCGAGGGAGCCTATGCGGGAACGCCGGATGGCATCCGCTTTCACCCTGCCAGCAAAGCGGAGGTGAGCAACACCGCCGGCGCAGGCGACGCCTTCGCGACAACTTTTTCCGCTTATGCCGCCGCAGGGGCGGATCTTGCGCGTTGTCTCGAAGCGGCGACAGCGAATGCGAGAGCAATCATCGCCGCCCCCGATACGCAAAGCGGATTACTTAGCAAGAAGGAAATCGATACCGAGATTTGTGCTTAATCTCACAGATTGGCTCGTTAACCATAGTGCGTTTTTATTTCCTGTAATAGATACGGACGGAACATAAGGACGCGAAAACTGATGAGAAACCTTCTATTTTTCCTTGTTGCGGTGATATTCATGTCATTCGACCCGCACCTGGCTGTGGCGGCCGACGAGGTTGCGACCGTAACCAAGCTGCGCAATAGCGCGCATGTATTTCGCAAGGGCCAGCAGATTGCGCTCAACGAAGGTTTCAAGATAGAGGAATTTGATGAGGTTCTTACCGGCAAGGATACCCGCGTTGAAATAACCTTCATTGACGGGACAAAGCTCAATATCGGCGAGCACAGCAATATCGTCATCGACAAGTTCCTGTTTGATCCGGTCAACCACCTTGGCATCGCAATCCTGCGCTCCCTGGAAGGTGCCTTTCGTTTTGTCACCGGCAATATTGGCAAGGTCAACCAGCCGCAAATCGTCGTTCAAAGCCGCTTTGGCGTGATCGGCGTACGGGGAACGGATTTCTGGGCCGGGCCGTCGAGAGGGGTATATGGTGTTCTTCTTCTGGACGGGTCAATTTCGGTTACCAATCCGGTGGGTCAGCGTATCCTTACCGCGCCGGGAACCGGCGTCAACCTGACGGGTAATGACGCGCCGCCAAGTGAAGTAACCGCTTGGGGCGCAGAACGGGCTGCTGACGCGCTCGCCGCCGTCGCGTTCTAGCTTCCGGAATGTTTATCTATCGACGCTGGTCGCCCCGACCACTCGCCGGCAAGCATATAACTTGTACTACGGTGATCCATAACAAGGACCATTACGTAGAAAAATATAATCCGATGGGTTCGGCTTATGCGCCGAAGGTCATTCCGGACATGGCAATGTCGCCACAAGGAGAACGGTATGTTTAAGAAATTCTGTCTGGCATCGGCCATGATTATTGTAGGAATTGTCGCCTCTACGGCGCAGAGTTTGGCCGCGAACCCCGACGTCGGATCGGTAACACGCCTGGAAAACGATGCCAGCATCATTCGCGCCGGCAGTGAAATACCGCTCGAGATAGGGGCCGCGATTAAGGAAAATGACGAGATTACGTCCGGCAAGGACGCGCGAGTTGAGATCACCTTTACCGATGGCACGACCCTGCGGATAGGCGAAAATGCGCGGATCGGGATTGACGAATTTCTCTACGATCCGGACAACAACGTCGGAAACGCGATTATTGGCGCCCTACAGGGTCCGTTCCGTTTCATAACGGGGAAAATCGGGGAACTCAAAAACAAACGCATTGAAGTAAAAAGCAGCCTTGCCACGATCGGCATCCGCGGTACAGATTTTTGGGGTGGACCATCACAGGGTACCTATGGTGTATTTCTGTTCGAGGGCACGATTGTCGTCTTCAATGCACAGGGTGGACGAATTGTCAGCGTCCCCGGGACCGGTGTTGATGTTGACGGTGCAGACAAAGCGCCCGCTGCAGCAGAGGCTTGGGGTAGCGCACGTGCGGAAGCCGCACTTGCGACGGTAACGTTCAGATAAAGGCTTGTGATCGTCAGGAGCTAAATGGATCGAGTAAAAAAAGACAGTCCGCTGTCTTCACCCAATCTTCTTGAAATTCGAGACTATTGGACCGCCTTGAAAAAGGATCGGGAGATACCGGCGCGCGGGGACTTCAGTCCGGCCAGCATCGCCCGGCATCTTCCAATTGTCTCTCTGACGGACGTCTTTTATAACCCGCTGCGCTTTCGTTACCGGCTATTGGGAACCCGGATTACCGAGCTTGCCGGCAGAAATGCAACAGGCAAATGGCTCGACGAAGAGCTTTACGGCGAAAAAACCGATGACATGCTTTGGTCGTTCCGGCAGTGCGTTGAGGTGAAACACCCGATTGCTGTCCGCGAACAGGTTCAGTTTGTCGACAAATCCTGGGTCATTGTAGAAGTTGCGTTGTTTCCTCTTTGCGACGAGGAGGGCAGGATTAATGTGATTTTGAGTGCCCTTGACACGGCGAGCCTGAATACGGAAACGCCACCGGACGGCACATGCTTCATTCTGGACTGGGAGAAGAGCTAACACTGTCTGCCGTCCCGGGCAGACTAGCCGTAAATTACTTCTTCGATCCTGGGATCGCCGCGCGCGAAGGTCTCGCCATCGGTCTCGGTCATAAGAGAGAGAGCCGTTGAGGCCATATCCGCATAGGTGGCGGAAGCCGAGATCACGGATACGGACCGTTTGAATTCGGCGAACTCCCCGGTCCTCGGGTCGAGCAAGTGGTTCGCGGTCGTTCCCGGCGCAAATGGGCTGCCGTATCCGCCGGAGGTCGCAATCGCCTTATTCGTAAGCTCGCGAACTGCGACGGGTTGCATGTTATTTTCCGCCCCCGAAACGCCGACACGCCACGGCGCGCCATCCGCCTTGCGGCCCAAGGCATAGGTCTCTCCCAAAGAGACCAAAACGCTTTCAAATCCGGCGGTCTTGAGCAAGGACGAAATGCGGTCCGTGATATAGCCTTGGGCAACACCGTTCAGGGTAATTGCCATTCCCGGCTTTTCAAATGCGATCCGGTCGACGGAAATGCTGATGTCCATCGAGCCGATTTTGGCGAGCGCCGCTTTGATCCGAACGGCATCCGGCCCCGCCGGATCTGCGTTCCCATCCGAGAAATGATCGGCAAACAGCTCCCATAGCGGTTGCACAGTGACATCAAACAATCCGTCCGTCCGCGCCGAGAAAGAGACCGCCGCCGACATAAGCTCCAGAAACTCGATATCCGGATTATCGAGACGGCCCGCGGCGTTCAGCCGGCAAATTGCCGAACCGGGCCGGTACAGGCTGAAAAGATTTTCAAGGCGACGGATTTCTCTCTGGCATCGATCCAGCTGCGCCCGGGCCCAGTCCGGATCATTATGGTAGAGTTGTATCGTCGCCTCCGCTCCCAGCGCCGATCCCGTCCAGGTAATTTTTTGCAATTCCCCCGCCGCGGCGGGCAGGACGGGCAAGGCACCAAAAACACTCGCCGTGACGAGAAACCGGCGTCGGGACATAGTCGAATTTGAAGATTGCGTCATCATTTGTGATTTCCCATTGCTCGAGGATTTTCAGCGACGGTCTCGCCGGCACTGCCGCTTTCGGGTAGCAGAAGGGAATCGGGAATTTCGTCAAGTTTCATGACCTTGCCGCCGTGTTCTGCCGCGAAAGCGTCTGCCGCATCCCTTGTGCCGAACGGGACCATCTCCAGCATTCCCATACCACCGCGCTTGTCGCTGCCGACAACATAGAACGCACTGTCAGCGGCAATCCAGATGCCATCGCGCTGCGGTTCTTCCCAGCTTGTCGCCAGCGCCATATCATGAACGTAAAAACCAACGGTATGCTGGCTCTCGCCTGGCAGCCTTGTATAGGCGATCGCGTCCCGAACGGCGGTAAACCAGAGCGGATCCTTGCGCCCCTTTTCGAAGACCTGCCCCTTCGGACCGGCATGCTCCACCAGGATCATGCCGCAGTAAGCCCCGACGGCATCATCCTTTAACGCCTGCGGTGGCGGCGCTATGTCGGCAATATCGTCGCAGGCCGCAGCGACCGTCAGCAGCAATATCGCAACGCCCAGTCTCAGAATTGGTTTCACGACGTCCTCCTTTGGAATAAGGCGCAAGCAACAGAAAGGGGGACGACGATCCAGGCACCGAGGAGAAGCAACAAGACCGATCCTGCCACGCCCTGATCCTCACGCAATCCCGACATTCCCGACAACAGCGCCGTATCAGCATTGGTGGCGAGGTTGAACATTCGATAGGCATCTGACGGACTTGCAAGCATGATCCATTTCACCGCCTCATCCTGTATCAGGCTTGCGGCTCCCGAAGAAAGAATGCCGAGAAGCGCCATATCGAACAGCACGACAAATACAAGCCAAAGACCGATAGCGCCAGCCGCCGACGTGCCACGGTCTTTTGTGATCGTACTCAACAGCAGGCCCAGCGCCAGGAAAACACCGCCCAGCATGACCGATGACACAACTAGTTTAAGAAATATGGTCCATGGAATTTGCTCAAGCGGCGCCTCTCCCTTAGCGGCGACCACCACCAAGGCGACCCCGTATCCAACCACGATTGCGAAGGAAAGTATTAAAAGCTGCCCCAGAAACTTGCCAAGGGCAATCTCGGTCCGTGTCACCGGATATGCCAGCAGCAGTATCAACGTGCCGCGCTCGTCTTCACCAACAATACTGTCATAGGACAGCAAAAGCGCAATCAGCGGGATGAAAAATATGCCAAGAGACGACAGGCTGACGACGGTGACGGCAAGCGGGCTGATCGCCGTTGTGCCGACGGGGGCGCTGCCGAGAAGCGCAAGAACCAGCGCAAAACCAGCCATCAGGAAGGTCATGACGGCAATCCATTTATTGCGATATCCGTCCCGGACTTCCTTCTGTATCAAGGTCAGTATGTTACCCATTGGAATCTTCCCTGAATGCCGGACCCGTTGCAGAATAGGCGTTGAAAACTTCTTCCAGCGACGGATCGACAAGTTCGATGTCCAGGATGCCCTCTTCCATCGCCATAACCCGGCTGAGGACGTCCATCTTCTGATCGGGCCGGCATCGGAGCAGAATTTCTTCACCGGAAATCCGCTCAACCGGTAGCTCCAATCTAAATGCAGCGACAAGGCTTTCGCAGGTATCCTGCCGCGCCCTGATCCTAAGACGCGAGCGCATATTGATGTGATGGCGGAGAAGCGGGATGGACCCTTGCGCCACCAGTCTGCCCTGATTGAGAATAGCCACCCGATCAATACGGTCATCGAGTTCCGTCAGAACATGAGATGAGATCAGCACCGCCGTTCCATTTTTCTTCTCATCATCCAGTATTCGATAGATATTTTGCCGCGCCACAGGGTCGAGGCCACTGGTCGGCTCATCAAGCACCAGCAGTTTCGGCTGCCCAAGGAGCGCCTGAGCAATACCAAGACGCTGACGCATGCCTTTTGAGTAGGTGCCGACGCGCCGGTCTGCGGCATCCTGCAAATCGACACGTTCGAAATACGGGTCGAGGTTATTAACCGCCACCCCCTTTAGCCGCGCGTAGAAGGCGAGAGTCTCACGTCCCGTCAGGGTTTTCTGAAAAAGCACCTGCTCGGGAAGGAACCCGATGTTTCGGCGGAGTTGATTGAATTGCCGTCTCCCCGGATCGGCGTGCAAGACGTTGAGCGTCCCCGCGTCGGGTTTCAGCAGGCCGAGAATGATCTTGATCAATGTTGTTTTACCGGCGCCGTTGTGTCCGACGAGGGCCAGACATTGCCGCGCCGACAAGGTGAGCGAGACATCCTCAAGGGCATTTTTCCTACCATAGGACTTGCCGACATTCAAAAGCTCGATTGCGGGGAAATTTTCCATTTTCATGACTTGCTCCGGGCCGCGAGTTTTCTCGGCATCTCCATGAGCGGAGCACCGTCGACAACGCCTCCCGGATGCAATGCGGGAAAGTTGCCTTGCGCATATTTCAAAATCTGTACCGCCGGGCTGTTCATCAGGAGCCGCGTTGACGGATACTGCCAGATGATACGGTCCGTGAGATCGTTGGGACGATAGATGCTATCAGCGATGCCATCGCGGTCCAGATCCATCGCGACCTGATCCGACCAGTAGTTGCCGACGCCCCCCTTTGACCATTCCAGCCAGCGGGTTCCGACATATTTGACCTGATTTCTGTTGTTGACGAAGGCGTTGCGCGTCAACGTATTCTTCTCCGATCCCGCCGTGAAATGGACACCGATATCGCAATCGGCAAGCAGGTTTTCCTCGAATTCATTATTGTTCGAGTTATAGATGAAGATGCATTTCTCCGTTCCGCCCCGGACAATATTGCCTTTCGCCAGAATACGATTGGCGTAATTGAACAGCAATCCCCTGTCCCGGTCCTGTTCGGAAACATTATCCGTCACCACCAGATCGCTCGATGACATGATCGCATAGCCGATGTGGTTCCGGGCGGAACGGTTGCCCGATACTTCGCTCCGGTTGGTATACATATAGTGGATCGCGAAACGCAGATCGCGCATCCGATTGTTTTTAAATATATTTCGCTTGCTCGTCGTTACGAATATTCCGTCCCGGCCATAGCGGATGTCGTTTCCCTCGATTATCGCCCCCGGCGCATTCCAAATCTGTATGCCATTCCCGCGCTCGTTCATCCTGAGATCCTGGCGGCCGGTAATGCGATTGCCGGACACCCGCGCGTCTTTCGCACCGGAAACGTAGATACCGATCAGATTATTGGCGACCTCATTATCTTCAACGACCGCACGCACCGCCTCGGGATGCAGAAAGATCCCGCTATCCTGCGTTTCGAGAGAAAGACCGGAACCGGTCACCATTAGGCCTTTCAGGGTTATATCCGGCGCCTTTACCTGAATGACAGACCCGGAGGAAGTGCCGATGATTTCCGTTTCCCCGCCGCCAAGAATGGATAGAGGCTTGGTGATTACAAGCGGCCCTGAATATGTACCGGGAGATAAGATCAGGGTGTCGCCGGCCTCCGCCGCATCAATTGCCGCCTGCAGGCTCCCGGAAACCGTAATACTACGGGCCATAGCATAGGGCAGCGTAGCGGCTGCGGCGACAAAGGCCGCCGCAGCGCAAATCAGCCAAAGAATTTTTCTTTGGGCATACATCGTTTAAGCCGGTTCGACCAGCATGCGTCCGCGCATTTCCATATGCAGCGCATGACAGAACCACTGGCAATAGAACCAGTGAACACCCGGCATATCGGCCTTGAAGGTAACCGACGCCGTTTGTTGCGGACCGATTTCCATCGCCACGCCGTAATTGGAAATCGTAAAGCCGTGGGTAAGGTCATCAACATCATCGATATTGGTGATAATGACGGTCACCTCATCCCCCTGCTTGACGGTGAATTTTTCCAGTGAGAAGGTCGGCGCTGACGAGTACATATAGACCCGGACCTTATTGCCGTCGCGAACCACATCTTCCGCATAATCCAGATCTTCGATGCCGTCGGCTTTCGCCTGCGCCTTAATAGCGTCGAACATGGGGTCTTCACGATCATATGTCTGGTTCGGATTGACGATTGAGCGGTGAACGATAATGCAGTCATGTGGCTCGGCAAATGTCGGGCCGTCATGCACCAACTTCATCTTGTCGCCGGAGATATCAATAAGCTGATCGTTTTCGGGCTTCAGCGGCCCTACATTGATATACCGGTCCTTCGAGAATTTGTTCAGGGAAATCAGCCATTTCCCGTCCGCCTTGTTGGTTTCACCCATTGATGTGTGATTATGACCCGGCTGATAATGAACGTCGAGCTTCTCGACAATCGGATCGACATCCTCTCCGGCAAATTTGCGGATCGCCTTGTCGATATCCCACTTGCAGATCTGGCTGTCGAGGAATAGGGTCGTATAGGCATTGCCCCGCCCGTCAAACGCCGTATGGAGCGGCCCCAATCCCAGTTCCGGCTCCGCTACAACGGCATCGCGGGGCTTGATTTTATCCGCAAAGACATCCGGCAACTTCGCCATTTCAATAACCGATACCGTCGGCGAAAGCTTGCCGTTGACCATCATATATTTCCCGTCGGGCGAGGCATTCACGCCATGCGGGCTATTTGAAATCGGGATATAGCGCGTATATCTGGATCCTTTGCGGCCATCCAGAACCGGCACATCCCCTTCATATTTCTTGAAATCGCCGGCGGCGACACCAGCTTCGATCGCAGCAATATCGAAGACAACGGCCCAGTCCTGCTCGTTTGCCGTCATCTCGGCGAGGGTGACTCCCTCTTCCGAGTTATAGCAGCTAGAGATCGCGTATTTCCCCTGATAATCCGCATCGACGTTATCTAGATTGCCGTCAACGATAACCTGCCAGGCGACTTCCATCTTCTCGCCGTCGATCGCCGTGAAAACCGCGTGATATTGTGTCGGATCGTCGAGAACAGACCCGTCATTCGGCAACGGCACCCGATGCTCCCCGTTCGCGAAGATATATTTGGTCTTCGGGAATTTCTGAGGCCGCAAGCCGTGGATATCCGCGGCGTTCGGGATTGAAATGATCTTGTCGACCTTCATGATGTCGCAACGAACGCGGGCGACGCGAGTGTTCGCCTTGTCATTCACCCAGATATAACGGCCATCATAGGTTCCGTTGGTGAAGGACATATGCGGGTGATGGGTATCGCCATTGCTCGGGAACCCGCCCTTGTCTTTCCAGAACTCCTTTTCCTTCGGCAGCATGTTCTCGGTCAGGATTTTGACGCTTTCATTCGTCTGTCCCCAACCGGTCGCACTGCAACGGTTGAAAACGGGAATTCTTATCAGCTCGCGCATTGAGGGAACGCCCAAAATCCGGAGTTCACCGGATTGTCCTCCGCTCCAGAACCCGTAATATTCATCGAGGTCGCCAGGGGCGACTTCATTTTTGCCGGTTGCAGCGCGCGCCGATGATAAGGGCATCAACGACGCCCCGCTCACAACACCCAGCCCGGCAGCAACAGCCGACCCCCTCAACAATGACCGTCGAGACACGTCCGCAATCTTCTCCGAGTTGTCCGTCATTTTCTCTTCCTTCTCCAATAATATCCCCGCGTATTGGCGAGAAACCCATGTACCTACTCGTACTCCCTGGGTTGGTTAAGCCGTCTTCCCCTGCGGTAGGCAGGGTCCTGATCGGCGACAGTTGTCTTGGCATTCGGATCCATTTTCCGGGCCCTGGCCAAGGCATGGATAACAACAGGGCACACATGCTCGTCGTAGTAATTCTGCTGGCAATGTAGGCAGTAGAGACATTCGTTCGGGTTGATATTGCCCAGTGGGTCGATAGCCTGGACCATGCACTCCTTCGCGCATGTCTGGCACGGATCCCCGCAGTTGCGGTATCGTTTCAGCCAGTTAAACATGGCGAGCTTGCCCGGAATGGCGAGCGCGGCGCCAAGCGGGCAGAGATACCGGCAAAAGAACCGTTCGATAAAAAGACCAGCAAACAGCAGCGAGAATACGAACAACAGATATGGCCAACCCCGCATGAACCGCAGCACAATGGATGTGCGGAAAGGCTCGATTTCGGAAAAGGTCTCCGCGAGATGCAGGGAGTAAACGGACAGACCCAGCAAGCCCAGGAATATGATGTACTTGATGGGCCACAGCCGTTCATGCAGCCACCAGGGAACGGTAAACTGCTTGACGCCGACAAACCGGGCGATCTTGTTGGTGAGTTCCTGCAGCGCGCCAAATGGGCAAAGCCAACCGCAGAAGGCCCCTCTCCCCCAGAAAATAAGGGAGACCGCAACCGAGCACCAGAGAATGAAAATCAACGGCTCCATCAGGAAGAACTGCCACTGGAAATCCGTCAGCAGCGCATTGACGAAGACAAACACATTGACGACGGACAATTGCGCCTGGGCATAAAATCCAATCCCGAAGAGCGTGAACGCGAGAAAGCCAATGCGGAACCAATCAGTGAATTTCTTGTAGCGGACCACATGGTCCTGAATGAAGAAAAGGATTGTGAGAATAACAAGCGCCGCTACGAGAATTACGATCTCCGGCAGTTTCTGTTTCCAGATCCGCTGCCACAACGCATTCGCGGCCGCCACGTCCTCTGAATTACGCATCACAGGATTTTCCGCCGGCGGCGGAGCGACTGCCGGCGTCTCAACATGGACGTAGGCGTCGGGAAGCTGATAGGTCAGCTCAAATGCAACGAACACCTTTTCAAGCGCACCGATCGCCCGCTGCACGAGCAGTTGCAATTCCCATGGTTCAGCGGGATTGAACACCGCTCCTTTAGGTGTCCGGAAAAGCGCGACTTCCTTGAAATCAGGCGCGCCTTCGGCTTCGACGCGGCCGAGATTTTTATATCCGCGATCCTTGAAACGAAATGCCTCTTCGCCCTGGACGATCTGGATACGATCAAAAATACCGCCGCGTACATATCCGGACCCCCGAAACGAGTACCGTCCGGTTCCCATAACGAGGAATGCATCCTGTTCGGGTTTCAGTTTCTTTTGCAGATTTTGATATTCGCGCTCCCCCAACAGGCTTTTGGCAATCGTCGGAACCGCGAGAGATGCCACGTAGAGATCAATAAACGCCTCGTCGTCATCGCCTGTCTCGGGTCTTTCGATCGCCTTCGCATTCCCTTGGGCAACGAAGGCGTCGTTGACGTCCTTAAGACTGAGCCGAAGCCGACGTACAGATCCGTTGCCAACCAGTGTTTCCCAATCCTGGATATCGCCATCATCCGCAATCAATGTTTTCTTTGCGGTCACGGCTTTCGACGTTGCCGTCAGCCCCCCGAGCCCGAGGGCGGCAGCCGCACGGACAGCCGCTCTCTTGATACTGTCATCGATGACCATGACGGTAACGGTTGCACCGGAGACGATATCAACAGGCGGTGGTTCGCCGCCCTTTTCGCGCGCCACCTGCAAAATGTCGGTGTCTTTATACCCGGCAATAAAATCGATGATTTTTTGCTCCGGAATGCCGGAAAGGACAATCGGCTCCGCATGATGCATCAGACGACCAGCCGCGATGCGCCCCTCCGGCGTCATGGCAATCAGCACCTCAATCGGCTTTCCTGAATATCCGATGGCGCTCACAAAATCAGTGTTGAGGAACGCATATCCGGTTATTTTCTGCCCTTTGAGAATTGGTGTAACGGGAATTCCTTCCGGTTGCGCGCCGTAGCCATCCGCGCCATCAATCAATTCCGCCGCGGGTATTGTTTCGAGATACTTGCTAAGCTGTCCGGGCTGCGCCGCCATTCCCGCAGTTGCGGTTAGCAGATATATACAAAGACTAAGGAGAATTTGTTGAAACAGCGCGGCCATATGCGGTGGTGGGGAAACTCGATTTTGCATGTCGCCAATAATTCCCGTTGCATCTTTCTGTCAGGGCGTCAATCCCGCTGACATGAGCAGCTTAAATGATAACAACATAATACAGACCGCAAAAAGCGATTATTTGTCCTATATCAACTTCAGACGACATTTATCGCCGCGCGCAAAATCTCAGGCCCGTGGTTTGAAAAACAAAGGGCTATATCCGATGCTAAATCCTGCAAATGCGAGAAACCATGAAAGAGCCGCGAGCTGTAGCAGCGGGCCATAATAATCCCCCATGAATTCCGCCACGATGCGGGTCGACGCGGACAGCAAAATCAGAAGAAAGATCGTATTCGCCCGAAATCCGGAGCGAAGCTTTTGACCCGAATGGCCGAGTGCCGCCCGCAGCATTACCGAGAGCGTCATACAACCGATGGCGCCCGTCCCAAGTGCGTGAATGCCTGCCAGCGGTGAAAAGTAATCCGGAAAAACGCCGGCGATGCCGAGAAGCGCCAGCCCGAGCGGAATAAAAAAGTAACTCAGATGCAGAATAAGGACCAACGGTTCCCGTATACTGCGTTCCCCGCCCCAGCGGATCAACCGAATGAATTGCAGACCGGCCGCGATGAACAGGAGCACGCCCGAGACAAGATCCAGATCAATGGCAATCCATAGGATCAACGCCGAAACGGTGACGGCGATGGTCAGCATGTCAAACTTGCTAATCGGCGCGGGAAGCCGGCCGGGATTATTCTGAACCAGCCAGTTGCGGGTAAAACTCGGGATGATCCGCCCGCCGATCAACATGATAAGCGATATGGCGGCGGTCATCGCCAACCGGTAGCTATATCCGCTCGATCCCGAAAAATGCACCTCAAGATGAAAGCAAATATTGGCCAGGAGCAGCAGGCTCAACGGAAGCAGAACTTTCAAGTTCCGCCAGTTTTTACCGACAATGATTTCATTCGCCAGAACAGCGAGAATTGTGCCGAGGAAGGAAAGATCGATCGCCATGGCGGCGATCCAGCCGATTTGACCGGAAAAAGTAACGGCCGCCCGCCCCGCCATCCACAGCAGCAGAAGTAGTAATAGCGGCATCCCCTGAATGGGCATTCGCCCTGTCCAGTTCGGGATGGCGGTAAACAGGAATCCGGTCACGACGGCGGCGAGAAATCCGAAAAACATCTCATGCACGTGCCAGTCGACGCCGGTGAAGGCGGTCATCAGCGAAAGTTCGCCGTAAAAGAGCGGAATCCACAAAAGGACCGACAGTCCCGCATAAAGCGCACCAAAAAAGAAGAAGGGCCGGTAGCCATAGCTTAATAGGGCTGGCCCCTGGTAGTCTTTCAATCTTGGAATAGCCATCGTTGTCATCCTGTCTAGCGGCAATTTCCGCCATCAATGTCCGCGCGAGTCTGCGATCTGTCGATCGTTGAATTATGGAAATGTCAATGACGAGAAATTTTTTATTGCCATTGCCACGCTTATCGTCTGCCGCATAGAATATCGTCCCGGGAACAGATAATTTTCCAGGCTCGGACAATAGCAATACAGCGCCGCGAAGGATTTGCGTTTTGACAAATAAAAAGGTTTTTGATGTCTTTGCTTGATGCGTCCCTTATTGCCGATATTCCGCTCTTCCAGGGTGTCGCACGGCAGGATCTCGTGGAATTGCTCTCCAAGGCAAAGTCAGAACGCTATGTCAAAGAGAGAACGATCTTCAATCAGGGCGAGGATGCGCATTCCTTTTTTCTTCTTCTTGACGGGCATATTCGCGTCGTCCGGATAACCCCCGAGGGCGAACAGGTCATCGTGCGGTATATCTCAAGTGGCGAGCTTTTCGGGATTGCGCATGCGCTCGGTCTGGATAAATATCCTGCCAATGCCGTTTCCGCCGTTGACTGCGTCGTACTGTCCTGGCCCGGCGCAATCTGGAAATCCGTTTCAGAAAAATTTCCGGCTTTCACGGCGAATACCTACAAAACCGTCGGTGCCCGTTTGCAGGAAGCGCAAGACAAGGTCGTCGAACTGGCGACGGAGCGGGTGGAGCAGCGGGTCGCAAATGCTATCTTGAAACTCGCCAATCAGACAGGAAAGAAAACGGAGGACGGCATCCTGATCGACTTTCCGGTCTCCCGCCAGGATATCTCCGAAATGACGGGGACGACGTTGCATACGGTTTCACGATTGTTGAGCGCGTGGGAACAGGAAGGCATTGTTAAAAGCGGCCGCAAGAAAATTACGGTGATTGAGGGACATAAACTGGCCGTCCTCGCAGGTGGGGACCAGCGCAGCTAACCATCCTCCGCTTCGTCGATTGCCCAATCGAGATCATCCAGCAATTGCGAGAGGCGCATATCATGCTCTTTTGCAGCATCAACGGCAGTGTGGAACGTCGCGAGCGGACAGCCAACGCATTGCATATGGTTTTTCAAGAATACTGAAATGGTTGCCGGCCAAGTTCGCATGATTTCATCGACCGACATGTCCAAATTGAATTTTCTGTCCGGTCCGCCCAATGATATTTCCCTGCAGTAAATAATCCTGCATATCAAAACGGCGTCCACCGGACTTTGCTCTCGCGCAAATAGCGGCACGAAAACTGCAATGCCAGTCACTGTTTCAGACAGGCCCCATACCGTCGGCGAGTTCCCAATAAATCATTGTTTTTGTGCGATATTTTGGATGATATTGGATTAGGTGAAATGAGGTTCTGGCTGGGGTGGCAGGATTCGAACCTGCGCATGACGGGATCAAAACCCGCTGCCTTACCGCTTGGCTACACCCCAATGAGGAGCCTCTTTCTATCCAAAGGCCCGATCAAGCTCAAGCCATTTTTGAAAAAATGTATAAATGGCAACGGGTGGTGGTTTCACCGGGAAACCGGACAGGCGCGCACCCACCAATCGGGATAATGCGATTGTATTGCGGACGCGGCGATGGCGGCCTTGTCTTCCGTCTCGAACAGTCCGAAACAGGTTGCCCCGCTGCCGCTCATCCTGGAAAGGCGACAACCATCTTGCGCCCCTATCACCGAAAGCGCCATCGCTATATCGGGAGCCAGGTCACGTGCCGGTGCCTCGAGGTCATTTCGGGTATTCTCGAGAAAGTCCAGAACGTCCTCTGCGGTCATGAACCGATCAACGGGCGGCATATCCCCACGGGCACGGAGCTCGAGCCGTCGGAAAACCTCCGCCGTCGAAACAGTCACCCCTATATTCACCAGCAATATGTAGAGCTTCGGAAAGGCTGGAATTTCGCGGAGATGCTCCCCAATGCCGGACATGAGAACCGGTCTTCCCACGAGGCATACCGGAACGTCGGCGCCGAGGGAAAGCCCCATATCGGCGAGTTTTTGGGCGGAAAATCCCGTTTTCCATAACCGGTTGAGGAGCTTAAGCGTTTCCGCCGCATCGGCGGAACCGCCGCCCAATCCCGCCGCAACCGGGAGATTTTTGACGAGCCTGATCTTTGCGCCAAGGTTCGCGCCGCTTTCTGTTTGCAACAGATGGGCCGCTTTCAGAACAAGATTGTCGTCGGTAAGCCCTGTTCCGTCGGCAAAGGGTCCGGAGATTTCAAGGGAGAGTTCCTTGTCACATTCGACCGAAATGTCATCGCCACACTCGGCGAACACAACAAGGCTTTCAAGAAGATGGTACCCGTCCGCGCGCTTGCCCGTGACATGCAAACAGAGATTGACCTTGGCGCGGGCGGTTGCGGTGATCATCGAGGACCCGCCGCGTCAGTTTTGCGCCTTGATGTCATCCTTGAGGCCATTTTTCAGCTTTTCCGTGATCAGCGGGACCTGATCGTCCGCCGGATCGAGCCAGAGCGCGCGCTGCCATTGATAGCGCGCCTCCTCCCGCCGTCCGACACGCCAGTAGGCATCAGCCAGATGGTCGGTGATCGTCGGATCCGCCGCTTCCAGCGAGACTGCCTTTTCAAGCTGGATAACCGCGTTTTGATATTCGCCAAGACGATAATAGAGCCAGCCAAGACTATCCACGATGAATCCATCTCGTGGGCGCAGGGACACCGCCTTGATCAACATATCCTTCGCCGTTTCCAGATTTTCATTCCGGTCCACCCAGGAATAGGCGAGATAATTCAGGACCTGCGGATGATCGGGTCTCAGTTCCAACGACTTCAGGAGATCGGCCTCGGCGAGCGGCCATTGCTTGGATTGCTCATAGGCGATGCCGCGGGCATAGAAAAGCGACCAGTGACGCTCCTCAAACGTCGGAAGGCGGTCGATGGCGCGGCCGTAATCCCGCGCGGCCTGAGCCCAATCCTTGGCATCGCGGCTGACATCGGCGAGAACGACGAGCGATTCAATATCGTCGGGATATTCAGACGCGACCGCCTCAAGGCGCGATTTTGCCTCATCCATACGGCCCAGCTTATAGGTGGCCCATGCCGCGCGAATTTGCGCATTCTTGCCATAAGGTGATTGCGGATTGATGTCGCTGTAAAGATCCAGGGCTTCCTGCCATTTGTCGCGATCCTCCGCGGTTTCCGCGAGCAGCACCCGCGCCATCGGGAAATCGGGTTCGAGCAGGAGGGCGAAATAGATGTAGGTGGCGGCGACGCCAACGGCGCGTTCCTGACCGATGATGGACGCAGCGCTGTAGAGTGCCTCCGCCGCGCCGTCGAGTGGGCTGCTTACAATCGGCTCCAGCGGCCTACCCGCTTCAAGGTCTTCCATTTCAATCTGTATGGTGGGGCTTAGCGGATATTTATCGAGATAATCCTCGAAAAGTGCCCGAACCTCGTCACGTCGGCCGGTTCGGTCGAGATACGCGCCGTAGGATTGAACAAGCCGGACAGCGCGCCCGGAAGGACCGGCGAGCGATTTGGCATATTGCGCATCCGCTCGCGCCCGGTCCATCGAAACATCGGCAAGAAGCGCCGCCTGATACTGCTTGAGGGCATCAAACCCATTGTATTTATCAAGCGCATCGAGTTCGGCGATTGCCGCATCCGTCTTGCCTTGCCCGAGCTTGATCCAAGCCATCAGCAACGGCTTCAGCAGGACATTGAAACCGGTGTTCTCCGTCTTGGCCAAATTCTCCTCGGCCAACGTGAAATCCTTCCGCGAGAGCGCGTCAATCGCCAGCACGAGATAAGCGCTCGAGTTGTCGCCTTCGCCTTTGACAACTTCCGGCGCAAGGGCAATGGCGCGTTGGATATCGCCCTTTGCCAGCGCTGCCTGAAGCGCGATGCCAAGAAGGATGCTGTCATCTTTTTGCTGACGAAGCGCATTTTCGAAATAATCGAGGGCAACCGCCGCATCCTGTTCACGAAGCGCCTCTCTGCCAGCCAGATATTCGCCGAAATAGGAGGAGGGGAAAGCGTCTGCCGTACCGCCGGCATCCTGAAAAGCATTTGGCAATACATCACGCTCGCTCGACGCGCTATTCGCTGCGCAGGCGCCAAGCGCAACCGTCAAAATTACGCCACCAAAAACAGTTTTATACTTTTTCACGCCTGCGTCCGCCATTCTCTTCAATTTACACATTATATCGCGGCTCGACGTTCACGCTGCCCGGGCCACCACATTCTCATAGTATGTAGGGCGCCCCGAACCCGCATTAAACAAATTTCCGGCTTGCTGGTCTGATTTTCTACATATTCGGATAATTCGGACCCCCGCCGCCTTCAGGCACGACCCAGTTGATATTCTGGCTCGGATCCTTGATATCGCATGTTTTACAATGAACGCAATTTTGCGCATTGATTTGCAGGCGCGGATTGGAGCCGTCGTCATCCGTCAGAAATTCATAGACCCCGGCCGGACAGAAGCGCTGTTCCGGCCCGGCATATTCAGCGTAATTGACGGCGACCGGCACGCTGGCGTCTTTCAGCGTCAAATGAATTGGCTGGTCTTCCTCATGATTGGTATTGGAGAGGAAAACAGAGGACGGCTTGTCGAACGTATAGACGCCGTCATATTTGGGATACTCGATTTTTTTACAATCCTTGGCCTTTTTCAGCACCGAATAATCATCGTGATGCTTAAATGTCCAGGGCGCCTTGCCGCGTAGTATTTTCAGATCAAGCCCCGTATACAATGTCCCGGCGAGCAGGCCCCATTTGAATGCCGGTCGGCTGTTCCGCACGCGGTAAAGTTCATCATAGACCCACGAATCCTTGTACAGCGCGGGATAGGCGTCGAGAACTTTCGCAGGCGCCTCTGCATTCAGCTTCAGTTCCGCGACAATCGCTTCGGCCGCCATCATGCCCGACTTCATCGCCGTATGCGATCCCTTGATCTTCGGTACATTCAGGAAGCCCGCCGTACAGCCAATCAGTGCGCCGCCCGGGAAGACAAGCTCCGGCACTGACTGGAAACCGCCTTCGTTAATCGCCCGCGCGCCGTATGAGATTCGTTTTCCGCCTTTCAGCATCTCTTTCATCATCGGGTGGGTCTTGAATTTCTGGAACTCGTCATAAGGCGACAAATAGGGATTCTCATAATCTAGCGCGACGACGAAACCGACATAGGCCTGATTATTATCCAGATGATAAACGAAGGAGCCACCATAGGTATTGCGGTCAAGCGGCCATCCGAAACTATGGAAAATCTGACCTTCCTTATGCTGCTCCGGGTCAAGTTCCCAAAGCTCCTTGATGCCGATACCGAAAGTCTGCGGATCACAATTTTCCCGGAGATTGAATTTATCGAAGAGTGTTTTCGTCAGCGAACCGCGCACCCCTTCCGCAAAGAGCGTGTATTTCGCATGCAGTTCCATCCCGGGTGCGAATGAGCCTTTTTTCTCGCCGTCGCGGCCGACGCCCATATCACCCGTCGCGACACCCTTCACGCTGCCATCTTCATGATACAGAACTTCCGCTGCCGCAAAGCCCGGATAAACCTCAACACCGAGTTCCTCTGCCTGCTCGGCCAGCCAACGGCACAGATTGCCAAGACTGATAATATAGTTGCCATGGTTATGAAGCTGTTTCGGCAGCAGGAAATTCGGGAATCGCAGCTCGCTCGACTCGGTCATGAAGAAAAATTTCTCGGATTTGACCGGCGTATTCAGCGGTGCCCCCTTGTCTTTCCAGTCGGGGATCAACTCGTCCAGCGCGCGCGTCTCGAAAACGTTACCGGAAAGGATATGCGCCCCGATCTCAGAGCCTTTCTCGAGAACGCAAACCGAAATCTCAATGCCCGCCTCGGCACTGAGTTGGCGCAATTTTATTGCCGCAGACAACCCGGCCGGGCCGCCGCCAACAATAACAACATCAAACTCCATAGATTCGCGTTCCATCACAAGCCTCTTCTTGCTTCTCCGGCTGATTGACAGCCGTTGTAGATTGTTAGCCCGGTAAGCGAGGTACTGACCTTCCCTAAACCATGTTCCGGCAAATTTCCCCCTGACACTATATTTTTTTTATTTGGCGTCAATCCCGATTACAATGGATTTTGGCGGTTTCCAGCCGTTCCAGTTGCGAAACCCTTCCGCCACAAAGGTTCCGCGGTCATACGGCAAGCCGCAAACGATCATCTGTTTTCAGGAAAGATTTCGAAAAAGAACTCTCCTCTCTTCTCGAATGGTCCTCCGGACTGCTATGATCAGCCTATGCAAACGGATATCGACATAAATTCACTCTTGCGCTTCTATCTCGACGCAGGCGTTGACGAGACCATTGGCGAGGAACCGGTCAACCGCCTCAGCGCGCGCGCGATCAAGGAAACGGCAGAAAGCGCGGCCCCTCGCCCGGCCGCGGCCGGCGTGAAAATCAGAAAGCCGGAAGCCGCGAGGCCAACTCCGCTCCCCTCTCTTGCCGAGGGAGTACGCGACGCCGAGGAGACGGCGCGGCGCTGTCAAACGATTGCCGAGCTTCGCAGCGCCCTTGAGAATTTCGAGCATTGCGCCCTTAAAAAGCTGGCGACCCATACCGTGTTCGCGGACGGCGATCCGGACGCCAGGCTGATGATGATCGACAGGCAGCCCTCCGGTGACGAAGACCGGAACGGCTTGCCATTTTCAGGTGCCGCCGGCCTTTTGCTGGATAGAATGCTGGCGGCCATCGATCTCACCCGCGGCGATGTCTATCTGGCAAGTGCGATTCCCTGGCGCCCCCCCGGCGAACGGGCACTGACGGACGAAGAACGTGCACTTTGCCTCCCCTTCGCACGTCGGCACATCGAACTTGCCAAACCCGCATATATCCTTGCTTGCGGGGAGGCGGCGGGATACCTCCTCAACGAGAAAACCGGGATCAATAGACTGCGCGGGCGATGGAAAGATTTGCAAATCGGGCCGGGCCGGGCAAAAATGCTGCCGATATTTCATCCGGCCTTTCTGATAGACCAACCGGCGTTGAAGAAATATGCCTGGGCGGACCTGTTGAACCTGAAGGCGGCAATGAAACAAGAACAATAACCTTTTCCTAACGGGTTCGTCTTACCCTCTAGGATCTATTTTGTCTTTTTTAGTGTCTGGTCTATGAAAACCTTCTCCAGATTGGCCGTTTCGCTGGCTTTTCTTATCTCGGCGGTGATAATTGCGAGCCCGTCTGCGCATGCCAGCAGCATACCGCCGTTGCTCTCGCCTGAAGATATCTCGAGATATCAAGCAATCTTCGAGTATCAGGAAGAAGGCGACTGGAAGAAAGCCGACAAGCTCATCGCCGCGCTGGAAAATAGAATTCTTCTGGGACATGTCAAGTTCCAGCGCTACATGCATCCGACGAAATACCGTGCGAACTATGAAGAGCTGCACTTATGGATGAAGGCTTATTATGACCATCCCGGTGCGCACCGCCTCTACAAGCTCGCCAAAAGCCGTCGCCTGGACGGGTGGAAACCCCTTCCTGAGCCACTCCACGGTCGCTATCTCGGTGGAACCGGCCCCGGGCAGCCGGTATTTCTCTCTCGCCCCTATAAAAGCCAGCGCACAAGATCCGCGCAAGTGCGCAATGACGTTACCCATGCCAAGCGCGTCGTAAATCGCTATCTCTATCGCGGACAGCCGACCAACGCCGCGAACTATCTCGCGCAGAAGAAAATCAGGAAACTTCTCGACCAGGTCGAGATTGATCAGCTTCGGGAAAAAATCGCGAAGAGCTATTTCCTCTATGCCCGCGATGACAAGGCCATAGAATTTGCCGAAGCGGCACTTGAAAAATCACGTAAATATGTCCCGCTCGCGGACTGGACAGCCGGTCTCGCGGCATGGCGGAAGGGCGATATCGACAAAGCTGGCCGCCATTTTGCGGCCCTTGCAAAGACTAGCCGGATTTCCGACTGGAACTATACCGCCGCCAACTGGTGGGCATCGCGGGCTTATCTGAAGCTCGGCGAGCCTGATAAGGCCTATCGCTATCTTGAACGGACGGCGAGCCAGCCGCGAACCTTTTACGGCCTGCTCGCGCTTCGCCAGCTTGGTGTCGAAAAGCCGTTCAACTGGGACCTGCCCGCACTTACGCCCGATCAGATCGCCTGGCTCATGAAAATCCCTTCCGCGAAGCGTGCCGTCGCTCTCAGCGAGATCGGCGAATATGACCTCGCCGCGCAGGAACTCCGAGGCGCCTTTCCCAGCGCCAACGAAAAACTTGCGCCGTTGCTGCTGGCGCTATCAGAGCAAATTGGCGCGCCATCGGTTGCCATGCGAATGGGGCTGTATCTTTGGGAAACCGAGAATGTGACCTGGGATGCCGCCATCTATCCGATGCCAAAATGGCTCCCCGAAGAGGGGTTTAAGGTCGACCGTGCGCTTCTTTACGCGTTCATGCGTCAGGAATCGGGCTTTTACTCCCGTGCGCATAGTGGCGCCGGGGCGAAAGGCCTGATGCAGATCATGCCCTCCACGGCAAGCTTTCTTGCCGGCGACCGATCGCTTCGCAACCGGAATAACAAAAAGCTGTTCGATCCGTCCTACAATCTTGAACTGGGTCAACAATATCTGACCCATCTGATGGAATATAAAGACGTTGATACGAACCTGTTCAATTTGACCGCCGCCTATAATGGCGGGCCCGGCAATTTAAAAAAATGGAAGGCCGAGACGGAATACAGCGCCGATCCGCTGTTCTTCATTGAAGCGATGCCGAGCAAGGAAACCCGGAATTTCATCAAAAGGGTTTTGACAAATTTCTGGATTTACCGCCATCGTATGGGGCAGGACCTGCCCGGGCTCGACCAGATCGCGCGTGGTGAATGGCCTGAATATACGCCCTTGGATCAAACGGAAAATAAAGTCGCTGACAATGCCGGGAATTGACACATCACGCCCTTTCATCGCCGTTCGCATTGCCGTGCTGACGGTCTCCGACAGCCGCGGCCTTGCCGAAGACCGGTCCGGCCAGACGTTGGTCGACCGATTGGAAGCCGCCGGGCATATATTGGCGGACCGCGCCATCGTGAAGGATGAAATTTCGGAGATCCAAAAGGTAGTCAACCGCTGGATCGACGACGAAAATGTCGACGTGGTTATTTCAACAGGCGGCACCGGCGTTACCGGTCGGGACGTCACGCCGGAAGCATTCGCGGCGCTCTATGAGAAGGAAATCCCCGGGTTTGGGGAATTATTCCGGATGCTGAGCTATGAGAAAATCGGCACCTCCACGATCCAGTCCCGGGCGACGGCAGGCGTGGCGCGTGGCACCTATCTTTTCGCCTTGCCCGGCTCGACCGGCGCAGTAAAAGATGCCTGGGATGATATCCTGGTTCATCAGCTTGACTACCGCTTCATGCCCTGCAACTTCGTTGAATTATTCAGCCGCCTGCGCGAACACGAGAGACGATCCAAGAGCTGAGGGCGGTCATCGCGATTGGGAAAACCCGTTCGCCATCAACGCAATCTTAATTTTTGCGGCGGTAGAATCCGCGCCAGTGAAGCAAACAGCGATAACCGAAGAGTAAATGAAGCGTTATTTCACGACCACAAGGTACCGCCTTCATAACCGCAAGGATCGGCGGCATGACGTCCCGAAACTCCGCCTCACCTTGGGTGACAGGGAATTCGAGACCTATGACTGGAGCCTGGGCGGTTTTCGCATCGACGATTTCAGGGAACGCCCGCCCGTCGGTGAAAAAATGAAAGTGCGCCACATGGCCTATGACGCGGAGAACTCCACCGCCACGAACTCGATTGCTGTCGTCACGCGTATTCTGATCGGGAAAAATCAGGTTGCTTTCAGTTTTAACAAACTTGACGAACCCGCTTATGAACTCCTTGAAAACGCGAGCATGAAACGCCTCGCCCGTCTCGCCGGGAAATAATCTCTACTTTGGCAAAAGCCGCCCGGTGCCAAAAGGGACCGAACGGCATCGCCGCAAATCCTCTTCTAAACCGATATCCAGTAACCTTCCGGTGACAGGCAGGATACTTCGACGCTGTTCATGGTGCGGCCGCGATAGGTTACGGTTTGACGATATTCCTTACAGAGGTTCCCATATTCATCATAGCCGTCGCGGAGAATGACGATGGTGCCCCGGCGCGCGCCATCCCGCCAGCGGACGACCTCACCGACCGGCGCGTCGAGGGCGGCATAAACGGCCTGATGGTGATATTCGACCTGACGCGCCGTCAGATCAAAGACAAAGTTCACATTCACGAATGGCCAGTAATGTCCCCGGTAGGGGTAATAGCCCCAGTATCTCGGCGCATAATATGGCTTTATGTAAACATACTTCGGCCGGTACGGATATTTAAAATAATGTTTGTGATGGGGTTTCGCGTAGTAGGCCCGGGCCTTGTATTTGGGCGGTGGCGCTTTGTACAGGTTCCGCGGCTTTTCACTCTGGCGGCCATAGGTGACATTACGCCCGACATTCGATGATTTACCGTGCGCCTTGTTGCCGCGATAATTCTTGCTGTTCCTATAGTCCTTGCCGTTCCGATGGTCCTTGCTGTTCCGATAGTCCTTGCCGTCACGGTGGCCCCGATCGCTGCGGTCATCAAAGCGTTGATACGACTTTTTTGAGTCAAACGTATATTTCCCGTCCTGCCGCGCCTCTGCCTGTCCAAAGGTAAAGCCGCTCAGCAATATTGCTCCGAGCAGAAAATAGCTGATTTTTTGCATTTTCCCGTCCCTTTCATCTGGCCGACATATCCATTTAACGATGGTGCAGCGAAATACCGTCGTTCTAAATTCAAGAAAATGTTCTTGTTTTGTTCTTTTAGCGAGAGTAGAATAGCAGAATGTCACAAAGTCAGATCATACCGTTTGACAAGAGCCGACGGCACGGACGCGGGGCGACGCACAATCCCGATAGCCGGTTTGAATCCGAGCAACGGGATTTTATCGACGATGGTTGGAGAAATCCGTCGGCAGAGAGCGAAGAAGAAATCCTGAAAACGACTGTCACGATTGAAAGGCCGAAATCCATAATCAGCCGGAACACCTCGCCTGATTTGCCGTTCGATCAGTCTGTAAATGCCTACCGCGGCTGCGAGCATGGATGTATTTACTGTTACGCGCGACCGACGCACGCCTATTTGAATCTTTCCCCCGGGATAGATTTTGAAAGCAGGCTTTTTGCAAAACCGAATGCGGCGGAATTGCTGGCCCGGGAAATTTCCCGCTCCGCCTACAAATGCAAGCCGATTGCTCTTGGGACAAATACCGACCCCTACCAGCCGATTGAAAGAAAGCTGAAAATCACGAGAGAGATCATTGAACTGCTGGCGGAAACAAAGCATCCCTTTTCCATCACGACAAAGTCGGATCTTGTTTTGCGGGACCTGGATTTGCTGGCGCCGCTTGCAAGGGACAATCTCGTTTCCGTCGGTATTTCCGTAACGACACTAGACACTCATCTTTCCCGCGTTATGGAGCCGAGAGCCAGCGCACCCTACAAACGCCTTGCCGCCATTGAGGCGCTCTCAAAGGCCGGCATCAGGACGCTTGTGCAGGCCTCTCCGATGATCCCGGGGCTCAATGACCAGGAGCTTGAACAGATTCTTGTCGCGGCGCGGGACAAGGGGGCCGATAGCGCCGTTTACCTCCTGCTCCGGTTACCGAGAGAAGTCGCCGCGCTTTTTGAAAATTGGCTTTTGGAGAATTTTCCGGATAGAGCATCGCGCGTGATGAAACTGGTCAGGTCAACGCGCGGCGGCAAGGACTATGACCCGGAATTCGGAACGCGCATGGTCGGAACCGGGGCATATGCAGCGCTCATCAACAAGAGATTCCGCCTCGCCTGCCGTCAGTTGGGATTTGCCGGAAGCAAATACGATCTTGCCACAGACCGTTTTGTGAAACCGGGCAGAGACAGGCGACAAATGAATTTATTCTGAGAGACAGCCCATGCTAATAGAAAGGAATGAGGAGAGCCGAACAAAAATCCCCTGACTTATCCTTCGAAAGTAGGGAAGACGGATGCGTCGCCGGAATAGACGAGGCCGGACGGGGGCCCTTCGCCGGACCGGTAGTCGCGGCGGCGGTCATTCTCGATCGCGACCGAATTCCATCCGGCATTCGGGATAGCAAGAAAATAAGGAAAGAAATCCGCGAACGGCTGTTTGAAGATATCATGGCCGGATCGCTTGTCGGCATAGGGGAAGCCTCTGTCGCCGAGATAGACAGCCTCAATATCCTTGAGGCGAGCCTCCTGGCGATGCGGCGTGCCGTCGACGCCCTGCCCCGCCGCCCCGACGTCGCCCTCGTAGACGGAAATCGTGACCCCGGACTTGGCATTCCGAGCCGGTTAATTGTGAAAGGCGACAGTCTGTCTCTCTCGATTGCTGCGGCTTCAATTGTGGCAAAAGTGACACGGGATCGGAAAATGTGTGCGCTTGCGGCGGAATTTCCCCACTACGGATGGGAGAAAAACGCGGGATATGGAACCGAGGAGCACCGCAAGGGATTGAGTCGATTTGGTATCACACCACAACATAGGCGAAGTTTTGCCCCGATCCGCGCCCTTCTCGACAAGGATTAAGCGAAAGTTCAGAATTATTCTCTAACATACTGATTCAACAAAATATATTGACGCAGGGAATCGACCGAATCACTATATTGCCAGTTGAAAAAGCAGAATAATTCACATGACACAGAAACAGACGCTCCCGCTTGACCGGATACTGAAAGGCGATTGCATCGATTTGATGAACAGCCTGCCTGCGAATTCCGTGGACATGATTTTCGCCGATCCGCCCTATAATATGCAGCTCTCCGGCGAGCTCCGCCGGCCCGACGACAGCTTCGTCGATGCGGTTACCGACGACTGGGACCAGTTCGAGAGCTTCGAGGCCTATGATACCTTCACACGAAACTGGCTGGCGGCGGCAAAGCGGGTGTTGAAGGACGACGGCACCCTCTGGGTAATCGGCTCCTATCATAATATCTTCCGCGTCGGCGCAAGCTTGCAGGATCTTGGGTTCTGGATCCTGAATGACGTCATCTGGCGAAAAACCAATCCCATGCCGAATTTCCGCGGCACCCGCTTCACCAATGCCCACGAGACCCTGATCTGGTGCTCGAAGGGACCGGATGCGAGGAACCTGACCTTCAATTACGATGCGCTTAAGGTCATGAATGACGATGTTCAGATGCGATCCGACTGGCATCTGCCGATCTGCAGCGGCGGAGAGCGCCTCAAGGTCGCGGGAGAAAAAGCGCATACGACCCAGAAACCCGAAGCATTGCTTTACCGCGTGTTGACGGCCGCCTCCAATCCCGGGGACGTCATTCTTGATCCGTTTTTCGGAACCGGGACGACCGGCGCCGTTGCCCGCAAACTCGGGCGGCATTTCATCGGCCTGGAGCGCGAGGAAAAATATATCGCGGTCGCTCTTGAACGCATCCGCAAAGTGCGCCAAATGCCGGAAGATGACCTTGAATTCACCCGAAGCAAGCGGCAGGAACCGCGAATTCCCTTTGGGTCGGTCGTCGAAAGAGGGTTATTATCTGCCGGTCAGGTCCTGTTCGACGCGCGAAAGCGTTATAAAGCGCGTGTGCGCGCCGACGGCAGCCTTGTCGCGTCAGATGTCACAGGCTCGATCCACAAGGTCGGCGCCCAGCTACAGGGGGCCAGCAGTTGCAACGGCTGGACCTTCTGGCATTTTGACGTGGAAGGCAAGGCGGTATCCATTGACGTATTGCGCCAGCAAGTGCGCGCAGAAATGAATTAGGGGTATGATGCCCCTTACATTAAAGGGAGGGGTGCAATGAAAATTCTCAATACTTCTTTTCTGGCGGGCGTCGGGTTTGCCGTCTTCTTCGCGAATCCCGTTTCCGCTTATGAAGAATCCCGGTTTCTTGGCATTGACCGGGATGCCGACGGCGTGATCTCGCAAGCCGAAACCGAAGCGTATCGTGAACGGCTTTTCAAGGAATATGATCTCAATTCCGACGGCCGCGTCGAATATGAGGAATATGTCCAGGCCGAGAATTTGCGTCCGGTCACCGCGCCTGCTCATTCAGAAGTACCGGTGCCCGATGAATACCGGGAAATGGACAGCGACGGCGACACCATCGTTACGCTCGACGAGATCAAGGCGGCGGGCGTGAAACGCTTCAAAATGCTGGACAAAAATAACGACGGGAAAGTTTCGAAAGAAGAGTTCGTAAGCCCGGGCCTCTAGCGGTCAGTTACCGCACGAACCACTTTCGTCATCAAGGTCGGAAGCGCGTAATTTCCGAAATCCGCCGGTCGAACCCAGAGCCCGTCGGCGAGATCAGGCCTGCCGGGCTCGTCGACATGAACCACGACGGGCTGCAATTCCAGATGAAAATGCGTGAAGGTATGGCGGACAAGGTCACCGGCGGTAATTTCACCAAAAAATTCCCGCCGCTCGTCCGCGAAGAAACTGTCCAGCGCGGCCTCAATCTCAACCGCCTCTTCTACCCAGTCGGTTGAGGGGAACTCCATCATGCCGCCCAGCAGTCCTGTCTCGGCCCGCCGGCGAAGAAGGACCCGACCGTCCGGCAATTGAAGCCAGAACACCAGCGCGCGCCTGGTCGGCTTTACTTTTTTGGGCGCCTTGACCGGATATTTTTCCATGTCTCCTTTGGCAAACGCGGCACAGGCATGCGCAGCAGGACAGGTGCCGCAATTCGGACGGCGGGGGGTGCAGATGACCGCGCCGATATCCATAAGCGCCTGTGCATAATCTCCAGCTCGCTTCTCGGGCGTCAGTGCTGCCGCCTTTTTGGTGATTTCCTTCTTCGCCGCCGGCAGGGGCGTATTGATCCGGTACAGGCGGCTGATGATGCGCTCGATATTACCGTCGACAACCGTCGACGATCTGTCGAAAGCAATCGCCGCAATTGCGGCCGCCGTATAGGGGCCTATTCCGGGCAGAGAGAGCAACGACGGCAGGTCATCCGGAAATACGCCGCCAAAATCCCGAGAGACGACTACGGCACATTTATGAAGATTGCGCGCCCGCGCGTAATAGCCAAGACCCGCCCATGCCGTCAGGATATCGTCGAGCGGAGCAGATGCCATGTGATGCACGGTCGGCCAGGCCTTCAGAAATTTCTCGAAATAAGGCCCCACAGTCGCGACGGTCGTCTGCTGCAGCATGATCTCGCTCAGCCAGACGTGATAGGGATCAGGGCGCACGCCAGGCGGGCTCCGCCAGGGAAGCGACCGTGCATGCAGGTCGTACCAGTCGAGAATATTTGTGGAAAAGGACTTTTTTGACGGCACTGGATCAATCATATTGGCGATATGTTATGATAAATTCGGTCGTCATGGGAAACGGAAGTTTCACAGCTCGTCAAAGGAACAAGGTGAGACAGACAAAAACGCAATCGGGGCTTCGATCCATCGCCGGACTGGTTGGAAAAAATGCGCGGGCGGCACTGGTAAGGCGCGGCTTTGCCCAGGCCGATATCCTTTCTCATTGGCCATCCATCGTCGGGCCGAATCTCTCCAACTTTTCAAGCCCTGAAAAACTCAGCTATGCCCGACAAAGCAACAAGGATGCGACGCTGCGGATCAGGGTCGCCCCCGGATGGGCACCGGAGTTTCAACATTTTGAACCGCTGATTATTGATCGCATAAACAGCTTTTTCGGATATCATGCGGTTGCCCGGCTGCAACTCATACAAGCGCCGGTAAAAAAGCCAGAAATTATAGAGAAAGTGCCACCCGCACCGCTGAGCCCAACACAAAAAGAGTGGATAGAATCGACCGTCGCAACCGTCACGGATGATATGCTTAGAAAACGGCTTGAGGCCGTCGCTGCGTCCATGCTGAGCGCCCGGAACCAGTCTAAGGCGGCAAAAGATAAGCGCTGAAATTCCGATTATCCGCTACAAATTATTTATTTCCCCATTATGTTGCGTTTGATCGCAGGAATCGTTTGAGGATTGAAGAATGAAAAGTTATACTCCCACCATATATAGTAGGAAAGATGGTAAATTGGCTATATCTCGGCGACATTTTGTAGCAGCTGGCGGCGCACTCCCGTTTGCTGCGGCGACGGCGACAGGACTTCTCGCACCCAGCGAGGCCCGTGCGGCGAAACCGCAAATCCTTGAAAGCGATCATGTGATGGGGCTGCCCGGGGCACCGATCACGATCATCGAATATGCGTCGCTGACCTGTGGCCATTGCGGCAACTTTCATAACCTCACCTTCGGTGGCTTGAAGAAAAACTACATCGATACCGGCAAGGTGAAATTCGTTTACCGCCATTTCCCTCTCGATCGGTATGCCTTTATCGCCGCGATCCTTGCGGAATGCGCCGGTGAGCAAGGTAATTTCTTTCAAATGATTGATGTCATTTTCGAACGCCAGGGCACCTGGACGCGCGAGAAAGACCCGGCGCTCGCTCTTATCGAGCTCGGAAAGGAAAACGGCGTTCCGCTTGAAAGTTTTGTGCATTGCCTGACCAATCAGGAGCTGGTTGATGCGATCGCTTCGGAAAGCCTGATCGGGTCGTCGCAATTTGGCGTCGATTCGACCCCTACGATTTTTATCCAGGGCGAAAAGTACGAGCGTAACCGGGACTTTGAGACCATGGACAGCTACCTGAAAACATTAGCGTAGATTTCCGAGTGATGGAGAGGCTGTGAAGTTTGCACATTTAAGACTGTCCGGGTTCAAATCCTTCGTCGAACCGACAGAACTCCTTATCAAGGACGGCCTCACCGGCATTGTCGGCCCGAATGGGTGCGGCAAGTCGAACCTGGTTGAAGCGCTGACCTGGGTGATGGGGGAGACTTCCGCCCGGAATTTGCGCGGCGGCGCGATGGACGACGTGATCTTCGCGGGAACGACCTCGCGCCCGCCTCGCAATGCGGCCGAAGTCACACTTGGTCTCGACAATCGCGAGCGAAAGGCACCGGCCAGTTATAACGATTCGGCGGATCTGGATATCACCCGTCGGATTCGCCGCGATACCGGTTCGGATTACCGTATAAACGGGAAGGTCGTCCGGGCGCGCGATGTGCAGCTGCTTTTCGCCGATCTTGCCACTGGCGCCCATTCCACCGCGATCGTCAGTCAGGGCCGCGTCGGCGCGCTCATCAACGCCAAGCCAAAGGAGCGGCGGCATCTCCTCGAAGAGGCGGCAGGGATTTCCGGCTTGCATTCCCGGCGGCACGAGGCGGAGCTGCGCCTCAACTCCGCGGAAGCCAATCTGGAGCGGGTCGACGACGTTATCGAACAACTCGAAGCGCAACTCGCCAACCTCAAACGGCAGGCGCGGCAGGCGAACCGCTATCGCAATATTTCGGGCCATATCCGCAAGACGGAGGCCTTACTTCTCTATCGCAAGCATCAGCAGGCCGTGGAAAAGGCAGCGACGGCCCGTGAAAAGTATGAGCAGGCCGTGATGGCGGTCAATGAACTGACGCGGCAGGCGGCGGCGGCGGAATCCGCGACCTTGCGCGCGAATGAGGCGCTAAAACCCCTGCGGGATGCAGAAGCCGCAGCCGCCTCCGCCGTTCATCGCCTGACGGTAGCGCGAGAAAATCTGGATGCGGAAGAAGAGCGGGCCAAGCGCACGAAACAACAGCTCGAAGATCGCAAGCGGCAGATCTCAAGCGATATGGTGCGCGAGAAGGATCTGGAGCAGGACGCTGCGGAAGCGATAAAGCGGCTTGAAGCAGAAAAAGCGGACATTGCAGAAGCAATGGAAGCGGCGGGCCCGCGCGCGGAAAGCCTGCGCGCCGAGGTGGAAGAGAAGGCGGCGGCGCTTCAGGAGCGCCAGGCGGCGTTTGATGCGAAAACAGAAAAGGTCGCGGCGGAACTCGCCGAACGCAATAGTCTGGTCCAACAAATAGAAGCGGCGACGTCGCAACTGGAGAAAATCACCGCGCGGCTGGCAGATCTTGACCGGGAGAAGACAGCCCTCGAAGAAAAAATCGGCGCAAGCGGAGGGGATAGTTCTTCCCTGGGATCCCTGCAGCAAAATATTGCGGCGCTCAATGACCTCAACGCGGCATGCGATAAAGCGGAACTCCTCCGGCAGGCCGCTGATGGCGCCGAACGGGAGGCCAGAGAGAAAGTCAAGATCGCCGAAAAAGACGTGACGACGCTGGAGGCGGAAGAAACTGCGCTCGCCCGCCTTATTGAAAATGTCGATGACGGCGAATGGCCCGGCGTGATTGAAGAGATGACCGTCAGTAAGGGGTATGAAGTCGCTCTCGGCGCGGCAATAGGCGACGAGTTGGAGGCCCCGGTGAATGAGGCGGCCTCCGCATACTGGCGAACCTTGGATGGCGGAAAAATTTCACAGGGCTTTCCGGCCGGCATCCCCACACTCGGTCAATTTGTAACCGGCCATCCCGCGTTGAAGGCCCGGCTTTCGCAGATCGCCGTCGTTGACGCAAGTGTTGGTGCCAAGATGCAGGGCGGACTCAAGCCGGGGCAGCGTCTGGTCACGCGCGACGGCGATCTCTGGCGCTGGGACGGCTATACACGAAAGGCAGGCGCCAAGACCGCCGCGGCGGCCCGTCTGGAACAGCGCAACCGCCTCGAGGAAATCGCGAAGAGCCTCGTCGGAAAGCGGAACATTCTGGCCAATACGACGAATGACCTAAAAGCCTGCGCCGATTTGCTGGCAAGGGAAACCGAGAAGCTGAAAGACCTTCGCCGCCAACAACGGGAACAGGAGCAGCAACTCTCCAAACTCCGGGCCGTGCATGCGGAGGAGATCCGCGAAAGCGCCGCCCGTCAATCCCGCCTCGCGTCATTAAGCGAAACGATCCTGGAACTGACCGGCGAAAAAGAGTCGCTTTCCGACAGCCTCATGAGCAAACAGAAGCTTCTTGCCGACATGCCGGAAATGGAAGGAAGCCGCGCGGAAATTGAAGCGCTTCGGAAAGAACTTCATGAAAAGCGGGACGAGCTCGCGGTGTTGCGCAGCGAATCGGACCGCCTGGAACGCGAATCCAGCGCCCGCAAGGACCGACTCGCCGCGATTGACCGGGAAGTCACAAGTTGGATCGACCGAAATAAAAATATGGCGGAACATTTCGTTCAACTCGAAATGCGGTTCAAGAATACGGCGGAAGAACTTGCGGAAATCGAGGGTAAGCCCGAGGAAATTGCGCTGAAACGGAACAATCTCATGGACGAGATTGCCCTCGCCGAAGGGCGCCGGTCAAATGCCCGGGACAAGCTGGCCGAGGCCGAATCGATTTTGGCGGATTGCGATTCTGCGCTCAAGAAATGCCAGGATGCTCTCGCCACATGCCGGGAAGAGCGTGTGCGCCATCAGTCCGATGTCGAACATATGACGGACGTGCTCAAAGGTCTCGCCGAGCAAATTCGTGAAAAACTGGACTGCAACCCGGATCAGATCAAGGCGGCGGGCGGCATCGAAGGCAACGAAGAAATTCCGCCCATCGACGACAGCGAGCGCAAACTCGAGCGTCTGAAACGGGAACGAGACGGTATGGGCCCGGTCAACCTGCGCGCCGAAATCGAGGCCGAGGAAGTGCAGGAGCAACTCACCACCCTGACGACGGAACGCGAGGACCTACTCGCCGCCATTGCGCGGCTGCGGCAGGGGATCGCCGGCCTCAACCGCGAAGGCCGGGAACGGCTGCTCGCCGCCTTCACCAAGGTTGATGAACATTTCCAGCAGCTCTTCAAACAGGTCTTCGGTGGCGGCCAGGCGCATTTGACCCTGACGGAATCCGATGACCCGCTGGCCGCGGGACTTGAAATCATGGCCAGCCCGCCCGGCAAGAAGCTGCAACTGATGTCGCTTCTATCAGGCGGGGAGCAGGCGTTGACAGCGGTCGCTCTGCTGTTTGCGGTATTCTTGACGAACCCCGCCCCCATCTGCGTCCTCGACGAGGTGGATGCGCCGCTCGATGACGTCAATGTCGAACGCCTTTGCCATCTTCTCGAGAGCATCGCCCATAATTCCGACACCCGTTTCCTCGTCGTCACCCATCATCCGATCACGATGGCGCGCATGGACAGGCTCTTTGGTGTGACCATGGCGGAGCGGGGAATCTCGCAGCTAGTTTCCGTCGATCTTGAGAAGGCAAAAGAGATTACGGAAAGCGCGGCATAGACCTGTTGAGGCAGCGCGGCAACGCTCCGGACAAACATTTATTGGCAAGGCGAAAAAGCGGCGCGTAGGGTCTTGACACTCCGGGGGGCAGACCGTATGTTTCCCGCGCTTTCTATGGGGGTGGAAGGGCACCAATTGGCTTTCCATCGGGAGACGCGAATGAGTAAACCGGAACCTCCCACGAAAGAAGAATTCAAGGCTCGTCTGGAAAAGGCGCGACATCAACAGGAGCAAGCCTCCTGGAAGCGGAGCGACTTGAAGGTTGAGCAGACCGGCGGCGCCGGCAGGGCTTGGCGACTATCTGTGGAAATGGTCGCGGCGTTGCTGGTATGCGGCTGGTTCGGCTGGTTGCTCGACAAGTGGTTGGACACAAAGCCGTGGTTAATGCTGGTATTTTTGATTGTCGGCGGCGTTGTCGGTCTATACAACGCGATAAAAGTTGCCAGACGCATGAATAACGGCAATTTTGACGAATAGGCATCTGGCTTCGGTCGGAGGCCGTGAGGTAGGTTGAAACAGTAAAGACAGGAAGAGCATCGTGGCGGCAGAACATAGCCCTCTTGCACAATTCGAGATCAAGCGCCTGATTCCCATGGATGTGGGCGGTCTTGACGTCTCCTTTACCAATGCTTCCCTGTTTATGGTCATCGCGATCGCGGCGATTACGCTCTTCCTGACCTGGAGCATGCGCGGACGCGCCATGGTGCCGGGGCGGATGCAGTCCATGGCCGAGATCAGCTATGAATTCATTGCCAACATGATCAAGGACAATGTGGGCTCGGACGGGCGGAAATATTTCCCTTTCATTTTCACGCTGTTCATGTTCGTGCTGTTTTGCAACCTCCTTGGCATGATCCCCTACACCTTCACGGTCACGAGCCAGATTATCGTGACCTTCGCCCTTGCGGCGGTCGTCTTCGTCGGCGTAACCATCATCGGCATCATCCGCCATGGGTTCAAATTTCTGACCTTTTTCGTGCCCAGCGGCGTGCCCTTCGTTCTGCTGATCATTCTGGTTCCGATCGAGATTATCTCCTATTTCGTTCGCCCCATCAGCCTGTCTGTCCGATTGTTCGCCAACATGCTGGCTGGCCATACGCTGCTGAAAGTGTTTGGCGGATTTGTCGTGAGCCTCGGGATTTATCTCGGATGGCTGCCGCTCGGGTTTATCGTTGTTCTGACAGGCTTGGAATTCCTCGTCGCATTCCTGCAGGCCTATGTGTTTGCAATCCTGTCATGCCTCTATCTTAACGATGCGCTTCACCTGCATCATTGAGTATAAGTTTAGTCCTCAACATTGGTTGTTCTTGATTTAGAAGGAAGAATATTATGGAATTAGAAGCCGCAAAGATGATCGGTGCCGGCCTTGCGACTATCGCGCTTGCAGGTGTGGGCGTGGGTATCGGAAATATCTTCGGATCATACGTTTCTGGCTCCCTGCGCAATCCGGCTGCTGCACCGAAGGTATTCGGTAACGTGCTGCTGGGCTTCGCCCTGACAGAAGCTGTTGCGCTGTTCGCGCTGGTTATCGCCTTCCTGATCCTGTTCGGTTAATCAACCTCTCTTGAAACAAGAGAATTTGGATCGATAGGATTAAGGAGCCGGTATGCCGCAACTTAATATCGCAGACTTCCCACCGCAGCTTGTATGGCTCGCGATTACTTTCGTCATCCTCTACTTCCTGATGGCGAAAGTCGCGATACCGGGCATTTCCGAGGTACTGGAAAGCCGGCAAAACCGTATTTCTTCGGATCTGGAAGAGGCAAGACGGCTGAGCGAAGATGCGGACAAGGCAAAAGCTGACTATGAGCAAGCCCTAGCCGAGGCCCGCGCCAAAGCCCATGGCATTGTTTCGGAACTGAAGGCCTCTATGGCCAAGGAACAGGAAGCAAGCAAGGCCGAACTGGATGCGGAACTGGCGAAAAAAGCCAAGGCTGCGGAAGCCAGCATTCGCGAAGCCAAGGAAACAGCGCTCAGCCATGTGCGGGAGATTGCGGCCGAAACCGCAAAATCGGCGGTGACCAAGCTCGTTGCCATTGATGTCTCCGACAAGGATGTGGAAGCCGCCGTTGCCGGCAGCATGAAGGGAGAGGCCTGATGCTACATGATCCCGCCTTTTGGGTCGCCATTGCCTTTTTCGGGTTTCTTGCGGTTCTTGTGTATTTCAAGGTGCCGCCGCTAATTGCCAAGCAACTTGACGCCCGCGCGGACAAGATCCGTGCGGAGCTTGAAGAGGCCAAAAAGCTGCGTGAAGAAGCCCAGTCGCTTTTTGCCGATTACCAGCGGCGACAGCATGATGCGCTGCAGACCGCAGAAGACATCGTTACGCGGGCCAAGGAAGACGCCGAAATCCTGCGCAAAGAAAGCATTCGGGAACTGGAAGCAACTCTGGCGCGCCGTCAGGAACTTGCGGAAATCAAGATCCGCCAGGCGGAGGAAAAAGCTGTTGCGGAAGTTCAGGGCATTGCCGTTGACGTCGCGATCGCCGCCGCAACGAAACTGATGCAGGATGGCCTGAAGGGTGAGAAGGCCGATGGCCTGATCAATCAGTCAATCGAGGGTCTGGAAAAACAGCTGAACTAGACCGGCAACCCGATCCGATACAAAGCCCCGCCCCAAGCGGGGCTTTTTTTATGCGCCATTAAGGACAAAAAAAGCCCCACCAAAAAGGTGGGGCTCAGGTTTGCAGCAGTCAATGGGAGGCTAAGATGCTGCAGAAAAAGCCGTTTCCTCGCCTTCTGTCGGCGCCGGCGGTGTATATCGAAGCACAGGATTACGCGCGGCCGCGGTTTCATCGAGCCGCCGGCGCGGCGCGTAATGCGGGGCGCCCAGGAAATAGTCGGTATCACCGGCCGCCGCGCGATCAAGCAAGTGACGCATAGCGCCGATAAACTCATCCAGCGTCTGACGCGATTCACTCTCTGTCGGCTCGATCAGCATGGCACCATGGACGACCAGCGGGAAATACATCGTCATCGGATGATACCCCTCATCAATCATCGCTTTCGCAAGATCAAGCGTCGTGACCCCCGTGCCTTTTAGCGTGCTGTCGTCAAACAGGGCTTCATGCATGCAAATGCCGTCGAAGGGCGAGTGCAGTTTGTCGTTAAGCCCCACGCGGACATAGTTGGCGTTAAGGACCGCATTTTCTGCAATCTGGCGAAGTCCGTCAGCGCCATGGCTCTGCATATAGGCGAGCGCCCGGATAAACATGCCCATTTGCCCATGAAAGCCCTTCATCCGGCCAAAGCTCTTTTGGGCCTGCCCTTCCGCCTGCTCGACGAGGTCGAAGCCGCTGTCGTTATGCACGACATAGGGGATCGGCGCAAACGGCGCCAACGCATCGGACAGCACAACCGGGCCTGCGCCCGGACCGCCGCCACCATGCGGCGTTGAGAACGTTTTGTGCAAATTGATATGCATCGCATCGACGCCGAGATCGCCGGGCCGGACCCGCCCCAGAATGGCATTGAGGTTGGCGCCATCGCAGTAAAAATATCCACCGACCTCATGCACCATATCGGCGATCTTCTTGACATCCGTTTCAAAAAGTCCGCAGGTATTGGGGTTGGTGAGCATGACGCCGGCGACGTCCGGTCCGAGCTTTTCGGCAAAGGCCTCCAGATCCATTCGTCCATCTTTGCGGGCGGGAACCGCCTCCACCTTATAGCCGCAAAGCGCCGCCGTCGCCGGATTGGTTCCATGCGCCGACTCCGGCACCAGAATGCGCGTCCGGCTCTCGCCGTTGGCCTCATGCGCCGCCCGGATGGCCATAACGCCGCACAGCTCCCCGTGCGCGCCAGCCGCGGGTGACATGGCCACCGCCGGCATGCCAGTAATGGTCTTCAGCCAGTGTGCAAGATCGTCGATGAGCTCAAGGGCGCCCTGCACCGTGCTGGTCGGTTGCAGGGGGTGCAAATCGCCAAGCCCGGCAAGGCGGGCAACTTTTTCATTGATCCGCGGATTATGCTTCATCGTGCAGGATCCGAGCGGATAGAACCCGGCGTCGATCGCGTAATTCTGTCGGCTGAGCCGCACAAAATGCCGAAGCACCTGGGGCTCGGAAAGATCGGGCAGTCCGATGGGGCCTTTCCGCTCCAGACCGCCGAGGCGTACTTTGACCGGCCTCGGATCGGCCATATCAACACCAATTCGGCCCGGCATCCCTTGTTCGAAAATGAGCGGCGATTCCAGCCGGAGCCCCATATTCCCCGTAAAGGTTTCTATCGATATTTCGCCATTGTCGACCGCGACAGGCTGGGTCGGGCGTCCTTTATTGTTCAACATCAGAGCACCTCCGCCAACGCAGTGACAAATGCGTTCATATCTGAATCCGAGCAAGTTTCCGTCGCCGCGACCAGTAATAAATTCGCCATATCCGGATTGTCCGGCATAAGGCGCGAGACTGGAACGCCTGCCAGTATCCCTTTGCTTGCCAGCTTTTCGACAATCATCGCCGCATTCGCCGGCAATCTGAGTGTAAATTCGTTGAAGAAGCTGTCATTGACGATACTGATGCCGTCAATTTTTTCGAGCATTTCCGCAAGTGTAACCGCCTGGCTGTGATTGAGGGCCGCCAGCTTCGCAAATCCGGTCTCCCCAAGCAGGCTCATATGGATCGTGAAAGCGAGCGAGCAAAGCCCTGCATTCGTGCAGATGTTGCTGGTCGCCTTCTCGCGGCGGATATGCTGTTCGCGCGTCGAAAGCGTGAGAACGAAACCGCGTTGCCCGTTTTGATCGACGGTCTGACCGCAAAGGCGGCCCGGCATCTGGCGGACATATTTCTGCCGTGTCGCCAGCAGGCCGACATAGGGACCGCCGTACGACAGGGGAACGCCAATCGACTGCCCCTCCCCGGCGACGATATCGGCACCCATTTCGCCCGGAGATTTGACGGCGCCGAGGGATACGACTTCGTTGACCACGACAACGAGCAGCGCGCCCGCCTCATGGCATTTTTCCGCGAGGGCCGTATAATCCTTAAGCCGCCCGAAAAAATCCGGAGTCTGCACCACAACGCATGCGACATCCGGCGTTATACGGGTATCAAAATCCTCATCGCCTTCCAACATCGGCGAGAGATCCTCCGTCTCGAATTCAGTGAACTGCAGCGTCGTTCGGGTGACGTCCCGATAATGAGGATGGAGGTTACCGGAAATGACAGCCTTTTTCCGCCGTGTGACCCGACAGGCCATCAAAACGGCTTCGGCGCAGGACGTCGCGCCGTCATACATAGAGGCATTTGCGACCTCCATACCGGTGATCAGGGCAACCTGAGTCTGAAATTCAAATAACGCCTGAAGCGTGCCCTGGCTGATTTCCGGCTGATAGGGTGTGTAGGACGTCAGAAATTCCGACCGCTGGATAACATGGTCCGCGACGGAGGGCACATGATGCTGATAGGCGCCGGCACCCAGAAAACAGGGCGCAGAATAGGGCGAGAGATTTTTCGCCGCCAGCGTCCTGAAGTTCTTCTCGACGTTCATTTCGCTTTCATGAAGCGGCAGGTCCAGAAGATCGCCAAGCCGCGCCTCCTCGGGAATATCGGCGAAAAGATCGTCAATCGATCCCACTCCGATTTCAGCCAGCATTTCTTCCCGCTCCAACGCGGTATGAGGCATATATCTCATTATTCGAGACCTTCAATGAAAGCCTTGTAGGCTTCCTCATCCATCAAGTCATCGAGCTCCGATGCGTCTGTGATTTTGATCTTCGCGAACCAGCCTTTATCCATCGCATCTTCATTGACCATCGTGGGCTCGCCTTCGAGTTCGCTGTTGACGGCTACGATTTCGCCGCTGACCGGAGAGTAAACTTCGGAGGCCGCCTTAACGCTCTCGACCACGGCGAGTTCGTCCGCTTTCGATATTTCCTTTCCAACTTCCGGCACCTCGACATATACAACATCGCCCAACTGGCCCTGTGCATAATCGCTAATACCGATTGTCGCCACATCGCCCTCAAGCAAAACCCATTCATGATCTTTTGTGAACTTGTAAGACATCCATTACACTCCAGTAAAAATTAACCTCGATAATACCGCTGTTCGACAAAAGGCATTTTTGCCACCACCGCAGGGCGGGGCTTGCCTCTGACAAGAAGATTTATTTTCGTGCCTATGCTGGAAAAGGCAAGCGGGACATAGCCCATCGCGATGGGAATCTCCAAACTAGGAGAGAAACCACCGGAGGTAATTTCGCCGATGACGTTACCGGCCTCATCCGTGATTTCGGTATGTTCACGCGCCGGCGCCCGCCCCTCCGGCAGTATTCCAACGCGTTTCATCGCCGGCTTATTGGCGATCTCGGCCTGAATAACGGCAGCACCCGGAAAACCGCCCTCTTCTCGACGGCGTTTGCTAATAGCCCAGAGAAGGCCCGCCGCAACCGGTGTCGTCTTTTCCGTAAGGTCATGGCCATACAAACAAAGTCCGGCCTCTAGCCGGAGCGAATCGCGGGCGCCAAGACCTATCGGTTTAACTTCGGGCTCCGCCAGCAGTTTTCGACAAAATCCAACAGCCTGTTCGTTCGGGATCGAAATTTCGTACCCATCCTCGCCCGTATAGCCGGATCGCGTCACAAAACAGGCGACGCCGTCAATCGCAACCTCCCGAAAACTCATGAAGGGCATTGACGCTATTTCCGCTGAATACCGAGCGAGTACTGCCGCGGCCTTGGGCCCCTGCAATGCAACCAGCGCCCGATCGGTCAATTCCGTCACCGACGCTTCCCCCGCGAGCCCCTCGGTCAGGAGCGCGATATCCTGTTCCTTGCAGGCCGCATTGACGACGACGAAAAGGTCCCCTTCCCTGCGCGTGACGATCAGATCGTCAAGAATTCCGCCGTTGTCATTGGTCAGGAAGCTGTAACGCATTTCACCAGGTTGCAGCGCCTGTATATCGCCGGGAATTAATTTTTCAATCGATTTGGAGGGGTTCGCGCCTGAAACGATCACCTGCCCCATATGCGAGACGTCGAACAAACCGGCAGCCGCCCGCGTATGCAAATGCTCCTTGATTATTCCATCCGGATATTGCACAGGCATGTCATAGCCCGCAAAGGGGACCATTTTCGCCCCTAATTCAACATGAAGATCATGAAGGACAGTTTTTTTCGTCGAGGAAGTTTCACTCATACATCGATCCCGGTTCAAGACAAAGGTTGAAAGCCCAGCACGGCAAATGCTGAAACCTACCCCCTCTGTCCTATAACCTGAGAGATTTGACGCTTCACATGGCGGTCTTAACTGCCAAACGAATCGCTTACCCCTTCGGTGAAATCACATACGCGATTTGCTTTCCAGAGTTTCATCCCCCTGCGGTCCGTTTGCCTGAGAGTTTCCGGGGTGGTTGCTCCTTCGGCGATGGTCTCTATGGCCATCTCTCCCGCGGGGATCGACTGAATGTGTCAGAATAATAAAGCCGAAATGCGATTAGTCAATCCGGTAATGGACCTTCTTGCTATTTCAGCTCTGCAGGCCCATTTGCTCCCGCGTGAGCTGAAAGCCGATAATAATCACATAATCACCGCCGGTTTTGAGGCCCGGTAGCGGGATACGCTGTTCCAGTTCCTCCTGTACCGTGGCGCGCCGACGCCCTTCTTCAACCTCGATGGGGCTATAGAAAATCTTTTTTGCAATAATTTTGCCTGTCTTCTCTGCGATCGCGACGAAAAAGGGAAATTCCTCGCTCTGGCTGGTTGCGGCCGGACCCTTGGTCGCGCCAATCCTCAGGATCAGTTCCACAATTACGGCTGTATCATCGTCCACATACTGGCATTGACCGCTAACCGGCACAATAATTCCTTCAAATCGGACATCGACCAGATCACGCCCCTCGCCTTCGCGGAAAATAGTAATCGTTTCGGCGCCCGGAAGAATTTCGACCTGCGGACAGGGCAGCAGCGGTTTTGGCTTACTGAAGATACTCAGAACATCGGTTTCGACGGTCCCGCTGCAGGCCGTCAGGAGGAACAGCGCGAGCATAACGGATGTCGCGCGCGTCAGAGTTTGAAGTTTCAAATACAGGGACATGTTTTACCGGCGAATTGTTGGCTAGAGTTTGTTGTGAGTTCCGTCGCAAAGGGGCGCGCTGCCGGTCTGCTTGCATCCGCAAAAATACAACTCCTGCGTTTCTGACGCTTTATAAATCAGCGGTTTCAAGTCCGTCACCTTGTGGGACCCGTCGCAGAAAGGTTGATTGCCGCTCAGGCCACAGGCGCACCAAGCATATTTTTTTCCTTCCTGCACCTCTACCTTATAAGGGGATTTACGCGCAATCTTACCTGTCGTCATTTCAATTTACCTCGCCTTGATATGGCGTTACCCTTGAAACTGTTGTATGAGTTCGGCAAATCTAGGATGGACCGGCGCAATTAGCAAGTTTTCTAGGGAATTAACCCATTTTAGAGCCATCCGGGCATGGAAATAATGAACAGAGAAAAACGGACATTGCTACTGGCCGCGCCGCGCGGGTTCTGCGCCGGCGTCGATCGTGCGATCCAGATTGTCGAACGCGCGTTGGAAAAGTACGGCGCGCCGGTCTATGTGCGCCACGAAATCGTGCATAATCGTTTCGTGGTCGAAAATCTTGAGAAGAAGGGGGCGGTTTTCGTCGACGAACTTGCGGACGTGCCCAAAGGCGTGCCGGTTATATTTTCCGCCCATGGTGTCGCGAAATCGGTGCCTGAAGAGGCCGAAAGCCGCGCGATGTTCTATATCGATGCGACCTGCCCGCTGGTCAGCAAAGTCCATCGCGAGGCGGAACGTCACGAACGGGACAATCACGAAATTATCCTGATCGGACATCGCGGCCATCCGGAGGTAATCGGAACGATGGGCCAGCTCGCGGAAGGCCAGATCACGCTTGTCGAAACAGCGGATGAAGCCCGCGCCTTCGTGCAGAAACAATCCGACAAAGGCCTCGCCTATCTTACCCAGACGACCCTGTCCGTCGATGAAACACGGGAGATCGTCGATATCCTGAAGGAACGCTTCCCGGATATCCAGGCGCCGAGAAAGGAAGATATCTGCTACGCGACCACGAACCGGCAAGCCGCCGTGAAAATTCTGGCTGATCGCTGCGACGGCATGCTGGTGATCGGCGCGCCCAATTCTTCAAATTCCATGCGGCTTGTCGAAGTCGCGGAGAAAGCAGGATGCGCGAAAGTGGAACTGGTGCAGCGCGCAACGGACATTCCGTGGAACTGCCTGAAGGACGCGCGCACAATCGGCATCACCGCAGGGGCCTCTGCCCCGGAAACACTGGTTGAAGAGGTCGTCTCGGCCTTCTCGGAGCGTTACGACGTTACGGTTGAGGAAATTGTTACCAATCAGGAGCAGGTCGTCTTCAAGATGCCGAAGATTCTCGAGACCGAGGCCGCAGAATAATTAATGGCCGTTTACACCGAAATCTCCGATGACGAACTGGATGCGTTGCTGGATCAGTATGATCTCGGCCAGGCACTCTCCTGCAAGGGCATTGCCGAAGGGGTGGAAAACTCGAATTACCTGCTTCACACCGAGGCCGGATATTTTATTCTGACCCTCTACGAAAAGCGCGTTAATGCCAAGGATTTACCATTTTTTCTGGGCCTTATGGAGCATCTCGCCGCGGGCGGTTTCATGTCACCTACGCCGATAACGGCGAAGGACGGCAGCAATCTAAAAGAAGTCGCCGGGCGGCCAGCGGCAATCATCGAGTTCCTCGACGGCCGGTCGGTAAGACGGGCCACCCCGAACCATTGCGCCCTTCTCGGCCAAACCCTCGCCTTGTTGCACACAATCGGCAGCGACTTCAAGCTCACGCGGTCCAACACGCTGTCGCTTGCCAGCTGGCGGCCTCTCTACGAATCCTGCTTGAACAGCAACGGCAGCAGCCTGGAAGATGACTTGCTACCTGACATAGCGGCGGAAATCGACTTTCTGGAAAAGCATTGGCCCAACGATTTGCCGAGCGGGGTCATCCATGCGGATTTATTCCCTGACAATATCTTTTTCCTCAAAGACCGAGTAAGTGGCGTCATTGACTACTATTTCGCCTGTAACGACTTTTTCGCCTATGACCTTGCAATCTGCCTGAATGCCTGGTGTTTCGAGACAGACGGCAGCTTTAATATCACGAAAGCCCGAAAACTCCTCAACGGATATCGTGAGGTACGGGCTTTCTCCCAGCAGGAGCTTGAATTCCTGCCCTTGCTATGCCGGGGTGCCGCGATCCGCTTCCTGCTGACGCGGCTTTATGATTGGCTAAACCAAGTGGAAGGGGCCCTTGTTAAACCAAAGGATCCGCTGGAGTATTTCAAGAAATTGCAGTTTCATCAGGCCGTGACAACTGTTGCCGCCTACGGTCTCGATTGACGGCCGCCCGGCCTTATTTAATCAAAGAGGGAGTCGATCTCGTCCTGGGAAATTTCATGGCCTTCGGGGCGCGGTCCGCTCAATTCGACGTCGTCGTCGAACTGACCCGCGAGCTCGATGCCCTCAAGCTCCTGAAGCTCCTCTTCCCCGCCCAGAATATCGATCATCTTGCTGATACGCTCATCGACGAAGCTCAAGGTGGACACAACCTTTGAAATGCGCTGCCCCGTCACGTCCTGAAAATTGCAGGCTTCGTATATCTTCATCACCGCATTGCTGATCGCTTCGATACTTTCCACTTCCTCGGGAGAACCGGCATGCAGCTCCAGGCTTTCATTCTTGTCCTCAATGGTCTCGACAGCTTCCAAAATTGCATTGGTCGCTGTCTCGGTATCGCCGACGACGGCATCGAGCTGATCGGTCACGGAATTAATCTTTTGACCGTTCTTGGATGAACTCAGCGAGGCAATTTCACGGCGGGTTTCCAGGATGACATCGGAAAGCTCCTGAAGCTCCTGCCGCAGCTTTTCAAGCTCCTCAGAGGCTTTTGTCTCCACCTCCTCGGCCGCAGAGACGGTGACGGCATCATCCGGACCAAGTTGCGTCTTGATATCATTGAGCGCGTCAATAATCTCCTGATACTGGGCGCTGCTCATGGTATTTTCTAAAGGTGATGACTCCGGAAGATTACTTGCGCCAAACTGCCGGATTTCCGCCGAGAATAATTTTTTCTGCATCTTGCCCACATATACATTGAGTTTCGGCAAGGAGAATAAACCCTTGCGTTTGCCTCGCCCAAATTTGCCCGGAATGCGCTAACATTCAGTTAAAATTATAAATTTTCTGAAATTGCGGCCTGCTTCTGATCATGCTAATGACCGGAAAGGCCGTTGTTTTTTGGCTGGAGTTGCGGGTCAGGAGTTCGATCGTGTCGGATAATATTGTGGTGATTTACACGGATGGCGCCTGTTCGGGCAACCCGGGTCCCGGGGGGTGGGGCGCACTTCTAGAGTATAAAGGCAAGACGAAGGAGCTTTGCGGGGGGGAGGCCGAAACCACCAATAACCGGATGGAACTGACGGCCGCAATCAACGCGATCAATTCGCTCACGCGTCGATCCACTGTCGAGCTGCACACCGACAGCACGTATGTCAAAGATGGCATTACAAAATGGATGATCGGGTGGAAGAAAAACGGGTGGAAAACGGCTGCAAAAAAGCCGGTGAAAAACAAGGATCTCTGGCTAGCTCTGGACGACGCCATTTCCCAACATCAGATCAGATGGAAATGGGTCAAAGGGCACGCAGGCGACCCCGGCAATGAGAAAGCCGACGAACTTGCGAACAAGGGAATGGAAAAATTCAAGAAATAGGCGGCGGTAAGAACGCCGCGAAGGTAAGGGGAAAGCCGGCGCTTTCCCCTGTTTTTCGCTTAAAGCTGGCCAAGCAGCGTTTCCGCGTCGGAAACCTCGAAACCGCCGGTTTCTTCCAGATTGAGCTGTTTTACGACACCGTCATCGAGAATCATCGAATAGCGGCGCGAACGAACCCCCAGACCGGCGCCCGATGCATCGAACTCGACGCCGAGGGCTTTGGTAAAGGACGCATCCGGATCGGCAACCATCTTGATGCTGCCGGCACTATGATCCTTACCCCACGCGGCCATCACAAAGGGATCGTTGACCGAAAGGCAGACGATTTCATCGACGCCCTTGGCGGTAATTTTCGCGGTATTATCGACAAAACCCGGCAAATGCTTCGCTGAGCAGGTCGGGGTATAGGCGCCGGGCACGGCAAACAACGCCACTTTCTTGCCGCCGAACAAATCCGCCGTAGACATTTTTGTCGGCCCCTTCTCGGTCATCATCATCAACTCGGCATTCGGAAGTTTATCACCAACTTTTATCGTCATTTCAGTTTCCCATGTTTTAGTGGCTGCGAATTCTTTTCTGGATACTCTAACATAATCATGCAGGCGAAAATAAAAAGTATTCTGTTTCAGCCCGATGATAATTTTACTCGACGCGAAGGGTTTTTTCGCCTGAAAATTGATCGTCAAAGACCGTAACCGTCACAGTCTGCGCCGTCATGCGCTCATCCTTCCCTGGCAGATACCCGCGCAGTGTGAAATAGGCTTTCAGACCGTCCGGCGAGCGTTTCTTGGAGACAAGTTCGAAATACGATCCGTCCTTCCCCTCCACGATAATATCCGGCGCGTTGAACGGCTGGTCCGCCCGCGCCGTGACAGTAAAGACGTTTTCACTGTCTGCGGCGGCGGTGACATCGCGCAACACCGCACCGGCCGCGCCGATTGCACGAGGCACCCTGCGGACAAATTCCTGTATGACCACCGCCTCGGATGAAAGTTCTGCGCTGCCAGAGCCCAGCGAAAGCGCGAATTCATGCGTGACCGGGATGCAGACATTCTCGCATATGCCGATCTGTAGGCTCAGCTTCAGATCGACAGGCTTACCCGGCTCCGCAAGCGTGATGTCGATGGGAAACACTACCTCGTCATGATAACCCCAACTGAATAATCCATAGGTCTCGAAGAGTTCAGGAAGCGGCCAGAGGACGACAGCGTCCTTCACATTTTTAGAGCCAGTCCAGTCAAAGCGAGGCGGAATTCCCGAATCCCCGGGGCTACGCCAATAGGTTTTCCATCCGGGTGCCAGCTTGATTTGCAAGCCAATGCGGACGGAACCAAGGCCCTTCACGCCTTCGCGTTCGGAGATCAAGCGAAAACCGGACTGGTCGGTTCGCGCCCAATCCGTGGCAGTCTCCGCCCTCACATTTACGATTTGAGAGAGGGCAAGGCACAGGATCGCAATTTCAAGAACACGGAATCTCGGAAATCGCATGGAGAGGGAACCTTCTGTCTTAAAATGGGCCTATTTCAGCTTATATAAAACATTATTAAGGGTTGATGTGTCACAATCACGTCATGGAAATTCCGACGTCTGGTATATTTTGTTAGAAGATACATATTCATATTATGACCGTAAGTAAAATTGACACGGGTTATCTGGACGGAAAGCTTCTGGTAGCAATGCCGGGCATGGGGGATCCGCGGTTCAAAAAGGCTGTGATATTACTTTGCGCCCATTCGGAATCGGGGGCCATGGGAATTCTCCTGAACCGTTCACTCGATGCCCTCAGCTTCGATGATCTGCTCGAGCAGCTCGAAATCCCGAAATCGGACAAGACGAGCCATATCAATATCCATTTCGGCGGCCCGGTGGATACGGAGCGGGGCTTCGTCGTTCACTCGACGGACCTGCTATATGACACGACGCTGGTGATCGGTGATGACATGGCGCTGACGGCGACGATTGACATGTTGAAGACTATTGCAGGCGGTGATGGACCGGAGAGCAGTTTCCTTGCGCTTGGATATTCCGGATGGGGGCCCGGCCAGCTCGAAAAGGAAATACAGGAAAATGGCTGGCTTGTCGTAGATCCGGATCTCGACATCGTGTTCGGCCCAAAACTTGACACGAAATGGGACGTCGCCATTCACAAGCTGGGAATCGACCCGACGCTGCTGTCCGGCGATATCGGGCATGCCTGAGCGTTATTCCTGTCGCGGTGCAATCGGATCCTTGTCCAAAATCGCGTAAAGAAGATGGTCGTGCCAGACGCCGTTTATGCACAGATATTCCCGCGCAAGACCTTCTTTCGAAAATCCGACCTTTTCCAGCAGCCGGTAACTCGGGATATTTGACGGAAGGCAGGCCGCCTCTATGCGTCGCAATCCAAACTCGCTGAACAGGACAGGCAACAGACCGCAGAGCGCCTCATACATATACCCTTTCCTCGCATGGCGTTGCCCCGTCCAATAGCCGAGCGTGCCGGTCTGCGCGACGCCACGGCGGATGTTCCCGAGCGTTATCCCGCCGACAAGCTCGCCATTGTCACGATGGAATAAGAAAAAGGCCTGCCCCATATCCTCTTTGACGTCTTTCGCATACCGCCGCAGGCGCATCCGGTAACTCCCTTTGGAGAGGGCGTCGAGACCCCAGAGGGGTTCCCATGGCACGAGAAAATCACGGCTCTGCTCCCTGAGCGTTGTCCATTGATCCCAGTCGGAAAGCTTTGGCGCACGCAGCACGAGCCTGTCTGTCACCACCCGGGGACCGCTTCCCATCAATGACAGCTTTTCCAACATCTGATGCGGATCTCCCGGCGTGCGTCTACTTAGCTAAATCTTGCTGCAATCCGGTCAAAGGGATCAAGCTTTTTAAGTGGCCCGAGCGCCGCCATTGTCGGGGTGACGCCAAAGAACAGCCGCCCGGCGAGGTTTTTAGTATCTTCGACCGTCACGGCGTCGATCATTTCGGCGATTTCCGCCGCCGGTAGCACGCGGCCGTAAATCAACAACTGGCGGGCATGCGCCTCGGAGCGCGATGCCGGGCTTTCCATCCCCATCAGGAGGGACGCTTTTAGCTGCGCCTTCGCGCGATCGACCTCAACGATATCGATGTCTTCGCTCACCCGCAAAAGCTCGTCCGTCAATACATGGCTGAGTTCGCCGATTTGATCCTCGCCGGTTCCCGCATAAACGGAAAATGTCCCGGTGTCAGCAAAGGACGACGCAAAGCTGAACACCGAGTAGCAGAGCCCCCGGCGTTCCCGGATTTCCTGAAAGAGACGCGACGACATGCCGCCTCCAAGCAAGCCGGACAATATCTGAATAGTGTAGTAATCCGGATCCGAATAAGAAACCCCCGGCACGGAGAGAGCATAATGCACCTGCTCCAGATTCCGCTCCTCCCGATACTCCCCGCCCCGGTACTTCGCCGGGTCCATGTCCGTCTTTCCAGTTACCGCGAGTTCACCGAAAGCATCCTCCGCAAGACGGATCAGGGCATCATGATCGACGGCACCGGAGGCACTCAGAACCATTTTCGGCGCAAGATAATGGCTTTTCATATAGCCCGCCATCAACGGCCGGTCAAAACTGCGGACCTGCGCCGCCGTTCCGAGGATGGAACGGCCGATAGGCTGATCGGGATAAGCCGTTTCCTGAAGATGATCGAAAATTATGTCATCTGGCGTATCAAAGGTTTGCCCGATTTCCTGTACGATAACTTCCTTCTCGCGTGCAATTTCTGCCTGGTCGAAGCTCGAATGCTGCAGAATATCGCCGAGAATATCCACAGCCAGCGGTACATCCTCCTTGAGAATGCGTGCGAAATAGGCTGTCTGGTCGCGGCTTGTATAGGCGTTAAGATGTCCACCGACGGATTCGATCACTTCTGCTATCTGAAGGGCCGAACGGCGCGCCGTTCCCTTGAAGGCCATATGCTCCAGAACATGCGAAATGCCGTTTTCCGCCGCCGTTTCATGGCGAGCCCCGGTATCAACCCAAACCCCGACCGCTGAAGTCTCGAGGCCCGGCATCGGATCGGTGATCACGCGTAAACCGTTCTGTAACGTGGTGACTTTAACGTCCATCAAATTCTTTCACCTCAGGCCGCATTCAATATGCGCGCCCGCTCCTTAATAAAGGATTTTACCGCGTCAATGTCATTTGGCAAATCTGTCAGCCGTTCTTTTCGTCCGAAAAGGTTTTGCATATGTTTCGGCAATTTCGGTCGCTCACCTGTCGCCTTTTCAACCGCATCAGGGAATTTCGCCGGATGCGCCGTCGACAGCGTTACGAGTGGCGTCGAGCTATCTTTCCGGCATTTGTCGCCCACGAAAAGTCCAACCGCCGTATGCGGATCGACGAGACGTTCGGTCTCCTCCAGCGTGCGGCCGATGGTCGCCAGCGTTTCTTCTTCATCGCAACGGCCGGCGGAAAAAATGCTTTCGTTCAAACGCGACATTTCCACTGAAAATCCGCCGTCGTTATCCAGCCTGCGCATTAGGTCGGAAACCGCTGCGCCGTCCCGGCCATAAAGGTCCGCAAGGAACCGCTCGAAGTTGCTGGAAACCTGGATATCCATGCTCGGGCTGATCGTCGGATCGACGCCCGCCTTCCGGTATTCCCCACTGTTAAAAAACCGCGAGAGAATATCGTTTCTGTTGGTTGCAACGATCAACTGTTCGACCGGCAAACCCATCCGGCTCGCCGCATAGCCCGCGTAGACATCGCCGAAATTGCCGCTTGGCACCGAAAAGGAAATCGCACGGGACGGCGCGCCCAGACTAACGCCAACCGTGAAATAATAGACGATTTGCGCCATCACCCGCGCCCAGTTGATCGAATTCACGGCAGACACGGCAAGTTCATCGCGGAAATCGTGATCATTGAACATCGCCTTGACCATTGCCTGGCAATCGTCAAAATCCCCCTCAACGGCTATGTTGTGAACGTTGGCATCGAGCACCGTCGTCATCTGGCGCCGCTGGACGTCGGAGACGCGGCCCTTGGGATGCAGGATGAAAATGTCGACCGCGTCCCGGCCGCGACAGGCTTCGATAGCGGCCGAACCCGTATCACCCGACGTGGCGCCAACGATGGTCACCCGCTTGCCGCGCCGCGCGAGGAGATGGTCATATAGAAGGCCCAGTAGCTGCAACGCCACATCCTTAAAGGCCAGGGTCGGCCCGTGGTAAAGCTCCATCAGAAATTCGTTGCTGCCAAGCTGACTGACCGGCACCACGGCTCGATGAGAGAAGGCACCATAGGCCTTTTTCGTCATTTCTCTGAAATCAGCGGGGGAGATGCTGTCGCCGAGAAATGGTTGAAGCAAAAAGGCAGCCGCGTCGGCATAGCTCTTGCCCGCGAGGCCCCGGATATCGTCCGTTGAAAACTGCGGCCAGCTTTCCGGCAGATAAAGTCCGCCGTCCCGGGCAAGTCCGGTCAGGACAACTTCTTCAAAATTCAACACCGGCGCCTTGCCGCGTGTGCTGATATAGCGCAACGTCACACTCCCTTAATCGGATCGAATGGCGGGAGAGAGTAACCATATGCGACGCGATAGCGCAAGCACGGATATGGTTGGATCGCCGCTCTCGGCACTTGCCGGATCATTTCAGATAGCGGTTCCGCAGATGTGCCTTAAAAGCCTCGGTCTCCAGCGGGGACCCGGTTGCCGACGTCATGATATCGCCGGTCGGGAGCGAACTGCCGAGTGAATGGATATTTTCGCGGAGCCAGGCAATCAAATCCTCGAACCTCCCCGCGCGGACCTTTGTCGCCAAGTCGGGAATTTTCTGGCCCGCCGCGCGGTAAATTTGGGCGGCGGCCAGCGCTCCCAATGTATAGGTCGGGAAATATCCAATTGCACCGCTTGGCCAATGAATATCCTGAAGGCAGCCGAGCCTGTCGTTTGGCGGCGTTATGCCAAGGACATTCCGCATGCCGCTGTTCCAGGCCGCGGGCAGGTCCTTCACCGCCAAGTCGCCCGCAAGCAACGCCTTCTCCAACCGGTAACGTAGCATCACATGCAGCGGATATGTCACTTCGTCCGCATCGACACGTATGAATCCCGGCTCAACTTTTTGATAGAGCCGCCGAATGTTCTCCTCGTCCCAGGCTGCGCCGTCGCCACCAAAGGCCGCCTTTATCTTCGGAAGGGCAAACGCCAGGAAGTCTTCGCTCCGTGAGAGCTGCATTTCGATCAGCAGCGACTGGCTTTCATGAAGCGCCATGCCGCGCGCCGCGCCGACGGGTTGCGAGCGCCATTCCCTCGGCAGGCCCTGTTCATATAACGCATGTCCTGTCTCATGAAGCGTTCCCATGAGGCTCTGGGCGAAATCCTCTGTTTCATACCGGGTTGTGAGACGGACGTCATCAGGGATACCGCCGGTGAACGGATGATGGCTGATATCCAGCCGGCCGTGATTGAAATCGAATCCAAGCGACGTCATGAATTCAAGGCCAAGGGCCTTTTGCATTTCCTGATTGAAGGGACCCTTCGGCGGCACCGGCGGCGGATCACTTTTCTGACGCTCGAGTACGGCGGCAAGAAAATCCGGAAGAAATATTTCGAGATCCGAAAATATGCGGTCGATGCTGTCGGAGGTACAGCCGGGCTCATACTCATCGAGCAGCGAGTCATAGGGGGCCAGGGAAAAGGCCGCCGACTTCGCATCGGCAATCCTGCGGGTGAGCAGGATGACCTCTTCCATGGATGGCGCGAAGGAGGCAAAGTCATTATTCAGGCGCGCCTCCCGCCACAACATTTCGCAACGCGATGTGGCGCGAGATTGAGCCTCCACCAGATCGGGCTTAACCGCCGTTGCATGACACCACCGATTGCGCATCTCGCGCAGATTAGCCTGTTGCCAATTGGTGAGTACCGCCGCATCGTCTTCTGCGCCATCGAGCAGGTCGGATATTTCCCCGCTGGTGAGAATTTCGTGCGATAGCAGGCTGAGGGTCGCGAGCTGTTCCGACCGCGCCTCCGCGCCGCCGGGCGGCATCATGGCGGCGCTATCCCAGTGCAGCATCGCTGCCGCCCCTGAAATCGCCGAGAGACGCGCGAATTTTTTCTCGAGCGCCTGGTAAGCTGTCGTCGTATCCGGCATTTTATCCCTGTTTGCTGCGGCCCCGTCTCAGGCCGTAGAGGATATATATAACAACCATGGCGCCGGCCAGACCGAACCATGTAAACGCATACTGGATATGGTTGTTGGGCAGCGTAATCCGCGTCTGGCCGCCTATCGGCAATCCGCCCGGGACATCGACCGCATCCAGCTCGACAAAGACCGGCCCGACCGTCATACCGAGATGATCCGCCATCGCGGCAAGTTCGCCATAAAGCCAGACGTTATCCTCAGCATTGCTCTCAGGCAGAAACGACCAGGATTTTCCCCAGGGTTTGCGGGCGATTCCGGTCACCGTGACTTGCCCCTCCACAAGACCTTCCGACCGCGTTTGCGGCTCCTTTTTCTCTTCCGGCACCCAGCCCCGGTTGACGAGAACGACATCCCCCTCTTCGGCGCGCACGAAAGGAGTAATTATCTGAAATCCCGAACGGCCGCCTTCCGCATGGGCAAAGAGGTGTATTTCCTTTTCATGATCGAAAGTGCCCGTCAAGCTGACCCGCCGGTACTGCCATTCTTGCGGAACGATATCGGCATTCGGAAGATTGACCGGGGCCGCGGCAAGCTGGCTGTTGATTTCGTCGATAAGATCAACCTTCCAGCTATAGCGGTTTACCTGCCAGACCGTCAGCGCGAGCAATATGAGGACGCAAGGCACCGTAATCAGCGTCGGCACTAGTCCGGGGGAAAAATTTTTCATATTTAATAACGCTCGATCTCGGAGCTGGCTTTATGTTTAAATTGAAGGGCGATCAGGTAGGCCTTGAAGGGCCTGAGAAGTCCGATACTTAATATAAATATGGTCGGCAGCCAGATGGTCAACTGCAGCCAGTACGGCGGATGATAGGCGAGTTCCGTGGCAACAGCGAGACCGCCGACGATAAAGCCCACAATCAGGATAATGAAAACCGCCGGGCCGTCGCCGCTGTTGACCGCGCTAAAATCCTGGCCGCACGTATCACAGGATTCCGCAACATCCAGGAAGCCCTTAAAAAGTTTCCCCTTTCCGCAGGCCGGGCATTTGCAGGTAAGCCCGGCGCGCAAAGGGGAAACTGGCATGCCATAAGAATAAGGCATTCGCTACTACTGAATCAGGTCCACTCCGGTCCTGCCCCCCACCAGTAAACGGCAAAGAACAGGAACAGCCAGACGACATCGACGAAATGCCAGTACCAGGCCGCAGCTTCCAGACCAAAATGATGGGTCGGCGTGAAGTGGCCTTTTATAGCGCGCAGCAGGCACACAAGAAGGAAAACCGTTCCGATAAAGACATGGGCCCCATGAAAGCCCGTCGCCATATAGAAGGTCGACGGATAAATACCGTCTGTGAAGCCGAATTGAGCATGGGAATATTCGTAAATCTGCACGGCGGTAAAGCAAGCGCCAAGAATAACCGTCAGCAACAACCCCTGCACCAGCCCCTTCCGGTCACCATGCTGAAGCGCATGATGAGCCCAGGTCACTGTCGTTCCCGAGAGCAACAATATCACCGTGTTAAGAAGCGGAATGTGCCAAGGATTGAAGGTGAGAATACCTTCCGGTGGCCAGACGCCGCCGCCGACCTCAGTGGGAAACAACCCAGCATTAAAATAGGCCCAGAACCAGGCAACGAAGAACATCACCTCGGAGGCGATGAACATGATCATGCCGTAGCGCAGTCCCAGCTGTACGACCGGGGTATGGTGCCCTTCATGTTCGCCTTCCTTGACGACATCGCGCCACCAGGCGAAGGCGGTGTACAACAGAACGACAAAGCCGATCACAAAAACGGCAAAGCCCTTGTCATGCATCCACATAACCGCACCGATGGCGGCGGCAAAAGCTGCGATCGACGCAAGCGCCGGCCAGGGGCTCGGATCCACCAGATGATAATCATGTTGTTTGGCGTGAGAATCTGCCATTCCTAAACTCCTGCAATTCAGCCGGATTAATTCCGGTCCCAATAACTACCCAATTCTCCCAAAGGTCAATTTACATCAACCGATTTTTTTTCAGCCTTCGCCGAAACATCCGTTGCCTTATCGTCTTCCGCGACGAAGAAGGTGTAGGAAAGCGTGATTACCTTGACTTCCTTCGCGTTCGGATCCTTGTCAATTTCCGGGTCTACAAAAAAAGTAACCGGCATCTGAACCCGTTCACCAGGCTGCAATACCTGCTCGGTAAAACAGAAACAATCGATCTTGGTAAAATACTGTCCGACTTTTTGCGGCGTCACATTGAAGGCCGCCGTCCCGGTAATGACGCGGTCCGTCGGATTGTACGCTTCATAGAAGGCAAGCCCGGTTTCGCCGACTTTCATTGTCATCTTGCGCTGCACCGGTTTGAAATCCCACGGCATCTCGATGCTGGTGTTGGCGTCGAATTCAATAACCATTTCCCGATCCAGAATGACATCCGGCGCAATACTCGCCTGCTGCGTCGTCCCACCATATCCGGTCACCCGGCAGAACAGATCATAAAGCGGCACAGAGGCATAGGCCGCCCCGACCATGCCAGCGGCGACGGAGGCAAGGATCAACGCGAGCCGCTTCGACTTGGTTTTTGACGTCGCACTCATGCGCCGGACCCTCCCGACATCTTGACGATGGTGATCAGGTAAAACAGCACCACCAGCGCAATCAGAATTCCCCCCACGGCGAGGTTGCGAACGCGTTGACGTTTGCGATATTCTTCATCACGCGCCATTTCAAATCACTGTCCGAATGAGGCTCTCGCCAAGCAACATGGCGAAGAGCAGGAAGAGGTACAGAAGCGAGAAAGCAAAAAGCTGCTTCGCGCTTTTTTCATCCTTTGCAACCCAAACCTTAAACGAAAGGAGTAGGAAAAGACCGCTTAATACTGCCGCGCCGACACCGTACAGGATTCCCGCATAGCCGAGGGAATACGGCATGACCGCAACCGGGAACAGCAGCGCGCTGTATAGGACAATCTGCCGCCGGGTCACGTCGCGACCGGCGACGACCGGCAACATCGGAACGCCTGCCTTGGCGTAATCTATATCGCGCCAGAGCGACAGCGCCCAAAAATGGGGAGGCGTCCACATGAAAATGATGGCGAAGAGAACAAGCGATTCCGCGCTTACGTCTCCGGTGACCGCCGCCCAGCCGATCATGGGTGGAAATGCGCCCGCGGCGCCGCCGATCACGATGTTCTGCGGCGTCCTGCGCTTCAGCCACATGGTATAGACAAAGACATAAAATGCGATGGTGAGGGCGAGCAGCGCCGCCGCCACATAATTGACAGCAAGCCCCATCAGGACCACGGAAGCAACGGAAAGCACGGTTCCGAACGCGAGGGTTTCGTTAGCGCTGACGCGACCGGAGGGGATCGGCCTTTCTTTCGTCCGTTCCATTACCGCATCTATATCGGCATCATACCACATGTTTATGGCACCTGATGCACCGGCACCAACCGCGATACAAAGCAGGGCCGTAAAGGCGAGGACCGGATGAATTGTTCCGGGGGCCACGGCAAGTCCTACGAGCCCTGTAAAGACGACAAGCGACATCACCCGCGGTTTCAGCAGGGCGAAATAATCGCCGACCCGCGTCAAATCCGTATTGGCGCGGGCCTCGATTGTTTCCTTTACGACGCTTGTGTCGGACACAAGTTGCTCCTTTGGTCTTACTTAATGACCGGCAGTTCGTTGAACTGATGGAATGGCGGCGGAGACGGAAGGGTCCATTCCAGCGTCGTCGCACCTTCACCCCATGGATTGTCGGCGGCCTGTTCCTTGCGCATGAAGGCATGCACAACTGTGATCAGGAAGATCAGAACACCGAAAGCGGAAATATAGGAGCCATAGGACGAAATCTCGTTGAACCCGGCGAAGGCATCCGGATAGTCCGGAATACGCCGCGGCATGCCCGCGAGCCCGAGGAAATGCATCGGGAAGAAGATCATATTCACACCGATGAACGTCACCCAGAAATGCAGATGCGCAAGCTTTTCCGAATAGGTATAGCCGGTAATCTTGCCGAACCAGTAGTAGAAGCCGGCGAAGATCGCGAACACGGCGCCAAGGCTCAGGACGTAATGGAAGTGGGCCACAACGTAATAGGTATCATGGAGCGCAACGTCGAGGCCGGCATTCGCCAGAACAACGCCCGTCACACCACCAATCGTGAAGAGGAAAATGAAGCCAAGCGCCCAGACCATCGGCGGCTTGAACTCAATGGAACCGCCCCACATCGTCGCGATCCAGGAGAAAATCTTGACGCCCGTCGGCACCGCAATCACCAGCGTCGCCACGAGGAAGTAGGCGCGCGTATCCACGTTCATGCCGACCGTATACATGTGGTGGGCCCAGACGATAAACCCGACGCCCCCGATCGCAACCATGGCATAGGCCATCCCAAGATAGCCAAAAACCGGCTTGCGGGAGAAGGTCGAGACAATCTGGCTGATAATGCCGAAGCCCGGCAGGATCAGAATATACACTTCGGGGTGGCCAAAGAACCAGAACAGATGCTGGAACAGGATCGGATCCCCTCCGCCCTGCGGAACGAAGAAGGTCGAGCCGAAATTCCGGTCAGTCAGGAGCATCGTGATACCACCTGCGAGCACCGGCAAGGACAGCAGCAGAAGGAAGGCCGTCACCAGGACCGACCAGACAAAGAGCGGCATTTTGTGCATGGTCATGCCTGGCGCGCGCATATTGAAAATGGTCGTGATAAAGTTGATGGCGCCCAGAATGGAGGAGGCACCGGCGAGATGAAGGCTAAGGATCGCGAAATCGACTGCCATTCCCGGATGGCCGGTTGTCGAGGAAAGCGGCGGATAAATCGTCCAGCCACCGCCCACTCCATTGGCACCGGCAGGTCCCTCGACAAAAATCGAAATCAGCAGAAGGCCGAGCGCCGGCGGCAACAGCCAGAAAGAGATGTTGTTCATCCGCGGGAAGGCCATGTCCGGCGCGCCGATCATCAAGGGCACAATCCAGTTTCCAAATCCGCCGATCATGGCCGGCATCACCATGAAGAAGATCATGATCAGGCCGTGGCCGGTTACCAGGACATTAAAGAAATGGAAATTGCCGTTCAGGAACTGATCGCCCGGCATTTGCAATTCCGCCCGGATATAAACGGACATTGCGCCACCGATAATCCCGGCGATAATCGCAAAAATCAGATACATTGACCCGATGTCTTTGTGATTGGTCGAATAGACCCAACGCTTCCAGCCCGATGGAGTATGTTCGTCGTGAGCGGCTGCTGATCCGTAAGCCATGATGTCTTGCCTCTTTCCTAGCCTGTTTACTCTGCGCTTGTGGTCTTTACCTGGGCGAACTTGATCGCCGGCGTTCCGCCACTTGCGAATTCTTTTTTGGCTTCAACAAGCCACTTTGCGTAATCTTCCTTGCTGACAGCCTTGATCATGATCGGCATGAAGCCATGGCGGGCACCGCACAGCTCGGAACATTGCCCATAGTACATGCCTTCCTTGTCAATCCGCATCCAGGTTTCGTTAAGACGACCCGGAACCGCGTCCATTTTGACGCCCAGCGATGGCATGGCCCATGAATGCAGAACATCTTCTGCCGTTACGAGAACACGAATGTTGGTCTCGACCGGAAGGACAATCGCATTGTCAGTCGTTAGTAGGCGAAGCTGACCGTCCTTGAGCTCGTCTTTCTCGAGCATGACCGCATCGAAAGCAAGGCCCTCTTCATCCATGTACTCATAGCCCCAATACCACTGATAGCCGATTGCTTTCAGCGTCATGTCTGGCTCTTCGATCCGATCACCGTAATACAGCAACTTCAGCGACGGGATCATGATGACAATAAGGATCATGATTGGGACAACCGTCCAGACAATCTCGATCAACGTATTATGCGAAGTCTTGGATGGGGTGGGATTGGCGCGCCGGTTAAAGCGAAGGATCACGAAAATCAGCAGGGCCAGAACGAAAAGGGAAATGGCGCTGATAATCCATAGCAACATGTCATGGAACACATGCTGATGTTCGGCGACCGGTGAGAGGGCCGCCTGAAAAGTTGTCTGCCATGGTGACGGCTGCCCTTCCCCTGCTGCCGCAGCTCCCATCGTCAATACCGTGCCCGCAACTGCGGTCATAAATGCGACAAGATTTCTTACCATACCCATCTTCAATTCCCGTCTTTGATAACGTGACTATTCATCCCAGTCCCTTGTGCTGGCCAGTATACTCCGGCACAGCCCGATTTTGGACAGTTTTTTGACTTATACTCGGCCCCTTGAGCCAAATCAAAAAGCTTTCAATCAGATTGCGCCGGAAACTACACCACCGCTATGCCTAATAACAAGCCTAAGACTGCACATAATCCGCTGTCAGACGCATTTTTTTTGAGCTCCGCCGCAACGCAATTTCTAAAATATCTTGATAATTCAAATATTTATATAAACAAGCCGGCCGCAAACGGAAACACGGCTATCCAGTTCAATAGGCAACATATTGTGACATTTTGTCACACCGAATTGCGGCGAAACAATCCGGCCCGTTTAGAATCTTTCAAATCATTGCATGGCACGCCTCGACAATTCGGCGCGAAAGCCACATATTCAACATAATGATGACAGAAATGACAGTGACCGGAGCTTTTTATGACTGACGTATCCACCGCCAACGAACTCTTTTTTAATGCAACGGGAATGCACCGTGGAAGGGTCGAAACGCAGGTGTCCGAAGCCCTAAAAAATGCGGATGATGGGGAGCTGTTTCTGGAGTACCGCCAGTCAGAAGGATTTTCATTTGATGATGGCCGCCTTAAAAGCGCGAGTTTTGACACCACGCAGGGCTTCGGGCTCCGTGCCGTAATCGGGGAAGCGACAGGTTTTGCACATGCGTCAGAATTAAGCGAGCAGGCCATAAAAAATGCGTCAAAAACGGTGCAGGCCGTTCAAACGGGGAAAAGCGGCGTCATGTCGCTGCCATCGGCCGGCTCAAACCGCGCCCTTTATAGCGATGACAATCCGTTAAGTGAAATTCCCTTTGACGCAAAGGTGAAGGCGCTCGCGGACATAGACGCCTATGCGCGCGGAAAAGACAGCAAGGTTGTTCAGGTATCAGTCTCTCTTGCGGGGTCCTGGCAGGGCATCGAGATCATCCGCACCGGCGGCGAACGCGCGGGAGATATCCGCCCGCTTGTCCGGCTTAATGTCTCCGTCGTGGTCGAGAAGGACGGACGGCGCGAATCCGGTTCCCACGGAATGGGTGGACGAACCGGGTACGGTTTTTACCTTGAGGAAGCGACATGGAAGGCCGCCGTCGACGAAGCCTACCGTCAGGCGATTGTCAATCTCGACAGCGTTGCCGCCCCGGCCGGTGAAATGGATGTCGTTGTCGGACCGGGATGGCCCGGCATCATCCTTCATGAGGCAGTCGGCCACGGCCTTGAAGGCGATTTCAATCGCAAGAAAACCTCCGTCTTCTCCAACCTGATGGGTGAACGGGTTGCCGCCCCGGGTGTCACTGTTGTCGACGACGGCACAATTGCCGACCGCCGCGGCTCCCTCACCATTGATGACGAAGGCACCGCCACCAGTTCCACAACGCTGATTGAGGACGGTATTCTTGTCGGCTATATGCAGGACCGACAGAATGCGCGCCTTATGGGCGTTGATCCGACGGGAAACGGGCGGCGAGAGAGTTATGCCCATCTTCCCATGCCGCGCATGACAAACACCTACATGCTCGGCGGCGACAAGGACCCGGAGGAAATTGTCAAATCGGTGAAAAAGGGTCTATATACGGTCAATTTCGGCGGCGGGCAGGTCGACATCACATCGGGTAAGTTTGTATTCTCCTGCACCGAAGCCTATCTCATCGAAGATGGAAAACTGACGGCACCCGTGAAGGGCGCAACCCTCATCGGCACCGGCAGCGAGGCCTTGAAGAAAGTAAAGGCGATTGGCAATGACATGGCGCTCGACAGCGGAATCGGCACCTGCGGCAAGGCCGGGCAAAGCGTGCCGGTCGGCGTCGGCCAACCGACCATGCTGATTGAGGGACTGACGGTTGGCGGGACGGCATAAAGGGATTTTTCACGCGCGGACAGCGACCTGCACATTCGTCCTGTCCGCTTTTCTCACGCTGCAATTATCCGGATCCGCTTTAGCGGATGAGCAGAGTTGGCTTCCGCCGGGAAGCGCAACGGAAATGCGGCGCAACCCGCCGGCCGAACTCATCAGATCCGGGACGGTTCAAGACGATAAATGGCAATTTGGCCGGCTGCTATTTCGCAGTCCTTCCATCCTTGGCGAAAAAGCTGTCCGCATTGGCCTTTCCTGCAATAGCTGCCATACAAACGGGCATGTGAATTCGGACTTTTTCATCAGCGGCCTGTCGGATCGGCCGGGGCGCGTCGATGTGACCCATCGCTTCTGGCAGGCCGGCTTCGACGACGGCGTCTCGAACCCGCTGGATATCCCGTCGTTGCGGGGATCGCGGGACAACGCCCCCTATGGCTCAGCGAAGATTTTTCCCAATCTCGCATCCTTCACCAATCATGTCATCGTAACTGAATTCGCGGGACCCAAACCAAGCAAGAGAATCCTGGAGGCGCTGATCGTTTATATGGAATCTCTCGATTCCGGCGGTTCAGCGCAAGAGGTGAACGCGTCGGAGATTTCCTATCTCCCACTTCTGCTGTCCCCGCTGGAAACCAAGAATCTAGAGGAGCTGGACGAACTTTACGAACTGATCCGCAGCGACTATGGCCGCCGTGCCGCGAAAGAGGGTGGGTCAATCGAAAATTTCCGCCGCAATGTCGTGATGCTTGGTGAGATCAGGAAAAAAGCCGCCGCAGGTGATTTTGCGGCGGCGATTACAGGTTATCAGAACCTAGTTGAGGCTCAGTAAGCGTATTCCGCAAAAACCGGATCGATCTTTTGCTTCCAGGCGCCGTGGTACCGTTCGAGCATTTCTTCCGCTGGCGTCTTGCCTATCTTGACGATGGTTTTAAGGGCATTGAGGAAATGACTTTCGTCCTCGCCGAAACTGTCGAGCCGCTTTCGCGATTCCAGTCCGGCCGACGCGATTTCCAATATATCAACCGCCAGCGCCTGCATACTCCGGCCGTCCGGCATTTTGGTTTTCAGCGCGTGGGTAATAACGTCATTCCTGATTCGTTGACGGTCTTCCGCCGTCCAATTCTTCACCAACTCCCAGGCACTCTCCAGCGCCGCATCATCATAAAGAAGCCCGACCCATAGCGCTGGAAGCGCGCAAAGCCGACGCCAGGGTCCGCCGTCCGCTCCCCGCATTTCCAGGAAGCGTTTCATGCGGACTTCGGGGAAAAGGGTGGTCAGGTGATTGTCCCAATCGGCGAGATTCGGCTTCTCTCCGGGCAATCCGGGCAGCTTGCCGGCCAGGAAATCCCGAAATGACTGGCCGGAAACGTCCAGATATATTCCGTCGCGATAAACGAAATACATGGGCACGTCGAGCGCATAGTCGACGTACCGCTCGAAGGAAAAGCCCTCCTCAAAAACGAAGGGTATCATGCCGGTGCGGTCCGGGTCGGTATCGGTCCAGATATAGCTGCGGTGACTGAGATGTCCGTTGGGACGGCCTTCGGTAAAGGGGGAATTTGCAAAAAGCGCCGTCGCAAGAGGTTGAAGCGCAAGGCTGGTGCGAAACTTTTTCACCATGTCCGCTTCGGAAGAATAGTCGAGGTTGACCTGCACAGTGCAGGAGCGGAACATCATGTCGAGACCATGCTGGCCACGCGTGGGCATGTATCTTTTCATGATCTGGTATCGGCCCTTGGGCATCATTGGGGTTTCGCCGAGAGTCCATTTCGGGCTGAATCCAAGACCCAGGAATCCGACCCCCATCTCATCGCCGACTTCGCGGACCTGGGCAAGATGGGTATGCACCTCGCTACAGGTTTCATGAAGGTTCTCGACCGCGGCACCGGAGAGCTCGAGCTGCCCGCCGGGCTCCAGACTGACGGAGCAACCCTCCTTCGACAGGGCAATAACATTGTCGCCCTCGTAATCCGGCTGCCAGCCGAACCGCTGTAGTCCCTCCAGCATCGTTCGGATGCCCTTGGGTCCCTCGTAAGTCAGAGGTTCGTGAGTATCCAGCGTGAAGCCGAATTTTTCGTGTTCAGTGCCAATGCGCCATTTGTCGCGCGGTTTGCAACCGCTGCCGGCAAAGTCGACGAGCTGCGCTTTATCGGCGATTTCTACCGCTTCGCCTTTGGAAGGTCCGGACATGTATTCCCCTTGTTTTTCTACTGGCCGGGCAAAGCGCCCCAGGTCCGGCCTTTGTCATCCGACTTAAAGAATTGCAGGGCCTGCATCAAGCCCAAATTATTATTTTTGTCCAACGATCACAAATTGCAACTCTCTTGATATCTTTACGTCCAGTCTCCATGGAAGGCCTGGAGAAGTGACAGACTTGCAATAACGGCCGTTTCCGCTCGCAATATCCGGGGTCCCAACGAAATCGCGTAGGTATTGGGACGGGCGGAGATGAGCTCGATCTCCTCATCGGTAAACCCGCCTTCCGGCCCGGTAACCACCGCCCATTTTTCGGATGGCGCAAGGTTCGGCAAAACAGTTCCCGCGCTTTTTCCCGTCAGCCGCTCATTGCAGAATACGAGGGCTCGTTCAGGCTCCAGCGCCGCCAGCGCCTGTTCCAGCCTGACCAGGCCATGGACGACGGGCAGGTTCAACCGCTCGCACTGTTCCGCCGCTTCCATCGCCTGCAACTCCATCTTGTCCTCTCGCACGCGTTCTGCATTGGTCCGTTGTGTCTGCACCGGCTGAAGGCTCGCGACGCCAAGCTCCGTCGCTTTCTGAACGATTAGCGCGGTTTGCACTTTCTTGACCGGCGCGAACAAAAGTTCGATGTCGGGTTCCGTCAGTTGCGGACGAAGTTGTTCCGTGACATGAACAAGACAATGATTTTTGTGAACGTCCTGCAACTCGCCAAGCCACTCTCCATCTCGCCCGTTGAACAGCGCGATCCTGTCTCCTGCCGAACGCCGCATTACGGTGGCCACATAGTGGGACTGGGTTTTATCCAGCACCACGCCGAGATTCTTGCCAAGATCGCTTGGAACAAAAAGGCGAAGGGAATATGGTTTTGGTATCATAAGATATTTGAACTCTTGTCACGCTCTTGGATAAATTATTGCGATAAATAGCAATTAATGTCATCTCCGTCACCTTTGGATAGATAAGAGAAGTACTGAAATGCGCCGACTCGACCGGATCATTGCCGATGCCAGCAAACAGAACTGGGTGGATTTGTATGCGCCGGAGGGGCTGCAACCCTATATGAAGCTCTCCCGCCTCGACCGGCCGATCGGCACCTGGCTGTTGCTGCTGCCCTGTCTCTGGTCGATCGCGCTTGCGGCGCCAACGGGTGGATTCCCCAACTTGTGGCTCTTCATCCTCTTTGGCATCGGTGCGCTTGTCATGCGCGGCGCGGGCTGTACGCTCAATGACATCACGGACCGGAATTTCGATGGCCAGGTGGAGCGAACGAAAAAACGTCCGATCCCGAGCGGTCAGGTTTCTCTTCTTCAGGCATTCTTGTGGCTCGGATTCCAGTGTCTGATTGGTTTCTTGATCCTGTTGCAGTTCAATACATTTGCCATAATGCTGGGGGCCGCCAGCCTGATCCTGGTGGCAATTTATCCCTTCGCCAAGCGCTTCACATACTGGCCGCAGTTTTTCCTTGGCCTCGCGTTCAACTACGGCGCATTGCTTGGATGGACTGCCGTGAAGGGTGATCTTGGGATCGCGCCGGTCATCATGTATCTTGGCGGGATTGCCTGGACCCTCGGTTATGACACCATCTATGCCCATCAGGACAAGGAAGACGACGTCCTGATCGGCGTCAAGTCAACGGCGCTCAAGTTCGGCGAAAGTACCCGCAGCTGGCTGATCGGGTTTTATTCCGTCATCTTCATTGCGTTAATATTGAGCGGATATGTCGCGGGACTGACAGTCCCCTTTTATATCGTCATGGCGGGCGCCGGGGCCCAGCTTGCCTGGCAGATCAAAAACCTTGATATCGACAATCCCGATATCTGCTTGCTGCTGTTCAAATCCAACAAGATTTTCGGCCTCATTGTCCTCGCGGCCATAATCCTTGGCAAGTTCACCCTGTTCGGTTAGGCGATGCTTTTACTTTACGGGTGCCGGTGTTCTCGGGCATAGTCGCGGCGGCGGATAAAGGGACAGGATAGAGACGTCATGGCGTATGGGTCACTTCGGGATTTTATGGCAAAGCTTGAAGCTTCCGGCAAACTCGTCCGGGTGCAAGAGCCCGTCTCCACAGATCTCGAGATGACAGAAATACAGACCCGCCTGCTCGCGGATGGTGGCCCCGCCGTTCTCTTCGAGACTCCCGTAAACGAGAAAGGCGAGAAAAGCCCAATACCGGTTCTCGTCAACCTGTTCGGCACGGTTGACCGCGTCGCCATGGGCATGAACCGAAAGCCCGAAGAATTGCGGGAAATTGGAGAAACACTCGCGTTTTTACGTCAGCCTGAGCCGCCAGAAGGCTTTCGCGAAGCGATGGGCATGCTGCCGGTGCTTAAGACTGTGATGACCATGCGGCCGAAAACGGTGAGCAAGGCGCCCTGTCAGGAGGTGGTCCTCACCGGTGACGATATCGACCTTGACCAACTTCCGATCCAGACCTGCTGGCCCGGGGAGCCGGCGCCGCTGATCACCTGGCCGCTGGTCGTAACCAAGGGGCCCGGCACCGACAGAACCGATGACTATAATCTCGGTATTTACCGGATGCAGAAGCTTGGACGGAACAAGACACTGATGCGATGGCTCAAGCATCGCGGCGGCGCCCAGCATCACGCCCGTTGGGGAAAGGAAAAAACTGAGCCGCTCCCCGTCGCCGTTGTCATCGGGGCGGATCCGGGGACCATTCTCGCAGCCGTCACGCCGATCCCGGACACACTGTCGGAGTATCAGTTTGCCGGTCTCCTGCGCGGAGAAAAGGTGGAACTGGTTGAGTGCAAAACCGTGCCGTTAAAAGTCCCTGCAAGCGCCGAAATCATTCTGGAGGGTCATGTTTCCCTCGATGATTATGGGGATGAGGGGCCTTATGGAGACCATACCGGATATTACAATTCCGTTGAGAGTTTTCCCGTTTTCACCATCTCGGCGATCACGATGCGCGCTAAGCCGATTTATCTTTCGACCTTTACGGGGCGGCCGCCGGATGAGCCAAGTATTCTCGGCGAAGCGCTGAACGAGTTGTTTATCCCGCTCATACAACAACAGTTTCCGGAAATCATAGACTTCTGGTTACCGCCAGAGGGGTGCAGCTACCGGATTGCCGTGATTTCCATGAAGAAAGCCTATCCCGGGCATGCGAAGCGGGTGATGATGGGCGCCTGGTCCTATCTCAGGCAGTTCATGTACACGAAATTTCTGATTATCGTGGATGATGACATCAACGCGCGCGACTGGAAAGACGTGATGTGGGCCGTCTCGACCCGGATGGATCCGGTGCGCGATATCACCTTGATCGAGAACACGCCGATCGACTATCTCGACTTTGCCTCTCCTGAATCGGGGCTGGGCGGCAAGATCGGCCTCGATGCCACCAACAAGCTGCCGCCGGAAACCCACCGTGAGTGGGGCCGGCAAATCCGCATGGATGACGCGGTTATCGAGAAAATTGACCGCCTTTGGGAAAAACTGGGCCTGCCGGGAGACGGCAAATCCATCTGGAAATAGAGCTTTCCCTTATTCCCCTTCCAGAACATAGCGGCGATTGAGCGGCTGGGGCGGACGATGGTTGTCCCGGTACAGCCTGCTGAACGCGTCGATCTGTGCCTTGGACGCCGAAAGGGTTTCCTTATAAACATGCCAGGTGACGTTTTCGCCGCACGGAGGGGTTGTCAGCGATCCCTTGTAGCGGAAAAAGCGCGTATCGACAGGCAGCAGATCATTCGGATCGATATAGGCATCCAGACGTGCCTTGCCCGGCGTTGCCGGGGCCTTGTCCAGAATGGTTTGCAGCGTCGCATTGGCCTCTGCTTCTCCAAACAGGACGCCCAGCACAAACATATCCCCGGCCGCCGAATTAAGAACGAAATGTGCCTCCAACGGATAACTGCGGCCATCAACCACATGTTCGGACTGATGATGGAAATGAAATTCCTGAAGTTGGTAGTCGTTCCCCTGATAGGTTACCAGCCCACCCTCTCCGCCGGTCGTCACTTTGATCTTGTGGCCGTCATTGACCACAACCGGTTCAAACTGTTGCAGATCCAGAAAAGCAGTTGGCACGTCGGCGCCAACGGCGGTGGTTGATTGAAGGGCGACCGGCGATTGCTGGCTGCCGTCGCAAGTACCAAATTCCGGCGACAGCGACGCCCAGTTCGCGGGTCCCGTGGCTCCGTCATAGGACCAGGCCGGCTGATCCTCCGCGAGAGCCGGAGTTGCCACCAGAAAAGCGGCAAAGATTGCGCAGCAGCAATTTAAAAATCGGGACATATGGAGATTCCTCAGTTAATCTGCATTCAGATAAACGGTACCTCCTCATATCAGCGGATGCCAGTCAAGAAGTTTAAAAATAGCTGCGTCCAGGAATTACTAAACTGGAGCAGTCCGCGGAAACCTCGATGAGTCTCATTTCAGATCCCGTTTTTTACCTACTGGCGATTCCGGTTGTCCTATTGATCGGCATATCAAAGGGCGGATTCGCTGGCTCTCTCGGCATTTTAAGCGTCCCAATTCTCTCGCTTATGATTTCGCCGGTTCAGGCTGCCGCAATCGTGCTTCCCATCCTCTGCGTGATGGATATTTTTGGCCTGATCGCCTATCGGCGCGTCGCCGACTGGCGCAATCTCGGATATCTGCTGCCCGGAGCCGTGACCGGCATCCTGGCCGGATATTTGCTGTACAACTACCTGAGCGCAGATTTCATCAAGGTGCTTCTGGGCGTGATCTGCGTCGTCTTCACCCTCAATCACTACATCCGCAAGCGGCCGGTTGACCATGTGGCGAAAGCCAGCCTGACCCGCGGATCATTCTGGGGGTCCATCGCCGGTTTTACGAGTTTCGTCGCCCATGCGGGCGGGCCACCCCTGCAATTTTACATGCTGCCGCAAAAGATTGACAAAACTCTCTATGTCGGGACGTCCGTCTGGTTCTTCTTCGTCGTGAATTACGTGAAACTCATTCCCTACGCGTTGCTGGACCAGTTTTCTCTCCAGAACATCGGAACGTCGCTGGTTCTTCTGCCACTCGCTCCGATCGGTATCTGGCTCGGCGTCAAGGCGCATAAGTTGATCTCGGAGGATCTTTTCTACCGGATCGCCTATGTCCTCGTTCTCGTGACCGGCGGCAAGCTTTTATGGGATGGCCTTGCGGGAATGAATTTGCTTTTCTGATTCCATTTTGGCTCGACACTCCCTATGTATGAAGGGTTGTTATTAATCAGTCAGGATGCCCATGTCGCAGCAAGTTGCGGAGACGCAAAATTCACTCAATATTCTGAACGACCTGATTGCCATTGCGCGTCGCAAGGGGGCGGAGGCGGCCGATGCCGTCCGAATTCAGGGTACCTCCGTCCATGTTTCGGTGCGTCAGGGCGAAACGGAGGAGGTTGAGCGCTCGGAAGCGCATGACCTGGGATTGCGTGTCCTCATCGGCAAGCAGCAGGCCTTTGTTTCCTCCAACGATACAAGGCCCGAAGTTCTGGAAGAACTTGCCGACCGGGCGCTGGCCATGGCCCGCAGCATGCCGGAAGACAAATTCTGCGGATTGGCGGATCCGGCGAAACTCGCGCATGATTTTCCCGAACTCCATCTGTTCGATGAAACCGTGCTGTCGCCGGATGATCTTGTTGCCATCGCCAGGGAAGCCGAAGAATCGGCATTGGCTGTCGAAGGCGTAACGAATTCGGAAGGCGGCGGCGCCTCAACGGGCCGCGCGTCGATTGCCCTTGTAACGTCGGGCGGATTTGCCGGTGCCTATACTTCAAGCAGCTTTTCCGTGAGCGCGTCGGTTATCGCCGGTGAGGGCCAGGGGATGGAGCGCGATTATGACTATGACAGCCGGCATTATTATTCCGACCTCAAATCGCCGGCAGAGGTCGGCAAAACCGCTGGAGAAAGAGCGGTAAAATTGCTTAATCCGCGTAAAATGCCGAGCGCCCAGGTCCCCGTCATATTCAGCAACCGAGTATCCGGAAGCCTGCTCGGGCATTTTGCCGGTGCCGTATCCGGCTCATCGATCGCCAGGGGGACGAGCTTCCTCAAGGACAGCATGGGCAAACAGGTTTTCCCCAAGGATATCCGCATAACGGACGACCCGCACCGACCACGAGGGGCGGCGTCCAAGCCATTTGACGGCGAGGGTGTCGCGAACAACCGCCTCGACCTGATCGATGCAGGTGTCTTGCAATGCTGGATCCTTAACTCGGCTTCGGCACAACAACTTGGTCTGGAGACAAACGGGCGCGCCACCCGGGGAACCGCCTCGCCTCCGGGTTCGGGAACGACCAATCTCTATCTGGAAGCGGGAGAAAGCTCGCTCACCGAACTGATCAAAGATATAAAGTCCGGGCTCTATATCACCAGCCTCATCGGGTTCGGGGTTAACGGCATTACGGGTGACTACAGCCGAGGCGCCTCCGGTTTCTGGATAGAAAACGGCGAGATCGTCTTCCCGGTTTCCGAACTCACCATCGCCGGAAATCTCAAGGATATGTTTATGAATCTTGTTCCGGCCAACGACCTCGAATTCCGCCATGGAACGAATGCGCCGAGCCTGCGAATTGATGGAATGATGGTTGCCGGCACATGACAGATCTTTATGATAAGGATTTTCACCTGCTCACCCGCGTCATGCAGGAAGCCGGAGACATTGCCCGCCAATATTTCAATGGCAATGTAAAAAGCTGGGAGAAAAAGCCGGGTGATCCGGTAAGTGAGGCGGATCTCGCCCTCGACACGCATTTCAGGAGTAAACTGACGGCTGCCCGGCCGGACTATGGTTGGCTGTCGGAAGAGACCGCGGATGATAAGGCGCGACTTGAAAAATCGCGGGTCTGGATCATTGATCCAATCGACGGCACCCGTTCCTTTATCGCCGGAAAGCCCGAATTTACAATTTCGGCCGCCCTCGTCGAAGATGGCAAGCCGGTTGTCGGCATCGTCTATAATCCGATCCTGGAAGAATACTATGAGGCCGTCAAAGGGCGCGGCGCCAAATTGAACGGTGAAATAATCACCTGCGGTAACAAATCGAATCTCACCAATGCCCATCTTATCGCCAGCAAGAAGGCATTTGATTGGCACGGCTGGCTGGATGATGTCGAAGGCGCAAAATTCAGCCATGTAAATTCAATCGCCTATCGTATGGTGAAAGTTGCCTCCCGCCACGCCGACGCATCCCTGTCACTCACCGAAAAAAGTGACTGGGACATTGCCGCAGCCGATTTAATCCTGTCGGAAGCCGGTGGCATAACAACAACGACCCGGGGCGACGAACTCATCTACAACAGAAAATCCATCAATCAGATAAATGTCATTTCCTCGGGCAAGAATATTCATCCGAAACTGATGGAACTATTGGAAAGCTTCGGTACCGCCAAGTCATTTTGAATGAAGAATGATCGAATTTTCGGAAACCGGAAACGGTTGCAAAAACCGTTATCGCCGACTAATTTAATCAGCGATATTGTGACAAACCGGGGTGACATGGAATGAAACCAGTTTCTCGCGCAGTTATTGCCGCAGCGATGTTGTCTTTTGCTCTCCTGACAGGCGGGTGCAGCGATACATGGCAGGGCGTCAAAAAAGACACAAACGAGAATCTCAACAAGGCGGGCGATATCGTCGTCAAGGCCGGCGAGAAACTGAAGTCCGAATAGGATATTGCTCGTCCGTTTATTTTCCGATCGCGGTTTACTTACTGTAGTTTGTCGCGTTGATCGCAGATAGTCATAAAATTTTATTGTACTTTGCGTGATTGCCGGACGGGCCTGAAGCCGACATCTTGGGAATTGCGCTAACATTTGCCGATTCGCGCTTTGATTTCTGCCGATTGATGCACCGCACAACAATTTGCCGGCAGATATCAAATATTAACTATGTTTATTAACTATAATTCGCAAAAAATTTGAATAAAATTTTGTCCATTTTGTCATAGCGCAACAATTTTCTAATTCCAAAAACGTAGCTAACGCGTTGTTATTACTAATTTTATCACTAACGTTTAGTAAAAGATCCCCTAAATTGCCTCATCGAAACACCTTGGGGCAGTAATTGACGGAATAATACAGACTTAAATACAATTCGATTATCGCCGCTTTTCGAGGGTTCGAGGGGCGATTTCTTACGCATCAGTACTGATTTCAACATCCTGTTAGACAACAGACTCGGTTAGAGGACTGGATGAAATCGTTTTTAAAGGCTGTCTCCTTCGCGTTACTGTTCGTCCTCACCGTATCTACGGTGCAGGCGGCGTCGCTTCATGACGAAAATAACATGGCGGCCTGGCTGACAAAAACTGAGGGTATTTTCGACTATTTCCAATCCCGCGAAACACAAAATGTCTTGGCGTTCGCGAGCGAAAAGTTCAGAAACATTTCCTCTGGGAAAGAGATATCACTGTCGTTCGATGGCAAGCATAGCGATCCCCTCGGGCTATCTTCACGGAACGCGACCGGTGGTGCCGATTACCATCATAATGACTGGATAGAGTTGATGTTTGGCTTCCAGCCATGGAAGTTTGAAGATGATGAGGGATTTATCTCCATCTCAGTGCATTCGACGTCATCAATTCCGTTGCCTGCGGCCCTGCCCCTTTTTGCCGGAGGGCTCGCTGCATTTTATCTGATCATGAGGCGTCGCAGGTGGAGAATTCGTTAGTTTGAGGGCGCTGTGCGAAGCAGCAATTCCGGATCGAGCCGTTCATTGAACCAGTTGAGACGCCAGTCGAGATGCGGGCCCGACGCCCGCCCTGTCGCACCAATCTCCCCTAATTTTGTGCCTTGGCGGATGAATTCACCGGCTTTCACGTCGATTTTGCTCAGATGGGAATAGACGGAAACCAGGCCGTATCCATGATCGATCATCACCGTGCCGCCCGTATAGAACAAGTCCGGCTCCGCCATGCGCACCATGCCGTCCGTCGAGGCGATCACCGGCGTTCCCACCGGCGCCGCGATATCCAGACCGAAATGCGGGCGTTTGGGAACGTCATTGAGGATGCGCTGACTGCCATATACGCCACTTATCCGTCCCTTGGCTGGCCATTGCCAACCGGACAAGAACCATTCCTCCGGCGTTTCAATCCCCCGAATTCTGGCTATTTCGGCATTTTCCTTCTTGATGCGGGCGAGCGCTTCAGGGCTGGGTGTTACCTTTGACGGCGGCAACCCGTCCACTCTTTCAATCTGGTATTCGCGTTTGGATATGACCAGCGAGTGGCTCTCCTCCGTGCCATCGGGATAGACGATCCTGAGCGACGCGGAGGGTTTGAAATCACGGCCAAATCCGAATACAAAGCGTCCACCGGCGGATACGGAAACCGGTCGTCCCTCGAAATATACCTTCGCCGCTGGATCCGTAATACCTGTGACGAGGCCGCCCTGCGTCATGTCGCCGGTTAGCGTTGTCCGCTCCGCGAAAGCGTTGATGGCAAAAAACAGCGTACAAATGAAGACAAAATATCGCATCAAAGCAAGCGCCCCTGTTTGGATTGTGGCGATGTCTTTTTGGCCTTAGGCTTGGGAGGAGGGCTCTTGCCACCCATTTGTGATCCGTCGGCGAAAACAGCGGCGGATTTTCCATCAGCAAACTCGACGTCAACAGACTTGCCGGCTGTGGCCTCTTTTATGGAGGAAATCGGCTTGCCCGTCTCATCCCATACAATACTGTAACCGCGCTTTAAAACGCGGCGGAAGGAGAGACTTTCCAGCAACCGCACGGCGCTATTCAGGCGATCTCCAGCGCGCTCCTGCTTGATGCCGATGCTGCGCGCCATCTGCCGGTCGATGACAATCATCTTTTCGCGGTATTGCTGCAAAGAACGGTCCAGCAATTGCGGACGCAATTTTGCGGCTGCCCCCGTGTACAGCTGGAGCTTGAAATTGAGGTTACCGACCACCGATTGGCGCAGGCGGCTTTCGAGGTGATCGAGATGCTGGACCCTTTCCGCAATCAGCGATGCGGGATCACGCAAACCTCGCGAGAGACCGGCAAGGCGTTCACGTTTGTCGACGAGTGACCGATTGAGGCTGCGTTTGATGCGCCGCTCCTGATCGTCCACATAGGCGATCAGCTCGGCGCGGACAGGAACCGCGATCTCGGCGGCGGCGGTCGGTGTCGGCGCTCGCTGGTCGGACGCGAAGTCGATCAACGTGGTATCCGTCTCATGGCCGACCGCTGATATCAGCGGAATTGCACTTTCCGCTGTCGCGCGCACCACCTCTTCCTCATTAAACGCCCAGAGATCTTCCAAACTGCCGCCGCCGCGCGCAACGATAAGAAGGTCCGGTCGAGGAATGTCACTGTTCTCCGGCAATGCGTTAAACCCCCGGATTGCGGCAGCAATCTGACCGGCGGCCGTCTCTCCCTGAACCAATACCGGCCATAGAAGGACATGGACCGGAAATCGGTCCCGCAGCCGATGCAGAATATCGCGGATAACAGCGCCGGTCGGAGAGGTAACAACGCCGATAACGCTCGGAAGATAGGGAAGCGGTCGCTTCCGCGCGGGATCGAACAGCCCTTCGGCCGCAAGTTTTTTCTTTCGCTCCTCGAGCAGCGCCATCAGCGCGCCGACGCCGACCGGCTCCATCGCCTCAATGACGATCTGGTACTTGGATCGCCCCGGATAGGTCGTGAGCTTGCCCGTGCAGATTACTTCAAGCCCATCCTCGGGCCGGAAACTGAGCCTGTCCGCGGTGCCCCGCCACATCACGCCATCGAGTACCGCCTTGTCATCCTTCAATGTAAGATAGACATGTCCGGAGGCGGCACGCTTGAGACCTGAAATTTCCGCCCGCACGCGGACATGGCCGAAGACGTCCTCAACAGTCCGCTTGAGCGCACCGCTCAATTCCGAAACCGTATATTCATGAATGTTGGAAGAGCCGGAACTCAAATTTTCTGACACGTTTTTCCTTCAACATTGTTTAGCCTGCCGTCGCAGTATGCTACAAACTCTGCACAGTCCTTCAAAGGAAATAAGTTCGGAAATCATGAATATACTTGTAATCGGCTCCGGCGGCCGCGAGCATGCGTTATGTTGGGTTCTCAAAAAATCTCCCCTGATCAAGAGACTGATCTGCGCTCCCGGCAATGGCGGCATCGCGGACGTGGCGGAATGCGTCGCCATCGGGGCGGAGGATATCCAGAAAATCGTTGATTTCTGCCGGAAGGAAGCAATTGACTTTGTCGTCGTCGGCCCGGAAATGCCGCTTGTGATGGGACTGGTTGACGCACTCGACGCTGCCGGCATCAAAAGCTTCGGCCCACGCGCCGCCGCTGCCGCTCTGGAAGGCTCGAAGGGCTTCATGAAGGACCTCTGCCGCGAAAATAATATTCCGACGGCGACCTACCAGAGATTTACCGATGCCGACAAAGCGAAGGCCTATGTCGCGGGCGGGTCGCTTCCAATAGTGATCAAGGCGGACGGGCTGGCCGCCGGTAAGGGCGTTATCATTGCGCCGACCCTGGCAGAGGCCAATGCGACGATTGATGAAATTTTCGGCGGGCTCTTCGGCGGCGCCGGCGCGGAAATTGTCATAGAGGAATTTCTGGAAGGGGAAGAGGCAAGTTTCTTTGTCCTGACTGACGGAGAGAATATATTACCACTCGCGACGGCGCAGGATCATAAAGCTGTTGGTGACGGGGATACGGGACCGAATACGGGCGGTATGGGGGCCTACTCTCCGGCGCCGATTATGACGGACGACATAATCGAAAAGACCATTGAGCAGATTATCAAGCCGACGGTCCGGGCGATGAAGGAACGCGGCACGCCGTTCACCGGCGTCCTGTATGCCGGCCTGATGATCACAAAAGACGGCCCGAAGCTGATTGAGTATAATGTGCGCTTCGGAGATCCCGAGTGCCAGGTACTATGTGCCCGCATGGCAAGCGATCTGCTGCCGACCCTCATGGCAACGGCAACCGGCACTCTTTCGGATGTGGCATTGACATGGCGTGACGAGACAGCCCTTGTGGTCGTCATGGCGGCAACCGGATATCCCGGATCCTATGAGAAAAATTCTGTCATCGAAGGCCTGGCGGACGCCGCCGCGATCGAGGACGTGATCGTATTTCATGCCGGCACGAAACGGGAGGCCGATAGGATACGGGCGAACGGCGGACGTGTGCTCGGGATCACCGGAATTGGAAAAACCGTTAAACAAGCACAAAAAAAAGCGTATAGTGGCGTCCAGGCCGTAAACTGGCCGCAAGGATTTTGCCGTTCCGACATTGGCTGGCGGGCGGTAAATCGTGAAGAACAGGGGTAAATAACAACAAGAAGGGGCATAAATGTCCGACGATTCAACCCAGTTTTCGGGTACCATGGAAGTTCGTGAACGTCTCAAATTCGACGTTGCAGCATTGGAAAGTTACCTCAAGAAAAACATTGTCGGCTTCAAGGGTCCACTTGACGTTGCGCAATTTAAGGGCGGACAATCCAATCCGAGCTATATGCTGACGACCCCCGACCGGCGGTATGTGCTTCGCCGCAAGCCACCGGGCAAACTCCTTCCTTCGGCTCATGCGGTCGATCGCGAATACCGGGTCATGACGGCGCTTGCCAGAACCGATGTGCCGGTACCCAAGACATATTGTCTTTGCGAGGACGAGGACGTTATCGGCACGATGTTCTATGTAATGGAATTCATGAACGGCGATATCGAATGGGACCCCTCCCTCCCCGGCTATTCAAAGGCCAACCGAGTTGCCGTTTTCGATAGCATGAATGCCGCGATGGCAGCCTTGCATATGGTGGATTACAAGGCTGTGGGCCTCGAAAGTTTTGGCAAGCCAACCGACTATCTCGCGCGGCAGATCAACAGATGGACGAAGCAGTATAAAGCGTCCGAGACGGAAACCATCGAGGCGATGGACAATCTGATGGCGTGGCTGCCTGACAATATCCCGCCGGGAGACGAGACGGCCATCGTGCATGGCGACTACCGGCTCGATAACACCGTCCTGAACAAGGAAAGCCACAGGGTTATGGCGATCCTTGACTGGGAACTCGCGACGCTTGGTCATCCGCTTGCCGATTTTTCCTATCACTGCATGACCTGGCGACTTGAACCGGAGCTTTTCCGTGGCCTTAACGGCCTCGATCTTCCCGCGCTCGGCATTCCGACAGAAGAGCAATATGTCCAGGCCTATTGCGAGCGGACCGGACGGGACGGTATCGAAAACTGGGACTTTTATGCCGCTTACAATATGTTCCGCCTTGCCGCCATCCTTCAGGGGATCGTCGGTCGGGTGAAAGACGGGACCGCGTCAAACAAGAATGCCGCCGATGTTGCTGTCCGGGTCAAGCCCCTGGCGATCCGCGGATGGGAACAGGCGGAAAAAATCATCAAGGGCGTTTAGCCGTCCCTACCTCCCGATAAAAATATCCAAAAACAGAGGGGAATTATGACCGACGGAATAGAACTTATACCGGTTCGGGAAGCGCACAAGTTTAGCGAAGGCGCACTCGTCGATTATCTCAAAGAGAATGTCGACGGATTCAAGGGGCCGTTGACCGTCAGCCAGTTTCAGGGTGGACAGTCAAACCCGACCTTCCTATTGAGCACGCCGGAACGCGAATATGTGATGCGCAAGAAACCTCCGGGAAACCTGCTTCCATCCGCGCATGCGGTTGACCGGGAATACAGGGTTATTTCGGCACTTCAGAATACGGATGTCCCGGTGCCCAAGACCTATTGCCTGTGCGAGGACGACAGCATCATCGGGACCGCCTTCTATATCATGGAGAAAGTCGAAGGCCGGATCATCCTGTCTCCGGAAATTCCAGGGGCGGATCCGCGGCTGCGCGCCGGACTTTATGACGCCATGAACGACGCGCTCGCCAAAATGCATAACGTCAATATTGATGCCGTCGGCCTGTCGGATTTCGGCAAGAAAGGCAATTATTTCGAGCGGCAGATCGGACGCTGGACGAAACAGTACCGCGCGTCCCAGACGGACAATCTGGAGGCGATGGAAAATCTGATCAAATGGCTGCCCGAAAACCTGCCGGAGAGCGATGACAGCACCATCGTTCACGGGGATTACCGGCTCGGGAATATGATTGTACATCCGACGAAACCGGAAGTGCTTGCAGTCCTTGACTGGGAACTCTCGACAATCGGCCATCCCCTCTCTGACCTTGCCTACAACTGCATGAATTATCACTACATGCATCCGAAGAACGGCGGGCTCGTGGGTGTAGATTTCGCGGCAACAGGTATTCCGACAGAAGACGCATATATTGAGGCCTATTGCAAACGTACCGGGCGTGATGGAATCGATAACTGGGAATTTTATCTCGCCTTTTCCTTCTTCCGCATCGCCGCCATTGTACAGGGCGTTTACAAGCGGGGACTGGACGGCAATGCCAGCTCTAAAGTCGGTAAGGAGTATGCGTCATTTGCCAATATGCTCGCGACTTTGGGCTGGCAGACGGTCGAAAGCCGGCTATAAGCTGTCGCAGTCAGGTTGTTTAATATTATTTTCCACTGATATTGTGATTTCGGTTACCACTTTTTGAGCTTTCAGCGCCGCTGACGCTCTGGAGGTCGGCAGATGAAGCATGATGTCTTTTCGGAACGTAACTCTATCGGCGGCGAAGCCACTTCTCTCCTAAAACCGGACGGAACACCGCTTGACAACAACCGTGTTGAAATCGGTCCGACCCAACTCGCGTTTGATGAATGGGCGGCCGCAGGCATTGATATCCCCAACCTTCCGGTCATGCGTGCCCAGCGACTTGACCGTCTGGTTAGGGCGCTGCATCAACGGGACTACGGTGGTATTCTGATGTATGATCCGCTCAACATCCGCTTTGCCTCTGACACGACGAATATGCAGCTCTGGGCGGCACACAACCCGTTCCGCGCCTGTCTGGTTCTGGCGGATGGATATATGGTGGTCTGGGATTTCGGTGAGTCGGACCTCCTGACGGCCTTCAATCCCTTGGTGCGGGAGACCAGAACTGGCGCCTCCTTCTTTTATTTCACGAGCGGCGATAAATCCGTTGAGAATGCGGCGCGGTTCGCCGGCCAGATTGACGAGCTTATGCGGAAACATGCGGGCAACAACCGTCGTCTCGCCGTCGATAAAATACAGATACATGGCTTGCGGGCTCTCGAAAAACTGGGCTTTCAGATTCTCGACGGTGAAGAAGTTACGGAAAAAACCCGCGCTTACAAGCAGGAAGAGGAAATCAAGGCTCTGCGCTGTGCCGTCCATGCTACCGAGCAATCGATCCATGAAATGCATAAGATTGCGCGTCCCGGCATCACGGAGAATGATGTCTGGGCCGTCCTTCATGCGGAGAATATCAAACGCGGCGGCGAATGGATCGAGACGCGCATTCTGGCATCAGGTCCGCGGACCAATCCCTGGTTTCAGGAGTGCGGCCCGAGAGTTATCGGGAACAACGAATTGCTGGCCTTCGATACGGATCTGATCGGCTGTTTCGGTATGTGCGCGGATATTTCTCGTACCTGGTTCATTGGGGACGGAACACCAACGTCGGAACAAAAGCGCCTCTATCAATATGCCTATGAACATATTGAGCAGAACATGCGCCTCTTGGGCCCAGGTGTTCCCTTCAAGGAAATTGTCTTTGGCGGGCATCTTCTGGCGGACGAATTTGTGAACTCCCGTTATTCCGTGAAAATGCATGGCGTTGGGCTATGCGATGAATGGCCGCATATTGCCTATCCCGAGGATTACCATGAGGGCGCGTTCGACTATGAGATCCTGCCGGGAATGGTGATTTGCGTGGAGGCCTATATCGGCGTCCAGGGCGGCACGGAAGGGGTCAAGTTGGAGGATCAGGTCGTGATCACGGATGACGGATATGAGAATATAACCCGCTATCCGTTCGAGGATATTCTCCTGAGCTAGTGATTTTCGGCATCCTCAATTCTCAAGTTGGCCCAGCGCCGCACGCATTCGGACGGCTCCATGACAAGGCCCGCGGCTTCGCCAAGGCCTGAGATGGGCTGCAAACCGGCATGGGCGGCAAGGTCCTGGGTCAACCATTCGCAGGGATCAAGGCTTTCATAACGATACAAGAAGCCGGCGACCACGACGATAACGCCCAACATTACCCAACCCAGAAACTTAATCATTCTCTATCCCGGCCTTACGCAGTCATTATCAGGAACAAGCCTGTATATAGGAAATGCGGAGCGCCATGCTAACGAAAAATCGGCGCGACAAAAAAAGAAAAGCTTCCCCATCGGGAAGCTTTTCCGCCGTTTTCACCAGCCAACCAACTTATATCAGTTGTATTTTTTAAGCTCCAGCCGGCCGATCTGGTTGCGATGCACCTCATCGGGACCGTCGGCAAGCCGCAGTGTCCGTGAATGGGCATAGGCGAAGGCAAGGCCGAAATCATCGCTGACACCTCCCCCGCCATGCGCCTGGATCGCCCAGTCAATGATCTTGCCGGTGATGTTCGGCGCAACCACCTTGATCATGGCGATTTCCGCTTTCGCCTCCTTGTTGCCGACCGTGTCCATCATATAGGCCGCCTTCAAGGTAAGGAGTCGCGCCTGTTCGATCATCGCGCGGGATTCGGCGATGCGTTCCAGCGTAACCGTCTGTTCGGCAATCGGTTTGCCAAAAGCGACGCGCGATTTCACACGCTTGCACATTTTTTCAAGCGCCCGTTCGGCAACACCAATCTGGCGCATGCAATGATGGATGCGGCCCGGGCCGAGGCGCCCCTGCGCAATCTCGAACCCGCGGCCTTCGCCAAGGAGAATGTGATCCGCCGGCACGCGAACATTCTTGAATTCCACTTCCGCATGGCCATGCGGCGCGTCATCATAACCGAATACCGGCAAAAAGCGCTTCACATTAATTCCCGGCGTGTCCATCGGTACGACGATCATCGACTGCTGTTTGTAGAGCGATGCGCTTTTATCGGTCTTGCCCATGAAGATCAGCACCTTGCAGCGGGGATCACAGGCGCCCGACGTCCACCATTTGGTGCCGTTGATCACATATTCATCGCCGTCACGGGTGATCTCCGATTCAATATTGGTCGCATCCGAAGAGGCAACCGCCGGTTCGGTCATGGCGAAGGCCGACCGAATCTCGCCGTTCAACAAGGGCTTCAGCCAGCGTTCTTTCAGCTCCTCTGACGCATAGCGCTCGAACACCTCCATATTCCCGGTATCCGGCGCCGAGCAGTTGAAGACTTCCGGGGCAAAGCTGACCCGCCCCATAATTTCGCAGAGCGGCGCGTATTCCAGATTGGTCAGCCCCGCGCCACGATCGCTCTCCGGCAGGAACAGGTTCCAGAGCCCGGCTTCCTTGGCCTTCGCCTTCAACTCCTCGATGATTGCAGTCGGCTGCCAGCGATCTCCTTCCGCCACCTGATCGTAGAAAAGCTGTTCATTGGGGTAAACATGTTCGTCCATAAAGGCCTGCACCCTGCTCTGCAGTTCCTTCACCTTGTCTGAAAATTCGAAGATCATCCGCTGTTCCTTTTTGTTATTTCGGGTTCTTGTTGTTCTTGAGATTATGGTGGCATCTTTCAATATTTAGCGTCGCGTTTCAAAGAAATTCTTCAACAGCGCCGCCGATCGGCTCTCAAGCAGTCCACCGTAAATTTCCGGCCGGTGATGGCAACTCGCCTGCTCGAAGATGCGCGCGCCATGCTCCACGCCGCCACCCTTGGAATCATAGGCACCGAAATAGAGCCGTCTGATCCGGGCGAGAGAAATCGCTGCTGCGCACATTGGACAGGGTTCCAGCGTCACGTAAAGATCGCAATCGACAAGCCGCTGACTGCCCAGCATGTTTCCGGCCGCGCGAAGCGCCAGCATTTCCGCATGCGCCGTGGGATCGTTCCTGCCCACCATCTGATTACCACAATTGGCGACGATGCGCCCGGATTTCGTGTCAACGATGATCGCGCCCACCGGCACTTCGCCACGACGGGCGGCAATCTCAGCAGCCCCAAGGGCCATTTCCATAAAATCGGGTAGTTCGTTATCCATATGAACAGCCTCGCAATTCGGCCTCACCCCGTCAAGCAATAGAAATTTAGGGAAATTAGTGGAAGCTTGCGAAAGAGGCCAGTTGAGTTATTGCGGCGAGAGGACTAAAAGGAAGCATGAGTATCCCTGTTATCGGCATAACCCTCGATTCGGAGGACCCCGGCGGCTATTCCAACATGCCGTGGTACGCACTTCGGCAAAATTATGCCGACGTGATCGTCGCGAGCGGCGGCCTGCCCTTCGCCCTGCCCCATGAACCCGATCGTGTTGGCGACTATGTGAATAAGCTTGATGGTCTTGTCGTGACCGGCGGCGCCTTTGACGTCGATCCAAGCCTTTTCGGGGCGACGACACGACATGAAACTGTTGTTACGAAAGACCGCCGCACCCTTTTTGAAAAAACAATCACGGAAGCGATGCTCGCGGCGAATAAACCTGTCCTCGGAATCTGCGGGGGGCAACAGCTCCTTCATGTGATCCTGGGCGGCACCCTGATCCAGCATATCCCCGATGAAGTCGAGAATGCGCTCGCCCATGAACAACCGAACCCGCGCACCGAGGCCGGGCATGACGTCATCGTCACCCGGGGCACTCTCCTGCATAAAATTGTCGGCGCCGACCGGCTGGCCGTCAACAGCGCCCATCACCAGGCGGCGAAAGACATCAGCGATAATATTGTCGTCAATGCCGTGGCGGAGGACGGTGTTATCGAAGGGATTGAGGATAACCGGTACCGTTTCTGCCTTGGGGTCCAATGGCACCCGGAGTACTTGATATCGCAGGGAGACCGGCTCATTATCGACGCCATTATCAGCACCTCCGCGGCGTAGGAAGCATGTCAACGGAAAATAGCCAGGGCGAACGGATCGCCAAACGAATGGCGCGGGCGGGGCTTTGTTCCCGCCGCGAAGCGGAACGCTGGATAGAGGCCGGCCGGGTCTCGGTCAACGGCAAGCTGCTGGAGACCCCCGCCTTTACGGTGACGCCGGAAGATAAAATTGCGGTTGATGGCAAGGATATCCCGGAAGTCGAGCGCCCGCGTCTCTGGCGCTATCACAAACCGCCTGGTCTTGTAACGAGCCATAAGGACGAGAAGGGTCGCGATACGGTCTTCGACAAATTGCCCGAGGACTTACCGCGCGTCATATCCGTAGGCCGGCTGGACCTCAACTCGGAGGGGCTTCTGCTGCTCACCAATGATGGGGAACTGGCCCGCAAGCTTGAACTTCCCACGACGGGCTGGAAGCGAAAATACCGTGTTCGCGTTCACGGCCATCCAAATGAAGCCGACATGGCGCGGCTGGTGAAAGGTCTGACCATCGAGGGCATACGCTACGGGGCTATCGAAGGTACCATCGACAGCACCAAAGGCGCCAATAGCTGGCTGACGATCTCACTTAGGGAGGGGAAGAACCGGGAAATTCGCAAAGTTCTGGAACATCTCGGCTATCAGGTTACCCGCCTTATCCGGATTTCCTATGGCCCCATGGCGTTGGGTGATTTGCCCGCAAGCGCCGTCGAGGAGGTGCGATCGAAAATCCTCCGCGATCAGATGGGGGTTGAAAAATTCGAAGAAGAACAGGCGGGCCTCGATAAGGGCCAGAGGCCCCCTCGCGGCAAACGGGGCGATCGGTCGAAAAAAACGCCCGTCGTAAATAGCCCGTCGGCGAAATCCGGTAAAAGGCCGACCCTTAAGGCCAAACCGGCAACCCGCCGGAAAAGCTGATGCGGATTGTCGGCGGCGAATTCCGCGGCAAGAAGCTGCGGCTTCCGGAAGACAATCGCATCCGTCCAACCGCCGAGCGAACGCGTGAAGCGCTTTTCAATATTCTTGCCCATGACAGCGAGATGCGTCGCGCAGACGGTGCGCTTCCCTTGAACGCGCGCGTCCTCGACATTTTCGCCGGAACCGGCGCGCTTGGGCTGGAGGCGCTCTCACGTGGCGCCGGACATGTCACATTTCTCGACAACCACCCCGGCAGCCTTAAACTTATTGAGGGGAACATAAAGGATATGGGGCAGACCCGGCGCACCGATATCCTGAGACGCGACGCGCTTCATCCCGGAAAACCCGGGGCACCTTATGATCTAATTCTGATGGATCCCCCCTATGCACAGGAACTTGCGCATCCCTGCATGGAAGCGCTGATTTCCGGCGGCTGGCTGACCGCAGGCGCCATTGTCGTCATTGAGCTGTCAAAAAAGGAAAAACTGACATTGCCGCCAAGTCTGGCGATGCTTAAAGACCGGACCTATGGCGCAGCGCGACTTATTTTCGCGAAGAATATACCGGGTCGATATGACGATACTTCGCAAACTGCTCCTGAATAAGGGCCAGGCGGTCGGCAAACGGAGGAAGCGCTGACATGTCGATCAATGGTTCGGCCAGCGGGGCAAACGCCCGGTTCTGAAATTCAAAGGAAAGGCTTACCCGGGGATTTTTTGCAGCCTCGCCAAACCGCCCGCCCCAATGGACAACGTCCTGCCGCCAGCCGAGAAGACAACCCGCCCTGGCGGGGAGGGCTGTCGCCTCAAGAAGATTGAGTTTTCCGATTTCCGTCAGCTCGTCTTCCGTCTCCTCCCGGCCATGTGGCAATATATACATGCAGCCGTTATTCTCATCGACATCAGTCAGGGGCAGCCAAAGCGAAAGGCTCATCAGAATACGGTCATCTCCCGTCCCGAAGACGGTCTTAGCATCACAATCGCGGTGGGGCGGCCAGCCGGCATCCCCTTCTCGGGACAGGTGCCAAGCCCAGAGATTGGGAAGGATCGCGTAATTCTCGCCAAGAAAATGACGGATCAATCGCCCAAGGCGGGCAAACATCCACCAGGGCTGGTCATAGAGATAGATAAATACGGGCGGTATCCCGTGGCGACCAAGCGTATATACCGTCTCCAGAACCGGTTCAATTTCCTGCGCATCGAAAAGTGGTGGAAGCGCGAGATAGCCATCCGTCCAGAATTTTTCGGAAATTTCGGCAAGAGCCGCATCGGGGAACGGAATCTCCTTCACGTTCATCGGTTCACCGATGGTGAGGTCGGGTGCGAGGGCCTTCCAATCCTTCAGGGTAAAAGTGTCATGCATATTGACCCGCCACATAACCGGAAGACCAGGCCCACTGGAAATTGTACCCGCCGAGAAATCCCGTTACGTCCACCGCCTCCCCGATGAAAAAGAGGCCCGGCACCGATCGGCATTCCATGGTTTTTGAATGCAGGACCTCTGTGCTGACGCCGCCAACCGTCACTTCCGCTTTGGCATAGCCTTCCGTTCCCACTGGAACTAATTTAACCAGTTTAATAGATTTTACTATTTCACGGATTGTCTTGTCCGAACAATTCCCGAGTTCCGGCAAATCAACAAACTCCTCCAGCAGAACGTCAACAAGCCGACTTGCCAGGTGATCTTTCAGATAACTGCTCACTTTCGTTCGCGGCTGCGGCTGCCGTTTTTCTTTCAGAATATGCTCAAGATCGATATCCGGAAGAAAATCGATCGTAATCGGTTTGCCCAATTCCCAGAATGACGAAATCTGCAAAATCGCGGGACCACTCAACCCTCGGTGCGTGAAGAGAAGATTCTCGCGAAAGCGCGTCTTTTCATATCCTATGCTGACATCGGCAGAAATTCCGGTAAGTCTCGCGAACCGTTTTTTATCTGCGGCCTCGAACGTCAAAGGCGCAAGCCCCGGGCGCGCCGGAACAAGGGCGAGACCAAAGGCCTTGGCGACGCGATAGGCAAAGTCGTTTGCACCAATTTTCGGAATGGAAAGCCCGCCCGTCGCGACCACAAGGCTCTTCGCCGATAAAACCTGACCACCTGTCGCGATGAGGAAATGATCATCTTCCTTTTCGACTTTATCGGCGCCCGATCCCCGCCAGATGATGACGCCATGCGCGGCGCATTCCGTCTCGAGCAACGCCACGATCTCAGACGCGCTTCCATCGCAAAAAAGCTGCCCCAGCTTCTTCTCGTGATAGGCGACCCTATGTTTCTCGACAAGGGCGATAAAGTCGGACTGAGTATATTGGCTAAGCGCCGATTTGCAGAAATGCGGATTGTCGGAGATAAATTTGTCAGGGGCGGCGAACAAATTGGTAAAATTACAACGACCTCCTCCTGAAATCAGGATTTTCTTGCCGCATTTCTCGGCTTTTTCGAGCAGCAGCACCTTGCGCCCGCGCCGTCCGGCCTCGATCGCACACATCAGGCCCGCGGCACCGGCGCCAATGATCACCACGTCGAATTTCCGCGACTCCTCAGACGCCATTCATGCCACCTTTTACGAAAACGGTCAGGGATGGTTTTTAGCGGCGACCGAATAGTTTTTCAATATCGCCGAGTTGCAGCTCGACATAGGTCGGACGCCCGTGATTGCATTGCCCGCTATGCGGCGTCACCTCCATCTCGCGCAAAAGGGCGTTCATCTCATCGATACTGAGCCGGCGGCCGGCGCGAACCGATCCATGACAGGCCATTGTTGCACAAACATCGTCCATCCGGTCCTTTAGCGACAGGGCGGTATCAAGTTCCGAAAGATCATCCGCCAAGTCCTGGATCAGCCCCTTGATGTTACATTCGCCCAGCATGGCGGGCGTTTCACGCACGACGACCGCCCCGGTTCCGAAAGGTTCCAGAACCAATCCCATTTCCGCGAACTCCTCCGCTCGCTCCGCGAGCCGGTTTGCGGATATCTCATCAATCTCGACCACCTCCGGAAGGAGCAGCATTTGACGCGCGACCCCCTTTTCCGCGAGCTGTTTCTTCATTCTTTCCATCACGAGACGCTCATGCGCTGCATGTTGATCGACAAGAACCAGTCCGGTTGCCGTCTGCGCAACGATATAGGTTTCATGTAGCTGGCTGCGGGCGGCGCCAAGCGGATATTGTTCAAGCGACCGCGTCTGTTCCTGCTGCCTGGGCGTCTCCTCCTGATGGCGTGCCATCGGTGCCGGTTGCTGTCCGAATGGCGCCTGGAATTCCGCGCTCGCCTCGTAAAGACCGGGAGAAACTGTCTGGCTTGCGCTATCCCCCCACCGCCCCCAGCTAGCGGATGGACGGGTTTGAGATTGAAAGGGGAGCGGATCGCTATGCGGACGAAACGCCCCCAGCGCCTGCCCGGAAATCGTGGAGGCGGCGCGATGTCCATGTTCCGCCAACGCACTGCGAAGCGCGCCAACAATCAGGCCTCTCACACCGCCGGAATCGCGAAACCGCACCTCTGCTTTTGCCGGGTGGACATTGACATCCACCTGATCTGGCGGCAGCTCGAGGAACAGGGCCAGGAGTGGATGCCGGTTCCGCGCGAGCAGATCCATATAGGCTCCGCGCACCGCACCGGTAAAAAGTTTGTCCCGCACCGGCCGGCCATTGACGAACATGAACTGCATATTTGCATTGCCGCGATTGAAGGTCGGCACACCGGCGTAGCCTGTCAGCCTGACCCCGTCCCTCTCGGCGTCAATCCGGATCGCATTGTCGGCGAAATCCCGCCCCATAACCGCGCCAAGCCGATCAAGCCGGCTATCGAATAGATCCCCCTCTGCGCCGGTGACACGAAGCGCCATACGGTCGTTATCGGCCAGCGTGAAAGAAATGGCGGGAAATGCCATGGCAAGGCGCCGCAGGACATCAAGCGCCGCGCCAAACTCCGATCGTTCCGTTTTGAGAAACTTGAGCCGCGCCGGCGTCGCGAAAAAGATATCGCGCACCTCGACGCGCGTGCCCTTGACGCCGCTTCCCGGCTCCAACGCGCCTTTCCGCCCGCCTTCGACGGCGAGTTTCCAGGCGTTCTCATCGCCTTCCCGCCGGGTCGTGATCGTCATTCGGCTGACCGAGGCGATAGACGGGATTGCCTCGCCGCGAAATCCGAGATTCTCGATAAAGACGAGATCATCATCGGGCAGCTTGGACGTTGCATGACGTTCGAAACAGAGCTCGAGTTCCTCCGCGCTCATGCCCGAACCATTATCGGTGACCGTGATAAGGGAACGACCGCCATCCCGCATGACAACATCGATTTTCGTCGCGCCTGCGTCAATCGCATTTTCAACGAGTTCCTTGACGGCACTGGCCGGCCGTTCCACCACTTCACCGGCGGCAATCTGATTGACTATGTTTTCAGGCAGGCGTCTTAGCGGCATCTCGGATCCAACTGGCGGCTTCCGTCCGAACTTAGCAAATATGACTGAGGCGGCCTAGGTCTGTGCACTATTTCTTTTCCATACCGGGGCCGACCGCCTCAAGATTCTCCGGCTTTCCGGCGACGACGACAATCAGCTTTTCAGGATCAAGAAGACGCCTGGCAACCCGCTTGATATCATCCTGACTTACAGAATTGATTAGTGCCGCCCGGTCATTCAAATAACTTGGCGGAAGATTGCTGAATTGCATGGCGACCAGAATATCGGCAATGCGGTCGTTGGACGACAGGCTGAGCGGAAAGGATCCGTTAATGTAGGTTTTGGCGGCATCAAGTTCCTCCGCCGTGACACCGTCCTTACGGATTCGCCTGAGCTCCTCCTCGACGAGGTCCAGGGCCGCCTTCACGGAGGCATTGCTTGTGCCGAATCCCCCCATATGAAGTCCGGCCGCCTTCATCGGATAAAGATAGCTGTAGACTGAATACACAAGGCCGCGTTTCTCCCGGATCTCGTCCGTCAGCCGTGACTGGAAACTGCCGCCGCCCAGAATGTAGTTGAGCACATAGGCCGCATAATAGTCCGGATCATCCCGTTTCACACCCTGACCGCCAAAAATGACCACACTTTGCGGAATGTCCTGCGGGATAATCATGACGGCCGCTTCCTGCAATGGTTCTGTTTGCGGAACTTGCGCCACATCGACCTTCTCGGGAAGCTTGCCAAATGTCATATCGAGGAGCGGGCCAAGTTCCGCCGCCGTTATATCCCCGACGACGCCAACAAACATGTTGTCCTTTCCAAGATGTGTCTTGGCAAACCTGGCAAGGTCCTCGCGCGTTATGGCGGCCATTGTCTCCAGCGTCCCTTCCGAGGGGTGCGCGTAGGGATGATCGCCAAAGGCAAGCTCGAACCAGGCGCGTCCCGCGAGGCTGTTTGGATCGGAAAGCTTGCGGTCAAGAGACGCCAGTATCTGACCACGGATGCGCTCCACCGGCTCCTCATCAAAGCGGGGATCGGTGATCGCCAGACCAAACAACCGGAAGGCTTCTTCGGTGTTCTCGCTCAACGTCTTAAATTCACCGGAAAAGCTGTCCTTGCTTGCATCAAATCCAAGCTGGATGGCGAGATCGGAAAGCCGCCCCTGAAAGGCCTTGCTGTCAAATTCCCCCGCGCCCTCGTCCATTGTCGAGGAGGCAAGATAGGCAAGCCCCGCCTTGCCGGCAGGATCAAGGCTCGATCCGCCGCGCCACGACACATTGAGGCTGACGATGGGAATAGATGGTTCTTCGACAAGCCATGCCTTGATTCCGCCGGGGCTGGTCACCTCCTGGATGTCAACGGCGCGAGCCGGCTGGCTGGCTAGGAGGAAAAAGGCAAAAAGCAGGACCGGCGCAATAAGTTGACGGGCGCATTGCATGATATCTCCTTCAGCTTTTCGCGTCTTCAGGCAACAGGCGACCGACAACGGACTGCCGCTCGTCGAATACCTGTTGGGCGGCTTTTTGAATTTCTTCCGGCGTGACGTCGGAGATATGCTTCGGCCAGTTGACAATCTGTTCTATCGTCTCGCCACTCGCCAAGGCCGAGCCGAATATATTCGCGGCGCCGCGAATGCTGTCGCGGGCGTAGACCGCATCCGCGAGCATTCTCTTCTTTGCGCGCGTCAGTTCCTGCTCCGTCACGCCGTTCTCGATGACATCCTTTATGATCGCCTGAACCGCGGCCTCCACGTCATCGAGACTATGATCGGGGGTAGGGCTTCCATAGACGACAAATGTCGACTTATCATAGGAACCTGAACTGTAATAAGCGCCGGCACTAGTCGCGATTTTCCGGTCGACAACAAGGTCGCTGTATATCCGGCTGGTGACGCCGCCGCCCAGTATCTGGCTGAGAACTTCGAGCGCCCGTACGTTTTTCTGATCCTCACTTCGGGCCGAGGGCGCCAGATAACTCTGCCGCCAGGATGGTTGACGCACCCGTTTATCTTTCATCTCCACAACCCGTTTCGCAAGTTGGGGCGGCTCCTGCACCCGCTCGCGTTTCGGAATTTCGCGCGCGGGAATCGGACCGTAGTATTTTTCGGCAAGCGCAAAGACCTCATCCGCCTTTACATCCCCAGCAACAATAAGAATGGCGTTATTCGGCGCGTAATAGGTATTGTACCAGTCAATCGCATCCTGCGTTGTCAGCTTCTCAAGCTCATGCCGCCAGCCGATGACGGGTGTTCCGTAGGGGTGCGCAAGAAACTGCGCGGCATCAAACTGTTCCCCGAACAATGCATTGGGGTTATTGTCTGTCCGTTGGGACCTTTCTTCCAGGATAACATTCAACTCCGGTCCGACGGTCTCGTCAGTGAGCGCCAGATTGCTCATCCGATCGGCTTCCATTTCCATGAAAAGGGGCAATTTATCTACGCTGACATTCTGGAAATAGGCCGTGTAATCTTGCGACGTGAAGGCATTTTCCTGCCCGCCGTTTTTCGCCACGATGGCCGAGAATTCACCAGGCGCCAGCTTGTCGGTTCCCTTGAACATCAAATGCTCGAGGAAATGCGCAATGCCCGACTTAAGTGGATTTTCGTCGGCTGCCCCGACTTTATACCAGACCATATGGGTCACGATGGGGGCGCGGTGATCTTCGAGGACGACGACCTCAAGGCCGTTATCAAGCGTTGTCACCTTCGGGTCGAACAGGGTCGGGATTTCATCCTCGGCAAGTAGCGGCGCCGCGCCACCGGCGACAACTATCCACAATACCAGTACAAAACCCCAAAACGGTCGCAACGAGCCCATCGGCAGCCTCCGGACGCAATAAAATTGTATTCCTAGAATAAAGGGCAAGCGGCATTCATTTACAAGGTTATGCCACGATTATTTCTAATGAAATGTCAGTGGCGACGAAAGGAATCAGGAAAAACTGACCACGGTTAGGCTAGTTGAACAAGCCTTCCAGCAACGCGCGCTTGCGCCGTTCGATAATCGGGGTGTCCTCGCCAGCGGCCGGATTTTCGCCAAGCGCCGCATTTTCCTGAAGCCGTTTCTTCTCCTTGACCGGATCAACAACGGTACCGAACGGCGGCTGTTCCTGCCAGAACATGATCTTTTCCATAAAAGTCACGTCGTTCTCGGCAAGGATGGTCGTTTCCGTATCGACAATTTCACGGATATTCGGATTGACATTTTCCGCGCCGGCCTGGCGCAGCAGAGCAAGCTCGCCCGCCGAAATTCCGGCGGCCACTGCCTCCGAATGAGTTACCGGCGCCGGATTGCGGCCCGAGCCAAGAAGTGCGGCTTTAGCACTGTTCTCGGCAAGGATATCCTGCGGTCCCTTTTGCCCGGGTGCCGGCGGCCGCAGCGAGAAATCAGGCGGAATTATCAATGGCGCCTTCGTAATCACGGTAAATTCATCCGGCGCCTTTTTTCCGCCGATACCAAGTGCCTGTTTCGTGCCTTCACAGCCCGTCAATGCTATCGCTGACAGCAAAACAACACCGACTATAATACCGTTATGGCGCATATTCTTTAAGCCTTCCCTCATGACGGCATTTTATCGGACTTGCGTCCCTGAAACAAGCTCTCTAGCAGAATAACGGCGACGCCGACAACAATGGCCATATCGGCAACATTGAACGCGGGCCAGCGCATAAAAATAAGGTCGAAATCGAAAAAATCCGCAACGGCGCCGAGCCGGATCCGATCAATGATATTGCCAACAGCACCGCCGAGAACCAGACCAAGACCGATAGCCAACCACCGGTTTGTGGCTTTTCTTAGCCAGAAGGCAACAATTACCGCAATGGCGGCTGTAATACCGACGAGTATCCAGCGCATATCCTCACCGGCAAACATGCCAAAACTCACGCCCCGATTCCAGACCATGACGAGATTAAAGAAAGGCGTCACCTCGATCCCGCCGGGATAACGGATCATCAGATCGATCAGATAAACCTTGCTGATCTGATCAACGGCGAGGATCACGGCGGCAATGACGAGACCGAGACGAAACACGGCGTCAGGCCTCGACTTCAAAGGGAAGCGCGCTGACGACGTCAGCGCAGCGATGGCAAAGGTCGTCATAGGTTTCATGAGAGCCAACCTCGTCGAGGATTTTCCAGCACCGCTGGCACTTTTCGCCGTCGGCCAACGCCGGGACAACGGCAACGCCCTTCACATCTTCAAGGGTAAAGGCCCCCTCCGGCGCGGGATCGGTTGAGAGCGTGACACCCGACGTGATGCAGATATCCGCAAGATCGAGACCATCCAGCAGTGCCTTATAGTCCTCACTCACATAGACGGTTGGGGCGGCCTGCAGGCTGGAGCCGATCCGTTTCTCCCGCCGTTCAATTTCCAACGCGCCGGTGACGACACGGCGGAAAGCTCGTATACTGAACCAGCGATCCATAAGTGCGCCATTTTCCCACTCTGCTGGAATTTCCGGAAACAGACGAAGATGAACGCTGCTGTCCTCCCCGGGATATCGGGTGAGCCAGGTTTCCTCAGCCGTAAAGACCAGCATCGGCGCGAGCCATGCCGTCAGGCAATGGAACAGATAGTCCAGCACCGTCCGGGCGGCGCGGCGGCGGGTATCGGTCGCCCCGTCGCAATAAAGCACGTCCTTGCGGATATCGAAGTAAAAGGCCGAGAGTTCCAGCGTACAAAAATTATGGATCGCCGTAAAAATCCGACTGAATTCATAAATGTCGCAGTTATGGCGGATCATCTTATCCAGCTCATATAGCCGGTGGAGCACCCAGCGTTCCATCTCCGGCATCTCAGAATATTCGAGCCGCTCACTCTCGTCCCAGCCATCAAGATTGCCGAGGATAAAACGAAGGGTATTGCGAAGGCGGCGATAGCTGTCGACCTGCCCCTTCACGATTTCATTGCCGATACGCATATCTTCAGAATAATCCGACGCGACCACCCAGAGGCGCAGGATATCCGCACCATTCTGTTCGATGATCTTCTGAGGCGCGACAACATTGCCCAGGGACTTGGACATTTTGCGTCCCTGTCCGTCCATCACGAAACCATGGGTCAGCACCGCTTCGTACGGCGCCCGGCCGCGAGTTCCGCAGGATTCGAGCAGTGACGAATGGAACCAGCCGCGATGCTGGTCAGTGCCTTCAAGATAGAGGGAGGCGGGCCATTGCAGCTCCGGCCGTGCTTCCAAGGTGAAGGCATGGGTACAACCAGAATCGAACCAGACATCGAGGATATCCTTCGCCATGTCATAGTCGTCGGGATTGTAATCATTGCCGAGGAAGCGCTGCGCCGGTGAATCGAACCAGGCGTCCGATCCTTCATCCTCCATGATATTCAGGATACGCGCGTTGACCTTTTCATCCCGCAGCAATTCGCCCGTTTCCTTATGGGTGAAGACCGTGATCGGCACGCCCCAGGCGCGCTGACGCGAGAGCACCCAGTCCGGTCGTCCGGCGATCATCGCATGGATACGGTTGCGGCCCGAGGCGGGATACCATTTTGTCTCGTCGATGGCCTTGAGCGCCTTCTCTCGCAGATCATTCGTCTCCATCGAGATGAACCACTGGCTGGTATTGCGGAAGATCAGCGGCGCCTTCGACCGCCAGCTATGCGGATAGGAATGAACAAGCTTGCCGCGCTTCAGCAATGCGCCGACCTTTTCAAGCTCGTCCGCCACTCCCTCGTTGCATTTGTAAACATGCTGGCCGGCGAACATCGGCACGTGATCATAGAACGTCCCGTCCTCGTCGACCGTATGCGGCACCTCGATACCGTGGATCATGCCGACTTCATAGTCCTCCTGACCATGGCCCGGGGCCGTATGAACGAATCCCGTACCGGCATCCACCGTCACATGATCGCCATCGATCAGCGGTACATCGAAGTCGTATCCCTGACCGTTAAACGGATGCAGGCAGATGACGCCCTTGAACGCGTCGCCCTTGCCGCGCCAGATCACATCGGCGGCTACTATTCCAGCTTCTTTTTTAACTACCTCAAGCAATTCAGTCGCCACGAACAGTTTCTCGCCGACAACGGCAAGTGACCCGTCCGCCACCTCTTTCACCTCGATCCCGACATATTCCATGTCCGGACCATAGGAGATTGCCCGGTTGCCCGGCATCGTCCAGGGGGTCGTCGTCCAGATAACGATGGATCCGCCCATGAATTCGGCCTGCCCGGATTTCACGGGAAAGCGCACATGGATCGTCGTTGAGGTATGATCGTGATACTCAAGCTCGGCCTCGGCCAGAGCCGTCTTTTCGACGGGCGACCACATGACCGGCTTCGATCCACGATAGAGCCCGCCGTTCATCAGGAATTTCAAAAGTTCCCGGACGATCTGCGCTTCGGCATCGAAGCTCATGGTGGTGTAGGGACGCTCCCAATCACCGATGACGCCGAGACGCTTGAACTCCTCCTTCTGCACGCCCACCCAATGGGTTGCGAAATCCCGGCATTCCTTGCGGAATTCGACGACCGGAACCTGATCCTTGTCTTTTCCGGCCTTGCGGTATTTCTCCTCGATCTTCCATTCGATGGGCAGCCCATGACAGTCCCAGCCGGGAACATAATGGGCATTCTTGCCCATCATCTGCTGCGAACGGCTGATCACGTCTTTGAGGATCTTGTTCATGGCATGACCGATATGCAGATTGCCGTTCGCGTAAGGAGGGCCATCGTGAAGAATGAATTTCTCGCGGTCTTTGGATTGTTCCCGCTGACGGGTGAACAGATCCATCTCCTCCCAGCGCTCAAGCAGCCCGGGCTCCTTCGCGGGCAGGCCGGCCTTCATCGGGAAATCGGTCCGAGGTAAAAATAGCGTCGATTTATAGTCAGTGCTCATGGTAGCGAACTGATCCTAACAGTATCTCAAAATATTGGTATATAAGGGGCGACATCTCGCCAATTTCTGGGTTTTCAACCTGATCATCAGGTGCGAACCTATATTACCCGGCCTTATGCAGGAAAGGCCGGGCAGATAATTCGATCGCAGACGACATGATGTCCCCGCGAGCCAGCGGTAGATTTCCATAATTCGATCATGGCACGTGTTTTATCAACTCCCTAATCGACTGTCGAGAAAACATAGAGACAAAACGCTAAAAATCGCTCTTTTTCGGCCATTTCGTCCCGCTAGCCCGGCTTTTCCGGCAAAAGATATTTTTTCAGAAACTCCAGCAGCCGTTTTTGTGCGTCGTCGCGCACGGCTGATTTTGGGCCAACCAGGGGGAAGGGTCCCGGCCCGCCGGGTTTCGCCAGATAGGCAGTCAGCCGAGTTTTCTTGTCTAGACTTGGGAAGGATACGAGTTCAGAGGCGTGCGCGGGGAACAAGGCAAACAGGACGAAAAGAAAACCGCAATAGAACTGCGCCAGGCAAATTCTAGCTATGCACTTTCTTGTCAGCATATTTTGTCTGCCGGTTCTCATGGTTGGCGAGTATTTCGCGCGCCCTGCCAACGTCCTTCGCGATTTGTGCCGTCAATTCCTCAATCCCTGCAAATTTCATTTCTGCACGGATATAGTCGACAAAGGCCACGCGCAGACTCTGATCGTACAAATCACCGCTCCAGTCGAGCAAATGAACTTCCAGGAGGACATCCTTTTTATCGAAAGTCGGGCGCATTCCGAAATTGGCAACGCCGTCGATCCAGTCGACATGTGTCCCCCGATGCAGGCCGACCCGCACGGCATAAACGCCCAGCTTCGGATGCTGATACCCAACGAGCGGTATATTCGCCGTTGGAAAGCCAATCGTGCGACCCCGCTTGTCGCCTCCGATGACAGGTCCCTCAACTTCCCACCAGTGACCGAGAAGCGCAGCGGCTTTTCCCGGATCGCCAGCTTTAAGGCAGTCGCGTATTGCGGTGGACGAAAAGATTACCGTTTCTTCGCCGACGGGCTCCACCACGGTGACGCCGAAGCCATATTTCTTGGCAAGATCGGCCAGAACCACCGTCGTCCCCTGCCGCTTGTGACCGAAAATGAAATCATAGCCGACCACCACATGGGCGACGTTATATCCTTCGACGAGTACGTCCCGGACAAATTCCTCGGCTGATTTTTGCGAAAAGGGGAGATCGAAAGTAAGCGCAACCATCACATCAACGCCAAGCCATTTCAGATGGGCCGCCTTCGTTTCCATTGTCGAAAGACGAAACGGCGGCGCAGTGGGTGCGAAAAATTCTCGTGAATGGGGCTCGAAGGTCATGACCCCGGAGGCGACACCAAGCCGGTCGGCAATGTTTTGCGCTTCGGAAATGACAGCCTGATGTCCGCGATGGACGCCGTCAAAATTGCCGATGGCAAGAACCAATCCACGGCATTCCTCCGGCACCTTAGTGTAGTCGCGTAATATCCGCATCATTCCTACCCAGCTTTATCTGATTAACCTTCAGGAGCGCCTGGATACCATCAAGGTCGCCTCTCCATCCAGCACAACCGTTTCCCCGATCGTACAGACACAGTCAAAGGTTACCCGTTTACCATTGATCTCGCGCAAATTCACTCTGGCGACGACCGTATCACCGATACAGACGGGCGCTTTGAAATTGAGATTCTGATTCATGTAGATCGCGCCGGGGCCAGGCAATTTCGTTCCGAACACGGTCGAGAGCAGCCCGGCGGACAACATGCCATGGGCAATACGTTCCTTGAAAATCGTTTTTTCGGCAAATTCTGCGTTCAGATGAACGGGATTCGTATCGCCGGAGATGCCGGCATACATGACAATGTCGGATTCCGTAATCGTCTTGGCATAGAGCGCCGTCATGCCAATTTCCAAATCCTCGAGGAAGTAACCGTGTAAATCTTCATAAACCGACATTGGTTTTCAATTCCTTATAACCGGTGGACAGCCGGGTTATATAGAAGGAAAACGGGTGCTGCCGCAAGTGCCAGGACGAAATCGACGGGCACTAATATAGCGGTTCCAGCCAGTTTTCGTAAAACTGCGCTCAAATTAACCATTTTTTCAGTTTCCCTACCTAATCTTCGACGAATAGGTAAGGCGGATTTTCTAGCTCCCACCTGATTGGAACCTAATAGAAGGAAAGTAAGAGGGCATTTCTATGGCTGTCGATATGAACATGTCGATTCTGATCGTTGACGACTACAAAACAATGTTGCGTATTATCCGCAATCTTCTCAAGCAACTTGGCTTCAACGCCGTTGACGAAGCTGCCGATGGCTCGGCCGCGCTTTCGAAAATGCGCACCAAGAAATACGGCCTGGTCATATCCGACTGGAACATGGAACCGATGACCGGCTACCAGTTGCTCAAGGAAGTCCGCGCAGATGAAACGCTGAAAAGCACGCCGTTCATTATGATCACGGCCGAATCCAAGACGGACAATGTGGTTGCCGCCAAAAAAGCCGGCGTCAACAACTACATCGTGAAACCGTTCAACGCAGCGACCCTGAAGACAAAAATCGCTTCGGTACTGGGTGATTTCTAATGTCCGATACGGATGAGGTCATTCACCTGAGAAAGGCGATTGCCGCCCTTCATCAGGATTGTCAGGATCTCGCCAATTTCATCATGGCGGCCCGGTCCGAGATTGCCGAAATCCGGCCGAATGACCTTAAGCAAGAAAAACTGCCTCGTGCTGGCAAGGAACTTGATGCAATTGTCGAGGCGACAGAGACGGCCACCAACCAGATCATGAACGCGACGGAAACGATCATGTCGGCAAAGGTGACGGACGCGGATGTCGTCAACGATGCCTGTATGGAGATTTTCGAGGCTTGCTCCTTTCAGGACATTACCGGCCAGCGAATCAGCAAGGTCGTCTCTACCCTCAACTATATCGAAGAGTATCTCGCACGGCTGACCAAGGCCTGGGGTCACCATATCGACAGCACGGATTCGGCCGATGCGATGCAAGCCGAAGACGATGAGGAAACGGAACTGCTGAACGGGCCGGCGCTTGATGGCGAAGGCGTCAATCAGGACGAAATCGACACACTTTTCGACGAGGCCGGCGCGGAAAAACAACAGAAAAAGCCCGTTGCGAAATCAGCAAGTGATGAAAGCAACAAGGCTCAGGATGAGATCGACGCCCTTTTTGACTAACGTCTAAAGGGCGTTTTCCTGCCAGACCATATGTCCCGTGACATATTTCGGGGAAAATCCGTGCTGGCGCGCAGTTGATGTGATCTGCTCTGCGGTTGGCAACTGGCCGTCTTTCAGTCCCCATTCCTCCGCGTGAATACCACCGCTTACCAGGACGCAGTCCATCCCCATTTCCGTCGCGCCCTTTATATCGGTGCGCATGCTGTCGCCAATGGCAAGAATGCGGGACGGTTCAGAGATTTGCAGCCGTTCCATCGCCTGCCGGTAGATTTCCGGATAGGGTTTGCCAAAAAGCTCGACCCGCCCGCCAAGCTCCGCGTAAAGCGCGGCAATCGCACCCGCACAGTAATGTGAGCTGTTCCCTCTCATCACGGTGAGATCCGGATTGGCGCAGAGCATCGGAAGATCCCGTGACAGAGCGTCCAATAAAAGAGACCTGTAATTCTCCGGCGTTTCGGTTTCGTCATCGGCAAGTCCCGTGCAGATCAGGAAATCCGCGTCCGCAACTGAGTAAACCCGATGGTAATCAAGACCGTCTTCAAGCCCTTTGTCGCGGTCTGCGCCGATCTGGTAGAACGCGTTGCCGGATTTTTTCAAATAGGGGTGATTACGCGTCGCCAGCACTTCACGGGTGATGTCACCGGATGTCAGAATATAGTCGTAACATTCCCGTCCGACGCCGATTTTCTCAAGAAAGGTGATGACAAAACCATTGGTTCGCGGCGCGTTAGATAGCAGGATAAGAGGTCGGTCCTTCTCTCGGAGTTTCGTCATACATTCAAGCACGCCCGGATAAGGATGATGGCCGTTATGTACGACGCCCCATAGATCCAGAATATAACCGTCATAATCAGCCGCTATTCCGGCCATGCCGGTAATCATCTTGAAAGTCATAGGGAGAAACCTGCTAATTTACGGATTGCGGCGGACGGGGCACACCGAACAGGAAGCCCTGACCGAAACCGACTTCCACATCGAGAAGCCCGATAACGGTGTCTTCATCTTCGACCATGCTGGCAATCAGTTCGATATTCTCTCGCAACAGCGCCTCGTGAAGATCATCCGGGTGAATTTCCATCGGCAATCCCGGCCTGCCGGGCAATAACTCCACGGCGGCGACTTTCAGGTAACGGACGTTCCGTTTACCCAACTCGCCAAAGTCGAAATCGAGCCTGTGCACGTGATCCACCGAAAAAGCGAACCCCATCTTCGCAAGCGTCGCGAGATTTTTCTGGGTCGCCTCGGTTGCGTTGTCAAAATCCTCCTGCGGGAATTCAAGGATCAGGCTTTCGCTCAAATCCTTGTTCTGATCCAGAAATTCAACGAACTGACGGAAGAAAGCGGTATCGTTGAGCGTCCGAGACGAGACATTGACGAAGAAACCGATATCGGCATTTCGTTGCCGGACCCGGCGGATCAGCTGCACGCAACGGATCAGCAGGAGATTGTCAATCGTTCCGATAAGGCCAGCGTTCTCTGCCACCGTCAAATATTGACCCGGCGTGATCACTTCGCCGCGCGGCCCGCGAATACGGGAGAAAGCCTCATAGAAAAGTGTCCGCCGTTGCGGCAAGCGCACGATCGGCTGGAGATAGAGATCAACCTTGTTTTCCTGTAAACCGGCCCGTACGATTTCCAGAATCTCCTCATCGCGCGGCAGCATCTCTTCATTCGGGCCGCTGCTGTTCCTCGGCATTTCCTTATCTTTGGTGCCTTCTTCCCGTTCCTCCGCGACCTCCGCGTCGGCGGATAGGACGAATTCCTCCTCCGCCTCTTTTTCACGAGGTTTCTGATCCGTGGACAGCTGCTTTAAAAGCTTGCGCAGAATTTGCATTTCGGCAGCGAAACTATCCATATTACCGTCTTTACCGGCAAGGCGGCCCAGGATGTTGTCAAATCGGTCGAGACCGGATTCCGCCATATCGAGATCGCTGCGCATTTTCTGCAGATCGCGTTGAAAACGGGCGCGTTCCACATGCCGCATGATGAAATCATGCACAAGCGCGCAAATGAGGAAGAAAACACCCCCGGCCCAATATCCTGCCGCCGGTTCGATTCCCGGCATATACACAGGAGCCTGTACAGCAATCACCGTTGCCGTCAGCGCATAGGCTATAACGATGATGCTATGATAGAGCACGCGACAATAATCCCCCTGAAGTTACAGGCGCCAGTTTAGTCAAAATTTCCGATTAGGGAAGCCAATCTACGAAGGAAATTGCGAAAAGGCCTGTTCGCCCGCGCGCCAATCTTGTTATAGTCAATTGTTCCCTATCCAGATTTTTTAACCGAAGAAGAATGAAAATGAATCGACTACAGGACAAGGTTACAATCATTACAGGCGGCACGAGCGGGATCGGCCTTCGCACGGTCGAGATTTTTGCCGAAGAGGGCGCCACGGTTGTCTTTTCGGGACGCCGGGAGGCTGAAGGCAACGCAATTGCGGACCGGCTGGGAGACAAGGTGAGTTTCGTCCGCGCCGACGCAAGCGTCGAGGCGGACATGGAAGCCCTGATAAAAGGCACCGCCGACAAATTCGGCAAGCTGGACTGCCTCTTCAACAATGCGGGCGGCCCGGCGCCTGTCGGCAGTATCGAAACTGTTGATTTCGAAAAATCGATGACCGCCATGACGCTGCTTTTTGGCGGTGTTCTCCTTGGCATCAAGCATGCGGCGCCGATTATGAAAAAGCAGGGGTATGGCAGCATCATCAATAATGGCAGCATCGCCGGCCATCTTGCGGGCTACTCGACCTCCATGGTCTATAGCAGCGCCAAGGCCGCCGTTTTGCAACTGACCCGAAGCGCGGCGATGGAACTCGGCGAGAGTAACGTCCGGGTAAACTCCATTTCGCCCGGCGCAATCGCCACCGGAATTTTTGGCAAAGCTCTGGGCCTCAAGGGGCAGGCGGCAGAGGACACAGCAAAAATCGCCGGCGAGGTTTTATCTCAGGCCCAACCCATTCGCCGGGCGGGCCTTCCGGACGATATTGCCAAGGCGGCGCTTTTCCTCGCCTCCGATGATTCCACTTTCGTTAATGCGGCCGACATCCTTGTCGACGGCGGTATGATCGGCGGCCGTCACTGGTCCGCGCATCAGGAGAGTGTCCGAAATCTCGGAAAGGCCTTTACGGGTTAGCAGGTATCTGCCTTCAGTTTCCTTCGAGACGACCGATAGCAAGGAACTTGCGACGACGCTCTTCACGGAGCTCGCCGGGTTCTTTTTTGGCAAGCAGCGACAATTCCTCCTCGATCGCATCGCCGAGCGAGGCGATGGCGGCCTGAACGTCGCGCTGCGCGCCGCCGACCGGTTCGTCAACGATCCGGTCAATCACCTTCAGTTTCAGAAGGTCTTGCGCCGTGATTTTCATGGCGGTCGCGGCTTCCTGGGCCTTGTCCCGTGTTTTCCAGAGGATCGCTGCGCAGCCCTCCGGCGAGATCACCGAATAAACCGCATGGGCGAACATCAGCACGCGATTGGCAGCCGCGAGCGCAACGGCGCCGCCGGAGCCACCCTCCCCGACTATCGATGCAACCATCGGCACCCGGACATCCAGGCAAACCTCGATTGACCGGGCGATAGCTTCCGCCTGGCCGCGTTCTTCCGCGCCGATACCGGGATAGGCACCGGACGTGTCGATAAAGGTGAGGATAGGAATGGCAAAATGATCGGCCATGCGCATCAGCCGCTGTGCCTTGCGGTAGCCTTCGGGACGGGCCATGCCGAAGTTATGACGAAGGCGCGTTTCGGTATCCTTGCCCTTTTCCGTACCGATGACGATAACACTGCGGCCACGAAAACGCCCCAGGCCGCCTATGATTGCCTTGTCATCGGCAAACGCCCGGTCGCCTGCAAGCGGCGTAAAATCATCTATAAGCTGGGCCGTAATATCACTGAGTTTCGGCCGGTCGACATGGCGAGCGACTTGTGTCTTTTGCCATGGCGTCAGCTTGGAGTAGGTTTGCTCCAGTTGCTGAAGCGCTTTCTGGCGCAGTTTGGCAATATCCTCCTTGATCTCAATATCGCTGCCATCTTCCAACCCTTCCAGTTCACGGATTTTGCCTTCGAGGTCGGCGATCGGCTTCTCAAAATCAAGGAAATTATTCATAAAATGTCCAAACTTCGCAGATATCGACGATCTGATTAATAAATTGGCGGAACGGTTACGTCAATCAACCGTTCCGCCGGGTTTTAAAATTGTGATGGTTTGATGACGCGATAAATTAACCGCGTGCGGCGATGATATCTGCCTGATTCACCAGCGCTTCAGCCTGCTTGATGGAGGCAATATCGATCAGGCGGCCATCGAGCGCCACGGCGCCCGCACCTTCCGCCTGCGCCTTTTCCATGGCTTCCAGAATTCGGCGGGCTTTCGCCACTTCCGCTTCGGCCGGCGTGAAAATATCATTGGCGAGCGGGATCTGCTTCGGGTGGATTGCCCATTTCCCTTCGCAGCCGAGGATGGCCGCGCGGTTGCCGTGGGCGATATAGCCATCAGGATCGGAGAAATCGCCAAACGGACCGTCGATCGGACGCAAACCATTCGCGCGCGCAGCAACAACCATGCGGGCAATGGCGTAATGCCACATATCGCCCCAATGAAAATCACGGGAGCCGTCTTCGGCGGGATCGGTAAGTACGCCATACAGCGGATTGGGCCCGCCGATGGAGGTTGTCCGTGCCTTGGTCGATGCCGCATAGTCCGCAACGCCGAAATGCAGGCTCTCGTTCCGCTTGCTGGCGGCCGCGATCTCATGGATATTCTGCATGCCGAGCGCTGTTTCAATAATATGCTCGAACCCGATTTTCTTTTTACGGCCTGTCGCCGCCTCAATCTGCGTCACCAGCATATCTACGGCATACACGTCAGACGCAGTCCCGACCTTCGGGATCATAATCAGGTCAAGGCGCTCCCCGCCCTTTTCAACGACGTCAACGACGTCGCGGTACATATAATGCGTATCGAGCCCGTTAATCCGGACAGACATAACCTTGTCGCCCCAATCCACATCATGCAGCGCCTCGATGATGTTTTTACGGGCCTGAGCCTTGTCGTTCGGTGCCACAGCATCCTCGAGATCAAGGAAAATTGCGTCCGCGTCGGATTTGGCGGCCTTTTCGAACATATGCGGGCTGGAGCCGGGAACGGCAAGTTCACAACGATTGAGGCGCGAAACGCAGGGTTCCGGAACGGTAAAGCTCATGAGGATCACTCTTTCTTCGGTCTGTTTTGAATTGGTTGTGTGGAAATTGCGTTAGGCTCACGGGAGAGTCAAGTTTTCCCATTCAATAAATTCCCGTCAGGCCAGTGGATGATGCGTCGATACAATATCCATCAGCCTTTTTTGCAGCACATGGGTGTAGATCTGCGTGGTCGAGATATCCGCATGACCGAGCATTTTCTGCAAGCTCCTGAGATCCGCGCCGTTGGCAAGGAGATGGCTGGCAAATGCATGGCGCAGCACATGCGGAGAGACCTTCGCCGGATCAATATTTGCTTCAATCGCGAGGTCTTTCAGCAATTGCCCAAGCCGCTGGCGCGTAAGAAAGCCCTGCCCGCCACGCGACGGGAAGAGCCATTTCGAATGACGGCCGTCTGGGCAGAAATTCTCCCGGACTTCCAGATAGGCAGCCAACGCCTGTTTGCAGGCCTGATTGACCGGCACAAGCCGTTCCTTGTTGCCCTTCCCGCGCACGATGAGAAACCGATCCTGATCCCGGAGTGCCGGAAAGGGAAGCGATACCAGTTCCGAGACCCGAAGTCCGGCGGCATATAACAGATGCAACAGGGAAAACAGGCGTTTTTTCTCCGGAGTTTCACCGTCGGCCGCCGCCAACAGACGATCAACTTCTTCCTCCGATAGATATTTCGGCAGGCGTCTTCCGGCCCGTGGGCTGTCGATGTTTAGCGCGGGGTCGTCGCGGCGGATATCCTCCCCAAGTAGATAGGAGAACAGCTGTCGAATGGCGCTCAAGCGCCGCGCCTGCGTTGAACTTTTAAGCCCGATGTCATCGGAAAACTTGAGAAATGCCTGGATATCGGCGGCAGAGGCCGTTTTGAGCGATACCCCGCGACGCGCGATGAAATCCGCAAAATCCGTCAGATCCCGGCGATAACCCGCGAGGGTATTTGTCGCCGCCCCCCGTTCCGTCAACAACATTTCCAGAAAGCCTTCCAGATAACGGGCGGACATATCAAAGATTCCGCGAAACAGCGGCCTCCAGTGCGAGTTGGCGCGCCTCTGCTTCAAGCCCGACAGTTTTGAGCGCGGTCAGGACGGAGCCGAGCGTCTCTGTCGACACCATACCGGGGCCTTCTTCGCCCAGCGCTGAAAGCGCCAGCGCAACAGTTTCGCCGACCCGGCCTGCAGCAGCGGCACTGGCGAGATTTCTTTGAATGACCTGATTGGAAAGGCTGAGCCTCGGAACCTGCCCGAGATCAAGGGCCGATGACCACAGGTCTTCAGGGACTGGTTCGCCAAAAATTTCCATCACATTCAGGTACAGGCCGACATTTTCGGTCTGGGCGACATCGTCCCCGTGATCCAGATCGGCGACATCGAACGTTGCCGCATTCCATCTTGCGATGCCGGACGTTCCGGAAATCAGCATATAGGCGCTGGCGCGCGCGATCCGTTTGCGCGCGGCTTCCCGTGCCGCGAAATCTCCTTTAAGAGCGCCCCGCCGCACGCCGCGTTCCCAAGCTATCGCACTTTGCTCTTCCCCGGCGACGAGCGAAAGCCGCAGAGCGTCCAACTCAAAGGCGCCGCCGTAATCTGCCGGCGTCATTTGAAGCAGCAAAGGCATCGTCAGGCTCGACGCCGCCAGGTAGGATCCGTCGCTTTCACCCGCGGTCCATAGTTCGCCAAGGATGCGTGCCTTTTCAAGATCATCGGTGGCGGCGATGGCATCACGGTAAAGCGACGCGATCCGTCCCAAGTCCGCCACCTCTTCCGCACCATCGGTGAAGGCGCCTGCACTGATCAGGCGCCTGGGAAGAACCGGCGGGATGCTTCCCACGCCAAGCGATTCATAGGCGGCCGTAAACCGTTCGTTGATATTGGCCTTTTCATCGGTCGCCAGTGCCCACAGAAAGGCGTAACCGGCCTTTTCGATATCCGGATAGGGAAGATGCGCGCCCGCACGGCTCATCATGGCAAAATGGAGAGGGGTCAGAGCCTGATCATTTTCGGGAAGCGTCGACGACCCTCCCGCCAGACGGTCGAAAAGCGCAAAAAACAGCGGGTCTTCACCGGCCGTTTCGTCGAGTAGATTGATGCCGATCTCGGCCCGCGCCATGTTGCCTGAAATGAGATTGCAGAAGACATCTGTTTTCGTCCAGAAATTGTCCTCCGCGACAGCCTGACTGCCATCGGCCAGCCTGCAGGCTTCTTCATTCTTTCCTTGCAGCATGTTGAGCTCAACAGCGACGCGGTTAATATCCGGGCTCATACTCGATGCCGGAATCCTGGCGATCAATTCCGCAGCGTCGGGAACCAGTCCAGCCTCCAGCAGTTTATCGAGCCGCAGTTTGATCAGTTCCAGAGGTTGTTTAAGCCCTTGCGGAATTACGGCCGCCGTCAACAAAAGCCGCCGGAAAAGTCGCTGCATTTCGGGCGATGCGGACGGGATCGGTAAAAATTTCAGCAGCGTTACAACACGCTCGGGCTTCGTCCCCTGCCACATATTCGGACCGAAACCGCCGGTCGACGCCGTCAAGGTACCGATGGACGCCGGGTCAAGGCCGCCAAGCGACTGCACAACCACAGCGCCCTTGATCCGGCTGCCTTCGATGACTTTCGTTTGCTCCGGCGGCGTCTGCGTCGATGAAGCGGGAGATGTGCTGTCCGTTTGTTGCGACGGCGTCTGGCCGAGAGGGGGCACAAGGCTCCTCGGTTTTTCCTGGGCCTCAGCGCTATAAACGGTGATCGCGACGCTTGCCATCAACGACGCTGCAAGCAGGCGTGCCGTCCTACTTCGGGAACTGGTCATTCGGAATAACCTTTTCAACCTCGACCGTCGGCGCCGGGATGTCCCAGGCCGAGAGGAACACGCCGCCACCAATAACCAGGGCAGCAACCAAAAAAAGCAGAAAAAGGGAAAACTTAGACATTTTCGATCACGGTATCCGAAGTCTGGCCACCAAAAAATGGTGCCCGTTGGGTAAAACTGTTGCTATTTAAAGCGCTAAGCTGCGATTATGTTAAAAATTAGGCTTTATTGATTAGCACGGTTCGGCGAATTACATCAATAACCTTAGGGAAAGATATTGTGCCCCTCATCTATTTCGAGGGTATTCGCGCGAACGTCGAAAAGTGACAGGATGAAAAAGACAGAGAGTGCCGAAGCCGGCGCGGCCGCTGCGGTTGTTGATTTCGAAAGCCGGCCGATCGTTTTGGTCGGTTTGATGGGCGCAGGAAAAAGTTCGATTGGTCGCCGTCTTGCGAGCCAGCTCGGCCTTCCTTTCCGCGATGCGGATGCAGAGATAGAGGCGGCGTCGAATTTGACGGTGGCGGAATTTTTCGAAATTCACGGCGAAGCTGCATTCCGCGAGGGAGAGCGGAAGGTCATCGCCCGCCTGCTGAATGAACCGCGGCATGTCCTGGCAACCGGTGGTGGTGCCTTCATGAACAAGAAAACACGCGCCTTAATTTCCAGAAAGGGCTGTTCAATCTGGTTGCGCGCAGAACTTGATGTCATCTATAAGCGCTGCATGAAACGCAACAATCGTCCTCTCCTGAAAACCGGTAATCCGAAAGCGACCCTCAAAAAGCTGATGGAGGAACGCTATCCGGTTTACGCGGAAGCAGATATTACTATCGACAGCGGCGACGGGCCGCATGAGATCGTCGTGGATAAAATTATCGCGGCGCTGGACGCGTTCAAGAAACCAGCGGCTACCAATGGCACTGCAGGCAAACCATGACCGACACTTCCCTGGCCCCTGACACACTTGAATCTCGGGTACCGGTATCTCTTGATGCGCGGTCCTATGATATTCTGATCGGCACTAAATTGATTGCCTCGTCCGGCACGATCCTCAAGCCAATACTCAAGAACTCCCGCGTCGCCATCGTCACCGATGAAACGGTCGCCGCCCGTCATCTGGAAAAATTGCAGGAGGCTCTGGACACGGCCGGTATCGACCATACGGCAATCATTTTTCCACCCGGCGAGGGAAGCAAAAGCATTGCCATATATAGTGATCTGATGAACCGTCTTTTGGACGCCCGCATCCAGAGGGACGAAGCGTTGATCGCGCTCGGTGGCGGAGTGATCGGGGACCTTACGGGATTTGCGGCGGCAACGCTGCGGCGCGGCGTCGATTTCATCCAGATTCCGACAACGCTGCTGTCACAGGTTGACAGTTCCGTTGGCGGCAAGACGGGCCTTAATGCCCCGCAAGGAAAGAACCTGATCGGGGCCTTTTACCAGCCGCGTCTTGTTCTTGCGGATATTTCCCTGCTCGACAGTCTGCCGCAGAGGGAAATCCTTGCCGGCTATGCGGAAGTGGTCAAATACGGCCTTCTCGGCGATCGTGACTTTTTCGAGTGGCTGGAAATCAACGGCAAGAAGGTCGTCGACGGCGATACGGCCGCCCGCATTCATGCGGTTGAGCAAAGCGTAAAAACCAAGGCCCGTATCGTGGCGCAGGATGAAAGAGAGGGCGGCGTAAGGGCGCTTCTAAATCTCGGCCATACCTTCGGCCATGCACTGGAGGCGGAAACCGGCTACGGACAGCACCTAAATCATGGCGAGGCCGTTGCAATCGGCATGATTATGGCGGCGGAACTTTCGGTGCGGGCGGGGAGCCTCAATCGTCAGGATTGCGGTCGTATCCGGGCGCATTTCGAAGCTGTCGGCCTCCCCCTTCAAGTTCCCGACATTCCAGGCGTCGTCTGGTCCCCGGAAAAGATCCTGGGGCATATGCGCCAGGACAAGAAAATCAGCGGCGGCAAGATCACGCTGATCCTGCTGAAGGATATTGGCGAGGCCTTCGGCACAAAAGACATATCCGAACAGGATATTCTGGCTTTACTTGCGCAAGAATTACCGGGATAGATGGGGGAGATGGAAACCGGTGTCATGAATGTTGAACTGATCTTACTACCGCTTGCGATTTTTCTGCTCTTGCTGCTATCCGCCTTTTTCTCGGGTTCGGAAACCGCGCTTACCGGAGCATCGCGCGCGCGCCTCCACCAGATGGAGCAGGCGGGAAACAAACGCGCGGGACTGGTCAATCGTCTCCGCGACAAACATACGAAGCTGATCAGCGCCATTCTGCTCGGCAATAACCTGGTCAACATTCTCGCCTCGTCCCTTGCGACCAGTATCTTTATCTCCCTATTCGGGGATATCGGTGTTGCCTACGCAACCCTTGTAATGACGGTACTCGTGCTGGTGTTCGCGGAAGTTTTGCCGAAAACTGTAGCCCTGCGCCGGACAATTCCCGTCGCCCTGTTTGTCGCCCCAGTTCTGCAGCCCGCAATATTCCTCCTCTCGCCGATTGTCATGAGCGTCAATTACATCGTCGATGTGACGTTGAGCTTGCTCGGCCTGAAAGGCCAAGACGGGGATTCCGACACGCTTACGGATGCCGCCCAGGACGAACTCCGCGGCGCTATCGAACTGCATTCGGAAGATGCGGGCGTCATTATGCACGAACGCTACATGCTGGACACGATCCTCGATATGGATGAGGTTGATCTTGAGGAAATCATGGTCCACCGCAAAAATGTCGAAATGGTGGATGCGGAACGGCCTGTGCGGGAAATAATCGATCAGGTTCTTGGCAGCCCATACACAAGACTTCCCCTATGGAAGGAAAATCCGGAAAATATTATCGGCATTATTCATGCGAAGGATCTTCTGCGCGCCCTTATTCCGCTCGACGGCGATTACGAAAGACTTGATATTGAGGCCATCGCTTTAGAACCGTGGTTCGTCCCTGAAACGACGACCCTTCGCAGTCAGCTGAACGCCTTTTTGGAGAGAAAGAGTCATTTCGCGTTGGTTGTCGACGAGTATGGGGCGTTGATGGGTCTGGTAACGCTCGAGGATATTCTGGAAGAGATTGTTGGCGATATCGCCGACGAACATGATCTCGCCGTGAGTGACATTCGGCTGATGAAGGATGGCAGCATCATCTCCAAAGGCGACGTTACGATCCGCGATTTGAACCGCCAATTGAACTGGGCACTTCCCGACGAAGAAGCGGCGACGATCGCGGGGCTGGTCATACATGAAGCCCAGATCATTCCGGATATCGGCCAGGCGTTCATTTTTCACGGATATAAGTTCGAAATTCTCAAGAAAGAACATAACCAGATCACCGAACTACGGATAACTCCGCTTGATCTCTAGAGATTCTGCAGAGATTTGTCGGGGGAACAGATCGTATGTATGAAATTCTGCTGAATATCATTGCGCCGGTTGTGGTGACCGCGGGCATCGGTTTTTTTTGGGCCAAGACCGGCCGTGCGTTTCACACGGAAACCATCACATTGCTGGTAACCAATGTCGGCTCACCCATGCTGATTTTTTCTACCCTTATGAAACTCAACATGGAACTCGGTGACTTTCTTGAATTTGCAATGTTCGCCGCATTATCCGCGCTTGCATTCTGCCTCATTGGGCTTGTCGTACTTTTGCTATTCCGTCTCAATGTGCGGGATTATCTGCCGGGGCTAATGTTTCCCAATACCGGCAATATGGGGCTGCCGCTTTGCCTGTTCGCATTTGGCGAGGCAGGGCTTGCGCTGGCCATTGCTGTTTTCACGGTTTTTTCAACACTGCAGTTCACGTTCGGGATTTGGCTCTCCTCGGGTGCCAGTTCGCTTGCCCAGCTATTTCGGACGCCGCTGATCTACGCCGTTCTCATCGGACTGGGCTCGAAAGCATTGGGCCTATCTTTCCCGCTTTGGGTTATCAACTCCACGACACTTGTCGGCAGCCTTACGATCCCGCTGATGCTGTTCGCTCTCGGCGTCAGCCTCGCCAGCCTGTCCGTCAGCCATATCCGCCTGGCAACCGGACTATCGATTCTCCGCCTGGTAATGGGATTTGCTGTCGGGTATGGGCTTGCCACCTTATTCGGACTGGAGGGGGTCGAACGGGGCGTCCTGATTTTGGAATGCACGATGCCCGTCGCCGTGTTCAACTATCTCTTTTCGCTTCGCTATGAACGGGCCCATAGTCACGTTGCAGGGATGGTGCTGATATCTACATTGCTTTCCTTTGTCACCCTCCCCGCGTTATTACTCTTCCTGCTTTGACCGTTTTAGGAATCGAGTTTTCGGTTTTGGTTCAGGTAGTGATCGAGAATGGCGGAACGAATCCGCGATGTTCGCGAATGTTCACGGCGCCTTTCGTCACGGTCCGCCTTGCAGCAAAATTCATTGATCGACATATTTTCGCGTGCGCAGATGTCGCGTAGCGCGGCCCATTCGATTTCCTCCAGCCGGATGCTGGTACGATGGGTCTGTCCCGAAACCGGATCGATTACCGAGATATTTCGATTTACAAGGGTCTGGCTTAACTGTGTCACGATGATCTCCTGTATATGCGCTTATAGGTTGCCGTTTTTTTTACTAAACACTCAAAAAGAGCATATAGGGGCGTGACAAGACTGTTCAACAGTTTCGCTAAAGTTTTTTGAGGGGAGATTTCAGGAGCGGACCGTCAACGCCAGCGCGTGGATATCCGTCTTGAGTTCTTCCGCCAGGACCGCATATATGGCGCGCTGTTGGGCCACCCGGCTCATGCCCTTGAAATCACCAGAAGCGATCTCCACCCGGAAGTGGCTTTCGCCCTCCGGCCTGGCGCCGGCATGTCCAGCATGCAAATGTGATTCGTCGATCACCTTAAGTTCTGTCGGCGAAAATGCATTCCGAAGTTTTTGTTCTATGGTCTTCGCAACGGACATGTAAAAACGTTCCCTTTAATTTTGCAGTTCCCGACCCTATCTTGTTTATTGTGAGACGATTTGCAATGGTTCGTTGCCATTTTGACGAAACGACTGGCAGGGCCGGACAAGAATTTTTTGCCATATTTACGCCTGTTGCCCTTTTAACGCCTCAAACGCCCTAAAAGAACGGTTTGCTTTTGAGCAGTCTTGCTAAGACGAAGTGCGGCGCCCATAATATTTTCATGTCGAAGAAAAGAGAAATACCGCTTGGCGACGCAGCAACGAATGCCCGGCAATGCGAGCACCCGGATTGTTTCGAAGGGGGCGAATACCGTGCACCGAAATCGCGGCTTCTCGACCGGGGTAGCCCGGACGATTATCAATGGTTTTGTCTTGCCCATATACGGGAATTCAACAAATCCTGGAATTTCTTTGACGGCATGACGGATGAAGAGGTCCTCCGTTACAAGGATGAAGATATTACGGGCCATCGTCCGACCTGGAAACTCGGATCGCGAACGGCGAGCCCCCGGAAGGATACCCGATATCAGGATCCGTTCAATTTTCGCGAGGAAATGGGTGGTGACGACCATGCGGCGAATGGGAACGGATCAAACGGCAAGGTAGCGATCGACCCGAAGGAACGTGAAGCGCTCGCTATTTTAAATTTGCAGCCGGGCAGTACACTCGAGGAAATCAAGCGCCGCCACAAGGAGCTTGCAAAAAAATACCACCCTGATATCCGTGGTGGCGACAAAAAGGCCGAAGAAATTCTAAAAAATATTAATCAGGCCTATACACATTTGCGAACTTGCGGTAACTCGTAAGCTTGCCCGTAAAAGAATAACCACAAATTGTGACACGGAATTGCTATTTATGACGTCTTTAGAGCTCGCCGGAGAAGCCCCGGAATTGAAAATTGATTTACCCGACACGAAAGTTGCCGTTCGGGAAGTATTCAAGATTGACAGCGACCTGATGGTACCTGCTTTCAGTGTGACCACGGAGCGGGTACCGGATCTGGATCCCGCCTATGTCTTCGATCATGATACGACACTGGCCATTCTGGCCGGCTTCGCCTTTAACCGACGGGTTATGGTACAGGGCTATCACGGTACGGGGAAATCGACACATATCGAGCAAGTCGCCGCGCGTCTCAACTGGCCTTGCGTCCGGGTCAATCTCGATAGCCATATTTCCCGCATCGATCTGGTTGGCAAGGACGCCATCGTCCTTCGCGATGGCAAGCAGGTTACTGAATTCCGTGAAGGCATTCTTCCCTGGGCGCTGCAATCTCCAACCGCTATTGTCTTTGACGAATATGATGCCGGCCGGCCGGACGTGATGTTCGTGATCCAGCGCGTCCTCGAAGTCGAGGGAAAACTCACGCTTCTTGACCAGAACCGGGTCATCCGCCCGCATCCTGCCTTCCGCATGTTCGCAACGACCAATACCGTGGGCCTTGGCGACACGACCGGTCTTTACCACGGAACGCAGCAGCTTAATCAGGGCCAAATGGACCGCTGGAATATTGTGACGACCCTGAATTACCTGCCAGAGGAAGTCGAAAACGAGATCGTCCTCGCAAAACTGCCGGGATACGATGATGAAGAAGGCCGCAAAACCGTCCGCGCCATGATTGCCTGCGCCGAGCTCAGCCGCGCCGGCTTTATCGCCGGGGATATATCCACCGTGATGAGCCCGCGAACGGTCATCACCTGGGCGGAGAACGCACAGATTTTTGGCGATATCGGTTTTGCGTTCCGCGTCACTTTCCTCAACAAATGCGACGAGATGGAACGGCCATTGGTGGCTGAATATTATCAGCGCAGCTTTGGCGAGGAACTTCCGGAATCCGCCGCGAATATTGTCGTGTAAAGAATCCCGTGGCCTTTATCAAAAACAAGGAGCCCGCCGCCGAGCCCTTCAAACGTGCCGTCAGCGCGACAATGCGGGCAATGTCCCGCGAGAAGGAACTCGAGGTAGTCTATGGCAACGACGCGCCGGGCATGACCGGCGACCGCGCCCGACTGCCCAACCCGGCACGGGACCTGCCGGCGGCGGACGTTCGGCTTGTGCGCGGGCTGGCGGATAGTCTCGCGCTTCGCAAACGCTATCACGATGACGGAATGCATGCCCGTTACTCTCCCGAAGGCGGTGATGCGAAAGCCGTCTTCGATGCAATTGAACAGGCGCGCGTCGAAGCGATAGGCGCAGGCCGCATGAAGGGCGTCGCCGACAACCTGTTCAACCGGCTCGACACTCATTGTAAGGAAAGCGGTTTTGACCGCGTTTACGACAAGGCGGATGCACCCATATCCGAGGTACTGGGGTTGCTTGCGCGGGAGAAGCTCGCGAACATCCCAATTCCAGACAGCGCACGCGATATGGTCGACCTCTGGCGCGCGGAAATCGAGGAAAAAAGCGGCGATGATTTTGCTGACATGCTGAAAGCCATCGGCAGTCAGAAAGAGTTCGCCAGCGCCGCCCGCAAGCTGCTCAAGGATCTCGATCTCATCGACGACGCCGAGGGCGAGTTTTCAGACGAAGAGGACGGCGGCGACAGCGATGACGGCGAACAGCAGCCGGATGCCGAAAGCAGCGGGGCCGAGGGCGACGACGAGCCGCAGGAAGCCAGCGCCGCTGAAGATGCGGATGCGCAGGAGGGCTCGGGCGAGGACGGAACCGACACAGAGGCTGGCGAAAGCGCCGATATGGAAGCGACAAGCACCGGGGAGGAAGCGGGGCGCGACCGCCGGCCCGTCTATCCGGAGGATTTCCGGAATTCACCGGAAGCCGCGGCCTACAAGGCATATACCACCGATTTCGATGAGGTCATCCAGGCGGGAGATCTTTGTGAACCCGCGGAGCTGGCGCGACTTCGCCAGCAGCTGGACCAGCAACTCACCAATCTGCACAGCCTGATCAGCAAGCTTGCCAACCGGCTGCAGCGCAAACTGCTCGCGCAACAGAACCGCGCCTGGGAATTTGATCTCGAAGAAGGCATTCTCGACGCCGCCCGTCTCTCCCGCGTCGTCGTCGATCCGCAGCTTCCGCTGTCGTTCAAGGTGGAGCAAGACACCAATTTCCGCGATACTGTCGTGACCCTCCTGATCGACAATTCCGGCTCGATGCGCGGACGGCCAATTTCCGTCGCCGCTATGTGCGCCGATGTCCTTGCAAGAACACTGGAGCGCTGTTCCGTGAAAGTCGAGATCCTCGGTTTCACGACCCGTGCGTGGAAGGGCGGACAGTCACGTGAGAAATGGTTGGAACAGGGGAAAGAGCCAAATCCCGGTCGCCTGAACGATCTACGCCATATCGTGTATAAGTCGGCGGACTATCCCTATCGTCGTGCGCGCCAGTCACTGGGCCTTATGCTGCGCGAGGGGCTGCTGAAAGAGAATATCGACGGCGAAGGCTTGCTCTGGGCGCATAGCCGCCTGTTGGGGCGGCCAGAGCAGCGGCGAATCCTGATGGTGATTTCCGACGGTGCGCCGGTGGACGACAGCACCCTTTCCGTCAACCCCGGGAATTACCTCGACAAACATCTGCGCGATGTCATTCGCTGGATCGAGACACGCTCCGCGGTCGAACTGATCGCTATCGGCATCGGCCATGATGTCACGCGCTACTATCAGCAGGCTGTTACCATCATCGACGCCGAGCAACTCGGGGGCGTGATGATGGAACAGCTCGCCGATCTGTTCGATGAAAAGAAGCCGGTCCGGCGCGGCAAGACCGACCGCTGGTAGTCTTGCTTATCCCGCCAGGTTCTTTTCGAAAAATTCGAGGCTGCGCGACCAGGCGAGTTGCGCATCCTCCTGGTCATAGCGGGCGCCGGAAGGGTTGGCGAATGCATGATCCGCGCTGTACCAGAATACTTCTGGAGCGGGCTGGCCGGCGATTTTCATCTGCTCGACAAATTCATCGACCATCAGTTTGTTGATCCACTGATCCCGTTCCGCAAAATGCCCCATGACCGGACCTTTCAGAGCTTTCAACTGATCGGCAGACCGCGCGACGCTTCCGTAATATACGATCGTCGCTTCTGTTGGCGCGGCGATCGAGGCGTTGAGCGCCCAGCCACCGCCAAAACACCAGCCCACGGTCCCGAGACTGTCATTGGTCTTTTCGTTCTTGCGGGCCCAGTCAATCCAGCTTGTCAGTGTTTCCGTTGCAAGATCGGGCTTAACGCCCTGCATATACTGCTTGGCTTCATCCGGTGTCGTTCCGACTTTCCCTTCGTAAAGATCAACGGCAAGCGCGACATACCCTTCGCGGGCAAGTTCAGCGGCAACAGCCTTGATCTGGTCATTCAACCCCCACCACTCGTGCACCAGAACAACGGTCGGCGCCGGCGTTACCTCCGGATAAATGACCGAGGCGGTAACCGACTGCCCGCTACTTAATGTGATACTTACATCTTCCGTCATTTCGGCGGCCGCGCGCGCCAGCAACGGGTCGGCGAGGATCGCCGCCAGAGGAAGGGTTGCCACGCCTTTTACAATGTCACGTCGTGCATACATCGAATGTCTCCCCAAATGTCTAAACTGCGCCCTGATGCTTCATCAAATAGCACGCTCGATCCGTGAAGCAAATCCGATATGAAAAAACGGGCGAGAATTTCTTCTCGCCCGTTTCAATAACCATCGGTCCGACTGTCCGGATTATGCGGTGGCAGTCGCCTTTTTAATCTCGCGCTTGACGCGCTGGGCCTGCAACGACAGGTTCGTATCCCGAGCTTTCAGAAGGAACTTGTCAAGACCGCCATTATGCTCAACGGAGCGCAGCGCCGCCGCCGACACTTTCATATTGAAGGAACGGCCAAGCGTCTCGGACATCAGACGGACTTCCTGCACATTCGGCAAAAACCGGCGACGGGTTTTGTTGTTGGCGTGGCTGACATTATTGCCGGCCTGAACACCTTTACCTGTCAATTCGCAACGACGCGCCATCCTGGACCTCTTTAACCAAAAAATAGGGAGCCCGGCGCAGTACGCCGGACGTGAGCACGCTATTTAAGGAATGGCGGCGCATCCGTCAAGCAATTTAGGCGGCTATCGCGTTATTTTCCCAAAAAGATTGCCAGCAACTTTTCCGCCGCCGTCGTCGGGTCAATGCGTGCGGATTTCACGTCGGCCTCCATCTTGCCGAGATGCGCAGCGACCCCCTCATGCGCCTTGAACCGTGACATAAGAGAATCGCCAAGTTCCGACCACATCCAGGAAACGGCCTGTTCCTTCCGCTGCTCAGCGAGCTCTCCGTCAACGCCGCGGGCGGCCCGGTATTCTTCAATTGTATCCCAGAGCCTGTCTATTCCGGTCTTGTTCATGGCAGAGACCATCAGCACTTTCGGCCGCCAGTTTTTGCTTTTCGCCCGCATAAGGCCAACGGCGCCTTTATATTCCGCGGCCGCGCGGGATGCCGCCGCCTTCAAATCGCCGTCCGCCTTGTTGATGACGATAATATCCGCAAGTTCCATCACGCCGCGCTTGATGCCTTGCAACTCGTCGCCGCCGCCGGGTGCCAAAAGAAGGAGAAAGACGTCCACCATTTCCGCAACAGTGGTCTCCGACTGGCCGACGCCAACGGTCTCAACCAGAATGACGTCGAACCCCGCCGCTTCCGTCAGCAGCATTGCTTCGCGCGTACGACGCGCAACGCCGCCGAGCGATCCGCCGGACGGAGACGGCCGGATAAAGGCGTTGGGATCCCGCACCAGCTCTTCCATGCGGGTCTTGTCCCCAAGTATGGAGCCCCCGCTACGCTGGGACGAGGGATCAATAGTCAGCACCGCGACCTTGTGCCCTGCCCCGGTAAGAAGCTTCCCGAATGCTTCAATAAAGGTCGACTTCCCGACACCCGGCGTTCCCGAAATGCCAATCCGCACGGACTTGCCGGTATCGGGGAGCAAACGGTTCAACAGGATCTGCGCCGTCGCGCGGTGATCGGAGCGGACTGATTCGACAAGCGTAATCGCCCGTGCGAGCGCCCGCCTGTCGCCCCGGCGAAGTTTGTCTGCCATCAATTCCGCGTCTGCCGCCGTTTTCTTGCCCATTTCATTCATATCCTTGGGTATCGGAAAATCCCGCGCCTTCGTCAAGTCAATTGAAAGCACTATCGGAATTTATCGGAAGCCTTTATTCTTTTCGCAAATGACAGACATAATGATCAGCCTTATCCAGACAGTAGAGATGCATACCGGCGGCGAGCCGCTTCGCATCATCACCAGCGGCGTGCCGATGCCGGAGGGGAGAACCCTTCTGGAAAAGCGGGCCTATCTTCGGGATCACGCCGATCACTACCGCCGTTTCCTGATGTTCGAGCCGAGAGGCCACAAGGATATGTATGGCGCGCTCCTGGTTCCGCCGGACGATCCCGAAGCGGATCTTGCTGTAATCTTTATGCATAACGAGGGCTATAGCACCATGTGCGGCCATGCCATCATGGCGCTCGGTCGCTATGCGCTCGACTTCGGGCTGGTCGTTAAGGAGGACGGGGAGACGCCGGTGAATATCCAGTGCCCCTGCGGCCTTGTGCGCGCCCATGTCGCGACGACGGAGGGGGTAACGGGCGCGGTCCGCTTCGAGAGCGTGCCCGCTTTTGCCTACAAGCTTGGGCAATATGTCGAAACCCGCGACTATGGACCCGTCGAGCTCGATATCGGCTATGGCGGCGCCTTTTATGGCGTTCTTGATGCGGCGTCTCTGGGACTTGATGTCCGGACTTCCAGTACAAGGGATCTGGTTGCCGCGGCCACACATATCTCGGATGCCATAAAATCGCAAATTCCGATTGATCATCCGGACGCGCCCGATCTGGGCTATCTCTATGGCATAATTCTTACCGACGGAGATAGCGGCGCACCGCGGAAACCGAGCGCCAATATCTGTATCTTCGCCGACGAACAGGTGGACCGCAGCCCGACCGGCTCCGGCGTCACCGCCCGCATGGCGATAGCGGCCGCCAGAAAACTGGTTGATAGCGGCGAGATTTGCGAGTTTGAAAGCGTGACGGGCGCGATATTCACCGGCCGGCTTTTACGCAAAACCAAAGTTGGGCCATTCAGCGCCGTTACGGTCGAAGTTGGAGGGCGAGCGTATTATTCCGGCTCCGCGGAATTCACCTATGAAGGCGACGACCCGCTTGGCGGCGGTTTCCTGCTGAAATAGCAATGATTGACGAGTGAGAACGATGACCGAAATCGATCTAAAAGCAAAAGCACGAGACGCGATGGCCAATGCCTATTCTCCCTATTCCCGTTTCAAGGTCGGGGCGGCCATCCTGACCGAGGCAGGGAATGTCTTTACGGGATGTAATGTCGAGAATATTTCCTACGGCCTCTCCATTTGCGCAGAGAGGAATGCCATTGTCCATGCGGTGGCCGTTGAGGGTCCCGGCATGAAACTGAAAGAGATTGTCGTCACCAATCACAATGAAAACGGCGATTCCGGAGCCTGCTCGCCCTGCGGCGCTTGTCGGCAGTTTATGATCGAGTTTTCCAGCCCCTCGACGCAGGTTACCTATCCCGGCGAAAGCGGAGATGTCGTCACAACCGTCAAAAAACTTCTTCCGGAAAGCTTCCGCTTCTGAAATCAGCCGCGACCACGATAGGTCGCTACGCTCTGATCCGGCAGCCAGATATCGGCAAGCGGCGCGCCTGTCTGCCAGAAGACATCTATCGGGATGCCGCCGCGTGGATACCAGTAGCCGCCGATCCGGAGCCAGCGGGGGCTTAGCAGATCAACGATCCGTTTTCCGATCATCACCGTGCAGTCCTCATGAAAGGCGCCGTGGTTGCGAAATGACGTGAGAAACAGCTTCAGTGATTTTGATTCGACCAGCCACTGATCCGGCACATAATCGATAACAAGATGCGCGAAATCCGGCTGTCCCGTCATCGGGCAGAGGGAGGTAAACTCCGGCGCGGTAAAACGAACCAGACAATTCACATCCTCCTGTCCGTTCGGAACGCGCTCAAGAATAGCTTCCTCCGGGCTCTTCGGTTGCTCCACTGCCTTGCCAAGTTGTGTAAGGCCACTGACATCCTTTCCCGCCATTACCGCGCCCTTTCAAATCCCGAGATGAAACTTGTGATGTTTGCGCCTAGAAAATCACGGTTATACCCCCCTTCCTGCACCAGTACAGTCGGTAGGTTGAGCTGTGCGATGCGGGCGGCAATACGTCCGAACCCTTCCGTCGTGACCGAAAGCCCTATTAAAGGGTCGCCTTCGAACGCATCGAGCCCGAGCGCGATGAACAGCACATCCGGCGCATAGGCACGAAGCGCGACCATGGCCTCCTCCAACCGGGTCATAAACGCATCGTCTGCGCTTTCCGGGGCGAGCGGCAGGTTGAGGTTGTATCCCTCCCCCGCGCCGGTACCACGCTCATGGGCATAGCCTGAGAAGAAGGGATAGAAATCCGTCGGATCACAATGGAGCGAGATTGTGAACACATCCGCGCGGTCATAGAAAATGCCCTGCGTGCCATTTCCGTGGTGCACATCGACATCCAGAATCGCGACCCGGTTCACCGTCCGGCGGGCATATTCCGCGGCAATAGCAATATTATTGAGAAAGCAGAAACCGCCTGCCTGATCCTTGAAGGCATGATGCCCCGGCGGGCGGCAGAGGGCATAGGCGGACAGATTTCCCTTCAGATCGGACAAGACATAATCTGTCGCCGTCAGCGCAACATTGTTGGAGGCAATAGCCGCCTCCCATGTGGTCGGGCCGACAGGGGCGGAGATATCGGTGGTATAAAAGCCAACCTCCCCAACGATCCCACTCGGCATTGACGACATATGCCGTCCCGGATGAATATTGGGGAGCACCTCTTCCCCGCCCATCTGCGCCGCGCGCCAGCGCGCATGTATGGTCTCGAGGAAATGGAGATAGCCCGGCGTATGCACCGCTGCGCGCGGGGACGGGCCGAACTCGGCCGGAGCAATAATCTCATGCCCGGCTCCTTTCAAGCCCTGCACCAGCGCTTCCGCCCGACCCGGCACTTCCTGCGGCTCATGAAAGGCCCCACCCTTGAAATAGGTTTTCGGATCATGCTTCGCGTGATCGGGGCTATAGATGATTTTCATTTTTTGTCCCTTTGCTCCCAATGCCTTTTCAATAACTATCATACTGACAAAATGCGCGAAAATGATAAAATACAGGCGCTTGACCGCAATAGATACCATTCTCAGTAAGTTATGGCGTTAATGAGTTTCATAAAATCAGGCTTGTCTCCTGCTTTGGCTTCTCTGCTAATCGGCGCGTTTATATTGATGCCGGGCGCCGCCTTTGGAGAGATTGACCGCGTGCTTGTCGATAAATCTCAGCGCAAAATGTTTCTCTATAAGGAGAATGAGGTCGTCCGCCAGTACACAATTGCGCTTGGCGGCCTTCCCAAAGGCCACAAAGAGCAAGAAGGCGATCAGAAGACGCCCGAGGGCGTCTATATTCTGGATTATATCAATGAGAATTCAGCTTTCCACCGGTCAATGCATATTAACTACCCGAACGACGCCGACCGTCAGTCAGCGGTGGAGCGCGGAGTCGACCCGGGCGGCATGATAATGGTTCATGGCCAGAGAAACGGCGCCGGTATGTTCAGCGGCCTTATGCAGCTGTTCGACTGGACCGATGGCTGCATCGCCCTCAGCAACTCCGAAATGGACGAATTCCTCTCCCTCGTGCCTGTCGGCACGGCAATCGAGATCAGATGGTAAGCGAGGTGTCTTAAGCCGCCTTGCGTTTCTTGCGGATAAGCTCAAGCACCTCTGCTGCGGCCTTCGGGATGTTGGTTCCGGGGCCGTAGATGGCGGCGACGCCAGCGTTATAAAGGGCATCATAGTCCTGCGCCGGAATGACGCCGCCACAGACGACGAGGATATCCTCCGCGCCCTGTTTCTTGAGCTCATCGATGATCTGCGGGACGAGGGTTTTATGCCCGGCAGCCTGCGACGAGATGCCGATGACATGCACGTCGCTCTCGATGGCGTCCTGCGCGGCTTCGGCTGGTGTCTGGAAAAGCGGGCCGACATCCACGTCAAAGCCGATATCGGCAAAGGCCGTCGCGATCACCTTGGCGCCGCGGTCATGGCCATCCTGCCCAAGCTTGACCACCAGCATGCGCGGGCGGCGGCCTTCCTCGCGGGTGAACGCGTCAATATCCTTGCTGATTTTCATAAAGCCCTCATCTCCCTCATACGCCGCGCCATACACGCCGGAAATGGAGCGGATTTCCGCGCGGTGGCGGGTGAACACCTTTTCCATGGCATCGGAAATTTCGCCAACCGTCGCCCGCGCCCGCGCCGCGTTGACGCAGAGTTCCAATAAATTCTCCTTGCCCGCGGCCCCCTTCGTTAGCGCATCGAGCGCCGCCTGGCAGGCGGCTTCATCCCGCGTGCTTCGGACTTTCGCAAGCCGTGCGACCTGCTGACGAAGGACTTCCGTATTATCGACATCGAGGATTTCGATATTGCTGTCGTCCTTGTCGATCCGATACTTGTTGACACCGACAATGACCTCCTCACCGCGGTCGATACGGGCCTGACGGCGGGCAGCGGATTCCTCAATGCGAAGTTTTGGCATGCCACTTTCGACGGCCTTGGTCATGCCGCCCATTTCCTCGACTTCCTCAATCAGTTTCCAGGCTTCCGTTGCGATGGAATTGGTCAGGCTTTCCACATAATAGCTGCCGCCGAGCGGATCGATCACATTCGGAACACCGGTTTCCTCGGCGAGGATAAGCTGCGTATTGCGGGCGATACGGGCAGAGAAGTCCGTCGGCAGGGCGATCGCTTCATCCAATGCGTTGGTATGCAGGCTCTGCGTGCCGCCAAGAACGGCGGCCATGGCCTCATAGGCTGTGCGGATCACATTGTTGTAGGGGTCCTGCTCCGTCAGGCTGACGCCCGATGTCTGGCAATGGGTCCGCAGCATCAGGGAACTCTGGTTTTCCGGCTCGAATTCCTTGATCATCTTCGCCCAAAGCATGCGCGCGGCCCGCAGCTTGGCGATTTCCATGAAGAAATTCATGCCGATGGCGAAGAAGAAACTGAGGCGCGGGGCAAAGTCGTCGATTTTCAGGCCCGACGCCATGGCGGCGCGCGCATATTCCAGCCCGTCAGCAAGCGTGAAGGCGAGTTCCTGCACCTGCGTCGCGCCCGCTTCCTGCATATGATAGCCGGAAATAGAAATGGAATTAAACCTCGGCATATTGGCGGAGGTGTAACCGATGATGTCGCCGATAATCCGCATGCTAGGTGCCGGCGGATAGATATAGGTGTTGCGGACCATGAATTCCTTCAGGATGTCATTCTGAATGGTACCGGATAGCTGCTCCGGCTTCACGCCCTGCTCTTCCGCCGCGACGATATAGTTCGCCAGAATAGGAAGAACCGCGCCATTCATTGTCATGGAAACGGACATCTGATCGAGCGGGATGCTGTCGAACAGGATTTTCATATCCTCAACGCTGTCGATGGCCACGCCAGCCTTTCCGACATCCCCGACAACGCGTGGATGATCCGAATCATATCCGCGATGGGTAGCCAGATCGAAAGCGACGGAAAGCCCTTTTTGACCGGCAGCCAAGTTACGACGATAGAAGGCGTTAGATTCTTCAGCAGTAGAGAAACCGGCATATTGGCGGATGGTCCAAGGGCGGTTCGCATACATGGTCGCCCGGACGCCGCGCTGGAATGGTGCGATTCCGGGGAACGCGCCATCAAGCTCCATTCCCTCAAGGTCGGCCGCCGTGTAGAGCGGCTTCACCGTAATTCCTTCAGGAGTTTGCCAGTTCAGATCCTCAACCTTGCGGCCGCGCAGCTCTTTCTCCGCCAGCTTTTCCCAATCCTGCAGATTTCGCTTTGGAAAGTCGCTCATGATCTTTTTTACCCTTTTCCCGCCGTGCTTTAGCCGCTGCCTCAATAGTTTGTCGATTGGCCTGTATTAGAATAATGGTATCATAGGGATGGTGCTATATCATAAAATTCTTGAAATACCAAACGAGCGTTAGCTTTATGGTACTGTACTGCAAAGCAAGTTCAACGCGGAATTTGCAACTGTTTGATTGATCGTCCGGAATGTCATCAATTTACAAAGATATTTTGGACACAATCACCATATATGGAAAACAGGTCGTCACGACCAGGGTGCAGACATTTCCCTGTTCATTGCAAGGACGGCCACGTATATGATGTATTAAAGGATGGCATAAGCCTCAACCGGCAGACCAGGTTTGCGATGCGCCCAACTTCCACGACATCCCCCGTCAATTTTAAGACCAGCCAGGTGACGGCAGTTCTCGGCCCCACCAATACCGGCAAGACTCATCTCGCGGTCGAACGCATGATGGGATATTCAGATGGGATAATCGGCCTGCCGCTGCGTTTGCTTGCGCGGGAGGTTTATGAGCGCGTAGTCGCCGTAAAGGGCGCCGCAAATGTTGCGCTGGTGACGGGGGAAGAGAAAATCATTCCGCCGCAGGCCGCCTATTTCGTCTGCACGGTGGAGGCCATGCCTCTTGATCGTGGGTTTGAGTTCCTGGCGATTGACGAGATCCAGCTGGCCGAAGATCCGGAGCGCGGACATATTTTCACCGATCGTCTCATTTATGCCCGCGGCCGTCAGGAAACCCTGTTTTTAGGCGCGGAAACTATCCGGCCATGGATCAGGCGCCTGATCCCCGATGCCTCCTTCGTCTCCCGGCCCAGATTTTCGAAGCTGACGTACCGCGGCGCCAAGAAGATATCCAGGTTGCGGCCGCGCACCGCAATTGTCGCCTTCTCCGCCAACGACGTTTATGCGATTGCCGAACTGGTACGACGCCAGCGCGGCGGTGCGGCGGTCGTTATGGGAAGCCTCTCTCCGCGCACCCGAAACGCACAGGTCGAGCTCTATCAGTCCGGCGACGTTGATTATCTCGTTGCCACGGACGCCATCGGCATGGGCCTCAATATGGACATCGATCACGTCGCCTTTGCCGGCACGGTAAAATACGACGGGGCGCTTTCCCGCCGTCTACGCCCGGCGGAATTTGCCCAGATTGCGGGGCGTGCCGGACGCCATATGAATAATGGCACCTTTGGCACGACGGCTAATGTCGATCCCCTTGAGGACGAACTGATCGAAAAAATCGAAAACCATGAGTTCGAACCGGTGCGCAATATTCGCTGGCGGAATCAGGACCTGAATTTCACGACGACGAGGGACCTGTTGCGATCGCTTGAAATGCTGCCGGCGGTCGACGGCATGGTCTCGCCCCGGGACCCTGACGATTACACGGCATTTAAAACCCTGATCAATGACGAGGAGGTGAGGCGTCATTCACAATCAACGGCTAAGGTTCGTCAATTATGGCAGGTCTGCCAGGTGCCCGACTTTCGAAAAACCATGCATGACGTCCATGTCCGCCTGCTACGTGAAATTTTCATTCACCTTCAGGGCAAGCGGGGGAAGTTGCCGACTGACTGGGTTGCCGGACATCTGAAAAGCCTTGAGAAAACAGATGGAGATATAGACACACTTGCAACACGTATTGCTCATACGCGCACATGGACGTATATTTCCCATGTTTCCGATTGGATGGACGATTATAAATACTGGCAGGAAACGGCGCGAAACATAGAAGATAAACTGTCGGATGCCCTTCATGAGCGCCTGACGCAAAGATTTGTAGACCGACGCACCGCGATGTTGGTGCGAAAACTGAAAGACCGAAGTCAATTGGAAGCACAGATTAGCGAGACCGGAGAAGTCCATGTGGAAGGACATTTTCTGGGGACCCTCAAGGGTTTGAGATTCAACGCCGACACTAGCCTTAACAATACGGAAGCAAGGACTCTCCGAAATATCGGGAATAAGGCCGTTGCCGCGGAAATTGCAATGCGGGCGTCCCGGCTCGCCTCCGCCCAGGATGCGGAAATTTCACTCGATGACCAGGGCAGGCTGATCTGGCAAGAAACGCCGGTTGCCTCGCTTGCCAAGGGAGAGACCGTTCTGAAACCTCGCGTCCAGCTTCTGGCAAGCGAGCAGTTGAACGGCAGTGCTCAGGATGCCGTCGCCAAGCGTCTAAATGACTGGGTAACATCGCAGATCGAGAGCAGGCTCAAACCGCTTGTCCAGCTTGAAACATTGCCGCTGACAGGCGCCGCGAGAGGCATCGCCTTTCAGGTCAGTGAAAATCTCGGCGCCCTGCAACGCTATAAACTCGGCGACCAGATTCGTCTGCTCGACAAAAAGGATTACGGGCGCCTCAAATTCGGCGGCATTCGGGTGGGATATGAGCACGTTTTCATGCCAATCCTGTTGAAACCCGATCCGACCGCGCTCCGCTGCCTGCTCTGGGCGATTTATCAGGAACGGAAGGAAATTCCGCCCGCGCCGCCCGCCGGCCGCGTCTCCTTTGAAACCGATAGCAAACTGCCCTGGACCTATTACCTCACGGCCGGATATGCGGTTTTCGACAGGCTGGCGGTCCGGCTCGACATGCTTGACCGGCTTGCCGGAATGCTCCGCCGCGCGTCACGCGGACTGCTTGAAACAAGTACGCCGACCAATAATGAGCCCGTGGCGGCCGTCGATATTACCGATACAGCCGACATAGCGGATATGGCGACGAAGGCGACGGAAGCAACGGAGGCAACGCCGGCGGAAATTGTGAAAGAAGCGACCCCATCTCCTGCTGAGGCGCTCCCTGCCCCATCGCTAGAGGCGCCGTCGCAATCGGAAGCTCCGGCACCCGCCGCGGACGAGACAGTCCCGGTCGACAAAAATGTCGAAGGCAAGGCAATCACACCCGACAAAACGGAGAAAAAGAAGGACCTGCCCCGCAACCTTCCTTTCAAGCCGACCCATGAAATGCTCTCACTTGTTGGCACTACGCGCGAACAGTTTTCGCTCATTCTGGATAAGCTCGGATATGTCGCCGAAGGCGAAGGTGAGGAAATCACCTATCGCAGGAAATCCTTCAAAAAGAAGGCGCGGGATACGAAATCCCCCAAGAAAAATAATGCGAAAGCCGGCATGACGGATCAGAAAAAGCAAAAGAGCACCCGCGCGGAGCAAAGACGGCCTCAGGCCAAGGAAAAGGCAATCGACCCTGACTCGCCGTTTGCCATATTGAAGACACTCGGCAAAAAGTAACATATGAACGACGAGAAGAACGCGGCGACCACCAGCATTCGTGTTGATAAATGGTTATGGTACGCCCGTTTTTTCAAAAGCCGCTCGCTTGCAGCGAAACTCGTCCTGTCCAGGAAGCTTCGCGTCAACAGCGTTGTCATCGCCAAGGCAAGCGCTCTAGTGAAGGCCGAGGATGTGCTTACTTTTGCGCAAGGGCGAAATATACGCGTGGTGCGCATCCTCGATATCGGCACAAGGAGAGGCCCGGCACCTGAGGCGCAGGCCCTTTATGACGATCTCGCGCCAGTCGACAAACAACAGGCGGAGACCCGCGCCGATCCTGTCGCCAAACGGGATGCGGGCAGCGGTCGGCCAACAAAAGCGGATCGACGGGCGCTTGACAAATTTCGTTCAAACCCTGAGGAATGAGGACGCGTCTTCAAAAAGGAAAAATCAGTGACCGGCCATAAAAAATTTGATGAATTTATCACAGCCTGGGATTCGGACGGCACAGGTTACTTCAAGGTTGCCCGGATATTCCTGGATGAAACCCGCGATGCCAAAAAGCTGGAAGCGGCGGCCAAAAAAGCCGCGCGGGATATCGAAGCGGAGGTCATGTACGCCTGGGACCTGAATAAACCGAAGAGCGACGCCTGGTGGCTTGGATGGGGTGGCTACGACCTGGAGGAAGACATTCCCTTTTTTGCCGCGATGGCGAAACCCGAAGTAAAAGACAAAATCCAGGCATTCGATCCGAAAGATAATGAATTTGAATGCAGTACGCTGGAAGAATACAAGGAAATGCTGTTCAACGCCTATGATGAGGAATTGACGGCAGCGGAACTTATTCTCGGCTTTAAAGACTGGGTGCAGTCTCTCGACGGTCAGGCGCAGAACGCTTTGCTGAAAGACCTGAAAAGCTGGCTGAAAAATGCGAATGAAAAATAACCATATCTGGAGACCTTCCCGGCATGTCCTATGTAGTTGATCCCATTGAAACCCCTTCCGTCGCCGTGAAGGGAAGCGATAAACGGTTTCCGGTCCGGCGAATATTTTGCGTTGGCCGCAATTATGCGGAACATACGCGGGAAATGGGCGGCGATCCGTCGCGGGAAGCGCCTTTTTTCTTCACGAAACCGGCGGATGCGGTGGTTGAGAGTGGAACCCGGATGGCTTTTCCGAAGCTGACGAAAGATCTCCATCATGAGGTCGAATTGGTTGTGGCGATCGGCAAGGGCGGCGAGAATATCAAGAAGGAGGAGGCCAAGGCCCATATCTATGGCTATGCCGTCGGCATCGATCTCACCCGCCGCGATCTTCAACAGGCAGCGAAAGAAAAAGGCCGGCCATGGGATAGCGGCAAGGCATTCGATCAGTCCGCCCCCTGCGGCGCGATAACGCCGGCGGCCGGTGCCGCGAATATTGAACAGGCCAAGATCTGGCTGACCGTCAACGGCGTAATCCGGCAATCCGCGACGACCGCCGATCTTATCTGGTCAATCGAGGAAATCATTGAAACTCTGTCACAATCTTTCCGCCTGGCGCCAGGAGATCTGATCTACACGGGCACCCCCGCGGGCGTCGGCCCTCTTGTTGCCGGAGATGTCGTTGTCGGCAGCCTGGAGGGGCTGTCGTCAGTTGAAGTCACCCTAATTTGACGCTTTATGCGCCGTCGACATAAAAAGCCTTTGATTAATGAGGCCGCCACGTTACATCGACATTAGGGTACGGATTGAGCGGGAATTTCCGCCAATAAAGAACATGATAAATTGACAGGTGATGAATGCGATATTCATACAAACTAGCAATATGTGGAACCATCTTCTTCGCTGCTTCGTCCTGTTTCGGAAATCCGGATTATCTGCCGAGCCGGATAGCGGCATACGGACCGGAAGACTGCAAACCGGTCGTTGAGCAGGAGATCGACCGCCTGCACATAGACCGCCAAAAAATAACGAAAATCGATTATATCACCTTCTATATTTCTGACAGCGAATCCGGAAACGAATATAATTATCAGGGCTGGATAAATTTCAATAACTGCACGGGAAATTATGTCGTCAACATGAACAAATCCTGTCAGATTTTATCAGAATATCCCATGGGCAGCTGTCGTCTGGAGGATGTTCTCGCCAAGAAATAATGCGATTCTCCATAAGTTATCTGACCCCGCATAAATGATTCGCGTTAACCATAACTATATGAATAAGTTAGATATTTTTATTGATTGCTCAATAAAACAGCAATTTCTTGGTTAATAAACGTGCCCTTTTTGCTGCCCTGCCGATTTCGCGAATAAATTATCGATATTTTACGCGAAATTAACCATAAAATTTAGTTTTTCGGTGGTTTTGACCCGTTTTTCCCGTTAAAATATGCGACGCAATTTAAAAATTTTTCTTCGCGGTTAAACAGACCGGAATTGCATCCAATCACTCGAGGATGGGACGGAAAAAGCGCATCAGATGAGTTTCGCTCGGCATCACCGTGAAAAACCCCTCTTCAGCCACACCGATATCGTTTCGGCGCGGGAACGGGCACTCGTGGCAGAGAACCGGCAACTGCGTGAGAAGAACAAGCGCCTGAAGGACGCGATGCTGACCCTCGTCGAGCGTATTGAAACGCAGCTTCCTTACCTGAAGGAGCAGTCCCAGAGTTTCGAACAGCCGAAACATCGCGCGCGCGACAGGGACAGCGCCCGCGACAAGGCATATCGGGAACGTTTTCGCCGGTATCGCGCGGCCACACCTCCGAAAATGGAGGTCTATGAGACCTTTCATGAGCCCATTGAATTTGGCGAACCGGCCCCGGAAATGCGGTTCGGGACGACCAGCCAAAGAACCGATGCGAAAGCGGCGGAAGACGACAGTACCGTATCTCATGAGTATTTCATCTCCCCGGAACTTGCGCCTGAGGAAATCGATATTCTAAAGTCACCAACGCGGGACCGTCGGCGCCAAAATCCGGTTCTGCGGGAAACGGTCGATATAGTAGACCTGCATCCGGCCGACCATTCGGAAGCAGACGCGGCGGAACGATATGAGCCGGGCGACACAAGCTTCTCAGACGTGCCCGCCTTTGAGTTCCCTGAAGACGAGCCCGTGGTCGATATTGATTTCGAACGCAAGGAAAGCTTGCGGGCGGCAATGCGGCGACGGGTAAACCGGCTGCGCTGGTAAAAACTCACGGAAACCGTTACGGTTAATGACGCAGCGCCGCGTCACTACCGGTTTCAATAATCTGAAAAAAGCGAATGCCTTTACTTGCAGAACGTCAACTAGATAACCCGCTGCCAATTCTCTACAGTTTCCGTAGATGTCCATATGCCATGCGGGCCCGCATGGCGATTTCCTATTCAGGGTCCACAGTCGAGCTTCGTGACATACTTTTAAGGGATAAACCGGCCGAGATGATTGCGGCAAGTCCGAAAGCCACTGTCCCCGTCCTGGAACTGCCGGACGGAGAGGTTTTGGACGAAAGTCTGGACATTATGCTCTGGGCATTAGAACGTCATGACCCGGAGGGTTGGCTACCTGAAGAGACGAGTGCGCGCGATGAAATATTCTCGCTTATCGCGGATAACGATGGCCCGTTCAAAATGAGCCTCGATCGCTACAAATATCATGTTCGGTTCCCCGAAAATACCCGCGAAAAATACCGCGAAGACGGGGAAATATTTCTCGGAAAGTTGGATCGGAAACTTGGCAGGCAGGCATATCTTTTGTCCGAAAAAATCACGCTCGCGGATATGGCCATATTTCCTTTCATACGGCAATTCGCGAATGTCGATGCGGATTGGTTTGCCGCCGCTCCTTTTCCAAATCTTCGGCGCTGGCTCGATGGAATCCTCACCTCCCAACGGTTTCGTGAAATTATGATTAAACGCCCCCTCTGGACCCCCGGATCAACAGCAGAGATATTCCCGAAATCCGATGGACGCTAGGTATTTCGAGAAATCCGGGGCTGATTTTAGTCCCTGCGGCACCTATCGTTACCGGCTCTGGCGGCGCTGGCAGGAGGGGCCAACCGTTGCGTTTATCATGCTCAACCCGTCAACCGCGGATGCGACGCAAAACGATCCGACAATCGAAAGATGTCATCGTCGTGCGGTGACTATGGGGTTTGCCGCACTCGAGGTGGTCAATATCTTCGCCTATCGCGCGACCGATCCACGCGAGCTTAAGAGCAGCCCTCACCCGATCGGACCAAACAATGACGATTTGCTTCTTCAGACGGCGAAGAAATCGGATCTGGTGATCTGCGCGTGGGGAGGACATGGCGACCATTTGAACCGCCATCAGGAGGTTCGCCAGCTTCTTAAAAAACATGGTATAAAGCCGCATGTCCTTTCTCTCACCGCGAAGGGACTTCCGGGACATCCACTATACCTGCCCTATTCACGACAGCCGGTGCTATGGGCGGACTTCTAAATTCGAGAGATGAATGGCCAAGCTGTACTTCAATTATTCCACCATGAATGCCGGTAAGTCGACGACGCTCCTGCAATCAAGCTTTAATTATCAGGAACGGGGGATGAGACCATTCCTGTTTACCGCCGCCCTGGATGACAGATACGGCGTGGGCAAGATTGCTTCGCGTATCGGATTGCAGGCGGACGCCAGTTTGTTCACGCCGCAAACGGATCTGTTAAAAGCAGTGGAGGAAGAGCTCGAAACGGGGCCCGTCGACTGCGTTATGGTGGACGAGGCGCAGTTCCTGACGCGCGACCAGGTCTTTCAGCTCACCGAGATTACCGACAAGCTGAAGATACCGGTGCTGACCTATGGTCTCAGAACCGATTTTCAGGGTAATCTGTTTGAAGGCAGCCAGTATTTGCTCGCTTGGGCGGACGAGCTTCGCGAACTAAAAACCATCTGTCATTGCGGTAAGAAGGCCACCATGGTGATACGGGTCGACGCCGATGGGAAACCCGCGAAGGAAGGGGCTCAGAAGGAAATCGGCGGCAACGACCGCTATATCGCGCTCTGTCGCCTGCATTTCAAGGAATCGGTCTACTCATAAAAAAAGCCGGAAACACCCTCGGCATTTCCGGCAAAAATCTACGTCGCGGGCTCACATTTACGACGTCAGGGCGGCATATTTCTTGAAGTGGTGATCGGTGTTGCCGAACAACATTTCAATGGTCGTCAACCGCTTGAAGTAATGACCGATAGAATATTCGTCGGTCATGCCCATGCCGCCATGCAGCTGGATCGATTGCTGGCCGATAAATTTCGCGGCCTTGCCAACCTGCGCCTTTGCTGCCGCAACGGCCTTGCGCTTTTCGGTTTCGTCATCCATCTCCAGCTTCATCGCAACCATGTCCGACATGGATTTGGACTGCTCCGCCTCCATATACATATCGACCATGCGATGCTGGAGAACCTGGAACTTGCCGATCGGTATGCCGAACTGCTTGCGCTCTTTCATATACTCATTGGTGATATGATTGGCGGCCTGCATAGCGCCGACAGCCTCCGCACAAAGAGCCGAAATCGTGCGATCAACGACTTTCTCAATTACCGGGTATGCTTTACCCTCCTCACCGAGAAGCGCATCGGCGCCGACTTTGACATTTTTTAGCATGATATCGGCGGCGCGCTGCCCGTCGATCGTCCGATAGTCCCGGCGCGTTAGGCCGGCGGTATTATTGTCGACGATAAAAAGCGAGATCCCGGCTTCATCACGGGAACCGCCACTGGTGCGGGCAGACACGATTATCTTGTCCGCTGTCGTGCCATGATAGACAACCGCCTTGTGACCGTTCAGCACATAACCGTCACCGGATTTGGCGGCACTTGTCTCCACGTCGTTAAGATCGAAGCGTGATTGCGCCTCCGCATAGGCAAAGGCGAGCATCATCTTGCCTTCGATAACTTCCGGTATGATCGCTTCGACCTGCGCCTCATTGCCGGCTTCCGCAATTAGGCCACCGCATAATATGACGGTTGTCAGAAATGGCTCCAGCACCAGGCCACGACCCATGCTCTCCATCATGATCGCCGTCTCAATGGCCGTACCGCCAAAACCGCCGACGTCTTCGGAAAACGGTAATCCGAGCCAGCCAAGCTCCGCCATTTGTTTCCAGTGGTCCCGGCTGAAGCCAAGCTCCGTATCGGCAAGTTTCGCCCTTGCCTCAGCGGAGTAGTTGTCTTTCACGAACCGTTCGACGCTGTCTTTGAGCAGGTTTTGCTCATCAGAAAGTTCAAAATCCATCTTATTGTTATCCTTATAATCCCAGAACCATTTTGGAAATGATATTGCGTTGAATTTCATTGCTGCCGCCATAGATGGTTGCAGCTCTCAGGTAAAGATGCTCAGCCATAGGACCATGCGCATAATCGGGGCCGACCGGTGCTTCGTTCCGGCCTGCATATGATCTTTCCGGTTCGTACGGCACGCCATACATACCAAGTGATTCAACGAGGAGCTCCGTCAGACGCTGCTGAATCTCCGACCCCTTGATCTTCAGCAAGGAAGGCTCGGCGGAGAGTTGCTTCCCGCTAGCGATCATGGAAAGATACCGAAGTTCGGTATATTCCAGCGCCATTAGATCGACCTCTATACGGCTTAGCTTGTTGCTAAAGTCCGAGTCTTCGGCGAGTGGTCGCCCTCCACTGCGTTCAGCCTTTGCAATCTCTTTCAGTCGTTCAACCTGCCGCTTAGAACGGGCTATACGCGCAATGCCTGTTCGTTCATTTCCCAAAAGAAATTTAGCATAGGTCCAACCCTTATTTTCTTCGCCAATACGGTTCTTGACCGGCACCCGGACGTCTTCGAAAAAGACTTCGTTGAGGCTGTGCTCCATGTCAAGACCGATAATCGGCTTGACGGTAATCCCCGGCGTTTTCATGTCGATCAGGAGGAAGGAAATTCCTTCTTGTTGCTTGGCGGAACTATCCGTGCGCACCAGACAGAATATCATATCCGCGAGATGCGCAAAGGAGGTCCAGATTTTCTGCCCGTTGACGATATAATGATCTCCATCACGAACCGCCTTGGTCTGCAGGGAGGCCAGGTCGGATCCTGATCCCGGCTCCGAATATCCCTGGCACCACCAATCGTCGGAATTCAGGATACGCGGAAGATAGTAATCCTTCTGCTCCTGATTACCGAAAGTGTAAATCACCGGGCCGACCATGCTTACGCCGAAAGGAAGCGCGATCGGCGCGGAGGCGTGCCCGAATTCGTGGGCGGCGATATATTTCTGCGTGATGGTCCAGCCCGTACCGCCATATTCCTTCGGCCAGTTCGGCGCCATCCATCCTTTTTCATTCAGAATCTTCTGCCACCTGACCTGTCCCTCTTTCGTTGGGTGCAGGCCCCTGTCGCAACGATCCTTCACATCCGCCGGCAGCGACGTCGCGAGAAATTCACGCACTTCATCGCGAAATGCCAAATCTTCCTTGCTAAATGATAAATCCATCGGGGTTCTCCATTATTTTCATGGGTTTCTTCAGGCCCATTTGCACCCCATGCTAGGACGGGTTTTTCTTCTTGGCAAGCACGCCTTTCACTATGCCCGCGCAACGCGCACTGAACAAGCATTCCCTTGCGTCAAGCGCCGCTTAAAAGTCTCGAAAAGCAAGCTTTGACGCTAGAATTTGCGGAATCGGGCGAGCCCGTCCCGCGCGATTTGTTGGACAAGGCCGACTTCCCATGTGAGATAGTCTTCCATCCGTCGCTGCACCTCTTCTTTGTCACTGGTATCATAGGGTTTATACCAGACGTCATCCGTCTGGCTGAGCATCCGCGTCTCACCGCTTTCGAGGGCAAGGGACGCGGCTTCCCACGCTTGCGTTCCACCCTCAAGAACGCGGATTATCGTCTGCGGCCGAAGGCCCGCCATTTCCTTTGCCGCGAGATGGGCGAGGGTGCCATCCGGTGAAGTCAGAATAATCAGCCCCACCGGCGGGATATATATATGGTCTTTTTCGAGGCGAGACCGGATCGCCCAATAGGCGCCGGGGATATGGCCGCTTCTGTACTCCAGCGACGTGGCAAGATCGATCACGGCGACGGCCTCGCCGGATGTTAATACCGCATCAAGCTCGAACGCCGAAACTGTATCGGCGCGATCAACCGCCGGGACGGGAGCGGGCCCGGCTTCCGTCATATCGGCGGCATCCGCCGTAAGTACGAATACTTCCGGCCAGTTCATCTGAATGAGCCATGACGCCGTCATGATGCCCCGTACGCCGTCGTCGTCGATCAGGACAATCCGTGAATTGCGTATACCGACATATTCATCCGTGGCCTGGACCAGCTGGCCGCCGGGCGCATGCTGCGTTCCCGGAAGATGGCCTTCCAGAAACTCCGCTTCCGTCCGCACATCCAGAAGATAGACGGTCCGGTCACCGCTCTGAGTCATCAAGGATCGCAGTCCTGCAACATCAAGGCTCTTTACGCCAAACCGGGTGGCGACTTCCTTCGCATATTTCTGGCTTCTGGCCAGGGCATCGGGGCCCGGCGGCGGCGCGACGGCATCCTCCCGATGGGCAAGGTCCAATCCCGCGAGATACCAGCCCATCGTCCCGTCTTTAAGCGCCGACACCGGATTTTTGATTCCGGCGTTGATCAAAGACTGGGCGCCGATGATGCTGCGTGTTCGACCCGCGCAATTGACAATAATCTGCGTCGTTTCATCCGTCACGGTCTCATGTACCCGATGGACGAGTTCTGCGCCCGGCATGTCGATTCCGCCGGGAATGGACATCCGGTGATATTCCGGGAACGGCCGACTGTCGAGAATAACGATTTTCTCGCCAGCCGCACATCGAGCCGCGAGATCAGAAGCCGTGACGTGAGGTGTGCCGTAGGTTTCCTCGACAAACTCTCCGAAGGCTTTGCTCGGGACATTTACGCCTGTGAAAAGCTCGAACCCGGCATCATGCCATCCGGACACACCACCCTCAACGAGCGTGAGGTTCTTATAGCCGAGGGACCGCAACACCTTTGCCGCCCGTTCCGCGAGGGGCAGGTCAGGCCCTTGATCCAGAAGATAGATCGGCGCGGATTTCTGCGGTAACAGCCGCGGCGCCTTGAGCTCGAGATGGCTGAGCGGCAAAGGGACGGCGAAGAAGGGATGCCCCTGGGAATGGACCCCCTGCTCCCGCACATCAATCAGGGTATATTCTGCCGCGTCTTCCTTCATGATATCGCGAAGGGCCGCAGGCGAAATCGTTTCAAAGGTCAATTGCGTGCCTCACGGATGTCCGTATGGGCAGGAAAAACCTTCCATTCCCGGGTATTGTCATTCCAGAACCGCCGACCGTGAAGCTGCTCCAGCCCAAGGCCGTACATGTGAAAATTCAAAACCGGCTTGTCCGCTTCAATATGAATGGTGTGAACGTCGTCCGGAAGCATGGCGACGCCTGTCCCGGGTTCAACGACGTGACTGCCGATTTGTTCGACGCCGTCAGATACCTTCCTGTAAAAACGGTTTTCCTCCTGCCCTTCTATGCCGACAATCACGGCCCAGGTCGTGTGATCATGCGGCGGCGCATTTACCGAACCCCTGGCGACGTTGAGATAAAGGGCAAAGCGATGATCGGGATCTTCCGACAAACGGTAAAGGCAGCTCCGCCGTTTGGAATCCGCCGCAGGCGGCGGAAAATCATCGATAGAGAATAGCTCCTTCCGCCGGGCGAGCGCGATCAACTCATCCCTGATCTCGCCAAGATCCGCCTTTGATAGCTGTTGTCCGGATGCTTTCTTTTTAATTCGCTCGACAGATTCGGAGACTGCCCTTCGACGCTCTTCTTTCGCCATCCTCTTTCTCCTTTTTTGTTTGCCTTTACATTTAGCATCCTGCACCCTTCAAGGAAAGAACAAGCGCCATAAAATCGATCCGGGGAGCGGAAAAATGTTCAAAAAAATCGGTCTATTGGTCGGGGCAATCCTTATCGCCCTAGTTGGGGTTGTCGCCTTCAACACCTTCACCAATACCCCGTCGACAGCTTCGGTAGACCCGATCAAATTGCCGCCAATTGATGCCGACGCCGCCGCAGCCCGGCTTTCGGAGGCCGTGCGCATTGAGACCATTTCAATAGGCCGGGACGATCCGCCTGCGGCTGCGGAATTCGACCGGCTGCATCTTCTCATCAGCAGCTCCTTCCCGCTCGTGCAGGAGACATTGCAGCGCGACGTCGTCGGGGATCACAGCCTTCTTTATACGTGGAAAGGAAGCGATCCTTCCCTCCCGCCGGTTCTTTTGATGGGGCATATGGATGTGGTTCCCATCGAGCCGGGAACGGAGCAGGACTGGGAGGAAGGCCCTTTCTCGGGCACCATCAAAAACGGTGCCATCTGGGGCCGCGGCACACTGGACGACAAACTGTCCGTCTTCGCCATCCTCGAGGCAGCGGAATATCTGCTTGCTGAGAACTTTACGCCAAAACGGACAATTTATTTCGCCTTCGGCCATGATGAAGAGATCGGCGGTGAGAACGGCGCGGGGAAAATCGCGGCGCTGCTGAAGGAACGCGGCGTAAAGCTTTCCTTCACGCTCGATGAGGGGATGGTCATCGTCGATGGACTGATGCCGGGCGTTGACGAGCCGATTGCGTTTATTGCACTTGCCGAAAAAGGCTACCTGACCCTGCAACTTGCCGCGATGGCCGAGGGCGGACATTCATCGATACCGCCGAGAACGACAGCGATTGGCAAGATCGCCCGGGCCGTCGCGCGCCTTGAGGACAACCGGTTTCCTGCCGCGTTGATCAGCCCGGCGGCCAATATGTTCGACACGCTCGCCCCGCATATGTCGATGCCGCTCAAAGCCATTATCTCTAACCGCTGGCTTTTCGATCCGATCCTGCTCGGGGAACTTGGCAAGGGAGGGGCAACCAATGCCATGGTTCGCACGACGACCGCAGTTACGATCGCGGAAGGCGGCACTAAAGACAACGTTCTTCCCACAATCGCGATGGCGACGATCAATTTCAGGATGCTTCCCGGAACCACTATTCAGGATGTCGTTGATCATGTCACGGCGGTCGTCGACGATCCTGATATAGAGATCACCGTGAAACAGGGAAATGACCCGTCGAAGGTTTCCGATCAAAACGGGGAAGGCTATCGTCTGATTGAGACGACCATCCGCGAAACCCTGCCGGACGTTCTTGTGTCACCTGGCCTGATGCTGGCAGGTTCCGACAGCAAGCATTATGAAGCGATCGCCGAAAACAGCTACCGCTTCATCCCCATGCGCTTCGGTCCGGAAGATCTGGCGCGTGTACACGGCACAAACGAGCGCATCATGATCGATAACTATGCGGAAATCATCCAGTTCTACCGCCGCCTGATGCAGAACGTCGCGGGCTAGACACGTCTAGTGCCGGCGCGCCTGAACAATAACGGCGCCAATGGTGTTTTCGCCCAACGCCCGGATTGCCTCCAGTCGGTGTTGCCCCTCTATCAGCACATAGCGCTCCTTACCGAGACGAACCTGTATGGGCGATTTCTGTCCATTCTCAAGGATATCTTCCGCCAGTTCATCGACGCGCGCAGGGTTAAGTGACTTCCGTGTTTTAGCCGGTACGTAGATCTTATCAATTTCGATAATGATCGTTTTCATGCTGCCTCCAAAATCGCCATCATTAAAAATCAGCGGTCGTCACCCGTTGCCTGTTCACAAAATCTGCGTTGAGGCGTCTGACTCTATATTTAGTCAATGGAGTGAAGGATGACAGATAAAGGCGACAGAGATAAGTGGGAATTTTACCAGGACCACAATGAGAAGCATCATAAATGGCGATGGCGGCGAATGGCGCCGAACGGACGCAGAGTCGGCGCCTCAACCCAGGGATATGCGGAAAGGGAAGAATGCGTCGAAAATGCCGTTCGCAACGGCTATGACGAGGACGCGGATTGATAACTCACCCGCCACTTGCGCTACACCTGATATTGGTCATACTGGGACAAAACAATAAATCAGAGACCCAGTATGACAGCTTCTCCTATCCCCGAAGGCTTCCGTCCCTTCGCATCCCGGGGTCGTTTCACGGAAAAAATCGGGCCGCTTTATTATAAGGAAGACGGTGACAGCTTTGTTTACGGCTTCCTCGCCGATGAAAGCCACACGAACGGCAATGGCGTCGTCCACGGCGGCATGCTGTTCAGCTTTCTTGACGAGGTGCTGGGCCAGATCGTCTGGCGCTCCCTTGACCGGCAACGCTGTGCGACTATAACCCTCAATTGCGATTTCGTTGCCTCTGCCAAACCCGGAGACTGGATCGAAACCCGATCCGAAATCAGCCGCAAGGGCCTCGCCGTCGTATTTGTCCGCGGCGAACTCCTTGTCCGGGGCGAGAGGATCATGACGGCGGACGGGATATGGAAGATTATCGGAAAGTAGGGCGCGATGGTTCGGAATTTCACCATTGAGGATATCGAGGCGGCGCGGCAACGACTGTCAACCCGTATCCGTCGGACACCGCAGATGGAGTTTGATCTGGACACCGGCCTCAGAATATCTGCCAAGCTTGAGAACCTGCAGATTTCCGGATCCTTCAAGATACGCGGCGCCCTGAATACCGTTCTGGGGCTTGACGGAGATGAGCTGACGCGCGGCCTGGTGACCGCCTCGGGCGGAAATCACGGCATGGGAGTTGCGACAGCGGGCGCGATGACCGGCACGCCGACGACGATTTTCCTGCCCGAGAACACCCCCCTGTCGAAAATCGAAAAGCTCAAGAAAATTGCATCACATGTTATTGTCGTAGGAGCCGTATGGGACGACGCCAATGCCCTTGCGCTCAGGGCCGCAGAAGAGGAAGGCAAACGCTATATCCACCCTTTCGCAGACATCAGCGTCCTTGCCGGGCAGGGAACCATCGGTCTGGAAATTTTGGAGGAGGCGCCGGATATTGACGTTCTGCTTGTCGCAATTGGCGGCGGCGGCCTGATCTCCGGCATTGCGACGGCGGTCAAGGCACGGAACCCCGATATCCGCATCATCGGCGTGGAAGCGGTCGGCGCCCCGACGCTTAAATCCAGCATAGAAGCCGGAGCGCTTGTGACGCTGGAGTCGATCGAAACGAAAGCCGGCACCCTCGCCCCCCGCCGTTCGGCGGAAATAAATTTTCGGATTATTTCAGAGCTTGTCGATGACATTGTTCTAGTGACAGACGAAGCCATGAAACAGTCGGCGGAATGGCTCTGGGAGAATGTTGGGCTGGGCGTCGAACTTTCGGCCGCAGCCGCCATTGCCGCGCTGCGTTCCGGAGAATACAAACCTCCGGCGGGGGCGAAAACCGGCGTCGTCATCTGTGGCGCCGGCCCGGACGGTTTTTCTTTCACGGGATAATGAAATCCGCGCACGGTTTCCATTGACCACCTTCCCCTTTGCGACGTACCTTTATCCATAACAGGGATAACAAAAAGTCCAGGGAGTTTTTTTAATGTCTGACTTTCTATGGGAAAAATCATACCCGAAAGGGGTTAAGTGGGAAATCGATATCGAGGAAAAGCCGGTCTACGCTCTTCTGGATGAGGCCGTAAAGAATTGGCCGAATAATTACGTCATCGATTTTCTCGACAAGCGCTACACCTATTTTGACCTGGATGACATGGTGAACCGCGCCGCCAAGGGATTTCGCGAACTCGGCGTGAAGGAAGGCGTGCATGTCGGCCTCTATCTGCCGAATACACCCCATTATATCGTTTGCTTCTTTGGCATCCTCAAGGCGGGCGGGACGGTCGTCAACTATTCCCCGCTCGACGCCGAACGGGAACTCCGCCACAAGATCGAGGACAGCAATACCGATTTTATCGTCACGCTCGATCTGGAGGTTCTTTATCCAAAGATCGCGACGATGTTGAAAGAGACGCGATTGAAGAAAATCGTTGTCGGCTGCCTTAAGGAAGTTTTGCCCTTTCCGAAGAATTTCCTTTACCCAATTGTCAAATCCAAGGAAATCTCGAAAGTTCCGAATGACGACAACCATGTGACCTTCAAGCGGTTGCTCGCCAACGACGGGAAGATTGACGTAAGCCCCGTCCCGAACCCGGCTGAACAGGTTGCCGTTCTGCAATATACGGGCGGCACGACCGGCCTTCCAAAAGGTGCGATGCTCACCCACAAAAACCTCATTGCGGCCTGCCAGCAGCTTCGCGCCATGCAGCAGGGCGACGACGCGGTGCTTGTCGACGGCACGGAAAAAGTGCTTGCCGTCCTGCCGCTCTTCCATATCTATGCGCTCACAGTCATCATGAACTTCGGCATTGCCGGCGGCGCGGAGATTATCCTCCATCCGAAATTCGAGCTCAACGACGTGATGAAGGACCTCGACAAGAAAAAACCGACGGTATTCCCCGGCGTCCCGACCATGTATATGGCTATCGCCAATCATCCCGATATCAAGAGCTATGACCTGTCGTCTCTCAAGTTCTGCGCGTCCGGCGGCGCACCGCTTCCTGTAGAAGTCCAGGACCAGTTCCAGAAGGTAACGGGATGCCGCCTCCTCGAGGGATGGGGCATGACGGAAACCTCCCCGTCGGGCACGTCCACGCCAATGACCGAAAAGCGGATCGCGGGCGCCGCGGGCGTTCCGGTTCCCGGCGTCGAAATCCGCATCCTCGATGTCGACGACAAGAGCAAAATCATGCCAACAGGCGAAATCGGGGAAATTGCGATCAAGGGCCCCAATGTCATGAAGGGCTACTGGAATAAGCCCGATGCGACCGCAGAGGCGTTTGTCGAGGGCTTCTTTCTTACCGGCGATACCGGCTATATAGACGAAGATGGCTATATGCATATTGTCGACCGGACCAAGGACATGATCACCTCCGGCGGCTTCAACGTTTATCCGCGGATCATCGAGGAAGCGATTTTTGAGCATCCGTCTGTGGCCGAGGTAACCGTAATTGGCATTCCCGATGACTATCGCGGCGAGGCCGCCAAGGCCTTCATCAAACTGACGCCGAGCGGCAAGGAATTCACTCTGGAGGAGCTTCGCGGATTTCTCGCCGACAAGCTTGGAAAGCACGAACTGCCTGCGGCGTTGGAATTCCGCGCCGAACTTCCCAAGACGCTCGTTGGCAAGCTTTCCAAGAAAGAGCTGGTGGAAGAGGAGAAAAAGAAATACGAGGCCCGCAAGGGGGCGGAGGCATCCGCCTGACTTAACGAGAAGGAGCGCAAGACCAGAGTATGAGCAGTTTTCTTGCGATTGATTTCGAGACGGCCAACAATGCGTCCGACAGCGCCTGTGCAATCGGTCTGGTTCGGGCGGAGAACGGGAAAATAATCCGGGAGGAGGCCTTTCTCATTCGCCCGCCAAGTCCGGATTTCTTTTTCACCCATATACATGGTCTCACCTGGGAGCATGTCGCGGATGCGCCGGATTTCGGGGATCTTTGGCCGGACATGGCCCCCTTGTTCGATGGGGTGGATTTCTTCGCAGCCCATAATGCGGGGTTTGATTCGCGCGTGTTACGGAGCTGCTGTGATCGATACGGCCTTGATATCCCGACGAAGGACTTCACCTGCACCGTCAAACTTGCCCGCGGCATGTGGGAAGTGCGACCGACGAAGCTCCCGAATGTCGCACATTTTTTGGGGCTCGAGCTCACGCATCATGACGCCCTTTCGGACAGCCGCGCCTGCGCGAACATCGTCCTCGCTGCGGAGCGGGATGGTTGGTCGTTCGAGACGGGTTATGACAATGTCAGAGAGCGTTATATCGCCATCGACCAGCTTTAGCCTCCGCGCCTCACTCCTCAGCCGTCTCATAACTGCAAATCATTCTTAAAAAAGATTGACGCCCGGGCCCTCATATTATTTAATAATGCAAATCATTCGCAATTACTGGAGCCCATTATGATTCGAATCAGGTACCTTCCTCCCGCCGAGTTGGGATCGCTACTTGTGAAAGTGGCGGAAGAACAGCGGGCGACGCGCCTGTCATGTGACCGGCCGGTCGAGCCATATGGTCATTCGCAAATGCTTTATGTCATTCAAGGCCAAAAAGAAGGGCGGCCCCGGTAAAACCGGAACCGCCCATTTCTTTTCCGTTTAGGCTCGCGCCTCAGGCAGCGGTACGGGTCGCAGCCTGAACTTTCTTCAACTGCCGCCGTGCTGCATGGCGGCCATGCGCCTTCAGATTCATTTTACGGGCAGCGCGCTGCTGGTTGGACCGGCTGTTCTTGGTCAGTCCGTCGCCGCTTCCGCCGCCGCCTTTTTTCCGGCTCTTGCCGCCCTGGTTGCGGCCATTCCGTGCTGATCTCGCAGTCATGTGACTAGCTCCACTCGCTTGCAACTAAAATTCGAAGCGCCTTTCATAATGGCTCGCGGCGAAAAGGTACAGAGAAAATTTCGCCCGAAAGCGCAAAATTTCCAGATTCAGGCGAAAACGCTCTGCAATTTCATCGCAATACCCATATTTCCGCCGATTTTAAGCTTGCCCATCATAAAGGCGGTCGTCGGATCAAGGTCGCCGTTGGCCAGCGCCTCAAAATTTTCCTTGGTAATTGTGATCGTGCAGTCCGCTTCCTTATCCTCGTTCGAAACGACGTTGGGCACAGTGGCCGCATCAAGATAGACGACGCCATCGTCTCCGAAATCAAATTTCAGCGTCGCGTTAAGACCGCTATCTTCGCCGACCCGCGCCCGCATGCCTTCGGTAATTTCTTCCAGCGTCGCCATTTTCTTTTCCTTTCAGGATTGCACCAAAAATGTCTATAAAACTACAATGAAGATCCGCGAAGGATCTCCGGTTTTGATCTTGACGTTAACGTAAAGGTCAAGCGTCAGTCTGTCAATTCCCGATCTGACGCCCGGGTGACATTCTCGGATGCGCAGGACCGCGATAAAAAAGAAAAAGAAACGTGGGAGAAACTTATGAGTTACCGATCCATTTTCCGGCCCGGATTGTTCGACGGACAGTCCATCGTGGTGACCGGCGGCGGCAGCGGCATCGGCCGCTGTACGGCGCATGAACTTATCTCATTGGGAGCACGGGTTGCCCTTGTGGGCCGGTCTTTGGAAAAACTGGAAACCGTCCAGCGGGAAATTGATGAGGCCGGCGGCAGTGCGACAATCCATACCTGCGACATCCGGGATGAAGACGCCGTCAAGCAAACCGTTGCCGATATTGTCGCGCAACACGGTGCTATACACGGCCTCGTCAACAATGCCGGCGGTCAGTTTCCAGCGCTGCTTGAGGAGATATCGTTGAAGGGCTGGGACGCGGTGATCAAAACCAACCTGACAGGCGGCTTTCTCTTCGCCCGGGAATGTTACGTCCAGTGGATGAAGGAAAATGGCGGCGGCCCGATTGTCAATATGATCGCCGATATGTGGAACTCCATGCCGGGGATGGGTCATTCGGGAGCGGCCCGGAAAGGGATGCTGAGTTTCACAGAAACTGCCGCCCTTGAATGGGCACCGGCCGGTGTCCGGGTAAATGCCATCGCTCCGGGCATGATTGTCTCGTCGGGAATGGATACCTATCCCGACTGGTGGAAGGCGCGGGTCAAGGCCCGTATCGCTTCGCACCCGGTCAAGCGCATGGGAACGGAATCGGAAATTTCCGCCGGCATTGTTTTTCTGCTCTCGGAGGCAGCGGCCTTCATAACGGGAAGCTGCCTGCGCGTTGATGGGGGTGCACCGAATATCCGTATGAACTGGGACATGCCGGACCATAAGAACAACAAGGCGTTCAACGGGTTTCACCTCGCTGAGATCCCCAAGTTTTTACAGGAGGACGGGGAATGATTTACGGACCCGAACATCAGGAAATCATCCGCTCGCTCACCAAATTTATCGATCAGGAAATAAACCCCTATGTCGATGAATGGGAGGCGGACGGTGCATTCCCGGCCCATGAGCTCTTCAAGAAACTCGGCGATCAGGGATTTCTCGGCGTCTGCAAGCCGGAGAAATATGGCGGACTCGGCCTTGATTATTCCTACAGCCTCGCGGTTTCCGAAACACTCGGGCAGATAAACTGTGGTGGCGTGCCGATGGCGATCGGTGTGCAAACGGACATGGCAACCCCGGCGCTTGCACGCTTCGGCTCCGACTACGTTCGGGAGGCTTATCTACGGCCTGCCATTGCCGGTGATTTTGTTGCCTGCATCGGCGTCTCGGAACCAGGGGCCGGATCGGATGTTGCGGCGATCAAGAGCCATGCCCGCAAAGCCGGCGATGACTACATCATTAACGGCCAGAAGATGTGGATCACCAATGGCGCGCAGGCAGACTTCATGTGCATGCTGGTCAACACCAGTGACGGTCCCATGCATGAGAGCAAATCCCTGATCGTCGTTCCGATGGATAGCCCCGGCATCACGCTCGCGCGCAAGCTCGACAAGATGGGCATGCGTTCTTCCGACACGGCGCAGCTTTTTTTCAAAGATGTCCGCGTTCCGCAGCGAAACCTGATCGGGGAAGAAGGCAAAGGCTTTACCTACCAGATGATGCAGTTTCAGGAGGAACGGCTCTGGGCGGCCGGGGCCGGATTGAAACCGCTTGAAAAAGCGATTAATGACGTCATTGACTACACCCGGACGCGCGTGGCATTCGGCAAACCGCTCATCGACAATCAGTATATCCATTTCCGCCTCGCGGAGCTTTTGACCGAAGTCGAGCAACTCCGTTCCCTCGCCTATCGCGCGGTCTATGATTATGTCCGGGGCGAAGATGTGACGATGCTTGCCTCCATGGCGAAACTGAAGGTCGGGCGCCTGACCCGGGAGATTGCCGATGCCTGTCTCCAATATTATGGCGGTATGGGCTTCATGAATGAAACGCCGATTACCCGGCTTTATCGCGACGGGCGGCTTTCGTCCATTGGCGGCGGCGCAGATGAAGTGATGCTCGGTATCATCTGCAAATATATGGATACCCTGCCCAAACAACGGCGCGGATGAAAGACGATAGAGCAATGCCACTATTTTCAAGAATCCTGATTGCCAACCGTGGCGAAATTGCGTGTCGAATAATTGAAACGGCGAAACGACTGGATATCCAAACCGTCGCGGTTTACTCGGAAGCGGACGCAAATGCCCGCCACACCCGAATGGCGGATGAGGCAATATTGATCGGACCTCCGCCTGCGACGGACAGCTATCTTTCGATAGCGAAGATTGTCGAGGCGGCGAGGAAATCAGGCGCGGAGGCCATCCATCCCGGTTACGGATTTCTTTCTGAAAATGCCGATTTCGCCCGCGCATGTGCGGACGCAGGCATCGTTTTTATCGGTCCGGATCCGGATACAATTGCCCTAATGGGCAACAAGGCAGCGGCAAAACGATATATGATCGCGGCGGGCGTGCCCTGCATTCCGGGGTATGAAGCCGAGGATCAATCGGATAACGCCCTGATCGCCGCGGCGGAGGGCATTGGCTTCCCTATCATGGTGAAGGCGGCGGCCGGTGGCGGCGGGCGCGGCATGCGCCTGGTCGCAAAACCGGAGAAATTACTCAAGGCCCTGAAGACCGCGCGCTCGGAAGCCGAACGGTCTTTCGGATCGCCGGAACTCATCCTTGAAAAGGCGATCATCGAGCCCCGGCATATCGAAATACAGGTCTTCGGGGATAATCACGGCAATGCCGTCCACATGTTCGAGCGAGACTGCTCCATTCAGCGGCGGCACCAGAAGGTAATAGAGGAGGCCCCGTCCCCCGCCGTCAGCGCCGAGCTGCGCGATAAAATGGGAACAACGGCCGCCACCGCGGCAAAGACCATCGGATATTCGGGGGCCGGCACCTTCGAATTCCTGTTGGATCGGGAAGGAGATTTTTATTTCCTTGAAATGAATACGCGCCTGCAGGTCGAGCATCCGGTCACGGAATGTATAACCGGACTCGATCTCGTCGAATGGCAGCTCCGGGTCGCCGCCGGCGAACCGTTGCCGCTGACACAAGAAAAGATTTCTCTTAAAGGTCACGCGATAGAGGCGCGGCTCTACGCGGAGGATCCCGAAAAAAAATTCCTGCCCCGGGTTGGCGTGCTTAATAAATGGCGCCCGGCGGAGGGCATCGGAATTCGCACGGATCACGGCCTTGTGGATGGCTATGAAGTGACGCCTTATTACGATGCGATGATCGCCAAGGTTATCGGATTTGGCGAGACCCGCGCGGCGGCGCAAGCGAATATTATTCGCGCCCTCGACTCAACGGTCGACGACGGCTTGGTCACCAACCGGCATTTTCTGAAAGAATGCGTTTCGCATCCCGCGTTTACGGACGGCAACGCGACGACCGGGTTTATTGACAGCTATTTCACAGGAAAAGCTTCCGCCTGAAACATAAAGGCCCGCTCTTTCAAAGGGAAGGAGAGCGGGCCTTTAAAACGCGATGACAAGGACTCGCGTTTACTTCTGTTAGCCTTTTTTCATGCCGTGTTTCTTCGGGCCCATGGTCTGAAGCTCATCCGCGGAGAGAATCCCATCCTTGTTGGTATCGGCCGCCTCGAAGCGCTTATCGGATGCAGCGGTGAATTCCTCTTTTGAAACGGTGCCGTCACCATTCGAATCCAGAATCTCCATCATCCGTGCAGCATGACGTTCTTTCCGCATTTCCCGCTTCATTTCGTGAAACGCCTTGGCCTCTTCCTTGCTGATGGTGCCGTTTTTGTCGGCATCGAGCTTGTCAAAGAACTCTCTCTTGCTAACTGTCATTTCCTCAACAGTGACGGTGCCGTTGCCATCCTTGTCGAGCTTGGAAAAGCGCTCGGTAGATTTGGCCGTCATTTCCTCGAAGCTGATCTCGCCGTCCTTATTGGTATCCAGGCGCTCAAAAATATCGCCTTTATGTGATTTTTTCGGCGCGCCGTCCGTCGCAGCGATGGCAAGTGCGGGGATAGTCAGGGAAGCAATCATAGAGGCGATAATAAATTTACGTTTCATAACTTTAGTCTCCTTCATTATGTGACTAACCTTTCAACGCGCCGTCCGAATTTATTCCGTCGAAAAAATTTCAAAAACTATCGGGTAGATCATCTAAAGAAAAATTAAACAATGTTCATTTTTTATGATAATGTATAATCTGCGAGGGCATTCAATGGCAAAACCGGGAAAAAAGCAAAACCGTACGGATAGCATTCGGTCCTTCAAACGTCGACATATTCTTGCCGCGGCAAGGCGCATATTTGCCGAGAAGGGACTGGATGGCCTGAATATGCGGGCCATTGCGGCGGAGGCCGGGTATTCCCTCGGCGCAGCTTATGCGTATTTTCAGACGAAAGAAGAGATTCAGCTTGAACTGTTGGCGACCATTCTGAATGAACTGACACGCCATATCAAAGCGGCATCGACGTCGCCCACTGAGGATAAGTCCACAAACAGACGCGCCTTCTCTCTGGTCGCGGATTATTTTTGTGAACGACCGGAAGAACGGCGGCTTCTGTTGCTGACGCTGCCGGGACTTGCGGCGGAAGATGCAAAAATACCGCCAGTCGTGAGGAAGGAGTTCGATAGCAGGCTGCTCACGCTGATGGGGTTGCTTGCAAACAGTCTTCACCGGATACATTCCGTGCCGCCCGCACTCTCGCAGGAGGAAACGATTGATTTTGTCGCCTTTCTCCTCGGGCTCTTGATGCTGGAAAACGGCGGGAGACTGCAACTATTGAATCAGCAACCGCAAGAAATGGTCGACCGGTATGCAAAACGGATGTTATTAAGGTTGGCGCAATAAGAAGAAGAATAACAATTGTGAAGACAGGAGTTCCCCTTTCATGAGCGGCTATGTAGAGAGCTATCGCGGCCAGGTTCTGATGCGAGAATGCGACCTTTTGGGTCACATGAATATTCAATTCTACAATGCCAGGATAAGCCAGGCGATGTGCCATATGTTTTATCTCATCGGGATCGATCCGGCCGACATGAAGGGCGGCAGGCGCGGTCTCGCCGCTGTCCATCAGGAAAGCCGATATCTTGCCGAACTCCGAGCCGGCGACATCATCCATATGGAAAGCGCGGTTATTGGACATTCCGAAAAATCAATTTCATTTGATCACCGGCTTTATAACAGCGAAACCGGCGCCCTTGCCTTCATCAACAAGATGACCTCCGTCTATATGGATCTGGAGCGGCGCAAATCCGTTCCCTTAAGCGAGCAAATCCGCCGGAAAATAACCGAAATTATAACGGAAGCGGAGGACGCGGCATGAGCAAGTTGATCCCCTGTTACCGTGGTGGCGTGGAATCCTGGGAATGCGACCAGATGCGCCATATGAACGTTCAGTTCTATATGTCGAAGGGTTCTGATGCCTTCGCGCATTTGCAGCATGCACTGGGCCTTTCCCCAACTGTCATCCGCAGTACGCGCAAGGGACTCCGCTTCAAAACCCTGCGTATTCAGTATAAATCGGAAGTTCACGAGGGAACGCCGCTATACGGAATTTGCGGAATTAGACACGTGACGGAAGAGGGCATTCAGGCCTTTATACATATCTATGATGCGGTCAAGGACAGGCTGTCCGCAGTTTACGAATTCTCTGCCGGGTATACGGACTATGATACGGACGAGGAACTTCCGCTTCCCGCCGATGTGCGCGACGCGGCAGAAAGGTTGATGGACGAGCATCCGGCCGTTTATCGCCCGGCGCCCTTTGCCGGAGACCTGATGCCCAACAGACCCCTAAATCACATGTTCGAAAGCGCGCGTGGCTCCGTCGACGTATGGGAATGTGACCAGTTCGATACGATCGAGATGCGCCACATCGTCGGTTATTTCTCGGATGCGGCGACCCATATCATAAATGCCGTTGGCCTGACGCGCGAGATTATCCGAAACCGCAATCTCGGATCTGCCGCCCTCGATTACTATTCAGAGTTCCATGCGCCAATTAAGAAATCGGCGGCAATCCTGCTTAAAAGCGGACTGATGGGCGCTGATGGAAAAATATTCCGTTTCGGTCATAATCTGATCGATATGGACAAGGGAACCATCGCGGTTACAACAACTGTCATCGGATGCTATTTCGACATGACCACGCGGAAATCCGTCCCGCTACCGGAGGAATTCACGAGTTTCCCGAAGGAGAAATTGCTAAAATCACAGCTCTAGGCAATGACCTTACATCAGGCGCGGTTCATCAGCATTTGCGTTAATTGCCACACGTCGCCCGGGGCCATATTCTGCGCCCCGGGGTCAACGGCCGGAGATGGGTAAATGTTCTTCAGATATAATTGGAGTTTCGGCTCTAAGCCACCAAGCCCTAAACAGCCACGCCTATACGCCCGCGCGCGCCGTCGAATGGGTTCTGGTCCCCTTAGATGGCGCGCGAAATTCGCGGTGGGCGAAGAAATCACAAGACGCCCTAATTAAAAGAGGCCGGAGAACCGGCCTCTTATCTTGAACGCCGATTGACTTTTACATCAGCAACCCGAAACGCAGGCGCCTTCGGCGTTAAATTCCAGCGTCTTATCGCTCAAGGCTGCATAGACAGGAACTTTTACTGCTTTCTTGAAAATATCCGTCCGTGTTCCTTCAATAATTTTCCCGTCTTTCGTCGCCTCTTCATTGGCATGAGACGCAATCACGGAAGCCGGTTTGACCATTTCATTAATGACATAGGCCGCTTCGGTCGGGCCTGTGGTGAAGGTATCGCCAATATTCATCACGACCAGTTTTGCCGCATAATAATCGCGGACAACGAGTTCCTGTTCCGCCGTAATGCCCGTATCACCGGAGAGATAGACGACAAGTCCATTGGAAAACTTAAGCACATATCCGGTTGGCGGCCCGACATGCCCGCCAAGCCCGGCGGCGGCCAGGGAATCCCCAAGATCGCCCCCAATCATACTGGGATGAACGCCGTTACTGTGGACAGCGGGTACCGTTGTAATATTCACGCCGCCAATTTCCTTGTTTGCCCCGAAGCGGACAAGCATCGAATTCTTCGGATCGCCGCCTAGGGAGGCAAGTTTCTTCGCAAAGAACTCTGGCATTTCACTTCCGGTAACAATCTTGGCGTTCTTGGCTAGAACGATATTGACCACATTGGTATTGGGAACAGCAACAACGGATAAATCTGGTTCCGCGCAACTCCCCGTATTCGGCGCCGCATTGTGACGGGACCCCACATGGTCCCCGTGCATATGGCTGATCAAGACAATATCTATGTTTCCAAGCCTTGGATCTTCCGGACCGGCGACCGTCATGCCGGGGTCATACAGAACCCGGGTTCCGTTCGGATCTTCAAATACCATGGCCCGATCCAGTCGGCAGAACTCCCCTTCCTGCCCGCCGAGGGGTGTCACCTTTACATTTTCTGCCGATGCGAACGATACGCCAATCCCTGCAACTGTGGCGCAAACCACAGTCATTAATTTCGCGAACTGCTTCATTGCATTTGCTCCTTCCCGATAGCCCCGGATCATACTACGCAAAAGCAGTTCATTTTACAAACAACGCCGAAGGCGAGGCAATTATCTACGCGCCCGACGGTGAGCGCCACAATTGACGGAAATAAAGCAGCCGAGTCAGCGAATGGCGCGTGTCATCACTTTTACAATTCTCGGGAGATGAGTTCTTTCATAATCTCGTTGGTGCCGCCGTAAATGCGCTGTACCCGGGCATCAGCGTAGGATCGCGCAACCCGGTATTCCCACATGAAACCGTAGCCGCCATGCAATTGCAGGCATTCGTCAATCACCTTGTTTTCGAGATCGGAGCACCAGTATTTTGCCATGGCGGCGGTCGCCACCTGGAGGTTGCCCTTGAGCAATTCCTCAATACATTTATCAACGAAGACTCGGGCAATCTGCACTTGCGTCTTCTGTTCAGCAAGCTTGAAACGCGTATTCTGGAATTCGATAATCTTCTTACCGAAGGCACCCCGCTCCTTCACATAGTCAATGGTTTCTTCAAGAACCGCTTCCATCGTCGCCGTGGCGCCGATCGCGATCTGTAGCCGTTCCCAGGCGAGTTCCTGCATCAGGCAGAAGAAACCCTTTCCCTCGCCGCCGAGCATGTTGCTTGCCGGGACGCGGACGTCATCGAAGAAAAGTTCCGCCGTATCCTGGGCCTTGAGCCCGAGTTTATCGAGATTGCGGCCCTTCTCAAAACCGGGCGTGCCTGCTTCAACCAAAAACAGAGTGGTACCTTTAGCGCCCGCCGTCGGGTCCGTCTTCGTCACGACAATGACCAGATCCGACATAAAGCCGTTCGTGATAAAAGTCTTGGAGCCATTGATGATGTAGTCATCGCCATCCTTCACCGCGCGGGTCTTGACCCCCTGCAGGTCGGATCCGGCGCCCGGTTCCGTCATGGCAATGGCGCCGATGATTTCGCCGCGCGCCATTTTTGGCAGATATTTCTTCTTCTGCTCTTCCGTGCCGTAGTTCAGGATATAGGGTCCGACAATCTCGGAATGAAGGCCGAAGCCCGGCCCAGACGTCCCCGCGCGCGCCTGCTCCTCCATCATGATAATGCTGTAAAGCTTGTCGGCGCCCGCGCCGCCATATTCCTCCGGGATCGGCATACAGAGAAGCCCCTGTTTGCCGGCTTCCAGCCAGGCTTCGCGGCTCACCTGCCCGTCTTTCTCCCACTGGGCATGATGCGGGATGATATGTTCTTGATAGAAGCGGCGGACCGTTTCCCTGAAAATATTATGCTCTTCGCTGAAAATGCTTCTCTCGATCATCTCGCCACCTTTGTTTTTAATTTTCGTGCGACTTTCCCTGCATTTGACAATTTGTCAATTTTGTCCAAGTCTAGCCTTTTGTATCGCATTTCTCCACAAAAAAAGGCGAGCCAAAAGACCCGCCTTTTCGTATATCTCATACCTGACGACCTAGAACGCTTCAGCGTCGAGTTCCATCATCGTTTTTGATCCCGCGCTCATTTTCACAAGGAGGGAGGAGACATCCGGTATCATGCGCTCAAAGAAGAACCGCGCGGTCACCAGCTTGGTCTTGTAGAACTCTGGATCGTCGGTTCCCTCAGCGAGTTTCGCCTTGGCGATTTTCGCCATTTGCGCCCACATGAAGCCAAGTGCGACAAGGCCGAACATGCGAAGATATTCCGTCGACGCCGCTCCGGCTTCATCGGGATTTTTCATGCCTTTTTCGCCGAGAAGCGCCGTTCCCTGCTGCAGCTTCGCGAAGGCTTTCGCGAGCGGCATGACAAACTCCTTCTGGTCCGGGTCCATCATATTTTCCTGGATGAAAGCATCCACCGGATGGAAGAACTGACGAAGGTTGCGGCCCATATTCTGCGGCAGCTTGCGACCGACGAGGTCAAGCGCCTGAATACCGTTCGCCCCTTCATAGATCTGGGTGATGCGGGCATCGCGGACGAACTGCTCCATTCCCCATTCATGGATATAACCATGACCGCCATAACATTGCATCGCGGTCGCAGCGAGTTCAAAGCCCATATCGGTGAAATAGGCCTTGATGACCGGCGTGAGAAGCGAGAGCGCTTCATCGGCGGCGCGGCGTCCCTCTTCATCCGGGTGCTTCTCCACCATATCGACCTGCAAGCCTGCCCAAAGCCCCAAGGCGCGGGCGCCTTCGGTAAAGGCCCGGATCATCAGCAGGTTCCGGCGAATGTCCGGATGCACGATGATCGGATCGGCGGGCTTGTCCGGCGCCTTGACACCGGAAATAGACCGGCCTTGCAGACGGTCCTTCGCATAGATCACCGCGTTCTGATAGGCGACTTCGGCCTGGCTGAGGCCCTGAATTCCAACGCCGAGGCGGGCGGCATTCATCATCGTGAACATGGCGCGCATGCCCTTGTGCTTCTCGCCCAAGAGCCAGCCCGTCGCATCCTCATAATTCATGACGCAGGTGGAGTTGCCATGAATACCCATCTTATGCTCGATGGAACCACACTCAACCCCGTTGCGGGTGGCAGGGTTTCCATCCGCGTCCAGCAGGAATTTCGGCACGATAAAGAGTGAGACACCCTTGATCCCGTCCGGGCCCCCCGGAATTTTCGCCAGCACCAGATGGACAATATTATCCGCCATATCATGCTCGCCGGCGGAGATGAAAATCTTCGTGCCGGTAATCTTGTAGCTGCCGTCGTCCTGCGGCACCGCCTTGGTACGCATAAGGCCAAGGTCCGTGCCGCAATGCGGCTCGGTCAGGTTCATGGTGCCGGTCCAGTCACCGGTGACCATTTTCGGAAGCCACGTCTGCTTCTGTTCATCGGTGCCATGCTTATGAATGGCCGCATAGGCGCCATGAGTGAGGCCCGGATACATGCCGAACGCCATGTTGGCCGCGCTCATCATTTCGGCGAAGGCGATCCCTATGACATGAGGAAGGCCCTGCCCGCCATACTCCGGATCGGCATCAAGGCCCATCCATCCGGCGGCGCGATATTCGTCATAGGCCTCCTTGAATCCGGTCGGGGTTTTTACCTCGCCATTGTTCCAGGTGCAGCCTTCCTTGTCGCCGACCTGGTTGAGCGGCTGTATTACCTCGCTCATCAGCTTGCCGCCCTCTTCAAGGATCGCATCAATCATGTCCGGTGTCGCGTCCTCGAAACCCGGCATATTGGTCATCTTGTCGAGACCCAGAAGGTCGTTGAGGACAAATTTGAAGTCTTTTACCGGTGCGTTATAAACAGGCATCTCGATACTCCCTTCTAGTTTCTAAGCGGCTTGCCGGTGGTGAGCATATGCTCGATCCGGTCAAGCGTTTTATGGTTATGGATGAGAGTCATGAACCCCTCGCGTTCCAGCTGTAGCAGCTTCTTTTCGGTCACCGGCTGGGTGATATCCGTATCCCCGCCGGTGAGGACGCGGGCGACCTGCTCACTGACTACACCGTCATAGGCGGTGGCCCTGCCCATGCTCACGAACCCGGAAACCGCCATATCGAAGGCCGCCGCCGCCGTCGCGCCGGGAAGGTTGACTTCCACGGGTTCGGGCGCGGTGTAACCCTCCACCATTTCAAGCGCGCGTTTCTTCGCATCGGCGAGAACACGCTTGCGGTTCATGGTGACTCGGTCACCCTCGCGCAGGATCATCATGTCCCGCGCTTCTGCCGCGCTTGTTGCAACCTTTGCGGTGGAAATAGCCTCGAACACGCCGGATAGCGCCGGCATTGCGCCGCCCGGGCGTTTCTTGTTCATCATCGCGCGGATGACCAGTTCCTTGCAGCCGCCGAAGCCAGGGATCACCCCGACACCAACTTCCACAAGACCCATATAGCTTTCTGCATGAGCCTGAACAGCTGATGCCGCGAGTACAATTTCACAGCCGCCACCGAGCGCCATACCAGCCGGAGCCGCAACCACGGGGAAGGGTGCGTATTTCAGTTTCATCAACGCATTCTGACCTTCAGAGATCGAATTCTCGATCACCGGCCACATCGCCGCATTGGCCGCAAAAAGCGCGAGGCCGACATTAGCGCCAACGGAGAAGTTATCCGCATCATTGCCGATAACCAATGCTTTGAAGCCCTTCTTGTCGATCTTGCCCGCTTCCTGCAACATCGCGACCACATCCTGATCGATGGAGTTCATCTTTGTGTGAATTTCAAGGCAGGCGACACCGTCTCCGAGATCCCAGATACTTGCGCCCTTGTTAGACATTACCGGCTCGCTGCCGCGCTTGATATCGGCGAGCATCCACGCGCCTTCCGCCACCGGAACGACTGCATAGTCGCCGTCAACCGTCATGTAGAAAGCGTCCTTACCCTCTTCCTTATAGAGCGGGCGATCGCCAACTTTTTTCAGGAATTCCGGCACCGGTAGCCCTTCAGCTTCCAGCCGATCAATAAAGTATTGGTTGCCGAGCTGATCGAGTTGTTCGAACGGACCATATTTCCAGGCATAGCCGGTTTTCATGGCCGTATCGATGGCGATGATGTCATCGGCGATCTCACCCACCAGCGAGGCCGCGTAGGAAATCGTCTTCGAGAGGATCGCCCAGGCATATTGCCCGCCCTTGTCGTCATATTCGACGAGGGCACGCAGGCCCTTCTTCGCCGCCTTGACGGACCCGAGCTGTGGTTTCTGGGCCTTGGCATATTCACCGGTTTTGAGATTGCGGGCTTCCTTGACGCGTTTGCCGCCCTCTTTATTCATGCGGTAGAAACCGCCCTTGCCCTTGCGGCCCGTATAGCCCTCTTCGATCATCTTCGCGGTCATCGCGACCAGCGGATGATTTTCGTCATATTCCCGAGAAAACACATCGCTTGCAGGCAGCTCCGCCAGCATGGAGGCAATCACCTTTGGTCCCAGATCGATACCCGTCAGGTCGCCGAGACCGAAAATCCCGGTGGAGGGGATGCCCATCGGCTTACCGCAAACCGCATCGGCCTCTTCAACCGTGAGGTCGAGATCGTAGGCGGAGCGTGTCGCCACAGAGGACCAGTAAATGCCGATCCGGTTACCAATAAACCCGGGCGTGTCGTAACAGTCGACAACTTCCTTACCCAGAGATACGTCCGCGAATTTGCGCAACTCATCCAGCGCTTCATTGCGGGTATGTTCACCGCCGACCAGTTCAAACAACCGCATATAACGCGGCGGGTTGAAGAAATGGGTGATGGCAAAATCCTTCTGTAGGCTTTCCGGCATCCCCTCCATCAGTGTTTTGAGCGGAATGGTGGAGGTGTTGGAAGTAACAATGGAGCCTGCTTTACGTACGCCGTCGAGACGCTTGTAAAGGTCCTGCTTTAGCCCCGTATTCTCGATAATTGCCTCGCAGATCCAGTCACAATCGGCAACGAGATCGAGGTTGTCTTCAAGATTGCCCGTCGTGACCAGCCGCGCGTTCTTCTTGTGCATGAAGGGCGCGGGCTTGGTTTTCAGCATGGTCGCAACCGCACCCTCAGCCAGCATATTCCGGTTCTTGGCATCTTTCGGAACGATATCCAGCAACACCACCGGAACGCCCGCATTGGCAACATGGGCGGCAATCGCCGCGCCCATGACACCTGCGCCGATAACGGCAACTTTTTCAATCGCCATGATTAGCAGGCCTCCAGAACCGTGGCGATACCCTGACCGCCGCCGATGCATTGTGTGGCAAGACCGAGCGCCTTGCCTTCGCGCTGCAACAGGCTTGCCGTCTTGCCAGTGATACGGGCCCCTGTCGCGCCCATCGGATGGCCGAGGGCTATAGCGCCGCCATCAAGATTGGTTTTGGCGAAATCCATGCCGGATTCTTTCAGGACCGCTAAGGCCTGCGCCGCAAACGCCTCGTTCAGTTCAATGATATCCATATCCGCGAGAGTGACGCCCGCACGCTCCAGCGCTTTCTTGGTGGCCGGAACCGGTCCGATACCCATCAGCTCCGGCGCACAGCCCGCGACGGCAATCGACCTGATGCGTGCGAGTTTCTTAAGCCCGTTCGCATCGGCATATTCTTCGGAACAGACGAGCGTGGCCGACGCGCCATCGGTGAGCGGGGAGGAAGTCGCCGCCGTGACTGTTCCATTCGCATCAAAAGCCGGCTTCAGTCCCGCGAGGGTTTCCATTGTCGTCTCGGGACGAATGCAGCCATCCTGTTCAACGCGGGTATTGCCATCGACAATCGGGATAATCTCGTCACTGAACTTACCGGCTTCGCGGGCGGCGGTGGCGCGGGCATGACTTTCCACCGCCATTTCCTCCTGCTCCTGACGGGAGATGTTATATTTTTTTGCGAGGTTTTCCGCCGTAATTCCCATGGAGACATAGGCCTCCGGATAGGATTTATAAAGCCCCGGGTGCGGCGCGGGATTGAAACCACCCATGGGCACACGGGTCATGCTCTCGATCCCGCCACAGACAAATACTTCGCCTGCGCCCATCTGGATCGCGCCAGCGGCCATATGGATGGCCTGCATGGAGGAACCGCAAAAACGATTGACCGTCGTTGCCGCGGCGGATTTCGGAATGCCGGCAAGGAAGCTGATGATACGGGCGACATTTAGGCCCTGCTCTGCCTCCGGGAAGGCGCAGCCGATGATCACATCCTCAATATCCTCGACATTCACGCCGGTATTGGCGATCAGCCCCTTGACCACCTGTCCCGTCATTTCATCGGGGCGGATCTTGATCAACTCCCCCTTGTTTGCAAGGGTGAAGGGAGAGCGTGCATATCCCGCGATTACGACATTTTTCATTGTCTCAACTTCCTTTCAGATCAATTAGATGAACCGGCTACTCCCGGTCGTTATTTTCGTTCTGCCCTTTTACATAGAGCATGCTTTTCACGTTTGGAAATTTGGTTGACTCACTTACCGGGTAGCTACGCGATCGTCTTCTTGCAACCGCCCAGCGGCTTTCCGCCTGACGCCAGATGTTCCTTCAACTGGGCGATACCATCTTCAAGCTCCGCAATCGCTTCATTGATATCCGTTCGCTGCGCATTCAGTTTTTCAAGCTGCTCTTCGCATTTTTTCAGTGTGAAGGTGAGCTGGTCTGTACTGCCGCTTTCTGGTGAATACATGTCCAGCATTTTCTTGATATCCTGAAGGCTGAATCCCAAACGTCGGCCGCGCAGGATAATCTTCAGCCGGCCGCGATCGCTCCGGGAATAGATCCGCGTTGTTCCCTCACGCGCCGGATTTATCAGACCCTTGTCCTCATAAAAACGGATGGTGCGGGAAGTGACGCCGAATTCCTCGGCGAGCTCTGTAATGGAGAAGCTTATCCGGTCTTCCGTCTCAATTTTTGTTCTGGCGTTCATATGATTCCCAATCCTGACCCCTGCGATGAATATAGTTGACGTTTACGTAAACGTCAACCTCCTGCAGGAAATTTGTCCGGATGGATTTGAGGCGGGTTTTTCTATTATAATAGCGCGTAAATTTGTTGGGAGACACAGGAAATGGCGGACAAGATTAGCAGCTATGACGAATTCTGGCCCTATTACCTCAGGGAACATTCGAAGGTGAGTTGCCGCCGGCTGCATTATTTCGGAACGACGCTTGCCCTGTTTTGCCTGATTGCCGCCATTGCCCTAAAGACGCCATGGCTGATTTTACTGGCGCTCGTGGCCGGCTACGGTCCGGCCTGGGTCGCGCATTTCTTCGTTGAGAAGAACCGCCCCGCGACGTTCACCTACCCCCTCTGGTCACTTTACAGCGATTTCAGGATGTATTTTTACTGGATCGGCGGAAGATTGCCGGCTGAACTGAAAAAAGCGGGTATCTGATTAGTCAGGCCCGGTGCAGTTCCGTGGGCCACTGATAATCTTCGCTGAGCTCCTGACGGAACGTCACTTCGGTAATATATTTGGTCACCAGTCGTTCATTAAAGATTTCATGTGTCCGTTTCCAACCGTTCCGGGCGATGGTCCGCGCCTCGTCATCATGGTCATTGAAATAGGCGATCTTTTCAAGAAGCTGGTCGAAATCATCATAGAAGACAAGTTCATCTTCCTTGTAAATCTGATCATATCCCGTCCGCCGGTGGATAAGGGTCATAAGTCCGTTTCCGGTATATTGCGCCATCCGGTCGGAGCTATATAGCGGGAATATTTCATCACGGCTGAGGTTGAGACCCATCCGGGAATCTCCGATCCGGCGTTGGTAGGTAATACCGCTAATCGGCGGCTTTCCGGACATTCCGAGAATTTCCATCGTCTGCGTGCCAAACCGGTCAAGGATCATTTCGGCAACCTGTCGCCGCTCACTGCCCTCCTTCGCATTGCCCATGCCGTAGAAGAGACGGAATTTCGGATTGGGATTATCGAAGGCACGCACCGTATCAATGCTGGGATCGACGAGATTGGGGAAAAAGCTGACGACATTGCGCTTATTCGCAAATTGCTTCAGCCCATCGCCCGCAGTTGTAATAAAAGTAGCATCGGCAATAGCCGCATGTTTTGCCGTACGGGCCACAGTCTGGGCCTGCCAGAGTGGATCGAAATCATAAACGGCGATTTTGATATGGGGGACGGCTTTGCGTATTTCCTTGAGGGTCTGCGCAAAAATCGGATCCGCATGACCGATGAAGAGCAAATCCGGCCAATAATTCTTCGCGGTCTTGATCAATCGCATATTCGCAGGAACGACACCGAATTTGCGGGATCCGAACCAGGTGGAGGACCTCGCAATATCGCGGTCGCTAAACTGGTAGACCTGATGACCATTTCGGATAAAACCGTTGGCGAGCTTCCGGTTGGAATCGTAGAAGGCGCCGCCATCATGCTTTTCGTTGAAGTTACCGACGTATAGGACTCGCATCGCAGCTCCGGTTTGCTTTTTCGGCAGTCAGAATGGCGTTTAGATAGCTTGGCGAACCCGATTTTCACAAGCCTTTTCTCAAAATCCTCACCGGTTGCGCGGCATGTTCGTGCAACCTGCGGCAAAATGGCCGCGAATGCCGGATATGTCGGGAAGTTTTCCTGCCGTCCCCTTCCCTTCTTTAGCCTTTTCATGTATAGCCAAGAGAATCGGCGCCTCGCCCCGTCCAACCGCATAAAATCAAGAAGGCCAAAGCTGTCGAATGACTGTTTATCTGCCCATTGCCGAGATTTCAGTTAATCTGTTTCTGATCCTGGGCATGGGCGGTGCGATAGGTCTTTTGTCTGGCATGTTCGGCGTCGGCGGCGGCTTTCTCATGACGCCACTTCTTATCTTTATCGGAATCCCGCCGGCGGTCGCCGTGGCAACCGTCTCCAACCAGATTACCGCGGCGAGCGTGTCGGGCGTGCTTGCTCACTGGCGGCGCGGAAACGTTGACTTCAAAATGGGCATAGTCCTGCTGATCGGCGGCATTGTAGGCTCGGCGGCCGGCACCTGGATTTTCACAATCCTTAAATCGGTCGGCCAGGTCGACCTGATGATTTCTTTATCCTACGTCATCTTCCTCGGCACCATCGGCGCATTGATGTTCATCGAAAGCGTCAATGCCCTGATCGACAGCCGCAAAGGATCGATAAAGCGCAAGAAGCTGCATCAGCACTATTGGATACATGGCTTGCCCTTCAAGATGCGCTTTCGCAAGTCAAAGCTGTATATCAGCGCCCTGATGCCGCTTGGTATCGGCGCTCTGGTCGGAATCCTTTCCGCAATCATGGGTGTCGGCGGCGGCTTCGTCATGGTTCCGGCGATGATTTATCTGCTTGGAATGCCAACCAGTGTCGTTATCGGCACCTCGCTTTTTCAGATTATATTCGTAACGGCCAACGTCACCCTGTTGCATGCGATAAGCACCCAGACTGTCGATGTGATGCTGGCGCTCCTGCTGATGAGTAGTTCCGTCGTAGGCGCGCAGGTCGGCACGCGTTTCGGCGCCAAACTTCGCGGGGAACAACTGCGCGGCCTTCTCGCCCTCATGGTCATCATCGTATGCCTGAAGCTGGCGTTTGACCTTGTCGTCACGCCGGACGATCTCTTCACCCTGAGCGACGGGGGGCATTGACCGCATGAAAAAATTGCCCCGCAACTTTAGGCAATCGCTTTTCGCCGTATTGATCGGATGCCTGTTTCCCGTGGGTTCTGCGACGGCTCAATCTTCCCTCGTGACAGATATCTCGTCGCATCTGGTTTCTGTGACGTCCGATTTCACGGGAACGGAATTGCTGCTATTCGGCGCGATCCAGATCGATGACGAGGACAATCTCGGCCCTGGCGATGTTCTGGTTGTCGTACGAGGCCCGGAAAAGGAAGTCGTCGTACGGCGCAAAGAACGCGTCGCGGGGATTTGGGTCAACACGGAAGCGGTGGAATTCAAGCGGGTTCCGAGCTTTTATGCGCTTGCAAGCAATCGGGCCGTCGAGGAAATAGCCTCTCCCGACGTCTTGAAACGACTTCGCATCGGCCCGACCCGCCTGCGCTTCCAGGCAAATGAACCGGCAGAAAAAAGCCTGTCCTTTGAAGAAGCGATAATCCGTCAAAAATCCGAGAACGACCTTTATTCGGACCAGGAAACGGCCGTCTATTTCCTTGGCGACAAACTTTTCAGGACGACGATAACTATTCCGGCGAACGTTCCCGTCGGCGACTATATTGCGGAATTTTATCTTTTCAAAGACGGGGAGCTTCTGAGCGCGACATCGTCACCGCTGTTCATCAAGAAGTCGGGCCTCGGACGAACCATCTATGACTTCGCCTATAGTTACCCGGCGCTATATGGTATCGCGGCCATTCTTCTTGCTCTCATCGCCGGCTGGATTGCCTCGGCAATTTTCCGTAAAGATTAGCGGGTTGATAACAAGGGGCTTTCTTATTTGCCATGGGGTGGATTAGAATGCCCAGAAAGATTCATCCGTGCCACGTCATCCCGGCAGAAAAATAAGAACGGAGCGGGGGTATTGACCCAACCCAAAACCACAGAATTCGTCCCCATCGCAATCGGCATTCTCGCAATTTGTTTTCTGATGGGCGTGGCCGGCCGCTTTGCGTCGGAAAATTTTCCGAATCTCGTTTCTCCCTTAGGAGACGAATTTTCCTGGCCGCGCGGAACGGTCGCGTCGATTTACTCCATGGGCGGTCTTATCACAGGATTGACCGGCCCTATCGTCGGCACTTTGTTCGATCGCCTGGGCCCGAGAAATGTCTATGGCCTCGGCATTCTGACGGCGGGCATTGGCCTGATCGGCGCGAGCTTTGCCACGAATATCTGGCATTTTTATTTCAGCATCAGCCTGCTCGTCGGTTTTTCCGCTTCTTGTCTCGGGAATGTGACGAATTCAGCATTGGCGAGCCGGTGGTTTCGGAGCCAAATACCGCTGGCACTGGCCATCATCTATTCTTCCATGGGTCTGGGATCTCTGCTCGGCCTCACATTTTCGCAGATTTTTATCGAAACCTATGGTTGGCGGCACGCGGAGTTGCTGCTGGGGTTTAGTGTATTGGGCTTACTTTGCCTGATCCTCGTCTTGCCCTGGCGCCGCATCGCAGCCGGTAGCCGGGACCTGATCCGGCCCAAATCTTCCGATATTGAATTGCCGGACGTCGAATGGACAATGGCGGCCGCGGTCCGGACGTTGTCATTCTGGGGTCTTGCTTCGGTCTTTTTCTTCACCGGGAATGGAATGTTTTCCATCGTCATCCAAGCCGTTACCTATTTGATCGAGATTGGCCTGACGCCGATTGAAGCGTCCGTAAACTTCGGTCTTACAGGCCTCTTGATACCTGTTGGAATGCTCGGCGCCGGCTACCTAGCGCTCAAAATCGGATTATTCCGCACAGCGATGTTGAGTTATGTCATTACGATAACTGCCGTAATCTGTCTGTGGCTTCTCGACAGCGCTGATCATATTCTACCGCTCTACGGATTTATCATCTGCTTCGGACTTTCCATGGGGTCGCGTGGCCCGATGATCGGGTCCATCGCCTCGCGTCTTTTCCGTGGCCGCAGTTTTGGGGCGATATACGGCGGTATTTCCGTTGGCGGTGGTCTCGGGGTGGCGAGCGGCTCGTTCTTCTCCGGCCTGCTCTACGATCTGACCGGAAGCTACCAGGTTGTCTTCACCTATTCGATTATTTGCCTATTTGTCGGCGCCTCCCCATTTATCCTTGTAAGAGAGATACGATCGCAATCATAATGGGATCGGACGAAATATAAGGAATAAGAAATTGTCTTCGCCTACCAATATCACACCTATTGATGAGCTGGCCGGCGCTGTCCCTGACGGCGCCAAAGTCGCAGTGCCGGCGGATTATGCCGGCGTTTCCATGGCGGCGACGCGCGCACTTATCCGAAGGCGCGTTCGGAGTCTGCATCTTGTCGGCGTTCCAACAAGCGGTCTTCAGGCAGAACTTCTGATCGGTGCAGGCTGCGTCACGACGCTGGAGAGTTCCGCCCTCACACTCGGTGAGTACGGTCCCGCTCCCCGCTTCACCAAAGCCGTCCGCGACGGCTCGATCCGCCTCATCGATGCGACATGTCCGGCAATTCACGCGGGCCTGCAGGCGTCGCAAAAGGGAACACCATTTATTCCCCTTCGCGGCATTCTGGGAAGTGACATCCTTAAAAATCATCCGGACTGGAAAGTGATCCAGAATCCCTTCGCGGAGGACGATGACCCGATCGTCGCCATCCCGGCAATCCGGCCTGATATCGCCCTCTTTCATGCGCCACTCGCGGACCGCGACGGAAATGTCTGGCTTGGGCGCAAACGGGAGCTTGTCAATATGACCCATGCCTCGAAAACCGCGTTCGTTACGGTGGATGCAATTAGCGAAACAAGTCTCTTCGAAACTGAGGAAATGGCCGCCGGAGTTTTACCCGCCCTATATGTCGGCAAGATTGCTGTCGCGCCAAACGGGAGCTGGCCGCTGCCTTTCTGGAATGGAGCGCAAGGGGATGATAGCCACATGCGCCGCTATATGGAGATGGCCGCAAGCGATTCCGGTTTCGAGGATTATCTCGAGCAGTTTGTATTCGGCGAAAGTGCGATGGCATGACGGTAGCGGATGAAAAGAAAGCGCTGATCTGCCTGATCGCCGGGCTTTTGCGCGACTGCAACCATGTAGCCGTCGGCGCGGCCTCCCCCATTCCGGGCGCCGCCGCGCTTCTTGCTAAGGCGGCCTGGGGAAGCCCGAAGCATGTCAATATTCTGGGGTCCGTCGCCAATAATTTCTTCACCGGCGGAGGCGGAGAACTTTTCGACTGCGCCGCACAAGGAAGGATCGACGCCTTTTTCCTGGGCGGCGGGCAGATCGACGGCAAGGCCAATATCAACCTGATGGGCCTGGGCGACTATCCAAAGTCGAGCCCCCGTTGGCCCGGCACTTTCGGGTCCGCCTATCTTTATTTCCTGATCCCGAAGGTTATTCTTTTCCGCGAGGAGCATTCCCGCCGGACACTGGTCGAAAAAGTTGATTTTATCAGCGCACCCGGTACCTCAGCGGACCATATCTACCGTAAAGGCGGGCCGTTCGGCCTGATCACGAGCAAGGCGTTTTTCAGGTTTGACAAGGATAAAGAGCGGTTTCGGTTGGTTTCTGTTCATCCGACAAGCTCGCTTGAGGATATCCTCGATAACACCGGGTTTCATTTCGACTATTCAGAAGATACGCCGGAAACGCCGTCACCGGATCCGGAACTGCTGGCTATTTTAGACAGGGACGTCCGGCAAAAAGTCGCTGAGGTCTATCCGAACTTCGCGGACGCCATATTTCCAATGACTTCCGGCGTTGAACACGTAAAATAGCCATTCACCGTAAAAAAAAAAGAAATAGGACCGACATGTCGAGTAAAGGTGCCCTCTCAGGCTTGAAAGTAATCGATCTCTCCCGTGTACTTGGAGGGCCATTCTGCACACAGATCCTTGGCGATCATGGCGCGGATATCATCAAGGTCGAGCCGCCGCAGGGCGACGAGACGAGGGGATGGGGCCCGCCCTATAACGAAGCGGGCCTTGCGGCTTATTATTCGGGGACCAACCGCAATAAACGATCCATCGCCCTCGATATCCGTCAGGAAGACGGGAAGAACATCCTTCTGAAACTGCTCGAAGATGCGGATGTGCTGATCGAGAATTTCAAGACGGGCAGTCTTGAAAAATGGGGCCTTGGATATGAAGACGTTCTCTCGAAGAAGTTCCCGCGTCTCATCCATTGCCGGGTCACCGGCTTCGGCGCAGATGGTCCGTTTGGCGGGTTTCCGGGATACGACGCCGTAATACAGGCCTGGGCCGGACTGATCAGCGTCAACGGATCACCTGATTCCGGTCAGGTTCGCATCGGTATTCCGCTGGTCGATCTCGGTACCGGCATGAACGCGGCGATTGGCATTCTGATGGCGGTGAACGAGCGGCATGTCTCGGGCAAAGGGCAGTCGGTAGAAGCCTCGCTTTATGATACCGGCATCCAGCTCCAGCACCCGCATGCGCCGAATTACCTGATGTCAGGCAATGCGCCGAAACTGACGGGCAATTCCCATCCCAATATTGCGCCCTACGATCTTTATCCCACACGGACGACGCCGGTGTTTCTCGGCGTCGGCAACCATGGCCAGTTCACTAAGCTTTGCGCCTCCCTCGGCGCACCCGAATTGTCCAGCGACCCGAGATTTGCCGACAATTCGCTCCGCGTCGCCAATCGCGAGGCATTGAACGATGCGCTGACCGCGCTTTTCGCGGACAAGGACGGTGTTGAAGTCGCGACCCAGCTGCTGGCCGCCGGGGTGCCTGCCGGCGCAGCCATGTCCGTCCCCGAGGCCATAAATCATCCACATACGCGCCATCGCAACATGGTGGTGGAAATGGACGGTTATTCCGGCACGGGCGTTGCCGTCAAGCTGAGCCGCACGCCGGGGTCGGCCAAGTCCGCCCCGCCCGCATTCGGGGCACAGGGCCGCGATATCCTGAAGGAACATGGATTCAGTGACGGCGAGATTGAAAGCTTTCTGACGGGCGGGGTACTATGGGAGCAACCCAAGCAATAGCGATGACCGCATAAATTTAATTCAGGGGTTGAAGTCACCCGGCACCCGTCTGATAGTATTATTGACAATGGACAAAAGCGGCTGGGGCCGCCACCTCAAACAAAGTGGAAAAACAACATGGTGAAATTCGGTGTAAACCAGTCAGTTGAGCGCAAGGAGGATTTTCGTCTCATTACCGGATCGGGCGAATATACGGACGACATTACGCTCGATGGCCAGCTTTACGGATATATGCTCCGCTCTCCCATCGCCCATGGAAAAATCCTGTCCATAGATATTGACGACGCGCGGCAGGCTCCCGGGGTTGTTGACATCATCCTCGGCAAAGATCTGGCCGCGGACAAGGCGAACCAGCTGCCCTGCATGATCCCGCTCAAAAACCGCGACGGCAGCGATCGTACGGACCCGGTACATCCGGTACTTGCGACCGACAAGGTCTGCTATGTCGGCGACAATATCGCTTTCGTCATCGCGGAAACGCTTGCGCAGGCAAAAGATGCGGCCGAGTTGATTGTCGTTGATTTCGATGAACTCGACGTCGTCGTCGATACGAAGACGGCCAACGCGCCGGGACAGCCCCTGGTGCATGAGCAGGCGACAAATAATATCGCCTTCGACTGGGGTCAGGGCGATGAGCAAGGTGTGGCCGATGCCTTCTCGAGGGCGGCCCATGTCACGGAAATAGAACTCGTGAACAACCGCGTCGTGGTCAATTCGATGGAACCGCGGGGGCTCATCGCGGACTGGGACAGCAACGAGGGAAAAATGACGATCCGCATGGGTACGCAGGGGGGCTGGGTGCTTCGCTCCCTCCTCGCCAATGCGATCCTGCATATTCCCGAAGAGAACGTCCGGGTCATTACCCCTGATGTCGGCGGTGCCTTTGGCATGAAGCTTTTCTTCTATTCCGAATGCGCGGTGACGGTCTGGGCATCGCGCAAGCTTGGCCGTCCCATCAAATGGATCGGGGAACGGAGCGACGCATTCCTCTCCGATACCCAGGGGCGCGACCATGTCACACGCGCCAAACTGGCGTTCGATGCCAATCACAAGATCACGGGCATGAAGGTGGAAACCAACGCCAATCTCGGCGCCTATCTCTCCACTTTCGGGCCGTTGATCCCAACAATGGCGGCGGTGAAGGTGCTCCCGGGCGTCTATGACATTCCGAATTTTTACTATCACTGCCTCGGCGTTTTCACCAACACCGTGCCGGTTGATGCCTATCGTGGTGCCGGACGGCCGGAAGCCATCTATGTGATCGAACGGCTGATGGACACGGCTGCGCGGGAACTCGGCCTCGGACAGGAGGAAATCCGCAGGATCAATTTCATTCCCGTCTCCGCCATCCCCTATACGACCGCGACAGGCTGCGTATATGACAGCGGGGAGTTTGAACGGATCATGGACCGGGCGCTTGAAACCTCCGACTGGGCTGGCTTCGCGGCGCGCAAGTCGGCATCCGCGGCGAACGGCAAGCGACGCGGCATTGGCATGTGCTATTACATCGAGGCAACGGCCGGCAATCCGACGGAAACCGCCACCATTCGCTTCGAAGACGACGACCGGGTGACGGTTGCTGTTGGCACTCAATCTTCCGGGCAGGGTCATTCGACCGCCTATGCCCAAATCGTGGCGGAGCGGCTCGGCGTTCCTTTCGAGAATATCGAGATTATTCAGGGCGATACGGACAAGATCAAGACCGGCGGTGGCACGGGCGGCTCCCGCTCCCTGACGACGCAGGGTCCGGCCATCCACGCCGCCAGCGATGAAGTGATCAACAAGGGCAAGGAACTTGCGGGTCATTTCCTGGAGGCTGCAGCCGTGGATATCGAGTTTTCTCCTGAAGAAGGCGAATTCGCCATTGCCGGAACGGACCGCAAGATCGGCATTCTGGAACTCGCCCACCGTGCCCGCGGTTTGGGCCAGCTTCCGGAAAATCTCGCGGAAGGCCTCGATTCCAAGGCAAGCTTCACAGTGGAGGCCTTTACCTATCCCAACGGCTGCCATATCGCCGAAGTCGAGATAGACGAACTTACGGGCGCGACCGATGTGGTCCGCTACATCATCGTCGATGACTTCGGAACCATCGTCAACCCGGCGCTTGTCCGCAATCAGGTGATCGGCGGGGTGGGACAGGGTATCGGTCAGGCGCTCACCGAATATACCGTCTATGACGACGATGGTCAGCTTCTCACCGGTTCCTATATGGACTATGGCATGCCGCGGGCGGATAACATCCCACTCGATCTGCAATATGAGACAATCGAGGTTCCCTGCACCATGAACCCGATGGGTGTGAAGGGCTGCGGCGAGGCGGGATGCATCGCCGCGCCGCCCGCCGTGATCAACAGCATCATTGACGGACTCGCTGATCTTGGGGTCAACAATATCGATATGCCGGCAACGCCGAGGCGGGTATGGGATGCGATCCAGCAAGCCAGCTAGATCGCGACAGGCGTGACCAGAATCTTTATTGATGCGGATGCCTGCCCGGTAAAGGAGGAGATTTATCGCGTCGCCGGGCGGCATCGATTGATGACCTTCGTCGTCAGTAACAGCTGGATGCGTATTCCTGAGAACCCGCTGATCGAGCAAGTCGTGGTCGACGACGGCTTCGATGCCGCCGATAACTGGATCGCCGAGAAAGTTGTTGCGGGGGATGTGGTCATTACCTCGGATATTCCGCTCGCCGACCGGTCCCTCAAAAACGGTGCCGTTGTTCTCGGCCCAACAGGGAAACCCTTTACGGAACAATCCATCGGCATGTCCCTTGCCATGCGCGACCTCAACGCGCATCTTCGGGAAACCGGGGATATCTCCGGCGGCAACGCCCCGTTCAGCAAAAAAGACCGCAGCCAGTTCCTGAACATGCTGGAGAATACGCTGCAAAAACTGCGGAAGAGATAGGATTACCTACCACTAGACGTCACTATCAAAGCTGCCGCCAATATCGTTTTTATTGGCGGCAGATAATAGAAGAATATTCGTTTGTCATCTCTCCTTATGACGCCTCAGATCTGGGCGTACCCACCGTCGACAAACACTTCGCTTCCGGTCATAAAGCTGCTATCGCCAGAGGCGAGGAACGCCGCAACCGCCGCAGTTTCGGACGGATCGCCGATCCGGCCCAAGGGCGTGTTTTCAATGAAGCCTGCGACAATTTCGTCTTCCATACCGGTTGTTGCAAATAAGTCCCTGACTTTATGCGTTTCTGTTGCCCCGGGGGAGAGGACGTTGACCCTGACTCCCGTCCCCTTGAGATCGAGAGCCCAGCTTCGGGCAAAGTTTCGCACTGCCGCTTTTGAGGCGCTGTAAACGCTCATCGCGGGCGTGCCTGTGACACCGACAGTCGATCCTGTCAGGATGATTGAGCTGCCAGGTTCAAGCAGCGGAAGCGCCTTTTGAACCGTAAAGAGTGTACCCTTGACGTTTATCTCAAATGTTTGGGCATAATGGTCCGGGGAAATCTCGCCAAGGGAGGAAAACTCACCAACCCCGGCGTTGGCGAACAAGATATCGACATGGCCCTTCTCGGTTTTCACCGTTTCGAACAGATTATCCAGATCTTCCAGATTTGTGATATCCCCCCGAATTGCGCGTGCGTTCGTGCCAAGTTCATCCAACGCGGCGTCAAGAGCATCCTGCCGACGTCCGAAAATATAGACAAATGCGCCTTCGGCCAAAAACCGCTTCGCTGTCGCCAAGCCGATCCCGCTTGCGCCACCCGTGATGACAGCTGTTTTTCCTTCAAGCTTACCCATGATTTGATCTCCTTCAATTGAAACTGATTTGGAGATATGGGACAGTTTCTTTTTGACAAGTATGCACCTTTTGGTAAGTATAAGGAATGAACAAAGAATTCATAGAACCATCCCCCTTTATCTGCGGTCTCGACGCATCCCTGCGTATCATTGGCGGAAAATGGAAACCGTTGATCCTCTTTTTCCTTGGTCACGGAACAAAACGGTACGGCGAGTTAAAGCGGGAAGTGCGCGGCGTCAGCCACAAGATGCTAATCCAGCAATTAAAGGAACTCGAGGCGCATGGTGTCATTTTACGCACGGACTACAAAGAAATCCCGCCACGTGTCGATTATACGCTGACGCCGTTTGGCGAGAGCCTCATTGAAGCCATGGTCCCACTATGCAGCTGGGGCGAAAGAAACACCGAGACTATTGCGAGAGCGCTCTCCAAACGGAAAGAGGGGACGTCGTCCTAACGCATCCAAGGTGCGAGACGTGTAAGGCCCTATCGATTTAGAAGTATAAAAAGAAAGTGGCGCACCGGGGAAGATTCGAACTCCCGACCCCTAGATTCGTAGTCTAGTGCTCTATCCAGCTGAGCTACCGGTGCTTAATTGCCGCAATGGCGGGGCGGTGGCGCGGCTTGCGTCCGCCCGAGGATCGGGAAATTAATCAAAAGGGGTGGGCATTGCAAGCGATTAAACCGGAAATTCGCAAAAAGTTGCAGCGAAATCGGTTCTTGTCGCCACGCTTTTCATTAGATACTATCTGGCACTGATTTCCGGTTACAAAAACCGCCCGGCATGGAAAGGTAATTTTTTTGCCCTCCGCTACCGGTTTATTGCGCGCACAGAAACGAAGAGTGTTTTACAACCATGGTATTCAACCTTTCCCGCCCCGTTGCAATCACCGCCGCTCTCCTGCTTGCGAGTTGCTCTTTCGTCGATGAACAGCTTCTGCCGCCCCTGACGGGAGATCCGGCGCCGGCTAAGACGGCAATTGCGGCTCCGGCGGGAACAGAGAAAGCCGCAGCGATGCCGAGCGATCCGACAGCGACGCAGCCCGCAATGCCCGCACCGGCGGCAGCGCCCGCGCAGGCAAGCCGGTTCCAACTCCCCGAGGTCACCTCGGCGCCGAGCACCGGCACGGTCGTCGGTCAGCGGGTCGAGGCCTTGCGCGACGACCTTCGGGCCCTGCAGGCGCGCATCAATCAAAGCAGCGGCGAGTTTGAAGCGATCGAAACCTCTACCACCGAAACCTCGCAGCGGTATCACGGCACCATGGCCGCCATCAATGCGCGGCTTCAGATCGGCACAACCAAGGGTAATCCGATCCTGATCAACCAGTGGAATGAAGCACAGGGCGATCTCGAGCAGATCGCTGCCGATGTGTCGAAAATGAACAGCCTCGCCAATACGGTCGCGGAGGATGCGGGCGAAGTCGGGTTCCTGCTCGAATCGGTGCAGTCCGCTTTTGAGCTTAGCGGCGCAATCGAAGAGGACCATCGCCAGCTCACCGTTCTTGAAGATGAGACGAGCCGTACGTCAGTGCTGGCAAACCGGCTCCTCTCCCAACTCACCAACGACATCAACCGCCAGACAGCCTATGTCGGGACGGAACGGATGAACCTGACCAACACCTCGATAGCCATCAAGAATGGCGGCTTCCTTGGCACCAGCGCGGGTTCTCGCAATTATCTGCAAACCGCAACGGCAGAGCCGGCGGCAGCCGAACGCCAGGCCCTCGTCATTATTCGCTTTGATCGCGAGGATGTTGCCTATGAACAGGCGCTCTATGATGCTGTCAGCCGCGCAATGCAGGAACGGCCGCAATCGAATTTTGATGTGGTTTCCGTTGCGCCGCTTAACCGCAATCTCGCCAGCAACCAGGCGCAATCTGTCCGCAACGCAGAGCGGGTATTGCGCTCCCTCACCGATATGGGGCTGCCGGCGTCGCGAATTAAGCTATCCAGTACAGCAAATGCGAACGTCGCCGCAAATGAAGTGCATGTCTACGTTCGCTAGCTGTGTCCTTGATTAGCGCCTACTGAACATCCGTATCCCAAATATTCTCTTGTTGCACGCCGTAAGTTGTCTCTTGAGGTCGAGGGCCTTCCATATTTCTTGACTTGCAGGCGGCAACGACAAAATCATTGCCATTTCCCCTTCTGACACTGCGCCAATCTTACTCGCTCAACATTCTTTTAGGGATATAGATTAAAATAATTCTAAAAATTACTTGCAATTTATGGATGAGCGGCTATATGTGGATCATCGACAATTTCACAAAGTATTGGAGCTGATAGAGATGAAAAACATGGAAGGCCAGAAAGTCCCGAATGTCACGTTTAAAACCCGTTCCGGCGATAGCTGGTGCGACGTCACGACGGATGAACTGTTCAAGGGTCAAAAAGTGATCGTATTCGCCCTGCCGGGCGCATTTACGCCAACCTGCTCTTCTTCGCATCTGCCCCGTTATAACGAACTTGCGCCAACGTTTCAGCAACACGGCATCGACCGGATCGTCTGTCTATCGGTCAACGACACTTTTGTCATGAACGAATGGAAAAAGGACCAGAAGGCCGACAATATCACCTTTATTCCGGATGGTTGCGGCACCTTCACGGACGGCATGGGAATGCTGGTCGACAAAGCGGATCTTGGCTTTGGCAAGCGGAGTTGGCGCTATTCCATGCTGGTAAACGACGGCGTGGTTGAGAAAATGTTTATCGAACCGGAAGTGGAAGGCGACCCCTTTCAGGTTTCCGACGCGGATACGATGCTGAACTACCTGAATCCAGCCGCGGAAAAGCCCAAGGCGATTACGGTATTCACCAAACCCGGCTGTGGCCATTGTACGCGGGCGAAAGCCGCTCTCGAAAAGGCCGGTCTCAGCTATGAGGAGATTGTTCTGGGAACCGATGCGACCATGCGCTCCCTGCGAGCCGTATCTGGCGAGCTGACAACGCCGCAGATATTTGTCGACGGCCAGAAAATCGGCGGCGCCGACGATCTCGAGAAATATCTCGGGACTGCGCAATCCGCCGCTGCGTAACCAGCCCATCCCGCGAAGAAGGCTCGTCTATACTCCCTCTTCAAAAAAAACCCGCCGGTGAGAGCCGGCGGGTTTTGTTGTCCTTATAAGGATATGATTCCGGGTCGCTTAGTTGCTCCAGGACATATTGGCAACGTCAGTGACGAAGAATGGAATATCCTTCCACACGCCATTCAATCCCTTCCGCACAACGATGACACGCGGAAGCTGGAACAGATATCCGTTTACCGCTTCCTCCGCCAAAATTTTCTGTGCGGCTTGCAGCAATTCCGTCCGCTCCGTCGGCGACGCAGCAGATTCGGAAGCCGCAATAATTTCATTAAACTTGGGGTTATTGTAGTTGAAATAATAGCCCTCACGCGCATAGATCCCGATATCGTTCGGCTCTACATGCGATACGATGGAAAGGTCATAGTTTTTCTTCTTGTAAACCTCGTCCAACCACTTCGGCCAATCAACATTTTCGATATTGATCTTGAACCCTGCCTTTTCAAGCTGAGCCGCGACAATCTGACCGCCCTGGCGGGCATAGTCATCCACCGGCGGCAGCTTCAAGGAAAGCTCGAGCCCGTTCGGATATCCGGCCTCTGCCAGCAACTTCTTGGAAAGCTCAGGATCATACGGATAGGTGCCTGTCAGATCAATATAGTCTGGATGATGCGGTGCAAAATGCGATCCGATCGGCGTGCCGTAACCAAACATCGCACCATCGATGATTTCCTGCCGGTTGATAGCATGGGCAATCGCCTGGCGTACCTTCAGTTTGGACAGTGCCTCATTCGCATTGTTGGTGCTGAGAATGGTCTCGCCATTCGTATTGCCAACCAGCACATTAAAATCAGCCTTCAGGGAATCGCTGCCAACAAGTTCGTTCGGAATGTCCGCAGAATCCACATCACCGGCAAGCAGGGCGGCAAGACGGGCCGACCCGTCGCCAATGAACCGGAAGGTTACATTCTTGATCGCAATGCTGTCCTTGTCGCGGTAGGTATCGGCAAGCGTGAGCTTGAGACTATCGCCCTTCGTCCAGCTATCGAACTTGTAAGGACCAGTGCCCACCGGATTCGTTGCATTCGTCGCGTCCGTAGCGGGGTCGACAATCACGGCCGTGGACTCGGCCAGTTGCTCAAGCAGCGCAGGGCGGCGTTCTTTCAGCTTGATGACAACAGTATTCGCATCAGGCGTTTCAATGCTTTCCATCACCTCGAAACGATCTTTGCGCTTGTTCTGGCTATCTTCCGCGGCATTGGCTTCGAAGGTATATTTCACGTCGGAGCTGTCAAAATCCGCACCGTCATGAAATTTCACACCTTCGCGAAGCTTGAATGTATAGGTCAAGCCATCGTCGCTGATCGTCCAGCTTTCGGCAAGGCCGGGATGCACCATTCCCTTTTCATCCATTCGGGTCAGGCCTTCATAGACATTGTAAAGGGTGGTAAGAGAAATTGCAGCGGCCGCACCGGTTCTCGGGTCGAGCCCCGGCGGTTCCAGCCGCTGGGCAAAGGTCACGCTGTCATTCGCTGCCTGAGCCGATAACGGCGCCAGAACGGCACCGGCAAGGGCGGCGGCAATAAGCAATCTTTTCATAGACTTATCTCCCTAATATAAAACCATAAAATCTAAGACATAAAACCTGGAACGCCGCCTAAACTTCTGGCGTTGTAGACGGCGCGGGCAACCGACCGGGCGACGCAATCTGCGGCCATTGCTCCGATCTTCGCGACACCAAACGGCCTTGGCTCCGACAACTCTTTTTTCTCCGTCGATATTGCAAAAATACTATCGCCGTCAAAGGGGGTATGTACAGGCCTAATTGCACGCGCGAGACCATCGTGCGCCATTATGGCAATCCGCTTGGCTTCCGATTTTGTGAGGGTGACATTCGTTGCCACAACACCAATAGTTGTATTTTCCGCCAGCCGCGACTCCGCCGGAATATCAAGCGGCATGTCTCCTTGAAACTCGGGTGGACCAAATCCGCCGTACTCCCCATCCTGCTCGAACGACCAGGCCCAGAAATGACGGGTTCCCGGAATGACCACGCTGCCAACCGGATTCACGGCGAATACCGCGCCAACCTGCACACCATCCGCGCTTATCAGCGACGCACTGCCAAGCCCACCCTTTATCCGGCCCGCCGCGGCGCCATAACCGGCACCGATATTGCCAAGCGCAAAGTCATCGCCAGCAGTCTCGACCGCCGCCATACCTAGTCGTCGATAGGGAGGCATGTCGCCCCATTCCTTGTTTCCGGCATTGCCAAGATCAAAAAGGACCGCCGACGGGACGATTGGCACCCGAATAACTTTCATCTGGAAACCGCGTCCAAGTTTGGCAAGCGCCATCACCGCCCCGGCCGCCGCCTCAAGCCCATAGACAGAGCCGCCACTTAAAACGACAGCATCGACCCGCTCGACGAGACAATCCGGGTTCAGAGCCTCTGTTTCCCGCGTGCCGGGCCCGCCGCCCCGGACATCGACACCGGCAACCGCCGCATTGTCAGGAACAATGGCCGTGACACCGGTCATTACGTCTTCGTCTTCGGCATTGCCGATTTTTATCCCATCAACATCCGTGATAAGGTTTTTGGTGCCAGGCTTGTTCATGCATTTCATCTTTTGTTTTTATTTCCACAACGTTAGCCTTGGCCTTTACGCCGGTCAACTGATCTTAACAACTGGCGAGGCATGAAATCTGGGAGCCCATCCATGACCCGCTTATTCAAATCTTTTCAACTGGTTCTATCGATCAGCGTCGTTTTCCTGCTGGCCGCAACGCCGCGTCAGGCGGGAGCAAACGGAAAATACATGATAGCCGCTGCGAACCCGCTTGCCGCCGGTGCCGGAAGGGACATGCTTGAACGTGGCGGCAGCGCGATAGATTCGGTTATCGCAACGCAAATGGTTCTGACCCTCGTGGAACCCCAGTCGTCCGGTATCGGCGGCGGGGCCTTCCTGCTTTATTTTGACGGTGTTGCCGGGAAACTCGAAACCTACGACGGGCGCGAAACCGCGCCAGCGGCCGTCAAGGAGACCCATTTCCTGAATGTCGACGGCAGCCCGAAAAAGTTCTACGACGCTGTGGTCGGCGGCGGGTCCGTCGGCGCCCCAGGGGTGGTCGCGATGATGGCGATGGCCCATCAGGACCATGGAAAGCTGCCATGGAAAGACCTGTTTCAGCCCGCTATCAGACTGGCGCAGGAAGGTTTCGAAATTTCCCCAAGGCTCCACTTCCTGCTGGCGCGAGATAAATACCTGAAGACAAAATCTCCCGCGGCGGCCTACTTTTATGAAGCCGACGGGACGGCCAAACCGGTCGGCACGATCCTGCGCAATCCCGCTCTGGCGGCAGCCCTGAAGACAATAGCAGAGCACGGCCCGGACGCCTTCTACCGCGGGGCAATAGCAAAAGCGATTGTTGAAACGGTCCGTGGCGACAACATGAAACCCGGACTGCTGACACTTGAGGATATGGCGAATTACAGGGCCGTCAAACGTGACCCGGTCTGCGCGCCCTATCGCACCTATAAGATCTGCGGAATGGGACCACCGACGTCAGGTGGCATCACCCTCCTCCAGGCGCTGCAGATTCTCGAGACGTGGGACCTGCCTACAATCAGTCCGAGAAGTGCCGAAGCGATCGACATCATATCGCAGGCATCCGCGCTTGCTTTTGCCGATCGCGGAAAATATCTGGCCGATGCCGATTTCGTTAATATTCCGATCCCGGCCTTATTGAGCCCCGCCTATTCGGGAGACAGGGCCAAACTTATTCGTGAAGGCGAATCGCCTCTCCCGTTCGACGCGGGAAATCCGCTGGAGAAACACGGAAAATTAGGTGTCGACAACGCTATCGAATTGCCATCGACAAGCCATGTCAGCATTCTCGATCAGTACGGAAACGCGGTTTCGATGACAACTTCAGTGGAAAATGTCTTCGGCTCGCGTTTGATGGCCAACGGTTTCATTCTCAACAATCAGCTTACGGATTTCTCCTTTACACCCGTGACAGAAGACGGCCCGGTCGCCAACCGGATACAGGCCAACAAACGGCCCCGCAGTTCGATGGCGCCCACCATGGTCTTCAATGCGGACGGAGACCTCGAGATGGTCATCGGCTCGCCCGGCGGCAGCCGTATTATCGGCTATGTGATGAAGACGATCATTTCCTCACTCGACTGGAATATGGACATCCAGTCCGCCATTGCGTCGCCGCATTTCATCAACCGGAACGGCACGCTGGATCTGGAGGAAAATACGCCACTCGCTGAGTTGCAGCCGGAACTGGAGGCCATGGGCTACAAGGTGAACCTGCGCACACTCAACAGCGGACTGCATGGCATTCGGATCACGCCGGACGGACCTGAAGGAGGTGCCGATCCGCGCCGCGAGGGGATTGTCCTCAGCCAGTAAAGAGGCTCGTCATTCGGGCAGTTGGACAACGATGAAAAGGCGGGAAAAGGGATAGAGCGTCGAGTCATCCTGCCGGATCGGGTAGGCTTCCAGCAGGCGTTCGGCATATTGTCCTTCGAATACCTGCGCGTCCTTTTCATCAAGGGCGGCAAGAAACGGGCGAAGGGCGGTCCCCCGCGTCCATTCGAGGACGGCGTCCTTACCCTTCAACACCTGAAAATAGGTCGTCTCCCAAATATTGATCTTTTCAGCGAGCGGCGAGAGAAGGTCGAAATACCAGTTGATATTATGGACGGGCGCGGGACGGACGAGCGCGCCCAATCTATCGATCCATTCCGGCGATTGCGCAAGATCGTAAAGATTCTGATGGGACGGCGCGCTGAAGTTATTGGGCATCTGGACGGCGAGGACACCGCCGGGACGCAACTGTGAAAGCAGCTTCGGAAACAGGTTTTCATGATCATCGAGCCAATGCAGCGCCGCATTACTGAAAATCAGGTTGCCTTTGCTGGTGGGCGAGAAATTGCTGATGTCGCCAAACTGCCATTCGATAGAGGGATGATCCTGTCGCGCCTTTGCCAGCATTTCTCGGGAGTTGTCGATGCCCGTGATGATCGCTTCCCCCCAATGCTGCGACAATAGGGCCGTGACATTCCCGGTTCCGCACCCAAGATCATAGATAACCGATGGCGATATCAGCGGAACCTGTGACAGGAGATCGAGTGCCGGGCGCAACCGGTGATCAGAAAAAAGTATATACTGGTCCGGATTCCATGCCATTGCGCAATTGCCTCCAAGTTGGGGGTTTTCAACAAGGTAGCAATTTTACGCGGCAATTGCAGCGATGATTCACAAAATTTCAACGGATCAATCGTTGGCTTGGGTTCCAACCTGGCTGGCCTGAAGCCGCTCGAACTCCTCAACGGAGATATTCTCCACCCCGGAAGATGCCAGGGCCGGGACTTTTCTCACCCGCTCGGATCGTTCCGTAATATAGGGATTTTCCTCGCTGTAGCAGTTTACGCTGCCAAGGGTTTTGTAGCAATATAGCGGCGGCTGGACGAAAATTTCCTTCTTCGTCGGGCAGAAGTCATCGCCCTTTGAAAGGTTGGCAAACGAACAGGAATCGCCGAAAACACCCGCGACTTTTTTATCGACAGTCTTGAAAACATCGCTGGAACAGCCGGCGGTGGAAACCGCTATGCTCACCATAAGAATTATTTTCAATCGACGCATATTGCTCATGCAGATCGTCCTTTGACGGCTAAAAAGCCAGAAATTACTGCGTGATAGCCTAACGAAGGAGGGTTTAAATAGGGTTAATCCGGAATTTCGATGCAAAAAACGGTGCCGGAGCCATCCGACCTCTCCAGCGTGATTTCACCGCCATGGGCAACGATCAGCTCGCGCGCAATGGAGAGACCGAGCCCGGTTCCCCCGGCACGGGCGGACCCGGAAAAAGGCTCGAACAGATGCTCTCGCGCCTTGGCATGCAACCCCGGCCCAGTATCACATATTCGAATAAGGATCCGTGACCCAGCGCGCAGAGCATGTATATCTATCGTCCCCTGTCCTTCCATCGCCTGAACGGCATTGCGGCAAAGATTCAGAAGAATCCGGTAGAACTGATCCCGATCCGCATTGAGCATCATGCCGGCCGGAATCTTGTTCTGCCAGACGATGCCGTTATTTTCACGAAGTCCGACGGACGTCTTGACTTCATTTACGAGGGGCTCGAGCAGGAAACGCTCTTTTCTCGGTTCCTGCTCGTCCGCGCGCCCGTATTTCAGGGTTTGCGTGCAAAGATCGATGGCACGGTCGATGCTGGTCATAAGGCGGGGAACCACTTTTTGCACCTTTGGATCCTTCACATCCGCCAGACTGTCGCTGACGATCTGCGAGGTCGAGAGAATATTGCGAAGATCATGGCTGATCTTGGTAACCGCCGTTCCGAGCGCGACCAGATGCTGCTTTTGTTTAAGCGCGGTGCGAAGTCGGGTCTGCATGATCTCCAGCTCGCGTTCAGCTACGCCGATCTCGTCCCGCCGCCGTGAGGGCACCAGCGCCGTACTGGGATTCTCCGGTGCCCGGCGAAAGGCGATCATGCTCTCGCTTAACCGTCGCATTGGCCGCACCATCAGCCAATGCAGTGTGAGATAGACCAATATCGCGGTGAGCGTCGAGATGATCAGCGACAACCAGAAAATATTCCACGCATAGGCATACATCGCCTCTATCAAGGGGGCTTCATCGATCACGACTTCCAGGGAAGAATTCGGCTCGTTGGCGATTGGGCTGATGATCCGGATAATCCGGCCCGGCCCGACCATGAGGCTCATGAAGGCATGTTCAATGAGCAGAAGCGGATTCTGATCCGCGAGATTAAACTCCGCATCGATGCCGTGAGGGATGTTCTCGCGCAGGATCAAAAGCCGGGAATTGGCACCATGAAGGACGACGCTTCGGGCACCGACACGAAACAGCAATTCCTCGCGAAGTTCCTCTGAGACCATGTTGTCAGGCGATGCCAGCAGCGAAAGCGTCGCAAGATGCGCGAATTCCGTTTTTTTGACTAGGTAGTTCAGGCGGAAGAAGGCAATCGACGGAACGAAAATCAATACTTCCGCCAGCATAACGAATAAAAGCGTCAGGATCAGCAGTCTTGCGGAAAGACTGCGAAAGGGCGCCATTATTTTTCTCAAAATTGCCATTCTTCAGAATAGATCAAAAAATGAGGCTGGCATCAACTTAATGATACCAGCCCGTTGATAGCATCAGATCTCTTAAAGGGAATGACGTCTCTAGTAACTGTGTTAGTTCTTTTTAGCTGCGCAGGGATTTGCCTTGCAGGGGTTACAAGGATTGCATTTCTTTTTCGCGGCGCAGGGGTTGCAGGGATTGCAGGCCTTCTTGGCTGCACAGGGGTTGCAGACTTTCTTCGCCGAGCATGCGTTGCATGCCTTCTTCGGTGCGCAAGCGGCGACGGCTCCGGGCACGATCGCGGTCGCAGCCATAGAAGCAATCGCGGCAGCGGTTAATACTTCCTTGAACATGAATCTCTCCTGTTTCGTCCTGTTGACTTTTCAAGCAATGATTGCTTGCCAAGAGGATGCCCCTTTTGCGGGTGAATTCCGAATCAACTGCGATAACGAACGCGTTATCGATTTCCTTCATCCGAAAAGGGAGAGAAATTTAACAACGGTGCGCGTGCGGGCGCTGAAAAGGCTGGGCGTATAGTAGCTGCCGGCGACCCGCTTGCTGATCTCGCCATAGGTCGGATATGGCGCGATGAAACTCGCCATGGTCCCGATCTTTAACTTCTCCGTGATAGCGAGAACCCAGGGATGGATCAGTTCGCCGGCATGCGGACCCACGATGCCGGCACCCAGTATCCGCCCGTTGCGAGTCGTAATCACCTTGATCAGGCCTTCGGTCTGCCTTTCGGTGCGGGCCCGGTCGATATCGGCGAATGGAAAGGTCAGCACCTTTATCTTGTCGCCATATCGTTCGCGCGCCGCCGCCTCGTTGAGGCCGGTACTCGCTAGTTCAGGATCCGTGAAGGTCACCCAGGGGACCGCGCTGTAGTCAACTTTCGCCGGCAGGCGGAAAAGCGCATTCCGTATGACAATGCCCGCATGATATCCGGCGATATGGGTGAACTGGTATCCGCCTGCCACATCGCCGATCGCGAAGATTTTCCTGTTCGAAGTGCGAAGCCGATTATCAACGTTAATCCCCTTTGCCGAATATTCGACGCCCGCCGCCTCGAGATTGAGACCCTCCACATTTGCCTTGCGCCCGGCAGCGACCAGCAAATGTGATCCGGTAAGTGTTTCCGTCTGTTCGCCTTCGCCAAGGGTTACCTGGTAAGCTCCCGTGGTGTCTTTTTCGACATTGGCGATTTTAACGCCTTCACGGATTTCAATGCCTTCGCGGCGCAATACGGAAAGGACAACGGCGCTTAATTCGGGATCATCGCGTCCAAATGCCTTGAACGCCTCCAGTACGGTTACTTTCGCACCGAGCCGGGCATGTGCCTGCGCCATTTCAAGTCCGATGGGGCCCCCGCCGATTATGATCAGATGGTCAGGCCGAACCCGATTCTCGAAGATCGTCTCGTTGGTAAGATATCCCGCTTCTTCAAGACCCGGGATAGGTGGCGCTGTTGCGCGCGATCCCGTCGCGATGACGAACCGGCGGGCTTTTACCCGGACGCCACCGGCCTCGATTTCGCTTTCGGAGACGAAGCGGCCGAACTCCTGAATAACCTCGACGCCCAATCCTTCAAACCGTTCTACCGAGTCATGCGGGGCGATGGAGCCAATCACATCCTGTACATGATCCATCACTTTCGGAAAATCGACCGACGGAAGAGGACCCGTAACCCCGAAATCATCTGCGTCTTTCAGACAGGCCGCTTTTTTAGCGGCGGCGATCAGGGCTTTGGACGGCACGCAGCCGAAATTGAGGCAGTCGCCGCCCATCTTTCCGGCCTCGACAAGAACCGTTTTCGCGCCCATCTGGCTTGCTCCCGCCGCCACGGAAAGTCCACCCGAGCCGCCACCAATCACACAAATATCCGCCTTGATCAATCTTGCCATGTTAGGGATCCCGTTACGCTGTTATTTGGCCTTGCGGAACTTCTTCACCACGACCGGCAGAAGAGCAATTACGCCGAGAGCGATGAATGAAAGAAGAATTTCCGTCGTCACCAATGACGAAAATTGAAAATCAAGAACGCAGTCCGTTCGGCCGCTATCGAGGCAGGCCTGATACACCGACTGCTGTTCCCGAATGATGCTGTCGAGTCCTCCGCCGAGATAGGCGAAAACGAAAGTTCCGGGGATGATGCCCAGCAGGGTCCCGATGACATAGGTACCAAGCTTCACCCCGAGAAAGGCCGGCGCAATATTGACGAGCCAGAATGGAAAGACGGGGACGAGCCGCAGGAAGAGGAGATAGCTCAGCGCATTTTCGCGAAATCCCTCCTCGAGTTTTTTAAGCGTCGGTCCTGCCTTTTTCCGCAAGGGTTCGCCAAGCGACGTTGCCGCGATCATGAATATCAGCGTCGAACCGATCGTTGCCGCAAAAACGGTCATGACCCCAGCCGCTATCCAGCCAAACAGGAAGCCACCGGTTACCGTCATCAAGAGCCCGCCCGGAAGCGAAAGCGCGACGACGACGATGTACAGGCCCATATAGATAAGTGCCGCGACAAGGTAATTCGCCGTCACGAATTCCATGAGACGATCCCGATGCTCGCTGAGCGCCTGAAAGGTCAGGTATTCATCAAGGTCAAAGAGGAAAAACAAGATAATCGCAATTGCGATGACCAGGAGGGGAGCCAGTTTCTTGAACGTCAACCAGTTGCCGGCATTGCCGGTTCCATCGGCCGCTTTACCCATTGGTGATTCGCTCCCCGCGCCCATTACCCGAACCTCTTTTTCGAAACCTACCATATTCCTCTCCAGAGAGATAAAACTTTGCATGCACCGGCTTATTCCCTTTAGAATGAAAAGGCACGCGATTGACCTTATCGAAACATATGGATCGCGGGTAGTTTCGTAAGGTCCATTCACCCAAAAGTGAGCCGAATTGAACCCTGCGCGCGCTCCCGGGCGCAAAATTCATCTCCTGCATTGACTTCACGGGGGAGAAACCTTATACAGCGGGGCTTGTTTTCCCTTCGCGTCAATGGCGCGGAAGATCCGACGGAGAAGTCTCTTGAAACGTACATATCAACCGAGCAAACTTGTTCGCGCACGCCGCCATGGTTTTCGTGCTCGCCGGGCGACAGTCGGCGGACGCCGTGTTCTTGCCAATCGCCGTTCCAAAGGCCGCAAGAGCCTTTCAGCTTAGTCCATGCCGATAGGCGTCGAACGGCTTAAAAAACGCGCAGAATTTCTCCGTGTTGCGTCTGTTCGCCGCAAATGGGCTGCGCCGGGAATGGTGGTTCAAGCCGCCCGCGACAAGGGTCCGACAAAAGCCGACGTTGCACGCGTCGGCTTTACTGTGACCAAGAAAGTTGGAAACGCGGTCACGCGCAACCGTATCAAGCGGCGCCTGCGCGCCGTCGTACAGGAAGTTATTCCGACCCACGCGGCGCGCGGCTGGGATTTCGTGCTGATCGGTCGAATTGGCACAGTGGACAGGGATTTTAGCGAGCTCAAGGCTGACCTTCGTCAGGCAATTGGCAAGGTCGGGGCGGCGGCAACCGAGGAGAAGAGGAGCCGATGATCAGATTGCTTCTCCTCTCCGTGCTTATGGCGCCGATCAGGTTTTATCGCTATTTCATTTCGCCAATGCTGCCGGCGAGCTGTCGCTACTACCCGAGCTGTTCTTCCTATGCTATGGAAGCGCTGACGGTGCATGGCCCCCTGAAAGGCAGCTGGTTGACATTGCGTCGGATCGGACGTTGTCACCCATTTGGCGGCGAGGGGTATGACCCTGTCCCGCAAAAAGAAAACAAATGTCATCACGGCGCGGTCGATCTGACCCCCCGCGCCCCTTTTGATTAAAACGTTAGGGCTGTAAAAATGTCAGATCAGAAAAACCTGATCATCGCGATCGTTCTTTGCTTCCTGATTATTTTCGGGTTCCAGTATTTCGTTGAAGGCCCGCAAATCGAACAGGCGAAGCAACAAGAAGCGACAACAGCCGCAAGCGGAACCGACACACCGTCGCAAATACCTGGAAATGCGGACGGCGCTAGCGCGCCCAGTGCACAGGGTTCGATGGCGCAGACTGGCCTGACCCGGGCAGAAAGCCTCAAAAAATCGGAACGCGTCCGGATCAATACACCGGCCCTGCACGGGTCCGTTTCGCTGACCGGCGCGCGCCTCGACGATCTGACGCTGATCGATTATCGCGAAACCGTTAACCCGACAAGCCCGGAAATCAAGCTGTTATCCCCGGTGGGAAGCCCCCATCCCTACTACGCGGAATTCGGCTGGAGCCCCGCTCCCGGCGCGAACATAAAGCTTCCGACCGCGCAGACGGTCTGGAGCACCGACAGCACGGAACTCACACCTGAAAAGCCCCTCAAACTGACATGGGATAATGGCGAAGGTCTTGTCTTTCATCGCACGATCTCGATTGACAAGCATTATATGTTTGCGATCGAGCAGATGATTGAGAACAATACTGGCGGCGCCGTCACGCTGTATCCCTATGGCCTTATCTCGCGCCATGGCACGCCCGAGACCACGAATTTCTACATCCTTCACGAAGGTCCAATCGGCGTTCTCAATGATACCCTGGAAGAGATTGACTACAGCGATCTTGAAGAGGGCAACAATGAAAACTTTACTTCCGTTGGCGGCTGGCTTGGCATCACTGACAAGTTCTGGCTGACGGCGCTCGTCCCGGATCAGCAAACGAATATCAAGGCCCGCTTCTCATATGCACAACAGGGGGCACGGTACCAAACCGACTTCCTCAATCAGGAAGGCATTAATGTTCCGGCGGGTGAAACGGTTGGAATCACGAACCATCTCTTCGCCGGCGCCAAGGTCGTTTCGGTTCTGGATGAGTACGAAGAAGAATATAATATTGATCGCTTCGATCTTGCGATTGACTGGGGCTGGTTCTATTTCCTGACCAAACCAATCTATTTCGCTCTCGAATTTCTCAACAGCTGGATCGGCAATCTTGGTCTCGCCATTATGGCCCTGACCGTGATCATCAAGATCATATTGCTGCCCCTCGCTCATAAATCCTATGTCTCGATGAGTAAGATGAAACGGCTGCAGCCGGAGATGCTGAAACTGCGCGAGAAATTTGGCGAGGACAAGCAGAAACTCAACCAGGAAATGATGGCGCTCTATAAGCGCGAGAAAGCCAATCCGGCGGCCGGTTGCTTGCCGATCCTGCTGCAAATTCCCATCTTCTTCGCGCTTTACAAGGTGTTGTTTGTCACCCTCCTTATGCGGCACCAGCCGTTCTATGGATATATCAAGGACCTTGCGGCGCCAGATCCAACGACGATCTTCAATCTTTTCGGCCTTATCCCGTGGGATCCGCCGCAATTCCTGATGATCGGCTTTTTGCCGCTTCTGATGGGTCTCAGCATGTTTTTACAACAGCGGCTTAACCCGCAACCGGCTGATCCCGTGCAGGCGAAAATCTTCCTGTTCATGCCAATCTTTTTCACCTACCTGCTGGCAAGCTTCCCGGCCGGGTTGGTGATTTACTGGACCTGGAACAATATCCTCAGCATGGCACAACAGTGGCTGATCATGAAGCGCATGGGAGTATCTGCTTCTGGCGAGAAGGCCTGATGCAGGTGGCAATATGACAGATGCCTCCGGTCCCGCCGACGACAACGCAAGTTATCTTGAGACCGGCCGCCTCCTTTTCGCCAAGGAATGCCAGTTCGTGGCGGGAGCGGCGACGCTTGAGATGCTACCGGAGTCGGGACTGACTGAAGTTGCCTTCTCCGGACGGTCCAATGTCGGCAAGTCGAGCCTGATCAACGCGCTCACAAACCGCAATACACTTGCCCGCACGTCCAACACGCCCGGACGCACGCAGCAGATCAATTTTTTTGATCTCGGCGGCAAGCTGTACCTTGTTGACCTCCCCGGTCACGGCTATGCGAAAGTATCGAAAGAAAAGATCGATACCTGGACGGACCTTGTGAACAACTATCTCCGGGGCCGTGCTGTATTGCGGCGGGTTCTGCTGCTGGTGGATGCACGTCACGGCCTCAAAGCGACCGACCGAGAGGTAATGGACATGCTGGACGTCGCCGCCGTCAGCTATCAGATCATTCTGACAAAGGTTGACAAAAGCAACAAAAGTGACGTGAAATCTCTCACCCAAAAAATCGAGGCGGAACTTGCGAAGCGGCCGGCCGCGCACCCGGAAATCCTGCTTACAAGCTCGATGAAAGGGATCGGGATAGAGGAGCTCCGTGCGGAGCTTGCCGCTTTGGCAGAGGAGGCCGGGTAAAATTATGAGTGATAAGCCACTGTCAGTCGAGGAACAGCTCGTCAAGGCGCGGACCCTATCCGAAGCCCTCCCCTATATGCATCGCTTCAACGGCCAGACATTTGTCATCAAATATGGCGGCCATGCGATGGGCGACGATGAGTTGTCGCATCTCTTTGCGCGCGACGTCGCGCTCATGAAACAGGTCGGGATCAATCCGGTGATCGTTCATGGCGGCGGCCCGCAGATCGGCAACATGCTGGACCGACTCAAAATCAAGAGTTCCTTTGTCGACGGGCTTCGCGTGACCGACAAGGAAACGGTCGAAATTGCCGAAATGGTCCTTTCGGGATCCCTGAACAAGAAAATCGTCACCTCCATAAACGAGGCGGGAGGGCTCGCGATTGGCCTTTCGGGCAAGGACGGCAACCTGATCGAGGCGCAGAAACTGACGCGAACCAAGCGCGACCCCGACAGCAATATCGAACGGATTCTCGATCTCGGCTTTGTCGGCGAGCCCAGCCGCATTAATCCAGAGATTCTGGAAAGCTTCGAGGAAAATAATTTGATCCCGGTCATCGCGCCGATCGGCGTCGGATCAAACGGACAGACCTTCAACATCAATGCAGATACGGCGGCCGGGCATATTGCCGCGGCCCTCGGCGCCACAAAGCTGATCATGATGACCGATGTTGAGGGGGTGCTGGACAAGAACAAAAAGCTAATCAACCGCTTAACTCCGGCCGAAGTGCGCAAACTGCAGAAGGACGGGACCATTGCCGGTGGCATGATTCCCAAACTTGAAACATGTCTCTACGCGCTTGAAGAAGGCGTGGAGTCTGCGACCATTCTCGATGGCCGAATTCCGCATGTTCTGCTGTTGGAAACCTTCACGGAGCATGGCGTCGGCACCATGATCACAGAGGCAACCGAATAGGCTGCTTTCACTATCCGTCAAAGAAGGAAAGCTGCCAGTCCATTTCCTTTTGAGTGAAGGGATATTCTATCCCGTTCCGCGCATTCACGATGTCCCCGCGGGCGACATGCGCGATTGCCGTCTGGATCTTGAAGGCGAGGCGCATTGAAAGCCCGGCTTTCCAGCATAGCGATGTAACAACCTTGCCGTTGCGGGAAGCCAACATGGATTCGATTTTTTTCTGGCCGTATTCGCTTAACAGGGAAAGTGCCGCCGCGACAAAATCCGGATCCTTCGCATCGATCGCGTCGGCAATCGCCTCTTCATCGAGTTTTCCCGCCGCGAATAGTTTCTCCGCCCGTGATTTTCCGCTCTCCTCGGGATTGGCGCTAAGTTCGGTTGTCTTATCAATGCGGCGCCGGACGATATTCTTGAGTTCCTTTTCGGTTGCCGCCGGGAGGTTATGCCGCTCAACCAGCGTTTCGACAAGCGACGAGGCAACAAACCCGGCAATCCGCCGCATCGCGCGAAGTGACAGGTTAAGCCGCATGACCAGCGGTTCATGAAGCGGCACGACATGTTCCGCCTGATCCATGATCTCGTCGAGAGTGTCTTCGCGAATTTTTGCCGAAGGATTGGCGAGCAGGGCCGAAATTGCCGGCACCTCAAGCTGCGCGACGACGGCATCGGATACCTCCTCGCCGAGATTTTTGCGGCGCGCAATCGCCGGCAGAGCGCCTGCGGCAATACCACCGGCAATTATTTCCAGAAGGTCCGCATCCGATAGCAGCGGTGAATATTCCAGGATCGGGCTGGCGACGATTTCTTCGATATCCCGGGCGAGAGACATCACAACATTTTTCGGCGCATCAAGGCTGTCCTTCAGCGCATCGGCAATGATGGTGCGGACAGCCGTCGCCTGATCCTGAGCGAGAATTTCCAGAACTTCAATTGTCTTGTCCAGAAGCAAGGCCGATTGCTCGCCCGAAAGATCCGGCAACAGTCGGCAGATCTTGCGTGCAAGCTCCATGCGCACGTCATCGCTGTCATCTTCGGCGAGGATCAGATTTGCTTTTGATGGGGTACAGGGATTGATCGCAAGTTCCTTGCGAACCGCGCCGGACGTATCGTCGGTCAGGTAATAAAGGATCTCCGGCTCGGTTTCCTCACTGGCCGCGAGTTCTGTACGCACTGCGACATCCGTGCTGAGCGCCCGTGCCTTGTGGTCCTCATAGGTCGCAGAATCACCTGCTCTTTTCCCTGCAGGATATGTCACGACTGTCGCACCTGAAAAAGTTTCGCAATGAATTTCATGGCGGTAAATTATAGGATTGTTAGCTTAATAGCCTCTTAAAATCCGGCATCAACAGATAAACTCCGATTCGGGCTTGTCGGAATTCGTTTTCGGCGGCAAAGTCAGCCCCATGATCAAGATGCCCGTGTGGAAAAACTTTGAGCATGTCGATAGCTGGATTTTCGACCTCGACAATACGCTCTATCCCTCCAAATCAAATTTGTTCGCAAAAATTGACAGGAAGATGGGCGAATTTATTTCCGATTTCCTGAATGTCGATCTCGTCGAAGCAAAGAATGTCCAGAAACAGTACTTCCGCGACCACGGGACGACCCTTAGCGGGTTGATGAAAAATCACGGTATCGATCCGACCGGTTTTCTCGACTACGTCCATGACATAGATGTTTCCGATCTGGAAGCCGCGCCTGAACTTAGTGCGGCTCTTGCCCAACTCCCCGGTAAAAAGATCATCTTTACCAATGGCTCGCATTTTCACGCGACAAATGTATCGAGCCAACTCGGCATCGATCATCATTTCGAGCATATCTTCGATATCGCCGCCGCGGAGTACAAGCCGAAGCCCCATAAGCCCGTCTATGAGAAACTGGTCAAAGAACTTGATGTCAATCCGGAAAAAGCGGTCATTTTTGAAGATATGGCGATCAATCTCGCCCCAGCGCATGAAATGGGGATGATTACTGTCTGGATCCCCAATGACGCCCATTGGTCCAACGAGGGGTCGGAGGGCGAGCATATTCATTACCGGACCGACGACCTTGCCCGCTGGCTGACCGAGCTCCTAGCCGATCGCCGCAGCATCCCCTGAAAAATACAGCCCGCGGCAGATTGACATCTGCCAGAGGCCGGGTATGTTCTCGCGATCAATGAATTAGCAGATTTCAGGGAATAAACATGACAGTAGCGCAATTGCAGCCGATCATTGACGCGGCATGGGACGACCGGAACCAAATTTCCGCCACGACGACGGGCGAAATCCGCGACGCCGTTAACGCCACACTCGAGGCACTCGATAGCGGAGCGCTGCGCGTTGCGGAGAAAGGCGAGAGCGGCTGGGTTGTCAATCAATGGGCCAAAAAGGCTGTGCTGTTGTCCTTTCGCCTGAACGACATGGAAATGATTGCGGGCGGTCCGGGGGCTAACTCCAACTGGTGGGACAAGGTCCCGAGCAAGTTTGAAGGTTGGGGTGAAAACCGCTTCCGCGACGCCGGCTTCCGCGCGGTCCCCAACTGCATTGTCCGCAAAAGCGCCTATATTGCGCCCGGCGCCGTCCTGATGCCAAGCTTCGTCAATCTCGGCGCCTATGTCGACAGCGGCACGATGGTCGATACCTGGGTAACCGTCGGGTCCTGCGCGCAAATCGGCAAGAATGTGCATCTTTCAGGAGGTGTCGGCATCGGCGGAGTTCTGGAACCGTTGCAGGCCGATCCGGTGATCATCGAAGACAACTGCTTTATCGGCGCCCGCTCTGAAGTCGTGGAAGGCGTCATCGTCGAAGAAGGGTCCGTTCTGTCGATGGGCGTTTTCATCAGTGCGTCGACCAAGATCATCAACCGCGAGACCGGCGAAGTGCATATCGGCCGCGTGCCCGCCTACTCGGTCGTCGTTCCCGGCAGCCTGCCCGGCAAGCCGCTTCCTGACGGTTCACCGGGGCCGAGCCTATATTGTGCGGTCATTGTAAAAACAGTCGATGCGCAAACACGCTCCAAAACCTCGATTAACGATCTTCTGAGGGATTAACGGACCTAAGGGCGGCGGGGATTATCTCCGCCGCGCCTCACCGGCGCCGTAAATTCTCGCGGTATACCATGTAAAGACCGCTGCCTGCGATGATCACAACGCCGATCCAGACATTAGCGGCGGGGAAATCGGCAAAAATAAAGTATCCGAGCGATACCGCCCAGAAGAGCCCGGTATATTCGAAGGGTGTGATCACCCCGACCTCTCCCAGCGCGAATGATTTGATGAGGCAGATGTTTCCGGCAAGGGATAACAACGCCATCAGGATGACGAGGCCCAGATCCACAACCGGCATTGGCGTCCAGAAGAAAACGGTGAGAAAACCGGTAATGACCGTAACGCCCAGATTGCTGTAGAAAATTATCGTATAGGTGGACTCTGTCCGGCTAAGCACACGACCGGTCAACATAACCCCGCAATAACAGAGGCTTGCGCCGAGCACCATGAACGCCTCCAGTTGCAGGAGGCCCGACGTCGGCTGCATAACCACGAGAACGCCGAGGAAACCTATGATAATCGCGCTCCAACGATGAACCCCCACCTTTTCCCCGAATAGCGGAACCGAAAGCGCCGTCATAACGAACGGCGAGATAAAGAAGATCACCGTTGCATCGGCGAGCGGCAGTTCCTTTAGCGATAGAAAGAACAGGAGCGGCGCACAAACGCCGAAAGCAACTCTAATCGTATGACGGCCGACCTGCCGCGTCTTGATGAGACCCGGCCCGCCGTGCATAAACATCCATATGACGAGAAGCGGTATGAGCACCACTCCCCTGATAGCGAGCATCTGAACGACGGGATAACTTGCCTCGACGAGAAATTTCGCCACGGCATCCATGGAACTCATAAAGAAAATACCCGCTGTCATGAAAATGATCCCGCGGATATTTCTTGAACTGAGGGCGGCGACAAACGACATGATCTTTCTTTCCTGTTTCGGCAGGCAGTCTTATATCGTGAATATGGAAACCGCAATGGAGAAGACATTTATTTGGTCCGCGCCACCTTCGCCATTGACCGGATGCCCCGGCGAACGGTAAAGGTCAATCATGAACAAATACGAACAAAATTCGGAAGTGATCTCCCTGACCCAGGCGCTCATGCGCTGTCCCAGTGTTACGCCGAAGGACGCCGGCGCGCTTGACCTCCTTCAGCAATGCCTTGAGGAAATCGGCTTCACCTGCCATCGGCTGACGTTCAGCGAGGAAGGAACGCCGGATGTGGAGAATCTGTACGCCCGCTATGGGACAGCCGCGCCAAATTTCTGCTTTGCAGGCCATACCGATGTTGTGCCGGCGGGAGATCGCGACGCCTGGAGTGTCGATCCGTTTGACGGAACCATCAAAGACGGTATGATTTTCGGTCGCGGCGCGGCGGACATGAAGGCGGCCGTCGCATCCTTCGCGATCGCCGCGAAGCGGGTTATCGAGAGATCCGACGGAAAATTTGATGGCTCCATCAGCCTTCTCATTACCGGTGACGAGGAGGGCCCGGCAATCAATGGCACGCAGAAAGTCCTCAACTGGATGCAGGAACAGGGCGAAAAAATTGATCATTGCATCGTCGGCGAACCAACCAACCCGTCCGAAATGGGCGAAATGGTAAAGATCGGGCGGCGCGGTTCATTCACTGGGCACTTGACAGTTACCGGGACGGAAGGTCATGTCGCCTATCCGCACCTTGCCGACAATCCGCTGCCCCATATGGCAGCCATGGTGACGGCGCTCGATAATCTCGTTTTCGATGAGGGAACGGAGCATTTTCAGCCAAGCAATCTTGAGTTTACCACGATAGACGTCGGCAATCGGGCCACCAATGTCATTCCGAAGTCGGCGCAAGCGACCTTTAATATCCGCTTCAACACGCATCACACGCTTGACTCACTTGATCGGACCGTACGCAACTTGCTCGACAGTGTCGCCGCCGACCGCAATTGCCGTTATGAGCTTGTCAGCCAGAAAAATTCCTCTCCCTTCCTGACCCCGGAAGGGCATTTCAGCGGACTTGTCGTCGATGCCATAGAAAAGCGCCTTGGCAGGAAACCCGTGCTTTCGACCACCGGCGGTACGTCGGACGCCCGTTTCATCAAGGACTTCTGCCCCGTTGTGGAATTCGGCCTTATCAGCCAAACCATGCATAAAATTGACGAACGGGCCAGCGTTGCCGATATCGAAGCACTTGCGGATATCTACTCGGATATTCTCGAGAGTTATTTCAGATAACCTGGATGATAACCCTCAAGGAAATTTCGGGTTATTTTTTCGGCGCTTATCTCCTCGCACGGCGCGATCCGCGGGCCCTTGGCTATTTTGATATTTCGGCGGAAGGTTTCTATCGCTCCTTCTTCGCGATGCTGCTGGCGGTCCCGTTTTTCGCTATTGAAAATGCCGTCGATTACAAAACCTTGCCGACAGGGACATCGATCGTCCCCTTTCTGCTGCTGCTGTGTCTTGCGCTCTGGTCGAGTTGGGGCGCCTATTTGCTGGTAATGGCAATTCTCGCCAAATATATCGGCTTTCCGGACCGCTATAGCGTCTTTGTTATCGTCTATAACTGGGCTCAGTTCGCAATTATTCTCGTCTGGCTACCGGTCTCAATTATCATCAGCGGAATTTTCCCCGTCGCTTTCGCAAGCGCCGTCAATCTCATCTTTATCGGCGCAACCTATGTCTATCTTTGGTATATTCTGAAGGTCACGCTGAAGGTAACGACTACGCAGGCCGTGGGCTTTGCCTTCCTTGAATTTCTGGTAGTCGTTCTTGTGCAGGCTGTCTTTTCCGGCTGGCTTTTTACCGCACCGGTCTAGTCATAATCAACCTGCGTCAGATAAAGCCCGTAAGGCGGCGCATTCGGCCCGGCGCGTTGGCGATCCTTCGCATCCAGCGCCGCTTTTAGATCACCCTTCGTCCATTGCCCGGTCCCGACGAGGGCGAGACTGCCGACCATCGAGCGAACCTGATTATGCAAAAAGGAAATGGCGGACGCGCGGACTTGTATCTCTTCTCCGTCTCGTGAAACCATCAGCTTTTCAAGCGTCCTTACCGGTGAGTTTGCCTGGCAGGCGGCCGCGCGAAAGCTGGTGAAATCATGCCGCCCTATGAGAATCCTTGCGGCCTCATTCATGGCATCCGCATCCAGCTCCCGTTTGACAATCCAGGCAAGACCCGCATCTACCGTCAACGGTGCCCGGCGATTGATGATCCGGTAGAGATAATGCCGTTTGGTCGCACTAAACCGGGCGCTGAAGTCCGCATCCACCTCCTCGCATGCCAGGATTGCAATTGGTGCCGGTTTCAAATGCTGATTGAGCGCGTTCATCACGACTTGCGGCTTTCGGTTCGAGGCTAGCTCAAAGCTCGCGACCTGCCCAAACGCATGAACCCCGGCATCTGTCCGGCCCGCGCCCTGAATGCGTATCTCTTCGCCGCAAAATTCGAAAATGGCTTCTTCAATATGCTGCTGGACCGAAGGGCCGTTCTTCTGGCGTTGCCAACCGACAAGCTCTCGCCCATCATACTCGATCGTTATCCGGTAACAGGGCATCAGCCCAGCACCTCGCCTTTTTTGACGGGACGGCCATTGAGAAAGGCGACCGCACTCATCGCGCCCTTCCCAGCTGGCTGAAGGGTCAGGAGTTGCAACGCCCCCTCGCCGCAAGCCACGGTCAGTTGATCATCCAGGACCTCACCGGGCTGCCCGTCACCGTCAACCGGCGCCGCCGCCAGCAACTTGATCCGCTGCCCCTGATACTCGAAATAGGCGCCGGGCGCCGGGTTCAACGCCCGAATATGCCGATCCAGATCGACAGCGCTTCGCGTCCAGTCGATCGCCGCTTCGGACTTCGATATTTTTTCGGCGTATATAACGCCATCCGTCGCCTGCGGCAGCGCCACCAGAGCAGGATCGCCAAGCCGGGAGAGGGTCTTCAGCAGGATTTCCGCGCCGGCCTTCGCCAATGCGTCATGAAGCGATCCGGCCGTTGTATCCGCCATGATAGGCAGCCGCGCTTCGCACAAAACGGGACCCGTATCCAGCCCCGCCTCCATCTGCATCACAGCGATGCCCGTCTCCTTGTCTCCGGCTATGATGGCTCGCTGGATCGGCGCCGCGCCGCGCCATCGCGGCAATAACGATGCATGAAGGTTGAGGCAGCCGTGCTTTGGCGCCTCTAGTACCGGCCCCGGAAGTATGAGTCCATAGGCGACGACAACAGCCACGTCGAGTTGCAAGTCGGCGAATTCCTTCTGAACTTCGAGAGATTTAAGCGAAACGGGGGTGCGGACAGGCACGCCTTCCGCCTCGGCAAGTTGGTGTACGGCAGAAGGCAACAGCTTCTTGCCCCGGCCCGCCGGTCGCGGTGGCTGGGAATAAACACAGACCACCTCATGCGGAGAATCCAACAGCGCTTTCAGGATATGGGCAGAAAACGCCGGCGTTCCCATAAAGGCAAGTCGCAATCCCGCCATACCGGCCCTTTCAGCTCGCCAGTTTTTTCTGTTTGAGCAATTTGCGGAGAATCATATTGCGCTTGAGCGCGGACAAATGATCAAGAAACAGAATACCGTCGAGATGATCCATCTCATGCTGGATACAGGTGGAGAGCAACCCTTCGGCGCGAAGGGTCTGCCGCTCTCCTTCGACGTCGAGATACGTCACTTCAACTTCGGCCGGCCGCACAACGTCCGCGTAGTGATCGGGGACGGAGAGGCAGCCTTCTTCATAGGTCGCATCATGGTCGGACACCCAGACAATCTCGGGATTAATCAGCGCCAGAGGCTGCGGCTCCTCGTCGTCGCGGCCCTTGCCTACGACATCGATGACCAACAAGCGCTTTGGAACGCCAACCTGTATGGCGGCGAGACCGATACCCGGCGCGGCATACATGGTCTCGAACATGTCCTCGACCAGCGTGCGGATTTTATCGTCCACATCCTCGACCGGTTTCGAGATGGTTTTCAAAAGCGGGTCCGGCGCTGTATAAATGGGCAAAAGGGCCATGGTGTTCCGTTGTTGTTCACGTTACGATATACAGATGAGTAGGTATTATGCCTGTTCGCGTTCGTCAAGACTATTGACCAGCGACGAACGGCGTTACGGAGAGTGTTTTTAATGGAAATCGCCTTAATTGCGATCATTGCTTTTCTGACGGTTATTACACTGGTTCTCTTCTTCAAGATGTCGAAGGCGGAGAAGCTGGCGAAAAGCGCCTCTGCCAACAGTGAAAATCTGACCCGTCTCACGGAAAGCCTTCTCAATCAGCACGCACAGTTGGAAGGACAGCTCAAACAGATTTCCACAGACAGCGCCGCAAGCCGTCAGGAGATCAACCAGACCTTGAGCGAGCGGCTGGACACGGTCTCGAAACGCCTTGGCGACAGCCTCAGCCAGTCGGCGGAGAAAACCGGGCAAAGCCTTACAGAGTTGCAAGCGCGCCTTGCGGTGATCGACAAAGCACAGAGCAACCTGACGGAGCTTTCCAACCAAGTCGTCGGGCTGCAGGATATTCTCGCCAACAAGCAGGCGCGAGGCGCATTCGGGGAAATCCAGCTCAATGATCTCGTGAAATCCGCGTTGCCGCCATCAGCCTATGAATTTCAGGTCACACTCGGCAACGGGCGGCGCGCCGACTGCCTGATAAAACTTCCCAATCCTCCCGGGTCCATCGTTGTCGATGCGAAATTTCCGCTTGAGAGCTATCACCTGCTAAGACAGGCCGAAACGGATGGCGACCGGATGCAGGCGACACGCGCGTTCACCGGCGCCATGCAGAAACATATCGCAGATATCAGCGAGAAATACATCCTGGAGGGCGAAACCGCGGAATCGGCACTTCTCTTCCTTCCCTCCGAAGCCGTCTATGCGGAGCTTCATGCCAATTTTCCGGCCATACTGGAACGATCCTACAAGGCGCGGGTCTGGATTGTCTCGCCGACCACGCTGATGGCGACGCTAAACACCGTGCGGGCAGTCCTGAAAGACAGTCAGATGCGGGCGCAAGCCGGGGTCATACAAAAGGAAGTCGGCATCTTGTTGAAGGATGTTGAACGGCTCGATGCGAGGGTCGACAGTCTCGGAAAGCATTTCCTGCAGGCGAGCAAGGATGTCGAGCTGATTGAAACATCAAGCCGGAAAATCAGCAGCCGCGCTGAAAAGATCGAGGAGTTGCAGTTGGGCGAGGAAGATGGCAGCCTGCTGTCAAGCCCGCCGGATATGCCGCAAAAGGTAAACCAGGAGAGCTAACCCATGGACCGGCGGGATTTAAGCGCCGCCGACAGCGTTCCGTCGTCGAGATAGTCTAGTTCTCCGCCAACGGGCACCCCATGAGCAAGCCGGGTAATCTGCACACCCAGTTCTGACAGCCGATCGGAGAGATAATGAGCGGTCGTCTGACCGTCGACGGTCGCGTTCAGCGCGAGGATTACCTCGGTGACGCCTCCCTCGCCGACACGCTGGACCAACGGTTCGACATTGAGTTCATCCGGCCCGATTCCGTCGAGTGCGGACAGCGTCCCGCCCAGCACATGATAAGTTCCGCGAAAGGCTTCCGATCTCTCCAGCGCCCACAGGTCGGAGACATCCTCAACGACGCAGAGAAGACTCTTGTCCCGCCTGTCATCACGGCAAATGCCGCAGGGATCCATGACATCCAGATTGCCACAGGTACCGCAGACTTTGACATTTTCCGCCGCCGCCTGCATGGCGGAGGCCAGCGGCGAGAGCAGACTTTCCCGGCGGCTGATCAGATAGAGAGTGGCACGCCGTGCCGATCGCGAGCCCAGTCCCGGCAGTTTCGAGAGAAGCTGTATCAGATGATCAATTTCGGACTGGCTCATATAAACTGAAACCGCCTCGTCAGAAGGGCAGCTGCATGCCCGGCGGCAATTCCAGCCCGCCGGTCATTTCCTTAATTTTTTCGGCCGAATAGGCCTCTACTTTGGTCCGGGCGTCAGCATGGGCGGCGACGATCAGATCCTCCATAACTTCCTTGTCTTCCGGATCCACAAGTGAAGAATCGACATCGAGTTTTCGCATCTCGCCCTTGCAATTGAGGGTCACCTTGACCATTCCGGCCCCGGATTGCCCCGTCACTTCGTGATGCTCCAATGCGGCCTGCATTTCGGCCATCTTGTTTTGCATCTCTTTGGCCTGTTTCATCAGGCTGCCAAGGTTCTTCATTCGAATGTCTCTCCATCGTCGATTTCGTCTTCACCGGATATGTCATCGGGAAGCATAATGTCAAGTGAGGGCCCAAGATGCCGGACTTCACGAATTGATGCGGCGGGAAAATGCGACTTGATATTCTGGACAACCGGATGGCTTTCCAGCGCGGCAATTTCCGCCGCCTTGTCGCTCTGGCGCTTTTCCGCAACAGTTGCGGTTCCTTCCGTATCAGCAGTGAGGCGCACCTCCCACATTTCGCCCGTAAGATCCCGTAGTCGTCGACCAAGCCTGCTTGCGAGATCCGCCGAAGCGCCTGCCGCCGGGCTGAACTCGATGAGACCTTGCCTGAAAGTTACCGGGCGGACAAAATTGAGAACCTCTCCCTTCAGCTTGATGTCCTGACGGTCGGTAAGCAGGTTGACGACATCTTCCATCGACTGAAGCGGCGCTTTTTCGACTGTTGGTTCGCTTTGGACCGGCTCGGCTTCGGGGAGACTGTCGTTCCTGGCAACCAGCGACAAATGCGCGCGCGGCTCCGTCTCCGGTTGCGGCGCCGGCGAGGGAGACAGTGCCATTGCTGCACCCCCTGAACGCGCCGTCGGCATTGCCGTCCCGACGCGAGGTCCTGCGGCGGTCCCGCCACCATTCGCCGCAGGAGACGCTGCAGCGGTTTCCTTAGGGCCCTCGGCAAGCTGGCGCGCCAACTCTCCCGGCGTTGGAAGTTCACTGACATAGGCGAGGCGCACGAGCACCATCTCCGCGGCGGCAAGCGGCATGGGCGCATGGCTCACTTCCTCCAGACCCTTCAGCAGCATCTGCCAACTGCGTGCAAGGACGGGCATCGTCAGATTCGCCGCCATTTCTTCGCCGCGCTTTACCTCCCCGCCCGCCATCGCGATATTATTGGCGGCCTCCGGCGTGACCTTGAGCGATGTCAGCCAATGCGTGAGTTCGAGAAGATCCTGAATGACGACCACCGGATCGGCACCGCTGTCATACTGCCCGCGAAAGAGCGCTAGCGCCGCCTTTATATTCCCCTCCATTACGAGGCTGAGCAGATCGAGAATACGCGTTCGGTCGGCAAGGCCGAGCATGTCGCGTACCTGTAGCGCCGTTACCTTGCCATCACCATGGGCAATTGCCTGATCGAGCAGGGAAAGACCGTCCCGGACCGATCCCTCCGCCGCACGGGCAATGAGGGCAAGGGCGTCCGTCTCTATCTCCGCCTGCTCCTTTTCGGCAATGGTGGCGAAATAAGCGGCGAGCGTATCTCCGTCGACACGTTTTAAGTCAAACCGCTGACAACGGGAGAGAACGGTGACCGGGATTTTACGGATTTCCGTCGTTGCGAAGATGAATTTCACATGCTCCGGCGGCTCTTCCAGCGTTTTCAGTAGCGCATTGAAGGCATTCTTCGAGAGCATGTGCACTTCGTCGATTATGTAGATCTTGAAGCGTGCCGCGACAGGAAGATAGCGGACACCGTCGATCAACTCGCGTATGTCATCGACGCCTGTCCGGCTTGCCGCGTCCATTTCCAGGACATCCTGATGGCGATCTTCGGCAATCGCGACGCAATTTGGACAAACGCCACAGGGCGAGATCGTCGGTCCGCCCGTGCCATCCGCGCCCGTGCAATTAAGGCCACGGGCAATGATGCGGGCCGTCGTCGTCTTGCCGATTCCCCGCGTTCCGGTCAATATGAAGGCATGCGCAAGACGCCCCGTTTCCAGCGCGTTGGAAAGGGTGCGCACCATGGCTTCATGACCGATCAACTCGTCAAATGTCGAGGGACGGTATTTCCGGGCCAGAACACGGTAGGGGCTGTTGACCTGATCGCTTGTCATGGCGCGATCATAGCAGAGTTCGTCTTGAAAAGACCAGCCAAAGGCGACGAATTTACCAATCTTATTTGCGGGATTTCATTGGGAAAAAGAAGACTGGCAACAACCCGCGCCGAAACTCGTTACGGCTGCTTCCTTCCGGACCTGACCGGATTGGCGAGAGGCACGCCCATCGCCAGCCTTCCACCGCCTATATCATGCAACTGCGGTCCGGAAGCAAGCCTTTTTCATGATTTTTTTGCTCATTCTATGGAACAATCATTCAAAAATTGCCGTCTTGACGATTGCAGGAAAGAAAAACTTGTGACAATCTGCCGCTCATGAATAAACCGATAGTCTTTGCCGGCGGTCGATTTGACCGCGCATCCCACCTTCGGACCGACCCGAACTGGATAAAAGAAAAATTACAGGATCCGAGCAGCCGGTTTCTCCCGATGCATCAGCTGAAGGCCCTGATCGATCTGATGGGGAATCCGTCGATTGACTGGCGCGGAGCTGCGGATGTCCGAGAATTTATCGACGCTGGCGCAGCGTTCATATTCCTTGGAATAGCGGATTTCGCCTGTCATTTCGCAATTGACGTTTCGGCGATCGAAAATCCGAAAAATCCACCGAATGGCGATTGGGGAAAATTCATTGACGTGCGCTCCATCGCACCGCAGCTGAGCCCCGGCGAGGCGGGCGCGCTCGCACAGGCGCGCTCCATGATCGACTGGCATAACCGGCATGGCTTTTGCGCCGTCTGCGGATCATCAACCCGGCCTCAGGAGGCCGGGTATTCGCGAGTCTGCGAAGACTCCAACTGCAAGGCCACGCATTTTCCGCGCACCGATCCGGTGGCGATCATGATGGTAACGCATGGCGACAAATGCCTGCTCGGACAGGGGATCAATTTCCCGGGCGATTTCTATTCCTGCCTCGCCGGCTTTATCGAACCCGGGGAGACCATCGAACAGGGCGTTCGGCGGGAGGTTCTCGAAGAATCCGGCATCAAGGTCGGTGATGTCCGATATCACCAGTCGCAGCCCTGGCCGTTCCCGTCGTCCCTGATGATCGGCTGCTTTGCCGAAGCCCTCAGCGAGGAGATAACGGTCGACCGGACGGAGCTAAACGATGCGCGATGGTTCAGCCGCGAGGAAGTCCGCGCGATGCTGGAACAGAGCACGAAACCCACCGGTCTGCGAATGGGCGGGCCGATCGCCCTCGCCCATCAACTCGCGAAATTCTGGGTGGAGTGAGAAACCCGCCTATCGTGTGGCAGGCGCCAGGGTCAACGGATCGGTGATCTTGATCAGACCGCGGAAGGGCAGAATCAACACCGCCACCATAATGATTTTCGCCGCGAAGTCGCCAAGCGCCCATGTATGCCAAGGCAATCCTGTTCCGGCAAAAGCCAGGGTGAAAAAGATAACGGTATCGACAAAGGATGCGATGAAGGATGAGGCAACCGGTGCTTTCCACCAGCTCTGCCGCCGCAGCCTGTCGAAAATCGCCACGTCAAGCATCTGCGCGATCAGGAACGCGGTGCCGGAGGCAATCGCGATGCGCGGATTTGCAAACAGGATGGACATGACAACTGCGGCGATAAAGCCGACAAAGACCACCTTCCGCGCGAGTCGGACGCCGAGCGTCCGGTTGGTGATGTCCGTTACGAGAAAGGCGACCGGATAGGATATCGCGCCCCAGGTGAACCAGTCATTGAGCGGCAGCTCGACAAGGATATTGGACCCCGTCACGACGATCGCCATCGCGACAACACCCGCGAGGAGAAAAACTTTCTGGCCGAAGCTGAGCCCTAAGAGGTCATCCATATATTTTCTAAACATCACGTCCCTCTCGCATTTACGCGAACAGCACCGTCCAAAGAAATTTCGCAACTGCGGTCGCTATATATGAATTAAATGTGAAACGATCAAGCCGAATCAGGCGCCATACTGGCGCCGATAGGGATTGGCCGGATACACACCGAGAATCTTGAGCTTGGCGGAGAAGAACTGCAATTCCTCAATCGCCCGGGAAACCCGCGCTTCGTCCGGATGCCCCTCGATGTCTATGTAGAACTGCGCCGCTTCGAAACTCGCGTCCGTGATATAGCTTTCCAGCTTGGTCACATTGATGCCATTGGTCGCAAATCCGCCAAGCGCCTTATACAATGCCGCCGGCTGGCTTCGGACCTGAAAAACGAAACTCATCATGCAGCTTCCGTCTTTAGGGTCCGGGTCCTGCCGCTGCCGGGACATGATGATGAAGCGGGTGGTATTTCCGATGCGGTCCTCAACCCGGTCGCGAAGAACGGTCAGGCCGTAAATCTCCCCGGCCAGGCTGGACGCAATGGAGGCCTTTGACTTGTCTCCGAGTTCCGCGATCATCTTCGCCGATCCGGCGGTGTCCGCATGAATCATCGGCTCGATCCCGAGATCGCGGGTCAGACCCCGGCATTGGGACAGTGCCTGCTCGTGGCTGTGCACCTCCTTGATGTCCGACAGAACCGCCCCCGGGACGCCGAGAAGTTGATGCTTTACTGGCTGAAAATGCTCGCCGATGATATATAGGCCGGAGTCCGGTAACAGATGATGAATATCGGCAACACGGCCGCCAAGCGAATTTTCAATCGGAATCATGGCAAGGGCCGCCTCCCCGTCCCGCACCATCGCCAGCGCATCCGCAAAGGTATCACAGGCCATTGCCTCCATCTGCGGGTAGACTGTGCTGCAGGACAGATGGCCATAGGCCCCCGGAACGCCCTGGAAGGCAATACGATTTTCGGGATCGATATCTGACATTTTAACTTCTCAATTTTTCAGGAAACAAACATACGGCGGATACGCGCCAAATCCTCGGGAGTATCGACACCAAGGGGCACCGTGTCAACGACGGCGGCATCGATGCGCATGCCATTTTCAAGGGCGCGCAACTGCTCGAGCTTCTCCCGTTGCTCCAGAGGCGCCGGAGGCAGGGCGATGAACCGTTCGAGCGCGGAACGCCGGTAGGCGTAGAGCCCGATATGATGATAATGCGGCCCCGCCCCCCAGGGAGTTGCTAGCCGGCTGAACCAGAGCGCCCGGCCGATCCGCTCCCCGCCACGAAGAGAAACGACGGCCTTGACGGCATTCTCGTCCCCGAGTTCCCCGTCGTCCTTGATTTCGGCGACTAAGGTCGCGATATCGACTGCGACATTTTGAAGCGGCTCGAAGACCGCGGCGATCGCGGCCGGATCCAGTGCCGGCAAGTCGCCCTGCAGATTGACGATGGCATCAAAGGTGCCGTCAGGATCATATTTCTGCACCGCCTCAAAGACCCGATCAGAGCCGGAGGGATGATCCGGGCGCGTTAAAATCGCCCTGCCGCCGGCATCGCGGACCGCAGCGGCAATCTCCTCTTCGGCGCAGGCAACAACGGCTGGACCGATTTCCGCCTCTTCCGCACGCCGGAGCACCTGAACGATCATCGGCAACCCGTTGATATCGGCAAGCGGTTTTCCCGGCAGACGGGTTGAGGCCATCCGGGCCGGTATGACAATCAGCGGTTTTCGCGACGGAGCGCCCATGATTATGATCCAAAACGTCAATTTTAACCCAAAAAAGCATATATACGTCTTGCGCACCTAATGAGAAAGCGGTTAATTTGCCCTCGCTTTTTTTTATCACGGCTGGTAAATGTACCGGCAGGTTTGATAGCTGAGGTCAGCAATGAATACTTTCGAGTTTAACAAAATTGCCGGTGCCGTTCTGGCCGGTGTCCTGATTATTATGGTCATCAATGAAGTCGCGACGCTTGCGGTCCATCCGACGTATCCGGAAGAACCTGCCTACGCGATCGATACCGGTGAAGTTGCCTCTTCGGAAGTCGCCTCGAACGATAAAGTTGTTGGTCCATCCCTTGGCGTTTTGCTCGCCTCCGCTGATGCGGCTAAAGGTGAGAAGGTTTTCAAGAAATGCGGCGCCTGCCACACGGCGGAAGAAGGCGGGGCCAATAAAATTGGTCCGAACCTCTACGGCGTTCTCAACCGGGATAAAGGCGCCGTCGGCGATTTCAGCTATTCCGACGCGCTCCATGAAAAGGGCGGTGCCTGGGGATATGAAGACCTTGACGTCTTCCTGGCCAAGCCGAGCACCTATATCAAGGGAACCAAAATGTCCTTCGCCGGCATCAAAAAGCCGGAAGACCGCGCTGACCTGATTGCCTATCTCCGGACCCTCGGCAAGAGCGACGTTCCTCTTCCGCCGGCCGAATAACCAGGCCCGCGGGTTGCGTGACTAAAGATTGCCCGCAGGAATTTGTTACTCTCGCTCACCGGATGGCGGACGCCGCCGGTGAGGTGATCCGCCCCTTGTTTCGCCAACCGATTGGCATTATCGGCAAGGAAGACAACAGTCCGGTCACAATCGCCGATCGCAACGCTGAAGCCGTGATGCGTGACCTCATTGAATCCCACTTTCCCGAACATGGCATCATTGGCGAAGAACACGGAAACATCCGAACTGACGCGGAATATGTCTGGGTTCTGGATCCCATTGACGGGACCCTCTCCTTTATTTCCGGCAGCCCGACTTTCGGCATCCTGATTGCGCTGACCCGGAAAGGGGTTCCCATAATGGGAATATTGGATCAGCCTATCTCCGGCGAACGCTGGCTCGGCGCGAATGGCCGGACGACGCTAAACGGTCGCGCTGTTAATACGCGGTCCTGCGCACGCCTTGCCGACGCGACCCTGTTTGCTTGGGGCGCGGAGTTGCTGGAAGGAGATCACGGCCCGAGCTTTCGCCGACTTTACGGGGCGATAAAACGCAAGCGCTTCGGCTATGATTGTTACGCCTATGGCCTGCTGTCGCTCGGCTTCGTCGATATCATCGCGGATTGCGACATGAAACCTTTTGATTATTGCGCGCTCGTCCCCATTGTGGAAAATGCTGGCGGCAGGATCACCGACTGGTCGGGGCATCCCATGACACTTGCCAATCCCGGCTACGTCCTTGCAACCGGCGATCCGGCGCTGCATCAGCAAGCCCTTGAAATAATGGCGTAATTAAGTCAGCGCGACAATCGGTTTTTTTCCTTGATGTCGCCCGGTTAACCTCCCATCTTGGTGAATAAGTCTAAACAGGAGCCGTCAAGTGAGGACATCCATGGGATTCTTGAGATCAGCCGTCACCGCCATTTTGCTGCTAAGCCTCCCCCTTCCAGTTGCTGCAGAAGAGGTAAAAACGACGAAGAGTCATGGCCTCTCGCTTGCGGGCCCGCTGAAATACGGCCCCGATTTCACGCATCTTGATTATGTCAATCCCAACGCCCCGAAAGGCGGCGATGTCAAACTTTCGGCGGTAGGCGGCTTTGACAATCTCAATCCCTTTATCTCCCGAGGCCAGTCTGCGAACGGTCTCGGCCTGACTTTCGAAACTCTGCTGACCCAGTCCTATGACGATCCCAGCGCGGAATACGGACTGGTGGCCGAAAGTATTGAGGTCGCGGAAGATCTCTCATTCGCAATCTTCAATTTGCGCCCCGAAGCCCGGTTTCATGACGGCACGCCGATTACGGCAGATGATCTGATTTTCAGCCTTGCGGAAGTAAAGGAAAAAGGCACGCCGCTTTTCCGTTACTATTATGCCGATGTGGAATCGGCGGAAAAACTCGGCGATCATCGCATCAAGTTCAATTTCTCAGGCCCGCCGAACCGCGAACTTCCGCAGATTGTCGGCCAGCTCCTCCCGGTTCTTTCGAAAAAGCATTTCGAAGGGCGGAGTTTTGACGAAACGACCCTGACACCGATCCTCGGCTCCGGCCCCTATCGTGTGAAATCTTTCGAACCGAACCGGTACATCACCTATGAACGGGTCGACGATTATTGGGGCGCCGATCTTCCGGTCAACAAGGGTCGATATAATTTCGGGACGATCCGGTATGATTTTTACCGGGACACGGCTGTCCTGCTGGAGGCCTTCAAGGCCGGCGAATATGATTATCGCGCGGAAAACAGCGCCAAGAACTGGGCCACCGGCTATGATTTTCCTGCCGTGAAGGCAGGGCTGGTCATCCTTGAGGAAGTGCCAAACGAACGATCAGCCGGGATGCAGGGTTATGCGTTCAACCTGAGGCGCGCGAAATTCCAGGATCCGGCCCTGCGTGAAGCCCTGACCTATGCATTCGATTTCGAGTGGCTGAACCGCAATATTTTCTATGACCAATACAGCCGGACCAACAGCTTCTTCGAAAACTCGGTGATGGCCGCCACGGGTGAGCCCACCAAGGAGGAACTGGCGATCCTGGAACCCTACCGGGATCAATTGCCTCCGCGCGTGTTCGGCCCGGCTTATAAGGCGCCCGTGACCGATGGATCAGGCCAGGATCGCGCGCCGCTTCGCGTGGCCCGAAAAATTCTTGAGGACGCGGGATGGGAAGTGAAGAATGGCAAGCTGATTGACCCGAATACGGGCAAGCCACTCACCATTGAATTCCTGATGTATGATCCGAACAGCCTGCGCATCACGGGGCCTTTTATAAAGAATCTTAAAAAGCTGGGGATTGACGCCTCGACCCGCGTTGTCGACACGGCGCAATATACGGAACGGCTTCGCAATTACGATTTCGACATCACGACCGCCGGTTTCGGGCAGTCCATCAGCCCCGGCAACGAGCAACGCGAATTCTGGGGCAGCGAAGCGGGCAAACGCCCGGGCAGCCGGAATGTGATGGGGATCGATAATCCGGTTGTCGATGCGCTTATTGAGAACCTGATCTCGGCGCCGACTTATGAAGACCTGATTCCCGCCGTTCGCGCGCTCGATCGGGTGTTGACATGGAATTTCTATGTCGTACCCCAGTTCCATGCCGCTTACGACCGCATCGCTTATTGGAACAAATTCGGTCATACAGATGTCAATCCGGGCCAGGGGCCGGACATACTCGCCTGGTGGGTTGATCCGGAAAAAGAAAAGCGGTTGCAGGAGGGCATGAAGAAACTACGCCAGCAACAATAGCTTGAACGGCCGTCAGGGAGGTTGAGATGAAAAAGTTACTCGCACCTATTACCGCGGTGTTGCTGATTTTCGGGACGGACAGCAGTTTTGCCGCCTCTGAAACAAGTTATGGCCTCTCTGTTTTCGGCGATCTGAAATATGGACCGGACTTCACCCATTTCGACTATGTTAATCCGGATGCGCCGAAGGGCGGCATGATCAAACTCCGCGATCTCGACAGCTTCGATACCGTCAACCCGTTTCTGCTGAAGGGGAATCCCGGCGTCATCAACGGCGACAAGGGCGGCGATCTCTATTTCAACTTCACTCAGCTGATGACGCGCTCCTATGACGAGCCCGACGCCGTCTATGGCCTTCTTGCCAAAAGCGTGACGATAGATGACGCCGGCCTCTGGGTTGAGTTCGCACTTCGGCCGGAAGCGCGCTTTCATGATGACACACCGATAACGGCCGAGGATGTCGCCTTCACCTTCAACGCCTTGAAAGACAAGGGGCACCCGCGGTACGGACTGCTGTACCGGGACGTCATAGCCGCGAAAGTTCTTGATCCGCATAAGATCCGTTTTGAATTTCGCAGCGGTGCTCTCACGCGCGACCTTCCCTATCAGGTGGCGGTTATGCCGATCCTTTCAAAAGCGTCATTTGAGAACCGTGAATTTGGCGTGACGACGATGGAGCCGCTGCTGGGATCCGGGCCGTACAAGCTTGTCAGAGTGAGTCCGGGTCGGACGCTGACCTTTGAGCGTGTTAAAAATCATTGGGCGGAGAATCTTCCCGTTCATAAGGGGCGGTTCAATTTTGATGTGATCCAGGTCGACTATTATCGGGACCGGACGATTGCCCTGGAGGCATTCTTCGCCGGCGAGTATGATTTCCGCGAGGAGTATACCTCCCGCTCCTGGGCGACGGAATATGATACCAAGCCCGCCGTCAAAAAAGGATTCATCAAGCGCGATGTTCTGAAGGATGCCAAGCTGACCGGTCTGCAGGCCTTTTTCATGAACAGTCGGCGCGCACCCTTCGATGATATCCGGGCGCGTGAAGCATTCGGGCTTTTGTTCGACTATGAATGGACGAACCAGAATCTTTTTTATGGGTTGTATGACCGGCTCGGATCGGTATTCGAGAATTCCGACATGAAGGCTGCGGGGCCGCCGTCGCCTGCGGAACTCGATCTTCTCACGCCCTACAAGAATATCCTGCCCGAAAACGTCTTCACAAAAGAATTTGCGCCGCCCAAAACGGACGGATCGGGAAATATCCGCACACAAACCCGAGCCGCCCTCGATCTTTTCGAGGAAGCGGGCTGGGTCGTTCAGGACAGAAAACTTGTGAATTCCAACGGTCAGCAGATGAAGGTCGAGTTCCTTCTCTATGAGCATTCCTTTACCCGCGTGATCAATCCGTTTGTGGCCAATCTGGGGCGCGTCGGGATCGATGCCAGCGTGCGCGTTATTGACGCGGCAAGCTGGCAGAACCGGGTGCGTGAATTTGACTTCGACATCGTCGTACGCCGTTTTCCACAGCCACAGGTGCCCGGAGTGGAGCAGCGGGACTGGTGGGGGTCCGCCGCCGCGGATGTCACGGGAGGGCTGAATATCGCAGGCGTTAAAAATCCTGCTGTCGATTTCCTGGTTGAGAAAATCATCGAAGCCAAGACGCGGGATGAGCTTGTGACGGCGGCGCGCGCACTCGACCGGGTGCTGATGTGGAATTATTATTTCATTCCGCAATGGTACAAGGCGAGCCACTTTATTGCCTATTGGGACAAGTTCGGCTGGCCGGAATCAAAAAAGCCGGGTTTTGACCGTGCGGTTCTGCAAAGCTGGTGGTATGATCAGGCGAAAGCCGAGGAATTGGCTGCCCGCCGGGATAAGTAGTTTCAAGCTTGCGGACAGAGGAGTAGTCGTTGTTTGCCTATATTTTGAGACGTATCCTGCTCATGATACCGACGCTGTTTGGCATCATGGTTCTCAACTTCGTAGTCATACAATTTGCCCCCGGCGGCCCCATCGAACAGATCATTGCCGAAATCCAGGGAACGGCGGTTGGCGCCACGGCTCGCATCGGCGGCAGCGGCACCGGTGATACCGGCGGCGGCGGCAGCTCCGCATCGTCCTCCCTGGGATCCGATAGCACCTATCGCGGCGCGCAGGGGCTCGACCCAGAATTTATCAAGGAACTGGAGGTACAGTTCGGCTTTGATAAACCGGCCCATGAGCGGTTCTTCATGATGATGAAGAACTACCTGATGTTCGATTTCGGCACGAGTTATTTCCGCGACGAAACCGTCGTCAATCTTGTGATCGAAAAGCTTCCCGTCTCCATTTCTATAGGGCTTTGGACGACTCTCCTGGTTTATCTGATCTCGATCCCTCTTGGCATTGCCAAGGCCGTCCGCGACGGGACAAAATTCGATATCTGGACAAGCAGCCTGGTTATTGTCGGCAACGCAATCCCGAGCTTTCTTTTCGCCGTGGCGCTCATCGTTCTGTTTGCCGGCGGTTCCTATTTCAACTGGTTCCCCTTGCGGGGTCTCACGTCGGATAACTGGGAGCAACTGAGCCTTTTCGGGAAAATAACCGATTATCTCTGGCACATCGCGCTGCCGGTCACCGCCCTCGTTATCGGCGGCTTTGCCGCGCTCACCCAGCTCACTAAAAACTCGTTTCTCGACCAGATCAGCCAGCAATATGTACTTACCGCCCGGGCCAAGGGCCTTAGCGAACGGCGCGTGTTGTATGGCCACGTATTCCGGAACGCGATGCTGATCGTCATCGCAGGGTTTCCGAGCGCCTTTATTGGCATCCTGTTTACCGGCTCGCTATTGATCGAGGTGATTTTCAGTCTCGACGGGCTTGGCCTTCTGGGGTTCGAGGCAGCCATCAATCGCGATTATCCGGTGATCTTCGCGACCGTTTATGTCTTCGCCCTGCTCGGCCTCATCATGAACCTCGTCGGGGATCTTACATACACTTTAGTCGATCCCCGGATCGATTTCGAAGCGCGGGAGGCTTAAGCCATGGCCCTTTCCGCAATCAATCAGCGCCGCCTCAACAACTTCAAGGCCAACCGACGCGGTTACTGGTCGATGGTGTTTTTCGTGACGCTGTTCGTGATTTCCCTATTCGCCGAACTGATCGCGAATGACAAACCGCTGCTTGTTTCCTACAAGGACCAGCTTTACTTCCCTTTTCTGGTTGCGTATCCCGAGACGACCTTCGGCGGGGATTTCGAGACGGAGGCGGATTATCGCGACCCCTTTGTCGCCGATCTCATCAATGAAAACGGCTGGCAAGTCTGGCCCCTGATCCGCTACAGCTATTCAACGATCAATTATGATCTGACAACACCGGCGCCCTCGCCTCCCGATGCGGAGAACTGGCTAGGAACCGATGATCAGGGGCGCGACGTGCTCGCCCGGGTCATCTATGGCTACCGTATTTCGGTGGCTTTTGGTGTTATCCTCACCATCCTCAGTTCCATCATCGGCGTCACCGCCGGCGCGGTGCAGGGCTACTTCGGAGGCTGGACAGATTTGATATTCCAGCGCCTGCTGGAAATTTGGGGCGGCATGCCGAGCCTCTACATCCTGATCATTCTGGCGGCGCTGATCGAGCCGAGCTTTCTCATCCTGCTCGTCCTGTTGCTGCTTTTCAGCTGGCCGAGCCTTGTGGGCGTGGTGCGCGCCGAATTCCTCCGGTCGCGAAATTTCGACTATGTGCGAGCGGCGCGGGCGCTTGGCGTCCGCGACAGCGTTATCATGTTCAAGCATCTTTTGCCGAACTCCATGGTCTCCGCGCTCACCTTCCTGCCCTTTATCCTGACAGGCTCCATCGTCAGCCTGACCTCGCTCGACTTCCTGGGGCTCGGCCTTCCCCCCGGCTCACCATCGCTCGGCGAGTTGCTCGCCCAGGGCAAGGCCAATCTGCAGGCCCCCTGGCTCGGCATTACGGCCTTCCTGACGCTATCGATCATGCTGACGCTCGCCTTCTTTATGCAGGAAGGCATTCGTGACGCCTTCGATCCGAGAAAGACGTTTCAGTAATGGCATTGGTAGAGATAAACGACCTTTGGGTCACCTTCAAATCCGACGGCAAGGACGTACCGGCCGTAAAAGGCGTCACCTTCAATATTGAAAAAGGGGAGACGGTCGCGCTGGTCGGGGAAAGCGGGTCCGGAAAATCGGTAACCGCGCTCAGCATTTTGCAACTTCTTCCCTATCCGCTCGCCAAGCATCCCAAAGGATCCATCAAGATTAACGGAATGGAGGTTGTCGGACGGCCGCAAAAGGAAATGCGGAATTTTCGCGGCAACCATGTCTCCATGATCTTCCAGGAGCCGATGACCTCCCTCAACCCGCTGCACACTATCGAGAAGCAGATCAACGAAACCCTTCTCGTCCATAAAGGTATGAGCCCGAAGGAGGCGGCAACCCGAGTGCGGGAGCTTCTTGAGCTGGTCGGTCTTGATGCAGTTGATGAGCGCCTCAATGCTTACCCCCATCAGCTGTCCGGCGGGCAGCGGCAACGCGTGATGATCGCCATGGCGCTTGCCAATGAGCCCGAACTGCTGATCGCGGATGAACCAACGACAGCTCTTGATGTAACCATTCAGGCGCAGATCCTGGAACTGCTGATGGACCTGCAAAAGCGCCTCGGCATGGCGATTCTGCTGATTACCCATGACCTCGGAATTGTCCGCAAGATGGCCAAGGATGTTTGCGTCATGACGCAGGGCGAAATCGTCGAGGCGAATTCATCGAAGGAGCTCTTCTCCCGCCCGCGCCATGCCTATACGAAAATGCTGCTCGAGGCGGAACCGAAGGGTCTGCCGCTTCGCAAGAATGACGCCTTACCTGACGTCATGACCTGCCGGAACCTCAAGGTTTATTTCCCGATAAAGAAGGGTTTGTTAAAAAGAACAGTCGATTATGTCCGGGCGGTCGACGATATTTCCGTCAACGTCAAGCAGGGCCATACGGTCGGCATCGTCGGTGAGAGCGGATCAGGCAAATCGACACTCGGCCTCGCGATGCTGCGACTTATTACATCGGACGGCGAAATCCAGTTTGAAGGACGAGAAATCCAGCATTCGACCTGGTCGGAACTTCGACCCTTGCGCGCCGAAATGCAGATCGTATTTCAAGACCCCTATTCAAGTCTGAGCCCGCGCCTTTCCGTCGGACAGATCATCGAGGAGGGATTGATTGTTCATGAAGGCCGGGGCGATAGGATGGAGCGCCGGGACCGGATTTCAGATGTTCTGAAGGAAGTCGGCATTTTGCCGGATGCGCAGGATCGCTATCCTCATGAATTTTCCGGTGGCCAGCGGCAGCGTATCGCCATTGCCCGCGCCCTAATTCTGAAACCGAAATTCATTGTACTCGATGAGCCAACATCGGCGCTTGATATGTCGGTGCAGGCGCAAATCGTCGATCTTTTGCGTGACCTGCAAAACCGCCATAACCTGACATACCTGTTCATCAGCCATGACCTTAAGGTTGTGCGGGCAATCGCCGACAGCGTGATCGTCATGCGCGCCGGAAAAATTGTTGAGCAGGGTCCCTCGGCACAAATCTTTGACAATCCTGAAACAGACTATACAAAGGCTCTTATGAAAGCGGCGTTCGATCTGGAAACGGCGGCCGCAGGTGTTGTCAGCAGTTAAGGTATCCAGATAAGATACCGGAGAAAAAAATGGCCCTTTTGTTCAAGAGTAATATCGACCGCGCAGACTGGTGGCGGCGCGAACTGGGTAAATATATTCCCGACCTCGAAGTGCGAATCTGGCCGGATATCGGCAATCCGGACGAGATAAAGTATGCGCTCTGCTGGAAGATGCCCCATGGGGAACTCGCCAAGCTTAAAAACCTCCAGGCCATTTATTCGCTGGGTGCCGGCGTCGACCATCTGCTTGCCGATCCGGATTTTCCGCGGCACTTGCCCTTCTCCCGTGTCGTCGATCCGAACCTGACGGGACGCATGACGGAATATGTTGTACAGCATGTGCTCAATCACCACCGATTCTGCCATGCCTATGACGCGCAGCAGCGGGAGCATGTCTGGAAGGAACATTTCGCCCCCTTCGCCAGCGAGCGGAAAGTTGGCATCCTTGGAATGGGTGAATTGGGCAGCGGGGCGGCTAAGGCGCTCCATCTTCTGAATTTCGACGTGGCGGGATGGAGCCGGTCAGAGAAGAAAATCGACGGTGTCGAGAGTTTCTTCGGCGACGACCAGCTTGACGCATTTCTTGCGCGCAGCGAAATTCTGGTCTGCCTGCTCCCGCTCACACAACATACGGAAAATATCCTGAATGCCGAGCTGTTCGCCAAATTGCCGAAGGGCGCGGGCATCATCAATGCCGGGCGCGGTCCGCATCTCGTGGAGGAAGACCTGATACCGGCACTCGACAGCGGGAAGCTGTCCGCCGCAACGCTCGACGTGTTTCACGTGGAACCTTTACGCGAGGATCATCCCTTCTGGGACCATCCGAAAATCCGCATCACGCCGCATGTCGCCAGCATTTCCGATCCGGCGAGCGTTGCCCGGCTGGTCGCGGAAAATATCATCCGCACGGAGAAGGGCGAAGACCTGCTCCATGCGGTGGATGTTGAAAAAGGATATTAAGGCCCCGATCCCTGACCTTAACGGCCATACCGCTCCCGGATCAGCGCGAAGAGCGCGCGCATCGCAAAAGCCTCGCCGCCGACAGGGCGGCCCGGCCGGGCGCGGACGTTATAGCCCATTATGTCGAAATGAACCCAGCTTTTGGCTTTCTCGACGAATTCCTTGAGGAAGAGGCCCGCGGTAATCGCGCCGCCATATCCACCGCCGGAGGCGGTATTGTTAATATCGGCGAACTTGCTATCGAGAAGATGCCGATAGTCATCCCATAACGGCAATCGCCATACGGGATCTTTTTCTTTCTCCCCATGGGCCGCAATATCAGCAAAAAGCGCATCATCGTCGGTAAAGGTCGCGGCGATTTCCGTTCCGACTGCGATCCGCGCCGCGCCCGTTAAAGTCGCAACGTCAATCAACAGGTCCGGCGCCTCGTCATCGGCCGCCGCCAATGCATCGGCAAGGATCAGGCGTCCCTCTGCATCCGTATTGCCGATCTCGACTGTCAGTCCCTTGCGGCTGGTCAGAATATCGCCGGGATGAAAGGCGTTCCCGGAAATAGCATTTTCAACGGCGGGAATGAGAACGCGAAGACGCACTGGAATATTTGCATCCATAATCATATAGGCGAGGCCGAGTACGGTTGCCGCGCCGCCCATGTCCTTTTTCATCATCAGCATCCCGGCGGACGACTTGATATCAAGACCACCCGTGTCGAAACATACGCCCTTGCCGACCAGCGTCACTTTCGGATCACTCTTGTCGCCCCAGCTGATGTCAATCAAGCGCGGCGCGTCGGCGGCAGCACGCCCGACGGCATGCACCATCGGATAGTGATAGGTGAGGAGATCGTCGCCGACGATATTTCCCTGGCCCGCTTCGAATTCTCCGGCAACCTGTGACGCCGCCGCCTCGAGCGCGGTCGGCCCCAAATCGCCGGCCGGGAGGTTGATCAGATCGCGCACCAAAGTGACGGCCTTGACCGTGCGCGCGACCATGTCCTCGTCCGCACCCTCGGGCAGCACCAGAGTTGCATATTTCTTCTTATCCGTTTTAAAACGATCAAAGGCGTAGGTGCCAAGCGACCAACCGGTTGCTAAGTCCGTCGCGTCCTTTGGCGAGAGCTCGGTTGCGATGGTATAATGACCCTTCGGCAATCGCGCCGGCAAATCGGCGAGCGACCAGATATTCCAGTCCCCGTCCTTGATATAGACAACGGCTTCGGTGTTTCCCGACTCATTCGGCAACAGCAGCGTTTTCCCACCTTCCGCGTCGAAGTCTTGCGACGCAACCCAGCTTCTGTGGAACTCGGGCTGCCCGGCGAGCCATCCGTCAAAGTCTGATTTTTCGACAACAACAATAGGTTTGGCTTCGATCTTCGAGCTTGCCACTACGAACGGGATCACGTTGAACTCCTTTAGTTTTCGGCGACCATATCAAAGCCGGGACTGGCCGACAACTGCTATCCCTTCGCCGCCACAATCCGGTTACGGCAAGTCTATGAAATTTGTCTCCGGCATCCTAGTCAGTAAGAACACCTACTTCCTTGTAATAGCGGGCAGCGCCAGGATGCAACGGAATGGAAACCCCTTTTGTCGCTGTATCAAGATGGATCAACAGTCCCTTGGCATGACCACGGTCCAGCAGATGCCGGTTTCTATTATTCCAGAGAGCCTGCGTGATTGCATATACAAGATCTTCTGGGGTATCTGCATCGACGATCCACTGAGTGCTCACCGCCAGGGTCGGGATCGCGCCCACGCCCGCATATGTCCCTTCGGGGATATCGGAAACAGAATAATATCCATGCTTGGCCACGAAATCGTCAATGATCTTTCCGCTGATCGGCAGCAGGTCGATCTTGCCGACATCGGCAAGTTCTGAAACCGCCGTTACCGGATAGCCCGCGACGATGAAAAAGGCATCCAGCTTATCCGCCAACATCAGACTGACAGCCTTGTCCGGTACAGCGGTAATCGCATCAATATCCTTGGTCGACAGGCCATATGCACGGAGAATCTGCTTGGCATTCTCCCGTGTGCCTGAACCGGGGACGTCGATCGATACCCGCTTTCCTTTCAAATCCTTGACGTTTTTGATCCCCGCATCATGACGGACAACCAGATGGACATCTTCGGGATAGAGATTGGCGATCACCCGCAGCGATTTAACGGGCTTTTTCTTTGCATAGATTCCCGTGCCGTTAAAAGCGGCCGCCACCACATCGGACTGCGCGAGGGCAGTCTCAAATACACCTTTCGAAACCCCGCTGATGTTATCAACGGAGCCATGCGTGGTCTGGGCCGTTGCAATAAGCCCCGGCACACCGCAGGATCCCCCGCTTTCACAAGCGCGGCTTCCCGGTGGATTGGAAATCACGGAGGCGAGTAACGTGCCGATCGGATAATAAGTGCCGGCTGTCGACCCCGTTCCGATGCGAAGAAAAGAAATCTGCTGCGCCGTCACGGCGCCGAATGTCACCGTCAACAGAATGAGTACAGAAGCGAGCAGTCCAAGACGCGCCGTCGGATTAACATTCAAAATGGCCCAGCCCTCCTTCTGCGGCATCCACATCATAATACTAATAATAGTCGCTTACCCGAGGGAACAAAGCGCGATTTACGCAAAAAGGGCACTATTTTTTGCATTCTCCGCCCCTGACTCGGCGCCGGAGTTCTTTTGCGTATCGCGAACACGGTTAGAAATCTCGCGAATATCAAAGGCAAGCCCTGCGGAAAGATGCAATTCACTGCACCCCTTGTGAATGGCATAGGGAATCTGCGAGAGCAGATCACGATCCTTATCGTCAAGCTTCGTTGTCGCCTTTTCGATCCTCAGCAACAGGCTCTCAAGCGCATCGCAAAGTGAAACAATATGAGTAAATTCCGTTCCGGCCACGCTCTCAATAAGGGATTTGTTGCGCTCGCGCATGGCGACCACAACATCCGCACGGTCACCGAAGGAATCGCGCGACCCCGACAACAGGATCACCGCGGAGGAAAGCCGCATCAGCTGTTCCGCATAGATGGATATCTTGCGCTCGTTCACGACAGTCATGGCGAGACGAACCGCTTCGGGCGTCGCGGCAAGCTCGGGACGGTTCTCGACCTTCGCCCGCAATGAATTCGGCACAATCAGCATGGGCTTCGTCGGCGAACTACGGGTTACCAGACGCCTGTCCGGCCCGATATAGTCCGCCGTGACGATGAAGGGCTTGCGCGCAGAAATCAGGCGCAGGATCCGCGTAGATATCTGCGTGCGCGACATGGGGCGGGTGATCAGGTCATCCGCCCCGGCATTCATGACGTCGCCCACGATATCCGGCGCCGTATTCCAAAGGGAAAGAACGACGTTGATGAAGGGATCCTTGCCAAGGCGATGGCGGCGGATATCGCGAATGACGTGGTGAATGTCGGCTTTTTCACCGGCGGTTTCGGCAACGATCAGATCGAAATCGCCGCGTTCCGCCCGTTCAACAAATTCCCGCCCGTCGGCGCAGGCGATTACCTCACCGAAGCCAATGTTCAAGAGGGCGCTCCGCGTGTTCTGGCGCATCGACGGTTCGGGATCATAGAGAAGAACCGTCGCCGATTGAAACCGCGTTTCCGTCATCAGGAATGCGTAGTATCGAAGCCGGGTATCAATTCCTGGAGTTTTTCGAGGATCATCCTTGGATCCTCCGAGAATTGCAGGCCGATCTTGTTGCCACGGCGCCAGACGAGATCGCAACGAATGGCACCAAGCTGAGTCGCGTGCAACAGAAGATTATTCTTTTCGAAAAATAACCCGTCGACGTCAATCCTCGCCCCGTTCGCGGAAATATCCTTGATAATCCCGGTCACTTCGCGTTCTTCTTCATGGAGGCAGGCGTGACCGCGTTCGGCCCGGATTGTCGCCGGCCATCTAACGTCCGCGCGCCGGTACTTGCGATCTGCGGCGGTTCCAGTCTTCTTATGATCGCTCTCTACATCAAGAGCTCTCAGCATTTTCTTGATATCTTTCGCAATGATCATCTCAGTTCTCTGTTTCCTGTCGGATGAGTTCTCAACCGGAGTAAATCCTTACGCTGACATTGTTTTACTTAATCAAGAAACTGTTAATAATTCGCAAATTTATACAGAGAATCTTACCAATCGCGGCACTTTGCCTGCGTCGCGGCATAGGCCTCGGGCGTATCGATAACATCATTCGCGCGAAGCCGCGCCTCATTAAACTCCTCGAGCAAGGGGTCGAGTTCGAACAGCAACCGGTTGGCGATGGACCGGCGGGCCTTTTTCGGGTTTTTTGTATAGAAGGGCTCAATTCCCGCCGCGCGTTCTTTCAGCTCCCGTCTTATTTTTGGCATATAATCCTGAACGATCTGCTCATTAATCCGGACATGCTCCATCTCGTGCGCCAGTATCGTTTTATAAGCGCAGCTGCTTTTCCGGTATTTCCGGTCGATATAGACGTTTGTCTTCCGGGAGCCAATGGTCAGCCGAACCCGGTCCAAACGCACGCAGTATTTTCCCGGTGCAACTTCCTGGGAATTGGTCGCGGCGCTCAAGGTCGGGCCAGTTGATGAGTGGGTAAGCCCCAGAAGATTGGCATGGCTGGACGATTTGGCAAATCCGCTCTTTTTGGCAATCCTCTCAATCTGATCAGACGATTTTCCATGGTCAAGACTGGGTGCAGCAGACACGACCTTAATGTCGACCTCCGGTTCCTTCCAGATGGCCCGACAAGCCGCATCGGTCGCTGCCTGTGCGGATGGAAGGTAGGCGATGCTGCCGAGGAGTCCGAGGAAAAAGACTTCGAAAAGGGCATGGAGCATCCTGCCGGATCGGCAGGCTCCTGCCGACAGTCGCGATAATTTTCTACCCGAACATTGCATTTATCTCATCCTGATCGAGTGTCGCTTCCTCTTCACCCTTCGGCGATGACTGTAGATCGCCACAGAGCTGCCCATTAATTATCGCGCCGGCATGATCAATCAATTCACGAATGACAAGGCATCGCTCCGCGGTACATTCGCCGGCGTCGGCGTCATCAGGGATATCCGCGGAAAGGCGCAGTTCATCCTGAAGAGAGAGGATCTCGATGTCCAGCCGCCGCATTGTCTTCTCGAACGGCTCCTTATATTCCGGCGGCGAAAACTCATAGGCTTCAATGGCCAGTTCGCGGTCCGCGATCCCGCTTGCCCGGAAATGATCTGAGTAGGAGCGGGGCGCCCAAGTCGCGAAATCCTCCAGCATATCGGGCATATCGACAACCAGTTCAGCCAGCATCAAAGCTTCGTTGAAGTGGTTCAGATAGTCCGTCGCCAAAAGAGTGACATCGTTTACATTGGTATTTCGGGCGCGGGCACGGAATTTCTCCAGCGCGCTGGTCTCAATACTCATCTCAAATCGCTGTTCGTTATTGACCTCAACCGGATCAGTCCGGCCAGAGGTAAAATCTAACAGCTATTTCATTAAGGAATTGTTTGCGGCTCTGAACTTGGCGGAATTTCGGGATTTTCATTCCTTTTTAGACCGTCAATCGAGCAATGCCGTGGTTTCCGACGGGATGTCATCCTTTTTACCTTGCGGCATTTCCTGAAGGAAAAAGGCGGCAGACAGCAACAATGTCAGAATAAATACAGCCGAGGAAAGAACAAGTTTCGAATAACAGCATTTAACGGAAAGCGCGTTGTTCAGATCCCCGAATATCATTCCCATGTTACCCCCCAATGCCGCCCTAATCGGCCGCAATGCTTTTTCATCCTGTCGATACCATCAGTATATGGAAGCGAACGGAGGGAGGCTAGCGCTATGGTTGCTATTTGATATTTTTATACACTTTTAAGGACGTATATTTTTTCGCGCACAAAATGATCATCATTCTATCACAAGATATAGTTGCCCCTGGCGAAGAGAATGACAAGTTGCTTGAAATCGAGGGAATGGAGAGTGGAGAATTTCATGCCGTCTGACGAATCGCCGGCCGAAAAAAGATCCGCACCTGACAATTTTCCACTAATCGGAAAGGGCTTCCGGATTGATATCTGAGACGCTAACCGCAGGGGGCGTCATCCGAGTGGGTCATTACCGCTCATCAAATAATGTCGTGAAATCTCTTCAACAGGTCGATCAGCTTTTTATGATCCTTCTCGCCGAGGCCCGAAATTACCCTGTCTTCAATCTCCCTGACATTTTTTTCGAGGGCCGCGAGCTCGCGTTCGCCTTTTTTCGTGAGGCGGACCGCATAGGCCCGTTTGTCGCCTTTCACCGGCGCCCGCAGGATTAGACCATCCTTTTCAAACTTGTTGAGGATGGGAACGAGGGACGAGCGGTCGAGGCCCGCCGCCTCCGCAATGGCACTCTGCGTGCGTCCCGGATTCTCGTTTATGATCGCCATGACGGAATACTGCCCGGTCATAAGCTTCTTGCCAGCCACGGTCGCAAAGCTGCTCTGCGCACGAAGAATCGCTTTGCGCATGTGAAAACCGACGATCCCCTCAAGGGTCGTCATCTCCAAGTCGGAGGACGCCGATTTTCCGTTTTTTGAACTGTCACCCGTCATTGTGCCTAACAGGGCTCCTGCTTTCCCGCCATAACCAATAGTTTATCTGACTAATAACTTGTTATAGCCACAGAAACAGGCGCAGCACAAGTGAACGAGAGATTATTCGAGTGTTTGGTAAAAATGCCGAAGCCCGGCTTCCGCGCATTCCATATCCTGGGCGGGGGTGCCCGAGCTTAATCCGATGCCGCCCACAACCTCGCCATCGACCACGACCGGAAGACCGCCACCGACGGAAGAGACGCGCCCGCCAACTTCCGTATGGATGCCGAAGGCGAGATTTCCCGGCACATTGACCGCATTATATTCATGGGTTGCCTTGCGGGCGGCGGCGGCGGTGTAGGCCTTGTCCGCGGAAATTGTAATGCTTGTCACCTTGCCGCCGTCCATCCGCTCGAACGCGATGAGATTGCCGCTTTCATCGACAACCGAAATACACATCGGTACGCCGATTTCCAACGCCTTTTCCCGCGCTCCGCGGATAAGAATTAACGCATCGGCATGGGACAGCCGGTTTATCGTGAGCATCCACCCCTCCAGATCAGTAATTTCGAATTTTCAATAGCTTCATATCGGAAAATTATCCTGCTTTCGCCTCAATTCGGCGTGCATGAAGGATCGGTTCCGTATATCCGCTTGGCTGTTCCCGGCCCTTGAAAACGAGATCGCAGGCCGCCTTGAACGCCACGGAGCCGTCGAAGTTTCCCGCCATGTTTTTATACAAGGGATCACCGGCATTTTGTTCATCAACCACGCCCGCCATGCGTTCCATCGTCTTCCTCACCTGGCTCTCCGTGCAAATGCCGTGATGCAGCCAGTTGGCGATATGCTGGCTCGAGATACGCAAGGTCGCCCGGTCTTCCATCAGACCAACGTTATTTATATCGGGCACCTTCGAGCAGCCTACGCCCTGGTCGATCCAACGCACGACATAACCAAGAATGCCTTGCGCGTTGTTTTCGAGCTCTGCCTGGATTTCCTGTTCCGAAAGATTCGCGCCTTGCAGCAGCGGGGGCGTCAGAATGCTATCGAGGCTGGCTCGCCCGCGCGACGCAATCTCCTTTTGCCGTTCCTTGACGGACACTTCGTGATAATGCAACGCATGCAGCGTCGCGGCCGTCGGCGATGGAACCCAGGCACAATTGGCACCCGCCTTCGGATGGCCGATTTTCGCTGTCATCATCTTGGCCATCTCATCGGGCATCGCCCACATCCCCTTGCCGATCTGGGCATGTCCCGGAAGACCGGTTTCCAGCCCGATGTCGACGTTCCAGTCTTCATAGGCAGCAATCCAGGGCTCGCCTTTCGCATCTTCCTTGCGCATGAAGGCGCCGGCTTCCATACTGGTATGGATCTCATCGCCCGTCCGGTCGAGGAAGCCGGTATTGATAAAGAATATCCGTTCGGAAACCGCGCGAATGCATTCCTTGAGATTTATGGTCGTCCGCCGTTCCTCATCCATCACGCCGACCTTGAGCGTATTGCGCGGAAGATCAAATCCGTCCTCCACCGCGGCGAAAAGATCATTCGTGAACGCGGCTTCCTCCGGCCCGTGCATTTTCGGCTTTACGATATAGAGGCTGCCAGCCCGGCTATTGCGGAAACGACCAAGCCCTTTCAGGTCATGGAGGGCGGCCGCCGTCGTCATCACCGTGTCCAGTATGCCTTCCGGAATTTCATTGCCATTGCTATCCAGCACGACGTTTATTGTCATTAAATGCCCGACATTGCGAACCAGCAGCAGACTGCGGCCATGAAGTGTAATCTCCCGGCCCGAAGGATCGACATAGGTGCGATCGGGATTGAGCGCGCGTGTGATCGTCTTCCCGCCTTTTTCAAAGCGGTCCTCAAGGTCGCCTTTCATCAGGCCGAGCCAGTTGCGATAGACCAGTGCCTTGTCTTCCGCATCGACGGCCGCGACCGAGTCTTCGCAGTCCTGAATTGTCGAGAGCGCGGATTCCATCAGGATATCCTTGACCCCGGCAGGATGATCCCTGCCGACAGGATGGGTCGGATCGATCTGGATATCGAGATGCAGTCCATTTCTGCAAAGAAGAACAGAGGTTGGCGCCGCAGCCCCTAGATAACCGGCAAATTGGGATGAATCAGCCAATGTGGTCACCGAACCATCGGCGAGCTCCGACTCAAGATATTTGCGGCCTCCCTGATCAGAGAGGCGGTAGGCCCGCACATCCCGATGGCTTCCCTTGGCAAGGGGCGCCGCCCGGTCAAGTACGCCAAAGCCATATTCGATGACCTTCATACCACGTTTGGGATTATAGCCGGTGCCCTTCTCACAGCCGTTTGTTTCCGGCAGAACATCCGTGCCGTAAAGCGCGTCATACAGGCTGCCCCAGCGCGCATTCGCGGCATTGAGGGCATATCGGGCGTTCATGACAGGCACGACGAGCTGCGGTCCCGCGACATCCGCGATCTCAGGATCGACGTTCGCCGTGGTGACTTTGAATTGAGGTCCTTCCTCGACAAGATACCCGATTTCCCGAAGAAAGGACTTGTAGGCGGCGGCATCATGGGGCTTGCCCCTACGCTCAAGATGCCAGGCGTCAATTTTCGCCTGCAATTCCTCCCGCTTGTCGAGCAATGCGCGGTTCCGCGGCGCAAATTCAGCGACGAGGCGGGCAAGAAGATCCCACACTTTATCCGCCGTCAACTCCAGTCCTGGAAGAATTTCTGTCTCCACCAGTTTCACGATTTCAGGTGCAACCTGCAGTCCGGCCTTCATTACACGTTCTGTCATATGTTTTCTCTCGTCCTCGAACGCATGGAAATCAACGACACAAAGGATGCGCGCCGATCAATAATCAACGCAATATTGACAGGTTCGGTAAAGAGAATAAACTAAAATGGAATTATTTTCGCATTATGGAATACTGGAAATGATGAAAACGGAACCGATCGGCGATACTACCGTGCGAACCGGACAGGTCCAATCGCTGACGCGGGCCCTCTCCATCTTGAACATTATTGCAGAGAATCCTCCGGGCCTCTCGCTGACGTCTATCGCGAAGGCGCTGACCCTTGCCCCGTCGACAGCCCACCGTCTGCTCACGACGTTGCAGGAAGAACGCTACGTCCAATATGACCGGGATACGAGCCGATGGCAGATAGCGATGCAGGCGTTCGTGACGGGAAATGGATTTCTGATATCGCGCGATCTGTCAACTGTCGCCCGTCCGTATATGCGCCGGCTGATGGAATTGAGCGGCGAGACGGTAAATCTCGCCATCCCGGATGGAGACAAGGTTATCTATCTTGCCCAGGTTGAAAGCCGGGAGATGATGCGCGTTTTCTCGAAACCCGGGAACAGCGTTCCCATGCATTGCTCCGGTGTTGGCAAGGCTATTCTGATGGCCATGCCGGAAACGGATGTGGCCCGCATCTTCGAGGAGCAGAAACTGATAAAGCTGACCGATAAAACGATCACCGACCTGGACAAACTTCGCGATGAACTGACAACATCACGGAGGCGCGGCTTCGCGCTTGATGACGAGGAACATGCCATCGGCCTGAGATGTGTCGCGGCCCTTATCTATGACGAGCATTCGGAGCCGCTCGCTGGCCTGTCCATTTCCGGTCCGGCAGCACGTATTTCAAGAGACAGGCTCAAGGAGCTTGGCAAAATCACGGTCAGTATCGCCGCCGAAGTGACAGCAGCGCTCGGTGGACGCCTTCCGGCCTAGAACCCGTTGAACGTCTCGAGCAATGTATCCCTGTCCCGCTCATATACGAGTTCTCCGGCAACATAGGTTGCCCTCACCGCCCGGTCGTCGCCTAAAATTATAAAGGCGAACAAAACTTCTTCGATTGTCTCTGCGTGACCGAGCCGGTAGTCGAGGATGGGTGTTGCCTTGAGGTCAAGAACAGCAATATCCGCCTCGTGACCCTCGGCAAGGCTGCCGATTTGACCTCCCAGATAGAGGGCGTCCGCTGCCCCCCGTGTCGCCAGGTAAAAGGCCTTGTGTGCATTCAGCGCATAGCCATTCAACTGCGCGATTTTATACGCCTCATTCATGCTGACAAGCTGCGAAAAATTGGTTCCGCCGCCAAGGTCGGTGGCGAGGCCGGTGCGGACCGTCGGCGATCCGGTCATCGCCCGTTCAAGACGAAACAGACCGCTTCCAAGAAAGAGATTTGACGTCGGGCAGTGTGCAATTGCCGTTCCGGTTTCTGCAAAGGTCCGGAAATCCGTTTCCGTGAAATGCACCCCATGCCCGTAAATCGCGCGCGGTCCAAGCTGGCCATAATGTTGATATACATCGACGTAGCTTTTCCGTTCCGGATAGAGTTCCTTCACCCACTCAAGTTCCGCCTTGTTCTCCGAGATATGCGATTGCAGATATGTCCCAGGATGTTCCTTCCAGACGGCCCCAGTCAGCTCCATCTGTTCTTCCGTGCTGGTGGGCGCGAACCGCGGGGTCACGGCATAAAGGGCCCGGCCATTCCCATGCCATTTCGCGATCAGGCTTTTCGTCTGATCATAGCCGCTCTGGGCGGTGTCCATGAGGCCGGGGGGCGCATGGCGGTCCATCAGCGCCTTTCCGGCGATGTTGCGCATCTTGATTTTGGCCGATTGTTCGAAGAAGGCATCCACCGACTGCGGATGAACGGTGCAGAAAACAGCCGCCGTTGTCGTCCCGGCGCGGATAAGTTCCTTGAGGAAAACCTCCGCCGCCGCGCGTGCATATGCCTCGTCCGCAAATTTCTGTTCGGCAACGAAAGTGTATTTGTTCAGCCAATCGATCAACTGCTTGCCGTAGGCGCCGATCATTTCCGTCTGCGGGTAATGGACATGGCAATCGATAAAACCGGGGCAGATGATGGCATCTTTATAATGCGTAACTTCTACGTCCCGGTAGAGATCCGAGAGAAGCCTGGACGCCGGGCCGACGGCGATGATTTTCCCGCCGTCCATGACGAGTAGGGCATCCTCTTCGTAATAAAGACAGTCCTCAACCGGCTTGGAAAAAGGATTGTCGTAATATGAAATCAGCTGACCGCGAATTGCTTTTTTCATGTCATCCCACCTTCAGGGCCTGTCCGGCATTGACAGGACGACCTCGTCCTTGACAACTTCCATCACGACATAGGTGTGGGTTTGAAGGACATGCGGCAGACGCGAGATCACATTGCCGAGAAGTTCACGATAGGACGCGATATCGCGCGTGCGGACTTTCAGGCTATAGTCGAACCCGCCGGCCATCATCATGCAGGATTGAATTTCGGGAACCTGGCGGACCGCGGAATTGAATTCATCAAGGTCCGCCGCCGTTGTGCTTGAAAGTTGGACCTGTACGATAACAATGTGCCCCGCGTCGACGGCCGCTGGTTCCAGCGCCGCGAAATACCCCTTGATCACGCCCTCTTTTTCAAGCCGTTTAACACGTTCGGCACAGGGCGTTTTCGTAAGATTTACACGACGGGACAACTCGACCATGGAGATCCGGCCATTTGCCTGAATTTCGCGTAAGATGCGATAGTCGGTTCTGTCGAGATCCAGCTGTGCCATTCCAAAATACCAGTTTACTTCCAATTTCCGGGCATATTTACGGATTTAAACAAAATCGCCGGGGAATGCCCAGCGAAATTCCGGTGACCGCAGATATATCGTCGTCGATGATCTCGAAATTGTGTAGTTTTTTGACCGATAATCAGCGGACGGAAAAGAATGTTTGCGTTAGGATGGCCGTCGCAACCTTATTGGCGATACAAATATGGATTGGATACTATGCCTCGTTACCCATTGATAAAATCTGTTTTGCCGCACGTCATCGCCGTAGTGATCGCGGCCATTTCGATGATATTCGCGCAGACCGCGATTTCGGCAGAAAAGGCATACAAAAACTGGGACGACGTTGTCAGCGCGGCAGAGGGCGGTACCGTCAATTGGTTCATGTGGGGCGGCGCCGATAATATCAACAGCTATGTCTCGGATTTTGTCGGCAGCGAGCTCAAGAAGCGCTATGGCATCACCCTCAATCGGATCGGCATCAATGATACCGCAGAGGCCGTCAACCTTGTCCTTGGCGAAAAGCAGGCCGGGAACCACGAGAACGGCTCCGTCGACCTTATCTGGATCAACGGCGGGAACTTTCGCTCCATGAAGCAGGGTGAGTTACTCTATTGCGGTTATCAGAACCTCCTCCCCAATAACCGGCAGGTCAACTGGCAGGACCAATCCATCGCGAATGACTTCGGTCTCGCTGTCGACGGATGCGAAGTACCCTGGAACCGCGCGCAATTCGCTTTTGCCTATGACAGCGCCCGCACGAAGAATCCGCCCCAAAGCATTCCGGAGCTGATCGACTGGGTCAAGGCGCATCCCGGAGAGTTTACCTATCCGGCGGCAACGGATTTCAACGGCAGCGTCTTTATCCGCCATGTCTTTTATCATGCGGCGGGCGGCGTCGATGCCCTGCTTGGCGAATTCGATCAACAAAAATTCGACGCGGTCGCGCCAAAGGCCTGGGCGATACTGAACGAGATGGAACCCTACCTCTGGCGGGAAGGGAAAACCTATCCAAATGCGATTGCAAACCTGGCGCAACTCTTTGCCAACCGCGAAGTCGCCCTCTATTTCGATTATGATCCGGCAATCTTCGGCATTAACGTCGAGAATGGTATCTTCCCGGAATCCACCCGCTCCTATGGTCTCAAGGACGGCACAATCGGCAACACCAATTATGTGGCAATTCCCTATAATTCACCGAACAAGGCGGCAGCAATGGTGACGGCGAATTTCCTGCTTTCTTTTGACGCCCAGTTCGAAAAGGCGAAAGCCAGCATCTGGGGCGCGGCGCCGGCGATCGACGTTTCCCGGCTTTCCGACGCGCAACAGGCGCAATTTGCCGGGCTTCCCCGCAATCCGGCAGTCGTTGCGCCCGAAGCGCTGGCGAAAAATGCACTCCCGGAACTCCATCCCGCCTGGATCGACGCCATTGAAAAAGGCTGGCAGGAAAATGTCGCGAAATGATGCTGCACTTCTGTTAGGCTCGCAGTCAGATCACCATTTTGGACAGACGCCGATTAGGAATTGAGCCCATGACTGAGCGATGGAACATTCCGCTGATGCTCGCTCCGGCGTTAATTATCATCGTCGGACTTTTTCTGGGCGGGTTAGCGCTGGGCCTTGTCGGGAGTTTCGGCTATATGCCATTTATCGGGCGGGAAGAGTTCAATCTCGACGCCTACCGAAGCATTCTATCCTCGGAAGGCTTCTATCGGTCGTTTCTGTTGACTTTCCATATCGCCTTTACCTCGACAGTGATCGCATCAGCCATTGCCCTTGGCGCAGCGCTGGCCTTAAGGCGCAGCTTTTACGGCCGCACCTTTATCTCTTTTCTTTTCCAGATCAATCTCACCGTGCCGCATCTCGTCGGCGCCGTCGGCATTCTCTATCTATTCTCGCAGTCGGGCTTCTTCGCGCGGCTGGCCTACGAATTTGAACTGATCTCGAAGCCGTCCGAATTTCCGGCGATGATTTACGACCCGCTCGCGATCGGAATTATCCTGCAATATGTATGGAAAGAGGTTCCCTTTATCGGCCTGATCCTGCTCGCCAACATGCAAACGATTGGCAAGGATTATGAGGCGGCGGCCCGGTCGCTTGGCGCCAGCCGCTGGCAGAGCTTCCGTCACGTCCTTTTGCCGTTGCTCACGCCGGGGCTTCTGGCAGCGGCGATGATAGTCTTTGCCTTTACCTTCGGCGCCTATGAAATCCCGGCATTGCTCGGACAGAATTATCCGGCGGCCCTACCGGTTCTCGCGTATCAGTCCTTTACCCATGTCGATCTCCATGCCCGGCCGGAAGCCTTCGCCATGACGATGATTATCGCCCTGCTAAGCGCCGCCATGATTATGGGATATGCATATCTTTCGCGACGCCATGTCCGGACCTGAAGGACGGAGGGCGGCGATGGCACCGGGGAAGAATGGTCAGGGTTTACCAACTCTTGTGTGGTTTTCTCTCGCCCTCCTCGTCACCTGGCTTATTCTGCCGCTCCTCCCTCTTGCCGTCTGGTCCGTGAGCCGGAGCTGGTACTTCCCAGACCTCTTGCCCTCCGCCTATAGCGCCCGGGCCTGGACTTATGTATTTTCGCCTACCTCCGACATTCTGCCAGCGCTCGGCCGGACAGCATTAATCGCCCTCGGCGCGACATTCCTGTCCGCCCTGGTGGGTCTTCCGGCGGGACGGGCACTCGGCCTGTACCAGTTTCGCGGCAAAGCGATTGTCGAACTGCTGATACTCGCGCCGACCATTGTTCCGGGAATCGCCGTTGCCCTTGGCCTGCATGTCGTCTTCCTGAAACTCGGGTTGGCCGGAACCGCCGGCGGCGTCGTGATCGTGCATCTGATCCCGACCCTTCCCTATATGGTATTGGTTATGGCCGGAATATTTTCAAACTATAATCCTGATGCCGAAGCGCAGGCCCGGAGCCTCGGCGCCGGATATTTCCAGACCTTTTATTATGTCACCCTACCGGCCATCCTACCGGGCCTCCTTATCGGATCGCTCTTTGCCTTCCTGGTGTCCTGGAGCCAGTATATCCTGACGCTGTTGATCGGCAGTGGACGTGTGGTGACCCTGCCGCTGCTCCTGTTCAATTTTGCAAGTGCCGGAAGAAATGACATCACCGGTGCAATTAGTATCATTTACATCCTTCCCGGGATCCTTCTCCTGTTTCTGGGCGCGCGGCATCTGACCGGCCGCAACCGCACGCTAGAAAATCTTAAACAGATATGACCGACGTTACTCTGGAGAAATTGACGAAAAGCTATCCCGGCGCGGACCGACCCGCCGTCGACAACATCTCCATCGACATTGGAAGCGGATCATTGACCGCATTGCTCGGTCCCTCCGCCTCCGGAAAGTCGACTGTCCTCAAAATGATCGCCGGATTGCTGTCGCCAAGCTCGGGCGATATTCTGTTTGACGGACGATCTGTACTTCGCCAGCCGCCGGACAAACGCGACGCGGTCTTGGTGTTTCAGGAGCATCTTCTCTTTCCCTATATGACCGTCGCCGAAAACATCGGCTTCGGGCTCAAAATGCGGCGGAGGCCTAAGGACGAGATTTCGTCGGCTGTCGACGGAATGATGGAACTGATGCAACTTGACGGGCTGGCGGCCCGAAAACCGAACCAGCTATCGGGGGGGCAACAACAACGGGTCGCCCTCGCACGCGCATTGGTTCTACGCCCCAAGTTACTTTTGCTCGATGAACCCTTCTCCAGTCTTGACGCAAATCTACGCGTCGAGATGCAGGGCCTTTTAAGAACACTCCATGCGGAGTTCGACACGACGATGCTATTCGTAACGCATGATCAGGAAGAAGCCGTCGCTCTTGCCGACAGTATTGCGCTTTTACTGGACGGAAAATTGCGCCAGCATGACACGCCGGACGGCTTTTATGCGCGACCGCAAGATCGCAGCGTCGCCACATTTTTCGGTGCAAAGAACTTTATCGAGGGACAACGGCAAGCGGGAATTTTTGACTGCGCATTCGGCCAGATCCGGCTCCCCGACAACGCCCCGGTCGGCGGCCACACGCTGACTTTTCGGCCGGAAAATGTGAAACTCGTCAGCGAGGCGGGAGGCATCAACAGTTTCCCCGCAATAATCAAGTCAATCCAGTTTCTTGGAAGCCAGACACGCCTTCAACTTACCAGTTCGGATATCCGTTTTGAAGCCCTTGTATCCCCATTTTCCGCCGCCTCTCTTCAATCGGGGCAGCAGGTAATGGTTCAACTACCCCCTGAAGTGCTCTGGCTTGTCCCTTAGCGGATATCCTTGAGATAGCCGGAGATAATCTCAGGCGCTTTATCAGGAGAGACATCGGCGCTCCGGATCAATCCGTCGAAATGACCGGTAAACGCCCGTATATGATCCACGGAATTCACCAGGAGATACATGTTGCCAACGTAGATGGCCGCGCGCAACGGACCAAATAAAGTATAGGCCGCAGAGTATATTTTTCGCGCATCGAAAAGGAACAAACGGAATGTCGGGTAGAGCTCCTCCGTCAGCCGGATCATGTTGTTTATCTGATTGCGCCGGATGGAAATCGGGACCTGGCTCCAAATCCCCTCGCCTTTGGCAAGCTGTTCAATCACCTGAAACGGCATGCAAACCTCCATATCCGTTTCCGGCCGGCGCGAATAGTTGAGCTGATTCTGTTGTTGCCGTTCCTTTGCTTCCCGCTCAACCGTACTGAAATCCCCAAACTCATAGTCCCCCATTTCCTCGGTTCTTAGAAGATCGGGAAGCGTACTTGGGACATAACGGATTTTATATCCGGTCGCTTCGTGATGCCATTTCGCGAGCATGATGCTCGCCGACGTTTCCGTGACCCGCTCGATCTCGATCATGGGTACCGCTTCGCTTGCCGTTTCATCGTTGGCAATCAGCCCCATGAGCCAATCAACCGAGACGCCGTAGGCCCGGGCGATGACACATAGCGTCTCCGCGCGCGGTAGACGGGTCGAGCCGGGAGCGAGAAACTGACTCAAAGCGGATCGATCAATACCGATGCTGGCGGCAAACTGGCTTAAATTGAACCCTTTACGCGCCAGCAGAAGAGCCATCCGGTCGCGAAAAATCTCGGCAACATCGCGTTTGTCGATGCTTTCCCAGTCCGAATGTTGTATTTTCACACCGTTTCTCCATTTAAATAACGTAAACAAACTTAAGTTTTATATTAACATAAAAATTAGCGAACTGTCGCATTGTATATTCCTCGTCCGACAGCGCATAATTCAAATGTTGGAATTTTGCGGAAGGAGGTAATCAAGAAGTGCGGTTGCGTGAACGGCAGGAAATCAGAACTCTGGCTTTAATTGTCCTTTGCTACGGGATGTGGGGTATTATTCTTTTCGGGCCGGCATTTGGACCTCAATGGCTTGTCACCTTATTCCTTGTTCCGGTTATTGCCTTTCATTCCTCCTTGCAACATGAATGCATACATGGACATCCGTTTACCGATGGCCGCTTGAATGACCTTATCGCCTACCTTCCTGTCGGGATTTTTTTGCCTTACCCGCGATTCAAGGAAAATCACCTGACCCACCATCAGCGCGCGAGGATCAGCGATCCGGTTGAGGATCCCGAAAGCTGGTATGTTGTGGCCGACAGATGGGAGACATTTGGCGATTTTCACAAATTCATTCTCCGCTGCAATAATACCCTTGCCGGCAGATTTCTGATCGGTCCGGCATTAAGCATCCTTTCGTTGGTAAAGACGGATACGAAAAAGATGAGGAAGGGCGACCGGCATTTAATGGTCATTTGGTTTGGCCATATCGCCGCGAGTTTCGCGCTGCTGGCCCTCATCGGGTCATTTGGCACAATTTCTGTTATCGGGTATCTGATTGCCGCCTATTTCGGCATGTCGCTGCTCATGGTACGGACCTTTCTCGAGCATCAGGCGCATCCCGACCGACGCGCGCGGTCTGTTCTCATTGATGACAAGGGTCCGCTGCGCCTGCTGTTCCTGAACAATAATCTGCATGCGGTTCACCACGCCTTTCCCTCGGTCGCGTGGTATCGCCTGCCGGGTCTGTTTCGCCTTCATCGCGACCGGTTTATGGAAATGAATCAAGGGTATTTTTATAAAAGCTATGGGGCCGTGATCAGGTCGCATATCTTCACGCCCAAGGAGCCGGTTGCCTTTCCGCTTGACCGCACCTGATGCGTCGCACAGATTTATCCGAATGACCGCGTCCCTCGCACTTCTTCCCATGTATGACTGGCCGGAACTTCGTGAAGCAACGGACCAGTATTGGGTGTCTCTCAGGGAAAGCCTCGCAGATTATGGCTTTCCGGCGCCAAAGTTTCTAACCCGGCCGGAGGATCCGCTGGCCTGCTGGCGTCATCCCGACCTTTTGCTCGCGCAGACCTGCGGTCTTCCCTTGGTGGAAAAGCTTGCGGGTGAGGTCGCCGTGGTCGGGACGCCCGCCTACAATATTGACTGCGGAGCGGGCTCCTATTTCAGCGTAATCGTCGTGCATCAGGAAAGCCGTATCCAGGATATCGCTGATATCGACGGGGCGGTCTTCGGTTACAATGACCCGCTTTCCCAATCCGGCGTTGCCGCCTTTTTCTTTCATCTTTCAAACAGGGGAATATCCCATACCGCTCTTCGGAAGTTCACGCGCGTCTTTTCTCATCGCAATGCAATCCGCCAACTTGCCGAACGGCAAATCGACATTGCATCGATTGACGCCGTGACATGGGAGATCGCCAGACGCCATGAAAAAGCTACTGAGAAACTGCGCGTTATCGGGATGACCGACCCGACGCCGGGCCTTCCCCTGATTACCGCAAGACAGCATTTGCGAGACGTGGATCGTCTCCATCAGGCTGTTGTGGAAGCAATGGCGTCCCTTTCGCAGTCGACACGGGATGACCTTTTATTGACCGGGCTTGCGGCAACGAACGAACAGGATTACCAGATCATCCTGAACCGTTTCAACGCCGTCCGCGCTGCGATCGCCTCCAACCTTCATTGACGGCAAAGGAAAACCCCGGAAGCCGAAACTTCCGGGGCGGATCATTAAGCAGTGGACAACTTATTTATAGTCGTACTTGCCGTCTTTCCATTCGTACCAGACATAGCCCGGCAGGGTCACGTCACCCTTGTCGTCGAAGGAGAGTTCACCCAGAACAGTGTTGAATTTGCCGTTGTTCAAAGCTTCCATGACATCGGCTTCCTTGACGGACTTGGCAGCCTTTGCCGCATCTGCCCATGCCTGTACAGCCGCATAGGTGTAAAGAACATATCCCTCAGGCTCGATACCCTTCTCGCGGAACTTTGCGACAAGATCGGCAACGCCGGGGTTCTTGCGCGGGTCCGGAGAGAAGGTCATCAGCGTGCCTTCGCCGGCATCACCGGTGATTGACCAGTATTCGTCCGTCACCAGCGCGTCACCGGAGACCAGCTGCGTCTTCATGCCTTGATCCCGCATCTGACGAACGATCAGGCCGGCTTCCGTGTGATATCCGCCAACATAGGCGATATCGATGCCTTCCTGCTTCATCTTGGAGACGAGGGCGGTGTAGTCTTTTTCACCAGCCGTATAGGCTTCGTACATCACCGGCTTCGCACCAGCAGCTTCCATGGAAGCCATGGTTTCATCGGCGAGGCCTTTACCATAGGCGGTCTTGTCATGCAGGATGGCGACTTTCTTGCCAGCCTTTGCTTCGTCCGCCAAATAAGCTCCGGCGACTTTACCCTGCTGATCGTCACGGCCGCAGACGCGGTAAACGTTCGGGCCGCCTTCATCGGTCAGCTTCGGGTTGGTCGATGCCGGAGAAATCTGGATGATTCCTTCTTCCGTATACACAGCAGATGCCGGAATGGAAGAGCCGGAGCAAAAATGGCCCGCCATGAAGACGACGCCCTTGGACACCATCTGGTTGGCGACAGCAACAGCCTGCTTCGGATCGCAGGCGTCATCGCCGATTTCCAATTTCAGCATTTCGCCGTTAACGCCGCCTGCTGCGTTGATGTCGGCCACAGCCTGCTCAGCGCCGGCCTTCATCTGCTGGCCAAAGCTTGCATACTGACCGGTCATTGGACCTGCGGTCGCGATCGTGATGTCCGCCCAGGCTGCGCCTGAACCGATCATCATGCCCATCGACAGGGCCGATACGGCAACTAGAATTTTTCTCATCTTAATACTCCCAGTTGATTGAAAAAGAATTTATAACCTACGCTGGTTTTCCGCAATTATATCAAACTTTTATTGAAGATTGAAAGCGAATTCTGTGGCAGCTGTCAGCCTCCGGCGCCCTTCTTTTCACGCCAGGAAAAAGGCCCTGCCCGTTCATAGAGCCAGCGATATTGTGTCACCATTTGCCGCACACGCGTCAATCGGTAACCCAATAGCGATATGCCGACCACCACCGCGGCGTCGACAACATAATAATGCAGGGACAGCAAGGTCCCGTCAAACAACGCAAAGTGAAAAAACCTCACGGCAAGCGCCAACAACATCATAAAGAAGATCAGCTGCGGAATGGGACGCCAATTTGATGCGAGCGAGCGTCCCGCAAGATATCCGGCCCCACCGCCGATGATCACCGTCACGAAGAGGAAGGTCATAAAGCTGTTTTCCCAGAGAATACCCATTAATGCGCTCCTCCTTCGAGATAGGCGGCCCGAACCTCTTCGCTGGCGAGCAGCTCCTTTCCGGTTCCGCTCATCGTGATATTGCCGTTGACCATCACATACCCACGATCCGCAAGTTTGAGTGCGTGATAGGCGTTCTGCTCCACCAGAAAGACCGTCAGACCGTCCTTGTCATTGAGTTCCTTGATCGCCTCGAAAATCTGTTTGACGACGAGTGGCGCGAGACCAAGCGACGGCTCATCCAGAAGCAATAATCGCGGCCGCGCCATCAGCGCCCGCGCGATGGCCAGCATTTGCTGCTCCCCGCCCGAAAGCGTGCCGCCACGCTGGTCCCGCCGCTCTTTCAATCGTGGAAACAGTTCGAACGCCCGCGACAGGTCTTCGTCGAAATAGGCGGGGTCCGATGTCGTCGCCCCCATGATCAGATTTTCATAGACCGTCATTCGGGGGAAAATTCGCCGCCCTTCCGGCGATTGGGCAATCCTCATCCGCGTGATTTCATGCGTCTGAAGCTTGGTGATATCCTGCCCGTCGAAAATGATCTGCCCTGCCGCCGCGCGTGGATCTCCGCAGATCGTCATCATCAGGGTCGACTTGCCCGCGCCGTTCGCGCCGATCAGCGTAACGATTTCACCGGCTTTCACCTCCATCGTGACGCCTTTGAGCGCCTGGATCTTGCCGTAATAGGTCTCGACGTTCCTGATTTCGAGAAGAGGCGTCGCTGTCATGACGAGGCTCCTTCTTCTATTTCATGTTCCACCTCTTCAACTTCTTCATCGGCAACGCCGAGATAAGCCGCAATAACGCTTGGATCGTTCCGGATTTCCTCTGGCGTTCCATCGGCGATTTTCTTGCCGTAATCAAGTACGATAATATGATCCGAAATACCCATAACCACATTCATATCATGTTCAATTAGAAGAATGCCTGTATCGCGCTCCTTCCGGATAAAGAGCAGAAGCTTGTTCAATTCTTCCGATTCTCTCGGATTGAGACCAGCCGCCGGCTCGTCCAGGCACAACAGTTTCGGTTTCGTACACATAGCGCGAGCGATTTCGAGCTTCCGCTGCTCGCCGTAGGGAAGATCGCTCGCCGCATCATCGGCGCGATAGGTCAGGCCGGTTTGCTCCATCCAGTATTCGGCGAGCTCCAAGGCCTCTTTTTCGGCCCTCTTGTACCCGCTCAGCCCGAAGATACCGCCGAACGTAAAGTTCGAGGCGATCATCAGCGTGTTATGCTGACCCACCATCAGATTTTCGAGCACCGTCATTCCACCGAACAGGCGGATATTCTGGAAAGTCCGGGCGACTTTGGCGACCTTCGGGATCTTGAAGTCATCCATCCTCTCGAGGAGATACTTCTCTCCCCCTTCATGATGCGCCGTAATCCGCCCTTCCGTTGGCTTGTAAAAGCCGGTGATACAGTTAAAAACGGTTGTCTTGCCCGCGCCATTCGGCCCGATCAGGGCGGTGATATCGCGCCGTCCCGCGCTGAAAGACAGGTCATCGACGGCCAGCAGGCCGCCAAAACGCATATTCAGATGTTCCACGGTCAGGATCGGATCGTCAATAAGGTGCGCCATCTCAGTGACCCTCCCCTTGCGAGACCATATCCGCCGATACGGCCTTCTTCTCCTTGAGGAATATCGACGGAATACGGGTCGAAATCAGCCCGCGCGGACGCCAGATCATGATAACCACCATGGCCAGACCGAATATCAGCATCCGGTATTGTTCAGCCTCTCGAAACACCTCGAATCCGCCAATCATCACGATCGAGGCAATCACCACGCCAACTTGCGAACCCATGCCGCCGAGGACAACAATTGCAAGGATGAGCGCCGATTCGATGAAGGTAAAACTTTCCGGCGAAATAAATCCCTGGCGCGTCGCAAAGAAGGAGCCCGCAAAGCCCGCAAACATGCCCCCCGTGGCGAAGGCCGTCAGCTTCACGGACGTCGTGTTCAGTCCCAGCGAACGACAGGCTATTTCATCTTCACGAAGGGCTTCCCAGGCGCGGCCGATCGGCAACCGCCGGAGCCGATTGGTGACGAAATTCGTGATCAGCGCAAGGGCGAGAATCAGGAAATACATAAAGACGATGCGGTGGATGGAGGAATATTCGAGACCGAAGATTTCTGCAAAACCGTCCTCGCCCCGGTTAAAGGGAATGCCGAAAAAGCTCGGCCGCGGGATACCGGAAAGACCGTCAGGCCCGCCAGTAAACTTATACCAGTTGAGAAGGACGACCCGGATAATCTCGCCAAATGCCAGCGTCACGATGGCAAGGTAATCGCCGCGCAATCTAAGGACCGGAAATCCCAGAATGATCCCCCAGAAAGCGGCGAGAATGCCCGCCAGCGGCAGGCACATCCAGAAAGAAAATCCAAAATACTGGGCAAGCAATGCATATGAATAGGCGCCGATCGCATAGAAAGCCACATATCCAAGGTCGAGCAATCCGGCAAGGCCGACAACGATGTTCAGCCCCCACCCCAGCATCACATAGGTGAGAATCAGAATGCTCAAATCAAGAAGATACCGGTCCGTGAAGGGTAGAAACGGGAACACGAGGGCGATGATCAGCATGGCCGGCCCGAATATCTTGCCAAGTCTTGCCGCGACATGTGCGAATCCGGATTTTATCCCGGCCGGAATTTCTACCGCAGGCTCCCCCGCCGGCTTGCTCCAGAAGAATATCCACAGAAGCAATCGCCCAACCACGACGGCCGCAATGACGTAAAAGGCAACATCGAAGCGTGTCGTAAGCCCAAGGCCGCCCGCGGCGGAAACCGTCCGAAAGGCGATGGTTGAACCAAAGATGGCCGTGGCGATCAGCGCCGTCACGACAAGATCCTTCGCCACCCGCGGGACGTCGAGATGGCGTCCGGGCCGCGCGCTGCTGTTGGTCATTTCTGTCATTATACTTTCTCCACCTCCGGCTTACCGAGCAAGCCTTGCGGCAGAAAAATCAGGACGATCGCCAGCATCGAAAAGGCCGCGACATCCTTGTATTCGATCGAAAAATAGGCCGACCAGAAAGTTTCGATCAATCCAATAACAAGCCCGCCCAACATCGCACCCGGGAGCGAGCCTATCCCGCCCAGGACGGCGGCGGTAAAGGCCTTCACGCCGGCGACAAAGCCGATAAAGAAGTCAATAACCCCGTAATAGAGCAGGAACATCAGGCCCGCGACAGCCGCAAGCGCCGCGCCCATGACAAATGTCATGGAAATTGTCCGGTCAACATTGATCCCGAGCAAGGAGGCCATCTTGCGGTCCTGTTCACAGGCGCGTTGCGCCCGTCCGAGGGACGTTTTTGCAATCATAAGAGAGAAGACGATCATCAGAATAACCGTGATCGCAATTATCAATATCTGCATATTGGACAAACGAACCGCGAATTCGCCGTTCGCATCCACGCGGGTCATCAGGGTATAGCCGCCTTCAATAAGCGGTTGCAGCGGCTTAACGCGCGCACCCTGGGTAATCTGGATATAGTTTTGCAGCACGATGGAAATGCCGATGGCGGTGATCAACGGGGCCAGCCGAAAGGACCCGCGAAGAGGGCGGTAAGCCATTCTTTCCGTCGTCCAGCCAAAGACCGACGCAATCACCATCGCAGTTACAAGAACAAGAATTAGCGCCAGAATAGTCAGACCAAGACCGGTCGACACGGTGAGACCAAGCGCGGTAATGACGATCAGCGCGATGAACGAACTCACCATGAAAATATCACCATGCGCGAAGTTGATCATGCCGATGATCCCATAGACCATCGTATAGCCGATCGCAATCAATCCATAGATCGATCCCAGAGTGATGCCATTAATCAACTGCTGTAAAAAATATTCCATCGAACTCCCCCCGGAGATAGCGTTCGTCGAAGAAACCGAACAACCCCTTAACTCATCGTTCCGACAGTTACTGCCAATACGAAACCCGGACATCTTCCTTCCCAAAAGCTGACCGGATGATCAACTATTACCGTATGACAGAGCTCTATCCGACGCAAGAGGGATTAAATCAAGTTTGGGATTATGTCGTGAGCCGAGAGGGTTAGCCGGTGCGATGTGCACGACGGACTCACGGCATAAGGATTAGCCGGATCACCAGTGCGATGGCGCCCACCGCTAATACCCCGGCCGCCCAGAGCCCGACGAACCAGAAATATCGCCGCCACTGCGGCGACATCAATGATATCCCCCACTCTTATCGACTTTGCCGCGAAACACCCAGTAGCTATAGATCGTATAGGCGAGGATGATCGGCACCAAAACGACCGTGCCGACGATCAGGAAATGCAGGCTCTTTTCCGGCGCGGCCGCAGCCCAGATTGTGATATCGGGCGGAACCATGCGCGGATAGAAACTGATGCCAATACCGATATAGCAGAGCAGAAAAATGCCATGGGCGGCGAAGAAAGGGCGGATATCATGATGCCGTTTCAACCCCAGAAAAAGAACGGCCGCACAGATCGCGAGCAAGACGGGCACGACAATGCTGAAGACGAGATTACCGCCTTCGAACCAGCGATGATGATATTCGGCGTCCAGAAAAGGCGTGGCAATGCTTACGATCCCGATAAGGGCCAGCGTCCCGACACCGGAAACCATGGCGAATTTTCTCGCTAGCCCCTGAAGCTCACCCTCCGTTTTCATGACGAGCCAGGTTGCCCCCAGAAGCACATAGCCAACGACGAGAGACGCGCCTGTCAATATGGAAAAGGGACTGAGCCAGTCCAGGCAGCCACCGGCATAACTCCGGTCAACAACCTCGATTCCCTGAATCAATGCGCCAAGACAAACCCCTTGCGCAAAAGTCGCGAGCAGCGAACCAAAGGCAAAGGACCTGTCCCACCAGACGCGGTTCCTTGCCGACGCGCGCCAGCGGAATTCAAAGGCGACGCCGCGGAAGATCAGGCCAAGAAGCATTGCGATTATCGGAAGGTAAAGCGCCGGAAGAACGACTGCGTAAGCGAGTGGGAATACCGCGAGAAGACCGCCGCCGCCGAGGACCAGCCAGGTTTCATTCCCGTCCCAGATCGGCGCGACCGAATTCATCATCACGTCGCGATGCCCTGATTTCTCCGGCACCAGCGGAAACAGAATTCCCACACCGAGATCAAACCCGTCCAGCGACACATAGGCAAGAATGGCAAAGGCGATGATGGCGGCCCAGATGAGAGGTAAATCGAATTCCAGCATATTTTTTCCTCCCTTATCTATCGGTCTGGTCAAGAGTGGAAGGCGCGCCGGTCAAGCCGGACGCCCGCTTCAAGCTTGTCGTCGCGGTTTCGCGCGCCGCCGCGGGCGGCTTCGCCATCAGGCGCAACATATAATAAACTCCCGTCCCGAACAGCGTGAAATAGACAAGGATAAAGGCGAGCAGCGTGGCGCCCACTTCGGCGCCGCTAAGAGGCGAAGCACTGTCGGCGGTACGCAGCAGGCCGTAGATTGTCCAAGGTTGCCGCCCCGCTTCCGTCGTGATCCAGCCGCATAGCACCGCGACAAACCCGACCGGACCCGCCGCAACAGCGGCCCGCTTGAGCCAAACGTCATCATAAAGGCGCCCCTGAGAGCGCCGAAGCAAACTCCAGAGCCCGACCAGAAGCATGATCATGCCCATGCCCACCATGATCCGGAACGACCAGAACACCAGAAAGGTATTTGGCCAATCCTCCCTTGGAAAGGATTTCAGCCCCGGCAATTCGCCGTCCCAGCTATGGGTCAGGATGACCGATCCCAGCCGCGGCACCTCGATCGAATAAAGAAGCTCTGCTTTTTCATTGTCCGGTATGCCGAAAAGGACCAGCGGCGCCCCTTTCACATTCTCATAATGTCCTTCGATGGCAGCGATTTTGGCAGGTTGGTGCTTAAGCGTATTGAGCCCCTGCTGGTCACCGGCTAGCATTTGACAGGGAGTCACAATGGCGGCCATCCACATGGCCATCGAGAACATCAGCCGCGCATGTTTATTGGTCTTGTCCCGGAGCAGGTGGAACCCGCCGACCGCGCCGACCACGAAAGCCGTCGTCAGATAGGCCGCAAGCACCATATGGACAAACCGATAGGGGAAGGACGGGTTGAAAATCACGTTGAACCAGTCATCGGGGACAAACTGCCCGGCCGCGTTGATAATGTGACCGGTCGGCGTCTGCATCCAGGAATTCACCGACAGGATCCAGAAGGCGGAGAACAGCGTGCCGACAGCAACCATCAGGGTCGCAAAAAAATGCAGGCGCGGTCCGACACGTTTCTGCCCAAACAGCATCACGCCAAGAAAGCCAGCCTCCAGAAAAAAGGCGGACATGACTTCATACCCCATGAGAGGGCCAATCACCGGCCCTGCCTTGTCGGAGAAAACAGCCCAATTGGTGCCGAACTGATACGCCATCACAATGCCGGAAACCACCCCCATGCCGAAGCCGACGGCGAAGATCGTTTTCCAGTAATTGAAAACCTCTATGTAGCGGTCTTCCTTTTTCCAGAGCCACATCCCCTCCAGCACCGCGAGATAGCTGGCGAGACCGATAGAAAACGCCGGGAAAATAATATGAAATGACACCGTAAAGGCGAATTGCATCCGGGCCAGATCTAAAGCGCTTATATCGAACATACTGTGGTACCCCGTGTCTTCCAAACGTGAACCAGAGTAGCATTTTACAGCGAATTGTCAGGTATTTTTACACGCGTTGCGGCAATTTTTACTATTCCGCCCTGCCGGCAAAATATGAAGGTGGCGGTCGGTGAGAGATTCGAACTCTCGAAGGGCTTGCACCCTTACCGGTTTTCGAGACCAGCGCATTCAACCACTCTGCCAACCGACCGCATAAGGATTTCGCACTTTATTGCCTGAGAAACCGGGCTGCGCGATCCGAAATATCTATGGAAAACGGCTTGTAGCGCATAGGATTTGACGGCGCAAGGGCAGATTGGGGTAAAATCTTCTTTGCGGGGCCGGAATCATGTTGACTTCGCCCTTCCCATGGATATATTGCGCCCTTCTATCGCGGTGCGCTAAGAAATCGGTCTTGGCGGCCTACTTATTATGTTCGAAACGGATCAGCCATGTTTGCAGTGATCAAAACCGGCGGCAAGCAATATAAAGTCGCCAAAGACGATGTTATCAAGGTGGAGCGCCTGTCGGGCGAAGCCGGTGATAGCGTGCAACTTGACCAGGTTCTGGCCATCTCGGGCGATGACGGTGCATTGACAGTCGGAACGCCGCTTCTTGACGGCGCGTTTGTTTCCGCCACCCTGCTGGAGCAGGCGCGGGCCGACAAGATTGTTGTCTTCAAGAAGAAACGCCGCCAGAACTATCGCCGCAAGGCCGGCCATCGGCAGGACCTGACGGTTCTGAGAATCACAGACATCGCCGCCAAGGGCGCGAAGAAACCGGCACCGAAGAAGGCAGCCGAAGCCAAGGCGGATGCGCCGGCAAAGGAAGAGAAGGCGGAAACGGCCCCTAAAAAGGCCGCCCCGAAGAAAGCGGCTCCCAAGAAGGAAGCCGCTGCCAAAAAGGCACCTGCCAAGAAAGCTGCGCCGAAAAAGGCAGCCGCAAAGAAAACCGAGGAGTAATCTAGATGGCACATAAGAAAGCTGGCGGTTCATCCCGCAACGGTCGCGACTCGGCCGGTCGTCGCCTGGGCATAAAGAAATATGGTGGCGAGAAGGTTATCCCGGGCAACATCATTCTGCGCCAGCGCGGCACCAAATGGTACCCGGGTGAGAATGTTGGCATGGGCAAGGATCACACCATCTTCGCCGTTACCGACGGTAATGTGAAATTTACCAAGAAAAGTGGCGGAAAGATCTATGTATCCGTGGAGCAGCAGGCGTAACGCCAGCCGCAACCGGTTAAAGGATTTGAAGAAGGGGAATGGTCCGGCCATTCCCCTTTTTTATTTGACCGGAGGCAATGTGGGCCGCTGGCGGAATAAGATACAGGCAACAGCACTATGAAATTTCTCGATCAGGCAAAAGTGTACCTTCGCTCCGGCAACGGCGGTCCGGGTGCGCTCAGTTTCCGACGTGAAAAATTTATTGAGTTCGGTGGACCGAACGGCGGAGACGGCGGGCGGGGAGGATCTGTCGTCATCGAATGCGTCGAGGGCCTGAACACACTGATCGACTATCGCTATCAGCAGCATTTCAAGGCGAAGAACGGTGGCCACGGCATGGGTCGCGACCGGACCGGCGCCGCTGCGGACGATATAGTCCTGAAAGTTCCTGTCGGCACGCAGGTGCTTGAGGAGGATAATGAAACGCTGATTGCCGATTTCACGGAGGTCGGCCAGCGAATAGTGCTTTGCAAAGGCGGCGACGGCGGGCGGGGCAACGCTGCCTTCAAAACTGCGACCAACCGCGCGCCGCGGAAGGTCGAACCCGGCTGGCCTGGCGAGGAGCGCTGGATATGGCTGCGGCTCAAGCTGATTGCCGATGTCGGACTGGTCGGGCTTCCCAACGCCGGAAAATCCACTTTCCTCAGCGTGACCAGCCGGGCGAAACCGAAGATTGCCGACTATCCGTTCACCACGCTGGTGCCGCAGCTCGGCGTCGTCGCCGTCGGCGAGCGGGAGTTTGTGCTGGCCGATATTCCCGGGCTGATCGAGGGGGCCTCCGAAGGCGTCGGTCTGGGCCACCGGTTTCTCGGGCATGTCGAAAGATGCCGTGTTCTGTTGCATCTGATCGACGCGACGGAGGAGAACGTCGTCGATAATTATCAGACGATCAGGAACGAACTCGCCGCCTATGATGACGGGCTGGCGCAAAAGCCGGAGATTATTGCCCTTAACAAGATCGACTCCGTAACCGAAGAGGAACTTGAAGAAAAGGTCAAGGCAATCAAGAAGGCGTCGGGGAAGACGGCTCATGTGATTTCGGCCGTGATCGGTGAAAATGTCGAACCTCTCCTCTATGCGCTGCTGAAGGTCGTGGATGACAGCAAGGCGGACGAGCAGGCGGAAATGGAAGCGGAAGAACGAAAGCAAGCCGGAGAAGACGCGACGACATGGCGCCCCTGATAAACAGATTTACCCGCGCCAAGCGCGTTGTTGTGAAGATCGGCTCGTCCCTGCTGGTGGATAGCGCCACCGGAAAACTGCGCCGTGATTGGCTCATTGCCCTCGGACAGGACATTGCCGCCATGCGCCGGCGCGGTCAGGAAGTGCTGGTCGTTTCCAGCGGGTCGATTGCCATGGGCCGCCACGCATTGGGCCTCAAGAACGGCCCCTTGCGCCTTGAGGAAAGTCAGGCGGCGGCGGCGGCAGGACAAATCCAGCTCGCCCATGCCTATCAGGAGATACTGGCGCTTGAAAAAATCCAGGTGGCCCAAATCCTCCTGACGCCCGGGGATACGGAAGAACGGCGCCGGTATTTAAATGCGCGCAGCACGATCACCACCCTTCTCGCTCTCGGCGCCCTGCCTGTCGTGAATGAGAACGATACGGTCGCCACAAGCGAGATACGATATGGCGACAATGATCGCCTCGCCGCCCGTGTCGCCCAAATGATTTCCGCGGACTGCCTTGTCCTCCTCAGCGATGTGGACGGACTTTACACGGCGGATCCCAAGGCCTCAGAGGGCGCGACCCTTATCCGCGAAGTGAAAGATCTCGGCAGCGACATCCTCGCCATGGCCAGCAAGACAAAAACCGACGTCGGCCGGGGCGGCATGGAGACAAAACTGAAGGCCGCGCAGATCGCGATGGCGGCCGGTTGCAACATGTTCATTTCCAGCGGCACGGTTCTGCATCCGTTAATGGCCCTGGAGGAGGGCGCAAATGCGACCTGCTTCATCGCCCGCGAGACGCCCCGCAAGGCGCGCAAGAAATGGATCGCCGCCAGCCTTTCTTCCCGGGGGCGGCTGATTATCGACAAGGGCGCGGAAAAAGCTCTCAAGTCCGGGAAAAGTCTCTTGCCAGCAGGCGTGACGAAAGTAGAGGGACCGTTTGAACGCGGCGACCTTGTCACCGTCGTCAATACGGACGGCGTCGAGCTTGGACGCGGCCTTACCGCCTATTCTTCGGAAGATGCGGAATGCATCATTGGCCATAAAAGTGGTGAGATTGCCGAAATTCTCGGCTATTCTGGCCGCGACGAGATGATTCACCGGGATGAACTTGCCTTAAACTAATCCGATAATAACGGGAATACCAAGATGACAGCACAGCCTCAAATCAGCACAAGCGGCGACATCGCCGCAATGATGAAAGAACTGGGTCGCGGTGCGCGGAAAGCCGCGAAAATACTGTCACTGGCCCCAACCGACGCCAAAAACAAGGCCCTTCGTGAGGCTGCCCAGGCCCTTCGCGCCAGCAACGACGAGATATTGGCGGCAAATGCGAAGGATATGGCAGCGGCGCGCGCTAAGGGCATCTCGGCCGCCCTTCTGGATCGGCTGGAGCTTAACGACGCCCGGGTTGAGTCGATGGCGGCTGGTCTCGACGCCATCGCGGAATTGAAAGATCCTGTCGGCGATATTATTGCCGAATGGGACCGACCCAACGGGCTGCGAATTTCAAGGGTTCGCGTTCCCCTGGGTGTTATCGGGATCATCTATGAATCCCGGCCCAATGTAACGGCCGATGCTGGCAGCCTTTGCCTGAAGGCCGGGAATGCCTGCATCTTGCGCGGCGGATCGGAAAGCTACCATTCCAGCCGCGCCATCTGGTCTTGCCTGCAGCAGGGACTGTCCGCCGCCGGCCTGCCGGTCGAGGCCATCCAGATGATACCGACAACGGATCGCGCCGCCGTTGGTGAATTGCTGACAATGTCCGACTATGTCGACGTCATCGTGCCCCGGGGTGGCCGCAACCTGATCGAGCGAGTCCAACGGGAAAGTCGTATTCCGGTGTTCTCTCACCTGGACGGCCTTGTTCATATATATATCGATGAAAAAGCCGACGCCGAGAAGGCCCAGGATATTGTTTTTAATTCCAAGATGCGGCGGGTAAGCATTTGCGGCGCGCTTGAAACGTTGCTGGTCAACCGAGCCGTCGCCGATACGGTGCTTCCCGGCATTCTGGACGATCTGATCACGGCGGGATGCGAGATCCGCGGCGACACGTCCGTGCAGGCGCTGGATGCCCGCGTCAAACCCGCCACGGAAGAGGACTGGCGGACGGAATATCTGGAACCCATCCTGTCCGTACGCATTGTCGACGATCTGCGGGCCGCCATTGACCATATCGAATTTTACGGCTCTCATCATACGGATTGCATTATCACCGAAGATCAGGAGGCAGCCGCCACCTTCATGCGGGAAGTGGACAGCGCGATCGTGCTTCACAATGCCTCAACCCAGTTTGCCGATGGTGGCGAGTTTGGCATGGGCGCCGAAATCGGAATTTCCACAGGGAAAATGCATGCCCGCGGCCCGGTCGGCGTCGAGCAACTCACCAGTTTTAAATATGTCGTCAAAGGTAACGGCCAGACCCGGCCCTGACCTGTCATGAGGGGACGTAAAATCGGCCTACTGGGCGGCTCCTTCAATCCGGCCCATGACGGGCACCGGCGGATCAGCCTTGCCGCGATCCGGTTGCTTGATCTTGACGAAATCTGGTGGCTGGTCTCGCCGCAAAATCCGTTAAAGCCCAAGGAAGGCATGGCGGAATTCGAAAATCGCATCGTGGCGGCAAGGAAAATCGCCCGTAATCCCAGAATAAAGGTTTCGGATTTTGAAGCGCGCATTGGCGAACAACGGACGGCCCGCACCCTTGCTGCCCTCAAAGTGACTTATCCGCAACATAGATTCGTCTGGCTAATGGGGGCGGACAACCTGGTGCAGCTTCCCAAATGGCAGCAGTGGGAACGGATAATGGCGCTCGTACCCATCGCCATTTTCAACCGACCCGGCTATACCTACAAGGCCTTGAACGGTAAGGCCGCCATCAAGTATCGAAAAAGTCGCATTATCGGCCATGCATCCGACCGAAAGCGCCGCAATCTGGCCGCCCTGACGCCCCCCGCATGGACCTTTTTGCCGGAAACGACCATAAAGCTTAGCAGCACGCAAATAAGAAATTATCGTGACACTGAAGGAAATACTTGCTCTTAAGCCTAAAAATTCCCAAATTAGGTGTGTGAGGACGAAATATGATCACTTACTATTTGGAGAATAATTGATCCCTATTATGAAAGCTAACAAAGCTGTAGTTGCTAAGCTCCGCGATCTCGTTGAAAAAACACTGAATGACGACAAAGCGGAAGATCTCGTCTCTATCGACCTTGCCGGAAAAACCTCCTTCGCTGATTACATGATTATTGCCAACGGCCGCTCCTCCCGTCAGGTGGCGGCGATGGCTGATCATTTGAAAGATAGTATCAAGGAAGCGGGTTTCGGTGCGGTCCGGATGGAGGGACAAACCGGAGGCGACTGGATTCTGGTCGACGCCGGCGATGTGATTGTTCATCTCTTCCGGCCGGAAGTTCGGAATTTTTATAACCTGGAAAAAATCTGGGCCCCGGACATTCCGATGGAAATGATTAACTGACCTCCCGCAAGGGCTTGGGCTTCTATATTTGAAGGACTGGTGGATGCGCCTTGTTATTGCCAGCGTCGGTAGATTTCGGGGTGGCCCACTGCAGGCGATTTATTCGGATTATGCAGGCCGCCTGCCCTGGCCGATTGACCTCAAGGAAGTCGAGGAAAAGAAACCGCTGAAAGGCGAAAAACGCAAGGTCCGCGAAGCCGCCCTTCTGATGGACGCCGTTCCTGACGGGGCCATCCTGATTGCCCTTGATGAGAAGGGCAAAAGCATGACAAGCCCGGAATTCGCGACGATGCTCGGTCATTATGCCGACGATGGCGTACCGACGGTCGCCTTTCTGATTGGCGGGGCCGACGGACATAGTCAGGAGACACTGACAAAGGCGGACAGGCTGCTATCGCTCGGTCCCATGACATGGCCTCATTTGATGGTTCGGGGCCTGCTGGCGGAGCAGCTGTACAGGGCGTCGTCGATTTTGGCGAACCATCCATATCATCGCGCATGATAATAATGGAATCTTAAGTTTAACGGCATTATAAAGGCGATTATGAAAATCCATCCCGATCATTCCAGGAACCCGCGTCCCGTCGTTCTCTGTATTCTCGACGGTTGGGGCCACAGTGAAAGTGGCATCGACAGCGCAATTGCCTCCGCGAAAACCCCGAACTGGGATCACATGCTGGCGACGCGCCCGCATAGCCTGCTCAGCACCTCAGGCGCCGACGTCGGACTTCCGGACGGGCAGATGGGCAATTCCGAGGTTGGCCATATGACCATCGGGAGCGGCCGCATCATCCTGCAGGATCTGCCGCGGATAAACAGGGAAATTGAAACCGGAGAACTTGCCGAAAATCCCGAATTGCTGGACGCCATCGCCAAGCTGAAAGCCTCCGGCGGTAGCTGCCATATTGCCGGCCTGCTGTCTCCCGGTGGCGTCCATTCGCATCAGGATCATATGGCCGCGCTCGCCAAGATCATGGATGACGCCGGCATAGAGACCCATATTCACGGCTTTATGGATGGCCGCGACACGCCGCCGACAAGCGGCGCAACATATATCCGGGATTTCGGCAATAAAATCAACGCGCTCGGAAAGAGCCACGTAGCGACCCTCGTCGGACGCTATTTTGCGATGGACCGCGATACCAATTGGGACCGCGTCGAGACAGCCTATGATGCTATTTTCGGCGCCGACGGCATACCGTTCACTGATCCGGTCGCGGCGCTTGAGGCCGCCTATGCGAAGGGCAAAACGGATGAGTTCATCAAACCCCTCGTTGCGGACGGATATTCGGGGGTCAAAGATGGCGACGCCTTTATCATGGCGAATTTCCGCGCCGACCGGGCCCGCGAGATTTTGACGGCAATCACTGACAACGGATTTACGGGGTTTGACCGCAAGAAACGTCCCGAACTTGTTGCGGTAAAGGGAATGGTCGAATATTCCTCGGAACTGGCAAAGTCCATTCCGGCCCTTTTCCCTCCAGTCGACGTTCGACATACCCTGGGAGAAATGGTAGCGAGTGCGGGAAAGACGCAGCTCCGGATTGCGGAAACGGAAAAATACGCTCATGTCACCTTCTTTCTGAATGGCGGAGAAGAAAAGGTCTATCAAGGCGAGGAGCGTATACTCGTTCCAAGTCCGAAAGTCGCGACTTATGATCTAAAGCCGGAAATGTCCGCCTTTGAAGTACTGGATGAACTTACGAAGGCGGTAGGCGCGCAAAAATTTGACATGATTGTCGTCAATTTTGCCAACCCGGACATGGTCGGTCATACCGGTGTCATGGAGGCGGCGATCAAAGCCGTTGAAGTCATCGACGAATGCATAGGCAAGCTGGCTAATGCCGTTGAAAAAGCGGGCGGGGCGATGCTGATAACGGCGGATCATGGCAATATCGAGTTGATGCGCGATCCCGAAACCCATGCGCCTTATACCTCACATACGACCAATCTCGTGCCCCTCGTTCTGGCGGTGGGCGCGGAAAATGTCTGGCTTGGCAACGGAACCCTGGCGGATCTGGCGCCGACGGTTCTCACCCTGATGGGCCTGGACATCCCGTCGGAAATGACAGGCACATGCCTGATTAAGGAACGGGAGGGGCTGGAAAACGACCGTGTTGCGTCCTGAGTTCAGTAATCTGCGTTTGCGTCGGTTTTCCCGGCCACTTGCCTGTGGCATGCTGTGGCTATCACTGGCTGTTTCAACGTCCGCCATTGCCGCAACACCGGATGAAGAGCTCAAGGCCTTGCGCGAAGCCCTGGCGGCATCGGAAAGCCGCACGGAGACCTTTTCCGCACAGCTCGAGAATCTTGATGGTGAAATCAAGGCCGTTAAACGAAAGCTCGTCAAGGCGGCCGGCACCCTCACCGCTTTGGATCAAAAACTTGTCGCGGTCGAACGACGTCTTGATGAAATCCGGCAGGTGGAGGATGACACGCTCGCCGATCTCGAGAACCGAAATGCCGATCTCGCGGTGACCCTTTCCGCCCTGATCAATCTCAGCCGTCAACCCGAAGGCACGCTGATCGGCAATCCGGCGGGCCTTGTGGAAAGCCTCCGCGCCTCGTCCCTTCTTCAGTCCATCCTTCCGAAGCTGAAGAAAGATGCAGATCAGCTGTCGGAGCAGCTCGATACGCTTGCCAGCCTTAGGGCGCAATATGCTACCGAACGCGAAGAGTTCAATGCGCTTCGCGACGAACGTATTGCGGAACAGGAAATGCTCGACAAACTGCTCGCCGAAAAGCGCCGCGCACAGGAAAAGGTCATGGCGGCCAGCCAAACGGAACAAAAGCGGCTTGAAAAGCTGACCGCTGACGTCAAGGATACCACCGCATTGATCTCGCGCCTGGAAGAAGACAAGGCCCGGCAGCTGGCCGAGGAAAAGAGCCGGCTAGAGCGTGAAATCGCGGAAAGGCAGCGTCAGGCGCAAAAGGCGAAAGCGGCGGAGGAAAAAGCCAAGATCGATCTGAAACCGCCTGTAATCAAGGAAGCGCCACGCAGGCTCGCTAGTCTCGGCGCGACACGACATTTCATGGACGCCAAAGGAATGCTTCCGCTTCCCGTCGGGGGCCGGATCGTTACGAATTACGATGAGAGCGACAACGTCGGCCACAAAAAAGGTATCGTGATCGAAACGCGGCCCGACGCCGCGGTTATTTCGCCCTTCGACGGCCAGATTGCCTTTGCCGGACCGTTCCGGCATTATGGCTTACTACTGATAATCGATCATGGGGATGGGTTTCATACGTTGCTCGCGGGCATGGGATCGATCGACGGAACTGTCGGCCAGCTCCTGCTTGCAGGGGAGCCTGTGGGGCAAATGAAAAATAGTAGCAAAGAAAAACCAAAGCTCTATATGGAGCTTAGAAACAACGGCGCGCCCATTGACCCGATGCCCTGGTTGATGGCTGAGAACGGAAAGGTTAGCGGATAATGAGACATGTTGTAACAGGTGTACTGGCAACGGCGGTTGTGTTGCTGTCGATTGTCATTATTGCGACACCGGACGACCGGGTGGAGGCAAGCTCCGAAACCTATCGTCAATTGAACCTGTTTGGCGATGTTTTCGCGAAGATCCGCGAGGATTATGTTGAGGAAGTTGATGACGAGAAGCTTATCGAGGCAGCGATCAATGGCATGCTGAGCTCTCTCGATCCGCATTCAAGCTACCTCAACCCGAAAAATTATGACGGTATGAAGGTGCAGACGCGTGGCAAGTTCGGCGGGCTCGGGATTGAAGTGACCATGGAAAATGGCCTGGTCAAGGTCGTTGCGCCGATCGATGACACACCGGCTGCGAAGGCCGGCATTCTCGCCGGTGATTTCATCACCCATCTTGATGATGAGCCCGTTCTGGGACTGACCCTTGCCGAGGCGGTCGAGAAAATGCGCGGTCTGGTCGATACGGACCTCAAGCTCACCATCCGTCGCGCCGGCGAGAAAGAACCCATGGTCTTGACCCTGACGCGCGCCATTATCACCGTGCAGTCGGTCCGGGGTCGGCTTGAAGGCGATGATATACTGTATGTCCGTATCTCGAGTTTTACCGAGCAGACGGACAGCGGACTGCGCAAGACGATCGAAAAGCTGAAAGCAGAAGCGGGAGATGATTACAAGGGCCTCATTCTCGATCTTCGCAACAATCCCGGCGGCCTCCTCGATCAGGCGATTGCCGTATCGGATGATTTCCTTGAAAAAGGTGAAATCGTCTCGACCCGCGGACGCAAGGCGGACGACGCGCAGCGCTATAATGCAAAGCCGGACGATATCATCGACGGCAAGCCGATCATCGTACTGATCAACGGAGGCTCCGCCAGTGCGTCGGAAATCGTTGCTGGCGCGCTGCAGGATCATGGCCGCGCAGTCATCCTCGGCACCAAGAGCTTTGGCAAAGGGTCGGTTCAGACCATCGTTCCCCTGCAGGGTAACGGTGCCATGCGCATGACGACGGCCCGCTACTATACCCCATCCGGCACGTCCATTCAGGCAAAGGGAATTGTTCCGGACATCGAAGTCGAGCAAGCGAAGCTCGAGGTACTGGAGCCGGTTGGTAGCCGTTCGGAAGCGGATCTGCGTAACCATCTTGAAAATGGTGAGGAGTCTGACGCCTCCAAAGCGGATGCCAATGATCAGAAAAAGGGCGAGGAAGTTCAAGATTATCAGCTTCTTCGCGCCAAGGACCTGTTGAAAGGCGTCTGGCTTTTTGCCAAGAAGGATGCCAAATAATCTGAATTGTCGCATTTGACCTTCCGGCGGCGCAATTCAGGCGTCTTAGTACCGACCGTCGGAAGGCCCGTTTATATCGGCCGATTACCTTGGGAACTCTGAACAAAGACCGCCTTGAGAAACCGACGCCCGACAACAGGGTGTCGGTTTTATTCATTCTGTCTTTGGCCCTCGTGCTCGCCATTATCGGCGTCAGCAGCTGGAGCTATCTCGGATCCCAGGCTGAGCGCTCTCCCGTCCATGTCACCGCCAGTACGGCAATTCTGGCACCCGAAGAAATTCCGCCGGCGAACAACGAGGGTGTTCAGGACGTCGTCAAGGAGCCGGACGCGCCGCCGCCAATTCAGGCCACCCCTCCCCTCGTATCTCCGCCACCGGTCAGCGCGACAGCGGATGACACAACAGAATTGGAGTCTGGTGCCGTTTCTGGAGAAGCGCCCGCAAAAGAAGCCGCCGCTTCGGTGACACTGCAGCCCCCGACCACGGAGCCAATGGCCACGCAGGAAAGTCCTTCGGTTCCCGAACTCCCGGAAAGCGACGCGGCATCGGATCGCGAGGAGTCGCGTGAGCTCATGAATGAGGAACTGCCAGACTCTTCGGAAACCGACCTCAAGATACTTGAAATGCCCGCCGACGACTTGAAGGAGCAACCTGTAGCGGACCCACCGCCTCAGGAAGCAGAGCCGAAACCTGCCCCGGAAGAAGAGAGCACGGTCATAGCGCCCGCACTGGAACCTGTGCCTGACGTCGCGACAGATGCCGCTAGCGAAGTAAGCGATTCTATCGCCGCGGCGCCGGTCGACGCGACCCCCGCCTCAGAGACTGCCGAGCAATCCGGCGAAACAGCGGTTGAACCGGTGGAGGATGCTACGGCCGCCCCAGCGGACACAAGCACCGGTGCCCCTGTTTTGGAAATAGGCCCTGCTCCTCAACCGATGCCGGAAATGCCGGCGGAGACCCAGCCGGAAATAAACGCCGACGCGGAGAACAGTCAGGGCATTGACCCGACGCCGCCATGGAAAGAATTTGCCGCGGCGTTCACTGCGCAGGAAAATCTCCCGCGCATCGCGATTGTCATCAGCGAGGCCGGGATGAATTCCGAAAAAACGCGGATGGCCATCAACAATCTGCCCGCTGCCATCACACTCGGGTTTAATCCTTACGGCGACAATCTCCAGCTCCTCGTCGACGAGGCGCGGCAGGCCGGGCATGAAGTGCTGCTGCAGGTGCCAATGGAGCCATTCGGCTATCCGGCGATTGACCCTGGACCGCAGGCGTTGAGGACGGACCTCACCGATATGGAAAATCTCGCCCGGCTGGAGTGGACCTTAAACCGGATTACCGGATATGCCGGACTCACCAATCAAATGGGATCGAAATTCACGGCGACGGCAGAGGCACTCCGTCCGGCCTTTGACCTCATCAGAGAAAAAGGCCTCCTCTATCTCGACAGTCGAACCGCCAGTAACAGTGTTGCGGCGGCAATTGCCGCCGAGCTTGAAATACCGGTTGCGATCAACAACCGTTTTCTTGATCATAAGGCGGATGGCGACGTTATTGATGCGCGATTGCAGGAATTGGAAGAAATTGCGCGAAGAACCGGGTCAGCGATTGGCATCGCCTACCCTCACGAGGAAACGTTCCGGCATCTCGCAGATTGGGCCAAGACGCTAGAGGAAAAAGGCCTCGCGCTGGCGCCGGTGTCGGCACTAGTCAACAGGCAGGAAATTAGATGAGCAAAACAGCATCCCGTGAAGATCTCCCGTACCGACCCTGCGCCGGCATGATGGTCCTGAACAGAGAGGGCAAGGTTTTTGTTGGCCGCCGCATTGACATGGTCAGCGAGCATTGGCAAATGCCACAAGGCGGCATTGATGAAAATGAAGACCCTATCGACGCCGCGGTCCGTGAACTTGAAGAAGAAATAGGCACGCGGAATGTCGAGCTTGTCCACGCGCTCGACGAATGGCTGATCTACGACCTGCCGGAAAACCTGATCGGTAAGATTTGGAAGGGAAAATATCGCGGTCAAAAACAAAAATGGTTTTTGTTCCGGTTTTTGGGCGCGGACGACGACATAAATCTCCTCACCGAGCATCCGGAGTTCTCAGAGTGGAAATGGGCGGATTTCGCGGAACTGCCGCAGTTAATCGTGCCTTTCAAACGTGATCTATATGAGACAATTTTACAAAAATTCGCGCCTTACGTCTGAGTGATTGATCAAAGTTCGACGGGCGTAGCCACAATTTGTAGTAAAAAAAATAATATTTTGGCGAAAATTACCAATATCTAGTATTTAATTTCGAGCATCAGAAATCATCGCTAATCTGGTTGTCTTTCCATTTGCGATCCGCTTATAATCTTAACAAGTCGTTAATCGTAAATAATTGCCTATAGTTAATATCTATGGTTAATTTTTTGAGACAGAGGAATCACAGCGCATTTGTTCTTTGCACCATTAAATAAAATTGATAAATTTTAATGGCTTGCAAAAAAATTGCACTACCAGTAGTTTTTTATAAATCAGATTAGTAATCGTTTAGTGAGCGTAATATGAAACATTATGAGGAGCTTACCGGAGGAGAGGGTAGACGCGTTTTCTACCGCGCTGAACGGTTTAATGCCAAAACCTTGATGAGCAGTATTGCGCCGATCGTCAAGGTCGATGATAAATCCTTTGATCTCTTTGACATCAGCATGAGTGGCATAAGCTTCGTGAGCCCGCAGAACTTCTCGTGGCTCGAAGAGATGAATAAGGATGTTCCGTTGAAGCTGAGCCTCGGAGCGACGGAGATTTTTGCGGGCAACGGCAAAATCCGCCGGATCGAACCCCACGAGAACCAGCACAAAGTCGCCATTGAACTGACCAAGGGGTTTCTTGATATCAAGAAAATCCTCGACCAGCATGACGACCTTGCACTACAGCAGGCTGTCACCGGCGGTCTTGCGGATCAGTCGCATCTGGTACCTGCCGAGTATAAGGAAGCCATTGGCGATGCTGTCTATATGCTGCGCTCCATTCATAAAGTGCTCGACAAGGTCGAAAAAGACCTCAACCGCGACGACTCCCGCCGCGAAGAACGGATAAAGGATATCATCCTTGCCTGCGAGACGAAGGCACTCGCCCGCTGGAGAGAAATCTCAAAAAAATGTCATAAGATCACCCAGGCCCTCGGTGATGACGAAGACGCAATCGCCGCGACAAAAAGATATACCGAACTGGTACTGACGCCCGAACTTTTGGAGGGCGCGAGCTGGCACCGGGCATATATGAAGCCATTGGGCTATCCGGGCGACTACCAGGTTATGAATTACGCCTATAACCTCACGTTGGAGGGGGATACGGCCTACGCTAAATTCTGCCACCGTCTCGGCACATCAACGGGAGAGTTTATTGCAACCCGTATGACCATGACGAAACAGGCCATCGCCAATTTAAGTGCCAAGGCGGCAAGGAAAGGTCAGACCCGTTTTAAGGTCGCAAGTCTTGGCTGCGGCCCCGCACAGGAGGTTGCAAACTTTCTGAAGTCGACGACGCTACCGCTGGCAATGGAATTCACCCTGATCGATCAGGATCATGACGCTCTTTCCTATGCCTATAACAGCACCTACCCGCAGGTCGCGCGGCTGGACGGCATTGCGTCCGTCAAATGCCTGCATGCAACGTTCCTCGAGTTTCTGGCAACCGGTAAATTGTTCCGCAAGCTGGAAAAGCAGGATCTGATTTATGCGGTCGGCCTCGCAGACTACCTCGGCACGAAACGGGCAACGAAGATGGTAAACGACCTTTACAGCAATCTCGCGCCCGGTGGAACCTTGATCATCGGCTGTATGCGAACCTCGGAGACAAGCCTTGAATGGCAGGTCGAATATGTCGTGGACTGGACACTCGTTCACCGCGATGAAAAGGAAATGTTTGAACTCGCCCGGGATATCGAGCCGGAAGCGAAACGCGATGTGACCGTCGACTCAACGGGTCACTGTCACCTTCTGACCCTTACCAAGCCCGAGTAATATACAAAGGCTTATTGCGGGCATGTCGGCAACGCGGCGTTAATTAACCCCGCGCGCGTACTTGTTTGTCCTCACCGTCATTTAAACGGCTAATCAAACGTTCTTTCGGGAACTCGACAATTGCGACCGTACCCTCGCCAAGTTTACTGTCGAGGGTAATGCTGCCACTATGAAGTTCCATGATGTTCTTGGTAAGCGGCAGGCCGAGTCCCGTGCCCTCATAGTTTCGTGCCATAGAACTTTCGATTTGAACGAACGGGTCAAAAACCTTCTCGATATTCTCTAGATCGATCCCGATGCCGGTGTCCTTGATCTTGATTTTGAGATTACCGCTCGTCATTTCTTCGAAACTGATGCTTACCGCGCCGCCCTTATGGGTGAACTTCACCGCGTTGGAAAACAGGTTGAGGAATACCTGCGCCAGCAGACGCGGATCGCCGATCATGTGATAGTCATACCCCGGCACATCGAAGGCGAGGCGAACCCCTCTCTCGGCGGCATGATCACGGATGATGCGCAGGGTCGAGTTGACGATATCTACGATCGAAACCTCTTCCTCCTGCAATATCAGCTTGCCGGCCTCCGCCTTGGACAGATCGAGAATGTCATTGATGATACTAAGAAGGTGTTGGCCGCTGACATTAATGTCCTTCGAATATTCCTTGTATTGTTCCTTGCCCAGAGGGCCGAACATTTCCTTCTCAAGAATCTCGGAGAAACCAATAATGGCGTTAAGCGGCGTGCGCAGCTCATGCGACATGATGGCGAGAAATTCGGATTTCGAATGGTTCGCGGCCTGGGCCTTTTCCGCCAGAATATCACTCTTCACCCGCTCCTCATCGAGCGTCTTCATGTTGATAAAGTCACGCCGTTGCGCCAGTTCCTGGAAATAGGCGGCGAACACGCCCATCCCGGCCGCGGTGATCAGGAAGGAATCATTTGCCATCAGGATCAACGGCGGAATCGGATTAACCCAGATCGCGGAGATATGATAGGCAATAACAAGAAATGCCGTTACCGAAGTTGCGTACAGAAAGCGCGTCGGTGGCAAGCAACAACAAAAAATGATCAGGGGGGTGAGGCCCGCATAGTAAAGATAGCTTCCCGGTTGATCGGCGATCGCCGTCATCACGATGATGCTCAGTCCGGATGCCAGCATGCAAAAGGCGGCGCCCGGCTGTGCGACGATGGAATAATATTTCGTATAGGTCAGCGCGAAAGTGATCAGAAAAATCGGCAATGCAATGCAAAACCGGATAAAAAGCGCAATTTCGAAGACTTCCGGGATGACATAATAGTCAAGAACAGAGAAGCAGCCGTAAATAACGACTGCAGAAAATAACGAAAGCCGCATCACGACGAGGGACCGCCCGATTGCGGCATCATTATAGGCGCCTTCGACGTCGCGGTCCACGAAACGCAACGAGAATCTGTTTAACTCCGTACCATTCAGTACAGATTCAATCGTTCTCAATTGTCCCAAAAATTGCAACTTCGCCGCCAATCCTATTCGCGCATACAAAATTCTTAGAAAAAATATACTAAATGGTGGTTAATTTTATCTTAACAACAGAGCGACGCAGCGGCTAAGTATTTATACAATCTGTATTTATTTCTAATAGGATTTAATACTACTTTATGGATCTTTTTTTACTCTGCCGGTGATATATTTAGGAACCCATTTAGGGTGGTAAAAAGATGTTTCCTTCTCCACCAAATGAACAATCCGGTAGAAATTTTCGATAATCTCCGTGGAGGAAGATCCCAATATAATACTTTTGAGAATATTTTTGAGTTTCAGACCGGCAGGCTTTTTCCCGGCGGTTTCCGGGTATCTGAAATCCTGGCCGAGCGCGAGATCCCAGGGCGTCGCGAATATCCTCCGGAGCGCTTTAAAGTAAGTCGCGGTGAGATCTTGAAGGCTTTCGGGGTCGTCAAAATTTGTCGTTTTCGCATATTTTGCCAAGGCCGCAACGGATAGTGCGGCGACGCTCATCCCCTGACCAAACAGAGGATTGAGGCTCGCGTTTGTATCGCCCACCGGCACGATGCCAAGCGGAAAATCGGGAAGTTCATCATAATGACGCCATTGTCCATGCGGGAATTTGTGCAACCGGATATCACTGAGTGTCCGCGCATTCTTGACCGCCTCATAGATGTCGGGCTGTGGAAGCGACTTCGCGAAATCCAAAAATCCGTTGATATCCGCTGGCGGGTGATCGTTATGATAGCCGGCAAGGGTCAACAGCCATTTACCCTGTTCGACCTGCACGAGGGTTGAGCCGCGAACCTCCGCCGGTCCTTTCGGATAGATCAGGATGCTCTTCCAGTCCCGCGGTTCGTCCGGGAGTTCCATAAAACAGCTGGCATAGCCGAGATCGACCTTCACATGGTCTTCCGGCACATCCCCAAATCCTTCCCTCTTCAACCAGCGCGGAAAAAAACTACCCCGACCCATCGCATCGACAAAGAAATCGCCCGCAACCGTCTCGTCCTCACCATTTCGATTGCGGACAACGGCGGCGATTATCTTCCGCCGGTTGTCATCGAGCACGAAATCCTCCACACGGCATTGATCGAGGATTTCGATATTCGGCTGCGCGGCCACCTCTTCGCGAATACATGTCTCAAGAAGTGGTCGGGATTGAAAGTAAATCACCAATGATCCGGCAAACCGCGGCATCCATTTTTTATTGATGTACCAGCGGACTTCATTGCAAAAATTGCACGAGACGGCCCCGGCCCGCGCAAGATGCTCGGGCAGGCCGGGAAATAATTCGGTGAAGGCATCCCCTCCGCCCTTGAGCAACCCATGCACATGATTAGCCTGCGGCGTTCCCTTGCGCGCCGCGACGCCACTTTCTATCTGATCCGATTCCAGGACCAGCACCCGGTCAAAAGATTGTGCGAGAGCCCTCGCTGTGGCCAGTCCGGCGATACTCCCGCCGGCAATGATCGCGGTTTTCGTCATTACGCATGTTTACTTTTACAATTCAAACCGATCACAGCCTACGTCATCAGCCAGAAATTGAAAACAGCTTTGGCTGATGGACATAAAACAAAGGAGCCCGTAGGCTCCTTTAGCATCTTGAAATCTGAATAGGGATCAGTTCATCGCATCAAGAAGCTGCTGCAGATGATCGCGGTTTTCCGCGGCGCGGCGGCGGGTTTCGTCATCCTTTGCGTCTTCTTCGTCTTCGCGGGCGTCCTGGATGCGCTGTTCCAGATTGGCGCGATCGAGATCGGCCACATAAACCGCCTCCTCCGCCAGAACAGTCAGCTTGTCATTGGAAATCTCGGCAAATCCGCCATTGACGAATATGCGTTCCTTTTCCTTGTCTCCCTCATAAATGCTGATAACACCGGGGCGCAGCGATGAGGTGACGGGTGAATGACCGGCGAGAACGCCGAAATCTCCTTCGGCGCCCGGCAGCACAACCATTTCAAACTCATCCGAAAGCAGCAGCTTTTCGGGTGATACCAGATCCATGGTGATCATGTCGGCCATTTCAATACTCCTTCAGGTCGCGATGATCAGGCCGCTTCCGCAGCCAGCTTCTTCGCTTTTTCGAGCACTTCATCGATACCGCCACACATATAGAAGGCGGCCTCGGGAAGTTCGTCATACTCACCCGCGACGATCTTCTCGAATGCATCGAGCGTATCTTCGAGCTTCACGAATTTACCGGGAGATCCGGTAAAGACTTCAGCCACATGGAACGGCTGGCTGAGGAAACGCTGAATCTTACGAGCGCGGGCAACGATGAGCTTGTCCTCTTCCGAAAGCTCGTCCATACCCAGAATGGCGATAATATCCTGCAGTGACTTATAGGTTTGCAGTGTTTCCTGCACCTCACGAGCGATCGCATAGTGACGTTCTCCGACAACCGCCGGATCCAGCATACGGGAAGTGGAGTCGAGCGGGTCCACAGCCGGGTAAATACCAAGTTCCGCAATCTGCCGTGACAGAACGGTGGTCGCGTCCAGATGGGCAAACGAAGTTGCCGGCGCCGGGTCGGTCAAGTCGTCGGCCGGAACGTAAATGGCCTGAACCGATGTGATCGAACCCTTGTTGGTGGAGGTAATACGTTCCTGCAGCGCCCCCATATCCGTCGCGAGTGTCGGCTGATATCCCACAGCGGACGGAATACGACCCAAGAGGGCGGACACTTCCGAACCGGCCTGCGTAAAGCGGAAGATGTTATCGATAAAGAACAGCACGTCCTGACCCTCGACGTCACGGAAATATTCCGCCTGCGTCAGACCGGACAGGGCCACACGCATACGGGCTCCGGGAGGCTCGTTCATCTGGCCATACACAAGTGCCACTTTCGACTTGTCGCCTTCAAGGTCGATAATACCGCCTTCGATCATTTCGTAGTAAAGGTCGTTACCTTCACGGGTACGTTCACCGACACCGGCAAACACCGAATACCCGCCATGGCCCATGGCAACGTTGTTGATCAGTTCCATGATAAGAACCGTCTTGCCGACACCGGCGCCGCCGAACAGGCCAATCTTGCCGCCCTTGGCGTAAGGCGCGAGAAGGTCAACAACCTTAATACCGGTGACGAGAATTTCCGCGTCCGTGGACTGATCGGCAAAGTCAGGAGCCGGCGCATGGATCGGCGCGGATTTATCGGTCTTGATCGGGCCCCGTTCATCCACAGCCTCGCCAACCACGTTCATGATGCGGCCGAGCGTTTCCGGCCCCACAGGCATGCGGATGGCATCGCCTGTATCCGTGACTTCCTGCCCACGAACCAACCCTTCGGTGGCGTCCATGGCGATTGTCCGAACGGTATTCTCACCAAGATGTTGCGCCACTTCCAGCACCAGCCGTTGGCCGTTGTTGTCACAATGCAGAGCGTTCAAGATATAGGGCAGTTCCCCATCAAATTGTACGTCCACGACGGCGCCCAATACCTGGGTGATTTTGCCGACATTCTTTGCCATTTTCATGCTCCCTACAGGGTCACTTTAGTTCTTAACAATCAATGTGAAAGCTAGAGCGCTTCCGCACCGGAAATAATTTCAATCAGTTCGCTCGTGATCGCCGCCTGGCGTTCACGGTTATATTGCAGGGTCAACTTGTCGATCATTTCCCCTGCATTGCGTGTCGCGTTTTCCATGGCCGACATCCGTGCCCCCTGCTCGGAAGCCGCGTTCTCAAGAAGCGCGCGGAAAACCTGAACCGAAAGGTTTCGCGGCAGTAGTTCCGCAAGAATCTCTTCCTCATCCGGTTCATATTCATAAACCACGTCGTTCGACTCATCCGCCGCGCCATCCGGAATGGACGCCGGAATGATCTGCTGCTCCGTCACCTCTTGGGTGAGGACGGAAATGAACTTCGCGTAGAAGATCGTGCAAACATCAAATTCGTCGGCCTCAAACATCGAAAGGACGCGCTGCGCAATCGGCTGGGCATCATCGAAGCCGATCCTTTTGGAGCCGGAGAGATCGACGAGATCAAGGATCAGATGGCCATATTTACGCTTCAGGGCATCCCGGCCCTTTTTGCCGACACACAGAACTTTGACATCCTTGCCCTGGGACATCAGCCTGTCAATTTTCTGGGCCGCCGCCTTGGAGATCGAGTTGTTAAACCCGCCGCAAAGGCCGCGTTCACCGGTCGCGACGACGACAAGCTGCCGCTGATCCGAGCCCGTACCCGCAAGCAGCTTTGGCGCATCTTCACGACCGACCATTCCGCTTGCAAGCGACGCCATCATGCTGTCCATGCGCTCCGCATAGGGGCGCGCGGCATTTGCCGCCGTTTCCGCATGGCGCAGCTTGGCAGCCGCCACCATCTTCATGGCCTTGGTGATCTTCTGCGTCGATGTAACGCTGCTGATCCGGTTTTTGAGTTCCTTAAGGTTCGCCATATTCCGGCTACCCCTTTCCTAAGCTCAATTTCTACGCAAATGTCTTCGAGAAGCCGTTGAGAATTTCGCTCAGCTTCGCTTCACTTTCCTGCGACAACGCGCCTTCCTTCAGGATCGTATCCAGAAGCCCCTGATGCTTGGCATGCATTTCCGAGAGGAACTGCTTTTCAAAGCTTCCGATCTGGCCGACTTCGATGCCATCGAGGTAACCGCGCACACCGGCAAAGATCACGACAACCTGTTCTTCCATGGTCAGCGGGCTGTACTGCGGCTGCTTCAGCAGTTCCGTAAGACGAGAACCGCGGGCTAGCAACTTCTGCGTTGCCGCATCAAGATCGGAGCCAAACTGGGCGAAAGCGGCCATTTCACGGTACTGAGCGAGTTCCAGCTTGATCGATCCGGCGACCTGCTTCATGGCTTTCGTCTGGGCGGAGGAGCCCACACGAGACACCGACAGACCCACGTTAATGGCGGGGCGAACACCCTGATAGAACAGTTCGGTTTCGAGGAAGATCTGACCGTCGGTAATCGAGATCACGTTGGTCGGAATATAGGCCGACACGTCACCGGCCTGGGTTTCGATAACCGGCAGCGCGGTCATGGAGCCGGAACCATTGGCTTCATTCAGCTTAGCCGAACGTTCCAAAAGGCGTGAATGAAGATAGAAAACGTCACCCGGATATGCTTCACGTCCCGGCGGACGACGGAGCAGCAGGGACATCTGACGATAAGCAACAGCCTGCTTGGAAAGATCATCATAGATGATCAGCGAGTGCATGCCGTTGTCGCGGAAATATTCCGCCATGGCGCAGCCGGTGAAGGGTGCGAGATACTGCAGCGGCGCCGGATCGGAGGCCGTCGCGGCGACAACGATGGAATATTCCAGCGCGCCATTTTCTTCGAGCGTCTTCACCACCTGCGCAACCGTGGACCGCTTCTGGCCGATCACGACATATACGCAATAAAGCTTCTTGCTTTCATCATCCGTTGCATTCACGGACTTCTGATTGAGAATGGCGTCAACGGCAACCGCCGTCTTGCCGGTCTGACGGTCGCCGATGATCAACTCGCGCTGACCACGTCCAACCGGTACAAGGCTGTCAATTGCCTTAAGGCCGGTCATCATCGGCTCATGCACCGATTTACGCGGCATAATGCCCGGCGCCTTGACGTCCACGCGGCGGGTTTCCGTCGCTTCGATCGGGCCCTTGCCGTCGATCGGATTTCCAAGGCCATCGACCACACGGCCCAGCAGGCCTTTGCCGACACCTGTCTCGACAATGGCGCCGGTCCGCTTAACCGTATCACCTTCACGGATATCACGGTCAGAACCGAAAATCACGACACCGACATTGTCGGTTTCAAGGTTGAGGGCCAGACCTTTAATGCCACCCGGAAATTCGACCATTTCACCGGCCTGAATATTGTCCAGGCCATAAACGCGGGCAACACCGTCACCAACGGACAGCACCTGGCCAACCTCTGAGACTTCAGCTTGCGTGTCAAAACCCGCAATCTGCTGTTTAAGAATTTCGGAAATTTCTGCGGCGCGGATGTCCATCACCCAACCCCTTTCATCGCAAACTTAAGATTCTGAAGTTTAGTCCGGATCGAGCTATCGACCATACGCGAACCAACCTTTATTACAAGGCCCCCGATCAGGCTCTCATCGACATCCGATTCGAGACTGACGTCACTGCCGATGGCAGATTTGAGGGCCGCTGACACAGCGTCAAGCTGACTCTGGCTGAGCTTCTTGGCGGAGATAACCCGGGCCACCACTTCACCGCGTTCGGCGGCAAGCAACTGGCCGTAGGCATTGATCATACCGGGCAGCGAGAAAAGCCGCCGGTTCTGCGCGACGGTTCCGACGAACCGGCGAACCAGATCACCGACACCCAGCTTTTCAAGAACGGCGCCCATTGCGCGCGCCTGATCGGCACGGCTGATAATCGGGCTTTTGATCAGACGGGCGAGATCCTTGTTCTCTTCCATCATCGATTTTAACGTCGCCAGATCGGCGGCAACGGCATCAAGTTCTTTGGCCGAGGCGGCCAAATCAAAAAGGGCCGTCGCATAACGACCCGCGATACCGGAAACTGTTATGTTCTCAGCTGACAAGAAACGATCCCCAGGCCTGAAATCGGACGTGAATTACGTCCAGCTAATTTGAATTCCCCCTCCCGAGCGGGCACAATTAAGGGCCCTCATCGTCGAGGCACGGGGTTATTAGCACAGTGAATTCCGGGTGGCAATATGCTGCGCGGTAGTTTATGCACCAAAAACTCCAAATTATCCGTGACAGGGTCGGAAAATCCAATTTTTACATGAAATTATAGGGGTCGATATCAATCTGAAGCCTGATATCAGCGGGCACTTTTCGGCCCTTAAGCCATTTCGCGACAACGGATTGAATATTGACGTCTTTCTCACATTTCACCAAAAACCGATATCGATGCCGTCCGCGGATCATCGAAAGCGGCGCAGGTGCCGGGCCCAGAACCGTTATTTTCCTGCCCATCGGCGCGCAGCGGGCGAGGTCCCTGGCAAAACGGGCGACCGATTCGGCTTTCGGACTGGACAGGACAAGGGCGGCGAGCCGGCCGAAGGGCGGCATTCCGGCTGATTCCCGTCCCGCCGCCTCCAACGCGAAAAAATCATCGCTTTGCTGACGCACGATGGCTTCGATAACCGGATGCTCCGGCAAGTAGGACTGAAGAAAGACTTTACCGGGACTGGATTCGCGCCCCGCCCGGCCTGTCACCTGGGACAATAGCTGATAGGTTCGCTCGGCCGCCCGCAAATCGCCGCCGGCAAGGCCCAGATCCGCATCGATAATCCCGACCAGCGTCAGGTTCGGGAAATGATATCCCTTGGCGACGATCTGCGTGCCGATCAGAATGTCGATCTCTCCGCGTTCCATCGCCGCGACAAATTCCGCGGCCGCGCGCGGGCTGGCGACCGTATCACTCGCCATCATCGCGATCCGGCGGCCCGGAAAAAGCATCTCGGCTTCTTCGGACAACCGCTCGATGCCCGGTCCACAGGCTTTAAAACTATCTTCAGCGCCACATTCAACGCAGCTTTTAGGCGAGACGGCCGTATATCCGCAGTGATGGCACTGCAGGCGGTTCGCCAGGCGATGCTCCACCAGCCAGGCGCTGCAGTTAGGGCATTGCAGCCGGTGTCCGCAAGAATCGCACAATGTAAGGGGGGCATATCCGCGCCGGTTGAGAAACAGCATGACCTGCTGCCCCTCGGCCAGTGTCGCCTCGATCGCGAGGCGGAGAGGGTCGGATATCCAGCGCTGCGATCCGGGTCTATGCTGTCGCAGATCAATGATGTCGACATTCGGAAGAAGCGCGCCGCCATATCGCGACGGCAGCTTGAGATGCTTGTATTTTCCCGCCTTGGCGTTCATCAGGCTTTCCAGCGACGGCGTCGCCGAGGCGAGGACAACGGGGAAATCGCCGATTTTTCCTCTCACCACCGCCATGTCCCGCGCATTGTAGGGAACCCCCTCGTCCTGCTTGAAGGACGTTTCATGTTCCTCATCGACGACGATCAGGCCAAGATTGTCGAAGGGCAGAAACAGCGCCGATCGCGCGCCGACGACGATATCGGCGCGCCCTTCGATTACCGCCCGCCAGTTTCGCCGCCGTTCCGCCTGCCCGAGATCCGAATGCCATTCAACAGGTCGTACGCCAAATCGCGCCTCAAACCGGGAAAGCCACTGCGCGGTCAGCGCAATTTCGGGAAGCAGCACCAGCGCCTGACGTCCTTCCTTCAGGCAGGCGGCAATGGCTTCGAAATAAACCTCTGTCTTTCCCGATCCCGTTACGCCATCCAGCAAAGACACACTAAAACTTTGGCGCGCGACATCAGAGGCAAGCGACTTGGCCGCCACTTGCTGATCATCCGACAAATCGAATCTGGCATATTGCCAGTCCGGTCTGTCGATCGGCTTTTCCGCCGGCAGATCAACCGCTTCAAGGGCACCCTTATCGGCCAACCCCTTGACGACGGAAGTGCTCACGCCGGCAATCGCCGCAAGATCGGCAGCCGTTTGAACGCCGCCTTCTTCTATCAGGTCAAGGACGCGTTTTCTTGCCGCCGTCATTTTTTCGGGCAGAGCGCCCGTGTAGCGGTATCCCACACGCGGCGTTTTCGGATAGAGCGCGTCCGGCACGCTCATCGCCATGCGAAGGACACGTCCCCGCCTCTGCATTGTATATTGCGCGACCCAGTCGATAAATTTGATGCTGTCAGAGGGAAGCTTGGCGCAGGGAAGCAGGGAAAGAACGTCCTTCATCCGGTCTTCCGCAAGATCGGAGTCGGCAGCTTCCTCCCAGACGACGCCGGTGACCTCCCGTTTGCCGAGCGGCACCGTCACGAAATGACCGATTTCCACGTCCAATGAATCGGGCGCGCGATAATCATACATATCTCCCGCGGCGAGGGGCAGGAGAACGCGGACCCGGCGATGTTTAATTGTGCTGCTCATATCTATGCGATAGACTATTCTGACATTTCGAACCAGTCATTAGCATCAGGATTTAATAGCCACCCATGAAATTTTTTGTCGATACGGCGGATACTGAAGAAATCCGCGAACTTGCGGATACAGGTTTACTTGACGGTGTGACGACGAACCCGTCGCTTGTCGCCAAAACCGGCCGGGATTTCTTTGAGGTTTTAAAGGAAATCTGCGGTCTTATCGATGGTCCGGTAAGTGCGGAAGTCGCCGCAACAGAATATAAGGCGATGCTGGAAGAGGGGAAAAAACTCGCCGGTCTGGCGGAGAATATCGCCGTCAAGGTACCGCTTACCATGGCGGGCCTCAAGACGTGTGCAGAGCTCAGCCGGGCGGGAACGCAGGTGAATGTCACCCTGTGCTTTTCCGCGGCCCAGGCCATCCTGGCGGCCAAGGCCGGCGCCACCTTCGTCTCGCCCTTCGTCGGTCGTCTCGACGATATCGGCCAGACGGGCATGGATCTTATCGGTGACATCGTGCAGATCTATGACAATTATCCGGCCATCACGACGGAAGTGCTTGTCGCTTCGATCCGCAATCCGACCCATATCGTCGACGCGGCCCTGATGGGCGCGGATGTCTGTACCATCCCGCCCGCCGTTCTGAAGCAACTGGTGTCGCATCCGCTCACCGACAAGGGGCTCGCCGCGTTCCTTGCGGATTGGGAGAAAACAGGCCAGAATATCCTTGGGTGATCGTAATAAAGAGTGAGTAGCTTACGTGACAGAAATTTCTGACAAGAAAGCGAGTACCGGCCGCGAGGCGAAACCTGGCCTGACCGAGGAGGACGTCCGGAACTGGCTGATTGATCACCCCGATTTTCTCACCAGAAATGCCGATCTTCTGACGACAATTATTCCGCCGGAGCGGGTTTCCGGCGACGGTGTCATCGATATGCAATCCTATCTGGTCAACCGTCTACAAAAGGAGGTCACCCAGCTGACGGCGCTTCAAGACGATTTTGTCGAAGCTGCGCGCACCAACATGCATACGCAGGATATGGTTCATGCCTCGATCCAGGCGGTGCTCGGCGCGACAAGCCTTGCCCATTTCGTGCATATCCTGACGCAGGACTTGCCGGAACTTCTGGAAATCGACGTCATCACCCTCTGCGTTGAGGATGGCCCGATCCCCCTTCCCGATATGACCGGATTGCAACGCCTGAAAGAAGGCAGCATCGATCGGGCACCCTGGCGCGGGCATGCGATCCTGTTACGGCCCGTCGCACCAAAATCGAAGGCTATATTCGGCCCCGCGAAGGACCTGGTACATTCCGATGCGCTCATAAGGCTGGATGTGCCGTCCCTGCATGCCCAGGCGATGGTTGCCTTCGGCAGCCGGCAGGAAGCCCATTTTCATGAGGATCAGGCGACCGACCTGCTTCGGTTCCTCGGCATCGTCATGCAATCCTGCCTGCAGATGTGGCTGGAGCAGAAACCGGCTTAGCCATGGCCACCCGTCCGTCCTTCACCCATGCGTTTGAAGATTGGATCGACTGGCTGGTTCATGTCAAAAAATCAAGCCCGCATACCGTCGAAGCCTATGAGCGGGACATGCGGGATTTCCTCGCATTCCTGACCGGACATATTGGCGGCGAACCCGAGCTTTCCGATCTGGAGGATTTGCGGGCAGCGGATTTTCGCGCCTATCTCGCCTATCGCCGGCAGGAAGGGCTGACCGCGACCTCCCTGAGACGGGTTTTATCGTCAATCCGCAGTTTTTTCAAACGCCTGGAACGGGAAGGATATCTTCACAACCCCTATCTCAAAACGTTGAAAACACCGAAGGCCGGAACGAGGCTGCCCCGCCCCCTTGCCGCCGAAGATACAAAAAAACTGCTTGACGGACCGAGAGGGAAATGGGAGCCGAACTGGGTCCATCACCGCGATCTCGCCGTCCTGACGCTGCTCTATGGGTGCGGTCTTCGCATTGGCGAGGCTCTTGCCCTCAACTATGAGACCCGGCCGCGATCCGATGCAATGACCCTGATCGGCAAAGGCAACAAGGAAAGAATGGTTCCCGTGCTTCCGGCCGTCCGCCAGGCAATCGATCTTTATTTGAAGGAATGCCCGTTTACGTTTAAGGGCTCCGATCCCCTGTTTATCGGAAGACGGGGCAAGAGATTGAGCCCGCGCGCGATACAGCTGAAAATGGAGATGCTCCGTCGGAAATTTGGCCTGCCGGAAACCGCGACGCCGCATGCGCTTCGCCATAGCTTCGCCAGCCATTTGCTTGCCGGCGGCAGTGACCTCCGGTCAATACAGGAGTTGCTGGGACATGCCTCTCTCTCCTCTACGCAACGCTATACGGATCTCGATACGGAAAAACTGCTCGCCGTATATGACAAGGCCCATCCAAAATCCTGAGACTTATTCCTTCTTGGTCAGGCGAAGGGCAAAGGGCCCCAGCAACGTCACCGCCCCCATGGATATGAACATCAATCCCCAGCCCAGGGTCGATTCCGGCCCGCCAGCCCTGTCCAGAACAATTCCGGCGACAACCGGCCCGATCATGCCGCCGCCAAAGCCAAGGAAGCTGTGAACCGCCATGGTGGCGCCCTGCAGATCGGCAGGCGCACTGCCAACGGCGCCTGCTGTTATGGAGGACGAATCCGCCGTGATCATCACGCCGTACAGGGACGCCATCACGACAACAAACAGGAACGGCATCGATGCCGTGAAGCCGATCGTGAAGGAAAATGCGAGACAGCAAATCATGACCAGCGTGATCGAGCGCTGTCGCCCGATCTTGAGGGAAAGCTCGTTGCCAAGGACGCTGGAGGGCAGCCCCAAAAAAACGGCGGCGGCGGTAATAACCGACACATCCATCCAGCGCGGCGCATCTGTCAGCGCATGGGAATAGGCGAGAAAGGCAAGCATGAAGGAGCGCATCGCCACCAGTTCCCAAGTGTGGCAGATATAGGCCAGTATATAGCCCATGGTGAAGCGGTTGGTGACGACCGGCGCATAATTGAATATCTGCGCCCAGGGCCGCGGCAGCCCGGGTGGTTTCGGCGATGTATAGAAAAGGATGATGGCGATGGCGACGGGCGGACCGGCGATCACGGAGATAAGCGCAGCCTCCCACCCCAGCCACAGATCCACCTGCCCGACGAGAAGGAAGGAAATTGCCGAACCGGTTGAAAAACTTGCCGTGTAAAAAGCAATCGATCGCGACTGATCTCCTGGCGGCAGACGGTCGGTCAGTAATTTCAGGCCCGGCATATAGGTACAGCCAAGCCCCGCGCCGGATATAAACCGCCAGGGTAACGCCGATGAAAAATCATATGCAAGAAAGGCAAATCCATAAGCCCCGACCAGGGCCATGATGCATCCGGTGAGAAACACCCTTCGAGCATCTATTCTATCCGTCAGCGACGTTGAAAGCGGCCCCACAAGCGTGAACCCGAAGAAGAAGGCGCCATTGATCCAGCCCGCATCCGCACCGGTAAGTTCCCAGTGATCAAAAAAGAACGGAGTTAAAGCCGGAAAAGTCGCAAAGGAGGACATCGCCAGAATTTCGGCGATGCAAATTGCCAGCGTCAGCCGGGCTCCTGACAGGGCGATGCCCATTTTCTATGCCGGGACGGTTTGTGCCATTGATGGGCGCGCGGCAAAGCGCTCGTACCAGGCCGCAAGTTTCGGACGGCCATTGCGCCATTGTTCGTGGCTGAAGCGAAAATCATGATATCCGAGCGCGCAGCCGACGGCGATCGTTCCGATATTTACGGTATCGCCATATCCTTCCGCCTGTTTTTCCATCTCATCGAGCGAGCTTTCCATGGCCAGTTTCAGGCGATTACTCCAGCTCGGCGAGCCTTCCCCCTCGGGCATCAAGCTGTCCATTCGCCGCTGATACGCCGCATCGGTCATTCCGTTCGCCATCGCATGAAGGGTCAGGACTTTCCAGCGTTCCGGTCCTTTTTCCGGGAAAAGGGACGGGCCGCTACCGATACTGTCGAGATATTCGCAGATGACATAGGAATCAAACAGGGTCTCCCCGTTTGCCAGGGTGAGGCTTGGGACCTTGCCAAGAGGATTTGCCGGATTGATACCCTTGAACATGTCGCTATGGTCGGAATCAACAATCTCGATCTTGCCCATCAGATCATGCTCGATCGCCGTAACCCGCACTTTGCGGACGAAGGGTGACAGGGCGCTGTAACAGAGCTTCATGACGTCTCCTTGGGGATATGGCCGTTAAAAAAAGAGGGGCTGAAAATTCCAGCCCCTCATTTTGGTAACCGATTGCAAAAAACGTCAACTGTTTATTGTGCGCCCGGCCACGGCGAGGGCGGCTTCCTTCACCGCCTCATTCAGGGTGGGATGCGCATGGCAGGTGCGCGCGATATCCTCTGACGAGGCGCCGAATTCCATGGCCAGCACGCATTCATGGATCACTGTACCGGCATCCGGCCCGATGATGTGAACACCCAGCACTTTGTCCGTCTTTTTATCCGCGAGAATTTTCACGAAACCGTCGGTAAAACCGTTCGCACGCGCCCGGCTGTTCGCCATGAAGGGAACCTTACCGACATTATAGTCAACGCCCGCTTCTTTCAGCTGTTCTTCCGTCTTGCCGACGGTCGCGACCTCCGGCCAGGTGTAAATCACGCCGGGAATGAGATTGTAATCGATATGCGGCTTCTGTCCGGCAAGTTTTTCAACGCAGACGACGCCTTCGTCCTCCGCCTTGTGGGCCAGCATCGGCCCTTCGATGACATCACCGATGGCATAGATTCCCTCGACGCTGGACTTGAAGTTACCATCGACAATGATGCGTCCCGCCTTATCTTTCTCGACGCCGAGATCATCAAGCCCGAGACCATCCGTGTAGGGACGGCGGCCGATCGCGACTAGAACCACGTCGGCCTTGAGGGTTTCCTCATCTCCCCCCTTCGCGGGCTCCATCGTCAGGGTGACGGCGGTTTTAGTCTTTTTCGCGCCGGTTACCTTCTTGCCGAGCATAAAATTAATGCCCTGCTTTTTCAGAATCCGTTGCGTGGTTTTGGCAATCTCGTTATCCGTGCCGGGCAGAATGCGGTCCATAAACTCGACGACGGTGACCTCCGCGCCAAGCCGGCGCCAGACGGTACCAAGTTCCAGTCCAATCACGCCCGCGCCAATGACGATCATTTTCTTGGGCACCTTCGGCAGTTCGAGTGCGCCGGTGGAGGAGACGATCTGCTTTTCGTCAATCTCTACATTGGGAAGGGGCGTTACCTCGGATCCTGTCGCGATCAGAATGTTCTTCGCCTTAAGGGTCTGCACATTGTCGCCTGTCACGTCAATCCGGCCGCCGCCTTGCAGGCTCGCCGTCCCTTTAACATAGGTGACTTTGTTCTTTTTAAACAGAAACTCGATGCCCTGCGTCAGCCCGGTCACCGTCGATTCCTTCTGGTCCATCATCTTTTTAAGGTCAAGCTTGAGAGAGCCGACCGAAATACCCCGGTCTTCGAAGCTATGCTGCGCTTCTTCAAAGAGTTCGGACGATTGCAGCAGCGCCTTTGAAGGAATACAGCCGACATTCAGGCAGACACCCCCCAATGCGCCGCGCTTTTCAACGCAAGCCGTTTTCATGCCGAGTTGCGCCGCGCGAATAGCGGCGGTATAGCCGCCCGGGCCTCCGCCCACCACGACGAGATCGAAAATTTCCTCGCTCATAATTTGCCTCGTTTTCGAATTGGAAGGATCAGAGGTCCAGCAAAAGCCTTTGCGGATCCTCCAGGGCGTCTTTTACACGGACCAGGAACGTCACGGCTTCCTTGCCATCAATAATCCGGTGATCGTAGGTCAGCGCCAGATACATCATCGGGCGGATCTTGATCTCGCCCTTGATTACCATCGGCCGTTCCTGAATTTTGTGCATACCAAGAACGCCGGCCTGCGGCGGGTTCAGGATCGGGGAGGACATCAGGGACCCATAGACACCGCCATTGGTAATGGTAAAGGTGCCGCCTTGCAGATCCGCCATGCTCAACTTGCCGTCGCGCGCCTTTTTTCCAAGCTCGGCAATGCCTTTTTCCACTTCGGCGAAGCTAAGCCTGTCCGCATCGCGCAGCACCGGCACGACGAGACCGGAGTCCGTGCCGACCGCAATCCCCATGTTGTAGTAATTCTTGTAGACCAGATCGTCGCCATCAATTTCCGCATTCACCGCGGGAGTTTCCTTGAGGGCCGCAATGCAGGCCTTCGTGAAGAAGGACATGAAGCCAAGCTTGACGCCATGCTTCTTGAGGAACAGGTCTTTATATTCCGCGCGCAGGTCCAGCATCGCCGACATATCCACCTCGTTGTAGGTGGTGAGCATCGCCGCCGTGTTCTGCGCGTCTTTCAACCTGGCTGCGATACTCTTGCGAAGGCGGGTCATCTTCACCCTCTCTTCGCGGGCCTCTTCAGGACGCGGTCCGGAGGGAGCCGGGGCCGGAGCGGGCGTCGCGGCGGGGGCCGCCGGAGCCGGAGATGCGCCGCCATTTTCAAGCGCTTCGAGGACGTCGCCCTTGGTGATCCGGCCATCCTTGCCCGTGCCGCGAATCTTTCCGGCGTCAAGGTTATTCTCGTCGATCAGTTTCTGCGCCGCCGGCATCACTTCGACCGATGTCGCTTTGGCGGCAGGGGCAGGTGTTTGCGCCGGCTCTGCTTTTGCCGCCGGTGCCGGTGCGGCGGCCGGTTTATCTTCCGCCTTCTCTTTTGGCGCTTCCGTCTTTGCCGCCGAGGTGGCGCCGGCCGCCCCCGCCGTCAGATGACCGAGCAGCGCTCCAACCTCCACGTCTTCTCCTTCGGCGGCCAGAATCTCATCGAGCCGACCGGATTCCGCCGCGTTGACCTCAAGCGTAACTTTATCCGTTTCCAGTTCAACAAGTGGCTCATCCTTGGTAACAGTGTCGCCAACTTTCTTGAACCACTGACCTACCGTAGCCTCGGTAACTGATTCCCCAAGCACGGGAACACGAATTTCAACCGTCATTTGACTTTCCTATTCAGATTTGACGCCGAGGGCGTCATTCACCAGAGCATTTTGTTCCAGATTATGCTTCTTAAGAAGGCCCGTCGCCGTCGCCGCAGCTTCTTTGCGACCGGCGTAGCGCGCCCGTTTGACCTTCTTCATTTTCAGATTAGCGAAAACCTGTTCAAGGTGAGGTTCGACGAACGTCCAGGCGCCCATGTTCTTCGGCTCTTCCTGGCACCAGACAACCTCATCGACATGACGGAAATTTTCCAGTTCCTGTTCCAGCGCCTGATACGGGAAGGGATACAACTGTTCCAGCCGCAGGAAGTAGGTATGCTTATCGCCAAGCTCCTCGCGACGGGAGTAAAGGTCATAGTAAACCTTGCCCGAACACAGCACGATGCGTTTGACATCCTTGTCATCGCAAAGCTTTTCATTATCGTAAAGGACGCGGTGAAACGCGGAGCCCGGCCCCATATCCTCAAGGGTTGAGACCGCCAACTTGTGACGCAGAAGGGATTTCGGCGTCATCACGACGAGGGGTTTACGGAACTTGCGATGTATTTGCCGTCTCAGGGCGTGGAAATAATTCGCCGGCGTCGTGCAATTGACAACCTGCCAGTTATCCTCTGCGGATTGCTGCAGATACCGCTCCAACCGGGCGGAAGAATGCTCCGGCCCCTGGCCTTCATAACCGTGCGGGAGGAGCATGACCAGGCCGCTCATGCGGAGCCATTTTGCTTCTCCGCTTGAAATAAACTGGTCGATGATGACCTGCGCGCCGTTCGCGAAGTCGCCGAACTGCGCTTCCCAAAGGACAAGCGCATTCGGTTCCGCAAGCGTATAGCCATATTCATACCCGAGGACTGCCGCTTCGGAGAGGAGGCTGTCGATCACTTCGAAATGCGCTTGCTCTTCCCCGAGGTTGTTCAGCGGAATATAACGGTCCTCTGTCACCTGATCGACGATCACGGAATGCCGCTGTGAGAAGGTACCGCGGCCGCAATCCTGGCCGGAAAGCCGGACAGGGACTTTTTCCATGAGAAGCGATCCGAAGGCCAGCGCCTCCGCCGTTGCCCAGTCGATATCCTTTCCGGAATCGATCATCTTCTTCTTGGCTTTCAGGACCCGCTGAAGGGTCCGGTGCACATTGTGCCCTTCGGGAATTTCCGTGAGCTTCGCGCCAATTTCTTTCAGTTTGTCGATGTCGACGGCCGTCGTACCGCGCCGCGGGCCTTCATCGGCGCGCTCAAACCCCTGCCAGCGGCCTTCGAACCAGTCCGCCTTGTTGGGCTTGAAGCTGTTGGCGGTTTCATACTGCTTTTCAAGATACTCCTTGAATTCGGCAATCCAGCCTTCGACTTCCTGCTCCGTCACCACACCTTCGGCGATGAGTTTCTTTGCATAGATCTGCATGGTCGTCGGATGCTGCGCGATGGTACGGTACATCAGCGGCTGCGTGAAGGCCGGTTCGTCGCCTTCATTATGGCCATGACGGCGGTAGCAGAACATATCGATGACAACATCGATCTGGAAAAGCTGGCGGAATTCCGTGGCGATCTTGGCTACATGGCAGACCGCCTCGGGGTCATCGCCGTTCACGTGGAAAATCGGCGCCTGGACCATTTTCCCGACATCGGAGGGATAGGGGCTAGAGCGGGAATATTTCGGGCTCGTCGTGAAGCCGATTTGGTTGTTGACGACAAAATGGATCGTGCCTGACGTGCGATAGCCCTTCAGTTCGGACAGGCCGAAACATTCGGCGACAATCCCCTGACCGGCGAAGGCTGCGTCGCCATGCATCAAGAGCGGCATAACCTTGCCGCCGACATCGGGGCCGATCTGCGCCTGTTTCGCCCGCGCCTTGCCGAGCACGACCGGATTGACGGCCTCGAGATGCGACGGATTGGCTGTCAACGACAAATGAACCTTGTTGCCGTCAAATTCCCGGTCCGATGACGTACCGAGATGATACTTCACATCCCCCGACCCCTCGACATCTTCGGGGTTCGCGGGATTGCCCTGGAATTCCGAAAAGACGGCCCGGAAAGGCTTCGCCATCACATTGGTGAGCACGTTAAGACGGCCGCGATGCGGCATGCCGAGAACAATTTCCTGAACACCGAGCTGACCACCCCGCTTGATGATCCCTTCCATTGCCGGGATCAGCGATTCCCCGCCATCCAGCCCGAAACGCTTGGTGCCGGTATATTTGACGTTCAGGAAATGCTCAAACCCTTCGGTTTCGATCAGTTTGCGCAAAATCGCGATCTTGCCTTCCTTGGTGAAGGAAACTTCCTTGTGCCGCCCTTCAATGCGCTCCTGGATCCAGGCTTTCTGATCCGGTTCCTGAATATGCATGAACTCGACGCCGATGGTCGAGCAGTAAGTGCGTTTTACGATGGCAAGAATTTCGCGGATGCTGCCGGTCTCTAGACCCAGCACATTGTCGAGAAAAATCTGACGATCCCAGTCGCTTTCCTTGAAGCCATAAGTGGTCGGGTTAAGTTCGGGATGTTCCTTCGGAATTTCGAGACCAAGCGGATCGAGATTGGCCTTGAGATGCCCCCGCACGCGATAGGAGCGGATAAGCATAAGCGCCCGAATGGTATCGATCGCCGCTGCCCGGACATCTTCCTGCGATGCACCCGACTTTTCGGCCCGTTCCGTTGCGCGGTTGGCCGCATCGCCGAGAATTTCATACTCGTCCTCGGGTTCCAGTCCGTTTGACGGGGTCCAGGGAGCACCGCGGGTTTCTGCAACGACAGTCTCGACGTCATCGCCGAGCGACTGAAAATACTGTTGCCAACTTACGTCGACAGAAGACGGATCATCTAAATAGCGCGCGTAAAGCTGCTCAATGAATCCGGCATTTGATCCAAAGAGGAAAGAGGAGTTTTCCAATTGCTGAGCCATTCTGTGTAATGGGCGGGATCGCTCCCGCCCCCTATAAGAGTCACTATAAAACTAATGGTTAACACTAGCGCGTCAACCTTTCAAAACCCTTACCAGTGTCGATCCCAAAGCAGACGGGCTGTCGGATACCGTAATTCCGGCGCTCCGCATCGCGTCCATCTTGTCTTCGGCGCCGCCTTTGCCGCCCGAAATAATTGCGCCGGCATGACCCATCCGCCGACCCGGAGGGGCCGTGACACCGGCGATAAATCCGACCACCGGCTTCTTGATCTTGGAGGCTTTCAGGAACTCCGCCGCCTCTTCTTCGGCCGAGCCTCCGATTTCACCAATCATGATAATCGATTCCGTTTCATCATCGCCGAGGAACAGGTCCAGGCAATCGATAAAGTTGGTGCCGTTGACCGGATCGCCACCGATACCGATACAGGTACTCTGCCCAAGCCCCGCTGCCGTCGTCTGCGCCACAGCCTCATAGGTGAGCGTGCCCGAGCGGGAGACAATGCCGACGTTGCCGCGCCGGTGAATATGGCCCGGCATGATACCGATCTTGCATTCATCGGGGGTGATAATACCCGGGCAGTTCGGGCCGATCAGACGCGATCCACTGTCTTTCAGCGCCCGCTTGACTTTCACCATATCTAGGACAGGAATGCCTTCGGTAATACAAACGATCAGTTCAATTTCAGCATCAATCGCCTCCAGGATGGCATCGGCAGCAAAGGGCGGCGGCACGTAAATGACACTCGCATTTGCCCCTGTCGATTCCCGGGCTTCGCCGACGGTATTGAAAATCGGCAGATCGAGATGTTTTTCACCGCCCTTGCCCGGCGTTACGCCACCGACCATTTTGGTGCCGTAAGCGATTGCCTGCTCGGAATGGAATGTCCCCTGTGAGCCCGTGAAGCCCTGACAGATGACCTTTGTGTTCTTATTGACGAGAACGGCCATTACGCTGCCTCCTTCACTGCTTTTACAATTTTCTCCGCGGCGTCGCCCAGATCGTCAGCCGAGAGAATGGGCAGACCCGACTCCGCAAGAATTTTCTTGCCCAAATCCACGTTCGTTCCTTCAAGCCGCACAACCAGCGGAACGCTGAGCGCGACTTCTCTTGCCGCCGCGACGACACCTTCCGCGATCACGTCACAGCGCATGATGCCGCCGAATATATTGACGAGGATACCTTCGACATTCTCGTCCTTCAGAATGATCTTGAAGGCTTCGGTAACTTTTTCCTTCGTCGCGCCACCGCCAACGTCGAGGAAGTTGGCCGGCGTACCGCCATTGAGCTGAATGATATCCATCGTCGCCATGGCGAGGCCCGCCCCGTTGACCATGCAGCCGATGTTGCCGTCCAGTTTGATATAGTTGAGGTCATATTGCGCGGCTTCCAGTTCGGCCGGATCCTCTTCATCCGGATCGCGAAGCTCGGCGATATCCTTGTGGCGGAACAGCGCGTTATCATCGAAATTCATCTTCGCGTCCAGCGCGATGACATTGCCGCTGCCGGTGACGACGAGCGGATTGATTTCGACAAGGCTTGCATCTGTATCGACAATCGCCCGATAGAGCGCCATGATGAATTTGACGGCGGCGCCAACCTGCTTACCCTCCAGCCCGAGACCGAAGGCAATCTTGCGCGCGTGGAAAGGCATGATGCCCGTCGCCGGATCAATGCTGACCATCAGGATTTTCTCAGGCGTTTTCGCGGCCACTTCCTCGATTTCCATGCCGCCTTCCGTGGAGGCCATGAAGGTCACGCAATCCTTGGCGCGGTCGATGATGGCTCCGAGATAAAGCTCGCGGGCGATATCGCAGCCGTCTTCGATGTAAACGCGCTTGACTTCCTTGCCTTCCGGCCCGGTCTGATGGGTGACCAGTTGCATCCCGATCATCGCCTTGGCCGCCGCGGAGACTTCCTCGGTGGATTTCACGACCTTGACACCGCCGCCTTTCCCGCGGCCGCCGGCATGGATCTGGGCCTTTACGACCCAAACCGGGCCGCCCAGTTCCTGCGCGACTGTCTTCGCTTCTTCGGAGGTATAGGCAACGCCGCCCTTGGGCACGGTCACGCCATATTTTGCAAGCAGGCTTTTCGCCTGATATTCATGAATATTCATTGTTTTCCGCTATTGCTGCTTTTTAAGAACGTCTATTTCTGTGGAGCTACGCATTTTCGTCAAAATTTCGAAGGTTACGGTATCGCACGATAAAAAAGGGCACAACCGGTTATTGTTGCGCCCTTTCAATTAGTCCTATTTCCCAAGGCTTGGATCGATCCCGATGCAGGCGTCGATCAGGCCCCTGACAGCATCGACCGACTTATCGAACATGCCGCGTTCTTCGGCATCCATGTTGATTTCGACAATGCGTTCAATGCCGCCCTCGCCAATCACCGTCGGCACGCCGACGTAAATTCCGTCAAGGCCATATTGCCCGTCCACAAAGGCGGCGCAGGGCAGAACCCGTTTCTTGTCCTTCAAATAGGCTTCCGCCATGGTGATGGCGCTCGACGCCGGGGCGTAGAAGGCGGAACCGGTCTTGAGGAGTGCCACAACTTCAGCGCCGCCGTTGCGCGTCCGATCGACAATCGCGTCGATCTTTTCCTGCGTGCTCCACCCCATTTTGATAAGATCGGGAACCGGGATGCCGGCGACAGTCGAATAGCGGATCAGCGGCACCATCGTATCGCCATGGCCGCCAAGGACGAAGGCGGTGACATCTTCGACCGAGACATTGAATTCTTCGGCGAGGAAAAGACGGAACCGGGCGCTATCTAGAACGCCGGCCATGCCGACAACCATGTTATGCGGAAGGCCGCATTTTTCACGCAGCACCCAGACCATCGCATCGAGCGGGTTGGTGATGCAGATGACGAACGCGTTCGGCGCATGCTTTTTGATACCTTCGCCGACGGACTGCATGACCTTGATATTGGTACCGAGAAGATCGTCGCGGCTCATGCCGGGCTTGCGGGCAATTCCGGCGGTGACGATGCATACATCCGCGCCCTCAATCGCGCTGTAATCATTGGCGCCGGAGAAATTGGCGTTAAACCGATCAACCGGTGAAGAGGAGGCGATATCAAGGGCTTTACCCTGGGGCAGCCCTTCCGCGATATCAAAGAGAACCACGTCGCCGAGTTCTTTCAAACCAGCCAGATGCGCAAGGGTACCGCCGATATTCCCGCTGCCGATTAAAGCAATCTTTTTTCGAGCCATTATATTCTCCGAAGTCATAAAGATAGGAGGGCTCTCTGAGAAGACAGAAAGTCCTCTTGTGAATATTATCGTGGGTACTAGCGTGTTTCTTGATCAAGAGCAAGATCGCCAAGTAAAATTCTTTCCATTTTTTGCGTGTTAAGAAAGAATGCATCCCGTTTCGGCAAAATGTCGCTTTTGCCCCTCTCTTTGCGGCCATTTTATGCCAATGCCGCACGGGTAAAGAAAACGGATTTCAGCGCAAAGATGAATCAAAAAATGTCTTGTCGTTGCCAGACGCGAACCTTGCCTGTAAAGAACAACGTCAGTTCTTGATTTTCCTTTTTTTATTTGCCGTAATAAGCGCCCGCATTCTTATGACTGATGTACCCGGCCCTCTAGACGCCTACCGTAACCTGGTAGCGACCCATCACCTGCAACGCGATCCGATCCAGATGCTGGCCGTTGAGAAATTGCAAACGCTGCACAGGCGTCTGATCAATTACGATCCCGGGACGAGCCAGAAATGGACAAATATTTTCCGCCTCGGCGCGCGCAAACCCAGGGTGGAACCGCCGCAGGGTCTCTATATTTATGGCGATGTCGGCCGTGGCAAGTCGATGCTCATGGATCTTTTTTTCGAAAGCGCACCGGTTGACCATAAAAGGCGGGTCCATTTTCACGCTTTTATGCTGGAGGTTCATGCCTTCATGCATAAAGAACGGCAGAATCCGGACAGGGGTGACAGCGATCCTGTTATCGCGCTTGCCAATTCGATAACGGAAAATGCCTGGCTGCTCTGTTTCGATGAGTTCCAGGTGACCGATGTCGCCGATGCCATGATCCTCGGGCGTTTGTTCGAGCTCCTGTTCGATCGCGGCGTTGTTGTGGTGGCAACGTCCAACCGGGTTCCGGACGATCTCTACAAGGACGGGCTTAACCGGCAACTATTTCTTCCCTTCATCGACATGTTAAAGGAACAGCTGGACATCCTTCATCTTGCCGGCGGGCGGGACTACCGCCTGGAAAGGCTCGCCGAGCATCCCGTCTATTTCAGTCCGTTAAATGAAAAATCGGCCTCCGAAATGAACCGTATTTTCGAGGAGATGACGGAAGGCTACGCACTGTCTTCGCAAACTCTCGTGACGCAAGGGCGGGAGCTCGAGGTGAAGGCCGCCGCTCGCGGCGTTGCCCGCTTCTCTTTTGAGGAACTCTGCGCGCGGGCGCTTGGCGCCTCCGACTATCTCACATTGACGGAGCATTTCCACACGATCCTGCTGGAAAATGTGCCGAAGCTGACGCCCGCGCGACGCAACGAATCGAAGCGCTTCGTGACCCTCGTCGATATCCTTTACGAGGCGAAGGCCAATCTGGTCATCTCGGCAGAGGTTGACGCGGAAGAACTCTACATGGAAGGCGACGGAAAATTTGAATTTGCGCGCACCGTCTCCCGCTTGATGGAGATGCGCTCGGAAGACTATCTGAAAGGACGGCTGGAAAAAGGCTGATACTCCATATGCTTTTGCTGCCAATGCCTTTATAGTTTCACAAGAAGCTAATAAAAAAGACTGCAGCGGGGAGAAAATGACGGATCCAGCATTTCCGAATATGGCCGACATAAAGGATCGGCTTGTCATCAACCGGAATATTTCCGATGCCGTGGCGTCAATCGCCGAAACGGAAAACAGCCCCCGAATTCTTGTTTCCATCTCCCGCAGCCTAAACGCCAATTCGCCGATCGTCGACGAACTCAAGATAAAACTCGGCGATGCAATCGTGGATGTGGTCAGCGCCCTTACCGAGCATACGCCGTATGACAGCGTATTCGAGCTCGCCGCGGCAATTGCCGATAGCCGGGCGACACACCTGCTGTCGATCGGCGGCGGCAGCGTGATTGACGGCGGAAAAATCGGCCTGCTGGTCGCCAATCTGAATATCAAGGACGCCGCGGATCTCGAGGGATTGAGTTCAGCCGGCGGAAAGCGCCCCGACATTTCGTCCTGGCCCATTAAACACATAGCGGTACCGACGACGCTATCCGGCGCCGAATTTACCCCAATTGCCGGCGCGACCAGCAGCATAACTGGCCGAAAGACGGGATTCGCCCATGCTCATCTGGTTCCGACCTTTATTGTGCTGAGCTCGGAGCTGAGCCGATACACGCCGGAAAGACTTTGGCTTTCAACCGGCATCCGCGCGGTCGATCACGCGGTGGAGACCATCTGCGCGCCGGCTGTCGATCCGGAAACCGCCGATTTTTGCGCAAAAGGCCTTGGCCTGCTCCATGAAGGAATGCTCGGCACCCGGAATGACCCCGAGGATCTTGTGCACCGGGAGAACAGCCAGCTCGGCGTCTATTATGCGACAGCGGGCATTTCCCGCTACCGAATGGGCGCAAGTCATGGTCTCGGATATCTCCTCGGTGTCATTGGCCATGTACCCCACGGAATCACGTCCTGCGTCTTTCTGCCGGCTGTGCTTGCCTATAATCTTCCGGCAACCGATGGCCCGCAGACGACATTGGCCGAGGTGTTGAAGGTCGCGACGGCCGCCGATGTATCACCTGCCGTCAAACAGTTTATCGGCGATCTCGGCCTGCCAAACAGGTTCAGCCTGCTCGGCATTTCAGACGAGGCGGTCGGCGAAATCAAATCGGCCGCCCTGACCCATCCGGTCGTTCAGGCCAATCCGCGGCCGATCACCAGGGTCGAGGATGTTGCCGAAATCATTTCGCTATCCGGTTGACTTTCTTTTCCGGATGACCGGCGCCATCCCTATTTCACGAAGGCGCGGTGTCGGGTTTCCTTGTAAACGAAAATCGCGACGGCGAGTGAAATGGCCGATGCACCGCCAACCCAGTACGCCGGCATGATTGGATTTCCGGTTGTGGTCACCAGCCAGGTGACGATCATTGGCGTAACGCCGCCGAACAGCCCAACCGCCGCATTATACGCCACGGCATAGCTTGTACATCGAACGGCAGCCGGCAACATTTCAACATTCGCAGCGGTTGCCGCACTGGAAACACAGGCAAATCCGAGAACGAAGCCGAATTGCCCCAAAAAGATGAGGGGCAAGTCCGCTGTATGAATCATCGCGAAAAATGGGACCGAGCCGAATGTCAGGAGCATGTATCCAAAAACGAGGACGGGCTTCCTGCCAATCCGGTCGCATAGGTAAGATGTCAGCGGAATCAGCAACAACAGAATGATCATGCTGCCGGTGTTAATATTCAGCGCCTCTTCCGCCGGGAGTTTATCTATGACCTTTAAATAGGTTACGAGATAGACAAAGGCCACATAGAAGGTTACGGCATACCCGATATCCAGAAGGATCACCTTGATTACGTCGGCATAATGCGTAACGAAGGTGTCCTTTACCGGCGAGTCCGATTTTTTTGCTTCCTCATCCGCGTCCATTGCCCGCCGCACCAGATAGCTCGTCAGCGCGACGAGGGAGCCAAGCAGGAACGGTATGCGCCACCCCCAGCTTGCCAGCGTCTCGTCGCCAAAAATCGTCGCGACGGCGCCGCCAATGCCTGAACCGAGCATGATGCCGAAAATCGCGCCCCACATGCTCCACATGCCAAAAAAGCTCCGCCTGCTTTCCGGCGCGCGTTCCACCATGAAGACAACAGAGCTGGTATATTCGCCGCCGACTGACAGGCCCTGCATCATCCGCAACAGGACAATCAGTATCGGCGCGAGGATTCCGATCGTCTCAAAATTTGGCAACAATCCGATCAGCGTCGTCGGCACCGCCATAGCCAAAACCGAAAGCGTGAGCACCCGCTTCCGTCCCAAGGTGTCCCCGATATGTCCGAACAGGATTGCGCCGATTGGCCGCATGAGGAAGCCTGCGGCAAAAGCGCCGAACGCGGAAATAAGCGAAATCGCCGGATTTTCTGAGGGAAAGAATTGCGTACCGATAATGCTGGCGAAATAGCCGTAGACGGCGAAATCGTACCATTCCATAACATTGCCGATCAGTCCGGCCACGACAACCTTGCGCCAGTTCGACGCCGCAGGCCCACCGCTCTCCAATTTCTCCGAAACAGTATCCGACATAAATCAACCCATAGATGCTAAAATTTTGACGGGCATATAGTCGCCGCATATTCGCATCGGGTCAAGAATTTCTACGGGAAGTTTATTATAATGGAACCCGCTTCTACTTCCAAAGCGTGCCAATCGCCGCTTCGACCGCCGCCTGGTCTTCCGCGCTCTTGTTCTGTCCGAGTTTCGCTTTCCCCTCGATTCGGCTGATCGGGATTTCGAAGGCGACAATCCCGCGCATCAGGCCTTCCAGCCGTTTGCCATCGAGCTGATCGGCCCGCCATGGCGCGGCCCGGTCTTTCTCGTTGTCAAAGGTAAGCCGATCCAGGAGTTCCCGGACCTTCTCCCGTTCCTCGATGATCGCGGGCGTGCCATAGGCGTGCACCGCCACGTAGTTCCATGTCGGGACATTGATATCCGTCGCATAGTAACTCGGTGAGATATAGGCATGCGGTCCCTGAAAAATGACCAGCGCCTCCCTGTCCTCGAGGCATTTTCCATGTGGATTGGCGCGCGCCATATGGGCGACCAGCGTCCCAAACTCCCCGCGCTTTTCATCATAGGCGAAGGGAAGATGCGTGGCGAAAGGCACGCCATCATCGCCGGTGGAGACCAGAGTGGCAAAGGACGCTCCGGGCAACAGCCGGATCAGGGTTTCCTTGCCGGGAACGGAAAAATGCGGAGGGACATACATCGGCTTATTCCATAAAAAAGACCGCTTAAAGAAGCGGCCTTATTTAAGCGACAAATTGGTTCGAAACCAGCGCCAATTTCTGCAATCTGTTGGAACCAGTTACCGGCGTTCCACCATCATCTTCTTGATCTCGGCGATGGCTTTCGCCGGGTTCAGGCCCTTCGGGCAGGTGTTGGTGCAGTTCATGATCGTGTGGCAGCGATAGAGCCGGAACGGGTCTTCAAGATTGTCGAGACGCTCCCCCGTATGCTCGTCGCGGCTGTCGATGATCCAGCGGTAGGCCTGCAGCAGGATGGCCGGGCCAAGGAACCGGTCAGAGTTCCACCAATAGCTAGGGCAGGACGTCGAGCAACAGGCACAAAGGATACATTCATAAAGCCCGTCGAGCTTCTCCCGATCTTCCTTCGACTGTAGCCGTTCCTTCGACGGGGACGGTGTTTCCGCCTGCAGCCAGGGCTTGATCGATGCATATTGCGCATAGAAATTGGTGAGGTCCGGCACCAGATCCTTCACCACCGGCTGATGCGGAAGCGGATAGATATTGATATCGCCATCGATCTCGTCCATGCCCGTGGTGCAGGCCAGCGTATTGGTGCCGCCAATATTCATCGCACAGGAACCGCAAATCCCTTCCCGGCAGGAGCGGCGGAACGTCAGGGTCGGATCGATTTCGTTCTTGATCTTGATCAGCCCGTCCAGAATCATCGGTCCGCAGGTATCCAGATCGACATAATAGGTATCAATGGTCGGGTTCTGATTGTCATCGGGTGACCAACGATAGACATTGAACGTCTTTAAATTTGTCGCACCTTCCGGCTTCGGATGGGTTTTGCCAGTGCCGACCTTTGAATTCTTGGGTAATGTCAGTTCAACCATTTTTCATTCCTAACGCGCTTAGTACACACGTGCCTTTGGTTTGATGTAATCGATCTCGTCGGTCAGCGTGTAGTCATGCACCGGCCGGTAGTCGAGCTTCACCCCGCCATTATCGCTGTGATAGGTAAGCGTATGCTTCATCCAGTTTTCATCGTCGCGATCGGGGAAATCCTCATGCGCATGCGCACCGCGGCTCTCCTTGCGATTTTCCGCCGCCGTCATCGAGACAACAGCCTGTCGGATCAGGTTATCCAGCTCCAGGGTTTCCACGAGATCCGAGTTCCAGACGAGGGAGCGGTCGGTCGTCTTGATGTCGGACATCCGGTTCCATACCTTGTTGATTTTTTCAACGCCCTCGGCGAGCGTCTTGCTGGTGCGGAAGACGGCGCAGTCGTCCTGCATGACACGCTGCATATTGTCGCGTACCGCTGCCGTTGAACTTCCGCCATCTGCGTGCCGGAATTTATCAAGCCGCGCAAGGGCCGCATCACAGGCATCTGCCGGCAACGGCGAATGGGCCTGACCGGGTTTCACCACATCCTTTGCCCGGAGCGCCGCCGCCCGGCCAAAGACGACCAGATCGATCAGGGAGTTTGATCCGAGACGGTTTGCCCCATGAACGGACACACAGGCGGCTTCACCCACCGCCATCAGGCCCGGAACAACCGCGTCCGGATTGCCGTCCTTCAGGTCGACAACTTCCGCATGATAGTTCGTCGGGATGCCGCCCATGTTGTAATGCACTGTTGGCAGCACCGGAATGGGTTCCTTATGCACATCGACGCCGGCAAAAATGCGGGCGCTCTCCGAAATGCCGGGGAGGCGTTCATCAATCATCGCCGGATCAAGATGGTCAAGATGCAGGTAGATATGGTCATTGCGCGGACCAACGCCGCGGCCTTCGCGAATTTCAATGGTCATCGAACGGCTAACGACGTCACGGCTCGCCAGATCCTTGGCATGCGGTGCGTAGCGTTCCATAAAGCGTTCGCCTTCCCCGTTGACAAGGAATCCGCCCTCACCGCGCACACCCTCGGTGATCAGGCAGCCCGCGCCATAAATACCGGTCGGGTGGAACTGGATGAACTCCATATCCTGAAGCGGCAGTCCCGCGCGCAACACCATGCCACCCCCATCACCGGTGCAGGTATGAGCGGAGGTGCAGGAGAAGAAAGCCCGGCCGTATCCGCCCGTCGCCAGCACAACCATGTGCGAGCGGAACAGATGCAGCGTCCCGTCTTCGAGGCACAGGCAAAGAACGCCCTTGCAGGCTCCATCCTTGTCCATGATCAGGTCGAGGGCGAAATATTCGACGAAGAATTCCGTGTCGTGCTTGAGGCTCTGGCTGTAGAGCGTATGCAGCATGGCATGCCCGGTCCGGTCTGCCGCCGCGCATGTGCGCTGCGCCGCCGGGCCTTCACCGAACTGGGTGGTCATGCCGCCGAAGGCGCGCTGATAAATCTTGCCTTCCTCGGTCCGGCTGAACGGCATGCCGAACTGCTCCAGCTCCAATACCGCTGCCGGCGCTTCCCGGCACATATATTCAATGGCATCCTGATCGCCGAGCCAGTCAGACCCCTTGACGGTGTCATACATATGCCACTGCCAGTTATCATCGCCCATATTGCCGAGCGAGGCGGAAATACCGCCTTGCGCCGCAACGGTGTGGCTGCGTGTCGGGAACACCTTGGTGACGGCCGCCGTCTTCAGACCGGCCGCGGCCATGCCCATCGTCGCGCGCAAACCCGCACCGCCGGCGCCGACGACAACCACGTCATATTTATGTTCTGTAATTGGATAGGCTTCTGACATGATTTTTCTCTAACCCCCGAGCGCAAGCTTCAGGACAGCAAGCGCCGCGCCCAGACCGACGGCCGCGCATAAAAAACTGTTAAGCAGCAACAAAAAGACCTTGGTGCTTTCCGTATGAATATAATCCTCAATCACGACCTGAAGGCCGAGCTTGAGGTGATAAAAGGTTGTGGCGATCAACAGCAGCATCACAAGCGATATGAAGGGCTGGCCCAGGACGTTGCGAACATGATCGTATTCAGCGCCGACAAGACTGATGACGCATCCAAGGGCAATCAAAAAAAGCGGTATCATGGCTATTGCCGTGATCTTCTGATGCCACCAATGCGATGTCCCTTCCTTTGCGGAACCAAGACCACGAACATTTTTTAACGGGGCTCTCATTTCCATGGTTCAGGCTCCTATGGCGTAGGCGATTATCCAGGTGAGCAAGGTGAGGACGACGGACGCGATGATCGCCGCCATACCTGACTTGCGCATGGTCGGCAACTCAAACCCCTTGCCCATGTCCCAGAACAGATGCCGAATACCGTTGCAAAGATGATAGAATAACGACCAGGTAAATCCGAACAGGACGAGCTGTCCGAACCAGGAGGACATGAAGGCGCTTACTGTCGCATAAGCTTCCGGCCCGCTGGCGACGGCAATCAGCCACCAGGCCAGCAACAATGTCCCGACACCAAGCGCGATACCTGTGGCCCGATGGGTAATTGAGGTAACCATCGTAATCTGCGGCTTGTAGATTTGCAGATGTGGCGATAGCGGTCTTTCAATTTTCGCCATGTGGAAGTCTTTCTCGCTGATATATTTCCATATTTTATTCTTTTTGCCGAAGAGTTTAAGCCTCCTCAATGGCAAGTCAATAGAACTATGTGCATATTTACACCGCCATCGTCTTTTTTGGCAAGATAACCCAGTAATCAAGATCCAGAACAACCGCGGGATCGCGCTTTCCGTCTTCCTGCTTGTCCGGGAAGCTATCGCAGGGCATGTCTTTCGTCGCAATCGTCCGGATGCGCAAGGCGCCCGCCGTCTGATTGGACGCCAGTTCAGCCTTCTCCAGCACCTCGCTCCAGGCATAGATGGTGTGGCCGGCAAACGTTGGCGCGGTATGCGATCCGCCGTTGATTGCCCCAATTAGCTGCGCATTGCCGAGGCCGTTGAACGAAAGGGCGCGCGCAAGAGAGATAATATGACCGCCGTAGATCAACCGGCGGCCGAAACGGTCGTGCTGCATCTGGTGCTGATTGAAATGAACTTTCGCTGTGTTCTGGTAAAGCCGCGTCGCCATCATATGCTCGGCTTCCTCAATCGTCATGCCGTCCACATGATCGATCTTTTCCCCGACGTCATAATCCTCGAAATAATGCGGCGAGCCTGCTAGTGTCGCGTCAAAACCAGAGAAATCCAGACCTTCGGGCAGGGAGATAAAGGACGGATCGACGCGATCGGGAAGGTTCGGAACCACCTCTTCCGGCGCCGGTGCCTTTTCGTCTTTCTTGCGCACCATGACCCAACGAACATAGTCAAGGACAGTCGCCCCCATCTGGTTGGTACCGGTGGAGCGGACATAGACGACGCCGGTTTTGCCGTTCGAATTTTCCTTAAGGCCGATCACCGTCGAGCTCGTTTTCACCGTATCGCCCGGAAACACGGGCGCCTTGAACTGGACATCCGCATAACCGAGATTGGCGACGGCGTTCAGGGAAACATCGGGCACGGTTTTACCGAAGACGACGTGAAAGACCAGAAGATCGTCAACCGGCGCCGCATCAAGTCCGCACTCCATGGCGAAGCTGTCTGCCGACTGCAGGGCAAAGCGCCCGCCGTAAAGCGCCGTATAAAGCGACACATCGCCTTCCGTTATCGTGCGCGGCGTCGCATGGTCGAGGACCTGTCCGACTTTGAAATCCTCGAAATAGTTGCCAGGGTTCGTTTTGCTCATCAGATGCCCCCTTTATTCCGCGGCCGCGGCAATTGCATCCGCCATGGCAACCTTCGCCTTGGCAATCTCGACATGGAGATTTTCCACGAGCTTGCCATCGACAAGGACAACGCCCTTGCCCTCCTTCTCCGCCGCCTCAAAGGCCTCGATAATTTTGCGGGAATGGGCGACTTCCGCCTCTGAGGGTGCGAAGACCTCATTTGTTGAGGCGAGCTGTTTCGGATGGATGAGTGTTTTGCCGTCAAAGCCGAGCTCCAGCCCCTGAACGCAGGAGGCATGGAAACCGTCATCATCCGCGAGATCGAGGTAAACGCCGTCCAGAACCGTCAGTCCATAGGCCCGGCCCGCCAGCAGGCAAAGCCCGAGTGACGTGATCACCGGCAGGCGCATGGGCGTATGCTGGGCCTGAAGATCCTTTACCAGATCCGATGTGCCCATGACAAAGCAGTCGATGCGCGGGCTTGCCGCCGCAATTTCCTCCGCCTTCAGGATACCGAGCGGCGTTTCCATCATGCACCAGATCTTCGTTTTCCCGGGCGAGCCGGCTTCGGTCATTATCTTTTCAAGCTTATGGACCTGCGCGGCGCTTTCGACTTTCGGTAAAAGAATGGCGTCAGGACCGGCCTTTGCCGCGGCGATGATATCGTCTTTCCCCCAAGGCGTATCCAGGCCGTTGACCCGAATGATGATATCACGCTTGCCATAGCCGCCGGAGGCTGCATTCGCGCAGACGATGTCGCGCGCCTCTGCCTTGGCATCGGGAGCTACCGCATCTTCGAGATCGAGGATAAGGGCGTCCGCCGCGAGCGTTTTTGCTTTTTCCTGCGCGCGGGCGTTGGAGCCCGGCATATAAAGAACCGACCTGCGGGGGCGAATGTTTTTTGTCATTGGTGATCCCTCGGGCGTGGCGCCCTTTTCTTTTGTCATCAGTCAATTGAGAAATGCGAGGCGCATCATAAAGGGTTTTTATTGCGACGCAACAATTAGGGGCAAATATATGAGGACGCAAAAAAGGCCCGGCGCACCATCAATTGCGTCGGGCCCATTTTTCTTTCGGGTCGTTGAAGCGACTAGGCCGCTTTTTTCAGATACTCGCGGCCAACCAGTTCGGCGATCTGAACGGTATTCAGCGCCGCGCCCTTGCGGAGGTTGTCAGAGACGCACCACAGATTGATGCCATTTTCAATCGTTGCATCATCCCGGATACGCGAAATGAACGTCGCATAGTCACCGACGCATTCCACCGGCGTAATGTACCCGTTCTCTTCCGGATTATCGACCACCATGATCCCCGGCGCTTCGCGCAGAATTTCGCGCGCGCGGTCTGCCGACAGTTCATTCTCGAACTCGATATTTACGCTCTCCGCATGGCCGACGAAGGTCGGCACTCGCACGCAGGTCGCCGTCAACTTGATGGCGGAATCGACGATCTTCTTGGTTTCGACCATCATCTTCCACTCTTCCTTGGTGTAGCGGTCATCCATGAAGACATCAATATGCGGGATCACATTGAACGCGATCTGCTTGGTGAACTTATCCGGCGTTGGCGCGTCGTTCACATAGATGCCCTTGGTCTGGGTGAACAATTCATCCATTGCGGCATTCCCGGCGCCCGAAGTCGACTGATAGGTCGAAACAACCACGCGCTTGATCGTCGCCACATCATGCAGGGGCTTCAACGCGACAACAAGCTGCGCGGTCGAGCAGTTCGGGTTTGCGATAATATTCTTGCGGGTATATCCGGCGGCAGCTTCAGGATTTACTTCCGGCACGACAAGCGGCACGTCCGGATCCATGCGGAAATGGGACGAATTATCGATGACGATCGCGCCCTGCGACGCCGCAATGGGAGCATATTTTGCCGACACGGAGCCGCCTGCGGAAAACAGGGCGAAATCCGTTCCCGTGAAATTAAAATCTTCGAGTGCCTTGACCTTCAGGTTCTTGTCGCCGAAAGAAACCTCGCGCCCGACGGAACGTTTCGAAGCGAGCGCGACAACTTCCGTCACCGGAAATTGTCTTTCATGCAAAATATTCAGCATTTCGCGGCCCACGTTCCCGGTGGCGCCGACTACCGCAACTCTGTATCCCATGATTTTAATCTCTTCCATTTCCCGACGTTTCCACGCCGGGGGTTAAATCAATCGCGCACTTGGCAAAAAATCAACCGTTGGCCTTGTCCAACTCGCGGATGATGGCGTTCCCCATCTCCGTCGTTGACACCTGCGTCATGCCCGCTGACATGATATCGCCAGTGCGAATACCACTTGCAAGTACTTTTTGCACGGCGGTCTCTACAAGGTCCGCCTCAGTGCCCATATCGAAGCTATAACGCAACGCCATGGCGTAAGAGAGGATGGTCGCGATGGGGTTGGCGATGTTTTTCCCGGAAATATCCGGGGCCGAGCCATGTACGGGCTCGTAAAGTGCCTTACGCCGGCCCGAATCGTCCACATCACCGAGCGATGCGGAGGGAAGCATGCCGAGAGAGCCCGTCAGCATCGCCGCGCAATCGGAGAGAATATCGCCGAACAGGTTATCCGTGACGATCACGTCGAACTGCTTGGGCTTGCGGACGAGTTCCATGGCAGCCGCATCCGCATACATGTGGCTCAGCTCCACTTCCGGGAATTCGGTGTCGTGGATCTTCTGGACTTCCTCGCGCCAGAGGACGCCCGATTCCATCACATTGGCCTTCTCGCTGGAGCAAACGCGATTATCGCGTTTCTTCGCCAGTTCGAACGCGACGCGGGCGACGCGCTGGATTTCCGGCGTCGTGTAGACCTGCGTGTTGACGCCGCGGCGGATACCATTGCCGAGATCTTCAATACCGCGCGGCTCGCCGAAATAGACACCACCGGTCAGTTCGCGCACGATCATGATATCAAGGCCACTTACCAGTTCCGGCTTCAGGCTCGACGCATCGACCAGCGCATCAAAACAGACCGCCGGTCGGAGATTGGCGAAAAGTTCCAGATCCTTGCGAAGACGCAAAAGGCCGCGCTCCGGCTTGATGGAGAAATCGAGGTTATCCCATTTGGGGCCACCAACCGCGCCCAGCAGCACCGCATCCACATTCATGGCCTTCTCGACGACTTCGTCCGTCACCGGAATGCCGTGCGCATCGATGGACGACCCGCCGACCAGATCTTCATCAATGTCGAAGGAAACGGCGCGGTTGTCTTCCATCCAGTTGACGATGCGCCGGACTTCGCCCATTGCTTCGGGGCCAATGCCGTCGCCGGGCAGGATCAGCAGGGATTTGTTAGATGCCATAGCAAAATACTCTCTTGATTAACGGATCGGAAATCACAGCCAGGGCTGTGCGAGTTTGCGGCGCTCCTCGAACTCCGCGACCTTGTTTTCTTTTTTCAAGGTAAGCCCAATTTCATCGAGCCCCGTCAGCAGGCAATTCTTGTTGAACTGGTCGATCTCGAAATGGATAACGCCGCCATCCGGACCCCTGATTTCCTGCGCTTCCAAATCGATCGAGATGGTCGCGTTGGCACCGCGCTCGGCATCCTCCATGAGCTTTTCAAGCTCTTCCGGCGTGACTTCGATGGGAAGGATACCGTTGCGAAAGCAGTTGTTGTAGAAAATGTCCGCAAAGCTGGTCGACACAACGCAGCGGATACCAAAATCCAAAAGCGCCCAGGGCGCATGCTCGCGGCTTGAGCCGCAGCCGAAATTATCTCCGGCGATAAGAATTTCCGCGTTCCGGTAGGCCGGCTGGTTCAGCACGAAATCCTCGATCTCCTTGCCGTCATTGTCGTAGCGCATTTCGGCAAACAGGCTCTTGCCAAGGCCGGCCCGTTTGATGGTTTTGAGATACTGCTTGGGGATGATCATGTCCGTGTCGATATTGACAAGCGGCATGGGCGCCGCGACGGCTGTCAGTTTATTGAACTTTTCCATTGTAATCTCCCCCTACACCAAATCCCGCACATCGGTCAGATGACCCGTTACCGCAGCAGCGGCGGCCATCGCCGGGCTCACCAGATGGGTACGCCCGCCGCGGCCCTGACGACCCTCGAAATTGCGGTTGGACGTCGATGCGCAGCGATCGCCCTCATTCAGTTTGTCGGCATTCATCGCGAGGCACATGGAGCAGCCCGGCTGACGCCACTCAAATCCGGCAGCCTCGAAAATCTTGTCGAGCCCCTCCGCCTCGGCCTGAAGCTTGACGAGACCGGAACCCGGAACAATGATCGCATTGACCGTATCCTTGACTTTCCGTCCCTCGACCACCTTCGCGACCGCGCGCAGGTCTTCAATCCGGCCATTGGTGCAGGAGCCGATAAAGACATGGTCAACTTCGATATCGGAAAGCTTCATGCCCGCCGTCAGTCCCATGTATTTAAGCGCCCGCTTCGCCGCGCCGCGCTTGCCTTCATCCGCGAAATCTTCTGGCGCCGGGACGGTGCCGCTGATGGGAAGCGCATCTTCCGGGCTGGTTCCCCAGGTGACAAAGGGAATGAGTTCGCTTGCATCGAGCTCGACCTCGGTGTCGAATTTTGCGCCGTCATCGGATTTCAGTGTTTTCCAATAGGCGACTGCCTGTTCATAAGCACCGGCCTTCGGCGCATAGGGGCGACCCTTGATATATTCGAAGGTGGTCTCGTCCGGGGCAATCAGGCCGGCGCGCGCACCGGCTTCGATCGTCATGTTGCAGAGCGTCATCCGCCCTTCCATGGACAGCGCGCGGATGGCATCGCCCGCATATTCGATCACATGGCCGGTACCGCCTGCCGTTCCGATCTTGCCAATGATGGCGAGGGCAACGTCTTTCGCCGTCACACCGAGCGGAAGGTCGCCATGAACCGTCACCCGCATGTTCTTCGCTTTTTCCTGGACCAGCGTTTGCGTTGCCAGCACATGCTCAACCTCGGAGGTGCCGATGCCATGGGCCAGCGCGCCGAAGGCCCCATGGGTGGAAGTGTGGGAATCGCCACAGACGATGGTCATGCCCGGGAGGGTCAATCCCTGCTCCGGACCGATGATATGCACGATGCCGCGGCGGTCGTCCGTCATCGAGAAATAGGGAATACCGAATTCAGCCGTATTGGCCTCCAGCGTATCCACCTGCAGCTTGCTTTCGGGATCGGTAATCCCTTTTTCAATGTCCTTGGTCGGCACGTTATGGTCGGCCACGGCAAAGGTCGCGTCCGGACGGCGAACCTTGCGCCCCGCGTTGCGCAACCCTTCGAAAGCCTGCGGGCTGGTTACTTCGTGAACAAGGTGACGATCGATGTAAAGAATATAGGCTTGGTCTTCCAGTTGATCCACAACGTGACTGTCCCAGATTTTGTCATACAACGTTCTAGGGGTTCCCATTTTCTATCCTCACAAATCGTCAATTGTCCTTGTCACTAAATTCCCGCAGGTCCGCAAACGGCGCGTTATTCGCCGTTCTTGTTACCGTAACGATCCTCGCGGCGCTCGCGGATACGGGCCTTCTTACCACGCAGTTCGCGCAGGTAATAAAGCTTCGCCCGGCGGACAACGCCCTGACGAACGACTTCGATGCGATCGATCCGCGGAGAATACAGCGGGAAAATACGTTCCACGCCTTCACCATAGGAAATTTTCCGCACCGTAAAGTTGGCGTTGATCCCGCCGCCATTCCGGGCGATGCAGAGGCCTTCAAACGCCTGGATACGCTCACGCGTGCCCTCGACAACCTTCACATGGACCCGAAGGGTATCCCCGGGACGGAACTTGGGAACGGGACGTTCCGCCGTCAGCTTTTCAATCTGCTCTTGCTCTAGCTTTTCAACCGTATTCATGGCTTTCACCCTTTTCTCAAAAATTACGCTTCCGACGGTCCCACAGGTCCCGCCTTCGTTCCTTGGTCAACTCCTCGGACTGGCGTAAACGCCATTCCTTGATTTTTTCATGATGCCCCGAAAGCAGCACTTCCGGGACCGTCCGGCCTTCCCAGACCGGGGGGCGGGTGTAATGGGGATATTCCAGTAACCCGTCCGCAAAACTCTCTTCCTCCAGCGATTCCCTGTTTCCCGTCACGCCGGGCAGCAGGCGAACCACCGCATCCAATAACGCCAGCGCGGCAATTTCGCCGCCCGACAGGATGAAGTCGCCGAGGCTGACTTCCTCCACGTTGCGGGTTTCCAGAACCCGCTGATCGACCCCTTCGAAACGGCCGCAGACCATGACCGCGCCCGGGCCGTCCGACAACTCGCGTACGAAGGCCTGATCCATGACCCGGCCGCGGGGACTGAAATAGATCACCCGCGTCACATTGTCCGACCCGGCCAGTGCCGCATCAATCGCCGGCCCCAACACATCCGGCCGCATCACCATTCCGGCGCCGCCGCCAAAGGGACTGTCGTCGACGTTGCGATGCTTGCCAATGGCAAAATCGCGAATATCTCTGACCGTCAGGTTCCAGGCCCCGTCCTCAAGACCCTTTCCCGCGAGGCTATGCCCAAGCGGCCCCGGAAACATCTCGGGAAAAAGGCTCAAAATATGGGCGGTCCAGACCATCCGCTTTTCCCTCTTCCCGCGTTGCCGCGCGCGTCGTTATGCCGGTTCTTCGGGGACTTCAAAGAAATCCTCTGCCAGATCAACAACCACGCGGCCGCCAGCAACGTCCACCTCGGGCACCATCTCGACGGTAAACGGAACGAGGACCGCCGCCTTGGCGCCTTTCCCGTCCGGCACGATTTCCAGCATATCCCCCGCGCCAAAATCATGCAGGCGCAGGATGGTACCGAATTTCTCACCGTCCTGAAAGAATACCGGCAGGCCGATCAGGTCAGCATGATAGTATTCTTCCGCTTCTTCCGTTTCGGGCAATCTGTCCCGCGACACATAAAGCTCTACCCCTTTGAGGGCTTCGGCCGCGTTGCGATCTGATATACCCTTTATCCGCACCACCGGCAAACCTTTGCTGACACCGACGACCTTCAATTCGAAAGTCGTCTTGCCCGACGCATCCCGCAGGGGGCCATAGGCGGCAATATCCTCCGGATATTCGGTGAAACTCTTGATCTTCACCTCGCCCTTGATACCCTTCGCCCCGACGATCACGCCAAGCAGCAACAATTTTGCCTCAGGCACGGCTTTGCGCCCTTAAGCCTCGGCCTTCTGCTCGGCATCCTCTGCAGGCGCTTCTTCCGCGGCGGCTTCTTCAGCAGGAGCCTCTTCCGCAGGAGCTTCTTCAGCCGGTGCTTCCTCTGCCGGAGCTTCCGCTTCCGCAGCGGCGGCTTCTTCCGCTGCCTTGCGAGCCTCTTCCTGCTCGCGCAGGCGTTCCTGTGCCTTGGCTTTCGGCTTGGCTTTTTCCGGGTTGTTGGAAACCGGCTTCTCACCGAGACCCGCCGACGCCATCAGCCGGGCAACGCGATCGGTTGCCTTCGCACCGTTACCGATCCAGTACTGGATCCGCTCCCCGTTCAGGGACACACGGTTTTCATCATCCTTCGGAAGCATCGGGTTATAGGTGCCCAGACGCTCAATATACCGTCCATCGCGCGGGCTGCTGGCTTCTGCAACAACAACGCGGTAGAAGGGACGCTTCTTCGCGCCCTGACGGGTAAGGCGAATTTTAAGTGCCATATTACGCTCTTTCCTTTAACGAACTCAATTTCGGTTAAAACTTCATTCCCGGCGGCAAAAGCCCCTGCATGCCTCCGCGTGCAATGCCTTTCTTGCCGAGTTTCTTCACTTTTTTCATCATGTCCGCCATCTGCTTATGCTGTTTCAGCAGGCGGTTGACATCCTGAACACTCATGCCGGAACCCGCGGCGATACGTTTCTTGCGGGAGGCGGCAATAATCTGCGGATTGCGCCGTTCCTTCGGCGTCATGGACTGGATCATTGCCTCCTGACGGATCAAAAGACGATCGTCGAGGTTGGCCGAATCCAGCTGCTTCTTCATTTTACCAATGCCGGGGAGCATGCCGACCAGGCTGTTCATGCCGCCCATCTTGCGCATCTGGCGCAATTGGCTCGCCAGATCATCAAGGTCGAAATTGCCCTTCTGCATTTTGAGGGCAAGCTTCTCGGCCTCATCCTTCTCAATGGTTTCCGCGGCCTTCTCGACCAGCGAAACGATATCGCCCATGCCCAGAATACGATTGGCGATCCGGTCCGGATGGAAAGCCTCCAACGCATCCAGCTTTTCGCCGGTACCCAGGAGCTTGATCGGGCAACCGGTGACTTCGCGCATGGAAAGCGCCGCGCCGCCGCGCCCGTCGCCGTCGATCCGGGTCAAGACGATACCGGTGACATCGACGCGGGACTTGAACTGCTCGGCGACATTGACCGCGTCCTGACCGGTCAGGCTGTCGACCACCAGCAGGGTTTCCGTCGGATGCGCCTCCTTGTGAACGGCATCCATCTCCGCCATCAGGGATTCGTCGACATGCAACCGGCCGGCGGTATCGAGCATGACGATGTCGACACCCTGCAGCTTCGCGGACTGGACGGCGCGCTTTGCAATATCGACCGGCATCTGGCCCTGAATGATCGGCAGGGTCGCGATCCCCGTCTGCTCACCCAGAATTTTCAGCTGTTCCTGAGCGGCCGGGCGGCGCACGTCGAGAGACGCCATCAGGACCTTCTTGCCCTGTTTTTCCGTCAGCCATTTCGCGATTTTTGCGGTCGAGGTGGTTTTACCGGAGCCTTGCAGCCCGACCATCATGTAGACAACCGGCGGCACGGCAACGAGGTTGAGTTCCTGTTGTTCCGAGCCCAGCATTTCAACCAGCTGGTCATGGACAACCTTGATGACCATCTGCGCCGGATTGACCGATTTCAGGACTTCCGTGCCGATCGCCTTGGTCTTGACGCGTTTGACAAAGCTTTTGACAACCGGCAGCGCCACGTCCGCCTCAAGGAGGGCAACGCGCACTTCGCGCAACGCCTCCGTGACGTCCGCCTCGGTGAGCGCGCCGCGCTTGGTCAACCGCCCGAGGACGTCGCCCAGTCTGCCTGTCAAGCTTTCGAACATTCGGTTGTGAACCCGTTCAAACCAGTTTAAATTTCGTCATCCGTCGGCCGAATACTACAACGCAAAAAACGCCAGGGCGCGAAACTCGCGGGCTGGCGGATACCGTTACAGGTACTTCTATGTTGCGACTCGGTTGTCGAGATTGGCGGGAATTAGCCATAGACCCGACCATAAGTCAAGCAGAACCGCGACAGTTCTCCGATAAATATGCTGGACCGGACGCGCCGAAACGCCTATATCGCGGGATATGGAACAGATACCGTTCATAAAGATGCATGGCCTTGGCAATGATTTCGTCATTATTGACGGGCGTTCGCGGCTGCCCGATCTCTCGGTCGCTGCGCTTCGGGCCATTGCCGACCGGCACCGCGGCGTCGGTTACGACCAGCTGATCGTCATGGAACCGACGGCGAACGGCGCCGACATCTTCATGCGCATATATAATGCCGATGGCAGCGAGGCGGAGGCTTGCGGCAATGCCACCCGCTGCGTTGCGCATCTGCTGATGGAAGAGGCCGGCAAGAACGCGGTCACGATAGAAACACGCGCCGGGCTTCTTGCCGGAACGACAGAAGACCGCCAGCACATTGTGATTGATATGGGCGCGCCGAAACTCGGGTGGCGGGACATCCCCCTCTCGCGGGAGGAGGATACGGCCCATATTAATCTGACGGTCGGGCCGCTGGCCGATCCTGTCGGGGTGAATATGGGTAATCCGCACGCGGTCTTTTTCGTCGACGATGCGGATACGGTAGATCTTGAAAAATGGGGACCGATTGCGGAAATCGATCCGATTTTCCCGAAACGCGCCAACATCAGTATCGCGAGCAAAATGGATGCAGGCAATTTCCGCCTTCGGGTGTGGGAGCGCGGTGTCGGCATTACGCTTGCCTGCGGTTCGGCGGCCTGCGCCACGATCGTCGCGGCAAATATCCGCGGGCTTGCCGGTAAGGACGCGCGCCTGCATCTGGATGGCGGCCCCCTCGATATGCGGATTGGCGACAATGGGCATGTCTTTATGGGCGGACCGATTGCGACGTCCTATCGCGGCGTTCTCGACGCTGGCCTGCTGACGGGAGCGGCCTAGTGGGAGAGATCAAGCCGCTCACCGCACCGGAGATCGTCACCTTCGGCTGCCGCCTGAATACCTACGAATCCGAAGTGATGCGCGGCCATGCCCTGTCCGCAGGAATGACCAATACCGTCATCATCAATAGCTGCGCCGTCACCAATGAAGCGGAACGTCAGGCCCGGCAAGCGGTGCGCAAGGCGCGCCGGGAACATCCGGACGCCAAGATCATCGTCACCGGTTGCGCCGCCCAGACCAATCCGGATCAATTTGCACGGATGCCGGAGGTAAATCAGGTCCTCGGCAATTTGGAAAAGCTCGAACCGCAGTCTTTCGGCCTTGAAGAGACGGAACGGGTCCAGGTCAATGACATCATGTCAGCGGAAGAAACGGCGGGCCACCTGATCGAAGGCTTCGACGGCCGGGCGCGCGCATTTCTCCAGATCCAGAACGGCTGCAATCATCGCTGCACCTTCTGCATCATTCCCTATGGTCGCGGCAACAGCCGCTCCGTGCCCCTTGGCGCCATTGTCGATCAGGCCCGCTCCCTCGCCGGGAACGGTTACAAGGAATTTGTCCTGACCGGCGTTGACATCACGGCCTATGGCGAAGATTTGCCGGGCCGGCCAACCCTGGGGCAGATGTGTCGCCGCCTGCTTGCGGCGGTTCCGGAAATCGCGCATCTGCGGCTTTCCTCCCTCGATCCCGTGGAAGTGGATGACGACCTCTGGCGGCTGATCGAGAACGAACCCCGTCTGATGCCGCATCTTCATATCAGCTTGCAGGCGGGCGATGACATGGTCCTGAAAAGGATGAAACGGCGGCACTTGCGAGGCGATGTCTATGATTTCGTGGAGAAGGCGCGGCGGCTTCGGCCCGATGTTGTCTTCGGCGCGGATATCATTGCCGGGTTCCCCACGGAAACGGACGACATGGCGGCCAACAGCCTCCGGCTGGTCGAAGAATGCGACGTCGCCTATCTACATGTGTTCCCCTATTCCGCCCGACCCGGAACGCCGGCGGCGAAGATGCCGCAGGTACCGGGCGACATCCGTAAGGCGCGTGCGGCTGTCCTGCGCGAAGCCGGCGAACGGAACCTTTCCCGCTTTCTTGAAAGTCTGGTGGGAAGCGAACAGTCCGTTCTCGTAGAGAATGAGACGACCGGCCGCACCCGCCATTACGCCCCCGTTGATTTCGGATTCAAGGCGGAAAGCGGCGACATCATATCAGTCCATATTGCACAGACCGATGGCAGGAAACTGATCGCCCCGACTCTAGTGAAAGCGAACGTAGCATGAGCGAAACGAAAGAGAAAAAAAGCTGGTTCGGCAAACTCCGCGACGGGTTGAAGCGCTCCTCCTCCGCGATCTCCAGCGGGATCACCGATATTTTCACAAAGCGCAAGCTCGACGACGACGTCATCGAGGAGCTGGAGGAATTGCTGATCAGCGGGGATCTTGGAGTCACCACGGCAGCGCGCATCGCTGCCAATATCGCCAAAACACGCTACGACAAGGAAATCGCGCCGGAGGAAATCCGGGCCGCGCTTGCGGATGAGGTCGCGGCCATTCTCGATCCCGTTGCAATACCCTTCACGCTGGATGAAAGCCGCAAGCCCCATGTCGCTCTCATTGTCGGCGTGAACGGTTCGGGAAAGACAACGACAATCGGTAAATTCGCGAAGCAATACCGGGCAGCAGGCAAGAAAGTGGTTCTCGCCGCGGGGGATACATTTCGCGCGGCCGCCGTAGAACAGCTCCAGGTCTGGGGTCAACGGACCGGATGCGACGTCGTCACGACAAAGGTTGGCGGCGATGCCGCGGGCCTGGCCTACAGCGCCATGGAAAAGGCGAAGGCCGACGGCGCTGATCTGTTGCTGATCGATACGGCGGGACGGCTTCAGAATAAATCTGATCTGATGGCGGAGCTCGAAAAAGTCCTGCGCGTTATCAAGAAGCTCGACCCCGACGCGCCCCATTCCTGTCTTCTGGTGCTGGATGCCACGACAGGGCAGAATGCGCTGAACCAGGTGGAGATTTTCGGCAAAGTCTGCAATGTCACCGGCCTGGTGATGACGAAGCTTGACGGCACGGCGCGCGGCGGCGTTCTGGTGGCAATCGCGGATCGGTTCGGCCTGCCGGTTCATGCCATCGGCGTTGGGGAAGGCGAAGACGATCTGCAGCCCTTCGCCGCGCGGGATTTTGCCCGCGCCCTCTCCGGCGTCGGCAGTCTCTGAAAAGGAAAGAAGTACAGATGGCGACGGGAAAACAAATGCCGAAGGGATTGAAGCCGGCAACGGAGCTTGGGCCGATCGCCGTATTTTTCGCCGCGTATTATTTCGGCGATCTCTTCGTTGCGACCGGCGCGATCATGATCACGACGGTGATCGCCCTCGCCATCTCCTATTACTACACCAGAACCCTCCCCATGATGCCAATGGTCACGGCGGTTGTCGTCATGGTGTTCGGCGGACTCACGCTGTATCTGAATGATGAAACCTTCATCAAGATGAAACCGACAATCATCTACGGCATCTTTGCCGCCGTATTATTTGCCGGGATCCTGCTCGGAAAGTCTTTCGTTAAAGTGTTGTTTGATAATTTCTGGAATCTCGATGACAGCGGATGGCACAAGCTGACGATCCGGCTCGGTATCTTCTTTTTGTTGATGGCGGTTGCCAACGAGATTATCTGGCGCAACGTCTCGACGGAGCTTTGGGTGAATATAAAGGTTTTCGGCTTTACCGCGGCCACATTCCTCTTTTTCATCGCACAGGTTCCGATGATCACTCGTCACATGAGACAGGAAAAAACAGATCCGGACGCATGAGCCTGCGCTACTTTCCACTCGACGGCACGGATTTCCGCCTGAGCATGGGACTGCAGGCCTTGAGAAGCCGGTCCTTCCTCGACATCGATCAGGATTTTGCACGTGACATTGCCGAGAAGAAACGGCTGCTTGACGAATATCGCGATCATGTCGTGGCGGAGACAGATGGAACGCGAACCGCACAGAATGAAATCCTCGCCCTTATCAAGACGGAACGCAACGCCCATCATCCGGATGCCCCGGCGCCCTTGATACCGGAGAGCGAATCCTCACCGCTCGTCCAGGCGGCGCTTCACGTGCAGGAAGACCTCGTCCTGATGCGGGAATCCCCGGATGGTTATATTCTTGCGGCGGCCTGTGTCTGCTTTCCGACGGGCTGGAACCTCGTTGAGAAAGTCGGTCGCCCCATGCAGTCCATTCACCAGCCCGTACCCGGGCTCAACGATCACATCGGCGCCCCCATCGACCGGTTTTTCCGCAATTTGAGACCCGGGAAAAAAGTCGAACGGTTCAACTGGGGGCTCTATGACAGCGACACCCTGTTTCAGCCGGGATGGTGGCGCCGCGACCGGTCGGTCGATCGCTCGATAACGGCTGAAAATATCGGTGAGCGGATATTCTTCCGGGTCGAACGGCAAACGCTGCAGCGTCTTCCAAATGCCTCGGACATCCTCTTTACGATCCGGATTTTCAACAACAGCCTGTCCGAAATTTGCGAAAGCCAGGACCGCGCCGCGCGGCTTCTAAACGGGATTGAGACGATGGGCGCCGACATGCAGCGCTATAAATCTCTCCCCCGCTATAAATCGCTGCTCCTTGATTTCCTTGGAAAAACCGCCGCTTAGTTCCCGAACACCGTCTTCAGGATTTCCGTTGTCTGCTTGATAGGATCCTTCCGAATGGCCGCCTCCTGCTCAGCGAGATAGTGAAACAATCCTTCCAGCGTCATCTCTGTCGCATACTCTGTCAGGTCGGTCTGGATATCCGGAACCAGGGGATAGGTTTTATATTGGGAGACCAGATTGTCGTAGGCGGTGATCGCGCCGACATCCTGCAGGGATTGTTCGACGACCGGACGCACCGTTTCTGTCAGTTCCGCCGTCGAGACCTTGCGGAAATACTGCGTTGCCGCATCATCAGGTCCGCTATAGATTGACTGCGCATCCTCAAGCGTCATCGAGGAAATGGCATTATAGATGATTTCCTTGGTTTTCGGGGCGGCCGCTTCCGCGCCACGGTTAAGCCGCTCCTCCACTTCATCCGCCATGCCGGAAAGACCGAATTTTCTCAACAACTCCTGCGCCTGCTGCATTTTCTCGGGAAGCGGAATATGGATGGCCGGATCGCCGTTATATCCATCAACCGTCCCAATCTGCTCGACGACCGTTTCGGTGCCGACACGGAGCGCTTCCTTGAGCCCCTCTGTGATCTGTTCCGTGGATAGACCATTTGTCGTGGCCCCACTGCTCGAGCCACCGGTCGCGGAAGACGTCGTGTCCGTAATCGTCTTTTGTATCTTGTCGAGCAGTCCGGCGGCCGAACTCCCGGTCATCGCCAGTGCAAGAAACGTCCCCATAAGGGCTGCCGCCGTCATTTTTTTCATCATCGCGATCCTCTCCGGCCAATCAGCGCCGTATAATTTCAAGTGATTTTCTCAGTATGTCGCCCGTCGCGTTCGCGAACGGCGTATAACTCTCTCGGTCCTTGATGTCCTGATATTGATGTAGCGCCCAATAGACGGTTGGAAAGGCAAGATCGTTCCATGGTATCTCCGACCAGTCAAAAAGCCGGACTTCCAGCGATTCCGGACCTGCCGAAAATTCCGGACGATCCAGAACCGCGCGATACATAATCTGCACCTGACTGATATGCGTGACGCTATAGACGGCGAGAAGGTCGCGGATGCGAATTTTGGCCTGCGCTTCCTCAAAGGCTTCGCGGACGGCGCCATCAGCCGTTGTTTCATTCTGCTCGAGAAACCCTGCCGGCAGCGTCCAGAAGCCTTTGCGTGGATTAATCGCCCGCTTACACAGCAGGAACTTGTCCTCATAGGTGACGATGGATCCAACGACTATTTTCGGGTTGTCGTAATGAATCCAGCCACAATCCGCGCAGACGTGACGTTCCATATTGTCGCCCGCCGGGACCTTGCGCTCAAACGCGTAATCATCTGGGTTTGTCGATGCCAATGCTTTACCGATAAGGATGGGTATAAAAAAAAGACGGTATCAATTTTTATCTGTCGCGGAAAGGCTCTTTATCGCCTCTTTCGCCGCCAGATGAACAGGGCTCCCCGCCTGGGTTACCTCCTGAAGGCGCGTCCAGTATTCGATCGCGGCATCATTATCGCCGCCGGCCGCCGCCGCAACGCCAAGGTACCATAAGGCTCTCGGGTTATCTGGGTTTTCGGCAATCACGTCGCGATAGAGTTCGACCGCGGTCTCAGGAGGAACACCGTCTGATCCGGCGGCCTGAATCCGGGCAAAGGCTTCCGCCTCGAGAGCTGCGAGATCCCCGGGTTTAAGCGCCCTCGCCCGGCCATAGGCGTCCGCCGATTTCTCGTAATTCCCGATTGTTCCGTAAACCTGACCAAGCCGCATCAGGCCGTCATACTCCGGTGTCTCCTCCATGCGAGCCGCCAGTCGCTCGACCATCGAGGAGATCATCGCCTGACGCTCCTCGGCACTCATGTCGGCCGCCGCCGCAACATCATCACTGCTCGGCCCTGCGGACGCGGGCGGCACGTCTTTCCGTGCCCATAGACCGGCGAGGTCGGTGCCCGTCTCTTCCGCGGTCCGTTCAATGCGGCTTGCCAGTACCGGCATAAAGGGAGCGTCCGCCGGGCTTTCATTATAGAGGGAAATCCATTTACGAAGCGCCCCCTGGACATCCCCTTCTTGCGCATCGCGAAGCGCCAGGTAGTAGCGCACACCCGGATTTTGCGGATCAAGCTCGGCGGCCGTCTCAAACGCCCTCGCGGCATCCGCCGAAATATTTCCCTCCGCCGCAAAGTAATAATTTTCGCCAGCGCCGACGTAAAGTTCCACGGCCGTCGGTGCGAGCACCGTTGCCTTCATGTAGGTTTCCGCCGCTTCCTCATATCGTTCCATGCGGCTGAGCGTCCGCGCCAGCAGCACCCAACCGTCGAGATTGTCCGGTTGCTCCTTCAGCGCATTAACAAGGCGCTGGATCAGGGAGGATACATCCTGCGCCTGCCGCGCCGCCTGTTCCGCGGCCAAATCGCGCACCGCCAGCGGCCGCGACGGCTTTTCCGGGGATCCGATGTCCGCATATAACGCAAAACTTATGGCGGGCAGAGCAATGGCGAGGATCAGCGCAACGGGCCAGTATTTGATCCCGCCGGCGCCCGTCCCTGTCGTATCCGCCGTTCGATGTAAACGGAGCACGCGTCGTTTGATCTCGGTCTCCATGCTTTCCGCATCGGCCCGGTTGATGGCGCCACGGTCAACATCAAGCGCGAGTTCTTCAAGTTGCCGCCGGTAGACCGCCAGCCCCTGGTCCGCGTGATCACGCGTCTCCTCGGCGGGCCGCAGAAACGGCCAGACAAGAACGACAACTGCAAAAAGCAGGATCAGCGATGCGACGACCCAGATCATGATTTCTGTTCATGCCCTTCCGGATCCAGAAGACGGTCGATTTCCGCTTCTTCCTGCGGACTAAGCCCGGCGCTCTCCGCGTCGTCCGGGCGGCGATTCCTCCCGAGGAGAAAGACAATCGCCGCAATTGCGCCCAGGATGAAGATGACGGCCGGCCCAAGCCAAAGAAGCAGCGTCGTCAATTTGAACGGAGGATCGAGAAGAACCCAATCCCCGTAACGGGTCACCAGATAGCCGCGAACCTCAGTGTCGCTCTCACCAATGGCGACGCGTTCGCGCACAATCTGGCGCAGGTCTTTTGCAAGATCGGCGTTGCTGTCGAGAATTGACTGATTCTGGCAGACGAGGCACCGGATGCCGGCTGAAATGTCGCGGGCCCGCGCTTCCAACGTCGGATCATCGAGCTTTTCTTCAACGAACACGGCGACCGCAGGCGCGATCCATGCCGGCGCGAGCAAGAGGAGCAGCAGCAATGCCCGAAAAAGCGATCTCACGATCCCGCCCCGTTTAGCAGCGGCCGTATTCTTTCCTCGAACATTTCCCTGCTGACCGGCCCGATGATCTTGTCGAGTATTTTGCCGTCGGGGCTGATGACGAAGGTTTCCGGCACGCCATAGACCCCGAAATCGATGCCGACCCGCCCCTTGATATCCATGCCCGTCCGCGAATAAGGATTGCCGTGGCGATCCAGCCATTGCGCCGCCGCGTCGGGCGTGTCCTTGTAATTGAGGCCATAAATTTCGACGAGGTTCTGTTGCTTGATCTCCATGAAGAAAGGATGCTCCGCCAGGCAGGCAACGCACCAGGAGGCAAAGACATTGAGCAGAACCACTTTTCCGGTGGCAAGATCGGATTTGGACAGTTCCGGCCCGTATCCCGGAACGGCGTCAAGGGCGAATTCCGGGGCCGGCTTGCTGACAAGTTCCGACGGGATTTCCGTCGGATTGAGGTTGAACAGCGCATACCACATGACAATGGCAATCGCCGCGAATGTCAGCACCGGAATCAGAAAACGAAATCGCATCGCGCTACCCTTTCGCGCCGGAGAGACCCGCGGCGGATGCGGCTTTTTTCTGCACTCGGCCGGGCGCGCCAAGGCGTAACCGCCGGTCACTCAGGCTGAGCGCGCCGCCCGCGAACATGACGAAGCATCCGATCCATATCCAGGAGATGAAGGGCTTGTGATAGATCCGGATCGCATAGCCGCCCTTTCCGTCCGCCTCCCCGATGACCACATAGAGATCCGCGCTTAACATGGGGCGGATGGCCGCCTCTGTCGTGTCCATGGGCGGATTGCTGTAGCGCCGTTGTTCAGGATAGAGGTAAAAGCCCTTTTCGGTACCGGTTGAAGCAAGGAAGGTGCCGCGGACCGCATCATAATTGGGACCGGCAACATTCTCCGCGCCATCGAAACGGAAATCATAGCCGCCAACCGTTACTCTCTCACCGGGCTTCATGACGCCAAGATGCTCGGACTGCCAGGCGCCCGACGCTGTTATCCCAAGGATCACAAGCGCGACACCGATATGGGCAACGGTCATGCCATGGGCGCTTCGTGGCAGCTGCACCATTCTTTTCCAGCTGTTCGACAGAGGAATCCGGAATAACCGGATACGATCCGCCCATTCGAGAAGCGTTCCAACCAATAGCCAGGCGAAAATTCCCATACCGACAAGCGCCATGACCGTTGTTCCCGTTTTCTGCCACCAGATCACGCCAACCAACACCAGGGCGAGCAGGAGCGCAAACTTTAGACGGGCGAGGACACCGGAAATATCACCCCGCTTCCATGCGAGAAACGGCCCGAATACCATCGCAATCACGAGCGGGATGGCCAGCGGCAGGAAAGTCGCCTCGAAATAGGGTGGCCCGACGGACACCTTTGCGCCCGAAACGGCATCGAGAAAAATCGGATAGAGCGTGCCGAGCAGGATTGTCGCAGTGGCCGTCGAGAGGAGAAGGTTGTTGAGAACCAGCGCCCCTTCGCGGCTGATCGGCGCGAAGAGGCCCCCGCCCTTCATCATCGGCGCGCGAATGCCATAGAGAAGGAGCGAGCCGCCGATGACCACAATCAGGAAAATCAGGATAAAGATGCCGCGCGCCGGGTCCGTGGCGAAGGCATGCACGGAATTCAGCACGCCCGAGCGCACGAGAAAGGTGCCCATCAGGCTCAGACTGAAGGCGATAATGGCCAGCAGAATGGTCCAGTTCTTGAGGGCGTCGCGCTTTTCGACAACAATCGCTGAATGAAGAAGCGCCGTTGCCGCCAGCCAGGGCATGAAGGAGGCATTCTCCACCGGATCCCAGAACCACCAGCCGCCCCATCCCAGCTCGTAATATGCCCACCAGGAACCAAGGGCGATGCCGATCGTGAGAAATCCCCAGGCGGCAAGGGTCCAGGGCCGAACCCAGCGGGCCCAGGCCGGATCCACCCGGCCTTCGATCAATGCGGCAATGGCGAAGGAGAAAGTAACGGAAAGCCCGACATAACCGAGATACAGAAACGGCGGATGAAAGGCGAGGCCCGGGTCCTGCAAAAGCGGGTTGAGTCCGGTCCCGTCAAGGGGCGCCGGGTCGAGTCGCTCAAATGGATTGGAGGTAAAAAGGATGAACAGGAGAAATCCGATGCCGATCAACCCCTGGACCGCCAGCACCCGCGATTTCAAGGTATCGGGCAGGCTTCTGCCGAAAAAGGCGACGGCAAGACCGAAAAGCGCGAGGATCCAGCTCCACAGAAGAAGCGATCCTTCATGGTTCCCCCAGACACCACTGATTTTATAAAGCATCGGTTTCAGGGAGTGGGAGTTATTGGCGACATTCAGGATCGAGAAATCGCTCGTCACATAGCCTATGGTCAGACAGATGAACGCGATCGTAATCGCGGCAAATTGAACGAAAGCGGCGTTATTGGCGAAACGCATCATGGGCTGGCTGCCCCGCGCCGCGCCGAAAAGCGGTATGCCACCCTGAAAAACAGCCGTGACCAGAGCGAGGATGAGTGCGAATTGTCCAACCTCCGCGACCATCAGTTTTTCGCCTCCGGTTTCCATTGGCCCGATTTCTTGAGGGCCTCTGCGACTTCCGGCGGCATATAGTTTTCATCATGCTTGGCCAGAACATTGGAGGCGACGAACACGCCATCGTCCGTGAACGCGCCTTCGGTCACCACGCCTTGTCCTTCCCGGAAGAGATCGGGCAGCAGGCCCTCAAAGGTGACCGGGACGCTTTCGTTGAGATCGGTCACGCGAAAGCGCGTGACGACGCCGTCCTTTTCGACGCTCCCTTCCTCCACCAGTCCGCCAAGGCGAAAATTGCGCCCCGCCGGCATCGGTTTTTCAACCAGATCGGAAGGGCTGCGGAAAAAGACAAGGCTATCCTCGAAGGAGGTCAGAACGAGCGCGGCGGCAATGGCAAGAACACACATCCCGGACAGGACAAAATATAAGCGGCGCTTCTTCCGCGTCATGACATGGTTTCTCCCGCTGGCTCAGAAATTCCGCCCTCGCGCCGCCGCTCACCGCGCCGGGACTCCATAACCGAAAGCTCGCGCTCAACCCTCTTCAGGCGCTGACGACTGAGAAAGTAGAGGGCGAGCAGCACAATCGCGGAAATCACGAAGCAGGGCCAGATAAACAGGCCGTAGCCGCCCATATCAAAGAATGTCGCCATCTGATCCAAATCGATCCTCAAAGCCTTTTGTTTCGCGCGAATATAGTGGTTTTGCCATCAAAATACACAAACGAACAGCCGTTATGCGTCACAATGCCGCGATCACTGTCCGGACCGGTCCTACCGCTCCCTCAATTCCGATACCTGCAGCACGCGAAGCCGCCTTTGCAATATTTCCGCCTTCACCCGGATAATCAGCACCATGACAAAGAACGCCGTATAGGCGAGGCCCATTACGAGAAGCGGGATCAGGATGGAACTATGTATTTTCGGCCCCGACATTGTGGCGACGCTCGCCGGTTGATGCAGCGTATTCCACCAGTCGACCGAAAAACGGATGATCGGCACATTGACGACCCCGACCAGCGCAAGGATCGCCGCCGCCTTGGCCGCCTTGGCCGGATCATCGAAACTCTCCCAAACCGCCATATAACCAAGATAGAGGAAAAACAGGATCAGCATGCTGGTCAGCCGCGCGTCCCAGACCCAGAAGGTTCCCCACATCGGCTGCCCCCAGAGCGATCCCGTCACCAGGGCGAGAAAGGTGAAGCAGGCGCCGATCGGCGCCGCCGCCTTGGCCGTGAGATCGGCGACCGGGTGCTTCCAGATCAGTCCGACGGCGGATGAAACTGCCATCATCGTGTAAATCATCAGCGCCATCCAGGCGGCCGGCACATGCACGAACATGATGCGGACGGTATCGCCCTGCTGATAATCAGGCGGCGCAACGAACAGGGACAGATAGAGGCCCGACACCAGGAGAAGGACGGTCAGCCAGACGCTCCAGGGGTAGATCGCCGCCGTAATGGCGAGAAATCGCTTCGGGTTGGCGTATTTGTGCAAGTCGATGGCCATGACCTAATTCTGTACCTCAAAGCCCCTCAGGATAGAGACAAACGTAATGCCGCGGCAGCGGCCACCGGCCCGACCACAAGCGCGCCGAGCGAGACGCCGCCAAGCAATAGAAGATGCGGCGTCATGGGCAGGAGCGCGATCGCGGCATCAACCGCGGCGACACCGAAAATCAATACCGGTATATATAGCGGAAGTACCAGAAGTGACAACAAAACACCACCGCGGCGCATTCCCATCGTCAGGGCGGCACCGACGGCGCCAATCAGGCTGAGGGTGGGCGTGCCAACAAGGAGCGCTGTCGTCAGCGCCAATACACCGTCGCCCGGAATGCTGAGGGAAAGGGCCAGAATGGGCGCAATGACGATTAACGGCAAGATCGACGTCAGCCAATGGGCAATAACCTTGGCCAGAACAATCATTTCCGTCGGCAGCGGCCCAATCATCAGGAGATCCAGCGATCCATCCTCGAAATCAGCCTGAAACATCCGATCGAGCGTGAGGAGACAGGAGAGCAAGGCCGCCACCCAGAGAACACCGGGCCCGATCCGGGCGAGGACGGAAAGTTCTGGTCCGACACCGAGAGGAAAAAGGACGACGACGATAACGAAGAACGACAGACTGAGCGTCACCGCGCTCCCCTGCCGGGCCGCAAGCGTTAAATCACGCAAGATCAGACGGAAAAATCGCTTCATACGGCAACCTCATCGAGGTTGAGCCGCCGGACTTGATCGATCCCGAGGTCCTGATGGGTGGCGAAAATCGCCATGCCGCCTCCCGCCAGATGCCGCAGGAGTTTTTCTTTGAAAAGCGCGATAAAATGTTTGTCGAGGGCACTGACCGGTTCATCGAGAATCCACAGTGGCGCCGAGGACGCGGCAAGCCGCGCCAGATTCGTGCGTTTCTTCTGTCCTTGCGAAAGAATACCAGCCGGCGTGTCGCGAAGAGGCGCGAGTTCAAATTCCGCGAGCGCCGTTTCGATATCGGAATGGCCGTGGTAGGCAGCCCAGAATTTGATATTCTCGCTCACCGTGAGCGCCGGTTTCAGCGCGTCCTGATGGCCGACATAATGAAACGCGCCCTGATAGCGATCCGATTCTGTGAAAATATCTTCATCCGCCCAAGCAACTCCGCCGGCATGGGGGCGAAGAAGTCCGGCACAAATACGAAGAAGCGACGATTTGCCGGCGCCGTTCCGCCCCTGCACCCATATCGCTTCGCCGGGGCCAAGCGCGAATGACAGGCCTTCGAAAATCAGCTGATCGGCGCGCTGGCAGGCCAGGTTTTGGACGGAAAATCGCATGTCGGCGGCATATCACTCCGGGGAGACAACGGCAAGGGCACGAGCCCCCTCACTGACTACAGGAAGAATCCCGCTTTCGCAAATATTTGCATCCCGCTTTCGAGGGCCGCCAACGCAATTTCATATACAGGATTTACATTTTGGGGCTTCCGACGGCGCTGAACACACCTTAGCTCTTGAGAATTTTTCAAATTTAGGGCACATACGCACAGTATTTTAAACGGTGCCGCCAAACCGGCATTCCCCGTTCCCCCTACCTTCAAGGAGCGAAACGTTGACGACAACTGGTCACGACAGCCTGAACATTCGCCGCACACTCGATATCGACGGCGACAAATATGACTACTACAGCATCCCGGAAGCCGAAAAAGCCGGCCTTGGGGATGTCTCCCGCCTCCCCTTTTCCCTGAAAGTCCTGCTTGAAAACCTGCTGCGTCACGAAGATGGCCGCACCGTCACATCAGAAGATGTGAGCGCGATTGCCGGCTGGCTGAAAGACCGCAAGGCGGATCGCGAGATCGCCTATCGTCCGGCCCGCGTGCTGATGCAGGATTTTACGGGCGTGCCGGCTGTTGTCGACCTTGCCGCCATGCGCGATGCGATGGTGGCCCTCGGCGGGGATCCGGAAAAGATTAACCCGCTGGCCCAGTGCGATCTGGTGATTGACCATTCGGTGATGGTTGACAAATTCGGTACCGCCGCCTCTTTCGGTCAGAACGTCGAGCTGGAAATGGAGCGGAACGGCGAGCGGTATGCCTTCCTCCGCTGGGGTCAGAAAGCCTTCAACAACTTCCGCGTTGTGCCGCCCGGAACCGGCATCTGCCATCAGGTGAACCTGGAATATCTTGCCCAGACCGTCTGGACGACAAAAGACCAGAACGGCAAGGAAGTCGCATATCCGGACACGCTTGTCGGCACGGACAGCCATACCACGATGGTGAACGGCCTTGCGGTGCTTGGCTGGGGTGTTGGCGGGATCGAGGCCGAGGCCGTTATGCTCGGCCAGCCGATCTCCATGCTGATCCCGGAAGTTGTCGGCTTCAAGCTGACCGGCAAACTCAAGGAAGGCACGACGGCGACCGACCTCGTGCTGACGGTGACCCAGATGCTGCGCGCGCAGGGTGTTGTCGGCAAGTTCGTTGAATTCTATGGTCCCGGCATTGCCGAGCTCGGCCTCGCCGACCGCGCGACCATCTCCAACATGGCGCCGGAATATGGCGCGACCTGCGGTTTCTTCCCGATCGACGCCGAAACCATCAATTATCTCAACTTCACGGCACGCGATCCGAAACGGGTCAAACTGGTAGAGGCTTACGCCAAGGCGCAGGGCATGTGGCGCGATAACAACACACCAGATCCGGAATTCACGGCAACGCTGGAACTGGATATCTCAACCGTCGAGCCGAGCCTCGCCGGTCCGAAACGCCCGCAGGACCGGGTGCTGCTGACCGAGGCCGCGAATGCTTTCAAGGGGGCACTTCCGGAACTTGCCGGCACGAGCAGTGATCTTGACAAGAAAATTCCGGTTGCGGGCAAGGACTTCGAGATCGGCCATGGCAAGGTGATCATTGCCGCCATTACCTCCTGCACCAACACCTCGAACCCGAACGTTATGCTCGCCGCCGGTCTGGTGGCACGCAATGCGCTGGCGAAAGGTCTTACCGTCAAGCCATGGGTGAAGACATCTCTCGCCCCGGGCTCCAAGGTGGTGACCGACTATCTGGAAAAAGCTGGCCTTCAGGACGATCTGGATGCGCTCGGCTTCAACCTGGTCGGATATGGTTGCACCACCTGCATCGGAAACTCTGGTCCGGTCGATCCGGCCATTGCCGATGCCATTGCCGAAGGTGAGCTCGTTGCCTGCTCCGTCCTTTCCGGTAACCGTAACTTCGAAGGCCGGGTCAGCCCGCAGGCGAAGGCGAACTATCTGGCATCTCCGCCACTGGTCGTTGCCTATGCCATCGCAGGCTCGCTCAATATCGATATCACGAAAGACGCGCTGGGCACCGATAAGGCTGGCAACCCGGTTTATCTGAAGGATATCTGGCCGAGCAATGCGGAAGTGCTTCAGACCGTGCGTGAGGCGGTCGCCCGCGATATGTTCGAAAAAGAATATGCGGACGTCTTCTCCGGCGATGATGCCTGGAAGTCAATCAAGACGGCGGAAGGGCAGACCTACACCTGGGACAGCACCTCGACCTATGTGCAGCATCCGCCCTATTTTGACGGAATGCAGAAAGAGCCCGGCGCGTTCGAGGATATCAGGGGCGCGCGCGTTCTCGCACTCCTTGGTGATTCGGTCACGACCGACCATATTTCACCTGCCGGTGCGATCAAGGCCGACGGTCCGGCCGGTGAATATCTGAAGGCACATCAGGTTGCGCCGAAGGATTTCAACTCCTACGGCTCCCGGCGCGGGAACGATCAGGTCATGACCCGCGGCACCTTCGCCAATATCCGGCTGCGCAACGAAGTCGCCCCGGGTACCGAAGGCGGCGTGACGAAACATATGCCGGATGGCACGCAGATGTGGATCTATGATGCCGCCGTCAAATATCGCGAAGAGGGAACGCCGCTTGTCGTCTTTGCCGGCAAGGAATATGGCACGGGCTCCAGCCGCGACTGGGCGGCCAAGGGGACGTTGCTCCTTGGCATCAAGGCGGTTATTGCCGAGAGTTTCGAGCGTATTCACCGTTCCAACCTCGTCGGAATGGGCGTTCTCCCGCTCCAGTTTCCGGAAGGCGTGACCCGCAAGACGCTCAATCTCGATGGCAGCGAGGTCATTGACCTGACCGGCATCGAGGAGGGGGTCACACCGCGGATGAAGGTTAGCTGCAAAATCACGCGGACTGACGGATCGTCACAGGAGATCGATCTGCTCTGCCGGATCGATACGCTGGATGAAGTCGAGTATTACCGCCATGACGGCATCCTGCAGTATGTTCTCAGGAATCTCTCGGCAAGCTAGCATTGCCTGCGATCCAGAAACAAACGGCGGCCCAAAACGGCCGCCGTTTTTTATTCACCGCGCTCTCACTGACAGGTGATTTGTCTGTGATGCCGGAATGAGCTATTTAGGGAATATGAACATACGTATAGCGCCCATGATCGCCGTTTCAGCTTTTGTCGCCCTTATTGCCATGGGCGCCGTCAACTCGGCCGTCGCCGCGAGCGTGCATCAACCCTCCACCGTCGTCGAGCTTTATACCTCGCAAGGCTGCAGCTCCTGTCCGCCCGCCGATGAACTCCTCGGTGAACTAGTCAAAAACGACGATGTTCTCGGCCTGTCCTTCGGGGTCACCTACTGGGATTACATCGGCTGGAAAGATATATTCGGAAGCAGCGACAATGACGCCCGGCAGGTCGAATACCGGGGCCGGTTCAATTCACGCTACGTCTATACGCCGCAAATGGTCGTCGCCGGCACGGAACATATCGTTGGCTCGGACCGCAGCGGCGTTGAGGGCCTGATTGCGAAACATGAGGGTCACGCCAAGAGCCTTCTGCTTGACTGGACATTGAACGGCGATGATCTGGATATCCGGCTGCCGGCCGGCACTGGCAAGGCGACTGTTTGGGTTGTCGATATCGACCGGCAACGCGATGTGAATATCCGCCGGGGCGAGAATACCGGCCGGATCATTACCTATCATAACGTTGTGCGGAAAATACGGCCCCTCGGAGACTGGACCGGGGAGGCAAAATCGATCCAGGTTAATCTCGCGGACATGCGGGCGGAGGGTCGCGATGGCTGCGCCATAATCGTTCAGCAGGACGGCTATGGGCCCATCCTCGCGGCGCTGGAAGTTCTGCTTTAAGTCCTATTTAGTTGATCCCCATTTCACTCTCGGGCACTATATCGTTCAAAAAGAACAATAATGGTGTTCCATGACAGACAGACAAGTTCCCCTGAAGCCCGCCGCAACCGTTTTGCTGGTCCGCGACCACGTCAAGATTAACGACAAGATCGAAGTTTTCATGGTGGTCCGCCATCACCAGATCGACTTTGCCTCGGGCGCGCTCGTCTTTCCGGGAGGCAAGGTGGATGACGGCGATATGGATGCGGCGCTTATCGATTTCCTGCCCGAAAGCGAGCGGCGGGACGATCCGTTGCGCGCCTTTAAAATCGCCTCGATCCGCGAGAGTTTTGAGGAGGCCAATATCCTGCTTGCCCGCAACCGGCAGACCGGCCGGCTGGTGACGCATGAGCGGCTGGATGCACTCGCCGATAAGTACAGAATGCCGCTTCAGAATGGCGAATTGCCGATCCTCGATATGGTACGCGCCGAGAATCTCGAGCTCGCGACCGATCTTCTCGGGCATTTTGCCCATTGGATCACCCCGGCGCATATGCCCAAGCGCTTCGATACCCATTTTTTCATTGCCGAGGCGCCGCCACACCAACTGGCGGCGCACGACGGCGAGGAATCCGTGGATTCCGTCTGGATCGGCCCCAATGAAGTTCTGACGGATGCGGATAAAGGCATCTATACGGTGATTTTCCCGACACGCATGAATGTCGAGGTTCTGAGCCGTTTCGATTCCAGTAAGGACGCCGTTGCCCATGCTCATGGAACGGACACCTTCACGGTGCTTCCCGAGATGGAAGTGACGGACGACGGGAAGTTTCTCCTCATTCCGGAAGAAGCCGGTTACAGCGTGACCCGCCGCCGCATCGACGAGATCATGGATAAATAGCTATGCCAGCAGCGAAAGGGCGATACTGATCCCTTTCGTCAGCATGGTGAAAATCGCCTGGTCGCGCGCCTTCCGGCCGGTTACCCAGTCGGACAGGCGGGTAAGGTCCGATTTGCAGTCGCGAAAGCTGTCGGTCATGGCGGCATAGAGATCATCTCTATCTTCGATTGCCTTGGCCTGCAAAGCCTGTATCTCCCCATAGACCGCCGCCTTGGATTTCTCGAGATTGGCAAGTTGCGGTGCCGGCAATTGGGAAATGTCTTGCACATTAAGTGCGTCCTGCGCCTGCTGTAATTTTGAAAGCGCGTCCTGATAGCTATTTGTCATCGCTGTCTCCCGATAGCAGATTTTGTTGCGGCGTTCCCTGAAAATCCTGTGCCGTGATAGACGTGGCTGTAATGTCGGCGAGCGCCGTTTTGATATCGGCAGCAGTGCTTGCCAACGCCCGGACTTTTTCCGTGAAAATAAGATTTTTCGACGTTTCCGATAACGACAGGCTAAAGGATTTTTGCGTAGCGCCAAGCGTGCTCCCGATTGACTCATGAGCTGCCACCATCGCCGCCAAGGCCGATTGCGTGTCGGCCAAAAGCCGGTCGAGGCTCTGGCCGAGTTTTTGCAGCCTGACGAGCCGGTTAATGGCAATGGCGCGGCCGCCGGAATTGCCCGATCCGCCGCCCTTCATATAGGCGAGCCGGTCCTTCCATATCCCGGTATCAAAGGCGATGGCGTTACTGACAATCGACCGCAGGCCCCCCTTGCACAGACGCAGTGTCGACATGGCCGCCGTGAGATCGTTGCCGGGATAGGTAAAGCTGCATTTGCTTGACTGGTCTTCTTTTGCGCCGATATCGAAATACAGAAGGATCGCCGTTTTCTTCACCGTATCGGCGCCTTTTTCCACAATCGGCAGCAGACGCTTGTCCCGTTCCGGTAAAATAAACAGCTCGTCAAAAAAACTGACGTCACTGACGAGGCGGTTGGATTCCAGAAAAGACAGGGAGTGCGAGAGATTGAAGCTGCCGCTGTTGAGCGATTTCAGATCGTTCGCCGTTCCGGCGAGACCGGCATAAAGCGCAGAAACAGATTCACCGCTGGCAACGGCCACGAGCATCTCGGCATATCCGCGCAGGGCCGAAAGCAGATTTTGACGCGCCGCGATGTCCGTCGCGCCAAAAAGCGGCTTGAGATCCGTCTCCGGGCTGCCGCCAAGCTCGAGTTGGAATTGCAGGTTGTCTGTGAATCCAAGGTTGTTGATTTCTTCCGCAATCTCGAATTCTTCGGCGATAAGCGCCGTGACGGTCACGACTCCGCGGGCGAAATCATCCACCTCTTCGCTCAGCAATGTATCATCCACCGCGGTGCACGATGCCGCTGCAGTCAGGAAAAAAGCGAGAAGGATTATGTGTGGCAACTGGCGCATACGATAACAAGATGGATTAGAGAGAGCCCTCCGGGTTATTTGTATATTGATTGTATAAATTACAATCTAAAAAATCATAAGTGGTGTTTCACATGAAACAATAGCATACCGATGCATGCAATCGACGATGCGAACAGGAAATGGTGGGGATCGACGCCTTTGGGGCGGCAGGACGATCAGAGCGGGAGTCGCGCTGGGGATTGCCGCTAGCGGCGGATAGTCTTTCCGACCGTCCAACGGCAATTTTCCAGGCTATATCTCAAACAGCGATGCTTTCCGCCATGAAATCAGCCATCCGCTTGGAAAAGGCGACCGGGTCGGCAACGGGATCACCTTCGACAATATGCGCCTGATCGAGCAGCAGGAGCGCCGCATCTTCCAGCGCATCTGATGCGCCATTTTTTGATGCGCTTGCCGCCAGCTTTTTGATCAGCATATGCTTGGGGTTGAGTTCGAGAATACGAAGGCTCGCGCCCCCGCCGAACTGTTTATGCGCCTTGAGGAGTTTTTCCAGGTGAATATCCATGTCGCCATCATCAGCGACGAGACAGACGGGGCTTCCGGTCAGGCGGGAGGAGGCGCGAACATCCTTCACCTTGCCATCCAGCGCCGTTTTAAAAAGGGCAATCAGCCGATCCATTTCCCCCTCGTCCGCCTTGGGGGTCTCGTCTTTCGCCTCTTCCGCGCCCGTAATCTTTTCCAGATCGGCCGCGCCGCGGGTCACGGATTTGAAGGGTTTGCCGTCAAATTCACTTATCCGGCTAAGCCAAAAGCTGTCCACGGCATCGCCAAGCAACAGAACCTCCACGCCTTTTGCCGCAAATCCCTCCAGTTGAGGGCTGGATTTCAGGGCGCCGAGATCGTCGCCGGAAATATAGAAGATGGCATCTTGCCCTTCCTTCATCCGCGAAACATACCCGGCGAGATCCGTTTGCGTATCCGACGCCGTGCTATTGAACAGCGCCATTTTCAGAATACGCTCACCGTTGACGGCATCCTCGTAAATGCCCTCTTTTAGAACCGCGCCAAAGTTGCTCCAGAACTTCGCGAAGCTCTCCTTATCCTTCTCCGCTTTTTTCTCAAGCTCACCCAGGACCTTTTTTATCAGGCCGTTACGGATCTTCTGAAGGACCGGATTGTGCTGCAGCATCTCGCGGCTGACATTCAGCGGCAGGTCTTCGGAATCGACGATCCCGCGAAGGAACCGAAGATAGGCAGGGATCAGTTCTTCACAGTCGTCCGTGATAAAGACGCGTTTTACATAAAGCTTGAGGCGCGACTTGCGTTCCGGATTGAAAAGATCAAACGGCGGCTGCTCGGGGATATACAGCAGCATCGTATATTCGATGCGCCCTTCGGCCCGGCTGTGAAGAGTGAGCCAGGGGCTGTCAAAAGCCTGCCCCACATGATGATAGAATTCGGTATATTGCTCTTCGGTGATTTCCGATTTCGGCCGGGTCCAGAGCGCACTCGCCGTATTGAGGGTCTGGTCTTCCTCCCCCTCCTTCGTTGCCTTGAGGACAACAGGGATCGCAATGTGATCGGCATAGGTCTTGATGATCTGCCGAAGACGCGCCGGTTCCAGATATTCCTTGGCGTCTTTGCGCATATGAAGGACGATCGACGTCCCCCGCTTATCCCGGCTTGCCGCCTCCGTGACAAAGGTGCCATGCCCCTCCGACGCCCAGAGGGTTGCGTTTTCCTCACCCGCGCGCCGGCTTGTGACCGTAACCTTATCGGCGACCATGAAGGCGGAATAAAAGCCGACACCGAACTGCCCGATCAATGTCACATCCTTGGCGGCATCTCCCGTCATCTGTTCGGAAAACCGCGACGTTCCGGATCGCGCGATGGTTCCGAGGTTGTCGATCATATCCTGTTCGGACATGCCGATGCCATTGTCCTCAATGGTCAGGGTGCGGGCTTTTTCATCCACTGAAATGGTGATTTTAAAATCCGGGTCATCCTTGATCAGATCCGGGTTCGTCAACGCCTCGTAGCGCAGGCGATCGCACGCATCAGAGGCATTGGAGACAAGCTCCCTCAGGAAAATTTCCTTTTCACTATAGAGGGAGTGAGTCACTATATCCAAAAGCTTGGCGACTTCGGCCTGAAATTCATGCGTATGTTCTGTCATTTCCGTCCTGTATTTCAGAATAAATTCCGTTGCAGTCTATATGACCAGTGAGGCAAATTCATTCAAGGATAAATCGACGGATTTTTAGGGGAGGAAGGAAGTAGGCCCACCCCGAGGGGCGCAGAAAATCGGGGCAGGCCTTTCACGGATCATCATCAAATTTGCATAGATGGAGCTGATCAGTGTCCCTATCATATATTTAATTGGAATGATCGTTCAAGTATTATTTTTAGAAATTTCGTAAGTCCCGGATTATAGATTTCACATCCGGCGCCGTGGTGACGTCCTCCTGTATATGCCAACAGAGATGACGGACTTCGCCGATGCCCCATTTTAAACCGCAGAATGACGATCGCTCCTACGCGCCGCCGAAACCACTGTATGAACAGGTTAAATCCTATGTGCTGAAAAATATGGAATCCGGCGAATGGCCGGCCTATTTCCAGCTTCCATCGGAGCATACCCTGGTGCGCGAAATGGGAATCTCGCGCATGACAATTCACCGGGCGTTGCGCGAACTGACGCAGGCCGGTTACCTTGAACGCATTCAAGGCGTCGGCACCTTTGTCGCCGCGCCTAAAAAACAGCCCAAAAAGCTGGAGCTTCAGGAAATCGACGATATCATTCGCGCCCGCGGCGGACGGCACCAGTGCGAAGTTCATTTTCTGCAGGGCGAACCCGCCGAGAAGGACGCGGCAAACATGATGGGAATGGAAGTCGGAGCGGACGTGTACCGGTCCTATTTCGTTCATCGCGAAAACGGTCTGCCGGTAATGCTGGAAGACCGGTACGTCAATCCGGCGTTCATGCCGGAATATCTTGATGCCGATTTCAGCCGCATCACCGCCGATACGCACCTCAGTCGCAAATTTGCGCTGTTGTCGCACGCCCATGTAATACAGGCGGCGGTCTCAAACGCAGAAATCAATCATTTTCTGGAACTGGAGGCGACCACGGCCTGTATCGTCATCAACCGGAAAAGCTGGCTGGGCGAGGACATCGTGTCCGCCGCCCGGCTTGTCTTCCCCGGCAATCGCATTCAGCTCGGCTAAACTGCCGGGCCGACAGGGATATCAGACAGCCGCCACCGCGGGTTTCACGGGATCGCTGCTGCTATGCGCCTTGGCCGCCGTTTTGCCCGCGCCCTTCGCGGACGAGGTGTACAGATTCTTGAGGGCGTCAACGACCAGCTCTTTGCTGACATACGGATCCGTGCCCTGATACTTGCAGGCGGCGATGATCTGTTCGACGATGAATTTCGGCTGGTAGCAGGCAAGATCGAAGCTGTTGTTCACCTGCAATTCCTCAATAACGGTATCGAGAACGTCTTCCGTGATCTCCAGACCGCGGGCCGCGCCGACCATCTTGAAAATTTCGAAATATTGTTCGCGTGATGGACCGACGGTTTCAAGCTTGTAGGGAATACGGCGGAGAAAGGCCGGGTCCATCAGATCGTCCGGCGAAAGGTTTGTCGAAAAGATCACGAGTTCATCGAACGGCAGGGAAAAACTCTTGCCGGTGTGAAGCTTGAGATAATCGATACGGCTTTCCAGCGGAACGATCCAGCGATTGAGAAGATCTTCCGGACTCACCAGCTGACGGCCGAAGTCATCGATGATGAAGGTGCCGTTGGAGGCTTTGACATGCAGCGGCGCCTCGTAATATTTCGCATGCGCATTGAAGCTGAGGTCAAGCATTTCGAGCGTCAATTCACCGCCCGTAATGACGACAGGACGTTCGCAGGGAACCCAGCGGCCATCAAATTCTTCACGGCGGAGGCCCGAATTCTTTGTCTTTTCATGCGACCTGCCGAATTTTTGCTTGTGGATCGCAGGGTCAAAGACCTTGATGATCTGACCATCCACCTCGAAGCAATAGGGGATATAGATGACATTGGCGAAGATCTCGGCAACCTTTTCGGCGACCGTGGTTTTACCGTTACCGGGCGGGCCATATAACAGAATGCTCTTGCCGGCGTTGACACCAGGGCCGAGGCGACGCACGAAGTCTTCGGTAATCACCAGGTTCTTGAAACTTTCGTGGATTTTTTCCTGCTCAACCCGCTCGTTCGTGATTTTCTGCTGGTTGATCCGCGCCTGATAAGCCGCGAGCGACACCGGCGCGGGCCCGACATACTGATTCTGCTCCAGCGACTCGATGGCATAACGCTTACCGGATTCCGTCATCACATAGCGGGTTTCGGAGAACGTGGATTGATCCGTGTTACCCAGAGATTCCAGAAACTTGCGGTCTCCGGCTTCCTGAATGAGGCGATTGACAACGCCGAGGGGAAGTTTGATGGCGCCGGACATCTCCGACGCCGTCTCAAGACTGTTCACATACATGAGCTTGAGGAGAATACGCAACAGGTTGGTGCTGGGAATGCCCGTGTCTTCAATGGTTTTCGGCGCCCGCGGCGCCTCGTAAATTGCGCGGTCCAGCTGTTCCTGCGTCAATGCGCCAAGCGCAACGAGGTTCTCGCCAAGGCGACCGCCATTCTCCTTCTGCCGATGGAGCGCAATTTTTATATCCTCAGGCGTCACCAAATTCTGCGCCACCAAGATATCACCGATGAGCATTCATATTCTCCAGTTTTGTTCCCGACAATTCATACCCGACAGCAAAAAATCGCCGAAATCCGGCGGACTTTCCGCCAATTCACGCCTGAGTCTTACACGCATTTCGTTAACGTCAGGTTATCTATGGGGGAAAAAGCAGAATTTGGCGCAATATCTCGCCATCCCGCCTTTTCCGGTTTGCCTTGTCGTCCGATCAAGAATGCGGCAAATTTGTTGTTGAATTGATCCGAAGGTAGTATTGCTTCTTCCCAACTCAATTAAAACCGGCTTCAGGGGAACCGCCATGGCAGAATATAAAGCGTTATTGTCCGTCTTTTCGAAGGATCGCGTCGGACTGATTTCCCTCGTCACCGGCTTTTTGTTCGACAAGGGCGTCAACCTCGGTGACACATCTTTTGCGGTTCTCGACAAGGGCGGCGAATTCACGAGCGTGATCGAAGTTCCGGCCGACATAGCGGAAGCGGAGCTGGTTGACGGCCTGCGCTCGCTTGAGGGAATGGAGGATGCGGATATCGATGTCCGTCGCTTCGCCTTTGAAGATGCAAATACGCCACCGACGGAAATCACCCATCGCATCCGCTGCGAGGGACAGGACCAGCCTGGCGTCCTGGCGCGCCTGTCAGAGGTGTTTATCAATTTCGATGCGAATATCGTCTATCTCCGGTCCGACCAGGTTGAAATCGGCGGTGAGAAAAAATTCATCACCCTCTTTTCCGTCTATATTCCAGCCGGACGAACAGATAACTGCCTCGCGGCGCTCGACAATACGGCGAGCGCGCTCGGCCAGACATTGACCTCGGAAACGTCGGATCTGATCTAGCGTTCAGGCGCTGTCAATCAATGCTGTTTGACGGGGCGGTTGCCGCCGTTGTTCCGACCAGACGATCGAATAACCGGTAGACGACATCGATTACCGACTTTCCGAGCTTCTGCGCCCGTTGCGGCGACCAGCCGAATTCTAGGTCGGGCCGGTCCGCCGTATCCTTGAACGGCATCTCGAGCGTCATGGCGAGGCAACCGAAATATTCGCTGACATGATTGACGCAGATCGTCATGTTTGCTGCGCCTTTTTTTGCGATGGGATAGCCGTGACGGGTTTGAAAGTCGGGATTAATCTGCTGCCAGGTCCGTTTGAAATCGGTGAGCAACATATCGCGCTGGGCATTCCAGCCGGGAATTCCCTGCGCGCCCGCGATGAAATTATGAGGCAAGGCCTCATCTCCATGGACGTCGATACAGAGGTCAACACCCGTTTCCCGCATCCGTTCCCGCACCAGATAGACCTCGGGGCTCCGGCTCATATCGGGATCGCTCCATTCTCGATTGAGGTTGGCGCCCGCGGCATTGGTGCGCAGATGACCACTGCGGCTCCCGTCGGGGTTCATGTTCGGGACAACGTGGAAAACCGACCTGTCCAGCAAGGCGTTTGACACCGCGTCAGAGGGATCGAGCAGGCGGTCAAGAAATCCGTCCATCCACCATTCCGCCATGGTTTCACCCGGATGCTGGCGCGCGATCAGCCAGAAATTCCGTTTATTCGTTCGCGGCTCGCCGATGGTCAGAAGGTCAATGTCCTGTCCCTCAACCGTCTGGCCCAAAACATTATGGACAACCCGGGGCGACTGGCCGGCGCGGGCGATCAGACTGGCATGGCGATCCATTGAATAGGGGGCGAAATACGCATAATAGACCGTATCAAGCTCCGGCCGGTGACGGAGAAGCAGTTCCCCGTCCCGATATTCTGTGTCGATCCTGAACCAGTTTTCCCAATCATAGGAGGCAACGGCGCGGTACCCATCCCATCCCGCCGTATAGGAGCAATCCTTCGCATTTGTCAGGCGCATTGTGCATTCGGTGTCCCGTGCACCGTTCAGCCGGAAATAAAACCACTGAAGAAATTCCGCCTTGGTATCGGGGCGGATGCGCAATCGGATATCCGCGGGATCAGCGCAGGCATCGCAGATAATATTCCCCCCGTCAAAGGCGCTGTTTATATGGATCATGAAGACGGCCCGGCGGTTGCCGTTTGACGATCCGCCCAATAGGCCCGCCAACCGCCATATTCCGTTATCTCGCGCTTCCCTTCGCAGAGAGTGGCCTCCCCAAGTACACCCAGAACCCAGTCGCCATCCGAAAGTTCAATCTTGCCGATGCAGAGGCCCGGGGGTTCCTGCAGGAGAACGGTGGCAACGCCATCGGCCGGCACGTCCCATATCTCCAGATCGACCGAGACACCGCCCGCCGTTACCCGCTGCATTGCTGGGTGCACGTCGTTAATGGACCAGAGCCGATAGGCTGGCGATGTTTTCGCCTCTTTCACAAACTCGGCGCCGACGGCAAGAAGATTGCCATTCAACTCCAACCCCCGCATGAGGGTTCCATTAACCGCCAAAAACAATGAACTCACGATCGCGCCCCTAAAATTTCCTCAGATGGTTCCTGCCGTCAAAACCATTTCAATTTTTTAAACAGCAGTATCTGAATTATCACAAGAATAATCAACATTCCGCAAAAGACGAAAAAGGCATATGGATCCTCACTTCCCGGTATGCCGCCGACATTTATGCCGAGCAGCCCGGTAAGGAATCCGAGCGGCAGAAAAATCGCGGCGATCACCGAAAGCACGTAAAGATTTCTGTTGAGCCGATCCGCAATGATATTTGCCAATTCATCCTTTACGATTTGCGCGCGCTCCCGGATGGCATCGAGATCCTCGACATAGCGCATCGAATGATCGTAATTTTCCTGAAGATGCCGCTTTTGCCCGGGATCAAGCCACGTGAATTCGGCGAGGCGCAGCTGGCCTATCGCATCCTTTTGCGGCGCCATATACCGTCGCAGGATGATCGCTTCCTTGCGAATATCGATAATCTTCTCGCGGAATGCGGTATCGGGATTGTCGAGAATCTGTTCCTCGACATCATCAGTCGCTTCATCCAGTTCCAGCAATACCGGCGCCATCCGGTCGGAAAGGCAGGAAAGCAGCATATTGAGAAACTGGCCGGAATTTCTCGGCCCCTTGCCGGCCTTGAGCCTGTCCTCCAGATCCAGTACGGCTTGCAGCTTTCGTCGCTGAACGCTGATAATCCGTTCGTTGTCAACCCACATGCGGATAGACACCATGTCTTCCGGGTCCGCATTTTCATTCAGGTTGACGCCGCGCAGAATAATGATTGCACCATCGCCAATCTCGGCGATGCGCGGCCGCGTCTCATCCGCCAGAAGCGCGTCGACGACGAACGGATCAAGATAGGATATCTCCCGGTCCAGCCATTCTTTGGTATCCGGATGGTTCAGGTCGAGATGCACCCACGCAAGATTTTTCTTTTTCAGTTCGCGGGCGATTGCCTTGTCGCTGACGGACTTGCCGCCGCCCTCTCCATCGAAATCATACGCCAGCAGGATGGGGCTGCTCATTTCAACGCCTCCGGATTTTTGATATGCAGATCCCGCTGCGGGAAGGGTATCTCGATCTGGTTTTCGCCAAACTTCCGCCAGATCGCAAAAAGAACGTCGCTGCGCGGGCGGATGCGTCCCTGGGAGACATCCTCGATCCAGAAATAGAGGGTGAAGTTCACCGAGCTATCGCCAAAGTCCACGAGATAGCATTCCGCCGGAGGGTCCGCCATACAGCGCGGATGCTCCTTTGCCGCCTCGGTAATCAGTTTTGCGGCAAGCTCGAGATCGGTTCCATAGGCGACGCCAATGTTGACATCAACGCGGGTCCGCGAATTGCTGTAGGTCCAGTTGGTGACCCTGTTGGTGATGAAATCTTCGTTGGGCACCATGGTTTCATGACCCTGAAAGGTTTCAATCCGTGTATAACGCGCGCCGGTCTCGCGGACAAATCCGGTGATGCCATCGTTGAGTTCGATCAGATCGCCCTCCTCGACGGATTTCTCGAAAAGAAGAATAATGCCGCTGATGAAATTGGACGCAATCTTCTGAAGGCCGAAACCGACACCAATACCAACTGCCCCGCTGAATACGGTGAGCGCCGTCAGGTCAATCCCGAGAACTCCCAGAATGAACAGAAATGCAAGGAAGTAAATGACGATCTGGATCGCCTTGATGATCAGCGCCTTGTTGCTCGACTTGATCCGATGGATCGACTTGATCCGGTTTTCGAGAACTTCTGACAGGATGCCGACCAGCCAGAACAAAAGAATGACAAGGATGACCGCCTTAACCAGCAAATAGGCGGAAAAGCGCATCTCGCCAATGTTGAAGGCGAAATTGTCAGAATCGAGAAACTCCCTGACCGGGTCAAGATACCCCAGATACCCGAACACCGCGAAACCAACAATCGCCACGACCAGCAGCAGCTTGGCGACCCAGGCGCGGGGTTTAAACAAGGAGGTCCAGAATTTAGCCATACGAAACGCGTTACTCCCGTATTTTCTAACAGGAATAATACTGTAGATGCGTATTTTGGCTATTTTTTTCTGTTATGGCCGCCGACATCGACGCCATCGACGCATCAGCGCTGCAACTCGACCATCAATTCCGGATATTTGGCAACCAGACGCAGCAGATTGTTCATCGGCTGGGAAATCGTGACCTTGCCATTCTCATATTTTTGAAAGGCATTGGGGCCGCCGCCGAAAATCTGCCCGGCGCGGCGTTGGGAGAGCTTGAGATGCGTCCGTACCTCGCGGATTTTTTCCGGCGTCATCACACCGAGATATTCCGCTTTCAGTTCCGCCTTGATCCGTTCGACGTCATCCCACGCCGCTTCCTCGACCATTCCTTCCCCGCAGTCAGTATTTACGCAATATAACCCCGGAAGATCGACATAGCTTTGTAAATGCTTGTAATTGATTGCATAGGTGCGGATTTGACGTTCAACGTCACCGCCACATAACGGACAGGCCATACTCATCCTCAACTGAAAAAACGACAATAAAATATCAAAGGAAGGCAGTCACTAACAGCAGACTATGGCACCATTATGGCGCCATGATGTCAAATCGACCTTTCCGCCGGCATTTGCCGGAGCCCACCCTTGTCGATAATGAAGCCGGCCACTTCCGCGACGCCATTGCCGGCCTTGAAATTAGTGAAGACGAAGGGCCGGTCACCGCGCATTTTCCTTGAATCCCGGTCCATCACGTCAAGATCGGCGCCGACATAAGGGGCAAGATCGATTTTATTGATCACAAGAAGATCGGATCGGGTAATCCCCGGTCCGCCTTTCCGCGGGATTTTATCCCCCGCCGACACATCGATGACATAGATCGTGATATCGGCAAGTTCCGGGCTGAAGGTTGCCGCAAGGTTATCGCCACCGGATTCGATCAGGATCAACTCCAGCCCCTCGAATTTTTCGGATATATCCGCGACCGCCGCGAGATTGATCGATGCATCCTCGCGAATGGCCGTATGCGGGCAGCCGCCGGTCTCGACCCCGACAATCCGCTCAGGCGCAAGCGCGCCCGAACGCGTCAGAAACTCGGCGTCTTCGCGCGTATAGATATCGTTGGTGATGACCGCAATATTATAATGGTCCCGCATATATTTGCAGAGCGCGTCGGTAAGCGCCGTTTTTCCCGACCCCACCGGCCCGCCGATACCTACACGCAAGGGTCCGTTCGTTGCTGACGTCATGATCTGAATAACCTCGTATATTGCGTTTCATGAGAAGCGGAGCACCAGTCAACCATCAGGGTCGCTGAGCCCAAATCATTGATGCGGCTGTCCAAAGCCTGCTTGGCGACGCGCCGGACGTCGCCGGAAAGGGCGGCGATTGCCCGCTGACCATCTGTCTGGCCAAGCGGAACAAGGCGGACGGCGGCGGAGACAAGATTGGAAACAAATCCATGAAGATAGGCGGTCAGGGTTTCGGCAAGCGGCACCTCATGATCCGCGGCGACGATCCCGACGGCAACCGAATGGATCAGCTGGCCCGGCCAGATCTTCTGAAGTGCGCTCAGCGTCGGAACTTCGGGGCTGACATCCTTGATCACATTCACGAAGGCGCGGCCCTGCTGGGTTGTTTCGAGGGCGATTTCCTTCGTCGGGGAAAAGGCATGGCCGATTTCCGCAATCTCCCTCAAGGCCTCGATATCCTTTTCCTGCGCCGCGCCATAGGCCGCCGCCAGCAGGATACTGTCCGATGTGCCGCCGCCAAACGCGAGAATATCGGCAATCCAGGGCACCAGATCGTCAAGACTGGTGACCAACCCTTCCTCCACCGCAAATTCGATCCCGTGGCTATAGGTATAGGCGCCAATCGGGTAGGACGGTGACATCCAGGACATCAGGTGAAAAAGCGCCGTGTTATCCATGATGGGAATGCCCGTGGCTATGTCCATCCCCGTGGCTGTGCCCTGCCGTCTCCCCATGGCCATAGGCGCCGCCTTCCGGATTGAACGGCGCATCGAGCCGTGTGACCGTGGCGCCAAGCTTGGTGACCATTTCCTCGATGACATGGTCCTGACGAATGCGAAGCCGGTTTCCCATCAGCTCGGTCGGCAGGTGGCGGTTGCCAAGGTGCCAGGCGATGCGCACGAGATGCAGCGTATCCTTGCAGCTGATATCCGCAACCGGTTCATTGCGGGCCCTTACGCCAATTCCGGAGCCGTCATCAAGCAAGAGGACATCGCCATCGCGCAAGGTTTTCAATTCCGGCAGGTCGAGAAGGAAAGATTCCCCACCATCCGTTTCGAGCTTCAGCCGACGCCGGCGGCGATGATCAAAATCCAAAGTGACCGTATCACCGATCACGCCGTCAAATGGCGTTCCGGATGTATATATGGCATGGGCATGTTTCATGGCTTAATACATGAAATAGCGTTGCGCCATGGGAAGTTCGGATGCCGGTTCGCAGGTCAGCAATTCCCCATCTGCATGGACAAGATAGGTTTCCGGATCAACGTCGATTTTTGGTGTTGCACTGTTATGGATCATCGACGCCTTGCTGATGCCGGAGCGGGTATTCTTGACCGGCAGCAGATCCCGATCCAGCCCCAGTTCCCCTTTCAAATCATATTGAAGTGACGCTTCGCTCACGAAGGTGACCGAGCTTGCTGTCAGGCTTTTCCCGAACGCACCGAACATGGGACGGTAATGGACCGGCTGCGGCGTCGGGATGGAGGCGTTCGGATCGCCCATGGGGGCGGCAACAATTGTTCCGGACTTCAAGACGAGATCCGGTTTTACGCCGAAAAAGGCTGGCGACCAGAGCACCAGATCGGCAAGTTTTCCTGTCTCGACAGAGCCAACGTAAGTATCTACGCCCTGCGCAATGGCCGGATTGATCGTGTATTTCGCGATATAGCGCTTAACGCGGAAGTTATCGTTATCCCCCGTCTCTTCTACGAGGCGGCCGCGCTGCTTCTTCATCTTGTCGGCTGTTTGCCAGGTGCGGATCAGGACTTCGCCGACCCGACCCATCGCCTGACTGTCGGAGGCAATGATGGAAAACGCTCCCATGTCATGCAGGATATCTTCGGCGGCAATCGTCTCTTTGCGGATACGGCTCTCTGCGAAAGCTACGTCTTCGGGGATATTCGGATCAAGATGATGGCAGACCATCAACATATCGAGATGCTCGTCAATTGTATTGACCGTGAAGGGCCGCGTCGGGTTGGTGGAGGAGGGAAGCACATTCGGCTCCCCCGCCACCTTGATGATATCCGGTGCGTGACCGCCCCCCGCGCCTTCCGTATGAAAGGCATGGATCGTCCGCTTCTTGAAGGCCGCGACGGTGTTTTCGACAAAACCGGATTCATTCAAGGTGTCCGTATGGATCAGCACCTGCACATCCATATCGTCGGCAACGGCAAGGCAGCAATCGATGGCGGCGGGTGTGGTGCCCCAGTCCTCATGGAGCTTGAGGCCGCAGGCGCCGGCCTGTACCTGCTCCACCAGCGCGTCGGGAAGGCTTGCGTTGCCTTTTCCAAAAAACCCGAGGTTCATGGGAAATGCTTCCGCCGCCTGCATCATCCGCGCAAGATGGAAGGCCCCGGGCGTACATGTCGTCGCGTTCGTCCCGGTCGCCGGGCCCGTGCCGCCGCCCATCATGGTCGTCACACCACTATAGAGCGCGTCATCAATCTGCTGCGGGCAGATGAAATGGATATGCACATCGAGCGCACCCGCCGTGAGGATTTTCCCCTCCCCCGCGATCACTTCGGTCGACGGGCCGATGATGATATTGACGCCCGACTGGATATCCGGATTTCCGGCCTTGCCGATCGCCTGTATTTTCCCATCGCGGAGGCCGACGTCGGCTTTCACAATCCCCCAGTGATCGACGATCAACGCATTGGTGATGACCGTGTCGACAGCGCCGCCCGCGCGTGTGACCTGCGATTGGCCCATGCCGTCGCGAATGACCTTGCCGCCGCCGAATTTGACTTCCTCGCCGTAGGTCGTGAAATCCTTCTCGACCTCGATGAAAAGCTCGGTATCGGCAAGGCGAACCTTATCCCCCGTTGTCGGACCGAACATGCCCGCGTAGGCGCCCCGTGAAAAGGTTACCGCCATTTTATTCTCCCTTATCCAGCGGGCCCATGACGGCCTGATTAAATCCATAAATTGTGCGCGTACCCGAAATCGCGACGAGATTTACATCCCGTGTCTGCCCGGGCTCGAACCGGATGGCGGTGCCCGACGGAATATCGAGACGAAATCCTTTCGCAGCCTCCCGATCGAAATCAAGTCCGCTGTTGGCTTCGGCAAAATGAAAATGGCTGCCCACCTGAACGGGCCGGTCCCCGGTGTTGGAGACGGTCAGGGTCATGGACTGGCGACCGGCATTCAGCTCGATTTCGCCCGTGGCGGGGATAATCTCTCCTGGCTTCATCTCGCCCTCCTTATCGTATGGGATCATGTACGGTGACCAGCTTGGTCCCGTCGGGGAACGTCGCCTCGACCTGAACCTCATGGATCATCTCGGCAATGCCATCCATGACCTGGTCCCGGGTGACGACCGTGCCGCCCTCACTCATCAGGGTCGCCACGGACTTCCCGTCGCGCGCGCCCTCGATGACAAAATCCGTAATGAGCGCAATGGATTCCGGGTAATTCAGCTTCACCCCTCTCGCGAGCCGCTCGCGCGCCACCATCGCCGCCAGCGAGACCAGCAATTTGTCCTTCTCCCTCGGTGTAAACTGCATCTTCCGCCCTTCTTATTGATTTTCCCATACTTTTGGCAGCGCCACAGGATGACCCGCCAGTTCCGACCGCATGCCATTCAAAATCCGCGCGAGGCTTTTTCTAAGTTCATAACCGCTCTCCGCCAGCAGTCGGAGGATCAACAGCTCATCCCGACAGGTGGCCGCCGCGCGACCATCGCATTCCCGGCACAAATTTCGGGCAACCTCAAGATAGCTCTCGGCCTGATCATCCGCGATCAGGATCGTCGCCATCCCCTTCGCGCCATCCAGAACGGCACGCCGCTGAGATTGGCCATGAATATCACCCTCCAGCGCGAAATTATCGAACCAGAGGAGCTTGCCGTCCCGCCAGATTTTCCAGCCATCACGAACGCTGGCGGATCGTAGCGTCTCGCCATGTGCCGTGCGGCCAAACAGGGTCGCCTCAAGGGCAAGCAACCGGCTTCCCTTTTCCAGATTCACCTTATTCATCCGGCGCAGGCGGCTATTGTCAAACAGGATCGTCTCCTGTGGCAACCATTCAAGAACCGCCCCGGCGGCCACATGCATCTCGGCCTCAATCACCGCTGTCGAACCGATCGAGCGGTATATTTTCTCCGCCGCCTGCCCGGATATCGTGAGCCCGGCCCCGGCCTCCAGCGTGACCTGATACGACATATGATCGCCGCCTGTCAGCCCTCCCGCCGTGTTGATCAGCACCGCTTCGGGATATTCTGCATGATCGACGGTGGGGAACCGGACCCGCCCGCAGCCACGCTGATAGAGATGGGCGAGCGAGGAGATAGCCTCCCTCTGACGATACCTCAGTTCGACGCGCCCTTCCGAACGGGCAAGCGCCGCCGGCTCCTTGCGCGTTGTCATTGATGTCACTGTCGGCGCGGCATCAGACGGTAAGGTATTTTCGAACGTCACTTTCCTGCATATCCCCCTTCGCGCCGGCCAGAACGACCTCCCCGCGATCCATGACCGCGAAACGGTCCGCGAGATCGCGGGCGAATTCGAAATACTGCTCCACCAGCAAAATGGCCATATCGCCGCGTTCGCGCAGTATCTCGATAACGTTGCCGATATCCTTGATGATGGACGGCTGGATTCCCTCCGTCGGTTCATCAAGTACAAGAAGCTTTGGTCGCATGACCAACGCCCGGCCGATTGCCAGCTGCTGTTGCTGTCCGCCGGAAAGATCCCCGCCCCGCCTTTTTAGCATATCCTTGAGGATGGGAAACAGATCAAAGATTTCAGACGGGATATATCTTTCCTTCAGGGGGAGTGCGGCAAATCCGGTTTTGAGGTTCTCATGCACAGTCAACAGCGGAAAAATCTCCCGCCCCTGCGGGATAACGGCAATGCCTTCCCGGGCGCGCTGATGCGCACTCATGGTGGTGATGTCCTTTCCCTCCCAGGTGATTTTACCGCCTGAGACCGGATGCTGCCCGACAATGGCGCGGAGCGTGCTGGTTTTTCCGACTCCGTTCCGCCCGAGCAGGGAAGTCACTTCCCCCTTCCTGACCGTCAGCGAGACATGGCGCAACGCCTGGCTCGCCCCATAGAAAAGATCGACATTTTCGACGGTCAGCATGATCAGCGCCCCAGATAGACTTCGATAACGCGTTGGTTATTCTGCACGGTATCCAGGCTGCCTTCGGCGAGCACAGATCCTTCATGCAGCACCGTCACCTTTGAATTGAGCGCCCGGACAAACTCCATGTCATGTTCGACAACCACGACCGAATGGGTTTTGGAGATATCGCGCAGAAGATCAGCGGTCTGTTCCGTTTCCGCATCGGTCATTCCCGCGACAGGCTCATCCACCAGAAGGAGATCCGGGTCCTGCATCAGCAACATCCCGATTTCCAGCCATTGCTTCTGCCCGTGAGACAGGCTTCCCGCCAGATCGCCCGCCTTTTCTGTCAACCGGATGACACCGAGTATTTCCATGATCCGCGCCACTTCCGCATCGTTGAGCGCCGCGAAAAGGGTCGTCATGACCCCCTTCTCCCCCTTCAGCGAGAGTTCGAGATTATGAAAGACGGTCTGGCTTTCAAACACCGTCGGCTTCTGGAATTTGCGGCCGATACCAAGATTGGCAATAAACGCCTCGTCATGCTTAGTGAGATCGATGCCGCCCTTGAAAAACACTTCGCCGGTATCCGGCTTCGTCTTGCCGGTGATCACATCCATCATCGTTGTCTTGCCGGCGCCATTCGGGCCGATGATCGCCCGCATCTCGCCCGGCTCCACGACGAAGCTGAGATTATTGAGCGCCTTGAAGCCATCAAAGCTGACGCTGACTCCGTCGAGATATAGGATCGACGTCAAATCCTGTTTTTTTGACTCTTTTACTTGCGTTGACATCATTCTTCTTTCACAGCCGCCGCAGGGGCGAGCTCAGGGCTTCCCCGCCGCCTTTCCTTGAATTTTTCGATCCATGTGCCTGACGTCCCGACGATACCCTTGGGAAGGAACAAGGTCGTAAAGACAAACAATCCGCCCAGCATGTAGAGCCAGGCCTCCGGGAAGCTGCCCGTAAAATAGCTTTTACCCCAATTGACGAGGAAGGCCCCGAGAACAGCGCCCCAAAGGGTGCCGCGGCCCCCAACCGCCACCCAGATCACGACCTCAATGGAGTTCGCCGGGGAGAATTCCGATGGATTGATGATTCCGACCTGCGGCACATAGAGCGCGCCGGCGATCCCGGCAAGCACCGCCGAAACGACAAAGACAAAAAGCTTGTAATATTCCACCCGATAGCCGGAAAAGCGGGTTCGGCTTTCGGCATCGCGAATGGCGATGAGAACGCGCCCGAGCTTCGATTGGGTGATGAAGCAGCACACCAGATACCCAAGGGCCAGAGCGATCAGGGAGGCAACGAAGAGCCCAAGCCGTGTTCCCGTCGCCTGCAGATCGAAGCCGAGAATATCCTTGAAATCCGTGAGGCCATTATTGCCGCCGAAGCCCATGTCATTCCTGAAAAAGGCAAGGAGCAGCGCATAGGTCATCGCCTGCGTGATGATCGAGAGATATACGCCGGTCACGCGGGAGCGGAACGCAAACCAGCCGAAGACGAAGGCAAGCACACCCGGCACCAGCATGACCATCAGTATGGCAAAGGGAAACATATCGAACCCGTACCAGTACCAGGGCAGCTCCGTCCAGTTGAGGAACACCATGAAATCCGGCAGGATCGGATGGCCATAGACACCGCGATCGCCGATCTGCCGCATTAGATACATGCCCATCGAATATCCGCCAAGCGCGAAGAAGGCACCATGCCCGAGGCTGAGAATGCCGGCAAATCCCCAGATTAGATCGACACTGAGCGCCAGCAACGCGAAGCAGACATATTTTCCCATCAGGCTGACCAGATAGGTCGGCACATGGAAGGGCGAGCTTGCCGGGAGCAGAAGGTTGCTCAACGGAACGAGGAGGGCGGCAACAAGAAGAATCCCCAAAAACGTCTTGCCACCGCCCGGAAGACCCGTCATGAGGGAAACGAACGGGCCTTTATTGGTCTTGTACATCGCATCAGCCATGGCTCAATTCTCCACAGCTCGGCCCTTCAGGGCGAACAGCCCCCTGGGTCGTTTCTGGATAAACAAAATGATGAATATCAGAATGCAAATCTTGGCGAGAACTGCACCGGTATAGGGTTCAAGGAACTTGTTGGTCACGCCGAGGCTGAGGGCGCCGACCAGCGTGCCCCAGAGATTGCCGACCCCGCCGAAGACAACAACCATGAAACTGTCGACGATATAGGCCTGTCCGAGATTGGGGCTGACATTATCTATCTGGCTTAGGGCGACGCCCGCCATCCCGGCAACGCCGGAGCCAAGGCCAAAGGTCATGGCATCGACCCAGCCGGTGCGAATGCCCATTGAGGCGGCCATCTTGCGGTTCTGGGTGACGGCCCGCATCTGCAGGCCGAATGATGTCTTGCGCAACACCAGCATCAGCATGAAGAGCACCGCCGCCGCAAAGAGAATGATGGCGATCCGGTTATAGGTAAGCGCGAGGCCGCCCGTGATTTCCCAGGCGCCGCTCAACCATTCGGGAGAGGAAACTTCCTTGTTCGTCGGGCCGAAAATTGTCCGGACGAATTGTTGCAGGATAAGGCTCAACCCCCAAGTTGCGAGAAGGGTCTCAAGCGGCCGGCCATAGAGAAACCGGATAATGCTGCGCTCGATGGCGATACCGCAAAGCCCAGCCACAATAAAGGCCGCCGGTATCGCAGCAATCAGAGAATAAACAAGCAGGTCCGGCGCAAAGTTGCGACAGAGCTCCTGCACCACATAGGTCGTATAGGCGCCGATCATCACCATCTCCCCATGCGCCATATTGATAACCCCCATCACCCCGAAGGTAATGGCAAGACCAATGGCCGCGAGAAGCAGGACGGACCCCAGAGAAATGCCCTGAAACACATTCTCGACGAGGCCCAGCATCTCGAGTTTTTCCTCGACCTTGGCGAGCGCCTTGCTAACCGCGGTCGCGAGCACTTGAATTTCCGGTGACGGATCCTGAATGGCGGCGAGCCTGTTCGCCTCCGCGCTTAAAAGCGATCTAACATCCGGATTTGCCTGCTCCTCCAATATCAGGAGCGCGTCTGCCTGTACCTCTGTCGTATCGCCGTGAACGAAATTCAACGCGGCAAGCGCCCGGCGCATCGCGGCGGCCACCGACGCATCCTCCTCCGCGGCCAGCGCATCGGTCAGGGGAACAATCATTTCCTTTGGGCGGCTTTTGAAAACCGAATTCGCGGCCTTTAACCGCAGCGCGGGATCTTCGTTAAGAAGCGTCAACCGCCCCAGCAGATCCTTGATGAGGCCGCGCATCCGGTTGTTGATCCTGATCTTGATGATATCGCCGCTTTTTACAACGCCGAGATCCTCGTCCGTGACAATATCCCTGATTTGATAGCCGCCACCGGTCTTTTCCCGGTAAACCAGTCGGTCGTCCGACTTCGTTGCATAGAGATCGCCGGACAGCAGGGTCTCCAGAAGGAGGGCAGCCTGCGCGTCGCCCGTTGCGGCAATTGCCTCTGTCGCCGCGATTTTCTCATTGTAGCTTTTTGAGAGCAGGCCTTTCGCCGCATCCGCCAGGTCCGCATATGCGGTGGCTTGGGTCGCCAACAGATACATCAAGGCCGCAATGATGGTTTTTATTGTAATCCGCATGGGGGTAACCGGATTCTCGCGAAGTTGGGTGGAAGGAAAGAAGGGCCGGCCAGTTGCCGGCCCTCCGGGTTTGATGCCGATTAGTACATCGGCTTTTCGCAACCACCGCAGACGACAGGATAGGTCCAGTCTGCGATCAGCTTGGCGCTTTCCGGGATGAAGTCGCTCCAGGCATCGCCAACAACGACGTCTTCGGTCCGCCATACGGTTTCAATCTGGCCATCGTCCTGAATTTCACCGATCAGAACGGGCTTGGACAGATGGTGGTTGGTGTTCATGACTGCCGTACCGCCGGTAAGGTTCTTGACCTTCTGGCCGTACATTGCCTGACGAACTGCGTCCACGTTGGTGGTGCCGGCCTGCTTGACAGCCTGCGTCCACATCTTGAAGCCGATATAGGTTGCTTCCATCGGATCGTTGGTGACGCGCTTGTCATCGCCGATGAAGGCTTTCCACTGCTTGATGAAAGCGTCGTTCTCTTCACTTTCAACGCTCATGAAATAGTTCCAGGCGGCGAGATGCCCAACCAGCGGAGCCGTATCAAGACCGGCAAGCTCTTCTTCACCCACCGAAAATGCGACCACGGGAATATCCGCCGCGTCGATGCCCTGGTTACCCAGTTCCTTATAGAAAGGAACATTGGCGTCACCGTTAATGGTGGAGACCACGGCGGTTTTCTTGCCTTCGGAGCCGAACTTCTTGATGTCGGAAACGATCGTCTGCCAGTCGGAATGACCGAAGGGCGTGTAATTGATCATGATATCCTCTTCGGCGACACCTTTCGATTTCAGGAATGCCTCGAGGATTTTGTTCGTCGTGCGCGGGTAGACATAGTCGGTGCCGGCAAGGACCCAGCGTTTGACGTTGCCGCCCTCTTCACTCATCAGATACTCAACGGCCGGGATTGCCTGCTGGTTCGGCGCCGCGCCGGTGTAAAATACATTGCGGGAGCTTTCTTCACCCTCATACTGGACCGGGTAGAAAAGCATGCTGTTCAGCTCTTCAAATACCGGCAGAACCGATTTCCGGGAAACCGACGTCCAGCAGCCGAACACAACGTCTACCTTCTCGACCTCGATCAACTCGCGCGCTTTTTCCGCGAATAACGGCCAGTCTGACGCGGGGTCGACGACAACCGCCTCAACCTTTTTGCCCAAAAGACCGCCATTTTTATTAAGATCGTCCACCATCATCAGGACCGCGTCCTTCAAAGTGGTTTCGGAAATTGCCATCGTGCCGGAAAGGGAGTGCAGGACCCCCACCTTGATCACGTCATCGGCCGCCTGGGCGGACCCCAGACCGAAAGCGCTTGTCGCCAACATGGCCGCGCCGGTAATCGCACCTGCGACTTTGCGTAGTCCTAACATTTTAATGATGCCTCCATTAGCCCATTGTTATTTTTGCAGTGCAATACAAAAAGCAAAGGTCGTGCCAGAAGGATCGATTAGATGGTAAGAAAAATTTAACCTTTTGATAAAGCGTGGTTTTTAAGGAAGTTGCGACTTGTCGGCCGGATTTCACCTTATTTAAGAAGTGAGCAAAAAAGGAAATTTGAGTATTTTTTAGGCACAAATGGCGATTTTCCCATATGAGGCCGATCTTTTGTCTAATTTTTGAGCATTTCAACTAAATCCATCCGCTTTTTCGTGATGGTTTTTCCCCTGTCGTCATGAAACAATGCAAACCTCTAAGGGACGGTTATTTCAGACTGGGAGGAAGAAATGAAAAAAATAGTTCCTATGCTAATGATGGGGGTACTGATGGTCGGAACGGCTTGGGCGGCGGACAACAGGGTCGATGGACTCCGCCCGGATGCACCTGAACTTGCCGCGCCTGGCGCAAGCGCAATTGGTGTCCGGACAATTCAACTCCTTCACAAGGACCAGGTGGACATATTGAAGGTGGAAGCCGACAAGCCGCTTCCCAAATATGACCGGCCTCTGACGGTTGAGGTCTGGTACCCCTCCGATGGCGCAAAAAGAGGCGGCCAATATAAGAATGTATTTATCCGGGACGGCAAAACACAGGTAACGCTCTACGGGCAGGCGGTCCGCGATGCGGCCCCGGCAAAAGCCGAAACACCCTATCCGCTGGTCATCATCTCGCACGGCTATCCGGGAAACCGTTTCCTGCTAAGCCATCTTGCTGAAAATCTGGCGTCCAAAGGCTACGTGGTTGCGTCGATCGACCATACGGACAGCATGTATCATGACAAGGCGGCATTCGGCAGCACATTGGTCAATCGGCCGCTGGATCAGAAATTCGTTCTCGACGAGATGGATCGCCTTGGCAAGGATCCCGGCAGCTTTCTGAACGGCCTTGTAAATGCGAACGATACCGGATTGATTGGTTATTCTATGGGCGCCTATGGATCGGTCATTACAGCCGGAGGCGGTGTCACACAGGCCGCGACGGAACTGGCATGGGGCGCCCCCGCCGGCACATTGAAAAGGATGATGGCGGGAAGTCCCGAGCATGAGGCCCTGATGGATGACCGCTTCAAAGCCATCGTCTCGATCGCCCCCTGGGGAATGACATACGGCTTCTGGGATGCGGCCGGACTTGCCGGAGTAAAAGTACCCATGTTCTTTATCGCGGGCAGCGTTGATGACGTCTCCGGATATGAAAAAGGCACGAAAGCGATTTTCGAAAATGCAGTAAATACCGATCGCTATCTCCTGACATTCGAAAATGCCAACCATAACGCAGCGGCGCCTATTCCCGCTCCCGTTGAATCCTGGAAGCCGGTGGATAACCTCGATTTCGTCCCATTCGAGCATTATGCGGATGCCGTGTGGGATACCCTTCGCATGAACAATATCACCCAGCATTTCGTCACCGCCTATTTTGCGGTTCACCTGAAGGGCGATGATAGCATGCAAAGCTATCTCGATATTATCCCGGTGGCCAATGAAGGGGTATTCGCAGTTGAAAAGGATGGCACGCCGAAGGCTGAGCACAGCTATTGGAAAGGTTTTCCCAAAAGAACCGCCAAAGGCCTGAAACTGGAACATATGACCAAAGCGAACTAGGTGCCTGACTAGCAATCTAACGGCGGTGGCCGTTATTGAGTTCCTACACAGCCGCTCATCTGTTTCGCAGATGAGCGGCCTGATTATTTGATTTTTGATTTCTTAAGTTTTCCGTGATACTGCTCATCCACGTTATTATTATGTTGACCGCCACATTCATGAGTAGCATTTAGAAACACCATGTACATTCGATTCAGCATCACGAAGATTATTTTTGTTCTCACGGCAATTGCACTGCTTTTAATCGCCGCGGATTTGGCTGTTATCACAATTAAGTTCAAATTTGGGATCCATATCGTCACCGTATTCGAGAAATTCATCCTTGATGATGAAGGGAATGTTCCCGCCTTTTTCTCATCTTCGATTTTATTGCTGACGTTCTACATATTACTGGCGATCACATTAATTCATCGCAAGGAGAAGTCGCGCGAATTTTTATACTGGCTCGGATTAACTCTTATCTTTCTATTTCTCGCCTTTGATGAAGCGGCGGCCCTTCATGAATCATTGGTAAAAATCTTCTGGCGCGTGCATGAACCCTCCGGTTTTGACAACTACGTCTGGCCCACAGTCTACGGCGTCCTGTTTCTTCTGCTGGCGGCAATTTACTTCAAATTCGTTTTATCATTGCCGAGAAAAGTCATGATCCTGTTTGTTCTCGCGGCCATCTTGTATGTCGGCGGTGCAATTGGCCTTGAATTCATTGGAAGCATGTATATCGGCCAGTCCTGGTATCAGCCACTCGATTGGGAAAAATTGGCCGATGGCAGTTACTACTTAATTGCAACGATTGAGGAGGTAGGTGAAATCTTCGGCGTACTGACCTTTATCTTTGCCCTTCTCACCTATATCGAAATGAAATGGCAGGGGCTCTATCTTTACGTCGGGGAAACGCCGACCGATAAGGAAACCAACCAGCTTCCCCGTTAGGTCTTTATGGGTCCCGGGTATTTTGCCCATGTCCAAGCTGCGCGATTGACCGGATTCCGCAGCATCGACCATCCCGACACCTGGTTGCCGTCTTAAAATCCGAGTTCCTTGAGCGCCTTTTGCACGATGCGTCTTGTTTTCTCTTCACGAAGCGGAAAGCCCCGGAAAAACAGTTCCTGATAATTCCCGAGTTTCCGCTTTTTGACAATGTCGGCCCAGGCGGATGCGGCAACGGCGTTGCCCGCCAGATGATTAGTAACCGCCGCCATCGCGTGAATATGGATATGGGCGTTCGGCTCAAGCGCGCCTTGCGTACAGTAAAAGCTGGCGTCCTTATACTCCCCGATCGCCATATGCGCCATTCCGCGCGCGCAGAGCATCGCATATTTCAGAGGATCCAGAGGGCTAAGCAACATGGCCGAGCACACATTCTCATTGCAGGACTCTGCATTGTCACAAAGCATATTCACGAAGGCGAGATTGTATTTGGCGAAGGCGTAGTTGGGCGACAGCGCAATACTGCGCTCAAACCAATGCTGCGCCGTCTCGACATTTCCCTGAAGCATGCTCGCGCGGCCCATCGTCAGATTGGTGAACGGGTCAAGGGAATCTATCTCGAACCCCTTCTCCGCCGTACGATGGGCGAGCACCCTCTCCTCCCGGGTATTCGGAACGAAGTTAAGGAAAGAGTTCTGGAAATGCGTAAAAGAGAGCCCCGCATAAGCCCGCGCAAAGTTGGGGTCAGCCTCGATCGCCCGCTTGAAGAGCGCCGCGGCAACGGCGTTGTCATGGCTGTTGAACCGATACATATGACTAAGCCCTCGATGGTAGGCAGCCCAGGCGCCAAGATTCTCCGTCGCGAATGTCGCGGCACGCGCCGCTTCCTCCATCGGGACGCGCACTTCAATTGCCGAAACAACTTGCGCGGCCAATGTTTGCCGAACCCCGATCAGCTCATCCGACCGTTCCTTGTATCGGTCGGCCCAGATAATCCGCCCATCCTCGGCGCCGTAGAGTTCGACATTGATGAAACTCTCGTTCCCCATGATGTCGACCGCGCCCGTTAGAATATAATCCGCGCCGAGAGATTTACGGATGACCTCGGGATCGTAGTTCGCACCGTTAAATCGAAAGGAGGACCCGCGCGCGATCACATATAACCAGCGAAGGCGCGACAGCTCCTGGATCAGCTCATGGGAAATCGCCTTGGCAAAGCCCCTGACAGCAATTTCCCCGCCCAACTGCTCAAACGGCAATACCGCAATGGTCGGCCGGTCACGGACATAGTGGCTGCCCTGGTCCGCCGTCCCCGGTTGCAGGGGCGTAAACGGCTCGGCATGAGCGGGATTATAGAGGGTTTGCTGCGCCGCCGCCGACAGCTCCGTCTTCGCAGCGCCGGGAATTACTTCCACTGTTTCCGGCTCACCAAGAAACCGAAAGCCGCGGTTATGCACCGTTTTGATCAATCGCTGGTCATTTCCGTTATCGTTTAGCGCCTTACGGGCTAGCTTGACCCGACTGCTGAGCGCGGATTCCGAGACGAACCGCCCACCCCAGACAATCTCGTTGATTTCATCTTTGCTGACCACCCGATCATGCGCTGTGATCAACAGCTCCAGCAATGAAAAGACCTGGGGTTCAATGGCAATAACCTCACCATCCCGCCGTAACTCCATGCGATAGGTATCAAATTCGAAATTCTCAAATCGGTAAATCATGAAGTTCTCTTCCGGCGCGGCTGGTGCGAAAAATATCACAACCACCTGTTACTGTCACGGACCTGCCAGGTTTCCGCCAGATTAATTCACAGGATCGTCAGGAAATCTCCAGATATCCTTCAAGCAATCAAGCGAAGCCTCCGCCATATTCCCTTCATCACCGCAGCTTGTGCGGTTCTTGATTAGTCGAATTGCCGCAACGACCGAATGCCGGTCGCGGCGAAAACTGAAGGAGAAAAAAAATGGCAATCGCATTGGAAATGGACACGACACCGAATTTCGACGCCATCAAAGCGAAGCAGAATGCGACCTGGGCGTCGGGGAATTATTCCCTCATCGGCGCCACGCTGCAGATAACAGGCGAATCCCTTGCCGAGGCAATGGATCTCCGAGGGGGACAGAAAGTGCTGGATGTCGCCGCCGGAAACGGTAATTTTACCTTAGCCGCCGCCCGGCGCTGGACTGACGTCACATCGACGGACTATGTTCAGAGCCTGTTGAAACAGAGCCAGGCGCGCGCCGAAGCGGACGGTGTCAATGTGGAATATAAAATTGCCGACGCCGAAGACCTGCCCTTCGCGGACGACAGCTTTGATGCCGTCGCGTCGACCTTCGGGGTCATGTTCACACCGAACCAGCGCAAAGCGGCCAATGAAATGGATCGCGTGTGCCGCAGCGGCGGAAAAATCGGCCTCGCAAACTGGACGCCGGAAGGGTTCATCGGCGCATTGTTCAAAATCATCGGCCGTTACGTACCGCCGCCCGCCGGCGTCAATTCACCGGCGCTATGGGGTACGGAAGACCGGATCGAAGATTTCTTTGGCGCGACCGCGCAGAAAATAGACATCACGCGGCGGCATTATGCGTTCCGCTACCGCTCTGCCCAGCATTGGCTGGAGGTTTTCAGAAACTATTACGGGCCGGTTCTAAAAGCGTTCGGTGCGCTTGGCTCTTCCCAGCAGGCCGAACTCAGCGAAGATATTCTATATCTCCTGGAGAGCTTCAATACGTCCGGTGATGAAACTCTGGTCGTTCCGTCCGAGTATCTGGAAATCGTGATCACCCGCAAATAGGAAAAACACGACGCTGTTTGCAGCGGACATAAAAAAGCCGCCGTCAGAATTCACTGACGGCGGCGTTTATTTTGCCGGTTATTTTACCAGCGTAATATTTTCAGCTGACGATTTGCCGTTTTTGCCAGCTTCAAGTTCATAAGAAACTTTCTGACCTTCGTTCAAGCTCCGAAGTCCGGCGCGCTCGACGGCAGAAATATGAACGAAAGCATCGCTTGATCCGTCTTCAGGCTCAATAAATCCAAAGCCTTTTGTCGGGTTAAACCATTTTACAGTACCAGTAGCCATAGTATTTTCCTCTTATAGCAACATGAAACGCGCCACCCACACCGTGCAGGTCTGCGGTTTTCTAACGATCACATTGTCAGGGGATAACTAAGGTAACCGGTAAGCCGGTTAGTTAGGCAAGTCGATAACGAATGTAACACGTAGCGACTACTTATAGATTATTTTTGATAAGTCAACGATTTAAAGAAAATATAAATAGGGAAACTCGGCCAGGCACGTTGGTCGGATGGCGGTATATCGACCCCAAGCCGCGCCGAAAAACGTCCTTGAGTTAATCGTCGGTCACTCTGCCGCGGCTCTTTTTAAGATGGCCGCGTTTTTGCTTTTTCTCCAGTCGCCGGAGCTTGGACGCGTGGGTGGGCCTGGTCGGACGCCGATATTTCGGGACAACCGCCGCGTCGCGTATCAGATCAACCAGACGGCTCAGCGCGGCTTTGCGATTTCTGTCCTGCGACCGGTATTCACTTGCCGTAAGAACAAGGACGCCGTCCTTCGTCATACGCTGTCCCGCCAGTTTCCGCAGGCGTTCGAAAACCGCCGGCGTCAGGTTGACGCTGTTCTTCGCATCGAATCGCAGTTGAACGGCGGTCTCGACCTTATTGACATTTTGTCCGCCGGGGCCGGGCGCGCGCAGAAAGCTTTCCGTAATTTCCGATTCCGCAAGGGAAATATCGCTGTTGATCCTGATCATAGTCATTCCGTTAAGCAGAAAGCCGGTGCAATTGCAAGAATATGCGAAGACTATTCTTTGCCCGTGCCATCAGCTAGACTGGCCCTCTCCTTCTTCGACCGCGGTGAATTGAGATGCCAAATACGCCTATCGATCTTGGAATCGATGCCTTCAGCCCAAAAGAGATGGCCGAGAAGGTCGAGACGGCCGGCGTCACGAAAGCCCATCTCGGTTTCACGCAAACGCTGATGCTCGCGATTTTGGCCGGGGCATTTATCTCATTCGGGGCCGCTTTTTATACATTGGTGATCACGGGGAGCGAGCTTGGATTTGGCACGACCCGTTTCCTGGGTGGTATCGCCTTTTCCCTTGGCCTTGTCCTCGTGATCGTCGGCGGGGCGGAGTTATTTACCGGCAACAATCTCATCGTCATGGCATGGGCGAGCCGCAAGATATCCAGCCGCGAACTCCTTCGAAACTGGCTGATCGTCTATGCGGGAAATTTTATCGGTGCGCTTGGCACCGCTCTTTTGGTCAACCTGTCGGGCGTTCTCAACTTTAATGGCGGCGCCGTTGGCGACGCCGCAGCAACCATCGCCAACGCCAAAATCGCGCTGCCCCTGGTAAACGCCTTCTTTCTCGCGGTTCTCTGCAACACACTCGTCTGTCTTGCGGTTTGGCTTTGCTTTGCCGCGCGGAACGTTAGCGGAAAGATTCTGGCAATCCTCTTTCCCGTATCCGCTTTCGTCGCCCTCGGCTTCGAGCATTCGATTGCGAATATGTACCTGATCCCGGTTGCCTATTTCCACGGCGTTGACACCATCCCTATTGGCGGGTTCTTTTTGAACCTGCTGGTGGTTACGGCCGGAAATATATTAGGCGGGAGCGCCCTTGTCGCACTTGTCTACTGGATCATCTACTTGCGAAAGAGCGCATAAGGCCGTTCAGCTCAAATATGTGCTGATCTGGTCCTTGAGCGCCAATCGCTGACGGCGGAGCTGTTTCTCATAGCCTTCGTCCGCCGGAGCCACATTCGTCTCAATCCTGTGAATTTCCCGATTGACCGTATGATATTCATCGGCAAGCTTCACAAAATGCGCGTCCGACTGCGTCAATTCATGAATCTGGTCCTTGGCGTCGGGAAATTCTTCGGCGAGTTCGTGGGGGACATGTGACATGGTCTTGCTCTTCTCCCTGAGTTGTTGGTTACGATGCTATGTAATGCAGCTAAGACGTTTAAAGTTCGATACAAGATCTTGCGCATTGATTTCGCGCAATATGTTACGGGTTTTCTCAAGGGCGGCAGGCGGCGGCCGGCTCACGCAATAGTGAGACTTCGTGTGCGGGATCGCCGACGGATTTCTGATATCACCGGAAAATAGTCCGCTCTATTTGACGAGGAGATTGCCGATGAAAAACCCGGAGACGAGAGAGGCGCTTGCCCTGTTGATCCTTCGCACCGGCCTTGCCTGGTTTCTTTTTGTCTGGGCGGTCAACAAGATCATAGAACCGGGACAATATGTCCGCATCTGGGGTTACTTTCACGGGGTGGAGATCGGCCAAACAATGCCTTACCTGATGGGAGGCGCGCAGATCGCGATTTGTCTACTGGCCGCGCTGGGTCTCTGGCGCGTGGTTTCCTACGGTCTTTTGTTCTTGATGCATCTGGTGACCGTGATTGTCATTTTCCCGAGCCTTGTCTCTCCGTTCGTTATTGAAGACGGTTTTCCTATCAACCGGAACAATGCCATCGCATTAGCCGCTCTCGCGGGTTTCACGGCGCTCTGGCTCCTCCGGCACCGGGATCACTGGTCGCTTGACGTCTGGATGCAGCGACGCAAAAACGCGGCGACGGCGTCGGATTAGCCGACATGTACCAGGGTTTTCCCGATCGCCTGCTGATTTTCAAGGCGAGCGAGGGCGGCCCGCGCGTGATGAAGCGGAAAAACCTTGTCGATGACGGGACGCACGAGACCTCGTTCACACAGATCAAAGAGGTCCGCCATGACAAGGTTTGATATCTCGGGCCGCCGCCATGCGGTCAGCGACCAGTTCACGCCGAGGACGCCGTAAGACTTGATAAGCGGCATGTTCATGCGAAGGTCCGGTATCGTGCCGGATGCAAATCCAACGATCAGCAACCGACCACCGATCGCAAGTCTGCGGGAGCATATATCGAAAAGTTCGCCGCCAACCGGATCATAAATGACGTCGACCCCGCGATTGTCGGTTAGTTCCTTGAGCCGTTCCGCCAAATCTTCCTGACGGTAATTTATGGCAATATCGGCGCCGACTTCTCTGGCCGATTGCATCTTTTCCTCGCTGGAGCAGACGGCGATCACCCGGGCACCGAGGGCCTTGCCGATCTGGACGGCATAATTGCCGGTACCGCCGGCCGCGCCCAGAACGACAAGCGTCTCGCCTTCGCGGAGCCGGCCGCAGTATTTCAGGCCATACATCGCTGTCCCTCCGGCAAGCGGGACCGCGGCGCCGAGATCGTGGGACAGATTTTCCGGAAGCAAGAAGCACATTTGTTCGCGAACCGAACTGAACTGGCCAAGCGCGCCCTGTCCCATGCCAACGACCCGATCCCCGACTTTGAGGCGTTTGCAATCCTCGCCGGCCTCCCGAACGATACCGGAAAATTCCAGACCGAGAACAAAGGGCGGCTCCGGCTGGTCCTGATAAAGTCCTTTTGGCTGCAGTATATCCGGGAAATTGAGCGCAGCCGTCTTGATCTCAACGATCAGGCCGCGTGGCCGAACGGTGGGTTTCGGGAATTCACAAAGTTGCAGGCCATCAAGGCCCGCGGTGCCGTTAACAACAATCGCTTTCATTCTTTTTATTCCGTCTTGTTGTCTTAGATCATGAGAATATCGCAAAAAGTCTCATATCGCAAGTAGAAATAGTCTCGTACTGAAAGCATGAAAATGTTATACAGGCAGAATGTTACAGGAAGAAATCTTGCCGGAAAGCAGCTGTTCCGTTGAGCGATCCTTCGAGATCCTTGGCGGCGCCTGGACCTTCCTCGTACTTCGGGAGGCATTGTTTCACGACGTCGTTCAGTTCGACAGTTTCCAGGCCAATCTCGGAATCGCACGTGAATCGCTCAAACGTGTCCTCAAGCGCCTTGTGCGTCACGGCGTGCTGGAGCAAAAGGCGCTCGTCCCCGGGGGTTTACGCAAAGGATATTTCCTGACCGAACGGGGCCGCGATCTGCTGCCGGCACTTGTAGCGGCGCTCAACTGGGGCGAAGACTGGGTCGGAGAGGGCCCCAGCCCAGAAAGCCTCATTCACAAGAAATGCGGCCATCCCCTTAAGCGCGCCATTGTCTGCTCTCACTGCCATCAGACAGTCGACGCGCGGGAGGTCAGCTTTGAAAGCCGGATCAAGAACCGGAGCAAGGGCCGCGCGAAATTTGCGAAAATGCGATATGTCGAGCAGGAGCTTCTGGAGCGTCAGCGGCCCTGCTCGATTGCCCGGACCATGGCGGCCATAGGCGACCCCTGGAGTTTTCTGATCATTCGCGAGTGCTTTTATGGTGTCAGGCGTTTCGATGCCTTCCAGCGGCGCCTGTCCATTGCGAGCAACATCCTGACAGCGCGTCTCAAACGGCTTGTCGCGGCAGGTGTGCTCCGGACGCAGCCGATTGCCGACCAGCCGCATCTTTCAGAATACAGAATGACGGAGAAGGGGCTGGCGCTTTATGCCGTGCCGCTCGCCATCATTGCCTGGGGTGACAAATGGCTTGCCGATGCAAAGGGGCCGCCGCTTATTCTCACGCATAAGGCGTGCGGTCATCAGTTTGCCGCGGAACTTCGTTGTCGGACTTGCGACAGCCTGGTGACCCTCGACGATGTGGCATATCAGGCCCCTTCTTGAACCTTTTGCCCCTTCACGTAGGCGGCCGCCCATCGATAATCCGGCTTGCCATTGGCGTGCCGAACGATTTCCGGCACGAAGAAGATCTGCTTGGGTAACTTATACCGGGCGATATGCCGGGAAGATTCTTCATGAATAGCCGTTTCTTGCGCCTCGGTATCAGGATGTAGCTGGACGACGGCGACAGCTTCCTGTCCCCAGCGGGCGCTTTCCCGGCCGACAACCAGCGCATCCTTTACGGCAGCATGTTTTTTCAGCGCTTCTTCCACTTCCTCGACGAATATTTTTTCACCGCCGCTATTGATCACGAGGGAATCCCGACCGAAGAGCCGGACCAGATCCCCGCCCAACAACTGCGCGCGATCACCGGCAATGGCAAAGCGTTCCCCGTCGATCCTGACGAAGGTTTTTTTCGTCGCCACCTCGTCATTCAGATAACCGATGGGAACATATTTGCGACGAGCCCACCAACCGAGCCCATCATGTCCTTCTTCAAGCAACGCCGTGCGATCCTCGCTCAGAACGGCGCTGCTCGGCGACATTTTGAAGGTCCCGGACGGATGCCCCTCGATATCCTCGACATGCTGCCCCTGATTGCCGCCTTCGGTCGACCCCAGGAAATCGAGAATTCTTGTTTTCGGCAACAAGCGGGTAAGTTCCTTCTTCGTGCGCGCCGACAAATGGGCTCCGCTGTTCAGAAAAAAGCGAAGCGTTCCAAGATCACGGCTTCCCATTTTGATTTCCTCAATCAATGGAATGGCAAAGGCATCTCCGACGATGGAGAGCATCACGACTTTTTCGCGTTCGATGGTATCGAGAATATCCGCCGCGTCAAAATGCGCGACCTGATCCTGAATAACGACCGTGTTCCCGGCGAACAGGCCCATGATGGCATTCCATTGCCCCGCCGCATGCATAAAGGGGGGCGCGGGCATCACCGGCATTGTTCCCTCCCGAGCGATGGCGGCGACTTCGTCGAGGCTTTCGATAATGCCCTTGTCCGATAGTCGCCGCCCGCCCAGAACCGAGATCCAGATATCCCCCTGCCGCCAGAGCACGCCCTTCGGCTTACCGGTGGTGCCTCCGGTATAGAGGATATAAAGATCGTCCGGGCTGTAAGGAAGCATCACAGTATCCGGCGTGGCTGCTTCCAGGAGAAACTCGTAATCGATCGCGTCATCAATATAGGAAGGGCCGCCATCGTCGATCTCGATAAAGATTTGGAGGTCGGGAAGGCGATCCCTGATCGCCGCAAGCTTTTCGCCGAAGCTCCGTTGGTAGACAATCGCCCTTGCTTTCGCGTTATTGAGAAGATAGGCAAGCTCCTGCTCAACATAGCGGTAATTCACATTGAACGGGGCGACGCGCGCCTTGAACGCCCCGAACATGGTTTCGAGATATTCATTGCCGTTATGCAGATAGATCGCAATCAGGTCCTGTCCCGACTGCCAATCCTCCACTGTTTCCCGCTCCTGATGGCAACCGAGCTTCAGCGCGCCAAGCGCATTGGCGAGGCGGCTGGAGCGATCCGCAAAATCCGCGAATGTCCATCTTTTTCCACGGCAGACAATCGCCTCCCGCTCAGGGACGGCATTGCATACACAATCGAGGACTTGCGTTAGATGAAACATTCTTCGGGCACCAGTTCGGGACCGCGCTCAGGCGCTCCCCTTAAATAATGTATCAGTCAGACCAGAAATCCTTGGACAATTCCCGCCGCTTCTTGCGGCTTTCCGCTTTCGTGAAATCCTTGAGCCCAGATGAGCCGCGCGCATAGGGCATGATGGGAACCTCGAACGCGAGCGCCCCCTGTACCGACAGGTCGGCGCTCTTGTTAAGGGCGAATTTCGTCCGGCGTACCGTCATTGGATGCTTCTGCAGCATGATTTCCGTCAGCTTGGCGACCTCACTGGTAAGCTTTTCCGGTGAGACAACCCGGTTGACAAGGTCATAGCGCTCGGCCTTCTCCGCCGAGAACAACATGCCGATCAGGTTCCATTCCTTCGCCTTGCGCCGTCCCGCGAACCGGGGAATTCTGGAAAGACCACCCCAACCCGGCGTGATGTCCCAGTCGATTTCCGGCATTCCCCAACGGGAGCGGTTAGTCGCGACAACAAAATCACAAACAAGCGTAAGCTCGAGCCCGCCACCCGTGCAGACGCCATCGACGGCGGCAATGGTGACAGGCGTCAGATCTTCTATCAGTTGTACGGTTTCCTGATAAAGGCGGACCTGCCAGTAGGCTTCGTCGCCTTTCCATTCATTGAATTCTTTTATGTCGTCGCCTGCGCAGAAGGTATCTCCGGCGCCGCGAAGGATCATGACGCGGCATTCCCTGTCGGCCCGAACGGCGAGAATGGCGTCTTTTAGCTCCGCCGATAATTCCCGGTCGAGCGCATTATGCACTTCCGGCCGGTTCAAGGTGATCGTCGTGACTTCGTCCTTGCGCTCGAAAATCAATTTCTTGTAATCGCTCATTCTTTTTCCTTCCCTGTTCGGTTCTTCTTGTTTAGCGATTTTCTCAATGCTACTTTCGTTATAAGATTTATAAAAAGTCTAATAACGAAAGTCAACCGCAAAAATTGTGGAAGGGAAATTGTCGAAAATGACACGCAAACCACTGCCCGGTGACATTCCGCCAGGGTTCGTCGAAAGCCGGACGCGCGGCCCCTTTTCAACCCATAACGGGCCGTTCTTTCACAAAGTGGAGGGAGACCGTTTCTGGCATGGTCTCTTTGTAACCGCGCGTCATTGCAACTCGCGCGGGCGTCTTCATGGCGGCATGATGACGACCTTCGCCGACGGCCTGATGGCCACCGCCGTAGCCCGCGCCAACAAGGTTACCGCCGTGACCATCAATCTCAACTGCAATATCTGCGCGGCCGCCGATATCGGTGACTGGCTGGAGGGGACTGCGCATCAGACAGGGCTAAACGACGGATTCGCCTTCGTCGAGGCCGAAGCCCGGGTCGGCGAGAATATCATTTTTAATGCGAGCGGGGTGTTTCGGCTCTTGGAAGAGAGAGGATAGACACAAAAAAGCCCCGCGTTTCCGGCAGGGCTTTTTTTGATAAATGGAGCGGGCGATGAGATTCGAACTCACGACCCTAACCTTGGCAAGGTTATGCTCTACCCCTGAGCTACGCCCGCTCGAGCGCGCAAACTGCGTTGCGAGGCGGGATAATACGTAAATGGGCTCCGAATGCAAGCGCGTTTTCCGAAAAAATTCCGCTTTTGACAATTCTTTATTTCCCCAAACGGATGGAGCCGCTAATTTCCTCCTTCGCGAGGGGAGAGAAAGGACGGCCAATGCCGGCAACACCAGAGGATTTGTTTGAAAAACTCGATGCGTTGGGAATCACCTATGAAACCCATCACCATGCGCCGGTTTTCACGGTCGAGGAGGCGCAGGAACATACCGGTGACATTCCGGGCGGGCATTGCAAGAATCTGTTTCTGAAAGACAAGACGGGAGACCTTTACCTGGTTGTCTGCCTGCAGGAAACCGCCGTCGATCTCAAGGCGTTCAGAAAACTGGTGGGCGCCAAGAATCTGAGCTTTGGCAAGCCCGACCTTCTTTACGAAACACTTGGCGTCGAACCCGGATCGGTCACCCCCTTCTCGCTGATCAATGATGCGGAACGAAAGGTTTCAGTGGTTTTGGAGAAGCGGATGATGGAGCACGAATTCCTCAACTACCATCCGCTTCGCAACACCATGACGACGCAGCTGGCCGCGAGAGATCTTGAAAAATTCATCCGCCATTGCGGTCATGAGGTCCGCCTTCTCGAGCTGCCGGAGCGGGACGGATAAATCATTCGCGGCTTGATTGTCTATCGCCCTGGCCTAAATCATCGACAGGACCTCTTAACAAAGCGGGTTTATGGTGCTATCCCATTGAGCGGACAACAAACGGCACTTGCGGTTTGCTCTTCTTTGATAACGAACAGATATTGGTAAAATAAGCTTATGGAAACTCTGATTGGCGAAAGCGCCGGTACGGCCGATAACTTGATCACAGACGGCTCCACCCAGACTTTCATGCAAGATGTCGTTGAAGCCAGCAAGGATACCCTCGTGTTGGTCGACCTCTGGGCCCCCTGGTGCGGCCCCTGCAAGCAGCTCGGGCCCTTGATTGAAAAGGTGGTGAAGGATGCGAAAGGCGCGGTCCGGCTGGTCAAGATCGACATTGATCAGCATCCGCAGATCGCCCAGAGCCTTCAGGTGCAATCCATCCCCGCCGTTTTCGCCTTCAAGGACGGACGCCCCATCGACGGATTCATGGGCGCCCTGCCGGAAAGCAAAATCAAGGAATTCGTTGAGCGGCATGCCGGACCTATCGGCCCCTCTCCGGTCGAGGAGGCCTATCAATCGGGCAGCGAGGCGCTGGAAGCGGGGAATACGGAAGTCGCCCTCGCCGCATTCGCAAAAATCCTGGAAATTGAACCCGAGCATACGGACGCCAAGGCGCAGCTTGCCCGCGTCTATGTCAAGCTTGGCGAGGTAGAGGCGGCCAAAAGCCTGATGGAAACCATTCCCGAAAGCCCCAAGAAATCGCCAGCCGTCTCGGCGGCGCTCGCAGCCATTTCGATTGCCGAAAACGCCGCGAATGCAGGGGAACTCGAACCCCTTCGCGCCAAGGTCGAGGAAAATCCGGACGATCTTGACGCCCGCTTGGAGTATGCAAAAGCCCTCGTGGGCAATGGCGACTACGAAACCGGCGGCGGAGAGTTTCTTGAAATCATCCGCCGCGATCGTGACTGGAACGAGGCGGCCGGGCGACAAGAACTGTTGAAACTTCTGGAAATGATGGGGCCGACGAACCCGCTCACCAAATCCCTGCGCCGGCAACTGTCATCGATCCTCTTCTCATGACGGATACGGTCGCGAATACGGGACTGGAGGAACTTCCACCCGTTCTCCCGATCTTCCCGCTGACCGGCGCGCTGTTGTTGACCAATGGACATCTGCCCCTGAATATATTCGAGCCGAGGTATCTTGCGATGGTGCAGGACGCCCTGGCGACGCATCGCCTGATCGGCATGATCCAGCCGCGCGATCCGGACTCCAACCAGATGACGCCGGAAATTTACCAGATCGGCTGCGCCGGGAAAATCTGCGAATATGGCGAACTGCCGAACGGGATGCTGCGCATTACCCTTGAAGGGCTTTGCCGCTTCGAAGTGGTCGAGGAACTGGACGTCGCGACGCCATACCGCCAAGTAAAGGCCGGCTACAGCAGATTCATGCATGATCTGGAACCGGCGCATCGCAATGGCGTCGACCGCGGCGCCCTCCATGACGCACTCCATCATTTTCTGGAATTCGAGGACGGCGCGAGCGACTGGCAGACGCTCGATCATCTGGAAGACGACAGTCTTGTTAATTCCCTCTCGATGATCTGCCCGTTTTCGCCGGTGGAGAAACAGGCGTTGCTCGAAGCGGAAGACGTCACCGCACGGTGCAACCTGCTGATCTGCCTCTTGCAGATGATGCTGCAGCAAGTGGAAACTCACCGTACCGTGCAGTAATCCTAATTTGAGAGATCCCTCATGACCGATAACAAGACCCTCGCCGTTGATCCGAAACTTCTTGAAATCCTTGTTTGTCCCTTGACTAAAGGGCCGCTTATTTTTGATCGTGAGAATAACGAGCTGGTGAGCAAATCGGCCGGGCTTGCCTTTCCGATAAGAAACGGTATTCCCATCATGCTGATGGATGAGGCCCGCGAAATCGACGAGACCCAAGGGTAATGAGCGGCGAAATTTATGACCGTGCGGGGCGGCCGAAGCCGACGGAAATCCGCTTGAAGAAAGCCGAAAAGGCGCTTGTCGTTTCCTTTGACGACGGGCATTCTTTTCAGTTCCCTGCGGAGCTGTTGCGCGTCGAGAGCCCGTCCGCCGAAGTACAGGGACATGGCGCAAGTCAAAAGCAGCTCGTCGCCGGGCGGCGGCATGTGGGGATAATGGGGCTGGAGCCGGTCGGAAACTACGCGGTTCGCATCAGCTTCGATGACCTGCACGATACCGGCCTGTTCTCATGGGCCTACCTTTACGAGCTTGGCCTGAACCAGGAGAACATATGGGAAACCTATCTCGATAACCTGGCGAAGAAGGGTCTCAGCCGAGACCCGTAAGTTCCGTCACAGGGCCTCGCCGCGCAGCAGCCGTGGCATTTTTCCGACCGTGCCGCGCGCATGCTCCATGAAGAAGCCCTTGAGTTTCGGCATCTTGTTTACCGCCGCGAGCCCCAGATCACGCGCCAGCCGGATCGGCGGGATATCATTCGTAAAGAGACGGTTCAGCCCGTCGGTGATCGCCAGTAGTACAATGCTGTCGAACCGCCGCCAGCGCTGATAATCCTCAAGGACTGTGGCGCCGCCAATATCCTGACCCAGCCGTGCCGCGTCGATCACCACTTCCGCAAGGGCCGCCACATCGCGCAGGCCGAGGTTCAGGCCCTGCCCGGCGATGGGGTGCATGCCGTGCGCCGCATCGCCTATCAGGGCAAGCCGCTGGTCGACATAGCGCTCCGACTGATGCAAGGTCAGCGGATAGCTCCAGCGTGGCCCGACGACTTTCAACTCGCCAAGGTAATCACCGAAGCGTTTCGCCATTTCACGGTGAAACTCCGCGTCCGGCAAGGCCATGATGACTTTTGCCCTGTCCGTGGGCTCGGTCCAGACGAGGGAAGACCGGTTGCCGGTCATCGGGAGGATAGCGAAAGGACCGAGTTTCAGGAACCGCTCCTGCGCCACGCCGTGATGGGGGATTTCATGGGCGATCGTGCAGACGACGCCCATCTGGTCATAGGACCAGCCGACCGTCTTGATTCCGGCAAGCTTGCGCAATGGGGAATTGCGGCCATCCGCCGCGACCAGAAGACGCGCCGTTACCCTCTCGCCGCCAGCAAGCTCGGCCGTGACACCCGCCGCATCCCGGGTCACAGTTTTATATTCTGCCGGCGCCATGATGGTCAGAGTCGGGATTTCAGCGGCCCGGCGGTAGAGCGCCTCGCGCAAATGCCGGTTCTCCACCATATGTCCGAAGGGTTCGTCACCAAGCTGGCGATGGTCGTAATGCAGGAAAAATTTTGACGGGCCATCCGTGATACGGATATCGAGCATGGGCTCCTTGGCCTTTACATGCTCCCACACGCCGCAGGACCGCAGCAGGTTTCGCGATGCATGGGCAATTGCCGACACGCGGCCATCGAACGTGGCATCGACAAGATGCGTCGGCTCTTCCCGCTCGAGAACCAGCACGCGCATCCCGGCGTCCGCAACGGCTATGGCGAACGGGAGGCCATTTAACCCGCCTCCGACGACCAGAAGGTCCATATCAATCCCTTGTTCCGGCATTTTTCCCACCATCGCTTTTATTCTGTTCAGCCTCTCTTGCCACTTTATGGATATAGCCCTAATCTGGCCCCATGGCAAAACCCTGGCACGATATGACGGCCCTTGAACTTGGGCATCTTATAGGCGAACGGTCGATTAATCCAATTGATCTGGCGCAATATTTTCTGGGACGGATCAAGAAATTTGATCCGGAGCGGCGCATTTATGTCCGCCTTACCGAAGATCGAGCTTTGAAGGAAGCAGAAGCCGCCGCGATCCGCGCTGAGAGGGGGAGCCGCCTCAGCCCGCTCGATGGTGTGCCGATTTCCTGGAAAGACCTTTTTGACACGGCGGGCGTCGCAACGGAAGCGGGCACCCGGCTTTATGAAGGGCGGATCCCGACCGCAGATGCGGAATGTCTCACGCGGGCGAGCCGCGCCGGACTTGTCTGCCTGGGCAAAACGAATATGCCGGACATCGCGTTTTCCGGCATCGGCGTCAATCCCTGGACCGGGACCGGCCCGAATCCCTTCGACCGGGAGGTCGACAGGGTGCCCGGCGGATCATCCGCGGGCGCCGCGCTCTCCATCGCCGAAGGTCTTGCGCCCGCTGCCATTGGATCGGACACCGCCGGGTCCGTCCGAATTCCGGCGGCATGGTGCGGTATCACCGGCCTTAAAACCACGCATGGCCAGATTTCCTTGGAGGGCGTCATTCCGCTCTCCTATTCGCAGGATACCATCGGGCCGCTGACCCGGGATGTCGCCGATGCCAATATCCTCTACAGCATTCTGTCCGGCAGACCCGCCGCGGATCTTTCGGGCGTATCGCTGAAGGGCGTTCGCATCCTGCGTGCAACCAGCCAGTTCGATGAGCTGACCGATCCCGCCATCACGACAAAAATTAAAGAAGGCCTCGTGCTTCTGGAAGCCGCGGGCGCCGAAATCACCGAGGGGCCGGTTCCGGCCTTTGATGAGGTGGGTGCGCTTTCCACCAAGCACGGCAGCCCTGCCGCCATTGAAGCCTGCATGATGTATGGCGACCAGATCCGCGCAAATCGGGGCTGTATGTATGAACCCATCGAAGAACGCATACTGGCCGCGGAAAAATACACCGCCGTTGATGCCGCCGCGCTTTACCGTGGGATGGAACGGCTCGGAGCGGAATATATAAAGCAGACGGCTGGCTATGATCTGGTTGTCGGCACGACGCAGCCAGAGCATCCGCCGGCCATCGGACCCCTCTTGCAAAGCGTCGATGCCTATTTACGCGCGACAATGATGTCCATCAGCCTGACGCGGCTCGCCAATTTGCTGCGTCTTTGCGCCACCACTTTGCCCTGCGGCATGGAAAGCGGATTTCCGGTGGGCCTGATGCTGATGGCGCCGGGCGATTGCGAGGGCAAACTGCTCCGCCTGTCAGCAGCGGTTGAGAAGACTCTCAAGCCGTTGAATGGCTAATTTTTAGGCAATACGTCCTATTTGCCTATTTTTTGAGCAAAATTTCCACCCTTTTGCGCATAAATTTTCGGCACCCCTCCCATAACCCATTGAATACAAACCAGAAAGAAATCTGAACCTCAACTGGCACGGGTCTTGAACAAAGAGACCCGAAGCCGGGCTATTTCATTCCCGGTCAAAACAAGTCAATGAGGTGAGCATCATGAAGCTGGTTATGGCTGTAATCAAGCCCTTCAAACTGGATGAAGTGCGCGACGCCCTGACATCGATCGGTGTCGACGGGCTAACAGCAACGGAAGTCAAGGGGTATGGCCGTCAGAAAGGGCATACGGAGATATACCGCGGAGCGGAATATGCCATCTCCTTCCTTCCCAAAATTAAAATCGAAGTCGCCGTAAAGGGGGATTTGGCGGAGCGGGTGGTGGAAGCCATTGCCGGCGCCGCGAAAACCGGACAGATCGGCGACGGGAAAATCTTTGTCTTTGATTTGAAGAACGTCGTCCGTATTCGCACGGGCGAAACTGACGCAGACGCGCTCTAGGAGATAATCGATGCGTAATTTGACATACCTAAAAACCGCCGCCGCAACCGCCGCGGCCTTTGCTCTGATTGGCGCCGCTCCTGCTTTTGCGGCCGTCGACAGTGAAACAGCCTATGTGCTGAACACTTTCTCCTTCCTGGTGAACGGCGCGCTCGTCATGTGGATGGCCGCCGGCTTCGCCATGCTGGAAAGCGGCCTCGTCCGTTCCAAGAACACCGCGACGATCTGCCTGAAGAACATTGCCCTTTATGCCCTTTCGGGCCTGACTTTTTACCTCGTCGGTTACAATCTTATGTATATGGACGTGACCGGCTATATCGGCAGCTTCAGCCCGTTCTGGGGCCCGGATGACGCTGAGGCTCTCGCCGGGACCTTCTCGGATGGCGGCTACTCCGCCTCCTCCGACTGGTTCTTCCAGATGGTTTTCGTCGCCACCGCCGCGTCGATTGTTTCCGGAACCCTGGCCGAACGGACAAAGCTCTGGTCATTTCTGGCCTTCGTCGTTCTGCTGACAGCGATCATCTATCCGATCCAGGGTTCCTGGGTATGGGGTGGCGGCTGGCTGTCCGAGATGGGCTTCTCCGACTACGCGGGTTCGACCCTCGTGCATTCCGTCGGTGGCTGGGCGGCATTGACAGGCGCCATCATCCTCGGCGCGCGTAAAGGCAAATATACCGCAGAAGGCAGGGTCAACCCGCTTCCGGGCGCAAATCTGCCACTTGCAACACTCGGCACGTTCATTCTCTGGCTCGGCTGGTTCGGCTTTAACGGCGGCTCCGTCCTTGCACTGGGTTCAGCGGCCAGCGCGATCGAAATGGCGAATGTTTTTGCCAACACGAACATGGCGGCAGCCGGTGGCGTACTCGCGGCGATGATCGTTACCCAGATCATCTATAAGAAGGTTGACCTTACACTGGCGCTCAACGGCGCGATTGGCGGCCTTGTCTCCATCACGGCGGAACCTGCTGATCCGACGATCGGTCTGGCTATTCTGATCGGCGCAGTTGGCGGTGTGATCGTTGTCTTCGCGGTGCCGCTTCTTGACAAGCTCAAGATCGACGACGTTGTCGGCGCAATCCCCGCCCATCTGTTCTGCGGCATCTGGGGGACGCTCGCCGTTGCGATTTCCGATCCGGAGGCGACGTTCGTCACGCAGTTGACCGGCGTCGTGTCAATCGGTCTCTTCGTACTCGTCTTGAGCTCGATCTTCTGGCTGATCCTGAAATACACGATTGGTATCCGGGCCAGCGTCGAAGACGAGATCGAGGGCCTCGACAAAGCGGAACTCGGTCTGGAAGCCTATCCGGAATTCGGGCAAGGTTCCCAGTCGTTCTAAACCCGTAACAAGCGGCCTGGCCGCTTAGCAAAAAGGCATTTGCCCAGTTTTTGATCATTAATTTGATCAGAAATTGGGCAAATTCTATTGTTTCTCCGCGAATGCCCTCCAAAAAGCGCCAAAAATTGGGCAATTCCGAGCTGGCACGCTCCTTGATAACAATATAGTCAATCCGCGCCCCAACGCGGTCTTTGATTATGAGGGAGCTAAGCTGAATGTCTGAGGGAATTACGGGCACAGACGTCCTGTTTGTGCTGTTAGGCGCCATTCTTGTCTTCGCCATGCATGCCGGTTTTGCATTTCTGGAAGTCGGTACTGTCCGCCGGAAAAACCAGGTCAACGCGCTGATCAAAATCATCACCGATTTCGGCGTCTCCACGATCAGTTACTTTTTTATCGGTTATGCCGTCGCCTATGGCGTCGATTTTCTGGTCAACGCCGCGGTATTGTCTGGCCAGATGGAGGCGGAAGGATATGCTTTTGCGAGCAACGGATATGACCTCGTCAAATTTTTCTTTCTCCTGACCTTCGCCGCGGCAATCCCCGCCATTATATCCGGCGGTATCGCCGAACGGGCCAAATTCTGGCCGCAGCTGATCGCAACGGCAATATTGACGGCGCTGATTTATCCCTTTTTCGAGGGGCTTGTCTGGAACGGCAATTTCGGCCTTCAGGAAACGGTCGAAACCCTGACCGGCGCAAGCTTCCATGACTTCGCGGGCTCCATTGTCGTGCATGCGATCGGCGGATGGATTGCCCTCGGCGCCGTCCTGCTTCTCGGCGCGCGAAAGGGCCGCTATGCAAAGGACGGCCGGGTAAATGGCATTCCGCCGTCGAATATCCCCTTCCTTGCGCTCGGCTCCTGGATCCTCTGTATCGGCTGGTTCGGATTTAACGTGATGAGCGCCCAGTCGATCGGCGGCATCTCCGGCCTTGTCGCGATGAATTCCCTTATGGCCATGGTCGGCGGCATCATCGCGGCGCTCGTTGCCGGGCGAAATGACCCGGGCTTCGTACATAACGGCGCCCTCGCCGGGCTTGTCGCCGTCTGCGCGGGCTCCGATATCATGCACCCCATCGGCGCGCTGGCGACAGGCGCCGTTGCGGGCACCCTTTTCGTCTTCGCCTTCACCTACTGCCAGAGCCGGCTCAAGATCGATGACGTCCTCGGCGTCTGGCCATTGCACGGCCTTTGCGGACTTTGGGGCGGTATTGCCGCAGGTATTTTCGGACTTGAAGCCCTCGGCGGGCTTGGCGGGGTGAGCTTCATTGCGCAGGTCGTGGTGAGCCTCCTCGGCTGTGCTTATGCGCTGATTGCCGGGTTCATCGTTTACGGTCTTCTGAAAATGGTGAGCGGCATCCGCCTGTCGGAAGAGGACGAGTTCATCGGTGCCGATCTCAGCATTCATAAAATTGGCGCCTATCCGGAAGAGGATCTGCGCTGACCGAGGTCTTTTCACCAAAAGAGTGATACAAAAACAAGGCCGCACCAAATAACGCGTCTATTCGGATGGTGCGGCTTGTATCCCTTGGACGATTTATCTAAATTCGAAGCCCGTTAATTCCGTATTATTTCGGTATCCAGGGCATATGATCAATTCCGAACTGTCCCACTTACGCGGCTCCCCTTTTGGCGAGCTTCGAAACCTTCTCGACCCCCTGGCGCCGCCACAGGGTCTCGATCCCGTTATATTGACTGTCGGCGAGCCGCAACATAAGCCGCCGCAGTTGATGATTGATGCGCTGCGTGCGAACGAGCATCTTTATGGGAAATATCCGCCGATCGACGGCACGCCGGAATTGCGGACGGCAATCACGGATTGGCTTGGCCGGCGCTACAAACTTCCGCCAGGCATGATCGATGGCGAGCGGAATATAGCCCCCGTGAACGGCACCAAGGAGGCGCTGTATATGATCGCCTCCGTCATTACGGAGCGGGCCGGCCATAATCAGCCGAAACCCGTCATTCTGTTGCCGACCCCCTATTACCATGTCTATCATGCCGCCGCCGTCATGGCCGGAGCTGAGCCTGTGTTTCTGCCCGCCGGACGGGAGACGAACTTTTTCCCCGACCTTGAGGCAATTGACGTGGAAATGCTGGAGCGGGCCTCCGCTTTCTACCTTTGCACCCCGTCCAACCCGCAAGGAACCGTCGCCAGCAGGGAATATCTGAAGGCGGCGCTCGCCCTCGCCCGCAAGCATGATTTCATGCTGGTTGTCGATGAATGCTATTCGGAGATTTATGATCGCGTGCCGCCCACCGGGATTCTTGAAGTATGCGCGGAAGAAGGCGGCGATATCGACCATATACTCGCCTTTCATTCCCTCTCGAAACGATCGAGCGCGGCGGGCCTTCGCTCCGGTTTCTGCGTCGGGGAAGCAACGACTATCAAGGCGTTTCTGAATTTACGCGGTTTTGCGGGGGCGGCGTCACCCCTACCGGTTTACGCGGCGGCGACGGCGCTTTGGAATGATGACGACCATGTCGAGGAAAACCGTAATCTTTACCGGCAGAAATTCGATATGGCGGCGGATATTTTCGGCTCTCGTTTCGGCTTTTATCGCCCGGAAGGCGGCTTTTTTCTCTGGCTCGATGTTGGCGACGGCGTGGAGGCGGCAAAAAGGCTCTGGATGAACGCGGCAATCCGGGTTTTGCCCGGCCGTTATTTAAGCGTTGCCGGCCCCGACGGCGTCAATCCCGGAGATCCCTACATCCGTGTTGCCCTGGTCGCGACACCGGAGAATAGCAAAGAGGCTTTATCTAGATTGGCCAATAGCTTATAGAATACCCGTATGATGTTTAAATCCAAAGGCTCTAAATCGATTTCCCTTTTGCCAAGCGGAAGTGTTGATTTTATTCACAGACGGCTTGTCGAATTGGGTGGGTTGGCGCTTCTTCTGCTCGCGTTGGTCTGCGTCCTGTCGCTTGTGTCCTATTCTCCGGACGATCCCAACTTCAATCATGCAACGGCAAATCCGGCGAGCAACCTGCTGGGCCGCGGCGGGGCACATCTAGCCGATCTGTTATTGCAGACCATTGGGTTTGGCTCTGTCGCCCTCATCCTCGGCCTGATCGCCTGGTCATGGCGGGTTGTTTCGCATCGGGGGTTACGATGGGGCTGGATCCACCTTGCCGTGCTGCCCTTCGGCGTATGTTTTGCATCGGCGGCCCTTGCGGCCCTTCCAGTTTCGGAAGGCTGGCCTCTCAATTCAGGCTACGGCGGCATCGTCGGCGAGGTGATTTTCAACTCGATCATCGTGGCCGGTCAGCAGGTCGGCCTCGATATTCATTTCGCCATTCTTGGCCCCATCCTGCTCATCATCGCGCTCGCGCTGCTCCTCGTTTCCTTTGGCGTGTCTACCCAGGAATGGCGGGTGATAGGCCTGTCCGTGAAAGCCGTCGTCCAGACGCTGCTGCTCGCGCCCGGCTACCTTCGCGACTTCCGTTTCCGCCGCGAGCGGGACGAGGAGGGCGATGCGGAGCTTGATACTTCAGACGACGCCCCGAAAAAGAAACGAAAGAGCCGTCTGAAAAAAGAAAAGCCGCCTGTCATTCGCAAAACGGCCGAACCGCAGATCGAACAACGCAAAGTCGGCGCCGCCGTCGGCAAACGGGTGGCGGCCGAGAAGCAGCCCGCGCTCGACCTTGGTCCCGCCGGCGAATATCAGTTACCGCCCCTTGATCTGTTGGCGCTTCCCGACGCAAAACTTGTCTCCAAACCGGTAAGCGAGGAGGCTCTCTCCAAGAATGCACGCCTGCTTGAATCCGTTCTTGATGACTACGGCATCAAGGGGGAGATCAGCCGGGTCCGGCCGGGGCCGGTGGTCACTCTCTATGAACTGGAGCCCGCACCAGGCCTTAAAAGTTCCCGCGTGATCGGGCTTGCCGATGATATCGCGCGGTCGATGAGCGCAATATCAACCCGAATTGCCGTCATTCCGGGGCGCAACGCCATCGGGATCGAGCTTCCCAATCAGCGGCGGGAAACCGTGTTCCTGCGCGAGCTTCTCTCCGCCGCGGCGTATGAGAGCACGAATTCCAAGCTCACCCTCGCGCTTGGCAAGGACATCGGCGGCGACCTGGTGGTTGCCGACCTGGCGCGGATGCCGCATCTCCTGATCGCAGGTACCACAGGTTCGGGCAAGTCAGTTGCCGTCAATACGATGATCCTCTCGCTTCTTTACCGCCTGTCGCCGGAAGAATGCCGCTTTATCATGATCGACCCGAAGATGCTGGAACTGTCTGTCTATGACGGCATTCCGCACCTGCTGGCGCCGGTTGTCACGGAGCCCGGAAAGGCAATCGTTGCCCTGAAATGGGCCGTCAAGGAAATGGAGGACCGCTACCGCAAAATGGCGGAACTCGGCGTTCGGAATGTCGATGGGTACAACCAGCGCATCCGCGACGCCCAGAAAAAAGGCGAAGTACTCAAACGAACGGTCCAAACGGGCTTTGATGCGGCGACCGGAGAGCCCGTCTTCGAAGAACGGGCGCTTGATACGGCGCCGCTGCCGATGATCGTGATCATCGTCGATGAGATGGCAGATCTGATGATGGTCGCGGGCAAGGAAATTGAAGTGGCGGTACAGCGGCTCGCCCAGATGGCGCGCGCGGCCGGCCTGCATGTGATCATGGCAACTCAACGCCCGTCGGTCGACGTCATCACCGGTACAATCAAGGCCAATTTCCCGACCCGGATCAGCTTCCAGGTGACGTCGAAGATCGACAGCCGAACAGTATTGGGCGAACAAGGGGCTGAACAACTTCTCGGGCAGGGCGACATGCTCTATATGCCGGGCGCCGGGCGCGTCCAGCGTGTCCATGGCCCCTTCGTTTCCGACGAAGAAGTCGAACAGGTCGTCAGCTTCCTCAAAGCGCAGGGCGAACCCGATTACAAGGAAGAAGTGACAGAGGAAGACCAGGGCGACTTCGATGGTATGATGGGTGGCAGCGGGGGCGGCTCGGGAGATGAACTCTACGACAGGGCCGTCGAGTTGGTCTGCCGGGAGAGAAAAGCCTCCACCAGTTTTGTACAGCGCCACCTGCAGATAGGATATAACCGCGCCGCCCGCATCATCGACCAGATGGAGAAGGAAGGCGTGATCGGCGCCGCCAACCATGTCGGCAAGCGCGAAGTGCTTGCCCGAGACATTGACGACCGGGAACGCTAAGTTTAGTGAAATAGGTGGCAATTTTATCCTATCTCGCCCATATCAGTGCAAATGACCCGTCAAAAATAGAGTGAGGCTTGATGCGTTCTTTCTCGAAATCCGTCTGTTTGTTGCTTGCGCTGTTCTTAACGGTGGCAGGTGTCACCCCCTCCGTCGCGGCGCCGAGTGACGCCGACCGGGAACAAATCGCCCGCGTCGAAGCCTATCTCGATACGCTGAAGACGCTGAAGGCCGATTTTCTGCAAATCGACTCCCTCGGAGGCATCGCGGAAGGCGAAGTTTACTTGCGCAAGCCCGGCCGCATGCGCTTTGAATACAAGCCGCCGGCGCAGATTCTGGTCGTCGCGGACGGTCTATGGCTCGTCTTTCACGACAAGGAACTGAAGGAGACCACGCGACTTCCGCTTTCGGCGACTCCCGTCAACATTCTGTTGAAAGAGAATGTGAAATTGAGCGGCGACGTGACGGTAACCAAGGTCGATCATGAAGCCAATACGCTCCGAATTACGATCGTTGATACGGCCAATCCGGATGAGGGCAACATCGTGCTGATCTTCAGCGACAATCCGCTTCAACTCCGGCAATGGCTGGTGACCGACGCGCAAGGTCAAGTAACCAGCATCAGTCTTGGCAAGCTTGAGAAGAATATTAAACTCAAGCCGGAACTTTTCACCTTCTTCGACAGCGACTACGAATAAGCATGAATTGACATGCGCATCCGTGTTAGATAATTGGGCATGTTAACAGGCCGGGACATGACCATGGATTATGATGACGATTTCGACGAAGATCTCCCGGATATCGACGATTATCCGACGCTGGTTTCCGTCGTCCGCTTTAATAAACTGATCCCGTCGATTCCCTGGTTTTCCTCCGTCGGTGACCCCTTAAAGATAAAGGAACTTCAGGCGGCGCGGGACTACATGGACATGCTGGGTTTTCCCGATGCCTTCGTGGCCGAAGTGGAGGATTGGGAAGATGCCGCCTATGCCGCCGCCAATCCGGAGTTCAATAGCGAATGGTGGGAGGCGGAGGAACAGCTCCGTATGGGACTGACCGCCAATGCGCTTGAATTGATGGGCGAGGAGGATCTCAATCTCGCCCTCACGCACGTATCGGCAACCGCCTCGGAATTTATTACGCAAGCCATGGAAGAAATAACCGAGGATGTCGGCATCGAGGATCAGGAGCTTATCCGCGCCGCCATCGGATCCGCAGTGCAAAGCTGCCACCAGGCCGCGCTCGTCCTCGCCGCAGGTGAAGAAGACAGCCATCCCTTTGCCCTTAAATACAAACTGTTCGAGCAGGGCCACTGGCCAATCGCCATCACAGGCAGCAGTTTCAATATATTTTGATGACGAGGGTATTCGCAGGAGGAAATTTGCGATGAGCCAACGCAACACACCACCCAGTACGTCTTACGGCATTCTCAGACAGGATCAATTCTCGTCCGAACTTGAAGAGACCGCGGGACAGGTCCGCCGACTCGGATTTGCCATTGTGGACTCCGGATATACCCGGGTGGAACTTTCTGAAATTTCCGAAGAATTTGAACGGACACGCAAAAGATACGTGGAAAAATGGGGTGAAACGGACCTCAAACAGGCGAACGAAATTCATACCATACGAGCGCCGATATCGCATGGAGGACCGGCGTTTCTAAAGCTCGTGATGAATGAGAACCTGCAGGCGGTCTTAAAATTGCTTATCGAGGGAAAATATATCCTCAATCAGCAAAATGGCATTATCAATCCGCCAAACGAGACTTATAATCAGGCGTTCTGGCATCGCGACCTGCCCTACCAGCACTTTGTGTCGAGCACCCCGCTGGCCATCAACGCGCTTTTCTGTATTGATGATTTTACGTTAGAAAATGGCGCAACTTTTGTTCTGCCGGCCTCGCATAAAGATAAAGCCTTTCCTTCCGACACCTACATTCAGAAAAATGCCCTGCAAGTCGAAGCGAAGGCCGGACAGTATATCCTGCTGGATTGCATGCTGTTTCATAGTGGCGGATTCAATCGCACCGAAAAAGAACGTCGGGCGGTCAATCATGTTTTCAACATTCCCTATTTCAAACAACAGATCAATTTGCCCCGTAATATGAAAGCTGACGGCCTGACTGTTGGAGAAAAGGAAATTCTCGGTTTTTACTATGAAGAACCGGCGTCCATCGAGAGTTATCTTAAATCACGCTTGCCGAAAAAGGATTGATGATTTGGATCAGCCGCCAACAGGGAGTTTCATGGTTTTTCTTGGAATATCCAGACAGGCAACTACAAACAAGGTCACACCGGAGGCAGAATCAAGATAGAAGGATGGTTCAAAGTCTTTATCAATGGCCATCAAAAGTGCTAAAAAATTTAACAGTATCTGAATTTTATCAAAGATTGGAATCCCTTTGCGATTAGCTACTTGGAACGTCAATTCCGTTCGCGCCCGTCTCTCCCATGTCGAGCAATTTGTGACAGAAATTCAGCCTGACATCCTCTGTCTTCAGGAAACCAAGGTGACGGACAACGAATTTCCGGTCAAGGCATTCAGGAACCTCGGCTATGAGCATCATGTCATCGCCGGACAGAAAAGCTACAACGGCGTCGCCATCTTCTCAAAACTTCCGTTTTCGACAACAGACTCGAAAATCTGGTGTGGAAAGGATGATAAGCGTCATCTCGCCGTTACATTGGAAAACGGGGTGGAACTCCATAATTTTTACGTTCCGGCAGGGGGTGATATCCCGGACGTTACTGTGAACGACAAATTTGCCCATAAGCTCGAATTCATGTCCGAGATGACGGACTGGTTTGCAAAGCGACGGGCCGACGACAACAAGCTGATCCTGGTTGGCGATCTTAATGTTGCGCCCCTTGAAACCGACGTATGGAACCATAAACAACTCCTGAAAGTTGTCAGCCACACGCCTATAGAGGTCGACCATATGGCGCGAATTTACGGCTCGCATGATTGGATCGACGCGATGCGCCATTTCGTTCCGGAACCTGAACCGTTATTTTCCTGGTGGAGCTACCGATCCCCTGACTGGAAAGCCGCAAACAAGGGCCGCCGGCTCGATCACGTCTGGGTGACGCCCGCCTTAAAGCCGTATCTTAAATCCATGAATATTCACCTGGAACCGCGCGGTTGGGAAAAGCCGTCAGATCACGCGCCGATTGCCGTCGATTTTGATTTCAGCGGATTGACGTGAGGAACGCATCGGCTGTTATTATAGCTTGCCCGCACCGCAGAGCCGGCGACAATCGGATCAGCGATAGCCATGCAACGTCAACTGGAAACGCCTTTGAAGAAATCGCCCCCGGAACCGTCTGAAAATACGGACCTGTCGCATCGGCTTCTTGTATTATCCGCCCTGATGATGGCTATCGCGGCGGTCTTCTGGGGGGGATTATATGCCTATTTCGGGGAATTCAGAGCCGCCGCAATTCCCTGGGGTTATTCGGTAATCTCCTTCATTTTCCTGCTCCTGTTTCGTCACGAGCATGGCTTCGTCCTTCTTCGCACCAGCCAGCTTTTGCTCTCCCTCTTGCTGCCCTTCCTATTGATGTGGGAATTGGGCGGATTTATTAACTCCTCAGCCGTCGTCATCTGGTCCCTTACCAGCCCGATGGGCGCCCTCGTTTTTGCCAACCGCCGGGTCGCCACCTGGTGGTTTATCGCGTTTATCCTGCTGGTTATCATCGGCGCCGCGATCAGCTTTGGTGACGGGACAATCGACAATAGGCTGCCCCCCGCCCTGATCGTTATTTTGTTCGTCATGAATTTAAGCGGCGTCTCTATCGTTGCCTTTGTCCTGCTTGTCTATTTCGTCGGCCAGAAGGACCAGACGTTCAATTTGCTAGCGATTGAACGTCAGCGTTCGGAGGATCTTATTTGCAATATGCTCCCCGAGGCGATCGGCGAGCGATTGAAGCGGGAGAAAAGCCCAATTGCCGACAGGCTTGAAAATGTCACCATCCTGTTCGCCGACATCTCCGGTTTCACGAATTATTCGATGAACCGGACGCCGGAAGAAATCGTGACATTGCTCGATCAGGTTTTCTCGGCGTTCGATGAAATGGCCTCGCGATACGGGCTTGAGAAGATCAAGACGATCGGGGATGCCTATATGGTCTGTGGTGGATTGCAGGGGGATCCGGAAAAAAGTGCGGCGAACGCCGCGAATTTCGCCTGCGAGACCATTGCATACCTCACCGCCATTTGCGCAACGCAGTACCATGGATTAAACATCCGGGTGGGAATGAATACCGGTTCCGTTGTCGCCGGCGTAATCGGCCATACCAAATTTTCCTATGATATCTGGGGAGACGCGGTCAATGTCGCCGCCCGCCTGCAACAGGCGGCCAAACCAGGGCAGATTTTGTTGTCAAAAAACACCGCTGACCTGCTTGGCGACGACTTTACGCTGCTGCCGCAGGGAGAAACCGAGCTTAAGGGCCATACGCCCGTTGTCACTTACATTTTGGGAAGAAGGGCGCGGAGCTAGGCGGGATCGGACTTGCGCCTTGCAACGGGTTACTGCACACTCTTTCGAAAATAACAAGAACAAGGGAGAGAAAAGAGCATGACAGGGGAGAGTCACGGAAACGGCCGTCTGGACGGAAAAATTGCGCTGATCACGGGGGCCGCATCCGGCATTGGACGGGCGACGGCGGAACGGTTCGCGCGCGAGGGCGCGAAAGTTGCGCTTACCGATATCGAGCCGGAGAAAGGTCAAACCCTCGCGGAGGATTTGGCCGCCAATGGCCACGACGCCTTCTACCAGAATCTCGATGTGGTTGATCAGGAAGAATGGCGTGCCGTGGTCGATGCGGTCGTCGCCCGTTGGGGGCGGCTCGACATTCTCGTCAATTCCGCGGGAATTGGCCGCGCCAAGGGTCTTCTGGATATGTCCTATGATTTCTGGCGCCAGACGATCGCCATCAACCTCGACGGGACCTTCCTCGGAACCCAGGCTGCTGTGGACAGCATGAAAGACTCCGGCGGTGGCGCGATTGTCAATATCTCGTCGGTTCTCGGGTTTGTCGGAATGTCAAATATCTCCGCCTATGCCGCAAGCAAGGGCGGCGTCAGGCTTTTCACGAAGGCCGCCGCGATCGAATGCGCCGAGAAAGGCTTTAATGTTCGGATCAATTCCGTTCATCCCGGCTATATCGAGACACCAATGGTCATGCGGCGCTTCGACAAAATTGCGGAAGAAGAAAGAGAGGCGGAGGAAACTCGGCTAAAACAATCACATCCGCTGGGTCGTCTCGGCAAACCGGAGGAAATCGCCTCAATGATCCTCTATCTCGCATCCGATGAGGCAGCCTTCGTTACCGGAGCAGAGTTCGTTGCCGATGGCGGATATCTCGCGAAGTAGGACCGATCACATCTGCTGATAGATGTGATAGCGGCCTTCGGCCACACCTTCGGGAAGCGGGCGAGATTGCCATTTCGCCACCTCAAACGGCTGATCACTGACGATGATGGCGCCGGGGGCAAGGAGACGCGGCAAGCTGTCGCCGAGCGCCTTCGCCAGCGCGACGCTTGCCGCTTTGTCCCCGGAGCCGATATCGCAATGGGCGAGCACGGCTTTTGATGCCATTCTTTCAGCCGCATTTGGGATCGTTTCCAGAAAATCCCCGACAATCATATGATCCTGATCCGGGATACAGTCTGGATGCGCCTGCACATGGCGATCGAAAACATAAATGTCCCGATCCGGCATCAGGCTGCGCAGATGGTCAAACGTCCGGCCGTTTCCAAGACCGAGCTCCAGCACGCTGCCGGGAAGATCCCTGATCAGTTCCGCCGCATGGTTCAGGCAGTCGCGCTGGGCGCTCATTCTCCGAATGAAGCTGTCAAGCCTGCTCATCCTTCTTTCCCTTGCTTAGTTCCCATTCGCCTCGCACCTCCGCATCCGTCTCTCCCTCTATCAGCTTTTCTCTCATCCGGCTATATTGCTCAGACGTCGCCAATCTGCCCAGGGCCCACACCGCGGCGACCCGAACGATGGGAGAGGAATCCTCCAGAAGCGACGTTACTTCCGGAGTATACTCGGGACTATTGCTGTTGCCGATCGCAATCAGAACATTGCGGATAAACCGGTTGCGGCCAAGTCGTTTAACGGGAGTCGCCCTGAACAGCGTTCTGAAGGCGGCATCATCGAGTTTCACAAGATCCGCGAGTTTCGGCGCAACGAGCTCGGCGCGCGCGTGCAGGCTCATCTCCTTGGCGGCCTTGGCGTATTTGTTCCAGGGACACACGGCGAGGCAATCATCGCATCCATAAATACGGTTGCCGATCAGCGGCCGCAAATCCCGGTCGATATGCGCCCTCGTCTCAATCGTGAGATAGGAAATGCAGCGCCGGGCATCGAGCTGGTACGGCGCGGGAAAGGCCTGTGTCGGACAAATATCGAGACAGGCTGTGCAGGAGCCACAGCTTCCCTCTGCCGTGTCATCGGGCACGATTTCAAGCGTAGTGAAAATACAGCCGAGAAACAGCCACGACCCAAAGTCCCGGCTTAAAAGATTCGTATGTTTGCCCTGCCAACCGAGCCCCGCCCTCTCGCCGAGCGGCTTTTCCATAACGGGGGCGGTATCAACGAAGACTTTCACATCCCCACCATATTCCCCGATGAGGTCCCGCGCGATCTGTTTCAGTTTCTTTTTGACCACGTCGTGATAGTCCCGCCCTTGCGCATAGACGGAAATGACGCCCCGGTCAGGCGCGCCGGTAAAGGCGAGCGGATTTTGCTCCGGCCCGTAATTCATCCCCAGCATGATGACCGACCGCGCGTCGGGCCATAATGCGTTGGGATGGCGGCGGCGATCCGCCTTTTGCTCCAGCCAGTCCATGTCACCGTGACGACCGGCGGCGATAAATTCCCCAAGCCGATCACCTGGCGTCGTGCTGATATCGGCGGCGGTAAAGCCGACGGCATCAAACCCCACCGCCACGGCCATCTTGCGTATATGCGCTTTGTCGACGGGGCGCTGGACCACCCTAGAAGTCGAGGTCGGCATAGTGAGAGGGCGCCGGCATTCCCGGCAGGTTATCCGCCAGTATCGAGCGGAAACTCGGCCGCGATTTGGCCCGCGCATACCAGATTTTAGCAGTGGGATGCTGCTCCCACGGGACATCGCCGAGATAATCGACGCTGGAAAGCTGCGCCGCCGCCGCGATGTCCGCATAGCTGAAATTATCGCCCGCCAGCCAGGACCGTCGCTCCACCAGATAGGTTATATATTCGAGATGATAATGGATGTTATGGTGACCGGCGCGGATGGCCGCCGTATTCGGCGTTCCGGATTTGGTCAGCCGCTTCATGATCTTTTCCTCGACAAGGTTGTCCGTCACCTCGAAAAAGAACTTCCGGTCAAACCAGCCGACAAGCCGGCGGGTCTCGGCTCTGTCTATCCTGTCTTTCGGAAGGAGGGGAACATCCTCATAGGTTTCCTCAAGATATTCACAAATTGCCTGGCTGTCGGCGAGAACGATATCGTTTTCATCAACGAGAACCGGCACGTCGCCGGCGGGATTGCGGGCGAGAAGTTCATGTCGCCGTTCCCACGGCTTTTCAATTTCAAGGTCGAATTTCAGGCCTTTTTCCCCAAGCGCCAGGCGGACTTTGCGGCAGGCCGGGGAAATCCAGAAATGATAGAGTGTTCGCATGGGGCGACATTACCCCATGCGGATAAAATGTAGAATAGGCTGATTGCAGGAATTTACTAAAAATATCCCGATCGGCGCCGGCCGGGTCAGTTAACTGGATGGATCATCAGGCTTTCGCTGCGCTTCAAAAGCCGTGCGCATTCACGCCGGATGCGTTCGAACATCTCGGCAACACGGATCTTGCCTTGCCGGTCGAGACGGCTGACCTGCTTGAGCGCCATTTCCGGCGCCTCATCGCCATAAATGAGAATGTAACGGCGGGCTGCCCATTTTACGTCCTCCGTGCTGATAATCTGATCGGCATAGGGGTTGGACAAAGTGCCCGACTCGTTGGCGGCAACAGCCATTGAATATTCCATTTCAGGTTCTCCTTTTGGGACGCATGCATTTTCTGTTGCCTCAGTATCAAGCAAACCGCATGCCAGCGCATTTGCCGCACAACCCCCTGAAACTCCTGAAATTTTCACGATTGCCGGATAGGCATGAAGGGTACATGGGGAAATTTCTGCCGAACAAAAAAAGCCGGCGCCCATCGGCACCGGCTTCCTTATTCGGATTTTCGCCGCGTTCAGGCCCGTCGTTGCTCGGCCTCGTCGGACAGCGGGTGGGACAGCTTTTTGAGCATTTCCTTCGGGCAAACCTGATAGAACCGCTCGCGCTCCCATCCCCAGTCGGCGAGCAGCGATTGCGCAAGCGGGGAATGGGTATGTTCGGCGTGATCGGCGATCATGCCTTTCAGCACCTCCTCCCAATGGCGGGAGGCAAGCCGCTGGTAGACCACCGATTCTTCGTTGATATGTACCGGCAGGACATCATCGACGTCATAGACAAAAGCCATGCCGCCCGTCATCCCGGCGCCGAAGTTATCCCCGACCGCGCCGAGAATCGCCACCATTCCGCCCGTCATATATTCGCACCCGTTGGTCCCGCAGCCCTCGACGACAGAAACCGCGCCTGAGTTACGGACGGCATAGCGCTCACCGGCCTGACCGGCCGCATATAGCGCACCCGACGTCGCGCCATACAGGACCGTGTTGCCGATGATGGCATTTTCATTCCATTTCAGCGGGCTCGACGTCAGCGGACGGATGACAATCGTGCCGCCCGAAAGGCCCTTGCCGCAATAGTCGTTCGCATCCCCTAGGACCTCAAGCTTGAGCCCCTGAACCGCAAAAGCGCCGAGAGACTGGCCGGCAGAGCCGCGAAGGCGGACCGTGATATGACCCGGCTCGAGCCCCGTCATGCCGAAGGTCCGGACGATTCGCGACGAAAGCTTCGTGCCGATCGCCCGGTGGGTATTGCGGATACTGTAGGCGAGCTGCTTCTTCTCGCCGCCCTTGGTGAAGACGCTGGCCGCATCCATGATCATCTGGGCATCCAGCGTTTCCGGAACCGGAATCGGCCCCTCATTCACGCAATATCTCGGGTTGTTCCCCGCATCGGCTTCCGCGAGCAGCGGGTTCAGATCGAGGTCGTCGAGATGAGCGGAGCCGCGACTCACTTGCGTCAGCAGACTGCTGTGCCCGATTATTTCCTGGAGCGAGCGATATCCGAGCTGCGCCAGAATCTCTCGCACTTCCTCGGCAAGGAAGCTGAAGAGATTGACCAGTTTGTCCGCATTCCCCTCATACTTCTTGCGAAGGTCCTCATCCTGCGTACAAATGCCAACTGGGCAGGTATTGGAATGGCATTGACGCACGAGAATGCATCCGAGCGCGACCAGCGCGCCTGTGCCAAGGCCATATTCCTCGCCTCCCATCATCGCACTGATGACAATGTCGCGGCCGGTCTTCATGCCGCCGTCGACCCGGAGCAAAACACCATGCCGGAGCTTGTTGAGGGTCAGCACCTGATTAACCTCTGGCAGGCCCATTTCCCACGGAACGCCCGCATATTTGAGCGAGGTCTGCGGGCTTGCACCCGTACCACCGGAATTCCCGGAGATCATGATCACGTCGGCTTTTGCCTTGGCAACGCCCGCGGCGACCGTCCCAATGCCCGCCTCCGCCACCAGCTTCACGCAGACCCGGGCATCCGGATTGATCTGCTTGAGGTCATAGATCAGCTGTGCCAGATCTTCGATCGAATAGATATCGTGATGCGGCGGCGGGGAAATCAGGGTCACACCCGGGGTCGAATTCCGCAGCTTTGCGATCATCTCCGAGACCTTGAAACCAGGCAGCTGACCGCCCTCGCCGGGTTTTGCGCCCTGGGCGATCTTGATCTCGATTTCCTCGCAGTTGTTAAGATATTCCGCAGTGACGCCAAAGCGCCCCGACGCAATCTGCTTGATTGCCGAATTCGCATTATCCCCGTTTGGCCGCGGCTTGAAGCGCCGGACATCTTCGCCTCCTTCCCCGCTGTCTGATTTGCCGCCAATGCGGTTCATGGCGATGGCGAGGGTTTCATGCGCCTCCGGGCTCAACGCGCCAAGGCTCATCGCGCCGGTCACAAACCGTTTCCGGATTTCCGTGATGCTTTCCACCTCGTCAATCGGGATCGGCTGACGCGGTGACTTGAAATCAAGAAGATCACGCAGGTTGACCGGCGCCATCTTGCGCATGCCGTCGCTGAATTTCTTGTAGAGCGAATAGCTGTCCTTCTCCACCGCCGTCTGTAGCAGATGGATCAGTTCCCCATCAAAGGAATGCACCTCGCCCGACGCGCGGAACCTGTAAAGACCGCCGACCGGCAGGCTGATGACATCAGAACGATAGGCCTTGTCATGCTGCTCCAGAACCTTGTGCTGGATGCCCGGCAGGCCGATCCCGGAAATACGCGAGGGCATGCCCGGGAAGAATTCGGCAACCAGCGCCCGCGACAGGCCGACGGCTTCGAAATTGTAGCCGCCACGATATGAGCTGATGACCGAAATCCCCATCTTCGACATGACTTTGAGAAGTCCCTGGTCGATCGCGTCTTTCGCACGCGCCAGGCAGCTCTCGATATCCAGCCCCGGGAACAGGCCCCGCTCATGACGGTCCATGATCGATTCCTGCAACAGATAGGCATTGACGGTCGTCGCCCCGACGCCGATCAGAACAGCAAAATACTGGACATCCAGGCATTCGCCGGAGCGTATATTGACCGATGTAAAGGTACGCAGCCCCTCGTTGACAAGATGCGTATGCACACCCGCCGCCGCCAGAATAGACGGAATCGGCGCCCGGTTTTCGTCGGCGTTCATATCGCTGAGGATAAGATGGGCGCAGCCACCGCGCACCGCATTTTCCGCTTCGGCGCGGATATGGCGGAGCGCATTCGAAAGCGCCTCGGGCCCATCGTTGACGTCGAACGTGCAATCGATCTCCTGCGCGGTATCACCCATATATTTCTGCATGGCATCGAATTCACCATTTGTCAGAACGGGCGATTCAAGGGACAGGATTTCCGCCTGGCTTTTGTCCTCATCGAGAATATTGTTGAGGTTGCCAAGACGGGTTTTCAGGGTCATGACCCGACGTTCGCGCAAACTGTCGATTGGCGGGTTCGTGACCTGGCTGAAGCGCTGACGGAAATAATGATGCAGGCCGCGATAATGCTTGGAGAGAACCGCAAGCGGGGTGTCATCTCCCATTGATCCGACCGCCTCCTTCCCGTCTTCAACCATCGGCTGGAGAATCAGTTCAAGGTCTTCCATCGACCAGCCGGAGCATAGCTGGCGCTTACGCAATTCCTGACGGTCAAACCGCCGTGTCTCGCTCGAGTCGGCGAGCCTGCCGCCGAGGTCAACAGTATTCTCGATCCATTTGTCGAACGGTTGCGCGTTCGCCATCTTGTCTTTCAGCTCCCGATCGAAGTAGAAGCGGCCTTTTTTGAGATCGACGCCGATCATCTGGCCGGGACCGACCCGGCCTTTCCGCGTGATCCGCGATTCATTGACCGGCACCATGCCCGTTTCTGAGCCGACAAGCAGCAGGTTGTCGCCGGTCAGCGTGTAACGCAGCGGCCGAAGCCCGTTGCGATCCATGCCCGCAATGACCCACCGTCCGTCGGTTGCGCAAATCGCGGCCGGGCCGTCCCAGGGCTCCATTACGGAGTTGCAATAGGCATAAAGCGCCTTGTGTTTTGCTGGCATATTCTCCTTGTTACCCCAGCTTTCCGGGATGAGAAGGGTCTTCGCCATCGGCGCACTGCGGCCCGCGCGGACCAGCACTTCGAACACGGCGTCAAGCGCCGCGCTGTCGGAACTCCCGGCCTGGATAATCGGCTTCACATCATCCGATTTGTCCCCGAAGGTGTTGGAGACCATGCGGATTTCATGGCTTTTCATCCAGTTGATGTTGCCACGGATCGTGTTGATCTCGCCGTTATGGGCCAGCATCCGGAACGGCTGCGCCAGGTTCCAGGTCGGAAAGGTATTGGTCGAATACCGCTGATGGTAGATCGCAAAGGTCGACTCGAAGCGGTCATCCAGAAGATCCGGATAGAAGCTCGAGAGCTGTTCGGCAAGGAACATGCCCTTGTAGATGATTGAACGGCAGGATAGCGTACAGATATAGAAACCGCTGATATGGGCGGCCAGCACCTTCTTTTCGATCCGCCGACGGATGATATAGAGATCGCGCTCGAACTCGTCGTCATCGACACCGCGCGTGTTGGCAATCATGATCTGTTCGATCTCGGGGCGCGTCGCGTTGGCTTTTTCGCCGATGATGCTCGCATCAACCGGCACCTGCCGCCAGCCGTAGATATAATAACCGAAGGCGAGAATTTCGCTTTCGACGATCGTCCGGCAGGTTTCCTGCGCCTCAAAATTGGTTTTGGGAAGGAAAACCATGCCAACGGCGAGCCTGCCGTCGATCGGCTCATGGCCGGTGCGCATGATATGTTCCTTGAAGAAGTCCTGCGGTATCTGCACATGAATGCCGCACCCGTCGCCGGTCTTGCCATCCGCGTCGACCGCGCCGCGATGCCAGACGGCTTTCAGCGCATCGATGCCGGCCTCGACAACCGCGCGCGATGCTTTGCCGTCGATGGCGGCCACCAGGCCGACGCCGCAATTGTCTTTCTCCTCGGCGGGGTCATACATTCCCTCAGCTTCGAGATAAGCGGCGTTCTCCGTCCAGGACTTGACAAATTCTTCGCCCGCGGAGAGAGCAGTCATATTATTCTCGGTTACTTTTTTCATTTTCTCATTCCCTGCACTAGGACGCCAGCACCTGCTTTTCACTTGCCTGCTTTTCGACGAGATAGCTATGTATCGACGCCGCCGCATCGCGGCCATCCCGGATCGCCCAGACGACCAGCGACGCCCCGCGGACAATATCGCCAATGGCGAATACGCCTTCCAGGTTGGTCATCGCCGTCTTGAAGTTCACCGATACGGTTCCCCAACGGGAGACTTCCAGCCCCGGTTCATCGAACAGCTGCGGGATATCCTCGGCATCGAAACCAAGCGCCTTGATCGCGAGATCGCAGGGGATATCATGCTCGGACCCGTCAATTTCGACCGGCACCTGCCGGCCCGTGGAATCGGCGATTCCCAGATGCATATTGATTGCCTTGACGCCGCGCACCTTTTCATCGCCGAGAAAGGCCTTGGGCGCGGAAAGCCAGACAAATTCCACGCCTTCCTCTTCGGCATTCACGACCTCGCGAAGTGAACCCGGCATGTTCTTGCGATCCCGCCGATAAAGACATTTCACGGATTTCGCCCCTTGGCGAACCGCCGTGCGGACGCAGTCCATCGCCGTGTCACCGCCGCCGATGACGACGACATGCTTGCCGTTGGCGTCCAATGTGCCATTGTCAAATTCCGGAACCTCGTCACCGAGACCCTTACGATTGGAAGCTGTCAGATATTCAAGCGCCGGAACAATACCGCCGAGGCCACTTCCCGGCACCGAAATATCGCGCGATTTGTAAACCCCCGTCGCGATGATGATGGCGTCATGCTTGGCGCGAAGCTCGGCGAGGGTTGCATCACGACCGACCTCGAAATTCAGATGAAAGGTCACGCCGCTGTCCGCCAGCAGTTTCGCCCGCCGCTCCACCACTTCCTTTTCAAGCTTGAAACCCGGAATGCCGTAAATCATCAGCCCGCCGACGCGGTCATAGCGGTCATAAACATGCACCTGGTACCCCTTCTTGCGAAGCTGGTCCGCGGCCGCGAGACCTCCGGGGCCGGCCCCGATTATGCCGATGGCCTGGTCCCGCTCGACGCTCGGCTTCGTCGGCTTTACCCATCCCTTTTCCCAGGCGGTATCCGTTATATATTTTTCAACCGCGCCGATCGTGACCGACTCGAACCCCTTCTCGATCACGCAGGAGCCTTCGCAAAGGCGATCCTGCGGGCAGATACGGCCGCAGATTTCCGGAAAGTTGTTTGTCGACTGGCTCACTTCATAAGCTTCTTCCAGCCGGCCCGCCGCCGTCATCATCAGCCAGTCGGGAATGTTGTTCTGGACCGGGCAATGAACCTGGCAATAGGGAATGCCACATTGCGAGCACCGGCTCGCCTGCGCGGTGGCGCGGTCGTTGTCGAATTCGTCATAAATTTCATTAAAATCCTGACGCCGCTGATCCGCCGAACGTTTCGTCGGCATTTTCTTTTCTAGCGAGACAAATTTAAGCATTTTTTCAGTCATCAGGCATTCCCGTTCCGCACATGTAAAAAAACAGGCGCGGTCTTAATTGACTACATCAATCAAATTACAAGTTAATCTCGGCCGCAGTCCGCCGTCTCCCCGCAAATCTCCCGCCCAGAGGCAGAATGCCGGACCAACGCAAAAGACCGAAGTCACTGAATACCCTAAATAATGGAGTAACGCCAGCAAAAAAAGCAATTTAAGTCATACACGCTGACTTAAATTTTAGCGAAATCGTCGAAAATCCGCTTGCTGTCGCTATTTCCCATCGATACTCGGAAAATTATAGGTCCGTTTCGGACCTATACGGCAGTCATGGGAGTCAGGCCGCCGCCACGACGGAATCGGCGCAAGTAGTCCGGCACCACAGCGTCAATGGCGGTTGGATGAATTCCCAGGTCCTTGAGATTGGGATAGGTACCGCTGGCGACATTGTCATACTTCAGCAACTTGACCTGATCCGGGGTGAGTTGAGGGCGTCCGGGCGCCAAGGCCATCAGGGTCGCCATAACCGACATCAGGCTGGAGGAAACTGGCACCAGCAGGCATTTACGCCCCGTAAATTCGAGGACTTTTTCCATGAGTTCACGGAAACTGTAGACATCCGGCCCCGCAAGCTCCCAGGTTTTACCCTGCTCCGACGGTGTTTCGATAATCCGGACAATCGCATCGGCAAGATCCTCGACGAAGATTGGCTGCATTTTCGCTTTTCCACCGTCCGACAGCGGAAAAACCGGCGCAATCGACAGGATGCAGGCAAATCGGTTGAAAAAATCGTCATCGCGGCCGAAAACGACCGACGGGCGGAGGATCGTCGCGCCGGGGAATTCCTTTGCCGCCAGTTCCTCGCCAACCGCCTTGCTGCGCGCATAGGCGGCCTCGTGATCCTTTGTCGCACCCAGCGCCGACATGTGAACGAGCTGCTGCGCCCCGGCCGTCTTCGCTGCCGCCGCGATCCGTTCCGCCGCATCCACATGCAGGCGGCCGAAATTCTGAGCGCCTTTCTCGTAAAGAACGCCGACAAGATTGATCACGATATCCGCGCCCGCGACAGCCCTCGCCACCGAACGCGGGTCGCGGACATTGGTTTTAAAGCCGACAACCTGGCCGACATTGCCCTGCGTCATCAGCTGCGACGCAACCTCGGGATCGCGCGCCGCAATTCTGATTTGATTGCCTTTTGCCGCAAGCCGACCCACCAGATGGCGTCCAATAAAACCGGAGCCTCCAAAAATGGTAATCAATTGACCTGACATTCTTCTCTTCCTCTGGCTGCGGGGCGCGCGCGACAGGCCCCCGATATGTCATGATTGACGCCAATATCTACCTGCTAAGGCCATCGACGCCAAGAGCAAACCGCAAAATTCTTGAAAAGTTTTGACGAAGTTAGTTGACATCCGTGCAACCGCTTTATATCAGAGGCGACGATAGTTGCCCAGGTGGCGGAATGGTAGACGCGCTAGCTTCAGGTGCTAGTTTCCGAATGGAAGTGGAAGTTCGAGTCTTCTCCTGGGCACCATTGCTTTAGCATATATTTACGGTTATGCCCCTATCCTTCACGCCGCACTAGCCGTTACCGGAGGATGAAATGGCAATTTTTCTGCATCACGGCGATTTACCGGACGACGTTGATCTCGGCTCGGCGATTGCGGTGGACAGCGAGACAATGGGCCTCTTGCCGCACCGCGACCGGCTTTGCCTGATCCAGCTTTCCGCCGGCGACGGGGATGCGCATCTCGTGAAATTTGATGGCCAGAGCTACGATGCGCCAAATCTGGCGCGCCAGCTCGCGGACCCGGGCCGGCTCAAGATTTTCCATTTCGGACGCTTCGATATTGCGGTGATCGAGCATTACCTTGGCATAAGCTGCGGCCCGGTATACTGCACAAAAATCGCCTCCCGCCTTGTCCGGACCTTCACCGACCGTCACGGCCTCAAGAACCTTTGCCAGGAATTACTCGCCATCGACATTTCGAAGCAGCAGCAGTCTTCGGACTGGGGCGCGGCGGAACTAAATGATGCACAGTTGGAATATGCGGCCTCCGATGTTCTCTACCTCCATCAGATTAAGGATCGCCTTGACGAGATGCTCACCCGCGAAGGACGCCAGGAACTTGCCGCACGTTGCTTCGAATTTCTTCCGGTCCGCGCCCGCCTCGATCTCGAAGGCTGGTCGGAAACGGACATTTTCGCCCATAGCTGAGTCGGATGGAACGCGCTATTAACCTTGTGATGAAGGCGCAATTTTCTTATATATTAAGAGACCTCGACGATAGAGCGCCGGCCCGGCACAAAGCACACCGGGAAAAGTAACCAGACGACGGATCGATTAATGACAATTTCGAAGGAAGCGGTAGCAGCCAGGCTTGACGAGACTCCCGATCTTGTTGCCGCCCGAAAGGTCCTGAAAACGGAAGCGGATGCGCTGATGCGGCTTCTGGAGGATCTTGATGGCGAATTCGTCAAAGCCCTGGACTTTATTTTCAAGGCGAAGGGCCGGGTCGTCGTCAGCGGTATGGGGAAAAGCGGCCATATCGGCAATAAAATTGCCGCAACTCTTGCCTCTACCGGCACGCCTGCACAATTTGTCCATCCGGCCGAAGCCAGCCATGGCGATCTTGGCATGATTACGAAGAATGATGTCGTGCTATGCCTGTCGAATTCCGGCGGGACGAAGGAACTCAGCGATATCATAGCCTACACAAGGCGTTTCAATATCCCCCTGATAGCGATTGTCGGCAAGGCCGACAGCACGCTCGGCCGCCGGGCGGACGCGGTACTGCTGCTCCCCGATGTGCCGGAAGCCTGTCCGATGGGCCTTGCCCCGACGACGTCGACAACGGCGGCGCTCGCGCTTGGCGATGCGCTGGCGGTTGCGCTGCTCTGTCGCCGCGGCTTCGATGCCGAACAGTTCCGTGTCTTCCATCCGGGTGGCAAGCTGGGCGGTTCACTCATCAAGGTCGAAGACCTGATGCATAGCGGCGATGCCATGCCACTCGTCGAAGAAAGCACCTTGATGAGCGAGGCACTCATCGAAATTTCGGCGAAAAGTTTCGGATGTGTCGGGATCATGAACGCGGATCAGGAATTGGTTGGCATCATCACCGACGGCGACCTTCGACGTCACATGGGCGCCGATCTTCTGAAAAAATCGGTCAGCGACGTGATGACGCGTAATCCGCAGACGATTTCGCCGACGGCGCTTGCCGGTGAGGCGCTGGCAAAGATGAATTCAACGGGCTTCAACGGTATCACCTGCCTGTTTGTGGTCGACAGGGGCCGGACCGTCGGCATTATCAGCGTTCATGACTGCCTAAGAAGCGGGGTCATGTAATTTTATGAAACCCGCCGACATACTACCCGCCGACAAAGAAATCCCGAATGAAACGATAGCTGGCACACAGGACTTCATTGGCACGCCGAGTTTCGCCGAGATGAAATTCAACGCGCGCTATAGCCACTTTGTCGCCATCATCAAGTTCATTTTACTGGGGCTTGCCATATTGTTGGTTGGTCTGGCGTTCATCCTGCCCAATCTCGACAAGCCGGAGGGATTTACGCTCGATTACGCGGATGTCACGGTTTCCGATGACGGATTGACGATGAAGAATCCGCAATATGTAGCGAGCGATATCAACGAACGGCAGTATGTCGTCACCGCCGATACGGCAACGCAGAAATCGGCGACGGCGTCTCTCGTTTCGCTAAAAAACCTGCAGGCGGATATTACGCTGTCGTCCGGTGACTGGATTTCAGTTACCGCGCCGACGGGAGATCTGGACACCGAAACCGGCATTCTCGATCTCTATGGCGAAATCGATATCTTCAGCGACAGCGGAAACCAGCTGGCCGCCAATTCGGCGCGGGTTGATCTCAAGAATCGAACGATCAAAAGCGATCATCCGATGAAGGGCCACGGCCCCCTTGGCGCAATTGAAGCGGATAGTCTTGCCGCGGACCAGATAACTGGTAACATACGCTTTGACGGCAATGTCAAGCTGATCATCAACCCTTGAAACGGACCACGGAAAATTCCCTTATGCTGAGGCTGACCCCCGATATAAAACATTTGCCTGCCCTCGTTGGCCTGATGCTTTTGGCAGGGGTTTCGATTGCCGGGGCGCAATCGGCCCTTACAGGCGGAGCCAATACCGATCAACCGATCGAGATCACAGCCGACTCCCTTGAGGTCCAGCAGGCCAAGCAGCTTGCTATTTTTGAGGGCAATGTTCAGGTCGTTCAGGGCGATATTCGCATGCGCTCGGCCAAGCTGATCGTCCATTACTCGGAAAAAGATCAGCAAAAGGATGGCGACCCTGCCAATATCCGGCAAATCGACGCCCTGGGGAACGTCTTCCTCTCCAGTCCGCGCGAAACGGCCCAGGGCGATAAAGGCGTTTACGACGTCACAAATAAATTAATCAATTTGCAGGGAAATGTGGTACTAACGCAAGGCAAGAATGTGCTGCGCGGCAACACGCTTACCCTTAATCTGATTACCGGCGAAAGCCGGGTTGAAGGCGGCGCGGCAACGAATGCAAATCAGGGCCGCGTAAAGGGGATATTTGTTCCTGAGAAAAAAGCCGGCGAGTAGAGTTTGGAACGGTGATGACGACAGGAATACAGGAAATAGATAAAGGCCCGAGACTGGTTGCGGAAAATACGGGCCTCAAAGCCCAGAATATTGGTAAGTCCTTCAAAAAACGGCCTATTCTTCGTGGTGTGGATATCGACGTCAACCGGGGGGAAGCCGTTGGCCTTCTCGGGCCGAACGGCGCCGGCAAGACGACCAGCTTCTATATTATTTCAGGCCTCCTGCGTCCCGACTATGGCACCATTTATCTCGATGGCCGCGACGTGACGGATCTTCCCATGTATCGCCGCGCGCGTCTTGGTATCGGCTACCTTCCCCAGGAAGCCTCCATTTTTCGCGGGATGAATGTCGAGCAGAATATCCGTTCCGTGCTGGAACTCATTGAACCGATCCGCGAAAAGCGAGAGAACATGCTGGAAGGTTTGCTGGCGGAATTCTCGATCTCCCATCTTCGCCGGACGCCGGCTATCGCACTGTCCGGCGGCGAACGCCGCCGCGTTGAAATTGCCCGCGCGCTGGCGGGGAAACCCAACTATATCATGCTGGACGAGCCCCTTGCCGGCATCGACCCGATCGCCGTCGGGGATATCCGCGATCTAGTCTCCCACCTCAAGGATCGCGGCATCGGTGTTCTGATCACCGAGCATAACGTACGTGAAACGCTTGATATCATTGACCGTGCATATATTCTTAACGAAGGCCGTGTCATAAAAGAAGGAATCCCGTCGGAGATTGTATCCGACGAAGGAGTGAGACGCGTTTATTTGGGGGATCGCTTCAATCTCTAGTCCAACGGGGATTGACAGGGATCAGGAGTGGCAATGGCGCTAACGCCGAGACTTGATCTGAGACAAAGCCAGCAGCTTGTGATGACTCCACAGCTGCAGCAGGCGATCAAGCTGTTGCAATTATCCAATCTGGATCTCGCGGCCTATGTCGAGCAGGAACTGGAGAAAAACCCGCTTCTAGAACGGGCGGACGCTCTGCCGGGGGACGATGACTATGTCGCCGGAGACGATGATACGGATTTGAGTAACGAGGCGGACTTTCCGGCGCTGGAAGAAATCAGCATATCCGAGGATGCGCCGCTTTCGGCCGCTGACAACACTGCCATCGACACGGATTATGACAATATTTACACGAGCGACGCAACGCTTGATGCTCCGGCGGACAATCTCGCGGCCGATGCCGCCAATACAGGGCTCCTCGCCGCCAGCATGGGCGGCAGCAGTTCCTACTCGGGCTCCGATCTCAACCTCGAAAATACGCTGAGTGACGACCTGTCGCTCCGCGATCATCTGACGCAGCAGCTCAATCTCCTCTCCCTGTCGCCTGGCGACAAGATGATTGCCTCCTACCTGATCGACTTGGTCAGCGATGCCGGTTATCTGGTCGGCGATATTGCCGAGGCGGCGGAAAATCTGGGTTGTTCGATAGAGCGAATTCACCCAATTTTGGAGAAACTTCGCGGTTTCGAACCGACCGGCGTCTTTGCCCATGATCTCGCCGATTGCCTCGCCCTTCAGCTTAAGGAGAAAAACCGGTACGATCCGGCCATCGCCGCGCTTCTTGAGAATCTCGAGATGCTCGCCAGTGGGAATCTAAAAGGCTTGCTGGATGTCTGCGGGGTCGATCAGGAAGACCTGGCCGAAATGATCACGGAGATCAAGGCGCTCGACCCGAAACCCGGCCTCAAGTTCGGCGGCGAGGTTGCGCAGACGGTTGTCCCGGATGTCTTTGTCCGCCGACGGCCCGACGGCGGATGGCAGGTCGAGCTTAACAGCGACACCCTGCCGAAAGTTCTTGTAAATAACCGGTACTATTCCGTCATCAGCAAGAAATCGAATGGCAAGGATGAGAAGGAATATCTCTCCGAATGCCTGAATTCGGCAAACTGGCTGGTGAAATCGCTGGATCAGCGTGCGCAGACCATCCTGAAAGTCGCGACGGCATTGGTCGAGGAGCAGGAGATGTTTTTCACGCAGGGTATCGAATTTCTCCGCCCGCTTAACCTGAAAACCATCGCGGAAGCGATTTCCATGCATGAAAGTACGGTAAGCCGGGTGACGTCGAACAAATATCTGGCAACGTCGCGCGGGATTTTTGAACTCAAATACTTCTTCACATCCGCCATCAACTCGACCTCGGGCGGCGATTCCCATTCCGCCGCCGCGGTCCGTCATAAATTGAAGCAACTCGTTGATGATGAATCGCCAAATCGAATTCTTTCCGATGATAAAATCGTCGAATTGATGAAACTTCAGGGGATAGATATTGCACGACGTACCGTTGCAAAGTATCGTGATGCTATGAATATTCCGTCTTCCGTCGAACGGAGAAGACTGAAGAAGCAATTGATTGCTTCGTAACAAGAGGTGCAGAAAATGTCGCCGCCACCACCGCATTTTTCCGTATCTGATAGCGTGTGTTGACAATACCACGCGCAAAAACTATGGTCCCGCCCTCAAACGGAATTGAACGCTGTTTTTAGGCGGATTTTGGTCTCACTTCTAGGATTGGATCATTGTGATGCATGTGATTGTAAAAGGTAAGCAGATTGATGTCGGCGATGCCCTGCGCGAGCATATTGAAGAGAGTCTTGAAAATGGCGTATCCAAATATTTCGACAACGCAATTGATGCGCAGGTGACCCTGAGCCGGAACAGTCACAACTTCCATACAGAGTGTAGCGTCCATATCGGTTCGGGTATCGACGTAACGGCCTCGGCTGATAATGCCGATCCGTATATGAGCTTCGACTCCGCTCTCGATCGCATTGAAAAGCAACTCCGTCGGTATAAACGGCGCCTCAAAAGCCACCACGGCAAAGAGCGCTTCCAAGCCAAATTGGCCTTCGCCGCGCAGAGCTATGTTCTTGCGCCGGAACCCGAAGATGAGCAGCCGGAAGCCGAAGCGCAGGATGAATGGCAACCGATGATCATCGCGGAAAGCAGCGCGGATATCCCCGACTGCTCCGTTGGCGAGGCCGTCATGCGCATGGACCTTGCGAATCTGCCGGCGATGATGTTTCACAACTCTCTCACCAAAGGACTGAATGTGGTCTACCGGCGGCCCGATGGCAATATCGGATGGATCGATCCCAAGATCGAGAAAACAGAAAAGTCCGCTTGAGTTATTGCTTTTCGTCGCCCCAACCACCAATTTGATCAGGTATCATGGAAATCAGTGATCTTATTAAGCCGCACACGGTATTCGCGGATGTAAAAGCCACAAGCAAAAAGCAGGCTTTACAGGAACTCGCGCGCCGTGCCGCGACCATTACGGGACGTCCTGAGAGGGAGATCCTTGACGTACTGATCGAACGCGAACGCCTTGGCACGACCGGCATTGGCAAGGGTATTGCCATTCCGCATGGAAAGCTTCGCGGCATTGACCAGGTATATGGGATATTCGCGAAACTCAGCACCGGCGTCGATTTCGATTCGATGGACAACCTGCCCGTCGATCTTCTGTTTCTGTTGCTTGCGCCTGATTCCGCCGGTGCGGATCATCTTAAGGCGCTCGCGCGCGTCTCGCGCACTCTACGGGACAAGGGGCGATGTGAAAAACTGCGAGGCAGCCGCGATACAGACGCCCTTTACGCAATTCTTACCGAAGAAGATGCGCAATCTGCAGCGTAGCTCTTTTTTTGGGGATTTTTAGCTCAGCCGTTTAATTGACGAGAAACGCCTCGAAGTCATTTTGACGGGCGACGACAAGCGCGGCGTCGGCGGTCTTTTCCTCGCCGAGTCGCTGTCCATTCGCCGCAAAAATGCGGAAAACGACGGATCCGTTTTCTTCTACGGCACGGACATAGGCCATATCCATAGACCCCAGCATGCCAAAGGCGGCCGGACTCAAATGGCGAAGAGTAGCTTCCTGATACTGCATTATTAAAACTCCTTAACGCGACCCCAAAAATTTATTAGTCAATAAGTTCCGACGGATTGACCGTCTTCATTTCTTTTTTTGAGCTTTTGCTGTTGATCTTGATTTGGCGGCTTTCAACTTTTGGCGTCGGGAGCTCCAGATCGATATGAAGGAGCCCGTTTTCGATTTCGGCGCCTGTTACTTCCAACCCCTCCGCAAGAACAAACTTACGCTGAAACTGACGGGCCGCAATACCACGATACAAAAACACACGTTCCGTCTCATCTCTTTGCTTACCATGAATGATAAGCTGGTTCTGTTCCAGTGTTATTTGCAGGTTCTCTTCTGTGAATCCGGCAACAGCCAGGGTAATTCGCAACGCATTATCGCCAATCTGCTCGATATTATAAGGGGGATAGCCGTCATTCGAAGACTTTGATAGTTGATCGAGAATCTGTTCGAAACGATCAAAGCCCAGCATCAAGGGATGATTAAGTGACATTGTACGCGGCATCTCTTTCCTCCTCAATCGAGCGAGATAACTGCCGGCCAGCTTTCGGCCATGGCAGGGAATAGCCCAAAAAAGGCACTATTCAGAAATTAATGTAAGGATTGCGACCCACAGCATCAAGGTAGGGTTTTACAAATTTCCTCTGCAGGGTATAAATCTGTCACAATTTACAACAAGAACAATAATTAGGAATGATTATGAGCATCGACCCGCAAAAGCAGGATTTGAAAGTTGGTATCGTTGGCGCCGGCGCGATGGGCCGGGGCATTGCCCAGGTATCCGCGACTGGTGGCATGACCGTCTATATCTATGACGCCGCCGACGGTGCCGCCGCCGCAGCCCGGGATTTCATAGCCTCCATGATCGAACGGTCCGTGGAAAAGGGCCGGATGGACAAGAGCGAGGGCGATGCTTCCGTCGGCCGGATCAATGTCGCCGAGAATATGGAGGGCCTTGCCGATTGCGATGTCGTGGTCGAAGCCATTGTTGAGAATATCGATATCAAGCAGAAAGTCTTCCAGCAGCTTGAAGAGATCGTCAGGCCGGATGCCATCATTGCCTCCAACACCTCGAGTATCCGCATTTCCTCCATTGCCTCCGCCTGCACGCATCGCAATCGCATTGCCGGCCTGCATTTCTTCAACCCCGTGCCGCTTATGAAGCTCGTCGAAGTGATCAACGGAACCGATACCAGCGAGGACGTCACCAAGGCGCTGGAAATCATCGGCAAGCGGATGGGCCGCGTGCCTGTCGTCGTCAAAGACGCGCCGGGGTTTCTCGTCAACCTTGGCGGACGCGCCTATTCGACGGAAGCCCTGCGGATCGTTTCTGAAGGCGTCGCGACACCGTTCCAGGTCGATGCCATCATGCGTGAGGCCTGCGGCTTTCGCATGGGTCCTTTCGAGCTCCTCGATCTCACCGGCATCGACGTCAACTTCCCGGTCAGCCAGATCATTTACAATGGCTATTTCCAGGACAAACGCCTGTCCACCTACCCCCTGCATGAAAGCATGATGGAGGCAGGTCGCCTTGGCAAAAAAACCAGGGCCGGATTTTATGAATATGCCGACGATGGAACAATTATCCGCCCGGCCGTGGACGAGAAAATTACCGCGGCGCCAGCGCGTCGCGTTGTGCTCGCGGAACCCTCCGCCGCATTGGACAGCCTGCTTCGGGATCTTGGCGTAACCGTTCTTGTAAATGACGATGGCGAATCCCCGATCCTCGCCGATCCGGTCGGTGAAGATTGCACCGCCCTCTCCGTCCGGCTTGGCGTTGACTACAAACGTCTGGTGGCGATCGATACACATACCGGGGTATTTTCCCGCGCAACCGTGATGGCGGCGCCCGGTGCCGACGAGGAGATCGTTCAATCCGTCATGGCGATGCTGAAGGAAAATTCCGGCGGCGTGACGCGCATCAAGGACAATCCCGGCTTCGTCGCGCAGCGCATCCGTGCGATGATCGCAAATCTGGGATGTGAAATGGCGCAGATTGGCGTGGCGTCGCCCGAAGATATCGACAAGGGCATGAAGCTCGGGCTTAACTACCCGCTTGGCTCCGTTGAACTCGCCGAGAATATGGGAACCCGAAATTGCCTTAAGATACTTGAGAATTTACAGGCGATTACCGGAGAAGACCGCTACCGGCCAAGCCAGTGGCTCCGTCGCCGGGCGCTTCTGGATCTACCGATCCATACACCGGATTGACGTTGAAAGACGGACGCCCGTCTACTGGACGGGCGTCTCCTTTTCGCGCTCAATGGCCATCTGCGCCATTTCCTGCAGCGCCCCGGCCGTATTGCCGCCGAGACTGGTTTCCACGGCCTGCATCATCGTGGCGATGACAGCGGCGGTAAAATGATCCCGTTCCAGCCCGGCTGATATGCAATCCTCGAGCGCCTTATCAAGATGACCGGTGATGATCTCAGCGGCCTTATCAAGCTTCTCTTTGGTATCGTCATCGGGGAGCGGGGATGAAATTTCGTCAGACACAGGCTTTCCAGTATTTTATATTGCACGTCCGAAAGACATAAGCCGTCGGTCCGCGTTTCGCAAATGTATTCCCACTATTTATGGATTTCTATCGGCTGACCATGCGGCGTATGTTCCGACGCCTCGCGCCATTCCTCTTTACGCGTGGCCAATTCTTCCGGCGTCGTCACTCTCTTCTGCGCAACAATTTTTTCAAGCGCGGCGAGCCAGCAGAGGTAATAGGCCGTGTTCCCCGAGCCCCGTCCGCTGGCGGTATCGGCGGCGATTTCAGCGCCGAACAGTTCCGCCCATTCGCTCCAGCTGAACAGGCCCGCCTCATTCAGCTTGACCGTCATGGCAAAGGCCTGGGCCTGCCAGGGTTCTTCAAACACGGGCCCCTCACCGTCACGTGGAATATCAATGGCGCGAAGCGCGGGATCAAGCTGCATCGTCGACCGCCTCCAGATAGTCATCCCAAAGGTCGATATAGATGAAATCGCCCTCGGTTCCGTCAGGGCCCCAAAGCTCGGTTGAGGCAAATCTGACATTGTAGAGAGGTTGCGGATCGCTTTTCCCCTCCGCGCTGGCATCCGGAAAGACATGCAGCCCGTAATCAGCAACTATCTCGCCGACATGGCCTCTTGCGTAGCGCGGCAGGCGGGTATGCCCCGAAGGATGGATATTTCTTGTGCGGACCTTGCTGCCGACCCTGAACCGCGGCGGTTTTCCTTTTTCGGCAACATAATTTCCGCCTTTGTCCATAAGGGCATCGACATCCGCGGCTTTCAGTGCCGGTTTCGGGGACGATACAGGCCGGGGCGCCACGTCGCCCGAAAGTTCGGCCTCGGAGATCAGGCCCTTCTCGCAGAGGACACGGACAAGGCCGTCCAGCCAGATTTCATAATAACTGCTTGTTAGATAGGCGCCGGGGTTCATACGCTCGCGCGCGTGGCGTGATTCGTCGATATTGCGAACGCCAATCGCCGTTATCGCATTGTTCATGGCGAACATCCGCTTCTCCCAATCGGCATGGAAGACCGGTTCATTTTCCTCCGGCTCCACAGGCCCCATGCCATGCATGCCGCCCAGATCATGTACGCCGTCCATCTCAGGCCTCCTTCACCATCGCCGGCGTATCCGCGAGACGCGTGCCGATCATGCTATCCCGGTTGACAAGGTCCGCCAGCTCCTCCTCGCTCATCCCCTCTGTCCCCACCGGGCGTTTTGGAACGACGAGGTAACGGGTTTCTGCCGTGCTGTCCCAGACGCGGATTTCAGTGCTCTCGGGCAAGCTCGTGCCGAACTCTTCCAGAACCTTTCGCGGTTCGCGGACGACGCGCGCGCGATACGGCTCCGACTTGTACCAGACCGGGGGAAGGCCCAGCACCGGCCAGGGATAGCAGGAGCAAAGCGTGCAAACGACGACGTTATGAACATCGTCCGTATTCTCAAGCGCGATCAGTTCCTCTCCTTGTGCGCCGGAATATCCGAACTCGGCCACGGCAAGCGTCGCGTCGGCAAGCAGGCGTTTTCGGAAATCCGCATCCACCCAGGCCCGGGCGACCACCTTCGCGCCATTCTTCGGTCCGACCTTGTTCTCATAGCGGTCAATCAACGCGTCAAGCGCGTCTGCCTCCACCAGGCCTTTTTCAATGAGCAGAGATTCAAGACTTTTGACGCGCAGCACGGTTTCGGGCAACGGGTCGCCATGCTTGTGTTTGGATGTCATCTTCCCAGTCTCCCGGAGGTGTCGGAATTTCTTAACAGTTCGTTAAGCTTCTATCATGGAATATAAGCCGTATCTTTACGGAGCACAAAAGCAATTGCGGAAATTTTCCTGTTCGCAGGCTGGTGGCTTTGAAAAGCAATTTATGTCCGAAATGCAATCGCGAAGGGGACGACATGACATGGATAAGGACGATCCCGTTAGAGAATGCCGACGGGATGTTGAAAAATCTCTATGACCGGATAGTAGGCTCGGACCGACAGATAGACAGCGTCATCATGGCGCACTCCCTGAGGCCGCATCTTCTGGAAGGTCACATCAATCTCTCGGAGCATGTCCTGAACAGCACCGCCAATGCGCTTGCGAAATGGAAGCTTGACGCCATCGGCGTCTATGTAAGCCTGCTCAATGGCTGTGACTATTGCGCGGATCATTATTTCGCGGAATTGCAGAAACTCCTGGATGACGATACCGATTCGGCGCGTCTGCGCGCCGCGCTTGACGCCGACCAGCCGGAAAAGGCGTTCGCCGGCGCAGATTTGGCGATGATGTTATATGCTAATCTGTTGACGACGCGACCGCATCAGATCTCGCTCAGCATGATTGAGGAGCTCCGAAATGCGGGTCTTGAGGACGGGGAGATTCTCGAGATTAATCAGGCGGTCAGCTATTTCTCCTATGTCAATCGTACTGTCCTCGGCCTTGGCATTCGCGACGCAGACGACGGGACCGACGCGCTGTCCGTAAAATTGCAATAGGTGTGCGTGCGCGCGGTCACAATATCCTGATCACGGGTCTTGTGCTTTTCCTTCCAATTCCATAACCTCCTCGCCCGGTTGTAGGGCGGGCGATGCCCTCTATGCTTCCACTGGGGTTTGCGAGGGCATTATGGAAAATACCGCGGTCATCACCGCCACGAAACTCAACAAGAGATATGGCGCGCTGGAAGTCGTCAGGGGGATCGATTTTACCGTTCCCGCCGGACAATGCTTTGGCCTTCTCGGGCCGAACGGCGCCGGAAAATCCACGACGATGCGGATGATTATGGGACTGTCCCAGATTACCGCGGGCGAGCTCACGGTCTTCGGCGAACCCGCCAACAATATGCCACGGAACATCAAGGCCAAAATCGGCCTGGTCCCGCAGGATAACAATCTCGATCCGGATATCTCCGTTCTTGAAAACCTCAAGGCGTTCGGCCGATACTTTGCCCTCCCCTCCACGGTCATTGACGCCCGCGCAAAAGAACTTCTGGAGTTCATGCAACTCACGGAGCGAAAATTTGCGCCGGTCAACGCGCTGTCGGGCGGCATGCAGCGGCGGTTGACGATTGCGCGCGCATTGATCGGCGATCCCGAAATGGTCATTCTCGATGAACCGACGACGGGACTGGATCCACAGGCCCGCGTCCTGATCTGGAAACAACTTACGGAACTCAAAAAAGACGGAAGGACGCTGCTTCTGACCACCCACTATATGGACGAAGCCCAACGGCTCTGCGATCAGATCGTCATTATCGATAATGGGGAAATTCTCGATCAGGGCACGCCGAAGGAATTGATTTCACGGCATGTGAAGGGCTTTGTGTTCGAAGTACAGAAACCCGGTTTGGCGGCATCGGCGGCGGAGCGGTGGGATCAGGAGGATATCGGGGATTCGGTGCTGTATTTCGTCAATGACACCGCGGAATTCATTGCCGATTTGCCCGAAGAATCGATCTACCTGCACCGCCCGGCCAATCTTGAGGATGTGTTCCTGCGGCTGACCGGTCGGAAACTGAGGGAGAATTAGGCCAATGAGAATGCCAGAATCCGCATATGTGCTGGCGGTCTATCATCGCCAGTTTGTCGTCTTTAAAAAGCTGATCGGCTCGTCCCTCGTTTCCAATGTAGCGAACCCGATCCTGTTTCTCTTCGCCTTCGGCTTCGGCATGGGATCGTTCATCGATACAATGTCCGGCATGAGCTACCTGACATTTGTCGTCGCCGGCATGATCGCCTATTCGGCGGCCTTCGCCGCGAGCTTCGAGACGACAATCGGTTCGTTTACCCGGTACTTCATGCAGAAAAACTGGGATGCCGTTCTGTCGACCCCCGTTACCCTGTTCGAGCTCCTGTTGGGGGAAGTATTCTGGGCATCGGCAAAAGCTCTCTTCTCGGCGGTCTGCGTTCTGATCGTCGGCTGGATCTGGGGCGGCGTGCCGCTGTCGTTCCTCCCGCTCGTCACGCTGCCGATTGTCTTCCTCGGATCGATCTGCTTTGCCTGCGCCGGTCTCGTCGCAACGGCCTATGCGAAGGGATATGAGTTCTTCGCTTACTTCTTCACCTTCTGGGTGACGCCGATGTTTGTGTTCTGCGGCGTGTTTTTCGATATCTCGCGCTTTCCCGAGATCATCCAGTATCTCGCGTGGTTTTTCCCCATGACGCATCTGGTCGCCGCGATCCGGCCGCTGACCGCAGTGACACCGCTGGACGGAGCCGCCATCGCGCTTCATATTTGCTATATTATCGTCTTCAGCGCGGCCTCTTTCTGGATTGCCTATCGGCGGCTGCACCAGCGACTCTATGACTGATCCCAATGGAGCCGGATTACTGTCCGGCTTCATGGGCCGCCAGCGCCGCCATATTGACAAGGTCGGATACCGTTGCGCCGATGGGAACGATCTGCACGGGCTTCGAGAGGCCGACGAGCAGCGGTCCGATCACCTTGCTTTCCCCAAGGACCGGCATCAGTTTCGATGCGATATTGGCGGAATGCAGGCCCGGCATCACCAGAACATTGGCCGGCCCTGACAGGCGGCAAAACGGATAGAAGCTCGCCATCAGTTCGGGATCCAGCGCAACATCCGCCGAGATATCGCCTTCATATTCGAAATCGAGTTCCTCCGCATCCAGCAATTCAACGGCCTCACGAATGTTGTCGGCCGTGTAATGCTTCGGATTGCCGAAGTTCGAATAGGACAGCAGCGCGACCCTCGGCTCATGCCCGAGCCGCCGCGCGACTTCTGCCGCCTCCTTGCAGATGGACACCAGTTCCTCCGCCGTTGGCAGGGTCGTGACCGTCGTATCCGCCATGAAGACGGTACGGTCGCGCCCCACGATGACGGAAACGCCGATCACGCGCTGATCCGGCTTGGGGTCGATGACTTTCTGGATTTCCTTGAAGGCCACCGAGAACCGCCGGGTCACACCGGTCAACACGGCGTCCGCATCGCCCATGGCCACCATGCAGGCGGCAAAGATGTTCCTGTCGCGATTGACAAGGCGAGCGCAATCCCGGAACAGATAGCCTTTCCGCTGAAGCCGTTCATAGAGAAAATGATAATATTTCTCACGGTGCTCCATTTCGCTGGCATTGTAAATTTCAATGCTCTCGGACCCTTCAATGCCGATTTCGGCCATCGTTTTCTTTACCTCATGCTCGCGGCCAAGAAGCACGGGAATGCCGTAGCCCGCCTTCTGGAATTCAACGGCGGCGCGGATGACTTTCTCCTCCTCGCCCTCGGCAAAAACAACACGACGGGGCGCTGCGCGCACTTCATCGAGGATGAGTTGCAGGGAACCTGCGGTCGGATCGAGGCGGGCGCGGAGTTCATTCCGGTAAGCCTGCTCGTCGATAATGGGCCGGCGGGCAACGCCGCTGTCCATTGCGGCCTTCGCCACCGCCGTCGGCACATGGCTGATCAGCCGCGGATCGAACGGCACGGGGATGATATATTCCGGCCCGTAGATCGGTCGCTTCCCTTTGTAGGCGGCGGCCACCTCGTCCGGGACGTCCTCGCGTGCCAGTTCGGCAATCGCCTCCGCGGCGGCAATTTTCATTTCTTCATTGATCGTCGTCGCCCGGACGTCAAGCGCGCCACGGAAGATATAGGGAAAGCCCAGCACGTTGTTGACCTGATTCGGAAAATCGGACCGGCCTGTCGCGACAATGGCATCACGGCGCACATCGGCGATATCTTCCGGCCGGATTTCCGGATCCGGATTGGCCATGGCGAAGATAATCGGCTTGTCGGCCATGGTTTTCACCATTTCCTTGCTGACGGCACCTTTGACGGAGAGGCCGAGAAAAATGTCCGCGCCGATCATCGCTTCCTCGAGGCTACGGGACTCCGTTGCAACGGCATGGGCGGATTTCCACTGGTTCATGCCGTCTTCACGGCCCTGGTAAATCACGCCTTTTGTGTCGCACAGGATCGCCTGATCATGGGGCAGGCCCATCGCCTTGATCAGCTCAAGGCAGGCAATCGCCGCCGCACCAGCGCCATTGACAACCACTTTACAATCTTTCAGGGAGCGCCCGGTAAGATCAAGCGCATTGATAATTCCGGCCGCACAAATAATTGCGGTTCCATGCTGGTCATCATGAAAGACCGGAATATCCATAAGTTCGCGGAGACGCTGCTCAATAATAAAACATTCCGGCGCCTTGATATCTTCCAGATTGATGCCGCCGAAACTCGGGCCCAAAAGACGCACGCAGTTGACGATTTCATCCACGTCCTCGCTGTCGATTTCGAGATCGAAACAATCGATATCGGCGAACCGCTTGAAAAGGACAGCCTTGCCTTCCATCACCGGCTTGGAGCCTAGCGCCCCAAGGTTGCCGAGGCCGAGCACCGCCGTCCCGTTCGAGATAACGGCAACGCGGTTGCCCTTTGTCGTATAGTCGTAAACCGTTTCAGGATCATCGGCGATCGCGAGGCAGGGTCCGGCAACGCCCGGCGAATAGGCGAGCGAAAGATCCCGCTGGGTCGCCACGGCTTTGGTCGCGACGATTTCAAGTTTTCCCGGCTTGCCTTGCGCATGATATCGCAAGGCTTCTTCATATTGGCTTAAATCCGGTTTCTCGCTCATCGACCCGCGTCCTCACACTCTTCTTGTTCATCTGAATTCAAGTTTAAAATTTTACGATTAAGCAGTTGGCAAAACAGCCTGCTATGGTAGTTTTCCTTCATGCCTACCCTAGTCAAAACCAAGTCGCAACTGAATAAATCAGCAACCCCGATGATGGCGCAGTATCTGGCCATCAAGGAGGCGCATCCCGACAGCCTGCTGTTTTACCGGATGGGGGATTTTTACGAATTGTTTTTTGACGACGCGGTGGTGGCGTCAAAGGCGCTGGATATCGCCCTCACCAAACGGGGCAAGCATGCCGGGGAAGATATCCCCATGTGCGGCGTCCCGATCCACGCCGCGGACAGCTACTTGCAAAAATTGATCCGCAAGGGTCACCGCGTCGCCGTGGCGGAACAGACGGAAAGTCCGGCGGAGGCGAAAAAGCGGGGCTACAAGGCTGTCGTCGCGCGCGAAGTCGTGCGCCTGGTAACGCCCGGTACCATCACGGAAGACAGTCTTCTGGATGCCCGCAGCCATAACTTTCTGCTTTCACTGGCGCGCGCCGGGAAAGACTATGCCATGGCATGGCTAGATATTTCGACGGGCGAATTTTTTGCGACTGCCCTGCGGCCGGAGGAATTGCCAGCGCATATTGCCCGCCTTCACCCGGGTGAAATACTGGTGTCGGACAAATGGCTTGAGGAGGAAGACCTGTCCGAGGGGCTGCGCGATTGGGGAAAGGCACTGACGCCGTTGCCGTCCGTCCGCTTCAATAGCCAAAACGGGGAGAAACGGCTGAAAGACCTGTTCAGCGTGGCAACCCTCGACGCGTTCGGCGCGTTCAGCCGGGCGGAACTGGCTGCGGCCGGCGCGCTTGTCGATTATGTGGAACTGACGCAGAAAGGGAAATTTCCGCTGATCAAGACGCCGGTGCAGATGGCGCCGGGCGACGTCATGTCCATCGACGCGGCGACGCGCCGTAATCTCGAGCTTACCCGCACCTTGACCGGCGAGCGGAACGGCAGCCTGCTTGCCACGATCGACAGGACGGTAACCGGTGGCGGCGGCCGACGGCTCGCCGCGGATATGGCGGGCCCGTTGACGGAACCGGAAAAGATCTCCGCTCGGCTCGATATGGTGAATTTCTTTACGAGCGATCACGGCAGACGGGAACGCCTGCGGGACATCCTCCGCCGCTGCCCGGATACGGAGCGGGCGCTTTCCCGCCTGGTTTTGGGACGCGGCGGTCCCCGTGATCTTGCCGTTATCCGCGACGGACTTGCGGAAACGGCGAATATTCGCGCCAGCCTCTCGACAAGCGGTCTTGATTCTCTCCCGGACGGTCTGGCGGACGCGAGCGAACAGCTTGGATATCACGCCGACCTTGTCGAACTTCTCACGACGGCCCTTGCCCCGGACCTGCCATTGCTCGCCCGCGACGGCGGATTTATAGCACGCGGGTATCGCCCCGACCTTGACGAGCATCGGGCCCTTAGGGATGAGAGCCGCCGCCATATCGCCAATCTGCAGGCGGCATATGCAAAGGAAGTCGGTGTCCCTGCGCTTAAGATCAAGCATAACAACGTGCTTGGCTATTTTATCGAGATCACGCCACGCTTTGTTGACAAGATGACGACCGATTTCATCCACCGTCAGACAATGGCGAATGCGGTTCGCTATACGACAGTCGTTCTTGGCGAGCTGGAGGACAAGATCTCCCGCGCCGGCGAGCGGGCGCTCGCCCTTGAACTGTCGCTGTTCGATGAGCTGGTCGAAAAGGTGAAAGAGGCGGGGCCCGCCATTCTCTCCGCCGCCGAAGCGATCGCGCGCATTGACGTCGCCGCCAGCCATGCGGAACTGGCGGTCGAGCAGTCCTATTGCCGGCCAGCGATTGATGACAGCCTCCGCTTCGAGATTACCGGCGGCCGCCATCCCGTCGTTGAAGCCGCCCTGAAATCGAATGCGGAAGCGGATTTTGTCGCCAATGACTGCTGCCTTAATGAAGATCGGCGGCTGTGGCTCCTTACCGGCCCGAACATGGCGGGTAAAAGCACTTTCCTCCGGCAGAATGCCTTGATCGCGATTCTCGCGCAGATGGGGTCTTTTGTCCCCGCGACGTCCGCCCATATCGGAATAGTTGACCGCCTGTTCAGCCGCGTCGGCGCCGCCGACGATCTCGCGCGCGGGCGCTCCACTTTCATGGTCGAAATGGTGGAAACGGCCTCGATCCTTAATCAGGCGGGCGCCCGCTCCCTGGTTATTCTTGATGAAATCGGCAGGGGCACGGCGACATTCGATGGCCTGTCGATTGCCTGGGCAACGGTCGAAAATCTTCATGATGTGAATAAATGCAGGGCCCTGTTTGCGACGCATTATCATGAACTGACGGCCCTCGCCGCCAAGCTCTCCGCGCTGCAGAATCACAGCATGCGGGTCCGGGAATGGAAAGGCGACGTGATTTTCCTTCACGAAGTCGCGGATGGATCGGCGGACCGGTCCTACGGGATCCAGGTCGCGAAACTCGCCGGCCTGCCAAAGGCGGTGATCAGCCGCGCGGAAAGTGTTCTGACGGCGCTGGAGGAAAAAGACCAGGGTTCGGCGGCGACGCGGCTTGCCAATGACCTTCCTCTCTTTTCCACCATCGTCAACGAGGCGGCGGCGCGAGAAACCGAGAAAATACCGTCCGCCCTTGAAGAACGGCTGGCATCAATCAACGTGGATGATCTGTCGCCGCGAGATGCCCTGAGCCTGCTTTATGAACTCAAAGAAATAATGGAAAAGGCGTCATCTAGTTAATGACAAGGCGGCCTGCGGCCATTACTTTTCACCTCAGCAACAAAATAAAAACAAATAAAGGGAGACAGCGCATGTTTGATTTATCGGGAAAAAATGTCGTCATTACAGGGTCCAGCAAGGGCATCGGCAAGGCCATCGCCCATCAGATGGCACTTGCGGGGGCGAAAGTCACGATCTCAAGCCGCAAGGCCGATGCCTGCGAGGCGGTGGCGAAGGAAATCAACGACAGCCTGCCGGCGGGCAGCAGTGGCAAGGCCGTGTCGATACCCTGCAACATCAATTCCAAGGAATCGCTGCAGAATCTCGTCGATGAAACCCACAAGGTTTTCGGCGACATCCATGTTCTTGTCTGCAACGCCGCGCTTAACCCCTATTTCGGTCCATCGACCGACATTCCGGATGACGCGTTTGACAAGATCATGTCGGCGAATATCAAATCCAATCACTGGCTCTGCAACATGGTGCTGCCGGAAATGAAAGCCCGCAAGGACGGCGCGATCATTATCGTCTCTTCCATCGGCGGTTTGCGCGGCTCGCCGGTTCTTGGCGCCTACAGCATTTCCAAAGCGGCGGACATGCAGCTCGTCCGCAACCTCGCCGTAGAGCATGGCGCGGACAACATTCGGGTGAACGCCATTGCGCCGGGACTGATCCAGACGGACTTCGCACGTGCCCTTTGGGAAAACCCGGATATTCTGAAACGCGCGACATCCCGCGCCCCGCTTCAACGGATCGGCCAGCCCGAAGAGATTGCCGGTGCGGCGATCTATATGGCATCAAGCGCCGGGACTTTCCTCACCGGTCAGACCCTCGTGATCGACGGCGGTCAGACCATCGCCTGATCCGTCTGTCAGTTCGTTGCCGCCATCCGGTCGTAAATCAGGCTGGCGGCGACGAAAAACATCATCCCCGCCACCAGCAGATCTAGGATACGCGCGCCTGTTTTATCTCGCAGGAGCGGAGCCAGGAAACGCGCGCCATATCCAATGGTGAAGAACCAGCCAAAGGATGCCGTAATCGCGCCCAGGACAAAGTAAATCCGGTCATCCAGCGCATAACCGGAGGCGATCCCTCCAAGGAGAATGACTGTATCCAGATAAACATGGGGGTTGAGGAAGCCGAAGGCGAGCGTCAGCGAAACGGCTTTTCTTCTTGATGACGCAACGGGCGCGCCGTTTTCGGCGGGCACGGGATCCGGCCAAATCACCCGGCGGCATGAGAGCAGACCGAAGGCAATCAGAAAAACGGCACCGCCCCAGCTTGCCCAGGAAACCAACCAGGGAAAGGCCGCGATGGCGGATCCCAATCCCAATGCGCCCGCAAGGATCAATGTCGCGTCGATAAGGGCGGATAGCAGGCAAACGATAAACACCTGATCACGGTGGATACCCTGCCGGAGGACAAACAGGTTCTGTGCGCCAATGGCGATGATCAACGCCGCACCGAGTATTGCGCCATCTGTATACGCAAAAAAATGCATTGTCAGGCTTTCGCCGCCTTCGCCTTGTTTCGGTGATAGGTCAGCGCCGCGGCGATAAAGTCCCGCAGGTCTTTCTCCGCGGGCCTGTCGTCGGGTCCGATAAGGAGAGCGCGAGTGCCGCTGTAGCGGAAAGCGCCGGGGCGTGATGCCCTGAAGTCGTTGATAAGGCTCGTCTGACAATGAATATAAATCCCGACGTGATCTGGCTCTTTCGCCGGCGCAAGGCGGATCGGCGTGCCAATTCCGCCATTAGCCGCATAGCTAGGCTCGCCCCATTTCAGCGTTTCAGTAATTTTAACGCCGTCCATGTCGGCGGCGGCCTCGAAAATCAGCTGCCTAAATCCCAGCAATTTGCTTCTGAGAGATTTCGGATAGGATTTATAGACGGCGGCGACCGATAAATCTTCAAACTCAAATTGGTCCATCTCGGATACTCACTTGGGTTTTGCGCCCTAAATTATCAGGAAGCGTCGATATATTTCGGGCTTTCGGCCCCGAATTTTGTTAAACAGCAGTCAGCGGAGTTTAAAAGGCCCAAGCGATAAAAACAATCTGGGCCGTTAATTGGATGTTACATGGAAAAAATTCCAAACCGGAAAGAAATAATAGACAGGCGCGCGCTGGTACTGGCGATTTCCGAAATTGCCGAGCAACATGCGCCGAGCAGTTTCGAGTTTCGCCGCGATGTCCTGAAACAGCTTAAAGTGACGTTCGATAATGGCAACAAGGCGGTAGAGAAGCGGTTCTTGCAGACCAACAAAGGCCGGGCGACGATGTATGCGCAGTGCTTCCTGGTCGATCAGCTTATCCGCACTATTTATGACGCGGCCACGCAATATGTCTACCGGTTGAGCAACCCGACATCGGAGGAGAAACTGTCGCTTGTTGCCGTCGGCGGTTACGGACGCGGGGAACTGGCGCCCTATTCCGACGTCGATCTTCTGTTCCTCTTTCCCTATAAACAGACGCCATGGTGCGAACAGGTAATCGAATTCGTCCTCTATATGCTCTGGGACCTGGGCCTCAAGGTCGGTCACTCAACACGCAATGTGAACGAATGTATCCGCCTCGCCAAGAAGGATACGACGATCCAGACCGCCCTGCTGGAGGCGCGCTACGTCTGGGGCGACCAGGATATGTTCAAGGAAATGTATCGCCGGTACCTGAAAGAAGTCGCCGCCGGGCATAGCCGGGAATTCATCGAGGCAAAACTGCAGGAACGAAAAGAACGCCACGAGCGCTATGGCAATTCCCGCTATCTGGTTGAGCCCAACATCAAGGAAGGCAAAGGTGGCCTCCGCGATCTGCAGACCCTGTTCTGGATCGGAAAATTTCTCCATGGCACGACGGATATCTCCCGCCTTGTCGAACTTGGCGTCTTTACGGAAAAGGAACGGCGCAAGCTGACGAAGGCGTCAAATTTTCTTCGCTCCGTCCGCTGTCATCTGCATTACCTGACCCGCCGACCCGAAGAGCGGATCACCTTCGATGTCCAGACCGAACTTGCCAAACGCCTGCATTACAAGGACCATGCGGGAACGCGCGGCGTGGAACGGTTCATGAAGCATTATTTCCTCGTCGCCAAGGATGTTGGTGACCTGACGCGGATTTTCTGCGCCAAGCTGGAGGCCGAGCAGCAGAAGACAAGCCGTTTGCCGATCCCGCGGCTCGGCCTTGGTCGACGCAAGCTCAAAGGGTATGTGGTCGAAAGCGGCCGCATCAATGTCGAGCATGAGGACGATTTCAAGAAAGAACCCGTCAAAATGCTCGAACTGTTCCATCTGGCGCAGGAGAAGGGCCTCGATGTGCATCCCAACGCGCTGCGCCTGATCCGCCAGGACCTCAAGCTGATCAACCGGAGTGTCCGGAACGACCCGAGGGCGAACCAGCTTTTCCTGGAAATGATGACCAGCCACAAGGATCCGGAAACGACGTTGCGGCGCCTCAATGAAGCCGGCGTATTCGGTCGCTTCGTTCCTGATTTCGGTCGCGTCGTTGCCCAGATGCAGCATGACATGTACCATGTCTATACGGTGGATGAGCATACGATCCGGGCAATCGGCATTGTCTCGCAGATCGAGCAGGGCGCGCTGAAAGAGGATCACCCGCTGTCCCATAATATTATGCCGAAAATCGTCTCGCGTAACGTCCTTTATGTTGCCGTGCTGATCCACGACATTGCCAAGGGCCGGGGCGGCGATCACTCGATCCTCGGTGCAGAGGTCGCGGAAAAACTATGTCCGCGACTCGGTCTATCGCCATCGGAAACCGAAACGGTTTCATGGCTCGTGCGTTATCACCTCGCGTTCAGCGGGTATGCCTTCAAGCGGGATATCGCGGATCCGAAAACCGTCGAGGATTTTGTCCAGATTGTCCAAAGCCCGGAAAGGCTCCGGCTTTTGCTGGTGCTGACCGTCGCCGATATCCGCGCCGTCGGCCCCAATGTATGGAATGGCTGGAAGGGCCAGCTCCTGCGCGAGCTTTACTATGCAAGCGAAACCGCATTGACGGGCGGCCATATCTCTGAGGGCCGCGCCGAACGGGCCAAGCATTATCAGGAAGAATTGCGCAGCCAGCTCAAAGGGTGGAAGAAGAAGGAAATCGACGATCATATCAGCCGCTTCTATCAATCCTACTGGATCGCGACGAGCAACGAAGACCGCATGAAACATGCCGCATTGATGCGCAAGGCAGATAAGGAGAAATCGCTTTTTACCATCGAGACCAAAAGCGACCCGTTCCGCTCCGTCACCGAGGTCATCGTATATACCGCAGACCATCCCGGGCTCTTCTCGCGGATAACCGGCGCGATGTCGGTCAGCGGCGCGAACATTGTCGATGCAAAAATCCATACGACGACCGATGGCATGGCGCTTGATACATTTTTCATTCAGGATTCGGAAGGCAAGGTTTATGACCAGCGCGGCCGCATGAAGAAATTGCGGCAGGCGATAGAGGACACCCTGCAGGGCGCCCGAAAACCGCATCTGGAAATCATCGACCGCCGTGAAGCAAGCCTGCCGAGCCGCACGGAGATCTTCAAGGTTCAACCCGGCGTGATCCTCGACAACAAGGCGTCGAACACCCACACCGTTATTGAAGTGCGCGGACGCGACCGGCCCGGTCTGCTTGCCGGCCTGACCCGGACGTTGTTTAATCTCTCCCTCTCGATCTCTTCGGCGCATATCGCGACCTACGGCGAGCGTGCCGTGGACGTCTTTTATGTGAAAGACAGTTTCGGACTCAAAATCACGAACAAGGTCAAACTCGCCAGTATCGAGAAGAAACTTCTGGCGGCGCTGTCGGATGGGACCGAAAAGCAGAAAATTTCCACGCCCGCAAAAAAAGCCGCTGGCGGCGGAAGCTGATGGGCAGTTCCGGCTTACCTGTGCTATAGGAAAGCCATGAGTTTGATTAAGTCCGTTGCCACCGTTGGTGGCTATACCATGATCAGTCGCGTGCTCGGATTCCTGCGCGATATCCTGATGGCTTCGGTCCTTGGCGCGGGGCCGGTCGCGGACGCTTTTTTCGTCGCATTCCGGATACCCAACATGTTCCGCCGACTGGTGGCGGAGGGCGCGTTTTCCGCCGCCTTTATTCCGCTTTTCGCCCGCAAGCTGGAAACGGAGGGGAAAGATATCGCACTCGAATTTGCGGGCCACGCGATGAGCATCCTCGTCGGTTTCCTGCTGATATTCTCAGCCCTGTTCATGATTTTCATGCCGGTCATGATGTTGTTGCTGGCGCCGGGATTCAGTCCCGATGGTTTGCGTTTCGACCTTGCGGTCGACTTCACCCGTATCACCTTTCCGTATCTGACCGCGATGGCGATCGTCGCGCTGCTGGGCGGCATCCTCAACGTTTTTTACAAGTTTGCCGCCATGGCGGCGGCGCCCATCCTGCTCAATATCATATTAATCACCTGCCTCCTCCTCGGCTTTGGCAAGACGGAAAATTTCGTCGGGATGCTCCTCTCGGGCGGAGTCGCGCTCGCCGGCCTTGCGCAAGTGATCTTTCTTGTTATTGCCTGTCGGCGGGCGGATATTCGTATTCCGCTGGCCCGCCCCGTCGTCAATAAGGATGTCAAACGGCTTTTCCGCCTTATGCTTCCCGGCGCGCTCGGCGCCGGCGTCATGCAAATCAATATCCTGGTCGGAACCATCATCGCGTCCTATCTTGCGACCGGCTCCATTTCCTATCTTTACTATGCGGACCGGGTGTATCAGCTTCCCCTCGGCGTGATTGGCATCGCTGTCGGAACGGCGTTGCTGCCGATGCTGTCGCGGCAGCTGCGGGCGGGCGAAGACAAGACGGCGATGAACAGCATGAACCGCGCAGTGGAGCTTTCCATGCTGCTGACCCTGCCGGCAGCGGCCGCCTTGATGATTGTTCCCCGGGAGATCACTTCGGTGCTTTTCCAACATGGCGAGTTTACGGCTGCCGCGAGCGAGGCGACAGCCACCGCCCTGCTTGCCTTCGCGACCGGGCTTCCGGCATATGTGCTTGTCAAAATACTGGCGCCCGGGTTTTTTGCCCGCGAAGACACCACGACACCGGTTATCGCCGGCGTTCTTGCGATGATCCTGAATGTCGGCTTAAGCCTTGTGCTTATCCGTTACATCGATCATGTGGGCATCGCGCTTGCGACGTCCCTTTCTTCATGGTTCAACGTGCTTGTTCTCTTCGCCGTCCTTCGCCGTCGCGGGCATTACGCAGCGGACGCGCGACTGTTGCGGCGACTTGTCGGAATGGTGGTCTCGGCCGCCGTCATGGGCGGCGGGCTCGTCGCCTCACAGAAATTCCTGGCGGACCTTTTCAGCGATGATCTGGTGTTGCGGATCAGCGGCCTTGTTGCCCTGGTGGCTATCGGTGGCCTTCTCTACGCGATCGCTATTCTCGTCACCGGCGCCGCCAGTCTGCACGAGGTAAAAAGCATGCTGAAACGGCGCCCGAAAACGTAAATCTGTTGACGATCCACCAATCGCCTGCAATAAGGCCGTGAACGATATCAACGTAATACCCAATCCCAGCCCCGGCGGCCTGACCGTCAGCCCGCAAGATCGGGGCTCGTGTCCAAAGCGTGAGGAGCTTTTCAATTATGTCTCGCATTTTCTCCGGCGTTCAGCCGAGCGGCAACCTTCATCTCGGCAATTATCTTGGCGCCATCCGTAATTTCGTCGGATTGCAGGAAGATTATGAATGCATTTATTGCGCCGTCGATATGCATGCCATCACCGTCTGGCAGGATCCTGCGGCGCTTCGCAGCAATACGCGGGAAGTCGCCGCCGCCTATCTTGCAGCCGGCGTTGATCCGAAACGTTCCATAATAATCGCGCAGAGCACGGTTCCCGCGCATGCCGAGCTCGCCTGGATTTTCAATTGCGTCGCCCGCCTCGGCTGGTTGAACCGGATGACCCAGTTCAAGGAGAAGGCGGGGAAGAATCGCGAGAACGCTTCTGTCGGCCTGTATGCCTATCCCAACCTGATGGCGGCGGACATTATGGTCTATAAGGCAACCCATGTGCCGGTCGGGGAGGACCAGAAACAGCATCTGGAACTGACCCGCGATATCGCGCAGAAGTTCAACAATGATTACGGCGCGGAAATCTTCCCGCTGGTCGAACCGCTTATTTTCGGCGAAGCGACACGGGTGATGTCGCTGCGGGACGGATCGAAGAAGATGTCGAAATCCGATCCGAGTGATTATTCGCGCATTACTTTTACGGACGATCGCGACAGCATTGCGCTGAAACTGCGCAAGGCGCGGACGGATGCGGATCCGCTTCCCGAGAGGGAAGAGGGGTTGAAGAACCGCCCTGAAGCCGCCAATCTTGTCGGGATCTATGCGGCCCTCGCCGATCTCACCAAGCAGAAGGTACTCGACGAATTTGCCGGGGCGCCCTTCTCGGTCTTCAAGCCGGCGCTGACCGATCTTGCGGTGGAAAAGTTCGGCCCCATCGGCGAAGAAATGAAACGCCTGATGGCCGATCCGGCGCATGTTGACGCAATCTTGCATGAAGGCGCGGAACGGGCCGAGGCCCTCGCCGCGCCGGTATTGGCGGAGGTCAAGGAAGTCGTCGGTTTTCTTCGACCGTAAGCCGCCCAACTTGTAAGTCGATACGAAACGACATACATCTTTCACCGAAGCCATAAGTGTGGATGAGGAAGTGACGGGACGGGATAGATGAGCGAAATCGGCAATAGCGGCACGGAAACCAAACGCATTGGTCGAAGCGCGCAAGCTGTGAAAGAAGGCGCGAGACGAAGCTGGAAAGTGTTCGTCTTCCTGATACTCCTGTTCCTGCTGCTCTACTATCCGATCGGCATGATCATGATCAACAATATCGAAGACGACACCGATTTTGTGCCGACCGGCACGAATGTCGTCGCGGGCGGCAGCCATGCCGTGGATATGATGGCCGGATTGATCGACCGGGAGATCAACATCAACCGTTGGACGGCGAACGATCCGTTTTTCATGCCCTCCGCGGCACTCGACAATATGCCGAACTACCAGCAGGGGATTATTTCGGCCCTCGCGCGCTTCGGTTTCGAGCTGACCGACCAGATTGGGCGGACACGCGGTTCCAGCCAGACGGACCCGGATTTGCAGGAAGCCGCCGGCCTTCTTCAATATTCGGGCACGAAATGGGCATGGGACCCGACGATCTCGCTTTTACCGACGGCAGCATCGGAAGAGCAATATGAAAAAGCCCGTTCCTCGCTTATCAGCTATAACAAGCGGCTTGCCGAAGGGAAGGCCGTATTTGAAAAGCGGGCCGACAACCTCCTTGCGACTCTCGACCGCATTGCCCTCGATATCGGCTCCTCCACCGCGACGATCGACAAGCATATTGACGAAAATTCCGGCCAGATCATCGATTTCAAAGCGGATGACATCTTCTACGGCGTCAAGGGGCAGGCCTATGGCTATTACCTGCTTCTGAAAGCGCTCTCGCAGGATTATGAAACCCTGATCAAGGAACGCGGGCTTACCAACGCCTGGGCACAGATGCTGGCCAGCCTGAAGTCCGTCATCGATCTGGATCCCATTATCGTCGTTAATGCCGTTCCTGATTCCCAGTTTCTCCCCAACCACCTGACCGCGCAGGGCTTCTATATCCTGCGCGCCCGCACTCAGCTCCAGGAGATCAGCAACATTCTCTTGAAATAAACGCGCCGATAGTGGCAGGATAAATTTCAACGTGAATAACTGACGGAGCCTTTATGTCAGAGGAAACCCCAACCGGCGTCCGCAACAAGTTCCTTGTTGTCGTCGATGAAACCCCGGAATGCAAATCGGCCATCCGGTTTGCGAGCCGCCGCGCCTGGCATGTTGGCGGCGGGGTAATCCTGCTTTATGTCATAGAGCCGCCGGAGTTCCAGCACTGGATGGGCGTTGAACAGGCGATGCGCGAGGAAGCCCGGGAGGCCGCCGAAGAAATCCTGCAAAATCTGGCCGAGGAAATTCAGAAGGAAACGACGATCGTACCGGAATTCGTCATCCGTGACGGCTACAAGAAGGAAGAAGTGCTGGCACTGATCGAAGAAGATTCCGATATCCGCGTCCTTGTCCTCGCCGCCTCGCCCGATTCCGGAGGACCGGGACCGCTGATCAAAAGCCTGGTTGGTGAAATGTCAGGAACTTTCGCCATTCCGATTACGGTCGTCCCGGGAAATCTCACCACCCGCCAACTCGACGCCGTTACCTGAGCAACTCGAATCAATTGTCCATCGCCAGTGGCCCGGATCAAGGCGATTCGGCATCAGGACGGGTTTTTGCGGCGTCGAAAATTTGGCATAAATTATAAGTATTTACTTAAGCAGCTGAAACTCTTGGAAAAATTATTGTAAAAAATTCCGCACTTGATCTTGCTATCGACCGCCCTCATATTTCGGGTCCGGCCCAGAGTGAAGGAAAAACACTTTTTGGGCCTAAATATTGTGGAAGCAGTAACAGTACATACTATATGTCGCGGTATTTCGTGGAATAGCGCGTTCTTGAGCAGAGAAATACATCGCAGTTTATGTAATGCAGCTACTGATATCCGGTCTTAAATCCAATAAAATTGCGACTTTGGTAGGTATTGCCCTGGCGATTACCTATCTGGTGCCGGATTTTATCGACAGCACCCGTGAGGTGCGAACGGCATCCTATGGCGTCGGCAAACAGCTGTTCGCGAAGGCCGTTCCCCTTCCGCCGCGCAAACCAAGCGATATTCCGGCAGTCGACCAGCCGGACCAGTTCGATATGGAAAGCCTGAAGGCGCGCCTTTCGCAGGTCGACTATCGCCTGCGCGATGTCCGGCGCGGCGAGCCGGTGCCACGGTTTTATGTGGAGCAAATGCCGGTCGATATACTCGACATCCCCGATGTGGAGGAGCGAAAGCGGACCTTTATCAAGCTGGTTTTGCCGCTGATCCTGAACGTCAACGAGAAAATCGCCGCGCAACGCTCCCGGCTCGCCACTCTTGTGGAGGCAAAATCTGACGGCAAGAGCCTTCGCGAAACAGATCGCAAATGGCTGGACGAAATTGCCATTCGCTACCGCGCCGAAGAAAGCGACCCCGAATCCCTGCTGGTTAGAGTGGATGAAGTGCCGGTATCGCTGGCGATCGCGCAGGCTGTCGAGGAATCCGGCTGGGGCACGTCGCGCTTCGCCCGGGAGGGGAATGCCCTGTTCGGGCAGCGAGTTTGGGCAACCGGCAAGGGGCTGGTTCCGGAAGACCGCGATCATGACGAATCCCATGAAGTGAAATCCTTCAAGTCGATCGCAGAGTCGATCAGGGCATATATCCATAATCTGAATTCGCATCCCGCTTACGCCGATTTCCGTCAGGTCCGTGCCCGCCAGCATCTCGAACCCGGTTTCACGGCCGATGCAATGGGTCTGATCGATACGCTGCATGTCTACTCTGAAAAAGGAGTGGAATATGTCAATAATCTTCGCTCCCTGATCGAAATGAACCGTCTCGATGACTTCGAAGATGCCGTGCTTGCACCGGAACGGTTTGCTGACAGCCGCCGCTAACCCCCAACCCCCTCCGTATTTCATCGCCTGCACATTCCATCTCGCAAAATCGGGAGGGATATGGAAATATGTTCCGTGCGCGCCTTCTAATCAGGCGATGCCGCGATGAGAGCGTGATCCGTAAAAATAAAGAAAAGCGAGGGGAGATCATGGGCCGCCTGGAAAACAAAGTTGCCGTCATAACAGGAGCTGCCACCGGAATTGGTCTGGCGACCAGTCGCCGGTTCGTGGAGGAGGGCGCTTTTGTCCTGATGACAGACATCAACAGCGCAGCCGGCGAGACGGCCGCGAAGGAATTTGGCGCAAAGGCCCGTTTCCTTTCGCATGATGTAACGAAAGAGGCGGACTGGCAGAAGGTGATATCCACGGCCGTGGCGGACGTGAATGGCATCGATATTCTGGTGAATAATGCCGGAATTCTTGCCATCGGGGAGCGTCAGACGATTGAGGATACCGATCTCGCGCATTGGCAGGCAATTCAAAAAGTAAATGTGGAAGGTGTTTTTCTCGGCTGTCAGGCGGCGGTCAGGGCGATGAAGGAGCGCGGCGGATCGATCGTCAATATCTCCTCCGTCGCCGCGATAATCGGCACGCCGACACTTGCTGCCTATGGCGCCTCGAAGGCGGCGGTACGGCAGCTCACAAAAACCGTCGCAATCCATAGCGCCAACAACGGATATGGTATTCGCTGCAATTCCGTTCACCCGGATCCCGTCCGCACCAATATGGGCGACGAGCTGATGGGTATGTATGGCGGCGATATCCAGGCGGGATGGGAGGCTCTACCGGCCCGAGTCCCACTCAAGACCCCAAGCGAACCCGTCGACATCGCGAACAGCATCCTCTTTCTTGCGTCAGATGAAGCGCGGCACATCACGGGGGCCGAGCTTGTCGTCGACGGCGGCATGACCGCGATTTAGAATCACCAGATTTGTTACGGGAGAAACCAGCCGATGCGGATAGACCATGATGAACTAACGACTTTTGTCGAGGCGATTTTCAAGGCGGCCGGCAGCGAACCAATAGAAGCCGCCATCGTTGCCGATCATCTTGTCCTCGCCAACCTTTCGGGCCATGACAGCCATGGCGTTGGCATGATTCCCCGCTATGTCGAAAATATCGAGGCCGGCTATCTGGTACCCAATGAACATGCCGAACTTGTCAGGCAGGACGGATCCATTCTCGTTTTCAATGGCCGTGCCGGCTTCGGTCAGGTCGTCGCCCGGGAAGCCATGGCGCAAACCATAAATGTTGCGCGAAAGACGGGCCTCGCCCTCTCGGCCTTGCGCAATGCCCATCATATCGGACGGGTTGGAACCTACGGGGAGCAATGTGCGGACGCCGGCCTCGTCTCAATTCATTTCGTCAATGTAACGGGACACAGGGGGCTCGTTGCCCCGCATCGCGGATCAGACGCCCGCTACGGCACCAACCCCATCTGTATTTCGCTTCCCGATACCCAGCACGAAAAGCGCATCATTCTCGATTTCGCAACAAGCAAGGTCGCGCTCGGCAAGATCCGGGTCGCCCATAACAGCGGCAAGGAAGTCGAGGAAGGCCTGCTGATCGACAATCACGGGAACTCGACGACCGATCCGGGCGTGATGTTTGCCGAAGAATCCGGCTCGCTTCTTCCTCTTGCAGAGCATAAAGGCTATGGACTTGCGCTTATGTGCGAGCTTCTTACTGGCGCGATTGGCGGCGGCGGGACAATCCAGCCGGGCAATGTGCGTGATTCCCGCGTCATCAACAATATGCTTTCGATCGTATTTGACCCGGCCCGGCTGACCGAAACGGACTATATCGCCAGCGAATTGAAGGCCATGTGCGACTATGTGCGGGAGTCGCCGCCGCGCAAAGGTTATGGCAATGTCATCCTGCCGGGCGATCCCGAACGCGAGCAGCGTGCCGAGCGCAAATCAAATGGCATCGAGATCGACGCGGAAACCTGGCGGCAGATCACCGAAGCCGCCGCCAGCGTCAATGTCCTCCCTAATACACACCAATATTGATTAATTGTTGTTATATATAAGCGTAATTAGCTATCTTTTGAGATTTTTCAGCAAGTCATCCGCCGCCGTCGCAACAAGGCCTGTATCGCCTGCGCAAAGAAGAAAATCAAAGCCTTGGGCGAACAGCTCGTTGGTCTGCCGCGGCCCCTTCGATATGCAGCCGAGATAGGCCGGGCTCGCCTTGATGCGATCCCGCGCCTCCTCAAACAGCGCCTTGACTTCGGGGTCATCGAATTCGGCGAGCTTGTTGATACTGCCGGACAGATCGTTAGGACCGATAAAAAGCATGTCCACGCCATCGACGGCGGCAATGCTCTCGATATTGCCGACAGCCTCCTTCGTTTCGATCTGGCAGACGATCATCAGGTCCTGATCCAGGTTATCCCGATATTCGCGTGCCGTCCGCCCGTAACCGCCAGCGCGCGCCGCGCCGAACCCTGCGCTGCGGATGCCCGTCGGCGGGTATCGGCAGGCGGCGACGACGGCCCGGGCCTCCTCCGCCGTATTGACGGATGGCACCATTATGCCGTCCATTCCGGTATCAAGCGCCCTCTTGATCAGGACGGTATCGTTCCACGGAACCCGCATGAGGACGGTCACGTCGCTTACCGATCGGACGGCGCGATGCTGGTCGATGGCGGTTTCCAGACTTCCCGAGCCATGTTCATGATCAATCATCAGGGCATCGAAGCCCGCGCCCGCGACGATCTCCGCCATATCGGACGAATTGGAGAAGAGCCAGCAGGCCGCCGCCTTTCCGCCGGCCTGAAGTTTTTGTTTTAGTTTATTCGGGCGATGCATTGGCACTCCTTTTTCTTTTTTGGGGTTTATTTTGGAATGTAGAACAGCGAGCCGAACCAGCGCCAGCGCCTGTCGGGCCCGAGAAGGGTGCAGTTAATCCGGCCCCGGCCCGGTTTGAAAGCAGCGGCCAGCCGGATCTCAATACGCGAGTCGCCAATTTTTTCAATCGGCACAGCCCCGCCTGTCTGGTTGGAAGAAAAGCAGGACAGACCATTGAGGTTGCCGTAATCCTCGGCGATCGTGAAACCGAAATTCGGTGGATTGCGTTTCAGCACGTTGTCGGAGGGCGTTACATCCGTAACCCGCAACGGCAGTGCGTTGGCGGCCAGCCTGAAACGCCCAATACCGCCATAATTCTCGCTCATCGCGAAGCGGGGAAGTTCCAGCCTGTCGTAACCGGAATAGGCAACGCCCGATTGCTGCCCAAACGCCGCCTTGAAACCGATATTGCGAATAACCGTCTTCACGTCGTTACCGTATTCTCCGTAGGGATAGGCGAATATCGCGGGCACGAAGCCGAGTTCCGCCTGATAACGCTCGCTTGCCAGATTGATATCCGCTTCGATTTCCTCCGGGCTCATAAGCGGCAGATGCGCATGGGAATAGGTATGATGCCCGATATGCACGCCCGCATCCCGAAGCTCGCGGATCTGGTCCCAGCTCATGTAGCCTGCATACTGCTTGTCCACCGACTCGACGGCAACAAAGACCGTGAACGGCAAATTCGCCTCTTTCAACAGCGGCCAGGCAACGTCGTAAACGGAAAGGTAGGCATCGTCGACGGTAAGCGCGACGGTGCGGTCGGGAAGCGACTCACCTCTTTCCAGCCGATCGACAATTTCGTTCAGGGGCAACACCGTATACTGGCCGTTTTGTAGCTCCTGAATATGTTCCTTGAACTGATCGACCCGGATATTGGTCGATGAATACTGATCCTCACCAAACCGGTGATACATGATGACGCTTGCCCAGTCAGCAGCGCTCGCGGCATTCGTCCATACCAATGCACCGAAAAATATGGCCGCCGCACCAAACAGCCCAAAAATTCTTGTTCCTGCCCGTTTCATCCGCCTTCAACCCGCATTCGACTGACCTGTATCGCCCATCATCCGGCTTCCCGCCGCCTTGTCCGAAAGGGTAGGATATCGGCGAGGTTTAAACAATTGGTAATGCCACCATTCATTCCGGTAAAAATCCCATCCGGCCGCCGTCATCAATCCGAGCAGGATTGCCCGGTTCTGCTGAGCCTCAGCGGATATATCTAGCGCGCCGTGAAAGGACGATGGCGTCATGGCGTCAAATCCTGTTCCCATTTCAAGTTCGTGACCGGAGCCGTCCATCAGGGTGAGGTCGATTGCCGCCCCCCGCGAATGGGGGGACCCGCTGCTCGGATGCGACAGAAAATCGGGGTTCGGCGTGTGATCCCAGAGCATCTGAACGGCCTCGGTCGGGCGAAAGGCATCAAATATCTTGATGCGAAGGCCGATGGCCGCCGCCAGTTCGACGGCGCGCCGTAAATTATCGGCAGCCTCGAGATTAAGGTAGCACGCGCCCCGCCGATAGACCGGCCTGCCGGTGAAATTATTCCCGCTCACATACCGCAGATCAAGCTCAACATCAAACTCTTGCGGTGTTATTTCGACTAGGTTCGCATTTAGTGTCATCGTTAACCTGTTGACTTGAAATCACGCGCCAGAGAGCGTAACACTCTGGCCTCACGGTGACCCTACATGGCTCGAATACGGAAGGCAATATAATGAAGATTCTGGCGTTTGATACCGCAATGAACGCCTGCTCCGTCGCCATAACGGAGGGAACCCTGGTCCTTCACCATGTCCATGAAAAACGGCGGCGGGGCCATGCCGAAGCCCTTCTGCCAATGATCGAAGCATCGATGCGCGAGACCGGCCTTGGCTATCCGGATATCGACCTGATCGCCGTTACTGTGGGGCCGGGAACCTTCACGGGACTCAGGATCGGACTGGCTGCCGCACGCGGGATCGCGCTTGCAGCGAAAAAACCGCTGATCGGCATTACCACGCTTGAGGCGATCTCGGCCGCGGTGTCGCCCTCCATGGCCGCCGAACGCCCCGTTATCGCGACCGCCGATGCCCGGCGCGGAGAGATTTATCTACAGGCCTTCAGGCGGATTGAAAATGACTCGCTCATCACGCCGCTGACCGATGCGGCCGCCGTGAAAACAGAGGATGCCCTCGCCTCCGTTGGATTGGACCGCGCCGTCCTTGTCGGGTCCGGCGCGCCGCTTCTCGCCGCGCAGGGCGGATTTGACCCGCAAAAATTTGAACTGCTGGCTATTGACGATGATCCGGATGCAATCCAGGTGGCACGGCTGGCGTTTGGTCGCGGCCGTCCTCCCGCCGACACGCCGCCGCCTGCGCCGGTATATCTGAGGGCGCCGGATGCGAAGCTACCGGGCGGTAAAGACCCGACCGCCTCCTGAGTGGGAGGATCCATGACCGACTTATTTACGGAAACCGACTTTTTTACTGACAGCTCCGCCGCGACGCTCGCGAGCGCGCTGCATGCACGCTGCTTCGATGACCCATGGAATGAAGAAGCGTTTGTATCTGCACTCAATATTCCGGGAACAATACTCCAGGTCATGTGCGTTGCGAAGGAACCGACCGCCTTTGCGCTATATCGGCAAATTCTGGATGAAGCCGAAATCCTGTCTCTGGGCACGGTGCCCGAGTTGCGCGAAAAAGGAATTGCCACTCGCCTTCTGGATGATGGAATTAAATTTTTGCGGGAAAGAAAAACGCAAATTCTGCTTCTTGAAGTCGGGGTGCAAAACATTGCTGCTCAACAGCTTTATCGCGCGAAAGGGTTTCGGGAAATCGGCCGCCGCCCAAATTACTACAACCATGGCGCGGGCGGCGAAGATGCGATCATGATGAAATTACAGCTTTAACCTTTAAATGCCCCAATAAACGTTAATCGGTATAAATGTTGATCCTCATTATTTTTTTTCTTTATTCCATTTTATATTCGATTTCTTGATATATATTGACTATACACTGCAAGACAATTGAAGTAGATGGAGGTTCAATTACAATGTCTGAAAAAATAGAGAAACTGGAGCTGCTCGCCCTGACGACAGATATTGTGACCTCACACTTATCGCGCAACCCGGTGGACGCGGCGGAAATTTCGACGCTGATCAACGACGTTTTTAACACTCTTTCAACCGTCGGTGAAGCGCCGGAAGAAGAAGACAAGCCGGAGCCCGTCGTCGCCATTCGCAAATCGATCCATCCCGATTACATCATTTGCCTCGAAGACGGCAAGAAGTTGAAGATGCTCAAACGGCATCTAAAAACATCCTACGACATGACGCCCGACGAATATCGGGAGCGCTGGGGCCTGCCGGCCGATTATCCGATGGTCGCGCCGAATTATGCTGAGCAACGCCGCACTCTGGCCAAGAAAATCGGCCTGGGAACCCGCCGCAAGAAAGCGCGGAGCAAGTAATCCCTACTTTCGCTGGCCCTAAAAAATTATTCGTATAAAATCATGACTGCTGGCGGACATGTCGGCAGTCATTTGGTTATTAGAGGTTCACATGCCAACTCGCCTGGAACAGATCTGCCTCGACAAGGGCCTGCGTATGACGGAGCAACGGCGCGTAATTGCGCGCGTCCTCTCCGAATCACAAGACCATCCGGACGTGGAACTCGTTTATAAACGGGCGTCGGATATCGATGACACCATCAGCATCTCAACGGTCTATCGCACTGTCCGCATGTTTGAGGAAAATGGCATTCTGGAACGTCATGATTTCGGGGATGGCCGCGCCCGCTATGAGGAAGCGTCGGAAGAGCATCATGACCATCTGATCAATGTGCAGACCGGTCAGGTGATCGAGTTTACAAGTGAACAGATCGAGGAACTTCAGAAGAAAATCGCCAAAGAACTCGGGTTTGAATTGATCGACCATAGGCTGGAACTATACGGAAAACCTCTATCCAAGTCCGCGGTGGCCGCGGTACCGCCGGAGGAATCGGTTGTCAACATCAAGCAGACGGCGCACAGCCGAAAAAAAGACTAGTGGACCCGTCCGCGCCCGGCGTTGTTTATGAGTAATATAAGATCAACCCTTACCGCACTGGCCGCCCTGCTCTGGGCGGCGTTACTCGTGCCCCTGCAATTGATTGTACTGTTGTTTTTCAAGCAGCATCGATACAAAATTCCGCAGTTTTTCCATGCCGGCCTGTGTCGGCTGTTACGGGTCAAAGTTGTTGTCTCCGGTGAAATTGAGGAAAGCCGCCCGACGCTGTTCGTCATCAACCATATCTCGTGGCTGGATATTCCGGTAATCGGAAAGGTTCTTCAGGGAAGCTTCGTCGCCAAAAAGGAGGTAGAGGGATATCCGCTTGTAGGCCCGATCTCCAAACTACAGCAAACCATTTTTATCGAGCGCTCCCGCCCGGCCATCAAGGGCCACAAAGGCGAAATGCAGGAACATCTGGAAAACGGCGACAATCTTTTTCTTTTTCCGGAAGGCACCTCGTCAAACGGCATCATAATCCAGAATTTCAAAAGCGCCTATTTTGGGCTGGCGGAACGTGAAATCAATGGCCATCACCTGAAGGTGCAACCGGTTACGATCGCCTACAGCCGACTGAACGGTATTCCGCTCACCCGCGGAACCATGAGCATCGTCGCCTGGGTCGGCGATAAAGAATTGCTGAGCCATGTCTGGGCGTTTTTGAAGCGTGGCACAGTAACCGCGGAGTTGCGGTTTCATCCGCCGGTGACCATCGACGACTATGATTCTCGAAAAACGCTGGCGAGTGATTGCCAGCTGACAATCGCCAAGAGCCTGAGCCGCGCCCTTACCGGTCGCGCAGAGCCTTGATGGGGAAATTGACGAGGAATTAGCCGGGATAGGTGATTTTTCCCGTGAAATACATCCAGCGCTTCTCTATTTGTCATATAACTGCTATTTTATTCGTGATAAGGAGCGCGGAGCATTTTGACATTTAGGGCCTTAAGAACCGGCGAGGTTGGCGAGAAAGCGTGAGCAAAAAACTGTATATTTCCACATATGGCTGCCAGATGAACGTGTATGATTCAGCCCGCATGGCAGACCTGATGGCCCCCCTTGGATATACCCTGACAGACAAACCGGCGGACGCCGATATGGCGATTCTCAATACATGCCATATCCGGGAAAAAGCGTCCGAGAAGACCTTCTCGGAACTTGGCCGGCTGCGCAACATGCGTCAGGACAAGAAGGCAAAGCAAGATGGCGATATGATCATCGCCGTCGCCGGATGCGTGGCCCAGGCCGAGGGTGCGGAAATCATGAAGCGCGCGCCATATGTCGATATGGTGTTCGGGCCGCAGTCCTATCACCACCTGCCGCAGATGGTGGCGCAGGCGACCCGCGGCGTTGGCCATATCCTGGAGACGGATTTCCCGGTTGAGCCAAAATTCGATCATCTGCCGGAAGACGCGATCGATAAAAACCTGAGCGCGTTTCTGACCGTACAGGAAGGCTGCGACAAGTTCTGCGCCTTCTGTGTGGTGCCTTACACACGGGGCGCCGAATTCTCGCGTCCGGTGGCGTCCATCGTCGATGAAGCCAAACGCATGATCGCCAGCGGCACCAAGGAAATCACGCTTCTCGGACAAAATGTCAATGCCTACCATGGCGAGGGGGCGGACGGAAAACCAGCAAGTCTCGCCACTCTGATCCAGAAACTTGCCGAGATCGATGGTCTTCACCGGCTCCGCTATACGACATCGCATCCGCTGGAAATGACCGAAGACCTTTGCCGCGCGCATCGGGATGTCGAGATATTGATGCCCTATCTCCACCTGCCGGTTCAGGCCGGCTCCGACCGCATCCTTGCCGCGATGAACCGGCGTCACACGTCGGATGAGTACAGGCGCATTATCGACAAGCTCCGTCACTACCGGCCGGACCTGGCGCTATCGGGCGATTTTATCGTCGGGTTCCCGGGGGAAACCGAGCAGGAATTTGAAGACACCCTGCAGCTTGTTCGCGACGTTGAATATGCGCAGGCCTATAGCTTCAAATACAGTCCGCGACCCGGAACGCCGGCGGCCGCCCTCGGCGATGAGATGGTCGAGGAAACAGTGAAATCCGAGCGACTTGCCCGCCTGCAGCAGCTGCTGAACGAACAGCAGCTTGCCTACAACCGGTCATTCGTCGGTAAGGAGATCGATGTCCTTTTGGAAAGAGAGGGAAAGCGCGAGGGCCAACTGGTTGGCCGGAGTCCTTACATGCAGTCCGTTTTCGTTCCCTCCCCGGCGCATCGGATCGGCCGCATCGCAACTGTCATCGTACAAGAGGGAAATGCAAACTCTCTGCGTGGCGAACTGAAACCCGGTAGCGTCGCGGATGCGGCCTAGGAACAAACGTGGCAAAAAATCAATCGAGCTCCAAAACCTTGAAACGCACTCCTGACCAGACCGACGCGACGATCCTCGAATTTGATGACAATTACCTGCTTGCCCAGCTTGTTGGGGAACATGATCGATATCTTGCGCGTATCGAGCAGGGACTGGACGTCTCCGTCGTCTCGCGCGGCAATAAGATGGCCATATCCGGCAGTAATTCGGCGCGCGCGTCCGCCAAATCGGTATTGCTCGATTTGTATGAGAGGCTGAAAAAAGGCCTCGATGTCGCGGAAGGTGAAGTCGACGGCGCCATTCGCATGGCGGGCAACGCCCCGGCGGAAGACGGCAGCCGCGGTTCCGTCTCCGGCGAGGACATGATCGTGACAAAGCGGCGGCGGATTACGCCGCGCTCTACGAATCAGGCGGTATATGTAAAATCCCTGCGCACGCATGAACTGGTCTTCGGCCTTGGTCCGGCAGGTACCGGCAAGACCTACCTTGCCGTCGCCAATGCCGTCGCCATGCTGATCGAGAACAAGGTCGACCGCCTCATCCTTGCACGCCCCGCGGTGGAGGCCGGCGAAAAACTCGGGTTCCTTCCCGGCGACATGCGCGATAAGATCGATCCGTATCTTCGCCCCCTCTATGATGCGCTCTATGACATGCTTCCCGCCGAAGAAGTCGTCAAGCGGCTCGAAAACGGAGAGATCGAAGTCGCCGCGCTCGCGTTCATGCGCGGGCGCACGCTCTCCAATGCGGCAATTATCCTCGATGAAGCGCAAAACACCACGCCTGTGCAAATGAAAATGCTGCTCACCCGGATGGGCGAGAATTCACGCATGGCGGTCACGGGCGATCTTAGCCAGATTGACCTGCCGCTCGGGATGCGATCGGGCCTGCATGAGGCCGTCGATATTTTGAAGGGCGTCAAGGGCATCGATTTTATTCATTTCGGCGAGGCCGATGTGGTGCGGCACCCTCTGGTCACCCGCATCGTGAAAGCTTACGGGGAACATGACCGGGAGAAGCAGCTTGCACTCAAGTCACGCAAGACTTGATGGCACTATGACCGACCTTCCGTTTACGCTCGACCTTGCCGTCTCCATGCCGGATCCGGCATGGGCCGACCTGACCCCAAATCTCCAGACCCGGACGGAAGAGATTACGTCCATTGCGCTGCAGGAAATCAGCCGGGTTTTCGAATTGAAACCCATTGCCGGCAGCCAGCAGCCCAGCGTCGAAATCAGCCTCGTGTTCACCAATGATTCGGACATTCGCGCGCTCAACCGAGATTATCGGGGAAAGGACCAGCCGACCAACGTGCTCTCCTTTCCCGACAGCCCGTTGGACCAGGCGGAACTCGAACAGGCGGTGCGATTGGGAGAGCCGCTTCTCCTTGGCGATATCGTCCTCGCGCGCGAGACATTAATCCGTGAGGCAGAAGCCCAGCACAAAAATGTTTCCGATCATTTCGCTCATCTTCTCTGTCACGGCGTTTTACACCTTGCCGGTTTCGACCATATGGACGAAAATGAAGCCGTAGAGATGGAAAATCTTGAAATTATGATCTTGCGGCGCTTACATATCGCTAATCCCTACGAACTTTCTGATCAGCCGCGACAGGAGACCCCTGACTTAAAATGACCGATAATTTGTCGAGCGAGAGTCTTTCGGAAACTCCGGAAGGTCCGACATCGCAAAAATCCGAGAATACGGTTCTACATATCCTGAAACGCGTTTTGGGAATCGGGCAGCAGACAGAACGAAGTGTGCGCTCCACGCTTGAAGAACTAATCGAAGAACATGACGATCCCGAACAATCCATAAATCCATCTGAAAAGCTGATGCTGACCAACATCCTGAGTTTCTCGGAACTCAGCATCAGCGACGTCATGGTGCCCCGCGCCGATATCGAGGCGATTGACGCCAATTCGACGCTGGAACATGTGGTGGAACGGTTCAAGGAAACCAGCCACTCCAGACTGCCGGTTTACAGCGAAACGCTCGACAATGTCACCGGCATGTTCCATATCAAGGACCTGATTAATTTCTGGGGCCGCAAAGATGCCGGAAAATGGCAGAATTTCCGCCGCGAGATTCTCTTCGTGCCGCCATCCATGTCCGTGCCGGATCTGCTGCTGAAAATGCGGGCAACGCATATTCACATGGCGGCGGTGGTTGATGAATATGGCGGTATCGACGGGCTGGTAACCATCGAAGATCTTGTTGAGGAAATCGTCGGAGACATCGAGGATGAGCATGACGAACAGGAAGGTCCGCTGATTGTCGTCGGCGCCAACGACATGATTGAAGCCGACGCCCGCGCATCGATCGAGGAACTTGAAGCCCTTGTCGGTATGGATTTGCTCCCCGAAGAAGAGGACGAGGAGGTTGATACGGTTGGCGGCCTTGTATTCCAGCTGGCGGGCCAGATTCCGACCCGGGGAGAAATCATTTCCCATCCCGACGGCCTGGAATTCGAAATCATCGACGCCGATCCCCGGAAAGTGAAACGGGTTCGCATTCGCCGGCGTACACCGGATTCGGAAGAGGCTGAATGACGGCTTTAAACCGCCGGATCGCGGGACTTTCCTTTTTTAAGAAATCCCTCCTCGCGTTCCTGTTGGGGGCGCTTGTTGCCGCCGCCCTGCCCCCCCTTAACCTGGTCTTTCTGTTGCCGGTCAGCTTTACGGGCCTTATCTGGATACTAAGCTCGGCAGAAACCCGGACGCAGGCCTTTTTCGCCGGCTGGTGGTTTGCCTGGGGCCAGTTCATCGCCGGCCTGTATTGGATCGGCGTCGCCTTTACTATAGATGCCAAGACCCATGCGGTTCTGATGCCCTTGCCGGTTCTGGTCCTGCCGGCTTTTCTCGCGGTTCTGTCAGGCGGCGCAACCCTTGCGACCCATCTTACCGGAGCCCGGTCCGTCGGCCGGATTTTTGTGTTCAGCGCGTTTTGGCTGTTGTTTGAATATATCCGCGGCGTCCTCTTTACCGGATTTCCCTGGAACCTCGTCGGCTACAGCTGGAGCGCTTTTCTTCCGGTCATGCAGTCGACGGCCTTTATCGGCATATATGGCCTGACACTCCTCACCGTCTTCATTGCCAGCCTGCCCGCGCTGTTCGGCGAGGACGGCGTTTCACGAAAAGCGGCGGGCGCATCGCTTGTCGGATCAATTGCGCTGTTCGCCGCTATCTTCGGCGCGGGATTTCTTCGAATTCCCTCCGGCCCCGTTGACTCCTTTGAAAATGCATCCCTTCGCATTGTCCAGCCCAATATCCGCCAGAGCCTGAAATGGCAGCCGGACCTTCTGCTCGACCATTTGCGCAAGATCGTGTCGCTTAGCCTGATCGACGAGGGGGTGCCGCCGCGTTTCTATATCTGGCCAGAAACTGCCGTCCCGTATTATCTGACAACCGCCAAGCAACTTAAAAAGGAGCTTGCGCAAATCATCCCGCCGAGCGGCGCCATCATTACCGGTGCACCGCGCCGCGATCCGGATGTCCGTCGTTACTGGAACAGTCTTCAAGTGCTTGGAAGTTCGGGCGAGATACTGGATATCTATGACAAGCAGCATCTGGTCCCTTACGGCGAATATATGCCGCTTCGTCCGTTGATGGTTGCGACGGGACTGACGGAGATCATTCCGGCACTTGACCGGATGTCGGATTTCGCCACACCCGACAAGGCCGCGAAGAAAGTCATTTCAGTTCCCGGCCTCCCTCCGGCCCGCGCAATGATCTGCTACGAAATTGCCTTTCCATGGGAAGTTGCCCCGAAGACCGCCTTCTCCTGGATACTCAACATCACCAACGATGGATGGTTCGGTGATACCTCGGGTCCCTATCAGCACTTTGCGATCACCCGCACCCGTGCCATAGAGCAGGGCGTGGCGGTCGTTCGCGCTGCCAATACGGGTATTTCGGCAATCATCGATCCCTACGGCCGAGTTGAGGAAAAGCTGGAACTAAACGAGGCGGGCATCATTGACGGCGGCCTGCCATTACCTATTCCGGATCGCACTTTTTATGCGCGTCGCGGCGAAATTATTCCTATTTTCCTGACAGTTATATTCGCCGGAATAGGGCTAATGCTCACCTGGCGAAAGGCGAAAAACATACGCTTGTCTTCTTGACTAGCATTTTTTTTGACGATACTGATTAAAACAACTTAAAGGATTAGCCGCGTTATCGCCAGCACATGATTCATTTCACGACCTGTCGTTATCAAGAGGGATTTTAATGCCAAACCATCCGGTGGATGTGCACGTGGGAAGCCGACTGCGAATGCGCCGGACGCTTTTGGGACTCAGCCAGCAAAAACTCGGAGAGAAGCTCGGACTCACATTTCAGCAGATACAGAAATATGAGCGCGGCGCCAACCGGATCGGCGCAAGCCGCCTGTTTGAGCTGAGCCGGATACTGGATATCAAGCCGTCCTTCTTTTTTGAAGAGATGCCGGCGGGCGGTAGCGCCCTCGCACAGGGTGTTGAGGAACCTGCCGATGAGTTTGAACATGAATTCCTTGGTAAACGGGAAACGTTGGAACTCGTCCGCGCCTACTACAAAATCGACAATCTGGAAGTTCGTAAAAGGGTGTTTGACGTCATCAAGGCGCTGGCGACAGAAGAATCGGAAAAAACCTCTTCCAAGTCCGCCTGATCACTTCCCGCGCAGATTTTCTTGACCGCCAACCCGATTTTGCTAGAGTGCGGCAGATTTTCATACCCGACGGACGATAGACATGTCCGACATCGACACCGGGTACCGCCCATTGACGAAAGAGGATGTTCGCGTGCCAGCCAAAAATTATCTCTTCACCAGTGAATCAGTTTCAGAAGGACATCCCGATAAGGTTTGTGACCGGATTTCGGACAGCATTGTCGACCTTTATTTGTCTGCGGATCCTTATTCGCGCGTCGCTTGCGAAACCCTGACGACGACAAATCGCATCGTTCTTGCCGGGGAAGTGCGCGGCCCGTCCAGCATTACCAAATCACTGATCGAGGAAACGGCCCGGGAGGCTGTCAAGGATATCGGCTACGAGCAGGACGGCTTCCACTGGAAAAACGCCGCCGTCGATGTGTTTCTGCATGCCCAGTCGGCCGACATCGCGCAAGGCGTCGATGCCTCGGGCAACAAGGACGAGGGCGCCGGTGACCAGGGCATCATGTTCGGCTATGCCGTGAACGAGACGGACGTCCTGATGCCGGCACCGATCTACTATTCCCACAATATCCTCAAGGCTCTCGCGGATGCCCGTCATAGCGGCGCCGAAAAAGGGCTCGGGCCGGATTCCAAAAGTCAGGTCACCCTGGCCTATGAAAACGGCAAGCCGGTGCGGGCGACATCTGTCGTCGTGTCCACTCAGCATGATGCCGGTCTTGATGGCGACGCGGTTCGCGAAATCGTCCGGAAATATGTAACCAAGGTACTCCCCGACGGCTGGATGTGCCCGGAGGAGGAATTCTACGTGAACCCGACGGGAAAATTCGTCATCGGTGGACCCGATGGCGACGCCGGGCTGACCGGCCGCAAGATTATCGTCGATACCTACGGCGGCGCGGCGCCTCATGGCGGCGGCGCCTTTTCAGGCAAGGACCCGACCAAGGTCGACCGTTCGGCGGCTTATGCCTCGCGTTACCTCGCGAAGAACGTCGTGGCTGCCGGCCTTGCTGACCGCTGCTGCATTCAGGTTTCCTACGCAATTGGCGTGTCAAAGCCGCTTTCGCTCTATGTCGATCTTTTTGGTACCGGCAAGGTGGACGAAAACAGGCTTGCCAAGGTTCTTATGGAGGTCATGGATCTCAGTCCTCGCGGCATTCGCGAGCATCTCGGCCTCAACAAGCCGATTTACGCCCGGACCGCCGCCTATGGGCATTTCGGTCGGATGCCGGAAGCCGATGGCGGTTTTTCCTGGGAGAAAACTGATCTCGCGGACAGCCTGAAATCCGCTCTTTCCTGACGGATTAGTTATGCCGGAGCAGCAGGCGAAGGGCGGACGTATCCTGTATGGGCGCCGCCGCGGGAAACCCCTTCGCAAAGGCCAGCAAAAACTGATAGACCGGGATTTGCCGAGGCTGGCGATACCGCTCGACGCGGATTGCCTTGACCTTCCGTCCCTGTTTCCCGATCCCTGCCGCGCCTACTGGCTGGAGATCGGCTTTGGCGGCGGAGAGCATCTGGCCTGGCAGGCGAAGGCCAATCCTGACGTCGGCTTTATCGGATGTGAGCCCTATATCAACGGCGTCGCGATGCTGCTCGGCAAACTCGATGAATTCGGCGCCCGCAATGTCCGCCTGCATAACGAAGCCGCGGAGCTGTTGATCGACCAACTCCCCAACGCCAGTATCGAGCGGGCCTTCATTCTTTTCCCCGATCCCTGGCCGAAAAGCGGCCACAACAAGCGCCGATTCGTTGCGACCGCCAATATTGCCGCCCTCGCCCGTGTCCTGCAACCGGGAGCGGAACTTCGAATCGCCACCGATCATACGGATTATGGCGCCTGGATTCTCTGGCATATGCTGCAATCACGGGATTTCGACTGGAAAGCGGAAAGTCCGGAGGATTGGCGGGAGCGCAAGGATGACTGGCCCGCCACCCGCTATGAGATGAAAGCGGTCAAAAAAGGCCTTCGACCGGTTTATTACCGCTTTCTCCGCCGTTAATGCCCGTCGGGGCGGCGAAACCAGAAGAAAATGCTTGGCTTTGGCGGCATCTCGTCTATTATATGTCGCATACATACTGTTCGCTCACCGTCAGGATGAGCTTTGGAACGGTGGGCCTCTGGTCCGCTGTTTTTTTATGTTTAGTGTTGAAGACGAGAAGAACCCTGAACGCGATCGAAAAAATTGAGAAGCTTATCACGCCGTCCCTCAATGATATGGGGTATGAACTCGTGCGTGTCCGCCTCACCGGAAGCGACAGGAAAGTGCTTCAGATAATGGCCGAAAAGCCCGATGGAACGATGACCATCGCCGGCTGCACGGAAGTAAGCGAGATGGTTTCGGCGCTCCTGGATGTCGAAGATCCGATACAGGGAGCATATGAACTCGAGGTTTCGTCTCCCGGGATTGACCGGCCGTTGACGCGGCCGAAGGATTTCGAGCGCTGGGCCGGATTTGAAGCGAAAGTGGAATTGGAGCAGGCTGTTGAAGGCCAACGCCGATATCGCGGGAAGCTGTTGGGCCTGAAGGACGAACTGGTCCTGATGCAGGCAGACGACGGCGGCCGGCTTGAACTGCCTTTTTCGGAAGTGAGAAAGGCAAAATTGATTTTGACAGACGAACTTATCGCGGCAAGCATGCGTCGCGCCTAGGTTCACAGACATGTTTTTTGGACGGACATTTGGTCATGGAAAATGCAGCTAGTTTAAACCGCCTTGAATTGTTGCAGGTCGCCGACGCAGTCGCCCGGGAAAAGGTCATTGACCGCGACATCGTTCTCGAAGCGATGGAAGAGGCAATTCAGAAAGCCGCCCGGGCCAAATACGGGCATGAAAATGATATTCGTGCCAATATTGATCGCGGTACCGGCGAAATCCGCTTGGCCCGAGTGCGCGAAGTGGTGGAAGAGGTCGACAATGAAGCGACGCAGATTTCCGTCGCCGGGGCACAGCGCGAGAAAGAGGGCGCCGTTGTCGGTGACCTGCTGATCGATCCGCTGCCGCCAATTGACTTCGGGCGCATCGCCGCGCAGACGGCCAAGCAGGTGATTGTCCAGAAAGTGCGCGAAGCGGAACGCGAACGGCAATATCACGAATATAAGGACCGCGTCGGCGAAATCGTCAATGGTATCGTCAAACGGGTCGAATATGGCAACGTGACCGTTGATCTGGGCAAGGCCGATGCCGTGGTCCGCCGCGATGAGATGCTGCCCCGTGAAACTTTCCGGCAGGGTGATCGCATCCGCGCCTATATTTACGACGTGCGGCAGGAGCCCCGCGGACCGCAGATTTTCCTCTCGCGCAGCCATCCGCAATTTATGGCGAAGCTGTTCGGCCAGGAAGTGCCGGAAATCTACGATGGCATTATCGAAGTGAAGGCGGTTGCCCGCGACCCCGGAAGCCGGGCGAAAATCGCCGTCATTTCCAACGATCCCAGCATCGATCCGGTCGGTGCCTGCGTGGGCATGCGCGGATCGCGCGTTCAGGCTGTGGTCAATGAATTGCAGGGCGAGAAAATCGACATTATTCAATGGTCCCCCGATCAGGCCAGCTTTATCGTCAACGCCTTGGCCCCGGCGGAAGTCGCCAAGGTGGTGCTTGACGAGGATGCCAACCGGATCGAGGTCGTTGTGCCGGATGATCAGCTCTCTCTCGCCATCGGCCGCCGCGGACAGAATGTCCGTCTGGCATCGCAACTCTCCGGCTGGGATATTGATATCCTGACCGAGGAGGAGGAAAGCAACCGCCGACAGGCCGAGTTTGCGGAACGCACGCAAAACTTCATGACGGCCCTTGATGTTGACGAGACGATTGCCCAATTATTGGCCTCGGAAGGATTTACTTCCGTTGAGGACATCACCTATTCGGATGTCAGCGAAATTGCCGAGATCGAAGGGTTTGACGATGAGATCGCGGCGGAGCTGCATAGGCGGGCGCAGGAATATGTCGAGCTGACGAATTCCGAGCTGGAAGCCAAGCGTCAGGAAATGGGCGTCAGCGACGATATCGTCAACCTGCAGCTTTTGACCCCTGCCATGATTGTTGCCCTTGGTGAGGCTGGCGTAAAAGAGCTTGATGATCTCGCGGACCTCTCTGGCGACGAACTGATAAGCCCGGAAGACGGGATTTTGCGCGAATTTGGACTGACGGCAGACGAAGCCAACCAGATCGTCATGGCCGCACGGGCGCATTGGTTTGACGACGAAGAGCCGGAAACCGATACTGCAGATGCAGCAAATGAGGAAGAAATTCCGGCCGGCTGAGACGGCAAGCGGAGAAGTAGACTTGAGTGATCCGCAGCGGCGGTGTATAGCCACTGGACAGATATGCGAAAAAGACGCGCTTCTTCGCTTTGCGGTATCGCCGGATGGTATGCTGGTCCATGATATCAGGATGGATCTGCCGGGGCGCGGTATCTGGGTGAGCTGCAATGCAGACGCTGTCGAACTCGCTGTCAAAAAGCGGCTATTCGCGAAGTCGGCGAAACAGGCGGTCAAGGTGCCGGAAGATCTGGTCGGGACAATTGACCAGGCATTGACGAGACAAAGCCTGGCGCTTTTGGGGCTGGGGCGAAAGGGCGGACTGGTAACGGTCGGCTTTGCGAAGGTTGAAAAGGCGCTGAAATCGGGCAAGGTGGCGCTGTTGATCGCCGCCTCGGATGGCGCGGAAGACGGACGGCAGAAACTTCGGCGAATTGCCGGGTCGCTGCCGTTGATAGATACGTTCAGCGGCGCTGAACTCAGTCAGGCGTTAGGCAAGGAGAATGTTGTCCATGCCTGTCTGGGGAGAGGCGCGTTGACGACAAAAATTATGGCGGCGGCTTCCCGATTGGCAAAATTCAGGGGCCGGGGCTGATTAAAATACCGAAGTGTCGGAGTAAGAATGACTGAGACAAATGACAAGGATGGGCGTAAATCGCTTAGCCTGAACAAACCGTTAGAAGCGAAAAAGACCGCTGGCGGCAATAGTCAGGTCCGTCAGAGTTTTACCCATGGTCGCTCCAAGACCGTGCAGGTCGAGGTGCGCAAAAAGCGCGGCACGCTGGGTCTGGGTGCTCAGAAGCCGGCAGCGGCGAAACCGTCGACGGCGGCGGACGCAACGGCGAAGAAAACGCTTCACGTGGCGAAGCCCGTTGCGAGTAAGGGCAAGCCCGCCGAGGCGCCGAAGTCAGCGGATGCAAAAGAGGCGGCGGATTACCTGACAAGCGACGAGAAGGCTGCGCGGGCCGCTGCCCTTGCCGGGGCGCGTGAACAGTCTTTGAGAGAGGCCGCGGAACGCAAGGCGCGTGAAGAGGCACGAGCGAAAGAAGAACAGCAAAAATCGGCGGAACAGCCGAAAGAGGAAGCCGCCGCCGACGCGCCGGCAAAAGCCGAGGAAGCTCCGGCGAAACCGAAACGCCGCTCTCCCGAAGAGCGCCGACGGGCGGAAGAGGAAGAAGCACGCCGTCTGCTGGAAGAGGCGAACGCGACCAAGAATGCCCAGGTGGCCGAACATCGCGAAAAGGTAAAATCGACCGAGCGCGAGGAAGAACTTCGCCGCGAAGCGAAAGGCGCACCGGTGCGTCATTTCCGTACTGTCGAAGAGGATGCTCGGGGCGGCGATGACACCGCCGGCGGACGCAAGAAGGTGCCGAAGCATGCCCGGGCCGCCGAAGAACGGTTCGCGCCGGTACGTAAACCGGATGAGCCGCGCCGGAGATCCGGGCGCCTCACCATAGGGGAAGCACTGGATGATCGCGGCCCGAAACAGCGGTCCCTGGCCTCCATCAGGCGCGCCCGCAAGAAACAGCAACAGATAAGCGAACCGCCACAGAAAATTTTCCGCGAAGTGACGATCCCGGAAGTTATTTCCGTTCAGGATTTGGCGAGCCGCATGTCGGAACGTTCCGTCGATGTCATCAAAGCGTTGATGAAACTAGGCATCATGGCGACGGCTAATCAAACCATCGACGCGGATACGGCGGAACTGGTGGTGGATGAACTTGGTCATAAAGCAAGGCGGGTCGCTGCATCCGACGTCGAGATCGGCCTTGGCGGCGAGGAAGAGGATGCGCCAGAGGATCTTGTGCCTCGCGCGCCCGTTGTTGCCGTCATGGGTCACGTCGACCACGGCAAGACGTCGCTGCTGGACGCCCTTCGCAAGTCGGACGTTGTGTCCGGCGAAGCCGGCGGCATTACCCAGCATATCGGCGCCTATCAGGTTAAGCTCGCTTCCGGCGAAATGATTACGTTTCTCGATACGCCGGGCCATGAGGCCTTCACGGCAATGCGGATGCGCGGCGCACAGGTGACCGATATCGTGATTCTGGTGGTTGCCGCCGATGACAGCGTCATGCCGCAAACCATCGAGGCCATCAAACACGCGAAGGCGGCGGAAGTGCCGATTATTGTCGCAATCAACAAATGCGACAAGCCGGCGGCGGATCCCAGCAAGGTGCGTCAGGAACTTCTGCAGCATGAAATTTTTGTCGAGGACATGGGCGGCGACGTGCTGGACGTGGAAGTGTCGGCAAAAACCGGCGCCGGGCTCGACAAACTGCAGGAAGCCATTCTTCTTCAGGCGGAATTGCTGGAACTGAAGGCAAATCCCAACCGGTCCGCGCATGGGACAGTCGTTGAAGCGAAGCTGGAAACCGGCCGCGGGATGGTCGGTACGGTTCTCGTCAACCGGGGCACCCTGCATGTCGGCGACTTTTTCGTTATGGGGCCGGCAATGGGCAAGGTACGTGCCCTTCTCGACTATCGCGGGCAGAATGTCGAGGAAGCGGGGCCGTCCGTTCCCGTCGAGGTTCTCGGCATTCAGGGCACACCGACGGCAGGCGACGATTTTGTCGTAACGGAAACGGAAAGCCAGGCGAAGGAAATTGCCAGCTACCGCCAGCGCCTTGACAAGGACAAGAAGGTCACCGCCACCGCGCGCGGCACGATTGAGCAGATGTTCAGTGCCATCAAGGAAGGTACGGTGGACGAGCTTCCGGTTGTCATCAAGGCGGACGTACAGGGTTCGGCAGAGGCGATTACCAACGCTCTTGAAAACCTCGGGACGAATGAGGTTGCCGTCAAGATCCTGTTCTCCGGCGTCGGCGGCATTACGGAATCCGACGTATCGCTGGCCGCGGCATCGCGCGCGATCGTCATTGCCTTCAATACCCGGGCGAATAAACAGGCACGGGAGGAAGCGGAGCATCAAGGCGTCGATATTCAGTATTATTCGGTGATCTACAATGTCATCGACGATATGAAGGCGATGCTGTCCGGTATGCTGGCGCCGACATTGCGGGAGAATTTCCTGGGCTATGCGGAAATCCGCGAGGTATTCAATATTTCGAAGGTCGGCAAAATTGCAGGCTGTATGGTCACCGAAGGCAACGTCAAGCGCGGCGCGAAAGTCCGTCTCTTGCGGGATGACGTCGTGATCCATGAAGGAACGCTCTCTACCCTCAAACGGTTCAAGGATGAGGTGAAGGAGGTTAAATCCGGAATGGAATGCGGAATGGCGTTCGAGAATTACCACGACCTGCAAGTCGGCGATTTCATCGAATGTTTCGAGGTTGAGGAGGTGGCCCGCGCGCTTTAGGGCCCGCCGGTCACGGAATCGCGTTCATTACGCGGGAGAGTTCCCATGGCACATTCGAAACGAGGTCCGAGAACCGCGAGCAAGCGGCAATTGCGCGTGGGCGAGGAACTCCGCCATATTATCGCGGGGATCCTGTCGAAAGACTTGATCCATGATCCGGATGTTGCGGGCGTGTCCGTCACTATTTCGGAAGTGAAGCCGAGCCCGGATATGCGGAACGCGACGGTTTATGTTACCTCGCTTGGCGGCGTCAACGAGGACGCGGTAATCGCCGGGCTTAACCGGACTGCGGGCGTCATCCAAGGTGAAATGGGTCGTCACCTGACCATGAAATTCACGCCGAAGCTCGTGTTTAAAAAGGACGATTCCTTCGCCTATGGCAGTCACATCGACGCCCTGATCCGAAAAAACAGGCTGCCAGAAGAGCCGCAATAGCCGCATATGGCAAGAAAACGGCGCGGCATCCCCATCCATGGATGGCTCAATATCGACAAGGACGCGGGGCTGAGCTCGGCCCAGGTTGTCGGCCGCGTCAAACGCATCACCGACGCGGCGAAAGTCGGGCATGCGGGAACGCTGGATCCTTTCGCGACCGGCGTCCTGCCGATTGCCCTTGGCGAAGCGACAAAGACGGTCGGTTATATCTTTGATGAAACAAAGGAATACCGTTTCACGGCCCGCTGGGGCGAGGCGCGCAATACCGATGACATAGAGGGTGAGATAGAAGCCACCTCCGAAGTCCGTCCCACCCGAGGAAATATCGACGCCATTCTCCCCGCATTTACCGGAACCATCCGGCAGCGCCCACCCGCCTATTCCGCCATCAAGATCCGCGGTGAGCGTGCCTATAAACGGGCGCGGGCCGGGGAACAGCTTGATATGCCCGAACGCGATGTCCATATCGAGTCGTTGAAACTTGTCGACATGCTCGATGATGATCACGCTGTCTTTGAGGTGATCTGCGGAAAAGGGACCTATATTCGCTCGCTCGCCCGTGATATGGCCCTGAAACTTGGCACTGTTGCCCATTTGACAGCCCTTCGGCGCACTCGCGTAGGTCCATTTTCTGAAAAGGATGCGATTTCGCTGGATAAGTTGGCCGAGCTGTGGCAGTGTCCCGCAGAATTTGAGGACTTGCTTCCCTTAACGACCGCGCTGGACGACATCCCGGCACTGGCCGCAACGGAAGAGCAGGCATGTCGCCTGCGTCACGGAAATGACGTGGCGGTTCCAAATCAGGCAGACGGCATCGTCTGCGCCATGGACGGAAACATCCCGATCGGTATCGCGAAAATCGAGGCCGGGCGGCTGTATCCTGTTCGTATTTTTAATATTTAACTCAGGAGAACCCGATGTCGATTACTGCAGAGCGTAAAGCAGAATTGATCAAAGAATATGCGACAAAGGACGGGGACACCGGCTCCCCGGAAGTACAGATTGCCATTTTGACTGAACGAATCAGCAATCTGACCGATCATTTCAAGGAACATAAAGGCGACGTGCATTCGCGCCGCGGACTGTTGAAAATGGTCAGCCGCCGCCGTCGTTTGCTCGACTATCTTCGGAAAGTCGAAGAAAACCGTTATCAGGATACGATCAAGCGTCTTGGTATTCGTAAATAACAACAAGTTGCGCGGATCAAATAGCGGTCCGCAGAAGCCACAAACGCCGGTGACTGTCTTGGGCCAGCCCCAATGCACATCGGCGTTTGCCGCGTTTAGGAAGGTTCGCTTTTCGACAGCGCAAATATAGTAAAAAGAGAAAATGACTGAGGCATAGGGTCTCAGATTAGGGCAGGACGGCATGGGGCTGTTCCTGCGTTGGAAGGAAAAAAAATGTTTGAAGTACATCGCAAGGAAGTGATGTGGGGCGGACGTCCGCTCATTATGGAAACCGGCAAGATTGCCCGTCAGGCGGACGGTGCTGTCATGATAACCTACGGTGGAACGCAGGTTCTCTGCACCGCCGTTGCCGAAAAAACACCGAAGCCGGGATTGGATTTTTTCCCGCTGACCGTCAACTATCAGGAAAAAGCTTTTGCCGCCGGTAAAATTCCGGGCGGCTTTTTCAAGCGCGAAGGCCGTCCATCCGAAAAGGAAACGCTGACCTCGCGTCTTATCGACCGGCCGCTGCGCCCGTCTTTTGTCACCGGATTCAAAAACGAAACGCAGGTCATCTGCACGGTTCTGGCTCATGATATGGAAAATGATCCGGACGTTGTTTCCCTCATCGGCGCATCCGCCGCATTGACGATTTCCGGTATTCCGTTTCTTGGTCCGGTGGGTGCAGCCCGCGTCGGATTTATCGATGGAAACTACGTGCTCAATCCGACTGCCTCGCAGATGGCGGATACCAAGCTCGACCTCATTATCGCCGGGACATCCGAAGCGGTCCTGATGATCGAGTCGGAAGCACATGAGCTCACCGAGGAAGAAATGCTGGGCGCCGTCATGTTCGGTCACCGGGAAACGCAGACGGTTATCAATGCCATCATCGAGCTTGCCGAAGTCTGCGCGAAAGAGCCCTGGGACTTCAAGCCGGAAGAAACAGACAAGGATCTGGAAGCGAAGGTGAAAGCCGCCGCCGAGGGTGTCCTTTCCGACGCGTACAAGGAACAGGTCAAGCAGACCCGCGTTGAAAAAGTCACCGCCGCAAAAGACGCGGCGCTTGCGGAGCTTGAAGAAGACGAACGCGAAGCAGCCGCTGGCATCCTTAAAAAGATCGAGAAGAAGATCGTTCGCGGGAACATCATTGCAACCGGTGAACGCATCGACGGCCGTGATACCAAGACGGTTCGGCCGATCATCGCGGAAATCGGTTCCCTGCCGCGCAGCCATGGGTCCGCCCTCTTTACCCGCGGTGAAACCCAGGCCCTGGTCGTCGCCACACTCGGCACCGGCCAGGATGAGCAGATCGTCGATGCCCTTGAAGGCGAATATCGCGAAAACTTCATGCTGCATTACAATTTCCCGCCCTATTCGGTCGGCGAAGTTGGCCGCATTGGCTTTACCGGACGCCGGGAAGTCGGCCATGGCAAGCTTGCCTGGCGGGCAATTCATCCGCTTCTGCCAGCTAAGGACAAGTTCCCCTATACGCTCCGCGTTGTCTCGGAAGTGACCGAATCCAACGGATCGTCTTCCATGGCGACCGTTTGTGGCACGTCGCTGGCGCTGATGGATGCCGGTGTTCCGCTTGAACGCCCGGTCGCCGGTATCGCCATGGGCCTGATCCTCGAAGAAGACGGCAAATTCGCCGTTCTGTCCGACATTCTCGGCGATGAGGATCATCTCGGTGACATGGACTTCAAGGTTGCGGGAACGGAAAAGGGTATTACGTCCCTGCAGATGGATATCAAGATTGCCGGCATTACCGAGGAAATCATGCGCATCGCGCTGGCTCAGGCGACCGAAGGCCGTCTGCATATCCTCAAGGAAATGGGCAAGGCCATCGACAGCGCCCGTGACGGCGTTCGTGAAGGAGCCCCGCGGATTACGCAGTTGCAGGTCCATAAGGACAAGATCCGCGATATCATCGGCACGGGCGGTAAGGTCATTCGTGAAATCTGCGAAGTGACCGGCGCCAAGATCGACATCGAGGATGACGGCACTGTAAAGGTTGCGGCAACGACGGCGGAAAGCGCCGATGCGGCCATCAAATGGATCAAATCGATCGTTGATGACCCTGAGGTCGGAGAAACCTATACAGGTAAAGTCGTGAAAGTCGTAGATTTCGGCGCGTTCGTGAATTTCTTCGGAAACCGCGACGGTCTGGTTCATATTTCGGAACTGGCACCGCAACGTGTCGCCAAAGTCACGGATATCGTCAACGAAGGCGATGAGGTCCGCGTCAAGGTTCTCGAAATCGACGGACGCGGCAAAGTCCGCCTGTCGATGAAAGCCGTTCTGGCGGATGAGGCGAAAACGGCAGCGCAGGAATAAACCCCAGCCTGACCGAGTATAAGAAACGAGGGCGGCTCGGGCGAAATGGTCCGACCGCCCTCATTTGTAATGTCTCTTGATGCTTGGGCTGCCATGCTCTAAGTGTTAGGTTAGTACTTAGGTATGTAGCCATGGGAATGATTTCGTGAAGCCGTTAAATCCAATTTTGTTGTCCGGCAAGGAAGTCCTGCCTCTCATCGAGGGCGGGAAAGGGATTGCTGTGTCTTCGGGACAGAGCTCCGGCGCCTGGGCGGCCGCGGGCGGCGTCGCGACTTTTTCCGGCGTCAATGCCGACAGTTTTGATGATGACGGCAATATCATTCCGCAGGTCTATCATGGCCGGACACGCCGTGACCGCCATGAGGAATTGGTCGCCTATGGCATCCGCGGCGGCATAGCGCAGGCCCAGATTGCCCATGAGCTGGCGGGCGGCGACGGCCGGATTCATATGAATGTGCTTTGGGAGATGGGCGGCGCGGAACGTATTCTGCATGGCGTTCTTGAAGGAACGAAAGGCCTCATTCACGGCATCACCTGCGGGGCGGGCATGCCCTACCGGATTGCGCAGATCGCCGCCGACTACAAGGTCCACTACTACCCGATCATCTCGTCGGCGCGCGCCTTTCGCGCGTTGTGGAAGCGGGCTTACTACAAATTCTCCGAATGGCTTGGCGGCGTCGTCTATGAGGACCCCTGGCTCGCGGGCGGTCATAACGGGCTCAGCAATGTCGAGGATCCGCTGAAGCCGGAAGATCCCTACCTCCGGGTTGCCGACCTGCGCAAGCTGATGAACGAGATCGGCCTTGACAAGGTGCCTATTATCATGGCCGGCGGCGTCTGGCATATCGACGAATGGGAGCATTGGCTGGACAATCCGGAAATCGGGCCGATCGCATTTCAGTTTGGAACGCGTCCGCTGCTGACCAAGGAAAGCCCGATATCCGATGCCTGGAAGAAGAAGCTCGGCACCCTGAAGAAGGGCGATGTCTTCCTCAATAAATTCAGCCCGACAGGATTCTGGTCGTCGGCGGTGCGCAACGAGTTCCTGGACGAGTTGAAAGCCCGCTCCGAGCGTCAGGTCGCCTTTTCTCATGAAGCGGTTGGCGCCCACGACACCGCCTTTGGCATCGGCGCGCGCAAACGCGAAGTGTTTCTGACGGCAGAAGACAAGGCACGCGCGGAAGCTTGGGTCGCCGAGGGCTATACCGAGGGGCTTAAAACCCCGGACTCAACCCTGATTTTTGTAACGCCGGAAAAGATGGCGGAAATCCGCAAGGACCAGATCGACTGCATGGGTTGTCTGTCCCAGTGCAAATTCTCCAACTGGGCGGAAGGCGAGAAAGGCAATACGGGCCGGAAAGCCGACCCCCGGAGCTTCTGCATTCAGAAGACGTTGCAGGATGTCATCCATTCAGAAGCGAATATCGAGAATAATTTGATGTTTGCCGGGCATGGCGCATACCGCTTTGCCAGCGACCCGTTTTATGCGAACGGTTTTATTCCAACGGTTAAACAGCTTGTTGAACGCATTATGACCGGAAAATAGACGAAAAATCGGTGGAATCATTATTGCAGATTTGAATTATTAAAATAAATACTATATATTTGCGATAAGGCTTCTTATTGGAAGGGGCCGGATTACAAGAGTGTGCCCGATGACGCAGTCAGATTTTGTTGAATTGGAGAAGAAGCTGAGAGACGCCGAGTTGCGTCCGACCAAGCAGCGCCTGGCGTTGGCACAACTGCTGTATTCTCAGGGCAATCGCCATATCACGGCGGAGCGTTTGCACAGCGAAGCCATGGAAGCCGGTGTCGCGATTTCACTGGCGACGATCTACAACAACCTGCATCAATTTACCACCGCCGGCCTTCTTCGGGAAGTTGTGGTGGATTCCAGCCGCTCCTATTTCGATACGAATGTCGCGCCGCATCATCATTTCTTCCATGAAGAACAAGGCACACTTGAAGATATCGCGAAGAGCGATCTGACAGTCGCCAATATTCCGCCGCTGCCCGAAGGGACCGAAATCAGCAGCGTCGATGTAATCGTCCGGGTCAATTCGCCGCGGCGCTAATTTTTCTTCTTTAGAAGAATTCTAATCTATTGACAGCCCTTTTCCCTGGACCTATATTGACTGGGTAAACCTGTTCATCCTCGAACAGACTCATTCCAATCTCTCATTCCAGGAGGACTTCATGTCTCTAGCGGGAAGCAAAACCGAAAAAAATCTGAAAGATGCCTTTGCAGGTGAATCCCAGGCAAACCGCCGTTATCTCTATTTCGCGCAGAAAGCCGACGTTGAAGGGTACAATGATGTTGCAACGGTTTTTCGCTCGACTGCGGAAGGCGAGACCGGCCATGCGCACGGTCATCTGGAATATCTTGAAGCCGTCGGCGATCCGGCGACCGGCCTGCCGATAGGCGCAACCTCCGCCAACTTGAAAGCGGCCATTGCCGGCGAAACGCATGAGTATACGGATATGTATCCGGGAATGGCGAAAACCGCGCGCGAAGAAGGCCATGACGAAATCGCCGATTGGTTCGAAACTCTCGCCAAGGCAGAGAAAAGCCACGCCGGCCGTTTCCAGAAGGCTCTCGATAATCTCGACGATTAATCCGCCGGATCACGATTTTCGTTTGACGGGGTAGCGGATTACGTAATTCGCTACCCCTTTCCAAATCACCTATATTCAGGGGAATATTATGCGCGAAGGAAGCCTTGACGCGCCGACACGGCATATCATCGACTGGAACAATCCCGATTTCTATGACGAGCAAAAACTGGACGAGGAACTTCGCCGGGTTTTCGACATCTGTCATGGTTGTCGGCGCTGCTTCAATCTTTGCGATTCCTTTCCCCGGCTTTTCGATCTGATCGACGCCTCGGAGACGGAGGAGCTCGATTCCGTTTCGTCGGAGGACTTCAAGCCCGTCGTTGACGCCTGTACGCTGTGCGATATGTGCTTCATGACGAAATGTCCCTATGTGCCGCCCCATGAATTCAACCTTGATTTTCCGCATCTCATGCTGCGCTACCGCGCCGTTGAAAAGAAGAACGGCAAGGATAAATTCGTCAGCCGCGAACTTTCCAAGACCGACCGGAACGGAAAGCTGGCCGCCCCCGTTGCGCCACTTGCGAACTGGGCGACCAATACATCCAATAAAATGACCCGCGGCATTATGGAGGCTACTCTCGGTATCGATAAAAACGCCGCCCTGCCGAAATACCAGTCGAAAAGCCTGGTGGCCCGCGCAAAAGAGGCGCCGCTGGAGATCAACAAGGATGCCCCGGCTTTTGGCCGGAAAGCGGTTATCTACGCCACCTGTTTCGGCAATTACAACAATCCGGCGACCGGCGAAGCCACCCGCAAGGTTCTCGCCAAGAACGGCATCGAAACGGAAGTCGTCTATCCGGGATGCTGCGGCATGCCGCTAATGGAGCAGGGGGATCTTGCGGGCGTCGTCGAGAACGCGAAAAAGGTCTCGGCCGAGTTGGGCGGCTGGATTGACAAGGGCTATGACGTGATCGCTCTCGTCTCCTCCTGCGCGCTTATGCTGAAGTTCGAATGGCCCCTCCTCGCCCCTGGTGATCCCGCCATCGAAAAGCTTTCCAAGGCGACTTTCGATGTTGCGGAATATGTCATGGAGTTCGCCAAGAAGGAAGGTATGGCCGATGGCATGCAGCCAATCGGGGACAGCATGGCGGTGCATCTTGCCTGCCACGCCCGGGCCCAGAATATGGGCGCGAAAGGGGCAGAAATCCTCCGCCTCATCCCACAGGCCGAGGTCACGGTGGTCGAGCGCTGCTCCGGCCATGGCGGGTCCTGGGGGATCATGAAGGAAAATTTCGAGACGGCTATCAAGGTCGGCAAACCGGCGGCGCGGACCGCGCTGAATTCAAAAGCCAAATATATTGCCTCGGAATGCCCGCTGGCGGCGGAGCATCTTTTGCAGGGAATAGAAAAACTTGATGCCGGCGCAGCACCGGAAAAAACCGCGCTGCATCCGATTGAACTATTGGCCAAAGCCTACGGCCTCTGAGAGGAGAAACTGTTATGACAGCACTTAAGAAACGTGAAATCACGCCGGAAGATATCCTGCCGGTTGCTGACTATCAGAAGATCCGCAAGGAACATAAACAGAAGCTGATCCCGATAAAGAAAAACCGGCGGGTCGAAATCGGTCCCTTCGCCACTTTCTATTTCGAGAACTACGAAACGATGTGGTCGCAGATCCAGGAGATGCTCTATATCGAGCAGGGCGGCGACGAACAGCTTGCGGACGAGCTTGCCGCCTATAACCCGCTCATCCCGAACGGATCGGAACTGGTCGCGACCTTCATGATCGAGATCGACGACCCGGTGCGTCGCGATTTCATGCTGCGCCAGTTAGGTCATATAGAAAAAACGATCTATCTGTCGATTGGCGGGGAGAAAATCTACGCCGTGCCTGAGCAGGACGTCGAGCGGACGACGGACGATGGCAAGGCCTCCTCCATCCACTTCCTTCATTTTCCCCTGACGAGCGCACAGAAAGCGGCTTTCAGGGACCCTTCGGTCGAGCTTCAGCTGGGGGTGGAACATGAAAATTACGGCCATATCGCCCTGATCAAGGGGGATACCCGGACGGCCCTTGCCGAAGACCTTAGCGACTAGGACAGGCCGTCAGCGGATTTTCTCGTTCTCGTAAACGCCATAGAACTGGCTGGCCAGGAGCCAGCCGGTGAGCCCGGCAATCTCGATCTCGCACCAGCGACCGTCACATTCGTTCAGCTTGCCGACGACGCCGGGCTCGGCAAGAAGCACGACCGGGCTCTTCTCATCCGGCTCTTCATAGACGGCCCGCAAATCGCCCGTGATGATAAGCGTGCGCCGGTTGCTTACCAGGTTTCGGTGAACCCAGCCGATCGATCCATCGATATCGCGGATTTGACGCCAGAGCTCGTATTCCTCGATAATTTCCACCGGCCAGCCGCGCCGGACAAAAACCCATTTGATGGGATAGCGCGTTCCGGGCCCGGCGCGCACATTTACCTTGTCGGAAGAGAGCGAAACGAAACGCGGCAGCGGCAGCCCGGTTTCCGACCCCGTGGACGCCGCCAACGCCTGCATCGGGACAAGGACCAGAAGGAAAAAACTAAATAGATAGATGCTGCGCTTCAAAGTGCCATTACCTTTAAATGTAAGCGGAGGTCGTCCATCTTATGCCGTGCGGGAGGCCCCTTGGTCAAGTCCGCAAAAAATCTCCGGCCATTATCCCAAGGTCGCAATTGTATCCATCAACGCTATCTGCTAGATAAAGTCTGTTGGTCTTGCCGAAAAATCAGGAACAAGAGAGTCATCCTATGCCGCAGAAGAAACCCGTAGTTGTCGTCACGAGAAGGCTGCCGGACGTTATCGAAACCCGTATGATGGAGTTATTCGATACCCGGCTGAACCATGACGACACGCCGATGACTCAAAGCCAGCTGATCGAAGCGGTCAAGATGGCCGATGTCTTGGTCCCGACGGTTACCGATAAAATCGACCTGGGCGTCTTGAGCCAGACGAATCCCAATCTCAAACTCATCGCGAGTTTCGGGACCGGCGTCGATCATATCGATCTTGCGACCGCGCGCCAGCGCGGCATCACCGTCACCAATACGCCGGGCGTACTGACGGAAGATACGGCGGACATGACGATGGCGCTGATTATGGCGGTGCCGCGGCGGCTCACGGAAGGGGAGCGTCTGATGCGCTCCGGCAACTGGAATGGCTGGTCGCCGACAAGCATGCTCGGTCACAGGATCTGGGGCAAGCGTCTCGGCATCATCGGGATGGGCCGGATCGGTCAGGCCGTCGCGCGGCGCGCCCGGGCTTTCGGGCTTTCCATACATTATCACAACCGGAACCGCCTGCCGGACTATGTCGAGAACGAACTGGAGGCGACCTATTGGGAAAGCCTCGACCAAATGCTGGCCCGGATGGACATTGTTTCGGTCAACTGCCCGCATACCCCGGCGACGTTCCACCTCCTGAATGCACGGCGCCTCGCGTTGTTGCAGCCCTCCTGCTACGTGGTCAACACGTCCCGCGGGGAGGTTGTCGATGAGAACGCGCTGACCCGATTGCTGCGAAATGGCAAGATTGCCGGCGCCGGGCTTGATGTGTTCGAGCATGAGCCGGCGGTCAACCCCCGTCTCTTGGAACTCGATAACGTCATTCTGCTCCCGCATATGGGGTCGGCCACGATTGAGGGGCGGATCGATATGGGTGAGAAAGTGCTGATCAATATAAAAACATTCATCGACGGCCATACGCCTCCGGATCGCGTTCTGCAGGCAATGCTCTGATTTCGGAGGTCTTGCTCTTTCATTTTTTCTGACGGATGATGCGCCTTTCAAGTGAGGGGCGCCATGTTTGCAGAATTTATCACGATACTCGACCTTGTCGGGGTGGCGGTTTTCGCCGCGACAGGAGGCCTGGTCGCCAGCCGCAAGGAAATGGACCTGATCGGCTTCGGCATGATGGCGACCTTTACGGGCATCGGCGGCGGTACCCTTAGGGACATCATTCTCGACCGACCGGTATTCTGGATAAACGATCAGCGGTATCTGCTGGTTTGCCTTGCAATTGCGGTGCTGCTCTTTTTCTTCGCCTCCCGCGTTCAGAAACGCTACGTGATGTTGATCTGGGCCGACGCCGCCGGTTTGGCGGCCTTCGCCGTCATGGGGGCGGAAATCGCCCGCGAAAGCGGGGTAAGCCCGTTGGTGGCAATCATTCTCGGTATGGCGACCGCGACGTTCGGCGGACTGGCGCGGGATCTGGTCGCAGGTGAAATACCCTTGCTCTTGAAACAGGAGGTTTATGCGACGGCGGCGCTATTGAGTGCCGCCACCTATATCGCCGCCATTACCTATTTGGATACGCCCCGGCTGAATGCCGCCTGCCTTGCAATCGCGATCGGGTTTGGCCTGAGGGCGGGCGCGATTACCTTTGGCTGGTCCCTGCCGCGATACAGACAACGGGCGGGACGCATTTATAAATGATCGCGTTGACATAAAAAACGGCGGCTTCGAAAAGCCGCCGTTCCAATAGGAGTATGCAAATTGGTGTTAGGCTGCAATCGCTGCGGATTTGCGACGCTTGCGCCATCCAAGGAAGCCGAGTGCGGCAAGACCCGCGCCATAGAGCGGCAATGCGGCGGGAAGCGGCACGGCGGAAACCGAAATATTCCCATATTCAAAGGCGTTGCTGCCTGAATTAAAGCGGATTTCATCGAAAACACCGGTTGCCATGACGGTGGCGACAATAAAGCCGAGACCCTTGTTAACGCTGTTCAACTGGGCGTCATCACCATAAAGGGAATCTACCCAGTTACCCTGATAGTAGAATTCCAGGCCATTATAGTTGTCGACAGACCCCCACAGAAAATCGACCGCATAGTAACCTTTGTCGAAAACGTAGGACGCATAGGCATCCGCCTGTACAGCGGTGTAGGTACCAATGCCGTCAAGGGCCGTTCCCTGCCAGGGAGACCGATATTCGTTCTTAACCGATGTTGTGAGATTCTGCAGAACCGTCCCAACCGTAGAGGTCGGAGCGGGCACGCCTGTATCGGCAACCGGCAAGTCAGTTGTCCAGGAGACAACGGCTGATTGCGCCGGCGCGGCAAACACAAGTGCGAGCCCCGCCACCGCTATAAATGATTTAACATGTTTGATCATAATATTTTTACTCCTACTGCAATCTTAATTCGTCGAATTGCGAAAATCTTAAAATATTTCGCCCGGCGGCAGAAAAATATACCTGCACTACAGCGATTTCTGTCCGCCCCTTACCTGCGCAAAGGACTTACATCTTCTCCAATGCCATGAAAGTGACAATTTAGCGCCTAAATGTCAACAAAATTCACCTAGGATTTGCATAAAATTTTATGAAACTTCTTGCAATCCTGCGGAAACATTGATCTTTCCTCTGCCCTTCAATCGAATTTCTATGCCGTTGATATAGTTAATTTTTTTAAATAAATGGTTAATTTTTTGCGGGAATTGATTCTCTTGCGATGGGACATGCGACCGGCGGCATCAGCCTAACAGCCCGCTATCGCGAATACCGTTGAATATGAATTGAACCGCCAGTGCCGCGAGAAGGACGCCGACAACGCGGGAGATCACATGAAGGCCCGTCACGCCGAGCAGCTTCTGCACCTGGGTTGCAAGAAGCATCAGCAGAAAGGTCAGCAGTATCATGCCAACCAGAACGCCGATGACTATCGCCGTATGGACGGTGTCGCCTTTTGCCTCCGCCACCAGCAGCACTGCCGCGCCGATGGCGCCCGGCCCGGCGATGAGAGGGGTCGCCAGCGGAAAGACGGAAACATCCTTTTTTCCGCGCGCTTCCGCTTGTTCCTCATCCGTCGGCGTCGTGCTGCCTGAATCCCGGGCGAACACCATATCGATGGCAATCAGCAGAAGGAGTATGCCGCCGGAGGCCTGGAGCGCGGGAAGGGTAATGCCGAAACTGGTGAGGACCGCCTTGCCAAAAAGCGCAAAGAAGAAAAGAATGCCACCGCCAATCAGCGATCCCTTGAGCGCCATCTGCCGTTTTTCCCGCGCCGAGGCATTCACCGTCAGCGCCGCGAACAACGCCGCCACGTCAAGCGGGCCAATCGTCGCAAAAAAGGTTGTAAAGGCGATCAGGGCGATTTCCAGCATGAGGCTCCCGGCAAGAAGGCATTATTTACGGCATCCTAGCCTTCATGCTCCGGCTGGGCAAGCAGGCCGGGGCTGGCCCGTTAATGCGCTTCGCCCCAGTTATCGCCAATCCCGGCATCGACAGTGAGCGGAACGGAAAGCTCCAGCGCCGGAAGCGCCGCGCCCTCCATCACGGATTTAACGACAGCGACCGTTTTCTCGACCTCATCTGCGGGCACTTCGAAAATCAGTTCGTCATGCACCTGAAGCAGCATACGGGCCGACAGTTTCTCTTCGTTCAGCGCATCCGGCAAACGGATCATTGCCCGCTTGATGATATCGGCGGCTGAGCCCTGGATCGGCGCGTTGATGGCGGCACGCTCCGAGAAGCTTCGCCGGGCGCCGTTCTTGTCATTGATCCCGGGAAGATGGACCTTGCGACCGAAGAGCGTTTGCACATAGCCATGCTCGTGACAGAAACTTTTTGTCTTTTCCATATAATCGCGGATGCCCGGATACTGGATAAAATACTGATCGATATACCCCTGAGCTTCCGTTCTCGAGACGCCGAGCTGCCGCGCGAGACCGAATGCGCTGATCCCATAAATAATCCCGAAATTGATCGCCTTGGCGGAGCGGCGCATCATCGGATCCATGCCCTCAATCGGCGTGTTGAACACCTGCGATGCCGTCTTCGCGTGAATATCAAGGCCCTGCTCGAAGGCCTCCTTCAGGGACTGGATATCGGCGATATGGGCCAGCAGGCGCAGTTCGATCTGCGAATAGTCGGCGCTGATCAGCTTGTTGCCCGGTTCCGCGACAAACGCCTCGCGCAGCTTGCGCCCCTCTTCCGTGCGGACGGGGATATTCTGGACATTGGGCTCGCTGGAAGCCAGGCGCCCGGTCGATGCCGCGGCAAGCGCGAAGGATGTATGGATCCGCCCGGTCCGGGGATTGATCTGGCCTTGCAGCGCGTCGGTATAGGTGCTTTTCAGCTTCGAAAGCTGCCGCCAGTCGAGCACTTTCTGCGCCAGTTCAACCCCGTCCGCGGCCAGACCCTCCAGCACGTTGACGTCGGTCGTATAGGCGCCCGTCTTCCCCTTTTTCGCCCCTGAAAGCCCCATTTTATCAAACAGGATCTCGCCAAGCTGCTTCGGCGATCCGACGTTGAATTCCTCTCCCGCCAGATTGTGGATTTCCTTGACCAGATCTTCCATGCGGGCGCCGAAATCCGACGACAGATGGCTGAGGAGCTTGGCATCCACCCGGACGCCCTCCTGCTCCATCTGGGCGATAACCGGCACGAGCGGGCGCTCGATCGTCTCGTAGAGACTGACCGCTTTCGCCTTTACCAGTTGGCGTTTCAAATGGTTATGCAATCGGAGTGTGATATCCGCATCTTCCGCCGCATATTCCGTCGCCTTGTCGATCGGGACTTCAGCGAATGTAATCTGCGATTTACCGGTACCCGCCACCTCCTTGAAGGAGATCGGCGTGACGCCCAGGTGAAGCTGGGCCAGTTCGTCCATGCCATGGCCGTGAAGCCCGGCATCCTGGCAATAGGACAGCAGCATCGTGTCATCGATCGGCGCGACCGTGATCCCCTCCTGCGCCAGAATGACCTGATCATATTTTATATTCTGGCCTATTTTAAGGACACCGGGATCCTCCAGAAGCGGCTTAAGCGCCTTGATGACGTCCTCTTTCGGGAGCTGGCGCGGCATGTCATCGGCCTGCCCTTCCGCAGCGCCGTCAAAATCGAATCCGCCCTGTGCCTTTTTGCTGACATGCCCCACCGGAATGTAGCAGGCGCTTCCCGGATGGATGGAGAGCGACACTCCGACCAGCGACGCCTGCATGGCATTCAGGCTGGTGGTTTCCGTATCGACCGCAACATGGCCGACGCGCTCCGCCTCCCTTATCCAGGACTTTAGCGCGTCCATGTCAAGAATTGTCGTATAGTGAACCTCGTCGACCTGGGGCACGCCGTTTTCCTCCGGCGGGTCATCGTCGGGAAGCGCCGCCACTTCGTCCCGAAACCCCTCGCCGAAAAATTCCATCACCCGCCCGGTGAGCTGCTTGAATTCATTCTCTTTAAGGAAAGCGATCAGGTCGGCCGGCTTCGGCATTTCGACCGTCAGGTCCATGACATCGATATCAAGATTGACATCAGTCTTCAGCGTCACGAGATCACGGCTGACACGGGCCAAGTCGGCATTCTCAATCAGTTTTTCGCGCCGGCCCTTTTGCGGGATCTCTTCGGCGCGCTCAAGCAGGCTGTCGAGATCACCGAATTCATTGATCAGAAGCGCCGCCGTCTTGATGCCGATACCCGGCACCCCGGGAATATTATCGACGCTGTCGCCCGCCAGCGATTGCACATCAATCACCCTGTCCGGGCCGACGCCGAATTTTTCTTCCACCTCGGCGACACCAATTTCCTTGTTTTTCATCGGATCGAGCATGGTGACATCCCCGCCGACAAGCTGCATCAGATCCTTGTCCGACGACACAATGACGCATTCCATCCCCTTGGCGCGCGCCTGCGCGGCATAGGTCGCGATAATGTCGTCCGCCTCGAACCCCTCCTTCTCGATGGCCGGAACATTGAAGGCCCGGGTTGCCTCCCGCACGAGGGGAAACTGTGGGATCAGGTCCTCTGGCGGCGCGTCGCGGTTCGCCTTGTATTCGGGGTAAATCTCGGAGCGGAAAGTTTTCCGGCTCGTGTCGAATATGACCGCGAGATGGCTCACCCGGCCGTCGGCCTGGGTGTCCTGGATCAGCTTGAACAGCATGTTGGAGAAGCCGAGAACCGCGCCGGTAGGGGTTCCATCGGATCGAGACATCGGGCGCCGCCCGCGAATCATCGCGAAATAGGCGCGGAAAATGTACCCCGATCCGTCAACAAGATAAATCCTGTGCTTCTGGTCTGGATCGCCTGTGACGTCCGGTTCGGTCATACCGCCTCGCTTTTCGTATAATCGTCGCGCAGCCTCAGTGACCGCCCGCGGCTTTTGCGCCCGCCTTCAACACATAGAGCCGGCTGCAATAGGGACATTCCACCTTGTCCTTGTCCCCCATATTGAGAAAGACACGCGGATGCCCGAGGGGGCCTTTGCCACCATCGCAGGCAACTTTCGGGCTATCAACTTCAATTGTCTCAAACGCTTGCATAAAGCCGTCTCACTTCTTCAGATGGTCATCGCAGATTGCCGGACACGAGGCTTTTCGCGACCATCCGGCACGGCATGGATGATATCGATTGCAGCCGATGACGCAACCGAGAAATGTCGCCGCGCGGCGCTTTCTGCCCGCCCGCCGCTCTCCTCGCCGGATAAAGAATATATTGTCAGCATACCATGCTGCCCTTACGCTGGGACCGGGCGTGAACAGGGGGGAATGTGGAAGCACTGTTTTTTCATGTCAGCAACGTGCTGGTTCCGGTGCTGCTTTGTATTCTGGTTGGCTATGCTCTCGCCCGGTTCCGCAAGCGGTTCGATACCAAAACCGTCGGCGATGTCGTGGCGAATGTCGGTTATCCGACGCTGATCCTCTCGCATCTCACCGAGAACCACATCTCGTTCGGTGAGTTTCTCGATGTCATGGCCGCCGCGGCCGTGATGATCGCCGGATTTACCCTCATCGGATATGCCTTTCTCAAGATCATCCGGCGGCCGGTGCGCGCTTTTCTGTCACCGATGATGTTGAACAATGTCGGCAATATCGGCCTGCCGATCAGCCTGCTGGCCTTCGGCAGCGACGGCATGGCCATCGCCCTTGCGGTTGTCGCCGTGGTAATCGCCGGTATTTTTACGGTCGGCATGTGGCTTCCCATTGGCAAGGTATCGCTGACCGACCTGATCCGCCAACCGGCGGTCTACAGTGTGGTTATCGCCCTCCTCCTCATGGGAACAGGGACCAGCCTTCCGGGTCCCATCGCCGCCTGTTCCAAGATTCTGGGCGGCCTTGCCGTTCCTCTGATGCTGCTTACGCTTGGCTATACACTTGCCACTCTCCGGGTCGAGGGCATGATCACCGGCCTCTATCTTGCGGCCTTTCATATTGCCATGGCCGGCGCTGTCGCCTATATGATCGTGTGGCTTTTCGGTTTTACGGGCACGACGCGCGGAGTCTTCATTCTGATGTGCCTGATGCCGGCGTCCGTCGCCACCTATCTTTGGGTTGAGCGTTACCAGAATGAACATGCATCCGACGTTGCCAGCTTCATCATGGCGTCAACGTTGCTGACCATTCTGGTCGTACCGCTCGCCCTCACTTACTGGATTTAGATCGGTAGCGATCCAACAATAAATACTGAAGAAAATAAAAGAATGACTGAAACAGCGCCGTCAACGCCTGCCCTGCAAGTTCGGGATCTGGTGAAAATTTACAAGGTCAAGGGCCCGGGTCCCGACAAAACCGCGTTGAAGGGCATTAACCTCGACGTCAAGCAGGGATCCTTCTTTGGTCTGCTCGGGCCCAATGGCGCCGGTAAATCGACCCTGATCAACATCATTGCCGGGCTTGTCAACAAGACAGGCGGCGAAGTGCGCATCTGTGGTTTCGACACGGAAAAAGACATGCGCGCCGCCCGAAGCGCCATCGGCGTCGTGCCACAGGAACTCAATCTCGACGCCTTTTTCACGCCGCGCGAAGTCATGGAATTTCAGGCGGGGCTTTATGGCGTGCCGAAATCAAAACGCCGCACCGACGAAATCCTTGCGGCCATGGGCCTGACAGACAAGGCGGATGTCTACGCCCGGACGCTGTCCGGCGGCATGCGGCGGCGGCTTCTGGTCGCCAAGGCCATGGTCCACAGCCCGGACGTCCTGATCCTTGATGAGCCGACGGCGGGCGTGGATATCGAATTGCGCCAGCAACTCTGGGCCCATGTCAAAAAGCTCAATGATGAAGGCACGACAATTATCCTCACCACTCACTATCTGGAGGAGGCGGAGGAGCTTTGCGATACCATCGCCATCATCAATCATGGCGAGGTGGTTGCCTGCGAGCCAACGGAAGACCTTCTTGGCCGGCTCGATATGAAAAATGTCTGCCTGGTTCTCGGTCATGACATTTCCGAGGTACCGCCGGGTTTGCGGAAATTCAACGCCACCCTCTCCCATGGCCGCAGGATCAATATCGCCTACCGGCCGAGCGAGACGGAAATGGCGAAGATCCTGAAGGCGGTGACGGAGGACGGTCTTGACATTGTCGACCTGACCACGGAGGAGCCCGACCTCGAAGATGCCTTCCTGCAGATGACGTCGGCACGGCAATAAAGTCTCGATCCGCGCCCTGTATTGCGTTATCTTGTGGCAAATAGTTTGCGGTCAAACAAAAATCATAGGCGAGACAAATGACGACGACTTTATATTCTGGCGGTCATGTATTTGACGGCGTTGACACCCTCCTTGAAAATCATGCGGTGCTGGTTGACGGCGATACCATCAAGGATGTCGCGCCTGCCGAGAAATATGCGAATTACCAGGGGACGCGCGTTGATACCAGCGGCGGAACACTCATGCCCGGCATTGCGGATTGCCATGTGCATCTGGTCTATAAGGGCGAAGCCGACCCGCGCGGCAGCATCGAAGGGGTCAATCCCGGCGAAATCACCCTCCGGGTTCTCGAAAATGCCCAACTCTCGCTTAAATCGGGCATCACCTCGGTTCGCGATTGCGGCGGCCGCGACTATCTGGAGTTTCCGGTGCGCGACGCCTGCAACAGCGGCCGCCTCTTCGGTCCGAACATCATGGCATCGGGCAAAATGATCTGCATGACCGGCGGCCATGGCAATAAAAACGGCCGGGTCGCGGACGGTTGCGATGAGGTGGTGAAAGCGGTCCGCGAGCAGATACATGCCGGCAGCGACCTGATCAAGATCATGGCAACTGGCGGCGTCATGACACCCGGCGTCAATCCGGAAGATGCCCATTATTCGGCCGAGGAAATGCGCGTCGGCGTCGCCGAGGCAAGCCGTTTTCACAAGACGTCCGCAAGCCATGCGCAGGGCGCGGAAGGGATCATGAATGCGGTCCGCGCCGGCATCACCTCGATTGAACATGGCATTTTCATGAACCAGCAATGCCTGGACGCAATGATGGAACGGGGGACCTATCTTGTCCCGACCCTTGCCGCCGTCCAGAACATTCTCAATAACGCCGACAAGGGCATCGCCGCCTATGTTGTCGAGAAATCGCGCCGCGTGTTCGAAAAGCACAAGGAAAGCTTCAAGATGTTCTACAAGGCAGGCGGCAAGATCGCCATGGGAACGGATGCGGGCACCCCCTTCAACCTCCATGGCGAGAATGCCATGGAAATGGCCTATATGGTCGATTGCGGCATGACGCCCATGGATGCCCTGAAAAGCGCGACGTCCGTCGCCCACAGCCTGATGCAATTCGAAGATCGCGGCCAGATCAAGAGCGGATTCAAGGCAGATCTCCTGATTGTCGACGGAAATCCGGCGGAGGATATCCTGATGGCGGCCGCCAAGACAAACCACCGGATGGTCGTCAAGAACGGCCGGAAGGTGGATTTCCCCTGAGATCTGGTGGTCTCTGACGATTTTTTCGCAGAATTGATTGGCATCAAACGCGATCCGGACTACCTATTGTATAAGGGAACTGTCATGTTCGGAAAGGAGTGTTTCATGTCAATGAAATCGGACTTTGAACGTATTCAGGAAAAGAACCTGCGTCGCCGTCAGCGGGAGGAGGGAGAGAAAAACCTTAGAAAGGGCCTCGCCGATCCGCATGAAGACGATCTCATGATTACCGTGACCGCCAATCGCGAGAGAGCGGAAAACCGGGAAAAGATTGATCAACTGAAGCGCAACCGCTGACAGTCGGCGCCAAATGGGCAGGGCGGCGCCCTAAAATCGTTGCAACCGCAGACCGCTTGGGCTATAGCAGGGACTTCATCTCAGCACCCGTAGCTCAGCTGGATAGAGCGCTGCCCTCCGAAGGCAGAGGTCACACGTTCGAATCGTGTCGGGTGCGCCAATCTTTTCAATGGGTTAGATTATTTTAGTGTATTTGATGTTGTTGTCAGCAATCAAATAGCAATCAAATTTGATGATTCTTAACTTAATCTATTTTCATTGATATTTTCTGACTGCTAATTGGGATTTCTGCCGCGATTTACGCAAATCCATATGTCAGAAAGATTAGATTTATGTTGAAAAAATAGCAGCGTTTGTCGCCAGAACAATCAAGTTAAGAGGCTGTTTTTAGTCAAATATGTAGTGACGGAGAATATAAGCCCTCCAAGCACCAACATCAATCGCCCAATATCCCTTTGAGATATCATTGCTTGAGATTCTCCGTCTATTCTTACTTTTATAGCCTCAATTGGAGCACTATAATCATGGATCCCCTTCTCACTAACATAGCAATCTTGTAGTACGAAATTGTAAACATTAGTATAGACAAAATAGCCCTGCGTATCCCTTAATATTTTTAAAATTGGAATTCGCACCATATAAATATTTAGATAATTCATAGCTGCTAAAATTAAAAATCCGGCAGCGGACAAGAGTCCAAGTAAGGGCCAAATATTATTATATATAAAATTTGCGGTCTTTTGATTACTCTCCGGTAGATTAGTTAGAGTTACTATAAACAAAGATGCAGGAACAATGTATAATACAATAAGGATGAATATAATAAATATAGTTTTGGCGTAATTTCTTGACGCTCTATTTACATTAAAATCACCGATCATTTCAAAACAGGTTTTTCTTTTTTTCATTTGTTGTTGTCGAATTTTCAAGATCGCCAAGACAGCGTTATCACCGCGATGTTTCTTAGAATCCCATTCAAGATTTCCTATATTTTCTACCAGCTTTTCCAATAAGGATTTTAGTGATAAGTTTCGTACAATATAGTCTGCTGGAACTCGTATTTTAACTGGCTGGCTTTCCAAAAATTCTCGATCCGGTTGCGCGAAGAAAGACTTGGGCCGCAATCCGTGGAAATCATGATTGTGACCAAGTTTATTTTCTTTCACAAAGTCTGATATGTGCTTTGCAATTCGATCTGCAATACTCGATTTGATCTCTAGGTCGGAAAAAATAACGATAGTAAATAGGCCATCTAACTTTTGCTGAAAGCCTACCCTAATCGAAGTATCCCTTTCCAAGAGTCCTTCACAATTACACTTTTCAAATTCTTCTTTGATTTCTTGTTTCGAAAGTTCAGTTGCTCGATTTTTAACGGGTATATTTCCAATTGGCACGCTACCAACGGGCCGCCAACCCAAGTATGCGTTAAAATGCCTGCTCATTCAAATGAGGGTATGCTCTTAAAATACCGAAAAAAATTGGTAAAATTTGTTGGCTCGACGTAAATTTCGCAATCTTCCTCGATTGGTTGAACAAGTTTCAATGCCGCAAGTCTATAAACCAATTGTTTATCACTGTCGGACAGATCGTAAAATGAAACTCTGTTATTCGAAATATTTTGTAAAAAAAGCTGAAGTTCCTCCGACAAGTTGCTGTCAAATTTGACGCCTTTTCCCACTTTCTCTTCAAATCTTTCTTCTAGCATAGCGATCATTTGCCTTCCCCTTACTACTTATAATAGTTGTTATAAGTCGCATAAACATAATATACCTTTTGCTATCTTTATAAAAGTTTAAACTAAAAAATTGCAGAAATGTGCGGCTGGTTACAACCTCGCTGTTAAATATCGGCAAGAATCCTTTTGAATATATTCCAGATGAAGATGCCAACGGTCAGCATTTTTCGGAAGTGAATAGCATGCGGTTAAGCGAATAAATTCAAACACACATCTGACCAATTTTTTCCCAAGCAGATTTCAAAACCCAATCCTAAACCGCTGTGCGGCCATCGCGTTGCAGCGTCGCTCATAGCTCTCGCATTTTGCCTGCAATTTCTCGTAAGTTTTCCAGTGCATTCCTTTGGGTTTTTCGGGAAACCACTCATCAATGCAGGTGCTACCGCCAAGCCGACGGCGGATAGCTTGCGCTTGCGATAGATACCGGAACATCGGACTTTCCTGCTGGCTGGTGTATCCGAGCCTGTAGGCCGATCTACTCGCAAACAGGTTGCCACCTGGAGGAAGATGTAGTTTTGCCACCCTGGAGCCATTTGCGGGGCATACAAACCACCAGCGCAGGCCGCCATAGTGAGGGCAGGTCACCGTCAATCGAACCTTGTAATCCTCTGGCGTTCCATCGTGCCGATAGTGCAGCCGCACCCACGCCGCATACGGATCGATCAGGTCCGCTTCATAGCTAATGCTTGCCCGCGCTTCATCTGTGTGGTTATTCCACCAGGTGAGGGAACCTCTAACATGCTTTCCCGGAATAATGGCCTTTTCCCGAAGCAGCTTGAACAAGTCCAACGTCAAGCCGTCTTCTACAACCGTTTTCTTGCTCCACCGATACCACGTACCGGAACCATCACCACCCAAAATCCACCCGATTGTTTTTCGTCGAAATCATTAGGAAATTTTACTATAAATGGCGGATTTCTGCACCGCTTTTCATCTAATAGTGCGTAGTATTAGATTAAAAATCTAACCACAAACCTAGTCAATATCTTCTGATCGAAGTTCCCAGATCAAATGGAAGATCTGATGCCCATTTGGATCCAATCCAAGAGTTTCAGAAAAGAACTGGATAACATTCTGCAAAGCAGCATAATTTGTTGCATCTATGATAAAGACTACCTCTAACTTTCTATTCTTAATTTCTTCCGATGGCAGTGGAGTGGAAAGCTTTGGGTCCGGTTCAAGACAATGGATTCGCAGAACGTTGTCGATTTTAAGTACATTTGCAACGTCATCAAAACAAAAGCTCATATCCAACCGTGACGCAGGGAACCGAATTAGTGCAGCGAACGAGGCCACTCCAAAACCTTGGTCGAACGGAACATTCATCACACGGCGATTAGTATTTATCATCCGAGAAAAACTCTGCAGTGACCAATCTGTCTGATTGCTAAATGCTTCGCGATATTTCTCCGACGTAAAGACATCAATACTCCGCGCTCGATATATCGCTAGATACTGAGGCCCATTGCCAGCAATAGATTTGTATCTTCTGGCCCATTGAAATCCGGGAATAGCACAACGCTCTTCCATATGTTCGCGATCATACCACCGATTGAAATCGTCTTCAAAAAGCGGATCGATATCTGTGGCAATGAAAAGTTCTGCAGGCAATGAACGACTATCACTCATTATCTTGCTCCATATGTAAAATAAATGTTGGGATTATTATTCGAAGGTAAGGAAAACTATTTCACTCAAGTAGAGAGGGATTCTGCGCGCAAGATCTTTCTAGGTATTTACGATACCGGCTCTTCTAAACATAAAATCCATTCCACTACCTGCCTCGACAATTTCCCGCATTATCTCTGGAATTGGATCTGTCTTAAGTTCCTTTTGCGTTGTCAGGTTAATTATTAAACCTTCAATAAAATCTACCTCTAACTCATCACCACTCTCTACCAAACCCCTAATCCCGGAGACCGGAGACAAGATAGGAACGCCTGCGTTAATACAAGTGCGTAACGGACCTCTCAGAACAGATTCTGCAATTATAGAAACTCCCGCTCCTTTGAGGCCCAGGAACCCTTGCACATGAGGATTACCAAAACCAAAGTTACGGCCCGCGACAATAAAATCTCCAACTTTAATTTTTGAGGGTAACGTCGGATCAATTTGCTCAAAAATATGATGTGCGAGTACCTCGGGCCGATATTCCTGCTCACGCACAAATTTAAGCGACATAATGCCGTCGTCATTAGATATGTTATCGCCAAAAACCCAGGCTGTGCCTGTCTTACGCCATTGCATGCCTATATATTCCTTTATAAGTAATTTCTCGGATCGACAATTTCACCTGCAATCGCTGCGGCGGAAGCCGTCATGGCATTTGACAAGTAAATATCGGCTTTCTGACTACCCATCCGTCCAGGTATGTTCGTGGTGCCAGTGCCGATACAAACTTCGCCATCGGCTAACGGCGCCAGGCTACCGTAACAAGGGCCGCAACTAGGCGCAGTAACCATCGCCCCTGCGTCAACGAAGATACTCAATAGTCCCTCTTTCGCAGCGGCGCTGTAAATTTGCTGAGAGGTCGGCACAACTACCATTCTCACCCCCTCCCTAACCGTACGACCTTCGAGAATGCGAGCTGCCGCACGCAAATCCTCCATACGCCCACCAGCGCATGAGCCGATATAAACCTGATCAACCTTTACGCCCGCCGCCGCGCTGACCTTGTCAACATTTTCTGGACGTGGAGGCAGTGCGATCATCGGCTCAAAGTCGGAAAGATCTTCGTTGAAAACCTCAGAATAGGAGGCTCCGGCATCGCTGGATACAATCTCATATTCTCCCTTAACTCGGGCGGCAAGATAGTCACGCGTTACACTGTCTGGTTCAAACAAAGCCGCCTTCGCACCAATGTCTACGGCGACATTGCAAATCGTCATACGAAAATCCATATCAATCGAAGCAGTCGCAGTTCCCCCAAACTCCAACACACGGTAATCAACCCGATCTCTGCCAAGTTTACTGATAAGCCATTGGCTTATATCTCGTGACATGACACCTTCATTTAGGGTACCGGAATAGTTAATTCGGATGGTCTCCGGAACGCGAAACCACATTTCACCTGTTACAAAAGCCTGCAACGCCTCATAGACAATGGGTGTTGCCAACGCCCCAACTGCACCCAATGTAGTAATATGAGTATCATTCCCGGTCACCAGCATTCCGGGCAGGACATGACCATTCTCGACAATTGCCTGATGGCTGATTCCATGCCTGCCCTCATCATAGAAATGCGAAATACCTAGCTCCTTCAATTGAAGGCGCAAATCACGTTTTAAAGCCGCCACCCTCTCAGACTGAGCTGGCACTTCATGATCCGCAAATACAATTATTTTTTCTGGATTACGCAGTTTATATATTCCACGCTCCTTAATTGTCTGCAAATAATGCGGCAAGGTAAGATCAATAGCCTGAAATAAATCAGGTTCACACATCAACAGCTCCCCGATATTCGAAAATTCTTTACCTGCAGTGCGCGCAAATACTTTCTGGGCTATCGTTTGTGGAGAGTGAGTATTCATTTAGAATATTCCTCTTCATAACGTTTGATGTCCTCAAATCCGACCAGGGAAGTAAATTCTTTCCATGGAACAGAGGATTCAGACATCGTGTTTAATGTTGTCCCTTGATTTTTGATAACGGACAATGTGCGCAACATCGCCTGTGTGCTAGACAGAAGGAGCGAGAGTGGGAACAACACTAGACCAACACCCAATTCTTCCAGACGACTAACTGGCATCATCGGCATTGTTAGTGTTTCGGCATTAAGATATACCAATGGCCGAGACGCTCCCTTAATCAAAGACTCGGCGTCTTCAGTTGTGTAAGGTCCGGTAACGAGCAACATATCTGCGCCCGCTTCAGCATATGTAGCCAGCCTATCTGCTGCAGCCTGGCGCCCTTCGCTGACAAAAATATCCGTTCGCGCTATGATCATAAAATTCGGATCTGTTCGGGTGTCTAGGGCTGCTTTGATTTTCCCGACCATTTCTGGCGTCTCAACACACGTACGCCCTTCCATCGAACCGCATTTCTTTGGAAAAATTTGATCTTCAATATGTATCGCACTTACACCAGCACGCTCGAACTCACGAACTGTCCGGATAACGTTAATGGCACCTCCATAACCATTATCTGCATCGCAAATTAGCGGAATTTCAATGGTATCAACCATCTGCGCCGCACGATCTGCCATTTCTTTCAATCCGAGCAAGCCTACATCCGGCTTCCCATATGTGCCTTCAACCGCAAAACCTGACATGTAAGCCGCCTCAAACCCTTGAGACTGCACTAGTCTTGCGCCGAGCGCATCTCCCGAGCCTGGCGCCACAACAATTGGGCCATTTTCAATACGGCTTCTTAAGCCTGCTCGTAGTTCACTTACCTTAGGCATTAAAATCCCTTTCATATACGTATTTACTAGGTTTGCTGATTATTTCGCGTGCTGGAGAACTTAGAGCGCGCTAAATACTGATATGCTAGGACAAGCAGGAATAAGGCTATTCCGCCGGTCGTAACCAAGACGCCGTTTGAAACCAAAAGAATACCGGATACAATAAGAAGTAATCGCAAAATAATTGACAAACGGTTTAGCAAAAATCCTTCAATTCCTGCAATAAATGCGAATATCCCGAGCAAGCTTTCTACAATAGCGAAAAGTATACTGACAGGATCACCCATCATTAAAAGTGCAGGCTTATACACAAAGAGGAATGGGAGCAAAAATGCAGCAATACCAATCCTAAACGCCTCAACGGCAGTACGCATTGGATTTGCTCCTGCAATTCCAGCACCGACAAAGGCGGCAAGAGCAAGCGGCGGTGTAATTCCCGAAAAAACGCCAAAGTAGAAAATGAAAAGATGGGCCGCCAATAGTTCCACACCGATCTTGGCAAGGGCCGGTGCCACCAGAACAGCCAGTAACAGATACGCTGGCACTGTTGGTAGACCTGTTCCCAAAATCAAGGAAACCACCATCGTACATAGCAGCAGAATAGCAAGGTTTCCGTCAGATATTGTAATCAGAAGGCTGGATATCTTGAAGCCAAGTCCAGTTAAACTAAATATGCCAACAATAATTCCTGCTGTTGCGCATGCTACGGCAATAACTATTCCCTGCCGACCCGCTTCTGAAAAAGCGTCCACCAGTCGCCCAAGCGTTGGCCGCGTATGTTTGCGAAATGTTGCCACAACTAAAGCTGCAACAATCGACCAGACCGCAGCATAAAGTGGTGATCTTTCCTCAATCGTAATTAGATAAACAAGTAAACATGGAGACAATAGTAGATGGTAATTATCTCTCATCAATTCCCGTGCTGACATAAGCTCTGATTTCGGAATTCCCTTGATATTCATTCGCTGAGCCCGCAGGTCAACAGCTATAAACAATGACGCAAAGTATAAAATCCCGGGAATTGTGGCGGCCACAAGTACCTGCCCATAGCTCACACCGACAATTTCAGCGATAAGAAAGGCCGCTGCTCCCATTATGGGTGGCATGACCTGCCCGCCGCAAGAGGCAACTGCCTCAATCGCGCCGGCTGTTGAAGGTCGCAGCCCTACTTTCTTCATTAGCGGTATACTGAGCGTCCCAGTCGCTGCCACATTGGCAACTGAGGAGCCGGAAATGGATCCGAACAATGCAGATCCGGCAACTGCCATCTTGGCAGGGCCGCCACGAGCCCAGCCAACCATTGCAAAAGAAATATCGATAAAAAATTTCCCCGCGCCCGTAGCGTTAAGGACCGCGCCATAAATAATAAATAAAATCAAATAATTAGCGGATACGCCAAGTGGAAGACCATAAAACCCTTCATTCGACAAGTAAAGCTGCTGGGCCACTCTTTCTAGATCGTATCCCCGATGAGCTATCATATTTGGTAACAAATAACCGAAAAATCCAAATGCCAGGAACACAATGCAAATTATTGGGAGTGCCGCCCCCATAAGTCTACGGGTCGCCTCCAGAAGCGATACAGTTAAGACAACACCCATTATTATGTCGCCCGGGAGTGTCAGACCGGCACGGATGCCAATCGCGTTTTCAGCTTCAATAAATGCGTAACCGGAAGCCGCCAGCGAGGAAATCATCAGTCCCACACCGACTGCCTTGTTCCAAATACCCTCATCGTCTTCAATAATAAGGCAAGACGTGATCAGTAATGCGAAGCCTAAATGGACAATTCGCTGATCCAGGCCCGGCAACAACCCCATAAAACCTGTGTAAAGATGAAAGCAACAAAAAATAATGCTGATGATTCCACTCGCCTTATATGTGCGTACAAAAGTTAATATTTGGGCGAGCGAAATCATCGCACTCTCTCCTAAAACAATGTAAATTGTTGGTTTAGTTCAGGCCGATTTCTTTGTAGTAGCGAAGAGCACCTGGATGAAGCGGTGGAATGATTCGACCCGCTTTCAGCATTCTGCCTTGCCGCTCTTTTGTAAGAGTGCCTGCCATAGAATGCATTTCTTTCATTTCCGCATTACTTTCCATAACAGCCTTTGTTAAAGCGTATACAACATCGTCGCTAACGCTGTCGGTCGTAAAAATGCCAACCGCGATCCCTGGCACATTGATATCGTCGGTTTGGCCAGGATATGTACCTGCGGGTATCGTGCTCTCATTAAACATTTCGACACTTTTTATAAGCTCTGCCAATTTTTCCGGATCAAACCCCAATATTCTGATATCAATTGAAGTAGCTAGATCAGAAAGATTTGCAGACGGCATAAAATTGAAATTGGCATAAGCGTCCACCCGCCCATCTCGAAATGTTTCCACCGCTTCGGCGCCTGAAAGCTGTGTGATAGTATAGCTATCTTTATCTAAGCCATACCCTGACAGTCCTCCTGGAACGAAGGTCAATGCATTGCCCGCCGAAGCTGACACCAATCGCTTGCCCTTAAGGTCCGCGGGTGACGATATATCAGAATCAGCTCGAACCATTAGATGAAATGGGAGATCGGGGCCGAGCATAACCGTCCTGAGGTTTTCCGCTTTTGAATCCTCAAAAGCCCCAGTTCCGCGATAACCGTTTACGGCATCAGCAACTGTCGCAAGCCCAAAAGTTAGCCTTTCTTTCGATAGCAATCTGACGTTACCGCGCCCGCCTCCGACAGTTGCCTCAACCGAGACATTTAGATCACCATCACTAACATTAGCAACTTTGGATACGGCTGCCGCGATCACACCATATGTGCCACCGGAGTCAGAAGCCCCAAAGGTTACAAACTCGTTAGACATTGCGACGCCCGGCTGAAAGGCTATTACCGTCAACGCAATCGCAGAAATTAGACTCTTCATACTATATCTCCTTAAATAGTTTTAATGTTTCTATAATCTACTTTTCGTTGTGAATTATGTGCTGAAGTCGAGCATATGTATCCGACAATCTCGCACCACCATCTATGATTGCTGACTCCAACTCGCCTTCAATCTTTTCAAAGCGCTGGGTTGGGGCCGAAACACATATGCTTGCGACAGTTGAACCCTTTTGATTTTTAATCGGCACGGCAATGCCGGACGCCCCCACCACCCTCTCATTGATGTTTTTTGCATAACCATATTGGCGAACATCGAGAATCCTCTGACGCAGCCGATCTTCCGAGACTAGGGTGTTTTCAGTGTTCATTTCTCTTGGAACAGTTTTCAGATAAAGCTCAAATTCGCTATCCGACAAGCCCGCCAGAAGCACCTGCCCTGTAGATGTACAATAAGCAGGTCGAAGTTTGGTTACGTCAGCGTCATAACGTATCTCTTGTTCTGAAACGCTTTTGTCTAGATATCGAACTTCATATCCTTTGGTTAAGACACCAATAAATGTCGACTCCCGCGTCGTCGCTGTTACTTGATCAAGTATGGGTTTTGCAATCTGCCGCAAAGTTACCCGCTCATCAACGATACGGAACTGAATTGGTGATTGCAGATTCAACTCATATCCTACTTTGCTTCTAATGACGTATGCCCGCTTCTCAAGCGTGGCCAGCAATGCAAATGCGCTGCTTTTCGGGATTTTGACCTGGGACGCAATCTCGGTTTGCGTGAGCGGCCTTTCACTCGCGACAAGCATCTCAAGGATATCAATTATTCGATCTGCTGATTTGACCATTTAATTCACATATATAAACTTAATTCGTATATATATACTAAATTCCAGAAATTTTGTGTCAATATAATTTTGTAAATATTTTTATATTAAATATTGCAATAAGTTAGATATATGCAGATTAAAAATCTTTATATTTAGAAAAGCCATAAATTCATATATGTGAATTATTGAGAAAATTTTGATCACTTTCTCTGCCCATTTTGGACTATTTTATTTTTGATGGAGCTTAAGAAGCGGGTGAAGCCAGCAGCGATGAGATTTTCGGATTTCTGACATTTACAGACGATAGATCTGGTACAGTTCATGATAAGCGGAAAGCCACAGAAACGAGGTTGCTGTCGATCGCTTTCTTTTGGAGAGAATTAGGTACCCAACTACTATCGCTCAAATTCTGGGATACACGATGGACAAGCAACTGCCTGATTCCCGCACATATAAAACTATTGTCTAGCAGTTTTTTGCGTATCCTCACGATGTCAGCCGGAAAGGCGTTATTTTTTTTCCTCTCGCCTTCTCCGATCTTTTATCGGGTAATTTTACAGAACATCATTCATAAAGATGCTGCTGGAAACCGATAAAAGCGTCTCGGGTCCTTTGGGTTCCGCCCAATGTTTCCACCCCGTCCGTTGTCGTGCCGTATTTAGCTTTAAGCAGCAATGTCAGCTTTTCAACCTCCAGCTCGCTTGTTCCCTCTTTGACATATTGAGACAAAACAAAATCGAGAAACGCCTGCAGCTTATCATCATACTGATCAAGAATTTTCGCCTTCCGGATGTCGACGCGCTCCTGCCGTGTAATCGGTGTAAGCGCAAAGGCGATATAGGACAGAACGTCATAAACATCGCTCTTCTCCGCATTGATCATGCGCTTGATCTCATCCAGTTGTTCCCGGCCATAGCCACGCTCCGAGAGGCTGTCCAGCAAAGCTTTCCGGCTATCCGGCTGCCCCCATAGCTTGCGAAGCTCATCTTCATCCTTGAACAGCTCCGGCAACTCGCCAAACATCCGCCTGATGAATTCCGCAGCAGACATCGGCTTGCCATCGGGACTATAGAACATGGTGGCGGTCATATGCTGGATGGTGCGCTCCTTTCCGTCCGCAAGCTTAATTTTGATCTTCTGTCGGGGCGCAGGGGGTTCACCTCCCCCGCCGCCCGGCTCATCAATTCCGCCGCCACCTGTTCCGGTTGTCGTCGTCGTCGCGACGGGCTCCTGCGGTTCACCATCCCATTCCGGATCGTTGAAATGCTCGTAAGCCTTCACAAAGTCATAGATGGTGAAATAATCCTTGTCATCAAACAGCCGCGTCCCGCGCCCTATAATCTGCTTGAATTCAATCATGGAATTCACGGGGCGCATCAACACGATGTTGCGAATATTGCGGGCATCAACGCCGGTTGAAAGCTTCTGTGATGTGGTGAGGATCGTCGGGATCGTTTTTTCGTTATCCTGAAAGGTCCGTAAATGCTGCTCCCCTATGGCTCCATCATTGGCCGTCACGCGAACGCAGTAGTTCGGATCTTTGCTCTGCTTCATCTGATTTATCAGGTCCCGCACGGCCAGCGCATGGGTTTGGGTCGCGCAAAACACCAACGTCTTCTGTGACTGGTCTATGGCGTTCATAAACAGCCGGACGCGATAGGCTTCCCGCTCCTTTATTTCAATCAGACGGTTGAACTCATCTTCCCTGTACCGGCGGCCTTCTTCTATTTCGCCTTCAAGCACGTCATCGTCGGCGGTATAGACATACTCATCCATCGTCGTTGCAATCTGCTGCACCTTGAAGGGGGTCAGGAAGCCGTCATTAATCCCCTCTTTCAGGCTGTAGATATAGACGGGCTCCCCAAAATACGCATAGGTGTCGACATTGTCCTTGCGCTTGGGCGTGGCGGTCAGGCCTAGCTGAACGGCGGGAGAGAAATACTCCAATATGCCGCGCCAGTTCCCTTCATCATCCGCGCCGCCCCTGTGGCATTCGTCAATAATGATGAAATCAAAAAAGTCGGGCGGATACTCCCCAAAGTTTGGAGCCGGGTTCCCGTCCGCATCCTGACCGGACATGAAGGTTTGAAAGATCGTAAAAAAGACGCTGCCATTCTTCGGCACCCGGCCCTTTTTGCGGATCTCATCCGGCGCAATGCGCACCCGCGCATCTTCTGAAAAGGCGGAAAAGGAATTATAGGCCTGATCGGCAAGAATGTTACGGTCCGCCAGAAAAAGAATGCGCGGACGGCGCGCACCGTCACGGGCGAGGGTCCAACGGCTGTAATGGAGTTTCCAGGCGATTTGAAAGGCAATGGCCGTCTTGCCCGTGCCCGTGGCCAGCGTCAGGAGAATGCGCTGCTTGCCGTCCGCGATGGCCTGCAGGGTCTTCTGGATCGCAAGGTCCTGATAATACCTTGGCTCCCATGCGCCGCCCCTGTCTTCGAAGGGAACATCTGCGAACCGGTCCCGCCATTCATTTTGTTCGGCGAAAACCATGCTCCAAAGATCATCGGGCGTGGGATAGGCATCAACATAGCCTTCCGCGCCCGTCTGCATATCGATTTGATAAATACCAACGCCATTCGTCGAATAGGCATAGCGCGTTTGCAGCTTTGCGGAATACTGCTTGGCCTGGCCAACGCCTTCGGTATCAGGAAGATCTCTTCTCTTCGCTTCAATAACCGCGAGCTTCATCCCGCGATATAGAAGAACATAATCGGCGATTTCCTGCTTCGCCCGCTTGCCGCCGCCAACCAGGCGGCCCTGAGAGATAACCTCCCGCTTGACCTTGCTTCCCTCAACCACACCCCATCCAGCCTCTCGCAGGGCTGGGTCAATCAGATCAGCTCGCGTGTCCGCCTCGTTCATGCGGCAACCTCTTCTCTGGTAAGTTCACCGTTAAAGGCCTTTTGGAGTATGGATTGTTTTAATTCATTAAGGGCTTCGAGCTTTTGTTGGTAAGTCGACTTAAGCAATTGGGTTTCGAATGATAGACGTTCCAAATCTTCTACTATTTTTGCCTGCATATTAATATCTGGATACGGAATCGGAATTTCATTTAGTGATTTTTGGTTCAATTTTGGTTGAGCCATTCCACTTACATAAGGCTTTAGAGAAATTGAGTTTAGATAAAATTCAACAAACTTCTGCGACGATAAATTATCAAACCGCAATACATGGGCATGATTATTAACCCAAGTTTTTCCTGATATTGAAAATGCAATTGGATAGGTGCGAGCGAGAAGGTTAGCTCCATCCTCTGAAACTAAAAGAAGGCTTTCGTTAAAAATGTACCCCGCAACATAATCCACAATACCCGATGCTCCATAGTATGGAATAATGCCACTCTCTCGTTGCGACTTTGTAATTGGAATTCGTTTGCTGTCTAAATTCTGGCATATATCTGAAAGCTTCTTTTCAACCCAGCCTTCACCTTTCTGAATGAAGACATTGTTTAGGTAGCTTTCGAACAGCTCTCGGGCGTTTACCAGGTTCCGCTTTGTGTTCTCAATCGCCGCGTCGATTCCCGCAAAGGCCTCATCCAGAATAGCAACAATCCGCTTCTGCTCTGAAAGCGGTGGGAAAGAAAATTCAATTCGTTCGATTTGCGATTTATTTATCGACGCAAATACAGCACCCTCATTTCCACTAATGTCCTTTTGCATATTCAACAGACCATAGAATAAGAAGTTTCGGTCAAGCTGTTCAGTAGGCCTAATTGCCGCTAGTCCTCGTCCAATACAAATTCTCTGTGTCGCAAAATTGATAGGGCCAACAGGTGCTCGGACAGATATTAGAATGTCGCCATTGATAGCCTCCTTTGTCGTATAAGAAGTCCATTTTTTTGGTTCACCAATATACTTGTCGCCGAATTCTTTCTTCCCTTGATAAAATGGAAGGCCGTTACCGTTGTCATTGTAGAACTTGCCGTCAGGCGACTGACCGGCAATGACTTGGCAAACATCACCTAATTTTTTGATCGCCCATTCCATGGTCACAACATACCTCTGATGTTCGCGAGAATACTCGCAGTCTCAGCATCCAGCGCAGCAATCTCCGCGATAATCTCTTCAGGCTCCCTGAGCGGCGCTTCTTCTAGTGCATTCGGGTTCTTCACCGATAAATCAAAGGTCGTCTCTTCTATATCTTCAATTGCGACTGACCATGATTTCTCGCTCTCCTTGAAATCCGTCTGAAATTCGATAAATTCTTTCAGATCGTTATCATTCAGTGGATTCGTTTTACCCATATTCCGGCCCGGATCAAGCTGGTAAAACCAGATGTTCCGTGTTGGTGCGCCCTTTTCAAAAAACAGCACCACCGTCTTCACACCCGCGCCGATAAAGGTTCCGCCTGGGCAATCAAGAACCGTATGAAGATTGCAGCTTTCCAGCAGTTCTTTCCGCAGGGCGCGGGAGGCATTATCCGAATTTGAAAGAAACGTGTTCTTGATGACCACAGCCCCGCGCCCGCCCGCCTTCAGGGACTTGATGAAATGCTGCAGGAACAGGAAAGCGGTCTCCCCCGTCTTGATCGGAAAATTCTGTTGAACTTCCTTGCGCTCCTTCCCGCCAAAGGGGGGATTGGCCAGCACGACATCAAAACGGTCCTTATCCTGAATATCCGTAATATTCTCGGCCAGTGTATTCATATGCAGGATATTGGGTGTATCGATGCCATGCAGGATCATATTCATGATGGCGATAACGTAGGCGAGGCTCTTCTTCTCCTTCCCGTAGAAGGTTTTCCGCTGAAGGGTATCGAGCTGCCCCGCGCTCAAATCGCCTTGCCGCATATAGTCGAAGGCTTCGCATAGAAACCCCGCAGATCCGACGGCACCGTCATAGATGCGCTCCCCTATTTTCGGTTTCGTCACCGCAATCATGGCGCGGATCAGCGGGCGGGGCGTGTAATATTCCCCGCCATTGCGCCCCGCGTTGCCCATGTTCTTGATCTTCTCTTCATAGAGAGCCGACAGTTCATGCTTCTGGTCCTGGGTGCGGAAGTGAAGTTGATCGATCAGCTCCAGCGCGTCCCGCAGGCTATACCCGCTTTGAAACTTGGATTTAATCTCCCCAAAGATCTCCCCGATTTTATATTCAATCGTATCCGGGCTGGAGGCGCGCTGCTTGAACCCTCTGAGATAGGGAAAGAGTTTGTCATCGACATAGGCAATCAGGTCATCGCCCGTTAGCGCCGTGTCGTGATCGAAGCTGCCATCCGCTTTCTTGGGTGCAGCCCAGCGGTTCCAGCGATGTTCCTCATCAATGATGAACAGATAGGGCGTATCGCTCAACTCGGCTTCCAATGCCCGCTCGCGTTCAAGGTCATCAAGATATTTCAGGAAGAGCATCCAGGAGGTTTGCTCCGTATAATCAAGCTCCGTCGTGCAGCCCGCCTCTTTCCATAAAACATCGTCTATATTTTTGAAGGTTTGTTCGAACATGTTTCCCCTGATACCGCTAAAACGAGCAAAACCTAGTATACCGACACATGAAAATATAAACCTAGATTAAAAACGAAACATTTCGGACTCAACTGAAAATCAGCCATTAAATTCATCTGCTCCATCCAATTCGTTTTCCATAAATCATCCCTTGTGGCGTCGCGTTAATGTCGAGCAGGCCTGCGATCTCCGGGCGGATGCCTTTCAGGAGATAATTCTCTAGATTGCCGCGACTTTGCTCGTAACTTTGAAACCATGTCCTGAATTTGCAGGAGCGGATGGCGCGGGGCGGCGGCTTCGGTTGATTGAAAGCTTTCAGAACCAGCGCCCGAAAGGCTCGCCAGTCACGCATCAGAGGAGGGTTCCGGTGGATCAGGATATGCGTATGAACGCCGTTCCTGTCGCTATTTTCTAGCACCCACGCGACGCACCATGGGCAACCTCGCCTATCGAATAGCTTACGAAGCTTCTGCAAGGAATAGCGAAGCTGGCAAGAGCAATCCTCTGGAGGAATGCCAAGCTGCTCAAGGTTTACAGTCGTGAGCGTATTGACCGGCCTGCCCATCAATTGGCTTTGTTCCACGGCCCCCAAAAACCGGCAAGCTTCCGGGTAATGTATGTAGTGAGATACCTTCATTTCATGCTTACGATCATAAGATAACTATATAAAGTAAAGGTCCGTCGACACCCGTAGTAACCCATTGAAATTCAGATATTTTTATCTATCAATAGATTGAGGAATAGCTTCAATACTGGCGGCCTGTGGCGGAAACACCCGGAAAGATAAAGGGCGGTTTCCAACTAGGCTCTACCATCAAACAGTTTTGTTTTCTTCACACCATCGATTGAGCTCCGAAACGCTATAGAGCACCCGCCTGCCCAGCCGGAGAAAGACCGGGCCGGTCTTGTTCTGGCGGTGGCGCTCTAACGTTCTGACTGAGATTCCGAGTCTTCTCGCGGCTTCATAAGTTGATATCAGCCGCGATACTTCCACGGATCAAAGCGATGATGAATACTCAGAGGTTGAGCGATGCTTCTTGCTGTCAAGCCATGCGTCGAGATCTTCGACATCGTAAACAACGACGCGGCCAATCTTGGCATAGGTCGGTCCGTCGCCAACTAATCTCAATTTTTCGAAGGTTGATTTAGTAGAACCACAATAAGATGCGGCATCAAGGGTTCTTAGACGGCGAGAGTAAGATACTGATTTCTTCAAATTCTGTTCCTCTAGTAGTTACCGAAAGCCGGTAAGGCTTGCGGAAAACTATGGAACATCTTGCTCGTGTTGCGCTAATTATTTCTTTCGCAACACCCGCCAACGCATGGGATAAAAATCATCTACATTCGTCAATTTTCTTATGCGTTGGTATTCTTTTAGCCGGGCATCTTCGCCGCCAGGAAATTCTGGATAAAATCTGTTTCGAGGCTCGTTTTTCCATCTTAGTATCGTTGTCGGATTAACTCCAAGCTTTCGAGAAGCCTCTCTTATTCCGACGTTACCTGAAAGTCTAGAAAACGCTTCCCTCTCTTTGTGTTTTCCTCTTTTTGGATTTAAATGCCTACAGCCCATTAAGTGATAGATCGCATGGCAAAGTTCCAGAGGAGGCGTAACTCGGTAACTGTGGCAATCTTCCAGAACATTGAAGGCCCAAGCATTCATGACAGACATTGGGGCCGCCAATCCGTGGCGTTCGATTGCATGTCCGCCCTCTTTCTTTACTCGCTCATATCGACTAATTTCACTAAGAAGAAACTCGCCATACAACCTTGCTCCCTTGTACGCTGCCCTCTTTGATACGGCCGTTCCTGTCGTTACATCCCATAAAAAGAAGAAAATTTCATCATAGATATCGACGTATGGATTGTTCTTCTCCATGGCGATCCGACATTTAGTTTTTGACTAAGTTTATTATTTCCCCGTTGTTAGAATGATGCATATTCATTGCTTCTGCAAGTTGCTTTGAAGTCCGATCAGCTGCCGCCCTAATCGGGTCGTTCGCGATATGGGCGTAACGGCCCGTGGTTTTAGGATCTGAATGCCCTAGCAACTTTCCAAGTACTTGCAGTCCGACGCCACTTCCTGCGCCAGCACTTGCAAAAGTATGCCGCAAATCATGAAGGCGTACATCCTCCAATCTTGCCCGCTTTCGAATTCGATTCCAGGCCTTCGGCAATCCGACATAATGCCCTTCCCCTCTCAATGCCGGAAAAACGAAAGGTGACTGCTCATCTCGCGATAACCCAGCGAGTAACTGCAAAGCGGGCGCGCCCAGCATGACAATTTTCTGCCCGGTCTTGGAATCATCCAGACGTAGGCAACCGTATTCAAAATCAACTTCATGCCATTTCAACGAGAGGATTTCTGTCTTGCGGCATCCTGTCAGGATCAACAGACGAATGGCGACAATCGCCATTTCATTTTCGCCTTGCTTTGCCAGAGCGTTTATCTTGCTACGAAGCGCTGCCCGTTCCGTTTCATCTTTTATGTGGCCTAAAATACGCTCCAGTTCGTTGCGTTCTTTTTCGGCGGTTTCGGCGATGCGCAAGGTTTCACCAAGCTTCGCCAATTCTTGAGAATTGAGATACCGCTCATTCTTCCGGTCAGGAAATCGCTTAACACCATGCGCCGGATTATCACTCCGAATTCCCTCGGCAACGGCAAAGGATAGAATACCGCCTAAAAGTCCGGTTGTCCGTGATGCTGTCCCTTGCCCGCCAACGACGCGCGCCCTTCCACGCGGCCCGGTTTTCTCATCAATGGCCGTTTTGCCCTTTGCGATATCCGTCATGAAGCGTTTTATGTCATTTACGGTAAGATCCTTAACCCGACGCCTTCCCAACAATGGTTTAATATGTCGTTCTATCCGCCCCTTATCTGTTGCAATCGTCGACGCCTTTTTGGTTGCACAGCCTTCTTCAAGGTAACGGTCACAGAGCTCCGATACCGTCATTGCGGCTTTCTCTGTCATTTTGACCTGCTGCGGATCCTGCCCGTCCGCCACCTCGCCCAAGACGCGCTTAGCCTCTGCACGCGCCTTTTCTGGCGTCCAGGGCGATCCATGCTTTCCGATTGTAAGACGCCGTGTTGGCATGCCACGTCCGCTCATGCGGTACTGAACAATATAAATACGGTTTCCCGACCGGGTGACTTTAAGGCCGAATCCCTTAAGTTCCGTATCCCACATAAACCAGTCCCGTTCCTGCGGACGTGCTGCGTCGACGTTTCGCTTGATGATCTTTGCCTGCATGCTCGCTCTCCCGATTTTCGGCTCCAGCAATCATATAGCAATCATCAGCAATCACAATACAGGAAACAAGCGGAAACTTCAGGAAACTAACATATTGGTTTATAGGACTTATTAAAATATCAAAATATATAAAGAAACATATACCACCGCCCTCCGAAGGCAGAGGTCACACGTTCGAATCGTGTCGGGTGCGCCAATTTTTTCAAAAAAATCAAATTCTTAAAGGTACATCAGCTTGAACTGCTCCGATCATATGCGATTGGGGCACCCATAGGGCACCCTACGACAATAGCTAATGCTCCAAATATTGATTAGGCGCTTCTGGGGATAATGCGGAAGTCTTCACTCCCAGTTGATATCTTTAGCTGGATTTCAGTTGCACCGCCTCCGGCGAGATGGTTGGTATAACTTGGCGGAAATTTGAACGTCAAACGATCCAAACTTAACATTGCTGCAGTGAAGAGAGACGGGGAACCAGGACCTGGGAAGTATAATCCAACCCCTGTGTAGGGCTTCCTCGCAAGGTACAACGGTTTATTCAATAGCGTAAAGTCTGGTTGAAATTCACGTCTGGTCTGCGACGAAAAAGGAACATTTCTGGAGCGTGTTTATAACTTCTGCTCGGTGCCATGGAATGACTAATCTTTAGCTAGTGGCGTGTCTCCATACATCGTTAAATCTCTTGGAAAATCCCCATGCGGCTTTAAAGCCTGCGAAGATATGATGAATTATCTCAACTTACACGCCCCAACGTGACGCCAAGTAGGTGCACTCTATATTCACCATATACTCTGGTGCAGCACGAAGCTGTAGCATTACAAACCAAACCTATAGCATTGGGGATGCCCGAGATCATAACGTCAAATTTCTTGACGTCATTGTATAGTTCCAATTATCAGATGGTTTGCGCAACCCTTCCGCCTCCTCTATCATTGGTGGTAAAGGCTTCCGTATTTCGCTAGAACTACTAAAATAAAAACTGGTGTGAAAAATTAAGACAGATTTGGGACCGAAAGTTCATATGCAGCTGCAAGATATTTTGGATACTTATCGTGCATCCGCGCACAGCGAGCGCGAGAAGGGTGATTATTTCGAGCGGTTAGTTCGAGTATATCTGCTTCATGACGATGTTCAAAAACAGTTTTATTCGGAAGTAGTACCTTTTGCTGAATGGGCGAAATTGCATAACTGGAGCAATACCGATACAGGGATTGATTTGGTTGCGACGCTTGCAGACGGGTCAGGCTTTGCTGCAATTCAGTGTAAGTTTTATGCTCCCGAGCATAGTATCCAAAAGCCTGACATAGATAGTTTTATTTCGGCGTCTTCAAATGACATTTTCACTCGCCTTATCGTTGTAGACACTACCCGAAAAGAGTTTGGGAAAAATGCAGCGGACACCCTTAATAAATTATCCAAGGACTGGAACCGGATTGGAATAGCTCAATTAGAAGCCAGCCGGATAGATTGGTCACAGTTTGTTCGGACGGGAAATGTCAGCCTTGCCCCGAAGAAAGAGCTTCGGGATCATCAGCGCGATGCCTTGGAAGCGGTTGCTGAAGGATTGCAGGAAGCTGATCGCGGCAAGCTCATTATGGCATGCGGTACCGGGAAAACGTTCACCGGACTTCGGATAGCTGAAACATTGGCTGGGAAAGGCAAGCATGTCCTTTTCATGGTGCCATCGCTCGCACTGATGTCGCAGACTGTGCGTGAATGGAAGAATGACTGCCAAGAGGATTTTAATGCCTTTTCGGCCTGTTCCGATGTCAGGGTTGGTCGGAAGGTCGATGCTGATAGTCTTGATCTAAATGTGCACGATCTTGCGTTTCCTGCAACAACTGATCCTGAAAAGATCGCGCATCAGGTAAATCAGGCAAGCCAGGACAAAATGACAGTGGTCTTCTCGACCTATCATTCCATCGACGTGCTGACACGTGCTCAAAAACAATTTGGTTTGCCAGAATTCGATCTGGTGATCTGCGACGAAGCTCATCGCACTACGGGTGTGACGTTAAAGGATGAAGACGACAGCGCTTTTGTACGTATCCATGACAATGACGTTGTGGCCGCAAAAAAACGTCTTTACATGACCGCCACTCCGCGCATCTTTGGGGAAGCCGCAAAGCAAAAAGCCAATGAATATGATGCCAAATTGGCCTCGATGGATGATAAGGAAAAGTTCGGCGAAGACCTGTTCCATCGTGGATTTGGCTGGGCTGTCGAGAATGATCTGCTGACTGATTACAAGGTTGTCGTACTAGCCGTGGATGAGGGGTTGATCTCAACCACCATTCAAAACCGTCTCAAGAGCGGCGCGGAGTTGACACTCGACGATGCGACAAAAATCATCGGTTGCTACAAGGCGCTTTCGAAGAGTGACCTTGCAGCTGATCTCGAATTTGACCCAAAACCGATGAAGCGGGCCTTGGCATTCTGCCAAACCATTGCCAAATCCAAAATCATTGAAGATGAATTTACAAAGGTTATAGCGGAATACACAGGCAACCAGCAGATAGACGATGCGCGCAATCTTGAAACGGAAGTTCGCCATGTGGATGGTAGCTTTAAATCCAGTGCGCGCGAGGAATTGCTGAACTGGCTCAAGGAAGACGCGGGCGATAACGTTTGCCGCATTCTGACCAACGCCAAGGTGCTTTCCGAAGGTGTGGATGTGCCTGCCCTCGATGCCATCATGTTTATGCACCCGCGCAAAAGCCAAATTGATGTGGTGCAATCGGTAGGTCGCGTAATGCGTAAAGACCCGGCTGGGCAAAAGAAACTTGGTTATGTCATCCTGCCCGTTGCCATCCCCCCGGATGTTAAGCCCGAAGAGGCGCTGAATGACAACGAGCGGTACAAAGTTGTTTGGCAAATCCTGAACGCTCTGCGCGCACATGATGAACGCCTTGATGCGCGGATTAACCAAGCCAAGATTGGCGAAGATATAAGCGACAAAATCGAACTTGTGCGCATATCCTCGGAAACCGAATTGAAAGAGCTTACAGCTGTCGTCGATGATTTTGCGACCACCAAGACCAAAGCAGCAAAAGGCAGTGCAGGAATCGGAAGTGATAGTCCCGAACGCCGCCAAATTGATGAAGTTGTGCAGGGAGAGCTTGTCTTCGATGAGTTTACCCGTGCCATCATGGCCAAGATTGTCGAAAAATGCGGCACGCGTGAATATTGGGATACCTGGGCGAAAGACATCGCCAAGATCGCCCAGACACATATTACCCGTATTGCCACAATCGTCGCACAAGAGGGGCCTGAACGAACTTCTTTCCTCGAATTCTTAGAAGAGTTGCAGGATGACCTGAACCCGGAAATCAGCGAGGCCGAGGCGATTGAGATGCTGGCGCAGCACCTCATTACCAAACCGGTATTTGACGCACTCTTCAAAGGCAGCCGGTTTACCAAGGAAAACCCCGTCTCCCGCGCGATGGAGGTCGTGTTAGTGCAATTACACGAACACAATCTGGAAAAGGAGTCAGAAAGCCTCTCCAAATTCTATGACAGTGTGGAACGTCGTGCCGCAGATGTGAAAACCGCGCATGGTCGTCAGACGCTCATCACAGAGCTGTATGATAAGTTTTTCCGCAACGCCTTCCCAAGGCTAACCCAGCGACTTGGCATAGTTTACACACCGGTCGAGGTGGTGGATTTCATCATCCACTCAGTGAATGACGTACTGAAGACTCAATTTGGCCAGACGCTTGGTTCCAAGGGAATACATATTCTTGATCCTTTCGTCGGTACCGGCACTTTCATCACCCGCCTGTTGCAATCGGGTCTGATCGCGCAAGACGAGTTGGAGCATAAATACAAGCACGAAATTCACGCCAACGAGATCGTGCTGCTGGCCTATTACATCGCTGCTATCAATATCGAAACGGTCTATCACGAACTGGCCTATGGCACATTGAGCGAAAACGCGCCATACGACCCTTTTGAAGGTATCCTGCTGACGGACACCTTTCAGATGTATGAGCAGGAGCGCGATATGGTCGCCAACCTCTTGCCTGACAACTCGGAACGCCGGACCAAGCAAAAGGCGCTAGATATCCGAGTGATCATCGGCAACCCGCCATATTCGGCGGGGCAGAAGAACGCCCATGATGTAGCAGCAAATATCGTATATCCCAGATTAGACGCAGCGATCCGCTACACTTATGTTGCTCATTCAGAAGGAAGCCTTAGCAACAAACTTTATGATAGCTACATTCGTGCATTCCGCTGGGCGAGTGAACGGATTGGCGATGCGGGTGTCATGGCTTTCGTTTCGGGCAGCGGATGGATCGAACGGTCTTTCGCAGATGGGATGCGCAAATGTCTGGCCGACGAGTTCAGCGAAATCTACGTCTTTCATCTGCGCGGCGATATCCGCAAAAATATGCTGTCGAAAGGGGCCGCACGCGAGGGCCAGAACATATTTGCTTCGGGCAGCATGACTGGCATTTCCATTTCCGTTCTGGTCAAGAACCCTAATGCTGAGAAACAGGGGCAGATCCATTTCCATGACATCGGCCCAGACCTAACGACCACGCAAAAGCGGAACATCATCCGCAATTATGCCTCAATTAACGGCATTACCAAGGTTGGCGGCTGGAGCACAATTACACCGGACGAGAACAATGATTGGCTTGATCAGGCAGACCGCAGCTTTGATCGCTTTCTGCCAATGGGCGACAAGAATAAAGATGATCTAGCTCCGGTCATTTTTGAAAATTACAGCCTCGGAGTGAGCACCAATCGAGACCCTTGGGTGATTTCCTCAAGCGCCAACAAGCTCAAACACAACATTAAGAAAACACAACAATTTTTTAATGATCAGCGGCGCGCGTTGATTGATGGCGCGACCTCGGTAGAGTATGATGAGCGCTCAATCAAGTGGTCCAGCACGCTCATTCCCAAAGCAGGGCGAGTATCAGAGCAACGTTTTCACCAAGAGTATATTAGGCGAAATCTATATAGGCCGTTTTCGCTCCAATTTCTATATTTCGACGCGGTCTTGAATGATCGCCGCGGTCAAATACCCCATATCTTCCCCACCGCCGAAGCCGAAAATCTGGTAGTTCAGGTGTCTGGTGTAGGCGCGCGTGCTGGCTTCTCCGCTATCATGAGCAATCAAATGCCAAGCTTGGATACTATTGAAAAGGGCCAATGTTTCCCCCTCTATCTCTACGAAGAAGCCCAACCAGATGACGGCCTCTTCTCCGCTTCGAGCGATCAGGCCAGCGGTCTTACCCGCCGCGACGCGATTACCGATGAGGGCCTCGCGCATTTCCAAGCCGCCTATCCGGGGGAAGAAATCAGCAAGGAAGACCTGTTCTATTACATCTACGGCCTGCTGCATTCGCCCGACTACCGCGAGCGGTTCAAAAACAACCTCGCCAAACAACTGCCCCGCATCCCAGCTGTCAAAACCTTTTCCGACTTCGCCGCCTTCCGCGATGCGGGCCGCGCGCTCGGTGATCTGCATGTGAACTTCGAAAGCGTCGAGCCATACATGGTCACTTACAAGGAAGGCGACCACCGCCTGATCCCCGAAGCCCAGGCTGATCCAAAGAAATTTTACCGTGTGAAAAAAATGAAGTTCGGCGGCAAGGGTAAGGAAAAAGACAAGACCACCGTCATCTATAACGAACACATCACCATGCAGAATATCCCGCTGGAGGCCTATGACTACGTCGTCAACGGCAAGCCTGCACTCGAATGGGTGATGGAACGGCAGGTGGTCAAAACCGATAAGGCCAGCGGTATTGTGAATGACGCCAACGACTACGCCAACGAAACGATCGGCGACCCGCGTTACCCGATGCTACTGTTCCAACGCGTGATCACGGTAAGTCTTGAGACAATAAAAATCGTACGAGGACTACCAAAGCTGGATATCGATTCTGATGAGGCAAAAGACACAATTAAAGAGCTCCCCTCAATAGATGATATCAAGGCTGGAATAAAAGAAAAATGGCACGGCATGCCGGCGGCAGATATAGCACTCAAAATCGTCGAGGCTATAGAGTTCAATAACTCAAAGGGAACGGAATCACTTCGAGTTAGTGACATTCTAGATATACTCAATGTCGGTGAACTGAATGGTGAAATCATTTCAGCTCTCGCAATTCTTGCTCAATCGAAATTCGCAGTACTGAAATCGGGTGGTGAGTATATAGATGCAGAGGGTGGGCGTTATCCACTTTCACCCGAAGATTTTCAAAAAGTTTTGGACCACGACACCCTCATACATCCGATTACTAAAGAGGAGTTACACAAAGCGTCTAATCGCGTCGCCCCTGTTTTCGCTTTAGCTCGTGAAATTTTCGAAGGGAAGGAGGAATGAACAAGCCGGAGTTTTCAGTAGCCCAATTACGCCGAGAGGTTGACGGACGTCCTACCGCTGCGACGATAGATTATATGCTTGCTCAAAATCATGAGGCACGATTGGCAGCCGTTCAAAAAGCGGTGGACTTCGCCTGCAATGAATTAGAGCAGCACAAACACAAAAAGCAGGGTCTTGGGGAAGATGCACTTACTCTTGAATTGTGTTCGATGTTAAAAATGGCAGGTTTTCAGGCGGTTCATGACAAAGATGTTGGCGGACATTGCGACATTTCAATCGAGGGGAAGGATATGTTCCTGTGGCTTGCCGAAGCTAAAAAGCACAGTAGCTATAGTTGGTTGGATAAAGGCTTCCAGCAACTGGCCACTCGGTACTCCACGGGTGTCAAAGGACAGGATCATGGTGACGTGCTGGTGTATTGCTACGCTGCCGATGCCAAAACCAAGATCCAAAAATGGCGGGGAGAGCTGGAAAGTCGCAATTCAGATGTAAAAACTGAAGACTCTTGCAGCAACCCATTACAGTTTTTCTCTAAGCATATACATCCATCTTCTGGATTGGATTTTCATGTCCGCCACAAGGCAATTGCGCTCTATTGGAACCCCAAAGACAAATAGCCTGTACCATAACCCATGATTTTATTCTTCACTACACCCACTTTTAGCGCCAATCACCTATCCAATAAGTGTCATAACGAAGCAGCCATTCCACCCAACCGAAACGGCTGTATCCTCTTCAATGCTACTCTTAAGACTTGGCTAGATTTATAAATATTTTCCATATTTTAATGCCGCTAGTGACCGTTCTTTGCCCTCTAAAGTTTTGGGACCTGTACTCAGACCACCATGATTACGACATCTTCCATTTTTCAATGCTTTTGCGCGGCAAGGTGTTCCCTGCCTGGTTTTGGCGCCACATATAATTTTTTCTCTCATAACCGTACCCCATGACGAGCGTGCGCGTAAGACCATTTCATATAAGTTAGTAAACCCGTCAAATGCCTATTATTACTAACCAAAATGCTGTCGTATTGTATCTGGCATTCTCTAGACTGAGCAGAATTTTTTAATGTCTTTAGTATTAGTAAATATGAGAAACTAACACTCCAAAAAAGGTCAGCCGATTAACTCTAAATATATATCGTCAGGATATATTCTTAGGTTGTGAGCCAGAGTATTAACCAAACAAAACACAGGAAGTAAACTCGAGCTTTATCGGTATGGGTATGGTGAAAGCTCAAAAACTAGACAACCTAGATCGCGCGTGCGGAGAAAAATAAAGTACTCTCTTTTTCTATTTATAAACAGATTAATATTTACTATGCGTGCGTGATCTAGAACGTCTAATTAGCAAAACCCGAAATGTTATTTAAGACAATTTCCCTTTTCTCTTTGCGTCTTTCCTGCTCTCGCTTTGCCTGCTCAGCAAACATCTCGTGTGTGCGAGGATTTACCAGCCAGGACTTTACACGAGATGACCCTTTCATCTGTTCAGCCTCCAGCCACCCAAAGGATTCAAGTGTCATCATCCATTTATCAACCTCGTGTTGTTCTGCGCTCTTTGCTGGCCGATAATTTTGTGCAAGGTCAGATCGCACAATTCGCTGCCAGTCCTTAGAAAGTATTAGCCCAGCGATCTCCTTAGCATGGACTAAAGACGTACTTTTCTCCAAAACTGAGCAATAGAACCGCAAACCATGGGGTATCAAAAACTTCCGAAATAAATTATCGACTAATTTCGCTGTACCCGCTTCAACCTCGTGAGGAACACTTAATGTAAACGGATTTGTTTCCACGGCTTGAATACAATGGAATGTAAGACACATTCTAGCGAACATCCCGTTCAGCTTTCCCGACCATGCAGAAAATTGAGTGCTTACATCTTCTGTCTTTGTTAGATCAAAGCTATGCTGTTCAAATTGCCTGCGAATTTCTTGAGCTTCTTTACTAAATTTAACGGAATATTGAGTTTCCCCGTCATCTGATATCGGTGATTGGATTTCGCACAATCGAATTATCAACGAACTAAAATCTGACCTAATCGACTCGTCAAATACTGTATCTTCGCCCACCGTTGCATTATCAAGGATGATCGGTAAAAATCGTTGCATAAGTCCATCATCAGGCGTTTTTTTGGCATCCTTTGCAATGACATCCGGTTGGATTCCTCCAATAATATTGACAGAAAGATTAGGGATATAAGTACTTCCGCGCACTACTCTATCGACTTGATATGGGCCTCCATTCCATGAACTAAGCCAAAAAGCTCTATCAGCTGCTGGCCCTTTGCCAGATGAATATTTTTCCATTGAGCCAATCCAGCCGGATAGTTCATCCAGTTCAAGTAACAAGCCATCAGTATTTTGCGACAGAATATCTTGCATCGCTTCAATCGTCGTGTCATTTGCATATAGACGCCTTGGCAGTTTCGGCTCAACAATTTCTTCCGTTTCATCAGGATGATCCGGGTTTTGCTCATTCTCATAGTCGTTCATTTTTTCTTGATAGTGAGCGTATGATTTTGAGTAAATTTTCTTTACGTGCTGAGTTGCGGCGGAGATTGCCGGGCTTTTCTTTGTACTTGGCGCACCTACAATTATGCTCCAAAGTCGTGCTGATTCTTGCCAACCAGTGTCATGTTCCTTCGGCTGGATAGTTATGGTATCGGAAATCATCGCTGCGCATGAAACTAGGGCGGCTAGAGACACCGCTGCTGGATCAACGCCAATTATCTCTGCTTCTGTGAAGGAGAACCGTTCAACTGTCTTTGGTAACAGGCCTTTGGTCATCTTAGGGCATGGAAAGTCACCAAACGGATCTACAGGTTCAGGCCAACCCGCGGCTGCATCTGCTAATATTTTACTTTCCGACACTTCCGCATATTTTAAGCTTTGAAGCTTGGTCGCAAGTTTTTCTGGATTGAAAGAAATATGGTTGGGAATGTTCCAACCGTTCTCCTGTGCCTTCTTGTATATTGACCCTGCGCCACTTTTTACTGAATTTGTCTCGTGTTCCCACTTATTCATAGAATATTCAGCGTTGTTTTTTGTCGAATTTGCAGACCAGCAAAGAAATAAGCTTTTCCCAGCTTCCCCTAATGCGCCTTTAATAGCGCATAGCATTTTTAGCCAATCATCGTAGGAGCAATTATTGTTAGGTATTGCAGCTACTGCGCTCGATATAGCGAGCAAATCTCCTTCTTGTTCAAAATGACTTTCTGACGGGCGGCCTGCCCGAGCTTTCGATTCTTGATTTTCCGCCGTCGATTGTGCTCCCATACTTTCAAACAAACATTTACAAAGTTCGATTATTTCAGTTGCTTCCTCTTCGCTCAAGATTGGAAGTTCGTGCACGGGAAAGTCGAGAATAGAATCCTTCGGCCAATGATAGGGTTGTCCAGTATCTGGGTGAATATGAAATGCCGCGAACTGTTGCCCATCAGCGAGAATTTCCACCGAAACTTTGACACCAGAGGTGAGAAAATAATCACCCGTCATTTTTTTCCTATATGGAGTTTCTGTACGGAATACTCGTAAGGTCTTTGGAGCGGAGCCAATGCGCTCTGGTGCGTCATAGAACTTATCGTTCGATACGCCGATCGCTTCGCAGACTTTTTTGAGAATTTCTAGGTCGGGTATATCTAGATCGAGAGCAATTACTTGACCGCAAATTATACCGCATCCCAAATCAGAATGCTTTTCTTCGTCACCAATCCCAAATTTATATTTTGGCCAATCTAGCAGACGAGGACCTTTGCTGCCTTTCGCGAGCGGGACTGGGAGATATCCCAAACCAGCAAGCTTTGGTGCAGTTTCTTTAAACCAAATTGGATCTGTGTCGCCATTTTTTGTTTCTATTGGAATGCTATCAACCATTAGCTTTATCCGTTTTGGGAGTGAATTTTTCATTGCTGGCCCCACTGCAGCGAGTACGGTAAATTGACTTTTGCTCAATATTGCTGCTCTTACGTTCAAGGTCCTCCTTCCACCAATCCCGAAATTTTTCTGGCAGTTCATCAAGTTTCGCTTTTGCCTCATTGGTGGGGTTGACGCCTTTGTCGCGCATGCAGGAGTATAAAACTGCCTTTGTGGACCCAATGTATGACTGAGGCTGCCAAACGGTCTCTGCATGCCGCTTTCGAGCCCTTAGCAACATCCACTGAAGCGAGTCAGCGCCTAATGCCCAACCATCCGCCAGATGAAATAAAAATCTATTTTTCATGATGCCGGTCCATTATGAAGGTAGGACATATAACGACCGGGGGATATGAATTTGGAATTAGGGGTCTCCCCCCATTCAGATTCCAAGTCTCGTAACTGAAATCAATATCGGCCAGGAGGTTAGTCATGGGACATCCCCTTTTTTAATGCTGATAGTTCCGCCGTTGATGTTACTGAAGGTGACAAACGTGAGATAACCCAGTCATCAAGGTCTGATTTCAAATAGAGCGGAAACCTGCCATCTTTCTGGTATGGAGGCCCACCACCTGTGACGGCGAGTTTGGCAAGGGTTTTAGGAGTACGGGATATCCCCCAGGTATCGAAAAGATATTTAGCTGCTTCAGCGCGACGTAGACGACGGCCTTCCAACGTATTCTTCATTATTTCCACCTCAAGTCAGTTTAGAGAACTTGAAGTGAAATTTAACCATCGTGATCAATAGCGTCTAAAAGGACATATTGAATTACTTAATTTTCTAATTTGTCCTTTCGCTGGAGTGAGCGCCGTATGAACTTACCAATATTCACATTCAATGGAACGATCCCTTCGGAAGAAAGAACGACAAATCTAAAAAAGGGGCCGCCATACTCCAGTGTAACTGGAGACAAGGAAATTCCAGGATCACCCCATCCAACGTCTTTATAAATAGTGGCTAGTTCCAAAATCCATTTTTTAAGTGCGATATCACCTACATTTGGTGGAGCTAGATTTTCCCCTGCCAACTGCTTGCCATTTTCAGTATTAATAACTTTCAAAGCCCACCTTCGGATTTGTACTATGCCACTGATCTCCTTTCGCAATTGACCAATACGACTATTACCGAGACGTCGAGCCTTCTCGCCTGCAGCTATTTGGAAATTCTGAAGCAAAGCAGGAGACATTCCTGATATTGATCCACTGTTGGTGGACCCCAATGATTTCAAGAGTAGCGCCGCTGATTTCTCTATTTTTTCCAGTTTTTTTAACATCATTTTTGATGTCGGTTGACGCTGTAGATAATCTTCGATTGACCATCCTTCAGCGGCTAATTCAAGTTTATTCTGAAGTATGATCTGGTTACTAGTCGAGATGTCACTGCCCACTCCATCTATAATTTTCATTATGGATTCATTCGTATAAAATGAGCCGGTACGTGAGACAGAAAACAAGCCTTTGCCATCAATATTCTTTTTTACCATCGAATTCCCTTATTCAGTGGAGCAACGTATCTACCGCCTATTGTGCAGCTCAATTACATCCGCCCCTTTTGCTTCGTTGCCTTCCATTCGCGCGGCAATAAATGCTGAGACCCTATCTGCTGCTGCGACCAAAGCCTTATCAACATGATGAGCATAAAGGCTGGTAATGCTGTTGACGCGATGACCCAGCAACCCTCCTACAGTCATTTCAGAATATTCCAGTTCCAGCGCGACTGAAGCGAATGAATGTCTTAATGTATGGAGAGTAACATCATTGAGTTTTGCTGCAGCGCAAATGCGCCCAAACAGCTTGGCGTCTTTGAGATGTCCATCGCCTGACGAAGCTGGAAAAACATAGACAGAGTTTTGATCAATGTGAGATTGGCTTACGCACTCAATCACCAACCTACCGACAGGGCGCACCTGTTGTCCCGTTTTGGTATCTTCCAGTCTTAGACAAGAGCTATGAGGATCAACCTCGGACTTCTTCAAACCGAATATCTCTCCGCGTCGACATCCAGAAAGAGCCAACGCTCTATATGCTCGAATAGCGATAGGGTTGGCGCCGCTATTTTCAAAATCCGCCATAGCATCACCAAGGGCCTTGTATTCGTCTGGTGACAGTATCCGAGCTCTCTTTCCATCCTTTGGAATTTCTACGCCCCGAACCGGATTGTCATCACGTAATCCCTGTTTGACTGCATAGGAGAAGATTGAACCCAACAGTGTGATAGTGCGTGCGGCAGTTCCTGAGCCACCTTTTACAATGGCACGGCCTCTGAATCCCGTTTTGACATCTACTGCTGTTTTACCAAGGCGGATATCATGCATCGCCTTTTCAATGTCTTTAGTCGTGATGTCTCGGACGAATTTGTTGCCCAGAAGCGGTTTAATGTGACGCTCTATTCTGCCACTATCTATTGCCAAAGTACTCGCCTTTTTTGCTTTCCCTCGGTATGTCACAATCCCCATTCGAGCATCGTGCATATAGTCGTCGCAAAATTCTGCCATCCTAGCAGCAGTCTCTGCAGTCTGTTTGGCGAGGCGTTTTTCGATTGCCGGATCAATTCCCTTGGAAATGTTCTCAAATAGTCGTTTAGCTTTATCTCGAGCCTGGACTATCGTAAGACGCCCATACTGACCGAATGAAAAACGCACTTTCTTATATGTCACAGGGCTGCGGTATTGAACAAAGAACGTGCCCGTGCCCCCGGGTTTAATTCGCAACCCAAGTCCACGTGGATCATCATCCCATAACCGTATTTCCGTCGTAGCATTAGCCAGCGTTGTATCGATTTGTCGTTTTGTCAGATGTGCCATGCTATTACCCTTTCTGGGTGCCCCGCTATCCCTTGGGCACCCATAGGGCACCCAGAGAGAGTAATTCAGATCATGTTAAGATCATTACCCTTACCCTCACAGTAATCATAATTTATTGAAATACAATTCTTTTATTGATTCTCATCAAGCACCAGGGCACCCGAGTAAGTACGGGAAAACATATGACACCTACCCTCCGAAGGCAGAGGTCACACGCTCGAATCGTGTCGGGTGCGCCAATTTTTTCACGAATTGCCGTTTGTTTACTGGTGTCATGGATTACCGGAGATGTGAGCGTTCTACGCCTTCTGATAGCGCGTGGGCGGCGGTGGACTGTTTGCATTGTCGCGCAAGGATCCGGGGCGGATACGTTGATTGGAAATATTGAACTTATATCAACTTCGAAGAATGGCCCTTTGTATTGATATGCCCGTCCTTCGCTTGAGTTGCCGCCCCGCGTTTTAGGCCCACCCCCGCGTCAGGAGCGGGATCGCGGAAAAGACTTATGGACGGATCGCACCATTTAATCCCGATCTCAGTTGCCAAACTTTTTTCGCAGATCCGCCGCCGTCGCGACCGGACGTCCGATCGCCTCGGCGAGTTGGCGCGCCTGGCCGACAAGATCCGCGTTGCGCCCCGCCGTTTCACCGGATTTCAGGAGCATGTTATTCTCGAACCCGACCCGCACATGGCCGCCCATGGAGAGCGCGGCGCCGGCGATCGCATTCTCCAGCCTGCCAAAAGCGCATACCGCCCAAGATGCCCCTTCCGACAGGTCGGTCAGGAACGGGATCAGATCGCGGGGGTCGGATTGCTGACCGGAGGTATAGCGGCCCAACACAAACAGAAGAAACGGGTTGTTGAAGGGAATAATGCCGTCCGCCGTCAATTTTTCGAACCGCCGCAAATCCTCCGGCGAATAGAGAATGAACTGCGGCAGGATACCGAGCGCCTGGACGTCAGCGAAAAATGCCTTGGCCCGCTCCTCCTGGCCGTTGGGCACCAGTTCCTTGATCGCGAGCGAAGTCGCGTCCGGATTCAGCTCCAGAACCATGTCCATCTGCTGTTCCGGACTGTAAATGCCGACAGCCTCCGTCGTCGCCTGAATGACAATCCTGTCGCCGACCGCGTCCCGGATGGCCGCGATGGCCTGGCGATATTTTGTGACATCGAGCGTATGTCCGTCCTGATCGTCGCGCACATGCAGATGGATCATGGCCGCACCTTCCTTGAGGCAGGCGTCCGCCTCATCCGCCAGTTCCGCCGGCGTGATCGGCAGCATCGGATGATCCTTTTTTGTCTTTCTGGCGCCGTTGGGCGCAACTGTCAGAATGGCGGGCGAGAGCGTGGATAGGTCATCCATCAACTGTTACTCCTGATTTTGCGGTAAAATTGTTGCCGTATGTTGCCTGCGCCAAAGCAGCAGGGCGAGCAGGCAGAGGATCATCGCCGGAAAGGCCAGCACCGGGAATCCCGCCGCGAAAAATCCGGCCGCGCCGACGACACCTCCGGCGGTAAAGGCCAGCAGCACGAAGAGGTAATGGCGCAGCTGCGCCCGCGTTTTGAACACGGCGGCTTCGTCTTTCCTGACGTCAAAACGGCCCGGCCTGAAAATGTCGATCACACTGATGGTAAATCGCGTAAAATTTCCGGTCATAACCGTCGTCGGCACATGCTGGTGGAAAATCTGCGCCATCGCGACATTCTGGAGCGACATGGCGAATACCGCCGTCAGGGCCACCAGGATCGTCGCGGGAGAATCAGCGCCGGCGAGTGGTGACAGGACTTCGCCCGATATCGCGAAGGCCGCCAGCAAAACCGCCTCCGTCCCGAGCGCCAGCGCCGGCAGGTACCGCCATCGCGCCAGCCGGCGAAACAAAAGAACCCAGAGAAAAAGACTTGCGATAAACGCGGCCACGACAACGGCCTTCATAAGCCAGACGCCGTCCGGATGTATCGTCTCGGCGGCAAGAATAATCAGGGTTCCGGTAATAAAGGCAGTGAAGGTCCGAAACAACCCGAGATAGCAGATCACATCAACAAAGGCGGAAATGAAGGACAGCAGGATCGGAATATGCTGGTCAGTCGGAAGCCGCGCCGAACTCTGTGATGGTTGCTGCTCCCCAGCCATTGATAATCCCGCCCATTTTCATAATACAACCACACGGCACGCGCGGCCCGATTGTTCAAACTTGGCAAAGCGGCACAGCAGTGTCAACGGCGCGTATCGGCAGAAGGCGATTTTTCCGGTCTTTACTTCATAATAAAATTGTACAACCCTCGGCGTCGTTGTCATTGCAGGCGCCATGTCTTTTCTGACGTCAAGAATGACCCTGTCAGAACAATCGGCAGGCCCGCTTTATGAGATGGTTTTTGCAAAACAGACAGGGAGCCGCAATTGCGCTATTCCGCGATGAGAGTCTTTTGGGAAGGATTGACGGGGCACGCCGGATGGAAACCGGCGTGGCGCAACCCGGAACCCAAGGCGGAGTATGATTATATCATTATAGGCGGCGGTCACGGGCTGGCGGCGGCGCATTACCTTGCCAAAACCTTCCGGAAATCCCGGATCGCGGTGCTGGAAAAAGGCTGGATCGGCAGTGGCAACATCGGCCGCAATACGACGATCATCCGCTCCAATTACCTGCTCGATGGCAACGAGCCCTTCTACGAATTCGCGCTGAAGCTCTGGGAAGGTCTGGAGCAGGATCTCAATTACAATGCCATGGTGAGCCAGCGCGGTGTCCTCAATCTCTGCCATTCGGATGCCCAGCGCGACGCCTTCCGCCGCCGTGGCAACGCAATGATCCTGAACGGCGCCGACGCGGAACTGCTCGATCAGCGAAAGGTCCGGGAAATGGCGCCGTTCCTCGATTTCGATAACGCGAGATTTCCGATACAGGGCGGATTGCTGCAGCGGCGGGGCGGCACGGTACGCCATGACGCCGTTGCCTGGGGCTATGCCCGCTCCGCCGACAGTCACGGGGTGGACATCCTCCAGAATTGCGAAGTCACCGGCATGAAGATCGTCAATGGCGAGATTCGGGGCGTCGAGACGAACCGGGGATATATCGGCGCGAAAAAAGTCGCCGTCGCCGTCGCCGGTAATTCCTCCCGCGTGATGGCGATGGCGGGCCTGCGCCTGCCGATTGAAAGCCATGTCCTGCAGGCCTTCGTCTCGGAAGGGCTGAAACCCGTGATCCCGGGCGTCATCACCTTCGGCGCCGGGCATTTCTATATCAGCCAGTCAGACAAGGGCGGGCTGGTTTTTGGCGGCGACATTGACGGTTACAACAGCTATGCGCAGCGCGGCAACCTGCCGGTGGTTGAGGATGTGCTGGAAGGCGGCATGGCGCTGATGCCGATGATCGGGCGGGCGCGTCTTCTGCGTATGTGGGGCGGACTGATGGATATGTCGATGGACGGCTCCCCCGTCATAGACCGGACGCCTATAAAGGGCCTGTATTTCAATGGCGGCTGGTGTTACGGCGGTTTCAAGGCGACACCCGCGTCGGGCTATGCGCTGGCGCATCTGCTGGCGACCGATACGCCCCATGAAACGGCGACCGCCTTTCGGCTCGACCGGTTTCAATCCGGTGCGATGATTGACGAGAAGGGCGCGGGCGCCCAGCCGAACCTGCATTGAGGGCCGCATGATTATCAACCACCCCCTTCTAGGCCCGAGAGATGCGCAGGAATTCGTCTATCTGGGCGACGCCCGCCTGATCGACCGTCCGGACACTATGTCGGAAACGGCGCTCGATGATTTTCACGCCTATCTCTATCTTCGTGACAATCCGGCGGGCAGCCACAGGGAGCTCTGGTACCATGAGCAGGGGGATCGGTCCTGGCTGGTTGTCACCCGCGATACGACAACCCATGAAATCCTCCATGTCGAGCTGGCGTCAGACTATGCCAAACAACGGGGTCGGGACAGATGAGCCAGAAAAATCGCCTGGGCGGCGGCCTCATCGACCGCAACCAACCTTTGAGCTTTACGTTCGATGGAAAAAGCTACAGCGGCTTTGCCGGTGATACGCTCGCCTCCGCCCTTCTTGCCAACGGCGTCCGGCTGATGGGCCGAAGCTTCAAGTATCATCGTCCGCGCGGTGTCTTCTCCGCCGGATCGGAGGAACCGAACGCGCTTGTCGAACTTCGCGGCGGCGCCCGGCGGGAGCCGAACAGCCGCGCAACCGTCGCCGAACTCTATGACGGCCTGCAGGCGCGGAGCCAGAACCACTTCCCCTCGCTTACCTTCGACGTGCTTGCCATCAATGACAGGCTCTCGGCCTTTCTTGCGGCCGGATTTTACTACAAGACCTTCATGTGGCCTTCCGCCTTCTGGGAAAAGGTCTATGAACCGGCCATCCGCCGCGCCGCCGGTCTCGGCCGACTGTCGACGGAGGAGGATCCCGATGTCTATGACAAGGGATTTCGCCATTGCGACCTTCTCGTGATTGGAGCGGGCCCCAGCGGTCTCGCGGCGGCACTGACGGCAGGCCGCGCTGGCGCCGACGTCATCCTTGCCGACGAGGATTTCATGCCGGGCGGACGGCTGCTTGCCGATGCGGGCCTCCTGTCGGACCAGACGGCAGACAGCTGGATCGGCAAGGTCAGGGGCGAGCTGGCGAGCCTTCCCAATGTCCGCGTCATGCCGCGAACGACCATTTTCGGCATGTATGATCACGGTACTTTCGGCGCGATTGAGCGGGCGGCGGATCACCTATCTGAACCGCCCGCGGATAAGCCACGCCAGATCCTCTGGCGGATCTATGCGAAGCGGGCGTTGCTCGCCGCCGGTGCAACGGAACGGCCGATTGGGTTTGAAAATAATGACCGGCCCGGGATTATGCTGGCGGGAGCGATGCGGGCCTTTGCCAACCGCTGGGCGGTTACCGCCGCAAAAGACGTCGTGATTTTCACCAATAATGACGACGGCCACCGGACGGCAAGAGATCTCGCGGCGAAGGGTGTCCGCATTTCGGCTCTGGTCGATTGTCGCGCCGACGCCCCCGCTTCAGCCGATTTTGAAGTCCTCAAGGGTGCCGAGGTTGTCGACAGCCGCGGGCGCCTCGGCCTCAAATCGGTGAAAGTTCGTCTTCAAGGGGGATCGACGCGGGAAATCGCCTGCGGCGCGCTCGGTGTCGCGGGGGGATGGAATCCGAATGTGCATCTGACTTGCCACAAGCGCGGACGGCCCGCGTGGGATGCCGCCATCTCCGCCTTTGTGCCGGACCCAAACGTCGATCCGCTCCTGCGGGCCGCCGGCGCGGCGGCGGGCATCTTCTCGACGCATGGCGCGCTGCAATCCGGAATGCAAGGTGCCATCGACGCCCTTGCCGATCTCGGCCGACGCGCAGGACCGATACCGCTGCCGACGGCGGAGGATGCGCCGGTTAATGTGGCTCCCTTCTGGCATGTCACCGGTGGCAAGGGCCGCGCCTGGCTGGATCTGCAAAATGACGTAACGATCAAGGATATCCGGCTGGCCCATCAGGAGGGGTTCAAATCCGTCGAGCATGTCAAACGCTACACGACCCTCGGCATGGCGACGGATCAGGGAAAGACGGCGAATATTGGCGCGCTTGCCATCATCGCGGAGCTGGAAGGCAAATCCCTCCCGGAGGTGGGCACGACGATCTTTCGCCCGCCCTATACACCGGTCACCATCGGGGCGTTCGCCGGACGATCGCGGGGCAAGGAATTTCGCCCCCGTCGCCTGACGCCCAGCCATAAATGGGCCGAGGAACAAGGCGCAATCTTTGTCGAGGCCGGCAACTGGATGCGGGCGCAATGGTTCCCGCTAGACGGGGAAACCCATTGGCGACAATCCGTCGACCGGGAGGTGCTGGCGGTGCGAAAATCCGTTGGCATCTGCGATGTGACGACGCTGGGCAAGATCGACGTGCAGGGGGCGGATGCCGCGGAATTTCTCAATCATATCTATTGCAATGGTTTTGCGAAACTGCCCGTCGGCAAGACCCGCTATGGGCTGATGCTGCGCGAGGATGGCATGGCCATGGATGACGGCACTGCGGCGCGGCTCGCGGAAGATCATTTCATCGTCACCACCACGACCGCCAATGCAGTCTCCGTCTTCCGGCATATGGAATTCTGCCGCCAGTGTCTCTGGCCGGGGCTCGACGTCCAGCTTATTTCGACCACCGAGGCCTGGGCGCAATTCGCCGTTGCCGGGCCAAATTCCCGTAAGCTCCTGCAGAAAATAGTCGATCCGGCGCATGACATCTCGAACGAGGCCTTTCCCTATATGGCCTGCGGGGAGATCACCATTTGCGGCGGTTTGCGCGCCCGGCTCTTCCGGATTTCCTTCTCCGGCGAGCTCGCCTATGAGATTGCAGTGCCGGCGCGCTACGGAGATGCGCTCATCCGCCGGCTGATGGACGCGGGCGAGGAATTTGATGTTGTCCCCTATGGCACCGAAGCCCTGAGCGTGCTCAGGATCGAGAAGGGCCACGCCGCCGGGAATGAGCTCAACGGCCAGAGCACCGCCGCTATGCTCGGCATGGGGCGCATGGTCTCGCAAACGAAAGACAGTATTGGCCGTATTCTTGCGGGTCGGCCGCATCTTATCCGCGAGGATGATTATCGACTGGTAGGTCTGGTGCCGGTAAAACCGGAGGACACATTGCTGTCCGGCGCGCATCTGATGACGGTGGGGGAGGCCGCAATTGCGCAAAATGATCAGGGATGGGTTACCTCCGCCGCTTATTCACCGCATCTCAAGTCCTCGATCGGGCTTGCTTTTCTCAAAAGCGGGGATAAACGCCACGGCGAGGTGATCCGCGTCGTGAACCCGCTTGGCGGCAGCGAATTTGACGCAACCGTTTCGAGCCCGCATTTCATCGACCCGGAAGGAGAACGGCTCCGTGTCTGACCCTTTACTTGCTCCACTGACAGCGCTCGGAATGAACGCCCCGATGATCGAGACCATCGGCGGCGTTACCATAGGCGAGAACACTAGTCTCGCGATTGCCTCGCTTTCCGCACGAAAGGGTAAAGACCAGGAACTTCGCGCCCTTATCCAGCCGGTTCTGGGAGATAGTCTGCCGCAACCGGGTCATGCGATTGGCGCAAGGGATGTGACCGCCGTCTGGACGGGGGTTGATCAATGGTTCCTGATGGCGCCCCTGCCCGAACATCCCGATTTTGCCGCCGAAATAAAAGCCCTCGTCGCGGACACCGCCAGCGTCACGGAACAGACCGACGGCTGGGTCGTTTTTGATATTACGGGGGCCAACCTGATCCCGCTTCTTGAGCGTCTTTGCAGCCTTGATACCAAAGCCATGATGGCGGGCGATGCGACAAGATGCCTGATCGAACATCTGGGCTGCTTGATCCTTTGCCGGGAATCCGCTAGGAGTTTCACTCTACTGGGGCCCCGGTCTTCCGCGGCCTCGCTTCATCATACTCTTGTCACGGCGGCGCGAAGTATTGCCTGACCGCCCGCAGCTTCCGGAAAGTTATTCGACATGAAGACCTTTGCCCTTACCGTCAAATGCAAATCCACGCGCGGCATCGTCGCGGCCATTTCGGCATTCCTGGCATCGAATGGCTGCAACATTACCGACAGTGCCCAGTTCGATGATCAGGAGACCGGCAATTTCTTCATGCGGATCAGCTTTCTCAGTGAAGAGGGGGCGGACCTCGAAACATTGAACCGCCGATTTTCGGACGTCAGCGACCCCTTCGGCATGCAGTACAGCTTCCATGACGAAGCGGAAAAGATGAAGGTCGTCATCATGGTCTCCCGCTTCGGTCACTGCCTCAACGACCTGCTCTATCGCTGGCGGATCGGCGCCTTGCCCATCGATATCGTCGCGGTGATTTCCAATCATTTCGACTATCAGAAACTCGTCGTCAATCACGATATCCCGTTCCACCACATCAAGGTGACGAAGGAGAACAAGAAGGACGCCGAGGCAAGACAGATGGCCATCGTCGAAGAAACGGGCGCCGAACTGATCGTCCTCGCCCGCTACATGCAGGTCTTGTCCGATGAAATGTGCCAGAAGATGTCAGGGCGGATCATCAATATCCATCATTCCTTCCTGCCGAGCTTTAAAGGTGCCAATCCCTACAAGCAGGCCTTCGAGCGCGGCGTCAAGCTGATCGGCGCAACCTCGCATTATGTCACCGCCGATCTCGACGAAGGACCGATTATCGAGCAGGACACGGTCCGGGTCAGCCATGCGCAAAGCCCCGCCGACTATGTCAGTCTTGGCCGCGATGTGGAAAGCCAGGTCCTCTCCCGCGCCATCCACGCCCATATTCACCGGCGGGTATTTGTGAACGGCAGCAAGACGGTTGTCTTTCCGGCCAGCCCGAACAGCTACGCCTCGGAGCGGATGGGATAGCGGGAGCGTCACGACCTGGACAGGACGAATTACATTCCGCGTTATTTAATAGTTTAGTGAATTGCGGCGTACATGATCTTTTCCTCGGTCGCCTCAAGCGCCGATAATTCCTCGACCACCTTGCCCTGCCGCGACACCAGAATGCGGTCGGACAGCCCCATGACCTCCGGCAGATAGGACGAGATCATCACCACTGCCTTGCCTTCGTCAGCCAGCCGGTTGATCAGCTCATGAATTTCCTCGATTGCCCCGACATCAACGCCGCGGGTGGGTTCGTCGAAGATGATGATATCGGGCTCCTGAACCAAGCTCTTGGCGATCACCACCTTTTGCTGGTTGCCGCCCGACAGTTCAATCATCTTGGCCGCATCCCCGATCGCCCGCACGTTCAGCCGCTCGATCCAGTTGCTGCCGGCCTGCGTCTGCTCGCGCTTTGACAGGATGGCCCGGCCCTTGGGGAACTTCGCCAACAGGCCTAGATAGATATTGCGGGCGATTGAGAAGGTTTCGAAAAAGCCCTCGGCCTTGCGGTCCTCGGTGATATAGGCGATGCCCGCCTTGATCGCCGGGGCCGGCACCCGGTAGCGCACCGGCTTTTGATGCAGGATAACCTCGCCCCCGTGGAAAAAGTCGCGCTTGATCACGCCCGCGACGATCTTGAACGTCTCGGTCCGCCCGGCCCCCACGAGGCCGAACACGCCGGTTACCTGACCGGCAAAGACCGACAGCGAGTTGTTCTTCACCATCGGCGCCATCTTCAGATTCTGAATGGTCAGCACCCTCTTGCCCGCCCGGCGCACCGTGGTCTTTTTCGTGCCATAAAGCGTATCCGACAGGTCGCGGCCCACCATCGCCTTGACGATCCGCGCGCGGTCGAAATTGGCAGCATCGTCCGTCACCACCGCTTTGCTGTCGCGCAGCACGGTGATCCGGTCCGCCAGTTCCAGCGCTTCTTCCAGGGCGTGACTGATGAAGATGATCGAAACGCCGCGCCCCTTGAGATTGCGCACCAGATCGAAGAAATATTTCCGCTCTTCCGGGGTCAAGCTCGCCGTCGGTTCATCAAAGATAATCACCTTAGCCTTGTGCAGCACGGCGCGGGCAATCTCCACCATCTGCTTTTTGGCCGCGCCCAGCGTATCAACCACAGCTGTCGGCGAGACATCGAAATTGAGCGATTGCAGGAACTGCTGGGCGGCGATGTTGATCCCGCGCAGACGGTTGAAATAACGCTCCTGCCCCAGAAACAGGTTCTGCGCCACGGTCATCGTGGGCACCAGGCTGTTTTCCTGAAACACCATGGCAACGCCCAGATGGCGGGCCTCCAGCGGCGTACTCGGCGCCGCCTCTTTTCCGTCGATCTTCATCGTGCCGGATGACAGCGTCACAACCCCCGCCATTACCTTGGTCAGGGTCGATTTCCCGGCGCCGTTTTCACCCACCAGCGCGTGGATTTCACCGCGCCAGAGATCGAAATCAATATCTTCAATCGCCGCCACGCCTGAATAGAGCTTGGTGGCTTTTTCCAGCGAAATAACAGTGTCGGTCATACCATGAATTCCTCTGCGAGTCCCTCGACCGGCAACCGCAGCACGCGGCGCGGGCCCTTGGCGATCATGTAAAGCGCCCCGTTGCATTCCACGGCGGCGACGACGCCGTGATTGGTGCCGTCAACACGACTGTGCAGCGAAAATACCGGCTGCACATTTTCATCCAGCCGCACCACCAGCCCGTAAGAGCGCGGCGGCGCCCAGGGCTTCACCACGCCCATTGTCTTCAGATGCGCGCCCTGCATTGGCTCCTTGAAGCTATGTCCCGAACTCAGCCGCGGCACGATCCAGTATTCCGGCGCCACCTCGGCCAACATGCGCTTGCGATATGTCTTTTCCCTGAGCACGAACTCGACCAGCTGGGTGCGCGCGGTAAAGGCGGTCATCCACCAGCCTCCCCCCGCTCCCGGACTCATCCGCGACGGATAGACCGGCAGATGGGCCAGCGCGATACGGGTCGCCCCGTCGGGGGCCACAGCCATCAAGCGATGCCGCCAGCTTTCGGAAACAATCGCATGGCCATTCTCCGTCGCCACTGCGCCAAAGGCATATTGCAATCCGCGCGCCATCAGCGAGACGTCGCCGGTTTTGCGATCGAGCCGGAGCGCGCGACCAGAGCTGCCACGTTTCATCAGGTCCCAGGCCCAATCATCCGTATCGCAATCCGCCGATCCGTCGGTCGCAATAAGGCCGCCCTCTCCATCCGGGGAGAGCGCGTTGACGCTGCGCATATCAGCGCCGGCGAAGCTCATCTCCGGTTCAGCCGCGCCGGGGGTGGCATAGACATGCACCTCGCGCCCGTTCAGCGCAACGGCCAGAGCGCCGCCCGGCAGGCAGGCCAGCGCGGTAATCGGCTTGTCGAATTCCCTAACCGGAACCGCCTTGCCCCTCTCGATCCGGGTCAGCTTTAAGCCGTCGGCGAGAAAGACATCCTTCCCATCCGTTGCCAGATCCTCCGGCGCCGCGCATTCAAACAGGATCTCGGCCCCTTCCAGCGCCTGGTTCGGTTTCAGCGCGCCGTCAAAGGATGGAACGGTGATCGACGCCTCACCGCGGCCCAGAATTGAATGGGTGATATCGCGTATGGTTCTTAACATTACGATTTCCCCCACCGCGTGCCGTATTGTGAAAACTCGGGATCGGCATTTTCAAGTTTGTAGCGCCCGATACGATTGTTCTGAATGCCCCCAAGATAGAGGTATCCCTTATGCTCCCGCATCGACGTGATCATCGGGTGGTTTTCGCCTTTCAGATCCCAGTAGGATTCGAGAATTTCACCTTTCTCATTGAACTTCACCACGCAACCGGTGTTGATATTCGGGAACAGCCATTCATCCAGCGGCACCCGCTTGGCCATCCGCATCCGGAAGCCCGGCATTTTCCAGGCAAGATCCTGCGCCGGGCCGCGCATACCGACCAGCGCCAGCCAGTAATTGCCGTCCGACGCCAGATTGATGTTGTCGGGGAATCCCGGCAGGTTGTCGATCACCGTTTCCACTTTGCCTTTCTTCGGACCGGCATACCAGTACCGCTTGATTGAGCAGCCCCAGGTCTCGGCAAAGAGGATCGACTGGTGGTCACTGGCCACGCAAATTCCGTTGGGGAAGCGCAACCCGCGCAGCACCGTGCGGGTTTTGCCCGTGTTGGTGTCGTAACAGATGATCCGGCCGTTGCCGCGCGCCTCAAGCCCGTCAACCGGCCATTCGTCCATTTCGTACCGCACCGTCGCCTCCGAGAAGAAGATCAGCCCCTCGTCGGTGATATCAAGGTCATCGGCCAGCCGCAGGCGGCTGTCGTCGTTCACCGAATAGATCGACCGGTTGGTCTCGTCCGTTGCCTTTTCGACCTTGCCGTCCGGGTCGATCTTGTAAAGACCCATGCCCCCGATACAGACATAGAGATTGTCCTGGCGATCGAACGCCATACCCAACGGCTGTCCGCCGATATGGGCGAAGACTTCCATCTCCTCGTAATCCGGCGCGAGGAAGCGGATAATGTCACCATGGCGGGACCCGGCATAAAGGTTGTCGTTCTTGTCCAGGATGACATCCTCGGGCGCCTCGATCCGGCCCAGCCCGATCAGCGAGACATCGCGCAGCTTGTCATTCTGCTCAAACGGGCCGCCGCGGCCAATCTCGGTTTCGGGCGGTTCCGGCAGGCCAAGGTAGGTCGGGCTGACATAAACCTTGGAGATGATCCGGTTGCGGTTCTTCTGCCAGCGGATATCGATCATTGCCGCGATCAACAGGATGCTGGCCAGCACCATGCGGTTGACGCCGCCACTGACGTTCATGTTGGTCAGCCCGTTGGTGATCATCAGCACGATCAGCGTGCCCACGGCCGCCTTCGTGACCGAGCCCTTGCCGCCGCCCAGCGTGATGCCGCCCAGCACGGTGGCGGTCAACACCGTCACCTCCCAGCCGACGCCGATATCGCCCCCGACGGTGCCCAGACGCGCCGCAAAAAAGAGCGATCCAAGCGCCGTCAATCCGCCGCTTGCCACATAGCACAGCGCAATCGTGCGCCTCACCGCAACGCCCGAATTATGCGCCGACCGGCGCGATCCGCCAATGGCGGTGATATGCCAGCCGGGGCGCAGGCGGGTCAGGAAGATATGGCCGAAGATCGCCACCGCGATAAAGAGGATGGCAACACTCGGAAAGCCATAGACCTCGCCATAGCCCAGGAAATCCCAGGACGGGAAATCCGGGAAGGACGCGGCGATGGTGTTGGAATAGTCCTGGATCAGCAGCTCATAGGCCGAGCGATAGATGATCAGCGTGATCAGCGTGGTGATAAAGGCCCTGAGCCTGAGATAGCCGATCAGGATACCGTTCACCGCCCCCAGCAACATGCCGCAAACAATTGTCGTGACCGCCACCACCGGTACCGGCCATCCCAGCACATTCAGCGCGAACAGGGCGAAGAAATTGGACAGCGCGAACATCGAGCCCACCGAGAGATCGATCCCGCCGACGATGACGACGAGCGCCATGCCCAGGGTGATAAAGCCGATTTCACTCGCCTGACGCGCGGTATCGGCAAGGCTGGTCGGCGACAGGAAATTGTCGATCGTCTGGCTCAACCAGAATCCGACAATCAGCAGAACGAAAACCGGGATGGCCGTTTCGGTCCAACGCTTCGACAGGATTTCCCCAATCCAGTGATCAGGCCAGTAATGATAGCGCAAGCGCACAAGTGTATCTCGCATCGGATCGATACTCTCCAGGGCGATGAGTTAAAGGGAACCAGCCTGGCGGGACATGCCCGCCAGGCTTTTTGGCAAGCCCGCCGGCCTACTTCTTCATGTCGCTGAGGTTCCAGCACGTCATCGCCAAGTCGGCGTTTTCCTTGGTGATCGGGATGAGTGTGGTGTACGCCATGCCCTTGACCGATCCGGCTTTCAAGTCCGAAGACAGGAGCCACTTGATCATGCCGGCCATCTGCGCCGCCTGGTTGGGCACATTGTAGCTCAGGTTCAGGTCGAACGCGCCGGACTTGACCTGATCGCAGGCGCCCTTGCGCTCACCGCCACCCGAAGTCGCGACGAAGACCTGATCGGTCAGCCCGGCTTCCTTGACCGCCGCGGCCGTGCCAATATCCATACCGTCCCAGAAGCCAACGATACCGCAAAGATCGGGATGCTGCTTCAACACGGTCTGGGTAATCGCCTTGGCCTTGGCGGCATCCCAGTCGGCTGCCTGGCTGGACACAACCTGGATTTCAGGATGCTTGGCCAGCACGTTTTCCACGCCCTTCAGCGTATAGGCGCTCGCCGCCGCGGAAAGGGCACCCTGCACGATGGCAATCTTGTTGGACTTGCCCTTGCAATGCGCCACCACCGCTTCGGCTTCTTTTTCACCGATTTCGATCCAGTTGGCGCCGACGAAGCCGGTGCTCTGATAGGCCGAGCCCATGTTAATCTGGATCACGAAGATCCCGGCCTCTTCCGCCCGCTTGAGCAGGCGTGCGTAAGTCTGCACGTCGGGGTTATGGATCACCATCACGTCGGGATGCTGCGAGATCAGCGAGGTCACCGCCTGCGCGCCGGCACTGGTGTTCCAGTTGGGGTCGCGCAGTTCCATCTTGATGCCCAGCGGTTCAAGCTCGTTCTTCAGCCCGGCCCACCAGCCTTCGCCCAAGTCAAAGCCCATGGCGACGGGGACATAGGCCACTGTCTTGTCCTTCATCGCCGCGCGGAAGGCGGCCTGGAACGGTTCGTCCAGCCCCTTATCGGCCAGCGCAGCCGTGCTTGCCACTGCCGTCATGCCGACGGCCACCAGGCCGTAGCGGATAAATTTTGAAATCAACATTTTTTAAGTCCTCCCTTTTATTATCGTTTTGTTAGTTCAGATGTCGCCTTGCTGTGCCGTCTCTTCATTGCGTGGATTGAGCAAGGTGTCGGCAATCACCGCAATGAGAAGTACGATGCCTTTGAAAAGATTCTGTGCCGCATAGGGCAGATCCATGATGGTCATGCTGTTCAGCATTGTGCCGATCAGCAGCGTGCCCAGGATCACGTTGATGACACCGCCCTTGCCGCCCGACAGGCCGATGCCTCCCAGCACCACGACCAGGATCACGTCATAGATCAGGGTCGAGCTGTAGATCCGGGTCGGCATGGAATTGACCGACGATGCCAGCACCAACCCGGCGAAGCAGCCGATCAGCGCCGCCAGAACATATTGCAGAACGACGATCGGACGGACCGGGATGCCGGTCACGCGCGATGCGGCAAGATTATCGCCGATCGCATAGATATAGGCGCCAACCCGGGTGCGTCTCAACAGGAAGGCGACCGCCAGACAGGCAATGCCAAACATCACGATCGGCATCGGCACCCCGAGGAGGCTGCCTTGTCCCAACCATTCAAAACCGTTCATCCCCTCGCTCCACTGAACCACTTCCAGCTCGAAAAGGAACGCCTGACCCAGGCCGGCGAAAAATATGCCCGTGGCGAGGGTCGCGAACAGCGACGGCACCTCCGCGTAGGCGATCAGCCAGCCATTGACGAGCCCGAAAATAATCGCGATCCCCAGGCCCAGGGAAATGGCGAAGGGCAGGGTATAGCCATACTGCACCAACTGCAGGACCAGCCCCGGCGGCACCGCCAGCGCGGCAATCAACGAAATGTCAATGCCGCGGCCGATCACCACGATGGCCATGGCCAGGCCCAGAATACCCAAAACAGCCACGTTCTGAAGCAAGGTCAGGATATTATCCGTCGTCAGAAAGCCGTTAAGGAAGACCGAGCAAATCGCAAACAGCGCTACAAACACCACCAGCACGATTTCCTGTTGGGTTACGCGGAAATTCTTCATCTTCTATCGCCACTTCCTTTTCCGTTCGGTACCGCCATGAACCGACGCAAATTCTCAACCATCCCGGCTCAGCCGGGCGCCTCCAAAGTCTCGAGCCACGGTACGTTCGGCGGCCGCACCCGGGACAAAAGGCATTTCAATAAGTTCAATCACCGCATCGATATATTCGTCCATCGTGGTCCCCCGCTTGCGGTATTTGCCGCGCTTGACATACCAGTCCTGCAACATCGGCTTGATGAGGGATGCCGTGAGGTCCGCGTCGCGCCGGACAAAGATACCCTCGTCCATGCCGCGCTTGAGCACCCCGGCAAGGATCTCGCCGGTTCGCTCTTCCGCTTCGATGGCATAGCGCCGCTCGGCTTCGGGAAAGGATTTGACTTCCAGAAAGGCAAACACGAACCAATGCACCATTTCGTTGGACAGCCGAATATGGGTCTCGATCAGCCAGCGCAGATGGGCGCGCGGATCCGCGGCAATTTCTTCCGGTGCCGCCTTCATGGCATCGATCATCGTCTCGACGACCTCTTCCAGGATCATCGACAACAGCACCGTCTTATTGGCAACGTAAACGTAAAGCCCGCCCATGCTGATGCCCGCCTCCTTGCCAAGCTCGCGCATGCTCATGGCCTGGAACCCGGTCTTGCTGGACAGTTTCAGTGTGGCTTGGATGATGCGTTCAAGATTGGCAATCGCCACGTGGTCCTTGCGGACATCGATGGTGGCGCGATGACGCTCAAGAATTCGCGTGCATATAGCTTCTTTGGAGAGTTGACCTCCCCCTCTGCCGTACTTCCAAGAGGCCACGGCATTCTCCCCCTGCTGTTGCGCCTTATTTTTCGCTGGCGCATTAACATGACTATAACGTTAATTACGTGTCTGTAATTAAAAAAATCGACCGTTCGTTATATTTTTCTATTAAGCTATTGATTTTAAAGAATTATTTTATGAAGATCGCGCAATACATATCCGCGAAGGTGCATTTCATATGTCAGTACTGATTTATATGAGAGACTTCTAGGAGTCCTTATAATGTCTCATTAAGGCAAGGTCTCATGAGTGTCGTAATTGTCGTCAGCCGCTCTTGGGCATCTCTGATAGGGTTTAGCTTAGAATGTTAAATTTCCCCTTCCAAGTTTGCTTACTCCAGCCAACAAGTCCCTCTGGCCGTTCTGAGCCAGTGAGATCAAACAAAACTGGATTGAGGGGGTATGGGGGAATTATGGAAACACGGTGATTGATGTGGGGGCTCGCTATACAAATTAAATTTTTTGAAAAACGTTTATGCATATTCCCATATTTATCGCCTGAGTATCAACGATCTCCGCTATTAGAGTAGAGCAGGAGGCTTTTGGGTGAAACTGGTCGTTGCTGCGACTAAAGCCCAAGTGGATGGCGGCTGTAAAAGGACGCGCTTAAGAGGGAAATGCCGATGGCGACCAGCAGCCCGCCTCCGGCGAGGGCCACGGCATTGGCTGCCACCCTCCAGAAGGGACTGCCGCCTTCTGTCAGCGCGACCGCCTTTCGGCGTGCGGTCACGGCGAGAAACGCGAGTGCGGCAACGGCGATACCGGTTCCCGCAGACATGGCGAGTACGGCCCCGATGCCGGCGGCAGGTAGCGCCAGTGCTTTTGCGAGCACCAGAACGAGAATTGCGCCCGTACAGGGCCGGAGTCCGATGGCGAGAATAACGCTCGCGGCAGAGCGTAAATCGCGGATCTGCTCCAGTTGCTCTCCGCTCGGCATATGGGTGTGTCCGCAGCAATCGTCATCGTCATCGTCATGATGATGGGAATGAGTGTCCGTCACCTGCGTCTTCGTGAGATACCGATCAATCACCGGCCGCAGTGTACGCCAGATGAGGAAAGCACCTATGGCCGCCACCAGGACATAACTTATTCTTTCGCTCCAGGCGACGGCTGTGCCGGTCTCGCGGGGAATCCATCCGGCGAGATAAATCAGGCCGTAAACCAGGGCGATGGCCACAAGGCCCTGACAGAAAGCGGCCGCGGCGGCGATCCCCACGCCGCGAGAGATTCTGTGTGGATGGGTCAGCAGATAGGTCGTCAGAACGGCCTTGCCATGTCCGGGCCCAGCGGCGTGAAAAATTCCATAAAGAAAACTTCCGAAGATAAGGCTCCAGGCCGCGGTTAGGCCACCACCGGCGGTCAAGGTCTTAAGTGCCGCAAGGAGCTCTTCATGAAAAGCGCGTTGCTGTTGCATGATCCAGTTTATACCCTGGGCCCAGAGGCCTGGCTCGGTCACGCCGGTTGCCGCAATGGCAAGCGGGGAGATCAGAACCGTGCAGGTGAGCAGGGTGAGACCGGCAGGAATAACAATTGCTAGTCCTCGGGGCATGTCAGGCTGACCCGCTCCGCGAAAAATGAGCCCAGCCCCGTCTCGCCCCGTACCGATGCATCAAGCATTGCCGCTTGCGCTACCGCACTCGGATCAGGGTTGGGCGGATTGATCTTGTAGCTGCACCCGGCCGGTGCGCCGGAGAGAATGACGGGATTTTCCGTTTCGGCATGAAGCATTTCGACATAATAGGTTGGATCGAAAATGGCATAGGAAAAATTATTACCTTTCGGGGAGACTGGGTTTTCAAACGGAGATGTGAAGGTCATTTCCAGTCGCTTGCCCAGCATCCTTGTGGATTTCCCGGTTAAGGGTTGCAGCTTTAGGATTTTTTCATTTTCCCGCGCCTCGGTGAAATAGCCATATTCCTTCAAATGCTCCAAATTCACCTGCATGATTTCATTCAGGTTTTCCGGATCCGGATTGCCATCCCCGTCCAAATCCATCCCTTCGACCGCGTAAGCCGTATAGTAATCATCGAACAGCCAGGTTTGGCGTAGACCCGTGACCATGCCATCATCGTTAAACAGGATCTCTATGGTCATATCCGTCCAGACATGGGGATGGGCTTGCGCGGGCTGAAACGGGGTAAGCAGAAAAAGACTGCAAGCAATAAAAAAAGAACGCATAAACTGTTCCCGAGATGAAGGCGGTTGACCTGTCCCACAGGACATCTCTTTAGATAAAGCAGCAAACCGCTTTCTACAATAGACGGCTTGTGAATCCGGGGAAATGCCTATGCGTTGCGCTCAATAAGGGTTGTTTCAGGAAAGCTAGAAGGTCAGGGAATAACCGACCATCGCGCCGATGCGGTGGTTCTTCTCCCCCTCTTCCTCCTGATATTTATAACCTGCACCAACTGCTATGCCGTTTTCAAAGACATATCCCAATGACGCTTGAAAGACTTCTCCGTTCTGCGCCTCATCCGCGTCTTCGGGATTTTTATTGTTGATATAGGTATAGGTCGACCCCAGAACCCATTGTTGGTATCTAAGCTCAGCCCCAACAGTGTTATAGGTCCGGTCATGCGGTGCCTCACCGCCGAGATGGTTGATATGGACGATCTCGCCCAGAATCCGGCCCCTTAGGTCAGAAGTGAAGACATGCTCATACTGACCGGACAAGGTGTATCGGTCCTCGCTTGTCTCGTCTCCCTCTCCGGCAGCCTGGTGCGCAAAACCGATGCGGTAGGAAAGTCCCTCCGGAATATCGCTTCTCAGGGAGTAAAAATCCGAGCCGCCCAGCGAAACCGCAAAGGATGAAAAATCTTCCGTGTTGGAAACGCCGCCGTCGCTTTTGTGATTAACGCCCCGTTCATACAGGATGGAGTTGCTGAGAAAGGTCGTATCGGCAAAGAAGGTGCTCACATCAAGCCGGTGAGTGCCGAAATCTCCGGCTTTCAACTTGGCATATCCACCAAAGCCGATTTTTTCCCGGACGGTATATTCATCGACAATCTGATATCCGTAAATACCCGGCATGATATGCTGATCGAAGCTGATAACGGGGTCGAACTTACCCGCGTAGGCGCCAAAATAATCCTTGTCGTAATTCGCTGTGAGGGCGCGTACGAACAGCGGTTCATCCTCGAAATATCGGTTACTGCCATCCAATGTGGCGCCGCCCCCGCCGTGATCGTGACCGGCGGGCTCGCCTTCCAGTTCGATATTTGTATTGACTGAAAACCCGTTACCAAACCCGTATCCCATTTCAAGATGGGAGTGGGTATAGGCCTCGTCTATTTCCTCATCGGCCTCTTCCGCCTTATAGACATGGTCATAGAGAATTTTGACATGCAGGTGACCGTAAAAACCGCTCGTCCCGTGGTCATGATTATGCTCGTGATTATGATCTTCCGCAGCAGCAACGGCAGGAAGAACGAAAAGGGTAAGTGAGGGAAGTAGGGTTTTAAGTCTCATTCGTCATTGCTTTCCTAAATTGTAATGTTATAACATAACAATATTAAAAAATGAGGCCTGTCAAGTGGCTTGCGGGGCGACGGAAATCTCGCGCTGGAAAATGCCAAGGCAGGTCGCTTTATTGATGGCGATGGACGAACAAAAGGACGAATGGTGATCCTATGAAGACGTATATTTTGGCTATCGGGTTGGTGCTGGCAATTGTTGCGCGGGGAAATGCGGCGCCCGCTCCCGAGGTCGTGGTGACGATTGCCCCCCTGCATTCCCTCGTTCAGGGCGTTATGGGGGAGACCGGAACGGCCGAGCTATTGTTGCGGGGCACGGCAAGCCCTCATGACTTCCAATTAAAACCTTCCCAGATGAAAATGATGCAGCGGGCGCGGGTCGTATTCTATATCGGCGAAAATCTCGAAACATTCTTGGTGCGAGCCTTGGAAGCCCTTCCTGAGAATGTCGATAAAGTTGCCATGATGGACCAACCGGGAATGACGATCCTCGACGTAAGAGAAGGCGGTAATTGGGAAGAGCACGACCATTCGGCGCACGGCCATCAAGACGGGGATGCGCATCACCACCATGATCATGAAGCGGTGAATCCTCATATCTGGCTGGATCCCGCAAATGCAATTGTGATGATCAAGACGATTGCCAAAGAGCTATCGGCGGTGCATCCGGAGAACCGGTCTGCCTATAAAGCAAATGCACTATCAATGATCTCAGAAATAGAGGCGAGTGATGAACAGGTGAAGGCCATGCTCACCCCTGTTAAGAACGTGCCGTTTATCGTCTTTCATGATGCCTATCCTTATTATGAAAAGCGCTACGGCCTGACGGCTGTTGGATCGATTGTCCTTGAGTCTGGAGAGGCGGCGTCTGCGAAGCGGATAGCGGATTTGCGACAAAAGGTGAAGGATAGCGGAGCCGTTTGTATCTTCCGCGAGCCACAGTTTTCGGACAAATTGTCTCTTGTCGTCGCTGAAGGAACAGAGGCAAAGATCGGAACCCTCGATCCGATAGGCGCCAATCTGACGCCGGGACCCGGCCTCTATTCAGCCCTACTAAAAGACATCGCCGACGGTATGGTTGCCTGTCTGAATCAGTGAGTAGAAAATAGACACAGGATTCAGCATTGCAAGGAGGCAGAGTATCTCTAACTCCTTGATATAATTACATCAAAACAACGCGGCGGTTTCTCCCCGACCCTCCTCCACCTCAAGGGGTATGGGGGAACTGCTGAATGCCGCTGAATACATATGCCCGCAGAAATCCTATGGGTTTCCATGTTTCCACCCTAGTAGAGTAAAGAAACATGGAAACTCCCGTTACGGATTAAGCCTCGTAGCACCATCGTTGAGCGATACTAGAAGTCATCGTCGTCATCCAAATCATCCACCAAGCTTCTAGCATCCTCAAAACACTGATGATCTTCTTCATGTGAAAGGATACCTGCTGCATAGGCCTTTTTAAGTTGTTTGGAGACCTCTCCCTTGGACCACCCCAAGCCCGTCCGCGACGGCCGTTTGGTTTACATAATCTCGAGATCGGATAGCCTTTACAACTTCATAGGCCTTACCAGCCTCGTGGACATCAAACTCCCACTGGCCCGCCTCATTGAGCGTTGCCGGAATTGTTGCTGATTGCTCCGAAAGGGAGGCACCCAAAAAAGAACAAGGCTTTTGAACGTTCTGCCTAGTTGGTGCGGACTGGTGAAACGGCTTGCCCATTGGGCGCAGTCACAGCGGCATACGAAATATTAAATTGCGTGTGCCTAGGGTGTCCCCAAGCATCGCATGGGGAGGGGAACAATCGTTAAGTTATTGGAAAAAATGGTGCCGCTGGGGTGACTCGAACACCCGACCTACGCATTACGAATTATATTCCATGTCATTTAATATGAGGCCGTTCCGCTTAATACTAATCAATTTAATATCTTGAAATATAAGGAATTTTTAGCTCATTGGAAGCAGAATATATCGGTTGTTTGCTGCCTGATTTAATACCCATTAGTTTCCTGCAACCTTATTATAGCCTTTTTTTAAAGAACGCTCGGCAGTGTCTGACAGTCTTGGTTATACAAATCGCTAAACCAACTTCATAACCCGCATTTGTAGGTTACATAGAGACGATGCGTTATTTTGAAACTGAAAGATGTGGAATTAGAGGCCATGGCACTATTGAGAAACCTTTTGTGTCAGAATGGAAACTCGGTCAACACGGCGGACCCGGTTTCTTTATGAAATATTAGGAAGTAATTTACTCCGGGTTCACCACCGAGTTACTCCTCGCCGCCGGGTCGGGCAATCAGAATGCATTGCCAATGCACGGTAATGTACCGCAACCCGCGAGAACCTAATCCACCATCCACCTGCGCGCCCGCGCGTAGAGTGACAAATATGATAATCGAGAGTCGAGGAATTACCATCCCGTGAGATCAATCCGCAATTAAAAAACCCAGTCCGTAGGGCTCTGGCAAAAAATGTCACCACAAATTCGGTCTCGTTTGGAAAAGCCAGCTTACGCATCGCTACGATGCAAAGAGTCAAATATACATTTATATGACGTCACGGCGCTGGCAAAATTAATCTCGTGAGTTCCCAGCCGCCGTTTTGAAACTGCAACAGCATCCCAACAGTTGTAAAGCCCACTTGCTATGTACCATTATTTGATAGAGTTTCGGGAACGGGCGGTTTCATGTTGACGGCTTGATGAGGTCTGATGTGACTATACTGCCTGCGCCATTTGTTGATGACAGTTTTGGCCTGATCAATAGTTAAGAACCACTCAGCATTGAGCACTTCTCTGCGGAGCGTTCTATTGAAGCGTTCGTTGTAGCCATTCTCCCAAGGACTGCCCGGATAGATACGGATTGGTTTAATTCCCACTTTGGTGAGCCATGTCTGAAATGCCTTTGCAACGAACTCCGGTCCATTGTCGGAGCGGAGGAACTCCGGCTTTCCATGAGTGAGAAAAATCGGGTACAGGGCATCGAGTACATTTTGGTTCCCCATTCGGGGCTTCACGGCAACACAAAGAGCCTCCCGAGTATATTCATCCAGCACCGTCAGCATCTTGTAAGGCCGACCATTGCTAAGCTTGTCATGGACAAATTCAATACTCCAGATATGGTTGGGGTATCTGGGGCGTAACCGGATAATGGAACTGTCTTTATGATACAGGCGTTTGCGCTTCTTGTGGCGCTGTAGGAGTTGCAGGCCTTCTTCTCTCCACAGACGCTCAACCTTCTTGTGATTGACCCTCCATCCTTCCATACGCAGCAACTCGGCAATCTTCCGATATCCATAACGGCCATAGGCCTTAGCCAATCTAATCAAAGCCAGTCGAAGGCTATCATCTTCTTTGGGAGTTGCTTTGAACCGGTGGGTGGAGCGGGCTATGCCGATCGTTCTGCAGGTGCGCCGCTCAGAAGACCTGAGTTTCTGGCGCACATGGATCACAGCCTGACGCAGATCAGCAGCCGTCAGGCCTTGGGTTTTAAATAATCAAGACTCTCTTTGAGAATGAGTTTGTCTAACTCAAGTTCTGCGACAATCCGTTTCAACTGGGCATTCTCCTTCTCCAGTCCCTTGAGCTCAGAGAGCTGAGATCGCCCCATCCCGCCATAACGCTCGCGCCAATTATAATAGGTTGCATCACTCACACCAGCTGACCGACAGGCTGTCTGAACATCACTTCCTGATGACAAACTCAGCTCAATCTGACGCAACAAATTTATTATATCCTCATCCGTATACCGTTTCCTCGCCATCCAAATAACCCCCAGCAGTTTCGTAGAATATTACAAATATCCGTGGCTCAGTTATAGGGGGAAGGACAAATTCCTAAACCGAATACAATTGATTGAGCCAGAATATTACTAACCGCTGATGACAAAAATCGTGAATCTATCAACTCGAATTCCAAATAAGTAATTGATTTTTGGGCATAACGACTGGACGATACATTTTCTCTAAATAGTCGAACGGCTCCATCAAGAAATAGATAGAGCCGTTCACAGGGAGGTAATAATACAAACTACCACTTACCCATTTACAACGAGAACCTTTTGCCGCGCGCAGGCTGCGGTTCTGTGATGAAATACCTTCTGGTATTCGCCATCCTCAAATAACGCGAATAGCGCTCTTGTATTGGGATAAGAACCCAGGACAACTAAATCCCAGTCTTCTTCTTGACCCGCAAACATGCCAGCAAATGGCGCTGCAAGAAGAAATTTTCCTCCTACTCGTTCCATAGTTGGCATGCTGACAGCGGCATATCGATCGAAGGCTTCTTGACCAGTACCGGTGGTACCGTCCCTATAGGCAGCTTTATCATTTAGTTTGAAGAAATTGACGAGGGTGAGCGGCGCGTCTTGATCACGGCCGAGTATGCGCTGCCATTGTTGGCTTGTGGGGGCACTTCCATCCAGGCCATCTCCAAGTGCGTCAAGAAGGGCAGAAACACGTGTATTTGATTGTGTTTGATTACTCATAATTTGGCTCTCTAGTTTTTTAATAGGAACGGTCGAATGACATTAGCATTCGCATACTTCGTTAAGGGTTTAGGGTGAATATTCCCAAAGGTTTACCACTAATCAGAACCCTCTGGGACCGCTTGCCCTGAAAGGTCCACTGATGCAATAGTTGCGGCAGTCACTACACTTGGAAGAGTTAGGGTTTCTTTAGCAATTTGTTTGCCTTCTGCGGCATCAACCGCCATGCGTATTGCAATTCGGGCCATTTCAACAGGCTGGCTTATTACCGTCGCTTGAATCCAACCGTCTTCGATCATGCGTTTCGTTTCTGGTTCTAGGTCAGCAGTCAAAACCACAACATCGCCTGGATTTCTCCCAGAAATTCGAAGTGCTTGCACGACACCTACTGCCATTGATCCAGTAAACGTATACACCGCACTGATATCTGGGTTGGCCTGGAGAAAATCCTGCATGGTATTCATGGCTACGTTAGAGCTGACTTGTGTGGCCTTTTCAGCCACCACATGCATATTCGTGAACTTGGAAATATAGTCTTTGAAACCCGCGGTGCGAACATCTGTTAAATCGAGCCCTCCCGGCCCGGTCAACATTGCAATTTTCCCATTTGCAGCCAACTTTTCTGCTGCGTAGGCGCCAAGCAATTGGGACATAACATAGGACGGTTCACCAACAAACCCTGACACCTTATCACTTGTTGTTGCTATACCATCATTAACTACTGGTATCCCCGCTTTTGCCGCTTTTTCTACAACATGTGCCGTGCCGTCTGAGCTAGCCGGGACAAGTACTATGGCAGAAACACCGCGGGTGATAGCGTCTTCTATCTGTGTGATCTGTTGCTGCAGATTTCCAAAGCCACCCGCATCATAAATACTGACTTTATAACCCAGCTTTTTCCCTTCATTTAGGTAGCCATAAGTCTTTAGTTTAAAATATGGCGCGCCTGCGGCCGGCAACATAACAACAACTTCCTTGTCCTGTGCCGCGACAGGCAGCATGGTCGCTCCTTGCAAACCTATGGCGAGCGACACTATGGCAAATGTCTTTTTCAATAAATGTAATTTCATTACGTATTCCTTTCGTTGTTGATAAAGTTCCGCCGACTAGTTCCGACGGTGAATGGCATTTAGCCAAGCTGAAGCGACGATGATCGCCCCAACAATGACCTGCTGGGTAAATGTCGAAATCGCAAGGAGATTGAGGCCGTTGATCATGAAGGCAATAACAAGAACGCCTAGCAAAGAACGCAGAACACCACCACTCCCGCCAAATATGCTTGTTCCGCCGATAATTACTGCTCCAATGGACTGAAGAAGTAGGTCACCTGCACCTAGAAGAGGTTGCCCCGAAATAACCCGGCCACTGAGAAGGAAACCACCCATAGCAGCTAAGCTTCCCGAGAAAATAAAGACGGTCATCTTTATTCGTTCAACCTTAATGCCCGAGACGTGAGCGACACGTTCATTGCTCCCTACCGCGTAAATATAGCGGCCAAGCGGCCTGTACTGCAGGACGTAGTGAGCGATGCCGACAGTTAGTACTGCGATAAGCAGGGGCACCGGTATGGGACCTAGGCGCCCTCCTCCAAACCAAAAGAACAAATCGACATCTGGACGAGGTAAGCCAAAAATGGATGAGCCGTCTGAAATGACCATGGCCAGCCCAGCTGCCATGTACAACATTCCCAGTGTCACAATAAATGACTGAATGCGCGCCCACCCGACGAGCAGTCCATTTGCCACACCAATCAATATACCAGATCCGATCCCAACGAAGGCACCGATTTCGATCCCAAAAGCCATCATGGTTGATGCAGTAACAACGCTCACCACACTGACAATTGATCCCTGAGAAAGGTCTAAACCACCAATTAGAAGAACAAAAGTTTGACCAACTGCAAGTATGATGAGAGGTGCCGATTGCACCAGGACGTTTGTGATATTCTCAACCGTTAGAAAGTGGGGACTTGCAATTGAATATCCCGCGAACATGATTAGTAAAATTGCCACCGGGCCGAATACTGCGGGCTCAAATGGAATTCTTGAAGAAAAGGAAGCTGCCTGTGGTGCAATCGTACTCATGCTTAGACCCCGTGTGTGATAGCGGCAACGATTTGTTCGGCCGACATTGTGGAACGATCAAATGATCCGGTTATTGACCCATTCTTTAAGGTCAAAACTCGGTCTGCGATGTGAAGAACTTCCTCGAGGTCAGATGACACGACGAGAACCGCGCAGCCTTTCTGCTTCAAGCGCTCGATCAACGCGTAGATTTCAGCCTTTCCGCCAACGTCTATGCCCTGTGTTGGCTCGTCAAACAGGAATATTTGCGTATTAGTAGTCAGGCATTTAGCCAAGACTACTTTTTGCTGATTTCCGCCAGACAATGATCCGGTCCGGTCTTTTTCGCTGATCGCACGAATGGAGAGATCACTCATTTTTTGAACTGAGTGCGCTTTCTGCTTTGAAGCTGACAGCCCCATGTAACCAAGAAAACGCTTAAGACTGGGAAGCGTGATATTATCGTTAATAGAAAGATTTAGTGCTACCCCTTGACCCGGGCGATCTTCAGGGATTAATGCCAAGCCCGCCGCAATGGCGTCTGAAGGAGTAGCAATCTTAAGCGCTCGACCGTCTATGCCGATTACACCAGAACTTGCCTCTCTCAAGCCGAAAATTGTCTCCAGTATCTCTGTTCGGCCGGAACCGATAAGTCCGGTTAATACGAGAGTTTCACCGCGATGCACACTGAAAGACACATCGTCAAAAATGTTCACGCAGCTTAAGCCCTTTATCTCAAGCAAACGTTCACCTTGTTTGGCCAGCTCACTCATTTCTGTCATGCTAATATTGCCCGAAATCAGGCTAACTAAGCGTGCACGATCAAGTTCTTCCGTTGGAAAAGTTCCGATAGAATGCCCATCTCGTAAAACCGTTGCGCGCGAACACAAAGGCGCGATCTCGTCTAGGCGATGACTCACGTAAATCACACCTACATTTTGCTCCACCATACTTTTAAGTAGAGAGAACAACTTCGTGGACTCGGATTCACTTAAGGCCGATGTTGGCTCGTCCAGAATTAGAACACGTGGGCTTTCGAGAATGGCTTTCGCAATTTCGACCAACTGTCGTTGCCCAAAACCAAGACTTGCAACCAAGATATCCAAATCAAATTCTACATCCAGCTTGGAAAATGCTTCAGAAGCCGCTACTTTCTCAGCTTTTCGATCTATTTCCCCTGAACGAGTGCGTATTTCACGCCCTAGAAAAATGTTGTCGAGCACACTTAAGTCTGGGGCCAGTGCCGGCTCTTGATGAATGACATGAATCCCTGCCGCTAATGCTTCTAAGGGGGAGCGAAATGCGATCAATTCTCCATTTATAGTAATACAGCCAGCTTCAGGAACAACGGCACCGGACATAACATTTATCAGCGTGCTTTTTCCAGCACCGTTCGATCCCAGCAAAGCATGAATCTCGCCTTCCATCAAATCGAAACTGACATCATCCAAGGCAACAACACCAGGATATTCCTTCCGAATGTCGTTCAATGCTAGCAGCGCCTGACAGGAGGTATTTATTTCCCTCTGCGGGCCTTCTTGTGGGCTCTCCGGAAACATTTCTACTCATCTCTAAATGTATTTACGACTTGACCAATATCGGGTTGTTAATATACGTTACATTAATGTAACGTATATAGTCAATAACAATTTGGAGAGACTGATGACAAATGTAAAAGACTGGTGGATGAAAGGTGACTGGTTCGATAGTTGCAGCTGCGATATCCCTTGCCCTTGCGAATTTGCGCAAGCACCCTCAGACAATCGATGCGAAGGTTTTGTGGCCTATAACATCAAGGAAGGTGCTTACGGCGGTATTAGAATTGACGGGCTATCAGTGCTTATTCCTGGGATATTCTACGGAAACCTGTGGGCCGGTGAGTGCAAAATGTCTGTGACAATGCTAGTGGACGAGCGAGCTACTTCTGAACAACGCGAGGCACTTGGCGTTATATTCTCCGAAGACGCAGGAGGATTTATGTCCCATATTTTCTCAACGATCGCTGAGATAGTTGCGGTTGAGTATGTCCCTATCACATTTGAAATTGCTGATGATCTGACTTGGTGGAAAGCCGAGAGCCCAGGGCGTGCAAAAGCGCATGTTGAAGCCTTAGGCGGCCCAACCACAAGACCGGGCACTCTTGTACAGACAACCAATCCGCCGGGATCAGAAGTTGGTGCAGATGCATTAGCAACTTGGGGCAAATCAAAAGTAAGTCAGGTTAGTACGCAAGGATTTAACTGGGACTGGGAGGGCCAAAGTTCAAAGCATATGCCATTTGATCTCAAGGGCCCCGCACCAGCAGAAGTCTGGTTTGAAGAAGCGTGAGGTAATAAACATGTACTATCAAAATACCCTTTATCGTGATCGCATGATCATAATGTCGTCACTCATAGTGGTAAGCATATTGGCATGGTCATACACAATATATCTGAGCCTAGATATGCAGGGAATGAAAATGGAACCCATGGCGACTATGCATGGTTCGGAAAGCCAGGGTGACATGCAAAAAAACACGATGCCCATGAGTGGAATGCCAAAAGACTCAATGCCCATTAACGGGATGAGCGTTGGCGCAGTTATGTCTATGATCGTAATGTGGATTGCCATGATGGTCGGCATGATGGTTCCGAGTTTTTCGGCGATGATCCTGGCATTCTCTGGGATTAACCTCCAGAAGCGGCTGCAAGGCCGCGCGTATGTAAGAACACCAGTATTTCTCTCTGGATATTTGGTCGTCTGGAGTGGTTTTGGTGTCGCGGCGGCAGGATTGCAGCTTGCGTTGCAGTCGCTCTCTATCATGAAAGAAATGGCGATCGCTGATCCCATCTTAGCGGCTACTATTCTTCTCATTGCGGGTGCCTATCAGTTTACGGTCTACAAGCATGCTTGTTTATCTCATTGCCGTTCACCTATGAGCCATATAATGAACCAATGGAGAGAAGGAAAGTGGGGCGCCTTTTTGATGGGTCTGAGCCACGGTATGTATTGTATCGGATGCTGCTGGGCACTCATGCTCATAATGTTTGCTATCGGTACGATGAACCTGGTCGTCATGGCAAGTTTAACACTCTACCTACTTGTCGAAAAAATTCTTCCTTTCGGGCATATAACAGCGCGCGCGACAGGTGGGATATTGATTTTGTTGGGTATTGCTACAATCAGTGGCCAAATCACTTGGGGGGGCATGTGATGAGTTATGCAGAACGCGACATTCCAATCTATTATACTGAATTGGGAGAATCTGACCCCATTTTGTTTTGTCACGGAGCAGGTGGTAATAGCACAATTTGGTGGCAACAATTTGCCCATTTCAGTAGACAATACCATTGTATTGCCATGGATCATCGCGGCTTCGGCCGCTCATCTTGCAGTTCAGAGTATTTTGATGTCAGTAAATTTGGTGAGGATGCCCTCGCTGTACTTGATGCAGCCAAGGTTGAGAGAGCGCATATCGTCTGCCAATCTATGGGCGGCTGGACCGGAGTCCAACTCGCTCTTAAACATCCAGAAAGAGTGCGTTCGCTTACCCTTGGGGACACTATCGGTGGATTTGATATTCCCAGCGGGGTCTCAGAAATAGGGCCTGTCATCGAGCGCCTAAAGGAAGTCGGAGGCTCAAATGTTGCTCTTGGGGCAGCTTTCCGCCAAAATCAACACTCGGATGCACATCTGTATCGCGAAATTTCCGCATTTAATGTGGCCATACGCTCGCTAGATTTATATGGTCAGATGTTTCATCCAGACGTGTTAGTACCGCTTGAACGAGCTACTAATTTGAACGCCCCGGTCTTAGTCATTGCTGGAAATGAAGATGAATTTTGGCCGCCTGAGGTTCTCAAAGAACTAAGTCAACACATACCAAACGCACGCATTGTAGAACTTGAATCTGGGCACTCACCCTATTATGAGGTCCCAGAGGTTTTCAATGAAACTCTGCAAGCATTTCTGGAAACAATCTAGTATCTTCTTATTCCCGTATACGGTTGAAAGTTAGAAATATATGAAGTCAACAACAGTATTCGCCGAATCCCGAAAATGGACGTTAGCTGATGGCGAATCCTTACATTCAGTCGCCGTAAAAATTCAATTGGGTCAAACTGTTGGGCATGCCGAATGTGTTCCTATTCCTCAGTTGGGGGAGGACATTGCCTCGACAATGGATGAAATCGCTGAGATAAGCCCTCTAATTGAGCGCGGGCTTACTAGAAGTGAACTCAATGAAATATTTCCTGCAGATTCTGCGCGTAACGCTCTGGATTGCGCGCTGTGGGATTTGGAGTCACGCCAGTCCAAAAAAACAGTTTGGGAAATCCTAAATGTGGAAAAACCACCCACCGTGCCACTGGTTACACACCTGTCATCCGTTGAAGATCTTGAAAAGGGGCAGTTTGAGAATGTCTCGTCCATACGGCTTTCAGCTCTCCCAGAAGAGATTGAGTCTCGCTTAATAGCTATACGGTCACAATCACCAAACGCCGAACTGATCGTTGATGGCCGGAAGCAGTGGACGAAGAAGAACTTGATTTCTCTTGATACACTTCTTAGTGAATTCGGAGTAAAACTGCTTTTGAGACCATTTTCACACTATGAAGACGAGCAATTAACCAATTTAACTTTGACGACGCCAGTTTGCGCATATGAAGCTTGCAATACCAGGGCTGACTTGGCGTCAATCGGAAATAAATATCAAGGAGTAGTAATTTCACTTGATAAGGCGGGTGGCCTTACTGAAGCATTTGCTACCGTTTCCTTAGCAAATAAAATGGGATTGAAAATCGTCCTTGAAGCCGCTGCAGCTAGTTCTCGAGCAGCTGCACCACTCTTACCATTGGCCCCGTTTGCGGATTTTGTCGACCTTAGTTGCGTTCAAGCATTGACCAACGATCTGCCCAACGGTTTAAAATTCAGTCCACCAAATCATGTTAGTTGTATAACAAATGGACTTTGGGCCGATCACATCGCACCCGCAAATAAAGAGTAACGAGCCAGCATGAGCAATTCAACTAAATCAAAGGTACGCCCTAGGGGCCGTCCAAGAAGTGAAAAGCTTGAGCTCGAGATAATTCGAGCCACCATTAGCATTTTAGCAAGTGTTGGATATCATGAAATGACAATGGAGCTCGTTGCAACTGAAGCCGGGTCAAGTCGGCCAGCCATTTACCGAAGATGGAAATCTAAGCAAGAATTAGTGGTTGCGGCTCTCGCAAAGCGATTCAATGACGTCATTCCAATTGTTGTGGATACAGGTAGCACGCAAAAGGATGTAGCAACCATGCTTAAAAGCTTTTTAAGCCTTCTACGAAAAGATGGCATGGATCAGGCTATTCTCAGTATCATCCCGGAGATTCGCCGCGACGACGAATTAGGGTTATTGTTCAAAAAAATTGAAATAGGGCGTCGATTGTTTTTGGCAAAAGCAATCATGCGAGGAAAGATGAGGGGAGATATTGACCCCAACATTAATGTCAATTTGGCTATCGATCAGCTGTTAGGCGGAATATATTTCCGTCTAATTTTCAGAGACGGCATCCCTGCTGACAAGGATGTTGAGGATATGGTCAACGCGCTGTTGTGAGCTTTCTTTATTCGCACGTCGACCCATCTCCATTCAGGCTGATACTGGAAAGCTTACGTTTGGATTGCCGCTAAAATTGATCTGGTTAACTTTGAGTTTTGAGAATGTTTTTATACATTCAACCCCGAGATCTTCACCCATTCCGCTCACACCATGGCCCTCGTAAGGAATATTCCAACGTATTCGGTTAATGCAATTTGTCCAGATGATTCCTGCTGTAAGCTGTTCTGCAATTCGATGTGCACGGGCGATGTCTTGTGTCCAGATTGCCGCGGCCAGACCAAATTGTGTAGAATTAGCTATTTCAACTGCTTCTGATTCTGACGAAAATGTCATTGCCACTGTAACCGGACCAAAAATTTCCTCCTGAGCGACTCGCATTTTAGGGGAAGCATTTTTAAACAATGTTGGATTGATAAAAAATCCGTCTTCGCAGTCTTTTATTGTTGGCGTATTCCCCCCAAAGACCAACTCAGCCCCTTCTTCTACAGCCAGAGAAATGTAGCTTTGCACCTTCTCAAATTGACGCTTCGAAATCACCGGCCCAATTTGGGTTGTCGTCAAAGACGGATCCCCCACCAAATCTGCATCACGTAGCCGTACACTTAGCCGTTTGATAAACTCATCCGCAATTTCATCTGCAAGAAGCAGTCTTGTTCCGGATGTGCATATTTGCCCCGTGTTCCAATAACTACTGAATAGAGTTGCCTCTACAGCCTTATCAAGATCGGCATCAGCAAAAACAATATTGGCAGATTTACCACCTAATTCAAGATGTACACCCTTAAGTCGGGATGAGGCGGCCTGAAGTATTTTTCGGCCAACATAGGTACTCCCAGTGAAAGAAATCATCTCAACCTTAGGATGATCGACCAGTGCCGCACCTGTTTTGCCGTCACCTAGCACGACATTGACAACACCCGGAGGCAATCCAGCATCTATACAAATTCGCGCGAATTCAATTGCAGAGGCTGATGTTTCCTCAGACGGTTTCAATACAACGGAGCTGCCCAGTGCTATTGCCGGGGCAGATTTCCAGGCTGCAAACAAAAACGGTAAATTCCAGGGGACAATCGAGCCGACCACACTAAAAGGAACTCTGGTTGAGTAGGAGTGATAGCCCGGCTCTTCACTGAAGTTTGCCCCAATTGCAATTTCTGGGAGCGTTGCGAAATACTTCATCAAACTTGAAGCACGCATCACATCACGGCGTGCATTAATTATTGGTTTTCCACTATCGCGACTTTCAAGCAATGCCAGAAAGTTAATTCTTGTTAAAATGATGTCACCAATTTTGCTAAGAACAGCAGACCGTTCGGCAGGGGGCATCTTGGACCAGGCCCCTTCTGCAAATGTTTGGGCACAATTGGCAACAGCAGTATCTACATCCGAAGCATCACCATGTGCAACACTTGCATAAGCCTTCCCATTGGATGGATTAATAGTTTCAAAGCGCGAAGTAGCATCCACCCCGACCTCTTGTCCTCCTATAAAGTGGTTGATTTGAACCAAATCCATAAGTCTCTCCTTCACATTGATATTTATTTACGTTACATATATGTAACGTAAATAAATATATGTCAAGTAAGCTAGATTCAAGGAGATACCATGTCGACAACCAAAACTATATGCACCGTTGAAACCCGCCTTCATACTCTAGGGTTTGTACTGCCTGCGCCACCTCAGGCGCATGGAAACTATCGTCCTTGGATTGTTGAAAATGGGATATTATATACTGCGGGCCAACTTTCCAGGGATGGGCATCAAACCATTGTCGGCAAGGCTTCTGAAAGTGATACCCTCAAAGATGCTCGAGCAGCTGCGCAGCTATCTATTCTACGTTGTCTGTCAATTTTCAAGGAGGCTGCAGGTAATCTGGAGAACATTTCCCAAGTGCTTACTCTTCGAGGATACGTCTGTGCTTCTCCCAACTTCACCAAACACTCTCACGTGTTGGACGCTGCATCCAACATTTTGGTCGATATTTTTGGTGATAGAGGCCGTCATGTTCGCAGCGCTATCGGCGTTTGTAGTTTACCCTCAGGTGGTTTAGTGGAAATCGAAGCCACCGCTCGCCTTTCGGATCTCCCATAATTTCTCCACCTACTTGTCGAGATGACCTGATACTTCTGAATAGGCTTTTTAAATGGATAAAAAGGGAGCTTCTATTAGAAATAGTGAATTCGTGTATTGATTGTCCGTCGTCATATAATATGAGCTTAGTGTTGGCTTAAGCTAAGAGAGGTATGGCTCTTCAGTTTGTTGATATTATGCGGCGGTCTTGCCGTATTGCAAGCACCGTTGTTTGAATGTTGTCAGTTTGATCCTTTCGCTTTGTTTCAAGATTGATTGTCCCCGCCCCAAGTAGACATCTGGCTTAAGCCGTGATCTAGTCAAAACCTTGATGCTGGACTACCTGAGTAAAAAGCTCCGTATTTTCCAGATAGGAAATCGGCTATTGCCGAATCGTTATTTATTCAACCTTCAGTATATTTGGCCATTCCAGACAATCACCCTCAGTTTTCGAATAGTACCGAGTAATTCTATCTAAGACGAAATCATACAAACCATTGATATTATTGATTTTATGTTGTCTTTTGCAACGAATGAGTTTTATAGAACCGCCTGATCCAAATCAGGAAAGGGTAATTCTCATATGCCAAAGCTCAAACTTACGCAGACAACAATCAATGCATTGCCATACACCGAAAAAGGGCAAGTTTTGTACAGCGATCGAGATTTACCGGGCTTCTATCTGATTGTCGGCAATCAATCCAAAACCTTCGTTGCCCAGAAAGACATTCGAGGAAAGACTGTGCGTTATTCCATTGGTAAAAATGGACAGGTCACACATGACAATGCCCGCAAGATCGCCAAGGACAAGCTTTACATGATGTCGCAAGGCATCAATCCCAACGCGGAACAAAAGCAGAAGGCTAAAGAAGCCATTTCGTTAGAAGAAACCCTAAAAGAATATCTGATCGCCCGACGCAACCTGAAGCCCCGAACGAAATCCGATTATCAATACATCCTTGATCGATATCTTGCTGATTGGAAAATTAAAGCAATGACCGGCATTACCAAGGATATGATCGGATTGCGTCACGAAAAAATTGCGCGCGAGAACGGCCCTTCGACGGCCAATAAGGTAATGAGGGTGCTCCGGGCCCTATTTAACTATGTGCATGCCACCCACGACATCTGCCCCACAAATCCGGTCATGTATCTAACTCATGTCAGGGGGTGGTATAAGGAGACAAGAAGACGGACCCATATTAAGCCGAGTGACCTTAAGGCATGGTGGAATGCCGTCCACAGATTGGAAAACGATACCTATCGCGACTTTCTCTTGTTCCTGCTATTCACCGGACTGCGGCGGAACGAAGGCGCAAAGCTTAAATGGAGCGATATTCGGTTCAGCGAAAAAACATTCACTATCGAAAACACGAAAAATGGCGATCCACTAACTTTGCCGCTGAGCGATTACCTTATTGGCCTATTGATGTCCCGGCGAAAGCGATATGGCAATTACGAGTATGTGTTTCCCGGTCCCGGCAAGCTGGGATATCTGGCTGAACCCAAAAAGGGCGTTTACAAGGTTATTAATAATTCCGGGGTACAATTCACCTGTCATGACCTGCGGCGAACCTTCATTACCATCGCCGAGGGACTGGATATAAGCGCCTATGCCTTAAAGCGCCTGATCAATCATCGGGTAACGGATATCACGGGCGGCTATATCATTCTGGATGTGGAGCGCTTGCGGGATCCGGTTGAAAGGATTGCGGAGTTTATTTTAGGGAAAGTTAATGGCGACGAAGATCGTAAAATCGTGGACGGTACTATGTGACTTGATTGAGTATCTTGTGGGATATAGCGAAACTCTTCAAGAGTTGCCTTATGGCGCCGAGAAATTTCCTGGGGATGAGAAAAAAGCAGTCAGCCGAAAATTTCCCCTCTACACACCACAACAGAAATCCGATGCCATTATCGCAATATTGTTTGGCGAAGAAACAGTTCGCAAAAGACGCGGGAACAGAAGTTTTAGGGCCAACGATGAAAAGCTTATGTTTCAGATGAAAGCAGAAATGAAAGCAACCGGAAAAACCCGGGAAGCTCTTCTGGATAAGTATGTCGAAAAAGCGGAGAAAAGAAAATACGATACTGACCATGAGAGCGTTCGCGAAAGAATAATTTCCGTATACCAAAGCCTGCCTGACATAAATCCCGCAGATTATGATTATGGTGATGATGCTGGTCTAGGTTTTGAAGATATGTATGACGACGAATTATCTCTAATTCGCAATTGGCTTGCAAAATATGAAAAAGAACGCTCCAGTTAATTAACCTTTTAGGCATCCATTTAGCTCCCTTCCGCTACGAAATTCCATGAATAAAGTAGGTATCTTTCCAATTATGGAGAGAGCAAATGAGTACTTTATTAAATGAAAAAGAAGCAGCCCTGCGTTTAGGCTGTAGCATATACAAGCTTCAAAAGGACCGCCGCATTGGCAGTCCAATCCCATTCTTAAAAATCGGCCGCAGTGTCCGCTATCAGATCGAAGATATTGACGCTTATATGGAACGGCAGCGATTCACCTCCACGATGGAATATGTCGGAGGGCGTGATGACGGATAAACACGCAAAGCTGATCGAAGAATATATCCAGCAGGGTTGGCAAGTGTTTCCGCTTCGCCCGAATTCGAAAGAACCCACTGGAAAATGGAAGGATCAAAAAGCAACACTAGAAACGCTGCCGACCTTGTTTAAGCCGGACAGTAACATTGGTGTTGCCTTGGGTACCGCAAGCGGTGGCCTTATCGATCTTGATTTCGATAGTTCGGAAGCCTCTGCAATAGGAAACATTCTTTTCGATATGCTTCCCGGCTTCGGCAGAAAGTCATCCCCCTGCAGCCATCGTATCGCATTATGCGACGATCCAGGCAAAACAACGCAGTTCGGATTAACACCAGAAGAGGCCGCTCTTACCGGTCTTCATGGCGATGATAAAGCCATGATCCTGGAGTTGCGCTCTACTGGTGGATATACGATGTTTCCGGGGTCGATACATCCGACCGGAGAGTCGATTGAATGGCTGAGTGAACTGCCGAAACAAATCCCATCAGTCAAATGGGCGGATATGGAGAAAAAGGCCGGTATCTGCGCATTCCTCGCTATCGTCCTGAAAAAATACCCGGCACAAGCGGGAAACAGGGACAACATATGCCTGGCATTGGCCGGCACCCTGTTGCGAATGGGTATGCCGCCCGAGCAGGTCGATAGGCTGATTGTCTTTATCGCTGAAAGCAAGGGTGATGAGGAAGCGCAAGCTCGTCTCAAGGCGGAAAGTACCAAGGGAAAACTGGATGCTGGCGAGGACGTGACCGGATTGCCGACGTTGTGCGATTTGTTGGGCATTGCAGAACTAGAGCCAAAATTACAAAAGTGGCTAAAAAGCACTTCCCATAGAAAATCACCAGATGAAATGGTAGCCGAGCTAAATGAAAAGTACTTCGTCGTCGGCAATGACGGCGGAAGTTGCCGCGTCGTATTCTTTGAAAAGCGGCATTTTGAAAACGATCAGGTTCGAGAAATTATGGTTTATCAATCATTCTCGGACTTCAAAAACTTCATGATGAATAAACGGGTCACCGTTGGCGAATTTGAATCAGGAATACCAAAAACAGTCCCGCTCGGCAAATTCTGGTTGGAACATTCTGACCGCCGGGAATATGATCAGATTGATTTCCTTCCCGGAAAAACGCCACCGCCGACCATCTTTAATCTATGGAGGGGATTTCAATACCCTTCTGTGCAGGGCGGCTGGTGCAAAATGCGACGGCATATCTGGACGGTCCTGGCAGATGAAGATTCCGAAGCGTTCAGATACATTATTAAGTGGTCTGCCTGGGCTGTTCAAAACCCTGATCGTCCCGCAGAGGTGGCGCTGGTGTTCAAGGGCGGCAAAGGGACCGGCAAAGGAACATTCGCTCGCTGGCTGACCGATCTATTCGGTTCACACGGATTGCAGATATTTTCTTCAAAACATGTATCTGGTCGGTTCAACGCACATCTTCGCGCACTCGTACTTCTTTTTGCCGACGAAGCGGTAGCTCCCCAGGATCATGACGCGGAAAGTGTGTTGAAAGGGCTAATAACGGAACACATCCTGCCGATTGAAGCCAAGGGTCGAGATTTGATTCAAGCGCGAAATCATCTGCATGTCGTTATGGCTTCAAATAATTCGTGGGTTGTTCCGGCCTCAGCCGACGAACGTCGTTACGCAGTTTTCGATGTCTCGGGCAAAGTTTCGGGTAACAAGGACTGGTTCAAAGGGATCAACGATGAAATGCGACATGGCGGCGCTGAAGCGATGATGCATTTTCTTCAGAATCTAGATTTAAAAAAATGGCATCCACGTGAAGATATCCCAGCAAACAGCGCCCTCAATGGACAACGGATTGAATCATTAAAAGGACTCGACCTGCTGTGGTTTGGCTATCTGTCAACTGGTGACGTTCCTATCGGCGAGCCCTGCGATGATGGCTTCCGTATTCCGACGCGGGAATTTGCGAAGGAAGCCAACACACATCACCCGAACGACACAAAGGCCGGTAAAATTCTAAAAGAAATGGGCTGCCGGCAGGATCGCAATCGCCGACCGTCCGGATGGATAACGCCGAGTTTAAAAGAAGCGCGGCGGATATGGGACAGTAAAAGATTCCGTGCGGAATGGAACGCGGATATCACAGCCTGGATCCGTGATTTGGAACCACCGTTCTAATTCCGAAAAGAAACCGGGTTAAAGCCGAGTCGAGATTCACTAAATAACTTTGTTTTATATCTTTTTCCGGGATAACCGGGTCCACCGCCTCGATCACGCAATAACATTTCCGATTAGTTTTAAGGAAGTGAAAGACCGATCAAGGCGGTGGGCCCGGTTTCTTTATGGTATTTTACAAAGCTATCGGGCACAATAAGCCCCATCCGTATGACGCCGATGACTAACGCATCGGCAGCCTCTTCACTCATCATCGAAATTACTACCGAAAAGGCCGAGAGATGCCCCAGGATCGTCAAAAAAGGGCCTGTGGATAAACTTTCCCTTACAATATCCTGATATGGGCCTACTGCGCTCCTCTGGCGTTTTTTCAACTTCACCTGATAAATATGAAAATCAAAGATCCAAGGAATTGTTATCCAGCGCGGTCAATCAGCCAATCAACAAGCCCTGTCCGTATGGCGCTGTCAGCTAGCGATGCGACGTCCATTACCATCACATCAGAATTATCGCTGGAAAGGCCCTGCGAAGCCGTATGGTAGGCAAAAAAAGCCCGGTCGGCGCGATACCCTGCCAGAGCCTCAATATAGACCTCCAGCTCCGCCTGGCTCGTTTCTGACTTTACCTGCACAACAGCTGTTTCATTGGTTAAGGGAAGAACCAATTCAAGATCAATGGTCTTTTGCGCGCCGCCGGTTGCGGATACTCGTCGCCATCCACTATTGCTAAAAACGAGTTCGACAAACAATTCGAAATCTTTCCATTGAAGAAGCTTGATAAGATCAACAACAGCTTGCCATAAATCATTTCGTATCGCCTGCGCCGTTTCAACTTCCGGCAGGTTTCGATCATTGATTTTGCGGAGCAGGTAATCAAAAGCCACGCCCTTGACATCGCATATGGTCTGGCGATAGCCAACGACCCGAGTCAAGCGTCCGCTCAGATTATTCATTACGAGCGGTTTTCCTTCCAAGGAGGTCCCGCTCCAGCCCGCCATGGTTCGTCTAGCTCGGCTGCCATCCGGAAATTGTTCCCTGTCGCTTCCCTGAAAATCGACGGGCGATGCCGTTTGACACCACCATAGCTGACCGTTGCAAAACGTTAACCAGATAGTTTCGGGACCCGCTTGGTAGAAATCCAGGACTTGACGCGCATGGCCCCGCGCCGACATTGCGGAAACACCCCTTGCCACAAAAAGGTCCCTGATTGCGTCTCCGTCGCCTGCCAGCGCCATTTCATGGGGCACCTCATAGTAACCCAACCGGAGCACGCCTTCCTCGATACAAGAAGCTTCCCAACTCCCTTTTTCGCCAAGCTTAATGTATTTTGCTGTTTTGGCTTCAATCGAATTTCCTGTAATCATGCCCTGTAACTCCACTGACTTTCACTGTTACAGATGGTATACAGAAATACCGCAGCACTATCCAGCGGATTGTTACAGATAGTCTATAGACTGTTCGTCTACATATCATCCTACTTTCCGGATGAATGTTTATGAGCAACTGGCGACAAGAATTCGCAAACTACGGCATGAGAAAAACTGGTCGCAAGAGGAGCTTGCTGATCGCGCGGGGCTGCATCGCACTTACATCAGCCATATTGAAAATGCCAAGCGGGAGATTTCAGTGGAGACTCTTTGCAAGATTGCGAGGGGGTTCGAAATTAAACCGTCTGAATTAATGATGGGAATAGAATCTGGCTAATATGTTCCCCGTCAGCGCTTATGGTCTTAAATAACGAAATTGCATAATGGCACTGTCGGCAAGCGATGCGACATCTATCCCCATCATATCGGAAAAGGGCCCAAAAGGCCCAGAAACGCCGCAGGATCGGCAATTAGGGAAAAACATGGCCTCACCCCCCCAGATTTGTCCAGATATAGGCCTCTGGCGCCCGCTAAGTCGTTTCCGTCTTTACCTTAACAACGGCTGCTTTTCTTAAAGATGAATTAGTTCTGGTCCGCATCCGTCAAGATCGCCGCAAATTGCACGACTTGGTCGCCTGTCGTGTCTGTGCCTGAGGTTTCTATGTCATAAAAAAACACAGTACATTTTGCAGCCCTTAGTCGAGATCGACTCCCAGGACAAGCCTAAGTTTCGGCTGGAAAAATTCAACTTAACCGCTACTATGACCGAAATTCAATTAAAGACTAATCCGAAATGACCGCCATCATGGACGACAGCGAAAAAAAGAAACTAAGCGAAAGCGACATTTGCGACCTCTTTATTTCGCCTGCAATTCGTGATGCCGGTTGGGATCCTATGACCCAAATCCGACGTGAGGTCACGCTGACGCCAGGGCCAGTTATCGTCCGTGGCAACATGTCATCGCGCAACAAGAAAAAGAAGAAGTTTGCAGACTATGTGCTTTTCCAGGAACCCTCAGTCCCTGTCGGAGTCATCGAAGCAAAAGACAACAATGTCGGTGTCAGTCACGGAATTCAACAGGCGCTGGGCTACGCAGACATACTCGAAGTCCCCAGCGCCTTTAGCTCCAACGGGGACGCATTTGCTAGTCATAATAAGGTGCCAGAAACAGGAGAAGACATTGAAACGGAATTCTCGTTATCGGAATTCCCCTCTCCAAATTCCCTTTGGGAACGCTACAAAAAGTTTCGCGGGATCAAGGATGAAGACGAACGCCTGATTCTTCAGCCATACTACGAAGATCCCTCTGGCAAAGAAGCTCGTTACTATCAGGTCGAGGCCATCAACCGCACTATCGAGGCCGTCGCGAATGGTCAGAAACGCGCTCTTCTGGTGATGGCAACCGGGACGGGAAAGACATACACCACATTTCAGATTATCTGGCGACTTTGGAAGGCCGGTGAAGCGAAACGCATTCTCTTCTTGGCTGATCGCAACATTCTCGTGGACCAAACTCTAGTAAATGATTTCAAGCCGTTTGGCGCAGTTATGACAAAAGTACGGAATCGGAAGATTGATCCTTCTTACGAGATACATCTCGGTCTATACCAAGCCCTAACTGGCCCAGACGAAAGCGACAAGATTTTTAAATCGGTCTCAAGAGATTTCTTCGACCTGATTGTCATTGACGAGTGCCATCGGGGCAGTGCTGCCGCGGACGCGGCATGGCGTGAAATCCTTGAGTATTTCTCGGATGCCATACAGATTGGTTTGACCGCTACTCCAAAGGAAACCAAATACGTCTCAAGCACTGAGTACTTTGGGGAACCGGTTTATACCTACAGTCTGAAGCAAGGTATCGACGATGGATTCCTAGCGCCTTACAAGGTGGTCAAGATCGATATCGACCGGGACGTGGAAGGGTGGACACCCCCGCCTGGCATGACGGACGACCTGGGTGCAGAGATCGACGAGCGCGAGTACAATCGGCAGGATATGGACAGGATTCTGGTCTTGAACCAGCGGACGAAACTCGTTGCCACCCGAGTCATGCAACTACTTAAAGCTACCGATCCATTCTCCAAAACGATCATTTTCTGCGAGGACATCGACCATGCTGAACGCATGCGTAAAGCCATCGTCAATGCTGCAGGTCCACTAGCTCTTAAGAATCCAAAGTACGTTATGAGAATTACGGGTGATAGCGTCGAAGGTAAAGCTGAACTCGACAATTTCATCGACCCGGAAAGCAAATTCCCCGTCATTGCGACGACGTCCGAGCTTTTGACGACCGGTGTGGACGCCAAGACCTGCAAAGTCATAGTGCTGGATAAAACCATTTCTTCAATGACCACATTCAAGCAAATCATTGGTCGAGGTACTCGGATCGATGAAGAGCACAACAAGTATTTCTTTACGATCATGGATTTCAAGGGCGCGACAGATTTGTTTCGGGATCCAGACTTCGATGGAAACCCAGTCGTCATCTATGCACCTGACATTGATGATGATCCGGTTCCACCCGATCCACCCGATGATCCTGACGGTGATGGTGACGGACCTGATGATGAAGGCCCGGTGGGCATCACGAAAATTCGCGTTAGCGGCGTAGACGCAAACATCATTGCAGAGCGGATCGAGTACCTTGGCCCAGACGGAACACTGATCACAGAGTCCTACAAAGATTTCGCCAAGAAGCAGGTCCTTTCGGAATATGCCTCATTGGACGAATTTATCCGCAATTGGAACGAAACTGATAAAAAACGAGCAATAATCGAGGAACTCGAAGAGTACGGAGTGCTTCTGGAAAACCTGGCAGCAGAGGTCGGCAAAGACTTTGGTGACTTCGATCTCCTATGTCACATCGCCTACGAACAGCCGCCACTGACGCGAAAGGAACGTGCCAACAATGTTAAGAAGCGGGACTACTTCACGAAATATGGCGATCAAGCGAGAGCAGTTCTGTCGGCCTTGTTGGAAAAGTACGCGGACGAAGGGATCATGACCATCGAAAGCGCTAAGGTACTGCGCCTTCAGCCCTTCAACTCAATTGGTACCCCAATGGAGATCATCAACGATGTGTTCGGTGGTAAAGACCAGTATGAACAAGCTATAAAAGAGCTTGAAGAACAAATATACAAACAGGCAGACGCATAATGAGCGACATTTCGGGCATCATCAAATCCATCCAAGACATCATGCGCAAAGACGTTGGTGTCGACGGCGATGCGCAGCGTATCGGCCAGATGGTTTGGATGTTCTTTCTGAAGATCTTTGATGATCGGGAAGCTGAAATGGAGCTCCTGGAGGATGATTACCAATCTCCGTTGCCAGAACATATCCGGTGGCGCTCTTGGGCAAAGGACCCGGAGGGCATCACCGGCGATGCGATGTCAGACTTTGTAAACCTTCAGCTGTTCCCAACATTAAAACAAAAATTACCTACTTATGGACCGCAGGCTGCACGCGCGCAGGTGATCCGCGGCGTTTTCGAAGATGCCTACAACTACATGAAGTCTGGCACACTGATGCGTCAGGTCATCAACAAAATTTGCGAGATAAATTTTAACAATACGGCCGACCGGCACACGTTCGGCAGCATCTATGAGCAAATCCTAAGAGACCTGCAAAGCGCGGGGAATGCTGGCGAATTCTATACACCTCGTGCCGTAACGCGATTCATCGTAAACCGCGTTGATCCCAAGCTTGATGAGACTGTACTCGACCCGGCATGCGGTACAGGTGGCTTCCTAGCTTGTGTCGTGGACCACAAGAGAGAAAAATACGTCAATTCGGGTGCTGATGAAAAAGTTCTTCAAAGATCAATCAAGGGCGTGGAGAAGAAGGCGCTCCCACATATGCTCTGCGTTACAAACATGATCCTGCACGGGATCGACACACCTTCATCTATCATCCATGGCAACACCTTGGAGCGACCCTATAAGGACTATAGCGAGAAGGACCGCGTAAACATCATCGTCACCAACCCGCCTTTCGGCGGAATGGAAGAAGATGGGATCGAGAATAACTTTCCGTCTCAATATCGAACACGTGAGACAGCCGATTTGTTTCTGGCTTTGATCTTGCGACTGCTGAAGCAGAACGGACGTGCGGCCGTGGTCCTTCCAGACGGGTTCCTTTTTGGCGAAGGTATGAAGACTCGCTTAAAGGAAGCGATCCTGACGGAAGCCAACCTTCACACCATCGTCCGTCTGCCGAACGGCGTCTTCGCTCCCTATACCGGCATCAAGACCAACATTCTGTTTTTCACCAAAGGCGAGCCGACCAAGGATGTCTGGTTCTACGAACATCCCTATCCAGAGGGTGTGAAGAACTACAACAAAGGCCGCCCCATGCAGTTTGAGGAGTTCCAAACCGAGATCGACTGGTGGGGAGAAGAGGCAGACGGGTTCAAAGCGCGCCTAGAGACCCCGCAGGCTTGGAAAGTCAGCGCCGAAGAACTCGCCGCGCGCGGCTATAACTTCGACCTCAAGAACCCCCATGTGGAAGAAGGAGTTAGCCACGATCCGGACGAATTGCTGGCCGACTATGCTATTACGCAACGAGAAATCCAGGTGTTGCGCGACCAGTTGAAAGCGATCCTATCTGAGGCACTAGCTGGAGATCGAAAGTGACGGATGTAAACCAGCTTATCACCGAGCATCTGGATATCTGGACTTCGGCGACTGAGAAGAAATCTAGCGCGGGTCGCGGAAATGGTGGCGCGGTCAGCCTCTATGGAATCAAGAAGCTTCGTGAGTTGATCTTAGAGCTTGCTGTACGCGGGAAGTTGGTGGAGGCTAAAGAGCTTTCGAGTGAAGAATCATCCGCGTACGTTTCGCAACTGTTGGATAAAAAGAATGACCTCTATAAGCAAGGAAAAATCCGTAAGCCCAAAAAATACTCTGACGTGTCTCACGCGGAAATTGGTTTCGCGGTACCAACGAATTGGTCGAGCGTTCGACTTGGAAAAATAGCTACAAAGATAACTGACGGCTCCCACAATCCTCCTAAGAATGTTGGTTCCGGTATTCCAATGCTCAGCAGCCAGAATGTGAATTTTGGCCGCATCGATTTTGACAATCCTACTAGATTTGTGACCCGATCGGATTATCTTGCCGAGAATGAGCGGACTGCGATTGAAGTTGGTGATGTCTTGCTGACGATAGTTGCATCCTTAGGGCGTTCCGCTGTGGTGCCAAATAACTTCCCTGAATTTGCTCTTCAGAGAAGCGTTGCGGTTGTCCAAACCGGGTTGGAGCCCGAATTTCTCTGTTTGCTATTTCAATCACCTCTTTGTATGGACTATTTTTGGAGAAACGCAAAGGGTACAGCTCAAAAAGGAATATATTTGGGGAAGTTGGCTGAGATGCCGATAATTGTGCCTCCGCTTGCTGAACAACACCGTATCGTGGCTAAGGTAAAAGAACTGATGGGGCTTTGCGATGCGCTGGAGACGCAGACCGAGGACAGCCTCAAGGCGCACCAAACCCTCGTCGAAACCTGCCTCGCCACCCTCACCAACAGCCAAACCCCCGAAGACCTCTCCCAAAACTGGGCCCGCATCGAGAACCACTTCGACACTCTCTTCACGACCCAGGAGAGTGTTAAACAATTAAAAAACACCGTTTTCAAACTAGCGGTCAGCGGGCACTTGGTTGAGCAGATAGAATACGAAAATCGAAGCAATCAAAAAAACCTTCGACCAGACGCGCAGGCTGAGAAATACGACCTTTCAGCATTTGAAGAACAGGCAAAGAAGTTCCAGCTTCCCAAAGGCTGGGTAATTCAACCATTAAGTCGTGTAACTTCTCACATCGTCGACTGCCCTCACACCACCCCAAAATGGACCGATTCTGGAGAGTTGTGCGTCAAGTCTAATCAGATTTATGCGAGACACCTTGATCTTTCTGAACCTAATTTTGTGTCTTCCCAGACCTACTTGGAGCGGATCGAACGGCTAGAACCAAAAGAAGATGACATTCTTTACAAAAGAGAGGGCGGAATCCTTGGAGTAGGTGCGCGAATTCCCAAAGGAACGCGGGTGTGCCTTGGGCAGCGCTTGATGCTTATCCGTGCCGGTGAAGCGGTCCTGGCAGAATTCCTTGAGTTAGTAATTAACTCTCCTTGGATCACAAATTTCGCGGAAGAAAAGACCACGGGTGGCGCAGCTCCAAGGGTGAATATGACGCTGGTTCGAGCCTATCCTATTCCTGTCCCCCCCATGGACGAACAAAAGAGAATTTTGCGGCGCGTCAGAGATTTGGTTCAGCGCTGCAGTCTCATCGACGGCCATATGCAAAGTGCACGATCAATAGAGCGTGACCTGGCCGATGCTCTTACTTTAAGGATTCATTGAAACTAGATGCGCCTGAAATCCGTCTGGATCGGAGATTACAAGAACCTCCATAACTTCTCCCTCACTTTCGACGGGAACAGTTTTCTTGACGTCTTTGTCGGCAAAAACGGGACAGGGAAGTCAAATTTCTTCGAAGCACTCATTGAGATATTTCGCCACATTTACGACAGCACCAACGAGCTTGATGCAATCAGTTTCGACTATGAAATATCGTATGAGATTGAAGGCACGGAAACCACAATAGCCTTTCGGGGTGAAGTCTTAACGATTAACGGTCGTGAAAGAAAGACAGTCGGGCGAACCCCCGTGCCAGACAATGTGCTCGTCTATTACTCAGGTCATAACGACACGATTGCAACGCTGATAAAACGCTACGAAACGACCTTCCGGCGGCGTATTCGTGGCGCCGAGGTTGGTGAAAGCCGGAAGTTCATCGGAGTTGGCCCAGAGTACAAACAACTGTTGTTATCGATACTCCTAATGCAGCCAGTTGATTGTCAGGCACGGGATTTCATCCAGGAAAAACTTAAAATTGAAATTCTGGGCACCGAGACAAATCTCGTCCTCTCCCGCCCTCGATTTGCCGAGGGGATGGAAGTCGATCCATTTGATGCCGGAACATTCCTTTGGGGCATAGAGGGGATCGTTCGCGACTTTCTGGACAAGCTTTTAGGCTGCATAAAGGATGAATACACTCCCGGATCGTTATATGATCGCGACGCCGATCAGTTTTCCATTCCGATAAATCTGGACTTGTTCCGCACCGCTTTCGAAAAGGTTGAGCCCTCAGAGTTATTCCGCAGTTTCGACAACATTCGGACCTTGGAAATGATCAAGGACATATCGGTTCCTATCACGCTGGAGGGTGGGATCAAAGCGACTACCGGTCATTTCAGTGACGGCCAATTTCAATCGATCTACATCTATTCAATTTCGGAACTTTTCAAAGATCGGAACTGCGTCAGCTTGCTCGATGAGCCGGATTCATTTCTGCACCCAGAGTGGCAGTTCGATTTTTTGAAGCAGGTCACTGAGATCACCGGGGCTGCATCACAAAGCAATCATGTTCTGTTGAGCAGTCACAGTGCGTCGACCATCGCTAGGACGAGCGAAGAAGATATCCGGATGTTCGAGTTTGATGGTGATTTTGTCACCATCCATAGCTCAAATAGGTCTGCTATCATCCGATCTCTTTCTGCCGGCCTGATTACATTCTCGGAAACTGAAGCCAGATTGAACATTTCATTCATATTGAAGAACACGACTAGGCCTATTCTCTTCACCGAGGGCATCACAGATGAGTTGATACTTGAGACCGCATGGCAAAAATTGCGCGATGGAGTTCAACGTCCATTTGAGATACAGAACGCTTTTAGTTGCGGCTTCCTTCGCAATTTGTTGAAAGAGCAAAATCTCTATGACTCGAACCCAGGGAGGAAGTTTCTGGGCCTTTTCGACTTCGATGAAGCTTATAACGACTGGGTGCAACTGGGTGCTGATTTCGAGACCGACCCGACTAAGTGTTTGGGAAAGAAACTAAACGGCAGAGAAGGTTATGCAATGCTGCTACCTGTTCCACAAAACCCCCATATTAGACAGCAAGTGCTGAATTCGGACACTGGCGGTCATTACGCAAACCGGTCTCTTCTGACCATCGAGCTCTTATTGTACGGCGTTCCTGGATTAAACGCATACTTTGAAATCGATCAGTCGCGTCCAGAGCGTTTTACCCGGTTCATTGGTGACAAGGTCCACTTTGCAACCGACGTCGTGCCGACTGTTTCAGCTGAACACTTTGCAGCCTTCAAGCCGATTTTCGAGAGTATTGAAGGGATTGTCGGCCCAGCTGTCTAAGCTTTATGGCGTCCGAAGCTTTAAATCATCTAAGACGTTGATTTAATTTAAGAAAATGGTGCCGCTGGGGTGACTCGAACACCCGACCTACGCATTACGAATGCGGTGCTCTACCAACTGAGCTACAGCGGCACAAATTCATTGCCGACCTTTTTATAGCCTTTTTACAGGCTAAGGGCAGATCGTAACCCTTTAATCTTCAACCACTATCCGTATTCGACCTTATAATTACGAATGCGGTGCTCTACCAACTGAGCTACAGCGGCGGATCGTAAATTTCGGCAACATATAGTCTGTCCCGAAATGAGAAGCAAGCGTTTCCTGACGTCCCGTTAATTTGTCGCGGGTTAACTTCCGGCGCTGATCTCGCGGACAATCTCGGCTTCGATCAGATCGGGGTTATGGGGTCCGCGGTCAGCGGTGCGCCAGGTGAAACTGTCAAAACTATCACAGGCCGGGCAATGCGCGTGCCAGTTCTCTTCCTGCCGTCCGCAGGCATTGCAGATCCAGAGCGGGTCCTGCGGCGCCACCGCGCTTTTGACAATCCATTCCCGGGCGGCGAACGCGTCGGCATTCGCCTTCTCCTCCAGCTCGGCCAGCATCCGGAGGATACTCGCCGAGGGATGATCCCCGCCGGCCTTCATCAAATGCTCCCGCGCGGGGCCCCAGTCCCGAGACGCCAGCGCCGCCTTGGCCAGCATCAGATGCGTCTCCACATGATCGGGGTTATGCGGCGCCACGGTCTCCTTGGCCCGGCGCAGCCAGTCGGCAGGCTGCTCGCCAGAGACGGTCTTGCGGATTGCCTCCGCCAGATCGCGATGCGGCGCATGTTTCCAGGTTTCGCCGATCAGCTTGTGCAGCTTGCGCGACGAGCCCTGATCCGCCGTCAGCTTCACGGCCAGAACGGCAGCGGGCACGAAGGTGGGGTCCAGGTCATGGGCCTGCTCGGCCAGGGAGAGCGCGTCCGCGTCCCGTTGGTTCCTGACGGCCGCCAGCGCCTGTTCGTAGGTAATGACCGCCCGGGCGCGGCGCACGGCGTCACCCTTGGCCGCTTTGCCGCGCGCCATCCGGGTCAGGGCCTGTTCCGCCGCCTCCCAGTCGCGCAGCTTCAGCGCCAGTTCGTACAGCTCCTTGACAACCCAGGAGGTCCCGGGCCGGAGTTCATCGGCGCGGCGGGCCAGATCGCGCGCCTTTTCAAGATCGCCCTCCTTTATCGCCCTGTTGATCAGGCCGCGAAGCCCCAGAAACTCCGTATCCTGCCGCGCCATCATCCGGTCGTAGTATATGCTGGCTGCGCGATTATCCTCGTTGAGTTCCGCCGCCTGCGCGGCCAGCAGGAGGGTCATGGGCTCGCCCGAGAGATGCTTCTCCGCGGCAATGGCCTGGCGGCGCGCCTCATCCGCATCGCCGGCGGCAATCGCAACCATGCCGTTCGAAATCGCCTCAAGCCCCTTGTCCCGGCGGCGGGCGGAAAAAATGGCGCCGATACGCCCCGGGCCATGCTTGAGCCAGATCCAGAACCGGTAGGCAAGCGCGACAAGGACGGCAAACACAAGCGTCATGGCGCCGACGACGACGATCGATGTTTCGACCACATAGCCGCCCCAATTCAGACGCACGTCACCCGGATATTCGGACAGCCAGACGGCGGCCATCGCAATGGCGACGATCAGGGCAAAGACGATGATGATGCGTAACATGTCGGCCCCTCTAGTTGGACGTCGGGGCGGAAACCGCCGTTGTCGTTGCGGCCTGCAGCAATCCGTTGATGGACTGCTCGACGGTCAGGCGGGTTTTTGCTTTTTCAAGCCACGGAGCGGCGACGTCCGCCGCCGCACCAGAGAGCTTGTCGATTTCCGCGACCGCCTTGTCGAGATCGTTATTCGCAAGGCTTTGCTCCGCCCGGGCGACGATGGCGTCGACATCGTCGCCTTCATAATCATCAACCCGGCGGAATTTAATGGCGGAGGCAATGCGATGGAGCGCCTGACCATACCAGGTTTCCTCGGAGGGAAGCCGCGCCGACTGGCTGATATCCGTGGCGATGGAGGCGAAATCCCGTTGCAGAGAGGCCATGGTCGGCGCGCCGACCGGGGCGATCGGCTGCAATTGCTCAAGCAATCCGGCAAACTTGTCATTCGCAACCGCGGATACCTGTTTCAGGCCGTTTTCAAACGGTTCGTTCGTGCGGGTTTCGCGCTGAAGCTGACCGACAGCGAGAAGCATCAGCGTGCGCTGGTTCTCCGCCTCCTCCTCCGTCTTGCCGGCAATTTCCGCCTTCAACGCCCCTTCAAGGGACGAAATCTGCGACGCCTGCGCCTTCACGGTATCGCGGTCACTGGCGAGTTCCGTCTGCAGGCTGCTCATCTGCGTCTTGATATCCAGCAGCGCCGTTTTCAGATCGACAATCTGATTCTGGACTTCCGGGCTGAGGTCGGCGACCGCGGGTTCCGCTTTTTCAAGCTCGGCGATGCTGTCCTGCTGGCGGTCGAGTTTTTCAAGCGCAGCGGCGAGATTTTCCTGCTGTTCCTCGATCTTGCCCGAAAGGCCGTTCAGCTCTTCTTTCAGCGCCCCCGATAATGTCGCGAGCTGGCCGTCATCCGTGACCGTCCCGCCCGCCGTGTTGGCAACCTTCTCCTCCAGCGCCGAAATCCGATCCGACAGCGCGGCATATTCCGTTTTCAGATTGTCCCGGACGGCTTCGATCGCGGCCGTGGCATCCGACATATCCGATGCCGTCGCCTTGCCGAATTGGCCCGAGATGATCGCCGCTGTTTCCGCCGGCAGATAGGGTTCGACCTTGGGGTACAGCAGCGGCCAGGCCGCAAGGCCGAGACAGAAGACAACGACAAGGGCGCCGACGATCAGACCTGCGCGGGATTTCGGCTTTTCCGTTGCCGCCGATTCCGTGGCGCCTTCGCTTGCGGTATTCCCGGCGGTTTTCGTTTCGCTCTTATCCGTACCGGCGACCGGCACGGCGGTTTTCGCCTCACCCTCTGTCTTGCCAGAATTTTTATCGGACATTTTTCGCTCCCTTGGCGTCTCGTCGCTGTGTAACTTATGCTTAGCTTGGCCGACAGCCGTCAGCAAGGCAAGCAGGTTTTCCTGATTGGGCTCCGCTGCGACTTCGACGGCCTCCCAGGACAATTCGGATATCTTTTCCGCAACGGCCGCACTCAGGCAATAGGCGGTCATGTTTTTCAGATAGGGCGCCAGGCCGGAGGCGACGACCAGCCCGGCGAAAATGGCTGCTGTGCGCGGCGAATAGAAAAGAGCCGCCGGAATCGCCCCCGCCTTGATCTCCTTTACGATCCGCGTCTCGAGGGAGGTAACCGGCAGCGCCTCGTAAAGAACGACACGCTCACATTGGAATCCCTTCTCGGTGAGCATGCCGGAGAGATCCCCGGCAACTTCCGATCCCGCGACATGGATAAGCCTCCCATCTTCCGGCTTGGCGTCAGCAACGACCTTTGCGGCCAGGGAATGCACATCGCCGCCCGCCGCCGCGACGTCGTTAAAGCCTTCCTGGCGCACCGCCTCCGCCGTTGCGTCGCCAACGGCAAAGACCTTTATCTTCCTCTCTTTCAGCGCCGGACCCAGCGCCCGGGCGCCGTTCGCGCTGGTGATGAGCAACGCCTGCGCACCGTCGGCGTCAATCTTCCTGTCGCCGAAGGTTTCGATATGCATCATCGGCGCAATACGCGTTTCATGCCCCATTTTTTTCAGGATGCGGGCAAGTCGGCTGCCATCCGGTTCCGGTCTGGTGATCAATATTTTCATTGCGGCTTAGTTTACAGGCCAAATGACAATTTGGCACCCCTCGCCTGCGTCTTTAACTCCGCGCCGATACGTTCGCCGAGTTTTACCGCGTTTTCGATGTCGTCGCGTCCGCTTGCATCAAGGCGGACAGAGCCGTCTTCCGCCAGCAGGCTGGCGCGGAAATAAAGAATGTTGCCCTCGACCAGTTCCGCATATCCCGCAATCGGCGTCCGGCAGGATCCGTCAAGAACCGCGAGCATGGCCCGCTCGCAGGAAATCCGGGCGAGACTGACCGAATCACTGATCGGTGCAAGCAGGGCGGCGACGTCATCGTCATCGGCGCGCCGCTCGATCCCGATGGCCCCTTGCGCCACCGCCGGCAGCATGTCATCGACATTGAGCAGCTCGGTAATAACCGCTTCATTGCCGAGGCGCTTGAGCCCGGCGAGCGCGAGCAAGGTGGCGTCCGCCTGACCTTCCGCAAGCTTACGCAGGCGTGTCTCGACGCTGCCGCGGAAAATACCGACTTTCAGATCGGGCCGCCGGTTCAGCACTTGCGCCTGCCGCCGAAGGCTCGACGTTCCAACAAGCGCACCCGCCGGCAGATCGGCCAAGCCCTTCCCGCTCGCGGAAATAAAGGCGTCCCGTGCATCCTCGCGCGGCAGGATGCAGTCAATTATCAGACCCGGCGGCAATGTCGTCTCCATATCCTTCATCGAATGAACCGCGAAATCGATACGGCCGGAGAGCAGCGCCTCCTCGATTTCCTTGACGAACAGGCCCTTGCCACCCGCCTCACTGAGAGCCCGGTCCTGAATCTGATCGCCCGTGGTCTTGATCACGACAATCTCGAGCTGATCCGCCGTGAGCGCAGTCTCATGCGCCGCGAGAAGCCGGGTGCGGGTCTCCTCCGCCTGGGCGAGCGCAAGCGGACTTCCCCGGGTGCCGATCCTGTATTTTTTGACAAAGGCCATGTTGCGGGATATTCCCTCAGATGTTAGTGCTTCGCGCAATTTGCATTGCTTTGTAATAGAAAACAAATGCCAAACAAACAAGTAATCGTCCTCGGGCTGGAAAGCAGCTGCGATGAAACGGCGGCTGCGGTGGTGACGGCGGAACGTGAAATTCTTGCCAATGTCGTCCTCTCGCAGAATGATGCCCATGCGCCCTTTGGCGGCGTGGTGCCGGAGATTGCCGCGCGCGCGCATGTGACCGAGATGGACCGTCTGGTCGATCAGGCGATGACGGAGGCCGGCCTTTCCTATTCCGACCTCTCGGCCGTCGCCGCGACGGCGGGGCCAGGCCTGATTGGCGGTGTCCTTGTTGGGTTGATGACGGCAAAGGCGATTGCGTCGGTCGCGGGCGTGCCGCTGATCGGCGTCAATCATCTGGAGGGACATGCGCTGACGGCGCGGCTAACCGGAAAGGCGGACTTTCCCTATCTGCTGCTGCTGGTTTCGGGCGGGCATTCGCAATTGCTGGTGGTTGAGGGCGTGGGACGGTACCGGCGTCTGGGCACGACGATCGACGATGCGGTCGGCGAGGCCTTCGATAAAACGGCGAAGATGCTCGGCCTCGGCTTTCCGGGCGGCCCGGCGGTTGAGAAAGCGGCAAAATCCGGCGATCCGGACCGCTTCGATTTTCCGCGGCCGATGAAAGGGCGGGAGGGATGCAATTTTTCCTTTTCCGGCCTCAAGACGGCGGTGCGGCAGGCGCGCGAAGCGCTGGGCGAGACAGCCGGCGAACAGGATATAGCCGATCTGGCCGCCAGCTTTCAAAAGGCGGCGGTCGAAAGCCTGATGGATCGCGTTGGCAAGGCGCTTGATCTTTTCAACGACGAATATGGACCCGGCCGCGAGCTGGTTGTTGCCGGTGGAGTCGCCGCCAATCAATGCCTGAAGGCGGCGCTTGAAACACTGGCGCGGGATAAAGGCGTGACATTGCGGGTCCCACCGCCGAAACTCTGCACCGATAACGGGGCGATGATCGCCTGGGCGGGGATCGAACGCCTTAATGCCGGATTTACGGATACGCTTGACCTTGCGGCCCGCGCGCGCTGGCCGCTCGACCCGGATGCCGAACCGGCCCCCTTCGCCGGATATAAAGCTTGACTAGAAATGGAAAGTGACGATGACCGAAGACGAACAGAAACAGGCCGCCGCCGAAAAGGCGGTTGAATATATCGAAGACGGCATGGTTGTCGGCCTCGGCACCGGATCCTGCGCCGCAAAGATGGTCGACCTGCTCGGGAAAAAGGTCGCGCATGGACTCTATGTCACCGGCGTTCCGACGTCCGAGGCGACGGCGGCCCAGGCGCGCGCGCTCGGCATTCCGGTTGTCGGTCTGGATGAAGTCGGCGTCATCGACCTTACCATCGACGGCACCGACGAGGTCGATCCGGAAGGGCGCCTGATCAAGGGCGGCGGCGGCGCGCATCTCCGCGAGAAGATCGTTGCCTCCCTCTCCGATAAAATGATTGTCATTGCCGAGGCCAAGAAAAAGGTGGCCCGACTTGGCGCCTTCAAGCTCCCCGTGGAGGTGATCCGATTTGCCGCGCCGGCGTTGAAACCGAAGCTGGAGGCCCTCGGCTCCACCCCGATATTGCGCCAGGGCAAGGACGGCAATCCCTTCGTTACGGACGAAGGCAACTATATCTATGACTGCGATTTCGGCGTGATCGACGATCCGGAGGGGCTGGCCCTCGAGCTCAGCACCATGCCGGGCGTCGTCGAGCATGGCCTGTTTATCGGCTATGCCGATCTCGTCCTGATCGGCACGGACAGCGGTGTCGAAGTGATCGAAGTCTAGCGTGCCGTCACGTCGCGCCGTTTCATTCTCCACTTCTTGTTGGCGGCGGATCATGGTAATCAAGCCTATCTGAAACGCCGGAAAATCAGGACAAGCGAGGCAGATGACCAAAGTAAATGTAATCGGCGCCGGTGCGTTTGGAACGGCCTTGGCAATAACGGCCAAGAAAGCCGGAAATGATGTACTCCTCTGGACCCGGCATCGCGATCATGCTGACGCGATCAATTCAGAAAAAGGCAATAGCAAATATCTCGATAATGTTTCTTTAACGCCCGGGGTTGAGGCAACTTCGGAACTGGCGCGGGCAGGTAATGCAAATATCCTGCTCTTGGCGGTCCCTGCGCAACATGTCAGGGAAATCCTAGCCCAGCTCAAACCATGGCTCGCGCCGGAAACAGTGCTGGTAATGTGTGCCAAGGGGATTGAGCAGGACAGCGGATTGTTGATGAGCGAAGTCATGGCGGAGATCGCGCCTACCAATCCGATCGCGATCCTGTCAGGACCAAACTTCGCCCGGGAAATTGCTTTGGGGCTACCGACGGCGACGACGCTCGCCTGCCGAGATCGGGAAATTGGTGAGGATATCGTGAAGGCCATTGGCCTACCGGCCTTTCGTCCGTATCTGACCGATGACGTAATAGGCGCCCAGGTCGGCGGGGCCGTAAAGAATGTGCTGGCTATTGCCTGCGGCGTCGTATCGGGCGGCAAGCTTGGGGAGAATGCCCGCGCGGCCCTGATCACCCGCGGCATGGCGGAAATCCTGCGGCTCGGGGAAAAGCTCGGCGCGCGGGCGGAAACACTGATGGGTTTATCTGGACTGGGGGATGTTGTCCTTTCCTGCAGCTCTCCCGCTTCTCGCAACTTCTCACTCGGCGCGGCCCTTGGTCAGGGAGATATTCTCGGCGAAATATTGCAGCAACGTATCGCTGTTACCGAGGGGGTATATACCGCCTCCGCGATCTGCCGCCTCGCGGAAAAATTCAATATCGAGATGCCGATCTGCTTTGCCGTCAACGAAATACTGAATGGCGGCGTGGCCGTTTCCAACGCGGTTGAGGAATTGCTGGCGCGGCCGTTCAGGGACGAACGACTCGCAGGATTTTAAATTACAGGGAGACTTTTATGCTGTTCATCGCTCATTGTACCGACAAGGCTGGCCATTTGCAGGTCCGGCTCGACACCCGTCCTGACCATCTCGCCTTCCTGGCCGAAAAGGGCAGCGCGCTGAAAATCGGCGGACCGACGCTCGCTGAAGACGGCGAAACGCCGAACGGCAGCCTTCTGATATTCGAAGACACCGACCTCAAATCCGCAAAAGCCTGGGTCGCCAAAGATCCTTACGGCGCCGCCGGTCTCTTTGAAAGCGTCATTGTACAGCCCTGGAAACATGCCATCGGCGGCGGATTGTAAAGGCGGCGGCCAAGATTGCCTTTCGGTTGAAATTGTGATGTAGTACCCCCCTCCAAATAACAATAAAAACAAGAACGGGTGGTCACATGCTATTTTCAGAAGAGCATATCGCGCTCAAAAATACTGTAAACCGGATCATTGACGAGCATATCAATCCCAATGTCGATGCATGGGAGGACGCCGGAATCTTCCCCGCGCATGAGGTGATGAAACGCCTTGCGGAGGCCGGCCTGCTCGGCATCGGAAAGCCCGAGCAATATGGCGGACTCGATCTCGATTTCTCCTATGAGATGGTCTTCGCCGAGTCCCTCGGCGGTATTCGCGCGAACGGTGTCTCGACCTCCATCGGCGTGCAGACCACCATGTGCACGCCTGCACTCACCAAATATGGTAGCGAAGAGCTGAAACAGGAATTCCTGGTCCCGACGATCGCCGGAGACCTTGTTGGTTGCATCGGCGTCAGCGAGGAGACCGCCGGTTCGGACGTCGCCAACACCCGGACATTCGCCCGGCGCGATGGCGACGATTATGTGATCAACGGATCGAAGATGTGGATCACCAACGGCGTGCAGGGGGACTGGATCTGTCTTCTTGCCAACACGTCGGAGGACGGAGGGCCGCATCGCAACAAATCCCTGATCATCGTGCCGCTGAAAACCAAGGGTGTCTCGGTTGCCCGCAAGCTCGATAAGCTGGGATTGCGATGCTCCGATACCGCGCAGCTTTTCTTCGATGACGTCCGCGTGCCGGCGCGCAACCGGATCGGCGAGGAAAACATGGGCTTCACCTATCAGATGCGGCAGTTTCAGGAGGAACGGCTGTTCGTCGCCGCCCGGGCACTGCGCGGCATGGAGATGGCGATCGAGGATACCATCGACTATACGGGCCAGCGGAAAGTCTTCGGCGGCACCATCCTGGATAACCAGGTCGTCTATCACAAAATGGCGGAGATGCAGAGCGAGCTGGAAGCGGCGCGGGCGCTCCTCTACCGGACGACGGAGCAATATGTCGCCGGTGAGGATGTCACCAAGCTCGCCTCCATGACCAAGTTCATGATGGGCAGCCTCGCCAATAAAATCCCGAGCGCCTGCTTGCAATATTGGGGCGGACAGGGCTTTATGTCGGAGAACTGGATTTCCCGCGCCTATCGCGACCTTCGCCTGACCGGGATCGGCGGCGGCGCCAACGAGATCATGCTGGAGATTATCGCCAAGCAGATGGGAATTTATCCGGGAAAGCGGAACTAGCCTCACTCGAAGGAGAATTGATGAATTACTGGCTTGTGAAATCGGAACCCGGGACCTGGTCCTGGCAGGATCAGCTCGATGCGGGCGACAAGGGAACCTTTTGGGACGGCGTCCGGAATTACCAGGCCTCGAATAACCTCAAGGAAATGAAAATCGGCGACCTTTGTTTCTTTTATCATTCCGTCAAAGAGAAACAGATCGTCGGCATTGTCGAGGTCATCAAGGAATATTACCCCGACCCCAGCGATAAAAAGGGCCGTTTTGGCATGGTTGACGTGAAGGCGGTGAAGGCGCTGCCCAACCCTGTAACTCTCGCCGATATCAAGGCCGATCCGCGCCTTGAGAATTTCGGGCTGGTCCGTCAGAGTCGCCTGTCCGTCGTTCCCGTCGACGAGGCAACCTGGAACCTGATCTGCAAGATGGGCGGGCTTTAGGGCCACTTCCGGGTTCGGTTGCGGACCACCATTTCCCTATGAACTTGACGGCTATTCAGCCAATCCCTAGTATTTTCCGGGAAAAGTTCGCGCAAGTGGGGGCTTGGCATGGACAAACAGATCAACGAAATAACAATTGTCGGCGGCGGAACGGCGGGATGGCTGGCCGCCGCTTTTCTTGTCCGCTTCATGAATTTGCGCAATGAGGAAAAGCCGACAAAGATTACCCTGATTGAATCGCCGAATGTGCCCACCATCGGTGTCGGCGAGGCAACCGTGCCGACGATGCCCGCCCTCCTTCAGAGTCTGGGTATCTCGGAGAAGGAATTTTTTATCCGCTGCAACGCCTCCTTCAAGCTGGGCGTGCGGTTTTCCAACTGGAACCATGACGAAAACGGCAACAGCACGTCCTTCATTCATCCCTTCGATGCAATCGCAACCCAGCTTGGCGGACAGAATCCGGCCTATCATTTCAATAAATATGGTGGCCCGCCGGGCCGGGAGAATATTGATGATTGCATGGCGGTAAGCGGGGCGGCGATCGCCGCAAAGGTTGGACCGAAACTCCTGAGTCACGGAGACTACGAAAGAAAGCTCAACTATGCCTACCATCTCGATGCGGGCAAATTCGCGGAGTTCCTGCGCGAGGTGTCGATCGAGAGGGGCGTCAATCATGTCCTCGACGATGTCGAGGAAGTGGAGCAGGACGAGCGCGGCTTTATTACCGCCCTCAAACTCCAACGGCAGGGCCGGCGACCGGTCGAGCTGGTAATTGACTGCACGGGTTTCAAGGGCGTGATCATCAATCAGGTTCTTGGCGTGCCGTTCCGCGATTACAGCAAATATCTCCTCAACAACCGGGCGCTGGCGGTTCAGATTCCGCATCGGGATGTCCGCCAGATCGAGCCCTGCACCAATTCAACGGCGCTTGGCGCGGGATGGGTCTGGCGGGTTCCGCTTTATAACCGGATCGGCACCGGCTATGTCTTTTCCAGCCATTTCCGGTCCGACGACGAAGCGAAGGAGGAGTTCATCGCCCATCTTGGCGAAGATGGCAAGGGCGCCGACCCCCGCGTGATCCCGGTCCGTATCGGCCGGATGGAGAAGGCCTGGGAAAAGAATTGCATCGCGATCGGACTTTCCGCCGGATTTATCGAGCCCCTCGAATCGACGGCGATCTACATGATCGAGAATTTCGTGAAGCTCATCCTCATCAATTTCCCGGACAAGACCTTCGCGCCGGCCCTCGCCCGCCGGTTCAACGAGACAACCGAGAAAATGATGCAGGCCATTCGCGATTTCATCATCCTGCATTATTGCACCAACAACCGCACCGACAGCGATTACTGGCGCACCGCCCGCGAGGAAATGGAAATCCCGGACAGTGTCGAGGCGGTTCTCGAAGAATACCGCCATACGCTGCCGGTCAATACGGAATTCGACGGCGTCTATCTCTTCAATTATTTCAGCTATAACACCGTCCTGTTTTCGAAGGGCTATCTGAACGGCATCCATTACCCGGCGGAGCGGTTTATTTCGCGCCAGGACTGGGATCAGAGAATGGCGGATTTCATCAAATATGAACAACGGCAACTCTCTGGCCTGCCCAATCACTACGAATTGCTCCGGCATATGCGCGGAGAGACGGACGTCGCCGCGCCGCAACCGGGTGTCACCTTCGGCGGGTTCAGCGGTCCGGTCTTCGGCCGCCAGCAAAGCAGCCGACCTGTGGCGCAGGCGACCGTGCAGATCGGCACGTCAAACCTGAAACCGAGCATCAGCTTCGCGCCGAAGAAGGACGGCGACCAGGCCGAAAAATCCGATACGGACGACCTCTCCGGCTCCCATATTCTCTGAGCGCCGGATCGACAATGAAAGGGATTGGCGATTGCCGCCCGATCGCGTAAGGTCGCAGCACGGCTCCAAAAGCTCGGAAAGTTATCATGTCCCCAATCCCTCCCTCGCTGAGCCAGGCCTCCAACATGCGGGCGTATATGCTCCTGACCCTGACGACGACCTGCTGGGGGATGAATGCGATTCTGGGGCGTCTTGCCGTCGGGGAAATATCGCCGATGGCGCTGGTGTGCCTGCGTTGGTTCTTTGTCGTGATCATTCTGTCGGTCATCGCGCAGCGTCCCGTCCGGCGCGATTGGCCGGTGCTGAAAAAGCATTTTTTCCATATGCTGATTATGGGCGCGTTCGGCTTTACCGCTTTCAACATGCTGTTCTATCTCGCGGCCCATTCGACGACGGCCGTCAATATCGGAATTCTTCAGGGGGCAATTCCGGTGTTCGTGCTGATCGGCGCCTTTCTGGTCTACAAAACCCGGGTTACTCTGTTGCAGTCCGTTGGCGTGATCGTCACGATTATCGGCGTCATGATCGTCGCCTCCGGCGGCTCCTTCGCGCGTCTCGCCGGTTTCGAGATCAATGAGGGCGATGCGCTGATGCTGCTTGCCTGCGCGCTCTATGCCGGATACACGGTCGCCCTTCGCTCCCGCCCGGAGATTTCGGCCCTCTCCTTCTTCTCGATCATGGCGGCGTCGGCTTTCTTAACCTCCGTCCCCTTCGTTTTCATCGAGATCGGGCTCGGGAAGTTCCTGCCGCCGACGCCAACGGGCTGGATCATCGTCGTCATGGTGTCGGTCTTTCCGTCCCTTATCGCGCAAATCAGCTTCATGACCGGCGTTCGCATTATCGGTCCCGGCCGGGCCGGGGTTTTCGTCAATCTGGTGCCCATATTCGCATCGATTTTCGCGGTCACCTTACTTGACGAACCCTTCGAGATATTCCAGGGCGCGGCGCTGACTCTGGTCCTTCTGGGGATCTGGCTGTCAGAGCGGGGCAAGCCGCCCGCCTAGGACGTCAGCGGATCAGAAATCGCTGACGATCCCCTTGCGCTCCCAATCGCCATAGCGGGTCGGCTCAAGGCCCTTCGGTCCGCCGATTTCGCCCGTCGCCTGCTTCTGTGTGATGGCCGGCTCCTTTTTCGGCTTTTTCGCCGGTTCGCTGTCCGTCTTCTTCTCGGTCATTTGCGTAAGCTATCCTGCATTGCGGTGGTTCCGGGGCATCTCTCCCGGCGCTGACAGTATTTCCGATGCGCCTATAGACCGCAAGGCAAAATTCGGCTAGAAGCCGGACATGAAAGCACCTCCCGCAAGTTCACGCGCCGCCGCCGTTCAACTGCTGATCCGCGTCCTTCAGAAACATCAGCCGCTGGAGGATGTGCTCGATGCCGTCCTTTACGGTCTCTCGGGCCGTGACAGGGCGCTGGCACGGGCCATCGCCTCGACGACACTGCGTCATCTCGGCGTCATCGATTCCCTGATCGATATGATGCTTGACCGGCCGCTGCCCGAAAAGGCGCATGATATCCGGCATATCCTGCGCATTGGCATCACGCAGATCCTGTTCCTGAAAATACCGTCGCACGCCGCCGTTCACGATACGGTCGAACTGGTGGCGGAGCGCAGCAAACACAAGGGGCTTGTCAACGCGCTTCTCCGGCGCTGCGACCGGCAGGGGGAAAAACTCCTTCTCAAAACCGATATACCGCGCCGCAATACCCCGGACTGGCTCTGGACCAGCTGGTCAACGCATTATGGGGAAGAGACAACGCGGAAAATCGCCACCGCGCATCTTGAGGAGGCAAAGCTCGATATCTCCGTCAAGAATGACCCGGAAAAATGGACCGCCGCGCTAGGGGCTGAAACGCTGCCGACCGGAACGCTCCGCCGCGAGACAACGGGAGACCTGACGGAATTGCCCGGGTTTGCGGAGGGTGACTGGTGGGTGCAGGATGCCTCCGCCGCGCTGCCCGCGAAGCTGTTCGCCGATGTCCGGGGAAAACGCATCATCGATCTTTGCGCCGCGCCGGGCGGAAAGACGGCGCAGCTTGCTGCCACTGGCGCAAATGTCATCGCGCTCGACCGGTCGAAGGGACGCCTCAAGCGGCTGACGGAGAATATGGAACGGCTGCACTTGCCGGTGCAGATTGAGCTCGGCGATGCCGAAAATTTCGTTCCCGCCGACCCGCCGGACGGGGTTCTTCTCGACGCCCCCTGTTCCAGCACCGGGACCCTGCGCCGGCATCCCGACGTCGCGTATCTTAAATCGCAGGCGGATGTCGACAAGTTTTGCGCGCTTCAGGCACGCCTCCTCGATCATGCGGCCCGTATTCTCAAACCCGGCGGATTGCTGGTTTACAGCGTTTGTTCGTTGCAGGCGGAAGAAGGCGAAGCGCAAATCGCCAGCCTGCTCGCCCGCAATCCGACGCTCGTCCGGGAACCGGTCACGGCGGAGGAAATCGGCGGCCTGGCGGAGGTGATCAATCCCGATGGCGATCTGCGCTTTCTTCCCTTCCATCTTGGCGGAATGGACGGCTTTTATGCCGCCCGTCTTCGCAAAATGTCATAGCGCCGCTTGAGCCCCCCATATTGTCATGGTAAAGAATTCCCTAACCTGGCGTTGCGACAGCCATTTGGTCGATTTAAGGAAGAGTCATGCGTAAACCGGTCAGAATATCTCCCTCCATTCTCGCAGCCGATTTCGCGAAGCTCGGGGAGGAAGTGGAAAATGTCGCCCGCGCCGGGGCGGATTTCATCCATGTCGACGTCATGGACGGCCATTTTGTCCCGAATATCAGCTTCGGTCCGGCGGTCACGAAATCGGTGCGCGGCTATACCGACCTGCCCTTTGACTGTCATCTGATGATTTCGCCCGTTGATCCCTATATTGCGGAATTCGCCGATGCCGGCGCGGATATCATCACCGTGCATCAGGAGGCGGGGCCGCATCTTCACCGCAGCCTGCAGCTTATCAAGTCCTTTGGCGTCAAAGCGGGCGTATCCCTGAACCCATCGACCCCGGCCTCGACGCTTGAACATGTGATGGACGAAGTTGACCTTATCCTGGTGATGAGTGTCAACCCGGGCTTTGGCGGGCAGAAATTCATCTCCTCCCAGCTTGACAAGATCCGCACGCTACGGGCGATGATCGACGCGTCGGGGCGCGACATCGATCTTGAGGTCGATGGCGGCATCAACGCCGAGACGGCGCCGCTGGTGATCGAGGCCGGCGCCGACCTTCTGGTGGCCGGCAGTGCAGTCTTCAAGGGTGGGCCGGATCAATATGCCGCCAATATCAACGCGGTGTTAGGACGGACATGAGTAAAGCCGCGATATCGCCTGCGAAAGGAGGCTTGCCGTCGCGGCGACTGATTTCCGATATAATCTACGCGAGCGGCGCCTATCAGGCGCTGCTGAAAAGCCGGGTGCCCAAGCGGCTGGCCCGGGCGCCGGTCGATATTTTCCCCGGCAACGGCGAACTGGCCGACAATATTTTCCAGGGACATTTCGAATTCGCCGGCTTCAGCCTCGATCAGGACAGTCAGGAGCCCTGGCAGGTCGAGGGAATGCCGCTTGTCTGGTACAAGGAATTAAACGAATTCGCCTGGCTGCGGCATTTCGTGGCGAACGGAACCGAAGCGGCGAAGCGCCACGCCCGCGGGCTTGTGCTTTCCTGGATCGACTGCTTTGACGGCTATCATCCCTACATCTGGGACGAGGATGTGCTGTCACGGCGCCTGGTCGCCTGGTTCTGTCACAGCGGCTTTCTTCTCGAGGCGGAGGAGAGCGATTTCAATTATCAGTTCCTCCGCTCGCTGCGCCGCCAATATATCCATCTCGGCCGCATTGCGAAGAGCAAGGCGCAAGGCGACGACAAGGTGTCGAGCTGGCAGGCCCTTCTCTATGGGGCGCTGGCCTTTCCGGATATGGGCAAGGCCACGGCAAAATATCTCGCAGGTCTTGAAACGGAGCTCGCCCGTGTTGTGCTCGCCGACGGCTGTCACATCTCGCGCAATCCCGAACGGCACCTTATTCTCCTTGGCAATCTGATCAGCATCCGTAATACATTGATGGCGGCGAACGAAATGGTGCCGGTCGCGATAAACAATGCCATCGACCGGCTGGCGCCGGCGATCCGGTTTTTTCAGCATGGCGACGGCTGTCTCGCGATGTTCAACGGCGGTCTCAAGCTGCCGGAAGGATATTGCGACAACCTCCTGTCGCTCTCCGACGCGACGGGCCGCTCCCCGCAGCGCTTTCCGCAAGGCGGGTTCGAAAGATTGAAGGCCGGACGCGCGCTTGTCATTCTGGAAAGCGGCGAGGGGGGAAGAAACGCCGGAGACCAGCGTCATCATGGCTTGCTAAGTTTTGAATTCAGCTATGGCCGCGAACGGCTGATCGTCAATTGCGGTGCCGTGCGCGATGCGGACTCGGCCTGGGGCAAGGCGCTTGCGGCAACCGCCGCCCATTCAACGCTCGGCTTTGATAATATAAACGCCGTCTTCCCGGCGCGCGACACCTCCGGCGAGGAGCAGGGCCAGGTCGTCCGCAATGAGGACGAGGGGAATATATGGCTTGACCTTGAAAGCCGGGGCTATCTCGACACGATCGGCGTTCTGCACCGGCGACGGCTTTATCTCGATGCCAGCGGTCTCGCCCTGCGCGGGGAGGATCAGATCATCCCCGAACGGATGCCGGCCTCCGGCCGCTCGCATTTCAGCCTGCGCTTCCACCTGCATCCGGACTTGAGCATTTCCCGAAGCGCCAGCGGCAAGAATATCCTGATCCGAACGCCAAGCGGCACGGGCTGGAAATTCCTGACGGCGGCACCGCGCCTGTCGCTTGAGGAAAGCGTCTATTGCAGCGAGCCGGGCGAGCGGCGCCACAACCAGCAGATCGTGATCAACGGCCAGCTTATTGATCAGGAACCGATCCTGATCAAATGGGCCCTTACCCGCCTGTCCGACTAGAGACTAAAGCTGCCAGCGCTTGATGGCCGGAGAGAATTCCGTGTTGCGCCAGATGCCCTTGACGTCGGCGAGCAGGCCCTTGCCACCCACCATCTCTTCCAGCGCCGCCGGCGAAAGATCGCGATAGACGGAATGCGCGACGGCGCCGACAATCGCGTCGTAGCCGTTCAGGTCCGACAGGCTTTCGATAAGGTCGATCCCGAGGAACTGCTGCGCCTCGTCCTTATCGGCGAGCGGGTCGTGCACATCCACGTCATGACCGTGATCGCGGAGCACCTTGATGATATCGACCACCTTGGTATTGCGAAGGTCCGGCACATTTTCCTTGAAGGTCACGCCGAGCACGAGAATTTTGCTTTTCTTGCCGTCGAGATTCTCATGCACGCTGTCAGCGATGAACTTGCCCATATTCTCGTTGATCCGGCGGCCGGTCAGGATCAGGTCCGCGAAATGGCCAACCTCATTGGCGCGATGCGCCAGGTAAAATGGATCGACGCCAATGCAATGGCCGCCGACAAGGCCCGGCGTAAAATTCAGGAAATTCCACTTCGTTCCCGCGGTCTCCAGCACGTCATAGGCGGAAATGCCAAGTTTCTGGAAAATCATCGTCGCCTCGTTGACGAAGGCAATATTGATGTCGCGCTGGGCGTTCTCGATCACCTTGGCGGCCTCGGCCGTCTTGATGTTGCGGGCGCGGTAGGTGCCGCCCGTCGTCGCGGAGCCGTAGATATCCGCCAGGATGTCGGTCACTTCCTCGGTTTGGCCCGAGACGACCTTGATGATCTTGTCGACCGTATGCACCTTGTCGCCGGGATTGATCCGCTCCGGCGAGTAGCCGAGATAGAAATCCTCCCCCGATGTCATGCCGGAGGTTTCCTCCAGGATCGGGCCGCAGACATCTTCGGTGACGCCGGGATAGACCGTGCTTTCAACAACGACGATCGCGCCTTTCTTGAGAACCGGTCCGACCGCCTTGCAAGCGCCCTGCAACGGGCCAAGGTCCGGCTTGTCGTCGTCATCGACCGGTGTCGGCACGGTGACGATATGAACATCGGCATCGCGCGTGTCGTTAACATCCGTGGTGAAGCGGACACTGCTGGCACGGAGCGCCGGCGTATCGATCTCCATGGTCCGGTCATGGCCATGGCGAAGTTCCTTGACCCGGCCTTCATTCACGTCAAAACCGATCACATCGAAGCTTTTCGCGAGCGCAACCGCAAGCGGAAGCCCGACATAGCCAAGACCAACAATCGAAATTTTCGTCTTGCCGCTAACCTTGTCGCGTCCCTTGAGGGCCGCCGGTACTGATTTCACCATGAGATATTTTGTCCAGTTATATATAAGCCAGTAGTTGGTAACGCCCGGATATTAGTTTGTCCAAGTTTTTTTTTCGTTAAAAGGTTCCGCAAATCCCTACTGCGTGCTATAGGGCGCATACTCCCGCAACCCATGTTCTGAAGGATAGATTCCGTCGATGTCCCGCAGCGATTTGCAACCCGTTTCCCGTGCCCTTATTTCCGTCTCCGACAAGTCCGGCCTGGTCGATCTCGGCAAGGCGCTGGCCGCGCTTGATGTTGAAATTCTCTCGACCGGCGGCAGCGCAAAAATGCTGATGGAGGCGGGAATTGCCGTCACCGAAGTCGCCGATCATACCGGCTTTCCGGAAATGATGGACGGACGGGTCAAGACGCTGCATCCGACCATCCATGGCGGCATCCTGGCGCTTCGCGACAACCCGGATCACGCCAAGGCAATGCAGGATCACGAAATCGGCGGGATCGACCTGGTGATCGTCAATCTCTATCCGTTCGAGGAGACGGTCGCCAAGGGGGCCGATTTCCATACCTGCATCGAGAATATCGATATCGGCGGCCCGGCCATGATCCGCTCCGCCGCCAAGAATTACGGCTTCGTCACGGTGGTGGTCGATGCCGGCGACTATCAGGCAGTGATCGACGAACTTACCGAGACCGGCGGCAAGACAAGCATCGAGCTTCGCAAGAGGCTGGCCGCCAAGGCCTATGCCCGCACCGGCGCCTATGACGCGGCGATCTCCAACTGGTACGCCGCCCAGCTTGGGGAGGATTATCCCGACCGCCTCGTCCTTGCCGGGACCCGTCAGCAGATCTTGCGGTACGGCGAAAACCCGCATCAATCCGCCGCCTTCTATGCCAATGACGAGAAACGCATCGGGGTCGCGACAGCGACGCAGGTGCAGGGAAAGGAGCTTTCCTACAACAATTTCAACGACACCGACGCGGCCTTCGAACTGGTCGCGGAATTCGATCCGAAGGTAAGCGGGCCGGCCTGCGCCATCATCAAGCATGCCAACCCGTGCGGTGTCGCCATGGCGCCAACACTCGTGGACGCCTATAAAACGGCCTTCGCCTGCGATACGACGTCGGCCTTTGGCGGGATTATCGCGCTTAACCAGACTTTGGACGCGGCAACCGCCGAAGAGATCGTCAAGATTTTCACCGAGGTCATCATCGCGCCCGATGCCGATGACGCCGCAAAGGAAATCATTGCGGCGAAGAAAAACCTCCGGCTGTTACTGACCGGCGGCCTGCCGGATCCGGGCGTTCCGGGTCGGCTCGTGAAATCGCTGGCAAGCGGCTATCTCATTCAGGATCGCGACAATGCCCTGACCGCCGGTCCTGAGCTGAAAGTCGTGACCAAGCGCGCCCCGAGCGAGCAGGAGTTGAAGGATCTCAAATTCGCCTTCACCGTCGCCAAGCATGTGAAATCAAACGCCATCGTCTATGTCCGCAATGGCGCCACGGTCGGCGTCGGCGCCGGGCAGATGAGCCGGGTCGATTCTTCGAAAATCGCCGCCAGCAAATCGCTGGAAGCCGCGCAGAATGCAGGGGACAGCGTCGCCTGGGCAAAAGGCTCCGTCGTTGCCTCTGACGCCTTCTTCCCCTTTGCGGACGGTCTTCTCGCGGCGGCGGAGGCAGGCGCGACCGCTGTAATCCAGCCCGGCGGTTCCATGCGCGATGATGAAGTAATTGCCGCCGCCGACGACGCGGGGCTTGCCATGGTCTTTACCGGCATGCGACATTTCCGTCATTGAGATTTGCAGGCAGGGAAGCGACGCGATGATTATTACAACAACCGGGTCCGTTGAGGGCCATACCATTGCGTCCTATCTGGGCGTGGTCGGCGGCGAGGCCGTCATGGGCTCCAATTTTATCCGCGATTTCTTCGCGCGGGTGTCCGATACGCTCGGCGGGCGGTCCGGTGCCTATCAAAAGGAAATCCGCAATGCCCGCGCCCATGCGCTTTCAGATATGAAAGAGGAGGCCGCCGATATCGGCGCCGATGCCATTGTCGGGATCAGTCTCGACGTCGAGGTAATCGGCGACAGCATGCTGATGGTCACGGTCTCGGGAACGGCGGTCAAGCTGGCCTGATCGCTATCCGTGGTCCGGTTCGCGCACGAAGCTCATCAGCGCCGCGCCGATCATCAGAAGTGTAAAGATCACGATCATCGCCGGGCGCTGCTGCCCGGTGGCCGAGGTCACAATCCCGATCAGAAGCGGCGCGACGAAGGCCGTCGCCTTGCCCGACAGCGCGAACAGGCCGAAAAATTCCCCGGCCTTGTCCGGCGGCGACATGCGGGCGATCAGGGTCCGGCTGGCCGCCTGGGCCGGGCCGAAGAACAGCCCCATGATAAAGGCGAACACCATGAAGACCATTTCAGCGGGGCTCGCGAACAGCGCGCCGCCCTCGACCGGCATGGCGGCGGGCAGCCCGAACAGGACCTGGCCGTCGCTGATCGACAGCACCCCGACGGAGGCGAAGGCAAGTCCGAGGACGGAAATGACGACCGTGGGCTTGGAGCCAAGCCTGTCGTCGAGATAGCCGCCGATAAAGCATCCGGCAATGGCAAAGAAATTGATCAGGATGCCGAAAATACCAAGCTCGGTCGTTCCCCATTTGAACAGCCCGGCGGCATAAATTCCGGAAAATCCGATGAGCGCGAGAATGCCATCGTTATAAAACATCCGGGCGATCAGGAAGAACACGACATTGCGGTAATCGCGCAGGGACCGGAGGGTATTCGCCAATGCGCCGAGGCCCTGCTTCACCGCCGCCACTTTCGAAATTCCGGTGGGCGCCCGGTCCGGCGTGAAAATCAGCATCGGGATGATGAAGACAAGGAACCAGATGGCCGACATCGGGCCGGTGATCCGGTCCGGCTCATGCATCGGCTTGCTGAGGCCGAAGAGCGGCACTTCGGGCAGCGAGAAACCGAGCAATACGATAAACAGGGCGATCAGCCCGCCGATATAGCCAAGCCCCCATCCGAAGCCGCTTAAGCGCCCCAACCGCTCCGGCGTCGTCAGGGTCGGCAGCATCGCATTATTGAAGACGATGCTGAACTCGACGCCGATGGTACCGAGAACGATCCCCGCCAATATCCAGAGGATCCCGCTTTGCTGGCCCGGCACCGCCCACCAAAGTGAAAAGGCGCCGATGGCGCAGATGATCGTGAAGAACAGGATCCAGGGTTTACGCGCACCGCCCGCATCTGCAATGGAGCCGAACACGGGGCTTAAAATCGCGATCAGCGCGCCGGCGATCGCCTGGGTGTAGCCCCAATAGGCCTGCCCCTCCGCCGGGCTGGCGGCGACGAAGGTCGTAAAATAGGGCGCAAAGATAAAGGTGGTGACGACGGTGAAATAGGGCTGGTTCGCCCAGTCAAACAGCGCCCAGGAAAATTTCCCGAGTTTCCCCGCCGCCTGCGGAGTCCCTTCACTGATCGCACTCATGCCGCTTCCCCCTACACGTCCCGCCAGAGACGATCACGCTACGCGAAAGATCCGGATTAGACAATCACGTAATCATGGAACGGAACTGCCGGTTGGCGAAGGCGAGTTTGGAAATATCCAGCGCGCCGGTCGACTTGAATTCCTGAATAAGCTCTTTCGACCGCCGGATCGCCAGTTGGTTGTTGCCCGCCCAGAAATCGAACGCGGCGCGTCCCTTGTGACCATTCGCCCCGGCAAAGATCGAGGCCGTGATGGCGCGCTGCTGGCCGTAGAGATCGTCGATGATCGCGGTGATGGCGAGCCGGTCCCAGTTATTGGCGGGCTCGATCGTTTCTGCGGCGGTCCGCAGCCAGTCGAGATTGAGGTCCGCGCCGACGGCGAAATACACCTCGCCAACCTCGGCGATCGGGCGGCTGGCCATCTTGCCGGCCTGCACCACATCAAGGGAAGAGCGCAGGGGCCCCAGCGCCGCAACCCGGCGCGCGAGGGTTTCCGGAACGCCATCGGCGGAAAGCTGGTTCGCCCGGGCGACGAAGCGGCGGCACCCCTCCTCGCTCAACAGGTCTTCAAGACCTTTTTCGAGCTTGCGCATGTCGGCCGAAAGCCGCTTGACTTCACCGGCGATGTCATCGGACCGGCTGAGATGACGGAGACACCAGAGCGTCGCCCGCCGGGCGAGTTTCTGGGTGACGTCGATCATCCGGCCCTGGACATCCGTGCTTACCTTGTTGTCCAGCGCCTCGATCCCCGACCAGAGTTTTTCAAGATCGAAGACGGCGCAGACCAGCGCGAAGGCGCGGGCGACATCCTCTGCCCGGCACCCCTGCTCTTCCATCATCTGAAAGACGAAGGTCGGACCGGCGCGGTTGACGAGCCGGTTGATGATAATCGTCGTAATGATTTCACGGCGCAGCCGATGCCCCGCCACGTAGGCGGCGAATTTCTCGCGCAGTTGCGGCGGGAAATAGTCGGCAAGCCAGAGGGCGTAATAGGGATCGTCCGGAAGGTCCGTTTCAAGGATATCGGAGTAAAGCGTCATCTTGGCATAGGCGAGGAGCACGGACATTTCCGGCCGGGTCAGGCCGATATTCGCCGCCTGACGGCGGGCGATTTCCTCATCATCGGGCAGATTCTCCACCGCCCGGTCGAGCCGCCCCGCCTTCTCGAGCGACCGCATGAACAGAATATTCTCGGCGAAATTGTCGACGCTTTGCCGCTCGGCCGTGGTCAGGGCCTGAGTTTGCAGGTAATTATCCTCAAGCACATGGGCGGCCACGTCATCGGTCATATCGACAAGCAGGCGGTCCCGCTGCTTGTCCGTCATCTCACCATCGTCGAGAACGGCGCGCAGCAAAATCTTGATATTGACCTCATGGTCGGAGCAGTCGACACCGGCCGAATTATCGATGGCATCGGTGTTCAGCCGGCCGCCGTTCAGCGCATATTCGATGCGGCCGAGTTGCGTCACCCCGAGATTGCCGCCCTCGCCGATTACTTTCGCGCGCACTTCCTTGCCGTTGACGCGGATGGAATCATTGGCGCGGTCGCCGACCTCGGCGTTGCTCTGGTGGCTTGATTTGATATAGGTGCCGATCCCGCCGAACCACAACAGGTCAACTTTCATTTTCAGAATGGCCATGATGAGTTCGTTGGGCGTAACCTGGTCGGCCTTGATGTCCAGCAGTTTCTTGATTTCCGGCGTCACCGGAACAGCCTTCGCCTTGCGGTCGAACACGCCGCCGCCGGCCGAGATCAGCTTGGGATCGTAATCTTCCCAGGACGAGCGGGGAAGGGCAAACATCCGCTTGCGCTCCTTGAAGCTTTTCGCCGCGTCCGGCGCGGGATCGATGAAGATGTTGCGATGATCGAACGCCGCGACAAGCCGGATTTTCTCGGACAGCAGCATGCCATTGCCGAACACGTCGCCGGACATGTCGCCGATGCCGGCCACATCGAATTCCTGGCTTTGGGTATCGATCCCCATCTCGCGGAAATGCCGTTTCACCGATTCCCAGGCGCCGCGCGCGGTAATCGCCATCTTCTTGTGATCATAGCCGGCGGCACCGCCGGAGGCGAAGGCATCCCCCAGCCAGAAGCCGTAGGAAATCGCCACTTCATTCGCGATATCGGAGAAGGTCGCCGTGCCTTTATCCGCCGCAACGACGAGATAGGGATCGTCGCCGTCATGACGGACGACATTCTCGGGCGGCACGACGTCGCTACCGACGTAATTATCGGTAATATCGAGCAGGCCGGAGATGAATATCTTGTAGCAGTTGATCCCCTCCGCGAGGAATTCCTCCCGCGATCCGGCGCTCGGCAGGTTCTTGGGGTAGAATCCACCCTTAGAGCCGACCGGCACGATAACCGTATTCTTGACCATCTGCGCCTTCATCAGGCCCAGAACCTCGGTGCGGAAATCCTCCCGCCGGTCGGACCAGCGCAGGCCCCCGCGCGCGACCTTGCCGCCGCGCAGATGCACGCCTTCGACCCGCGGGCTATAGACGAAGATTTCGACGAACGGCCGGGGAAGCGGCAGTTCCTCCACCTTCTGGCTGTCGAGCTTGAAGGAATAATAGGGTTTGCCCTGTTCGTCGACGCGCGCCTGGAACACATTGGTACGCAGGGTGCAGAGAATCAGGTTGACGAAGCGGCGGAGAATGCGGTCCTCATCAAGGCTGGCCACGGCGTCGAGTTGCTGCCAGATGCCTTCCAGGATACGCGCGACATTCTCATCGCGATCCTTGTCCTGCGCCGGGTCGCAACGGGCATAGAAAAGCTCGACAAGGCGCTTGACGATTTCCGGATTGCCCGAAAGCGTGTTCATCATATAAGTCTGGCTGAAAGTGATGCCGGCCTGCCGCAGATATTTCGCATAGGCCCGCAACACGACAATATTCCGCCAGTCGAGGCCGGCGCGCATCACCAGACGGTTGAAGCCGTCATTTTCCATATTGCCGGTCCAGACCCGGCGGAAGGTTTCCTCGAATTTCGCCTTCAGGTCATGGAGATCGAGGGCATAGCCGCCCGGTTCGATCAGCTCGAAATCATGTATCCAGACTTTCCCCGGCATATCCTCCGAATGGACGAGATAGGGATTTTCCGCCAGCACCTTGAGCCCCATATTCTCGAGCATGGGCAGGCAATCGGAGAGGGTCAGCGGTGTTTCCTGGCTGTAGACCTTGAAACGCACCTTGTTTTCCGGGTCCTCCACCCAGCGATACAGATTGAGGCCGAGTTCCCGGGATTTAAAGACAGCCTCGATCTTCTCGATGTCATAGAGCGCGAGGTCGGCATTGAATCTTTCTTTATACCCGGCGGGGAACGCGTCGCCGTAGCGCGTCTTCAGGCGCAGGCCCTTTTCCTCACCCCATTTTTCAAGCAACGCATCGAGAAGATCGTCCGACCAGTCCCGCGACGCTTCAACCAGCCGTCGTTCCAGGTCTTCTTCATCGACCTTCGGTTTATGCTTGCTCTTGAGGGCGATGATATAATGTATGCGCGCGAGGACATCATCGCCGACGAGGGCATAATGGGACGACAGCGAGCCGTTATGGGCGTCCGCCAGCAGATCGCCGAATTTACGCCGGATGTCCGTGTTGAACTTCTCCCGCGGGGTATAGACAATCGCCGAGACGAACCGCTCGAACCGGTCGCGACGCAGAAGCACGCCGATCCTTGGCCGTTCCTGCAGGGAAAGTATCTTGGTCCCGTTCTCATAGAGATCCTCGACGGAAATCTGGAACAGTTCATCGCGCGGATAGCTCTCCAGAATATGCGTAAAGGCCTTTTCGTCGTGACTGTTTTTGGCAAAACCGGCAAGTTCCAGCGTCTGGCTGACCTTGCGGCGAAGATAGGGGATATCGCGGGGAATCCGGTTATAGGCGGCCGAGGTGAACAGGCCGGTAAACCGGCATTCGCCGATAACCTCGCCTTTCTTGTTGAACTTCTTGACGCCGACATAATCGAGATGGACGGCGCGGTGGACCGTGGAGCGGACATTCGCCTTGGTCACGATGATCAGTTCACGGCGGCGGAGAAAATCCTTCACTTCCGGCGATATTTCCGTGCTGCCGGTCATGATGCGGCGCGTCGGATCTCGCAGGATACCAAGGCCGGACCCTTCGACAAGGCCCCAGCGATCCAGTTTTCCCTTGCTGTCTGCGGCGAATTCGAACTCGCGATACCCGAGGAAGGTAAAATGGTTGTCGGACATCCATTGCAGCAGCGCCAGGGCTTCGTCGATTTCGCCCTTGTCCAGCGGCGGCGGATTTTTCTTCAGATTTTCGCTAATCGCATCAACATGGGCGAGAATGGGTTTCCAGTCTTCAACCGCAATCCGGACGTCATTGAGGATATCCGCAAGATTTGCCTCGACCTCGAGAAGCACTGCCGGGTCGGATTGCTCGTCGATCTCGAAATGCATGACGCTTTCGCGCACCGATTTCTGTTTGCCCGAAGGCTCCGCGTCGTAGGTCCGAAGGCGATTTCCCTTGCTGTCGCGCTCGACATACACCACCGGATGGACAACCTGATGGACCGTAAGCCCCCGCCGGTTCAGCGCCGCCGTCACGCTGTCCACGAGAAAGGGCATGTCATCATTGACGATCTCGATCACGGAATGCGTCGTTTTCCAGCCATGCTCTTCCAGATCCGGGGTAAAGACGCGCAGCTTCGCCACGCCCGGCAGGCGCACCGCGGCGAATTTGTAGAGTGACAATGCCGATCCATAGAGATATTCCGGCGGCACGCCGAGCACATCCTCCGGCGCCGGCCGTTCATAGAACTGACGCACGAATTTTATCGCATCCGCCGCCGTCTTTTTGTCCAAGCGATTTTCTACTATAGAGAGAACTTTTTCGATCTGCTCTTGTTTTAAATCCTGCGCCTTCGCGACCATTTTCTGAATCCCACCCCTTCAGACATTGCATCCGTATGCAACAAGAATAGAAGAATTTGTTTAAATTATCCTTTAAGACCAAATTTGAAAAGGATATTAACCATTAAAAATCTTATTTTTTTCAAAGCTTTATTTGTGTATCAACAAAATTTGAATTTGTTTCATGTCCTAATAAAAGCCGCTTATCACCGCAGCGGAAATTCGTCAACCATGGCAGAGGATTAGCAAGGACGGCATCATCCGTCTGTAAGGGCGCACCCCTATATAAGAGAATTATTCTGTATATAAAACGAACGTTTGGTAGTCGCCGATTGTCTTTTCGGGTCCGTCTTTTCAGTGGGCAGGGCGTCATGGCGCGGAGGGCCGCCGGCGAACAGCGTCCCGCGCTAATGGCAGTTTTTCGTGTCGCTCCGGGGTATTTTATAAAGATGCACGGCATAGGGCTCGAATGCGTCCCGGAAGGCCCCCTTCTCAAGCGGCAGCGTCCGGTCTTCATCGAGCACCTCGACTTGCGGCATCACCGCCTCGCCGGTCAGCACGAGACGCACAGAGGCGGCAAATTTACTGACGGAACCGGCGAAGACGTAAAGATGGCAGTCGTCTTTCTTGACGATCGCCGAGATGCTTCCCGACGGCGCCGTGGCGTCCGTCTCGATACGAATGGCGCCGGGCAGCGAGTCGCTTTTAAGGACGCGCGCCAACGACTGCAGCCGCCTGTTAATCGCCGCGACATCGGCGCTTAACGCCCGGTTCCCGAGGAGGGAGGCTTCGATAAAGCGGGGGGAAAATTGGTGGACGAAATATATGATGCCCCGCGCGCCATGGATAATGCTGAGCCAGACGAGTTTGCGCACCTCGTCTCCGGTGGGGAGAAGCTTCGGATTGGACACGCGGCTCGCCTCGATCACCGCCCAGACGGGTTTGGCGCCGCCGGTCAGACCGATCAGCCGATCGACACCCCGCGCAACGAAATCAAGGCGCCCGCGGACACCGGCATCGCGGTGGGTGACCGGATAAATATCGAACGAGAGAATATCCCCGGCCCGGACATACTCCTTATAATCTTCCGGATGGTTTGTCCGTGTTCCCCGGCCGTACCACTGATCCCAGGCGACGCCCTGACCAAGGTTAAGAAGGATCGGCCGGTCCGGATCCCGTTCCTTCATTTTCCGGTAGAGCGCCAACAGTTCGGCCGGCGGGATGGGCGGGCCGAAACCGCCGCCATCTTTCGCCTGCGCATTGTCCGGCTCATCGGGCATGATCCATCCGGCGATGATATCCCGATAGCGGCCGGAAAGGCCGATATCATTTTGCGGAGCGAAGACGGGCATGCGGGCCGCCTGCAACTGTTCCAGCTGCGCGACGGTCGGCCCTTCCCACAGACCGGCATAGAAATTAATCCCGATCGATTGATACGCGCGGGCATTTACCGGATCCTGAAGCCATACGCCGACCGGAAAGACATCCTGCCGATCGAGAAACGCGGCGGGCACCTCGGCGCCGGTTTGAGAAAAAGACGGATTGAACGGAAGGGAGCAGAGGAGGGAAGCGAGGGTCAGGATAACGCAGGCAAACGGCCGGACATTCATAGGATCTCCTTGCGGTCCCCTTCCAGAACGAGACAGGTCAGAATGTTCGAATAAAATGCTCCGGTGTCGATCCCGATCCGGTTTTCCCTGAACTCAGGCTCGGGAATAATACTATGGCCATGGACGACGACCTTCTCGTACAGGCCCTCATGGGCGAGGAAACTGTCGCGAATCCAGAGAAGATCATGCTCGCGCTGCTCGTCAATCGCTGTTCCGGGCTCGATACCGGCATGCACAAAGAAATAATCGCCCATGGAATGGCCGCTTTTCAGCGTTCCGATAAATTTAAGATGGGAATCGGGGAGATTCTTTTTAAGCCGCCGTCCCGCCTTGACGATTGTCTCTTCGGACAGACCCGCAAGGTCAATGTCCACGCCATAGCTTCGGAGTGTCGCGTCACCCCCGTAGTGCAGCCAGCGCTTGCCTTTCACCGGGTCCTGCAAAAAGGACATCATCGCCGCCTCATGATTGCCCTTGAGCGCGATGACATTCATGTCGGAGTTAACAATGTCCAGCATCTGATCGATAACGCCGGAACTCATGGGGCCGCGGTCGACATAGTCGCCCAGGAATATCAGGTGGGTCCTGACATCGTTGCTATGCGACCGGTCCCGCTCGATCCTGTCCAGCAATGGCAGCAGCAGATCCTTGCGACCATGGATGTCACCGATGACATAGGCACGCTGCCCCTCGGGCAGGGTCGCGCTTTTGAGGGAAACCGAACCGCCGGCGAAGTCGTCGGGCTTTGCTTCGGCCAGGTTCGTCGAGCGTCTTGAAATTAACCTGTTAAGCCGGGTCAGGGGCATTAGATGCTTCTTCCAATCTGCGCATTTGAAAGTTGTCGTCGTCTCGCAACGGCGAAGGCGCCATGTTAACGCGGTTGATCCATATATTCTACAAACAAGATTGTGATCTTTCGAAGAATAAAAAAAAGTGGTGGCCAACCGGCCACCACTTTATATGGGTACTGAAATGTTACTTTTGAAGCCTCACCCGAAACGGGATCGGCGACGATAGAAAATTTACTTTGTAATATAGTCTGGCAATTTAAATTCACTTATTCCCAGTTTGAATTATCCTGCTTGCGGCGACGGCCGAGCCAAAATATGGCGCCCAGCGCCCCGCCAAAGAGCAAAACGGCCGGCGGCAAGGGCACGGAACTCATGAAACTTCCGCCTGTCGATCCCTTCTCGGCAATGTCCGTTGCCGGCTTATCCTTGAACAGGGCGAATGCGGTCGCCTGATGCGCCGACAGGGCGCCCGCTTCCGCTGTTTCCCCAACGGCAGGCTGTTGTGGCAATGTCACGCCCACGGACGCCTTCTCCACGCTCACCGGCGCGGCGGACGCGGCTACGGCGCCCATCAACAGCATCGCCAGACCTGTCACTGCAAACTTTTGAAACAGCACTTTTTTACTCCCGGATTTCCGTCCGCCCGACTTTGGAGACACGGATTTGGTATTCCTCATTGCCTACAGGAATATGACGCTCGTCTCTTTCCTGCATCCCTCATATGGGTGATAGGGTCAAAAAAATGCATATTCCTATGATCTACGGCGCAAAATCCGGCTGATTTCCGGCCGACCGGAGAAAATTTTCACCTTTTTTCCGGGAAATAGGGCAGCCGCCCAATTTGGTCGAAACCCGCCGATGCCAGTCATCCGACGAAAATTTGACCGGTCCAGGCCGTAAAAAAATTATTGTTTGACGCCCCACAGTTTATTCGGCGGGAGTTGCGAAGAATAAGCGAAATAAATTCGCAAATTAAAAAATTATTTAATTTAATATTTTTTACAATAATGCGGCGAAACCAGCATATCATTCCGAGAGTTAATAAAAAAGTAACCTTTAATTACTTCTCTTTAAATAAAACTGATGATTTTTAAGAAATAATTTTTATATTAACAAATGATTTACAAAAAAATTGGCCGCAAAAAGTCCCTTTCCGTGCCATATTCTAGCCTTATTCGTGGACATACTAGTCTACACGTGAGATTTTTCGAGAAAATCGCCCGTAAATAAGGTGTCTATAACTTTGTATGTGGACGAAATCGAAGTAATCGTAAACGAATTGTTAATATTAAGCGTGAGAGATCACAGAGGTTAAAAAATTAATTTCATGTTAACAAATATACTGTCTACTGAATGCACGTATAACAAGGTCAGTTCCTTTGAGACCAGGCCAGTAAGTGTTGCCAGTAACCAGATTTTATTAAATAAAAACCATTCCGGTAAAAGTGAGCATAAATAAAATGGCGAATACGACAATTATAGTCTCAAACAGCTCCCAATTAAGCGCAGCACTCAAGAGCGCCACTGGCGGCGAAACCATTGTTTTGAACAGTGGTAATTACGGCAGTTTAAGTGTCAGCAATCTTAACTTCAGTTCGGAAGTTACCATTGTCTCTGCCAATCCCGACAATATGGCGGTATTTAGCACCGTTAACGTAAGCTATTCGTCGAACGTTACCTTCGACTCCATCGAAGTGGATTACCATCCGACCGCGTCGTCCTATTCTCACGACAGCGCATTCATGGTGAACCGGTCGTCGGACATCAGCATCGTCAATTCGGTTATCGAGGGCGAGCTGGCCTCCACGACGAGTAACGGAAATGCTGCCGGATATGCCGCGGGACGCGGTGTCACCATTCAGTATTCCGACGACGTGAAACTTGACGGCAACGTCATTGACACGTTCGGCAAGGGCGTTGTTCTTCATGAATCCGAGCAGGTTGAAATTCTCAACGGGTCGATCGAAAATGTCCGTACATCGCATATCGTCGGCGCGGATGTTCATGATGTAACCGTGGACGGAAACTATTTCGGTGCGTCGAACCCCTACGGTTATGGCGGTTCCAACGACCATGGCGACAATATTCACTTCTGGATCGACAGCAGCCAGTCGGAAGACAGCGCCAATATCACCATTACAAACAACTTCTTCGATCAGTCGGACGGCTTCCCCATCATGGGCGTCTATATCGAAGATCATGGCAATACGGCCGCCAAGTTTGAAAATGTCGTGATCGACAACAACGTGATGCATCTCGGTCATCGCCAGGCAATCCTGATTGAAGGTGCCGACGGCGTTCAGGTGACCAACAACACGATGCTTCCGAGTGTCGATGACCCGAAGAACTCTCCCGGCATTAATTTCAGCCTGGCAACGAAGAATGTCGTCGTCACCGACAACGTCATTTCGGCGCCGATTGCTGAATATACCGACGACATCGGCATCCTGAAGAATTCCAACAACTATTATGTTCAGGAATCGAACTCGGGCGCCAGCAACTATATCGGCAAGCTGTTTGTTGATGCCATGTCCGGCAACCCGGATCTGGACGACCTGCAGCCGGTTAAAGATCTCGGCGCCGGTGCGGATCTGACGGAGGTTGGTCCCGGTACGACCCATGACAATGGCTCGGACGACAATTCGACGCCCGACGATTCCAACGAAACGCCGGACACACCGGATGATACGACGGATTCAGATACGGAAACGCCGGACGATTCCAACGAAACACCGGATAATTCCGATGATGATACCAATACGGGCAACAACGGCAATGGTGGTGACGACACGACCGGCTCGAACGATCCCGTGGAAACGGATGACCTGATACGGGCGAACATGAACGGAGATGCCAATAACGCCGCAGATCCGAACAGCGACGATGAAACTGTTTCCAATTCCGTCTCGTTTGTGAAGGACGGCAATCGCGAGGCGGTGAAGCTCAATGATGGCGCCATCAGCTATGACAACACGGGGCAATTCCTGAATAACGACGCCTACACGCTCTCCTTCGACTTCAAGAAGGAAGCCGGCGCGGAGAACGCTTCTGGCTACGCCATTTACTTCTCCTCGAGCTTCGTTGTGAAGATCAACTCCGAAACCATTACGGCGATGGTCCAGACGTCAAACGGCACAAACTGGGTCAATATCGACAATATCGATATCCATAATACGGATTGGCATCAGTTCACGCTGACCTTCTCCGGCGATAATGGCGAGGCTGTTTTCTATGTCGACGGCGTTGAAGCGGCGACGGTCACGGGTCTTGACGGCGCCGTCCAGACCGGCAACCAGTGGCATGACTTCTTCGTTGGCGGTGAATACGGCGGCTCGTTCAACGGCCTCATCGATAATGTATCCTTTGCGCAAGGCGCCATTAACGGCGACCAGGCCGAAGAGTTGTACAAGAGCATGGTCGAGAATACCGACGGTTCGACGAATGACGATGGTCAGGGTACGGACGATACGAATGACGATGATCAGGGTACGGACGATACGACCGACGATACGACGGATGAAACCGAAACTCCGGATGAAACCGACACGACCGACGACGACACGACGCCCGATCCGCAGGATCCCGATGAAACCGAAACCGGAAATGACGATACCGATACGGGCGACTCGGATACGGATACCGGCGATAGCAATATTCCGGATCTCGACGACGAATTGGAAATCGCCGCGCTCGACCAGGCCGCAACGGCCATCGGCGACGGTATTCTCAATCTCGGCCGGGGCGACGAATATTTCGGTCAGGATGACTTCACGGCAAGTGTCACCTTCGCACTCGACGATCTTGACGCCGGACGGGGACGTCTGCTCTGGAACCACATGAATTACGGTATTCAGGTCCAGGACGATGACCTTATGGTCTACTTCGCCGAAGACGGACAGAGGTTGCAGGTCTATACCTTCAAGGATGCCATCAAGGACACCGATTGGCACGACGTGCAGCTGGTTCTGGATGACGAGGCCGACACCTTCTCGATCTACTTCGACGGTGAACTGCTGCAGTCGCAGAGCGGCGTGACCGGAGGGGTTGCCGATCCGAAATGGTGGGATGTCACGGTGGGCGGTACCGCCTTCCAGAATAATGACGATTTCCAGGGACGGATCGCCGACTTCTCGATCATTGACGAGTCCCTCGATATTGACTCAGGCATGTCGGTGTTCGAACGGACCGCCTATATCGACGCGCACGACGATTTGAACAGCTCAAATCTCGATGTGATCGGCGTCGCGCTTGTGGAAGACTCGCTCGACTTCGCGTAAGCCGCGAAAAACGGACAAAAGAAAACCGGCGGTTCCGAAAGGGCCGCCGGTTTTTTTGTGAAAGCGCAGCGAAAACAGCTACTTAATTCGGCTCCCCCGCCAATCGCCCTCTTTTTGCTCCTGCTTTCGATACCGGAGCCCGAGAGCGATGAGCACGAACAAGGCCGCCGTCTTTATTCTGGGATGTGCAAAAAATTCCTTCAGGAGAACCTTCAGAGCCGCGGATTTTTTCCCCGAAAGCGCAAGAAGCTTGCCGCAATATCTTACGGATGCCCGCTGGTTTTCCTCCAGCAATTCGACGCTTTTCTTGGCGACCGGCCGCGAGGATATGGCCTTAAGGACAGAGGTCAGACTATGAACGCGGCTTTCCCACATCGCCAACTGGTCCTGCGACAGGCTGTTCGCCCGGAGACGCCAGATCCCGCAGGGGTTTTCAATGAAAGCAAGATTGAACTGAACGAACAGCTCAAGCATGTAATTGAAGTCCGGGGTCATCCTATTTGCCGGGTCCAAAACGCATCCGTCTTTCAGGATCTGTTCTAGCGTGCTCCGCCGTGTCAGGCCGAAGTTGATCAGCGGAGAGGTTGCATCATACAGATAGGCTTGCAGAATTTCTCCGGCTTTATAAATGGTCAGTTCCGGGTTTTCCGGAATGTCACGATCGGTTATCGACGGGATCTGGTCGTCGAAGGCGCTGTGAAAGGCGCCGAAACAAAGCTGGATGTCGGGTCTTTCCGCAAGAACGCGCGATGCCGTTTCCATAAATTTCGGGAAAAGTATGTCGTCTCCGTCATGAAAGGAGATCAGGCTGCCGGTTGACGCCAAAAAGCCGGTGTTGCGGGCGCCCGCCACGCCCGTATTCGTTTCATGGCGAATATAGGTGATATGCTTCATGCGCTCCCCGAGCGCCGCCGGCAAATCGTCCGGGCCGCAGTCATCGACAACGATGATTTCATCGGGCACGCGGGTCTGGTTTAAAACAGCGTCAACTGTCTCGCAGATCGTGCCCGAGGAATTATACGCCGGGATAATAATGGAGATTGTTTCACTAGCCATGACGTAGCCTTAATATTCCGCACCGCCATATTCAATCTTCTTTTTTTGAAGACCCAACATGACCAACACCAGAACAGCAAATGTTTTTAAATCCGGTGACCGTCCGAGTTCCTTGACAAGGCACCGCATCGCTTTGTTTCGATCGCCGCCATTTGCAAGAATGCGGGCATATTGACGCATTGCGGAGGCCTGCATTCGTTTGAGGAAAGCAACGTGAAAACGGGAGAGAGACAGGCGGTCCGCCAGCCCGACAAGGGAGGCCACCGCCGCCGCCCGCGACGACCATATCTTGAGCTGGTCGCGTGAAATGCTGTCCGGGCGCAGGAAATAGACGCCCATCGGATTGTTAATCCAGAGCGTATCGTTTTTCGCCAGAATACGGACGAATAGGTGAAAATCCTCGTTGCTGAGAAGATCCGTCGGAAAGAGTCCGTCCGCCTCCACGATGTCATCGAGTGCCGTTTTGCGGAAGATACTGAAAGAGGGAATGATCGCGCCCGTATGGTTCAGATAGTAGGTCAGTCCGTCGCCTTTGGGACGGGTTTCTATATCGGGGACCTGCTCGCGGTGGCTCGCCAGAATTGGTGCCGCGTCGCCATCGAAACATTTATAGAAGCTGGCGAAACAGGCGCCGGCCTTCTCATTTTTGTCCAGGGCATCAAGCGCGACCGCCAAAAACTCGGGGCACAGGATATCATCACCGTCGAGGAAAAAAATATAATCGCCAGTCGCCTCCGCAAAGCCGGTATTGCGGGTGTATCGAACCCCTTTATTTGTCTCGTGGCGGATAATCCGTATCTCGGGATCAAGGTCGCCGAGAAGCTCAGCGGCCGGGGTTGCGCTGTGATCGTCGACGATGATGATTTCGTCGGCCTTGCGCGTCTGACCGAGCAGAGAGTCGAGGGTGACGGGTAGTGTCGCATCGCAGTTATAGGTCGCTATGACGACAGATATCCGCTGGGTGGGCATGCTCTTTCCTTCAGTCATCAAACAATCCGGGCGAAGCGCTGTCGTCTGTACAAGTCCCGCCTGTCATCCCGCGGCAGCCCGAGGTAACGATAATTCAATGGATCGCCGATGGGCGGATCGGAGCATCGTCCTCCTGCCCGGAGCTGGTTTGCAGATCCGCGAGAATCGCGCTGAAGTCCGTCCGCCATCTGTCCCAGTTCAATTCGCTCACATATTTGTCGCGGGCATAACTGGCCATATCCCTTAGCCGTGCCTTGTCCCGCCAAAGGTCGAGGACGGCGTCGGCATAGTCTTCGCCGCTGGCGGACAGCGGCAACAGGATGCCGGATTTTCCGTCATCGACCACCGACGGGATGCCGCCCGTCATCGGCGCGATCACCGGTGTTGCGAAGGCGGCGGCCTCCGCAAAGACCAGGCCATATGCCTCGGCGCGCGTCGGCAGTACAAAGAGGGAGGCTTCGGAAAACAGCTTGTTATAGAGCGCAAACTGTTCAGGATCGTTCTTTCGGATATTCTCATAGACTGTGACACCCGCCGGCGGTTTTCCCGGAAACGGGTCACAGCCGACAATGGAAAGCTCAGCGGCTATTCCGTCTTTTCTGAGTTTCTCGAAGGCCGAGAGGATTATCTCGCCGCCCTTGCGATCCCAGTCTTTCCCCATGAAGAGGAGTCTTAACTCGTCGTCAAACTTCCGCGCGAGATAGGGCTCATCCACGCCCGGCAGCTCGCCGACATTTGCGCCAAGGCGGATAAACTGGAGCTTCGCGGGATTGGCGTCGTAATCCTGCTGCGCCGATTTCATCGCCCATTGCGAGGGGAAGATGGAATAGGTGGAATTCTCGATGACGCGCCGCTCAATCTCGTTTCCTTCCCGCCATAGCCATTTCGGAACACGGCTCACTTCCGGATAGTAATTCGTCATGACCGCATAGGTCGCATCGGAGATATGCAGGATGGGCGCGGAGGTTTTGATATTGGCAAGTTCCGGCGAGGCGGCAATGCCAATGACGACTTCCGGATCCGCCTGGTCAATTTTTCTCTGAATTTCGTGGCCAACGGCCTTGCTATAGGCGTTCGTAACCGACAGATCGATACTCGAGCCGAACAATTTGGAAATATACCGGATCACTCTCGTCAGGCCGAGCAACAATCCCATTTTCTGCGCGCGAATAACGACCACGTCATCAGAGATTTTCTTTATTTCACGGGTAATGAAATAAGGCGTCCCTGACCACGCGGACATATTCGTGGGGTCATGCCGTGAAACTATCGCAATCTTCATTACTCGCGCTTTCAATTCCGGAATTGGTAACCATCAATCTAGAGAAGTAAGGTTTAAAAAGTGTAAAATTGTTCCTTGTCCAAGACATCTCGCGGCTAATATGTCATTTGAATGTTAAATAAAATCTGCGCAGATACAAAAAGCACTTGAAATGATGATGTTCAGAATGCGCACGGAGCCAGTACTTCAAAAAATTACGCCGGGGTTGCTTTTAAGCTTCCTCCATCAATCTATAGCAAACGCGCCGGAGAAAGAAAGGGTTTCCCCACGAGCCGGCGTAATTTGCACCAGACCGCCCGCCGCCCTCAATCTTCCCTGAGCGCGCGGTTGAAGCTGAGAATGATCGGGTTCACGAAATAATCAAGCGCGGTCCGTTCGCCCGTTGCAATCATCACATCCGCCTGCATGCCCGGGCGCAGTTGCGTCACCTTGATATCCGCATTTTCAAGATTGTCTATCTGAACCCGCGCAAGATAATAGAAATTCCCGGTTCGATCATCTTCCAGGCTGTCGGCCGATACGCTCAAAACGGTTCCCTCCGCCGGCAGGGAGAAGCGCTGGCTGAAGGCGGGAAAGCGGATGCGCGCCTGGGCGCCGATATAGACGGAGTCGATATCTTTGGTATTGACCTTTGCCTCGACGATCAGCTGGACGTTATCCGGAACAATATCCAGGACCGTTTCGCCCGGCTTGATGACGCCTCCGGTGGTATGGACCTGCAGGTTCACCACATAGCCATCGGTCGGCGCCCGGATTTCCGTCCGGTTCAGCACGTCTTCGGAGGCGCGCGTCTGCTCTTCGAGATCGAAAATTTGCGCCTGCACGTCACGCAGCTCCGCGACGACCTCATCCATCAGGCTGTTGTTGAGTTCGTTGATCTGCAGCTCGACCTCGCCGATCGCCTGCCGCGTCTGGGCAATTCTCGACACATTCTGGCTGCGATTGCCCTTCAGTTCGGCAAGACTCCGCTGCAAGGCGCGCAGCCGCGGGCGTTTGGCAAGGTTCTTCTCGACCAGGCTCTCGACGTCTTTTATCTCGTCGGCAATCAGCGAAATCTGCCGGTCGGAGGAGGAAACCTGTCCCTCCAGCCCCTTGATCTCCTCTTCCAGCTGTGACGCCTTCTGGCGGAGTATTGTGATCTGGCCTTCGCGCGACGTCCGCCGGGACTCGAAGATATTCTGCTGGCCCTGCATGGCCTCCTTTATGTTCGGCTCATCCTTGCGTTCCAGAAGCCATTCCGGAAAATCGATCTTGTCCAGACCGTCCCGCTCCGCGGTCAGGCGCGCTTTCTGGGCCAGGGCGACGGCGCGCCGGCTGCGGACGATTTCCATGGAGGCCTTGGATTGCACTTCGTCAAGAACGATCAGAACGTCGCCCTTCTTGACGATATCGCCGTCCTTGACCTTGATTTCCGAGACAATGCCGCCCTCAAGATGCTGCACGGACTTGCGGTTTCCTTCCACGCTGACCACCCCCTGGGCGATCGCCGCGCTTCCCAAGGGGGCGAAAGCCGCCCATCCGACAAACGCGCCGAAGAAGAGGAAAATTATGACCAGGCCAAAAAGCACCGGCCCGCGTACATTCATCATCTTTTGATTTCCTCGATATACTTCAATGCGCCCTCCTGATCGCCTTGGACGAACAGGGAGTAAATTTTCGAAATGTCTGAATCGCTGAGCGGATGGGACGTCAGCGACTGGATTTTAGCCTTGATCTTTTCGCTCGGTCCCATGGTCAGCACAGTCGGTTTCTTTCGCGGCCCGCTGCCATTCATATGCACCCCGTTCGCCTTTTTCAGCGGCACCTTAGATAACGGCGCACTTCGTGTCGGTGTGAATTTTTTGGCAACCTTGATCCCCGCCGCGTCGGTTGGTTCGGGGGTTCGGACTTTCGTCCGCACCGGCTTATCCGCCTGATCTTTTTCTTTCCTCACCTGGATCGTCTGGTTCGGACCGGGCAGCGCCTTCTGCACACCCTGGAGCTTCATCATCACTTCATCGCGCGGACCGAATTCCTGAAGCATGCCGTCCTTGAGGACCAGGATCTTGTCGACATGGCGCAGGATATTCGGCCGATGGGCAATAACGATCACCGTCATGCCCTCGGCCCTGAGATTATCCATGGCGCGCATCAGCGCGGATTCACCGACGCTGTCAAGGTTGGCATTGGGCTCATCAAGTACCAGCAAGCTGGGATTGCCGTAAAGGGCGCGGGCAAGGGCAATGCGCTGCCGCTGTCCGCCCGACAGCGCCGCGCCGCCTTCGCCAATCTCGGTCTCGTAGCCCTTTTCCATCCGCAGAACCATGTCATGGATGCCCGCCTTCTTGGCGGCGGCGATGACCAGCGCCGGATCCCCTTCGTTCATGCGGGCGATATTCTCGCGGATCGTGCCGGCGAACAGTTCGATATCCTGCGGCAGATAGCCGATATACTGGCCGCGGTCGTCGGCGCTCCATTCGGCGACATCCATCTCGTCGAGGCGGGCATGGCCGAAGCGCGGCTTGAGATTGCCGACCAGCAGCCGCACAAGCGTCGTCTTGCCGGCTGCCGTCGGACCGATAATGCCGAGCACCTCACCGGGTTCAAGGCGGAAATTGATATTGCGAAGGATCGGCTCCTTCGTATTGATATGCGTATAGCTCAGCCCCTCAACCGAAACAGCGCCTTTCGGCCGGGGAAGCGGCATAATGTCCGTTCCCGTCGGCGGGCTGCTTTCCAGTTGCGCTTTCAGCCGGCCATAGGCCGCCCGCGCGGTCAGGAAGCCCTTCCAGGAACCGATCGCCTGCTCAACGGGGGCGAGGGCGCGGCCCATGATAATCGATCCGGCAATCATCGCGCCCGGGCTCATCTCCGCCCGGATGACCAGCCAGGCGCCCGCGCCGGTCACGCCGATCTGCAACATCACGCGGACGAATTTGGACGCCGCCGAGAGGACGCCACCGCGGTCGCTGGCTTGCGCCTGCAGGGCCAGCGAATCAGCATGGCGGGTATTCCAGCGCTTGATCAGCTGCGGCATCATTCCCATCGCCTCGATGACGTCGGCATTGCGCGAGGCCGTCTCCGCCTGTTTCATCGCCACCATCTGCTGGCCGTTGGATTCAGCGAGAAGCTTGCGGGTGAAGCGTTCGTTGGCGATACCGATCGCGAGAAGGAAGACGGCGCCGATCAGGGAGATCCAGCCGAGAAGCGGATGCAGCAGAAACATGACGCCAAGAAAAATCGGGGCGAAGGGCGCATCAAGGATCGGAAAAATGCCGGGGCCGGTCAGAAACGAGCGGAAGGTGCTGAGATCGCGAAGTCCCTGGACGCTGGCTTCCCGTCCCGTCGTCAGGCCGGACATGATACTTGCCGTCAGCGCCGCGCCGCCGACCTGGCCGTCCAGCCAGCGGCTCATCCTGACGAGAATAAAGGTGCGGACACCCTCAAGCATCGCCATGGTCAACAGAGCCAGGGCGGCAATCAGCATCAGCAATATCAATGTATCCGTGTTGCGGCTGGTGATGACCCGGTCAAACACCTGCATCATGAACAGCGGGGCCGTCAACATAAGCAGGTTAATGGCCAGGCCGAAAACCGCTATGATGATGAAGACCCGGGAACATTTGTCTAAAGTTTCCTTCAGAAGCGGGTTTTTCTGTATGCTCACGCTTCCCTCAATAAGTCGAAACCAGCCATGGCTGGATCATATAAATAATCGGCGTCTTTGCCAACGCTGGATCACGGCAGATCCTACATAAAAAACGCTGAAAAAAGATTAATATTTTTTCTAAGAAACGCATTTCCAGGGGAAATTGTGACATCCCCGTTGCAATGCGCGCACAAACTATTGTTGCATTATGGCCATTTTTAGGGAAATACTGGATAAAAATATGGCGTTACCCTTAGAAATAGCGGATATGCTGTGTTACAAGGCTTCAATAAATGATTTTAACCGTTTCTGATAGGCATGTCAGAATTATTTAGACCAAGGGGGAGGCACTTACGTGTTTACACTTCAAAAGATCAAGTCCGCAGCCACCCGGACAATCTTGATTTCACTGGCACTGTTTGTTTCTGCATGTGCCGCGAAAAACGAGGCGGCAACGCTTGCACCGGCATCGCTCTCACAGGCGCCCCAGTATGTTATCGGCCCGCAGGACGAGCTTGATGTTTTCGTATGGCAGAACCCGGATCTTTCGGTCACTGTCCCGGTGCGCCCCGACGGCCGAATTTCAACGCCACTGGTTGATGACATGATGGCCGCGTCGAAAACGTCGCAGGTCCTTGCACGTGATATCGAGAAAGTCCTGTCCAAATATGTCAAGGATCCGCTCGTAACCGTAACGGTCAAGACCTTCAACGGTCCCTATGACCAGCAGATCCGCATTGTCGGCCAGGCCGCAGAGCCGAAGGCAATTCCGTACCGCAACGAAATGACGGTTCTTGATGCGATTATCGCCGTTGGCGGTATGACAGAATTCGCGGCCGGTAACCGCGCCGTTATTGTCCGCAATGAAGGCGGCGAAAAGAAGTCCTACAATGTCCGTCTTGACGACCTGATCATCGATGGCGACGTGTCGGCCAATGTTCCGCTGCTTCCGGGCGATATCCTGATCATTCCGCAAAGCTGGTTCTAGGAGGAGTTGCGGCAAGCGGATTGCCGTGCGTACTGAGGGTGGAATCAATTAGAAGGTAGTCGCATTGTGCTAAATGCAAACCAGCTCGTTTTCAGAAGGAAGAAGTCACGGACTTCTCTGGCAATCGGATGTGCCGTTGCCGGAGGAGTTCTGGCAATGTCCGGAAACGCCCTTGCCGCGGAATGGATGTTCAATCCATATATCGGCGTGGACGAAATTTACACAGACAACGCCTTCGGAGATGCCAGCGACCGGAAAGACGATTTTATTACGCGTCTGAACACTGGCTTTGAAGTGACAGGCGTCGGTCGACGCCTGCAACTGACTGCCGCGTATGATCTCGGGTACGATATCTATTCGCGGTATTCGGAACTGAACGGGTTCAACCACAATCTGCTGGCCTCCAGCAAGGTGGAATTTGTCTCCGAGCATCTGTTCCTGGACACGGACATCGCCCTGACGGAAGAGCGGTATTCCAGCGACGGATCAACCGCTTTTTCCGACCGGACCACGTCGGGCGACAGCACGCGGGTTCTCAATACCCGCATCAGCCCCTACTATCAGCATGATTTCGGTGGCTACGCCACGGGGATTGCGCGCTATACCTACAGCATGGTCGACTTCACCGATACGAATTCGGACATCGCATCAACGGAACCGTCGGATACCCGCACCAATCGGGTTGACCTCAGCCTGCTGAGCGGCCGGGAATTTTCCAGGACGAAATGGGCGGCAGAGGCGTTTGCCTATGACAACCAGGTGAAAAACGGCGACGATCTCAAGCGGGCAACGTTCAAGGGCTCCGGCCAGATGCCGATCAACCGCTATGTCGCGCTGCTCGCCTCGGCGGGTTGGGATGAGTTCGACGGTGAGAATATCGACAACAGCGCGATCAGCGGCGAGTTCTACAGCGGGGGCGTGCGCCTCACCCCGGGACCGCGGACCGATTTCAGCATTCAGGTCGGTCACCGTTTCGGCGGCGGCATTGTTGACGCAGACCTGACATACCTGATTTCCAGCGAAGCAAGTTTCTTCGCGGGCTATCATGTCGACGTCGCGGGTTCCGGCTCCGCCTTCGCCAATACGAGCAATCTGGACGAAAATGGCCGCCTCGTGAACCCGAACTATTTTTCGGGCGGTTATGCTGATGGCATTACAAAAACCAAGGCCTTTTCCATGGGTCTGGCCGGCGAGAAGGGAAGAAACATCTATTCCGCGTCGGCCAGCTATGTCATGCGCCGGTTCCTCGACGATGGCACGGATGAGGATGTCGTCTCCTTTGACGGCAGCTATACGCGGCAACTGTCAAGAAGGCTTGAATGGTCGCTGATGGGCGGCTATTCGGAAGTTATTGATTCCCAGGTTACCGGTGGCAGGGAACAGACCTTCTACGGCGAGACCGGCATCCGTTATCAGTTTACCCCGACCCTTATTGGCGGGGTGGCCTATGGCCATTATAACAGCGATGCCGAAACCAGTTCTGACAGCTTTCGGGAAAATACGATTTCAGTAACGCTCAGAAAAGAATTTTAACCGCCTACGCAGCGCCCGGACGATCCTGTCGGACTTTTCCCGAACCGGAGTTCCGGGCGTTTCTGCGTCTAGCCGTGTGACCGCAGCTTCTTGAAGATAAGCTTGGCAAGTTCCTTGTCATGAATGACGAGGGCGGGTTGCTCCTCCTCCGCCTCTTCCTTCGTCTGCACGGGAAGGCGGCGGGTTTCCTCAACCCCTTTGGGCGCGCCGACATCGAAAATGCCGTGCGTGCGCTTGTCCCGGATCACTTCATCAACGATGGTGCCGTCGATTTCCGGCGCCATGCGCGCAAAGCCGTAAACCAGGCAGGTATCGCAAAGAATATTGATAATGCGGGGGATGCCGCGGCTCGCTTCAAACAGCTTTTCGCACGCCTCCATCGTGAACAGCGGCAAATCCCGACCGGCGATGTGAAGCCGGTGCTTGATATAGGCGTCGATATCCTCGGCGGTCAGCGGCGCCAGGTGAAAATCAGAGGCAATTCGCTGGGCGAACTGGACCAGCTCCGGCGCCTGCAGGAGCCCTTTCAGCTGCGGCTGGCCGACCAGAATTAATTGCAGAAGCTGGTCATTGTCGGCATTGATATTCGACAACAGCCGCAACTGCTCCAGCAATTTCGGGCCGAGATTCTGGGCTTCGTCGACAATCAGGATCGTCCGGCGGCCTTCCGCATATTCACGGATCAGAAACTGCTGCAACTCGTCATGCAGCCCGACGTGGGACTTGCCTTCATAGGGCTGGCCAAAGGCCATGAGAACCCATTGCAGCAGATCCCCGTCCTGGATGTTGGAAACCAGGCCAACGGTGAATTCCTCGTCCAGCCGGTCGAGAAGATGGCGGATAAGCGTAGTCTTGCCGCAGCCGATTTCGCCGGTAACGACGGTAAATCCGGCGCGGTTCATGACGCCATATTCCAGCATTGAATAGGCGAGCGAATGGCTGTGGCCCCAATACAGGTAATGGGGATCGGGGAGAATAGAAAATGGCTTCTGCGTCAGTCCGTAAAATTCTCTATACATCTATGTCTGCTTTCACCCGTCAATCCGGATTGATTAAAATAAAATACGCGTCATTCTTCTAATTCGTTTTCGGCAAGGCCTTGACGTCCGCCAGCGCTTTTTCCGCCGCCTCAGTTTGCGCGAAATGCTGCGTCCTGCCAAGCGTCACGGCCTGCTCCAGCTCGCGAATGGCTTTATCGCGGTTGTTTTCCGCCTTGTAGGCCATCCCCAGATGATAGCGCAGAATTGCGGCCTTCGGCTCATTCTCGACTGCCTTGCGCAGAAGCGGTATCGCCTGGTCATATTCGCCAAGCCGGTAATGTATCCAGCCAAGGGTATCGAGGAAATACGGCACCTTCGAATTGCGGAATCGCTTGGCCAGCGTATAGGCACGCCGCAGGTCCCGCTCCTCATCGGAGTCCTCGGCGATCAGGCTCGCGAGGTTGTTGGCGACAATTTCCGAATTCGGCCGCTCCTCCAGCAGCTTTTCGTAAATATTGATGGCGTCCCTGTAGGCGCCCTCCGACTCCAGCAGGCCCGCCTCGGTCATATTCAGGAGAAATCCGTTCGGGGAAACCTCAAGCCCCTGTTTCAGAATGGCTTTCGCATCCTCCTGCCGGCCCGTCGCCATATAATAGCGCGCCAGCATGACGTAACCGGATTCTTCCTTCGGGTCACCGGCGATGGCGTCGCGGATCAGCTTTTCCGCCGCTTCGGGATTCTTTTTCTGAAATTCGATATTCGCAAGCAGGGTTCGGGCAAGATAGTTATTCTGGCTTCTTTCCAGAACGCTTTCCAGAAATGTGGCCGCCTTCTCGACATCGCCGTCCCGGAGATAGGCCTCCACCAGCGCCTTCATGGCCTGGCCCGCTTCGGGCGTGACCTCGTAAGCCTTCTCGAAGGCATCCCGGCTTTCATCGAGATTTTGCAGGCCGGCCAGTGCCGCGCCGCTGATCTGATAGGCGGCGGAGTCCATTTTATCCAGCGCCCGGATTTGCTCCGCAAGATTTTCGGCGGCGACCCAGTCCTGCTTTCTCAGCTTGACCTCGGCCAGCATTTTAAGAACGTCGGTTTGCCCGGGCGCGTTTTGCGCCATCTTCTCGAGCAGGCGCTCCGCCCGCTGAAGTTCGCCATGGCGGATGAAAAACTGCGCGTAAACAAGTCCGACCTGCGGCTGCTGCTTGCTGAACCGGTAGGCCGCCGAAAAACGGTCTTCGGCAAGTTCCAGGCTGCCATTGATTTCATGGGCCTTCGCCAGCAGGAGCGCCGCACGCACGGATTCCGGCTGCTGGCGCATGGAGGAGCGCAGGTTCGAAATCGCCGCATCGATCTTGCCCTGGTCAATCTGCATGGCGCCGATGAGGATAAGCGCGTCACTGCTGGTCGAGTCGATATCGAGGACATCCTCCGATAATTCCCACGCCTCGCTGAATTCCCCTTTGGCGAAATGAAGTTGCGCCAGCTTGTTGCGCGCCGCGATTTCATCCTCGACGGTTCTCGCCCGGTCGATGATGGAGCCCAGGATAACCATCGCCCGTTCGTCATCATTGGCGGCCTGCGCAAGGGTCGCGAGCGCAAAGCGATAGTCAACCACATCCGGATGCTGCTCGATGAGCTGTTCCAGTTCCGCCGCCGCGGCGTCATCGCCCTTCACCGATTTAACGAAACGGACAACGTCAAGATTGGCCGCAACGTCTTCGGGATTATCCGTGGCGATCTTGCGGATTTCCTCTTCCGCTTCGACTTCCTTCCCGTTCTTCAAATAGAAGCGGACAAGGCTTTTGCGAAAGGCGTGGTTGTCCGGGTTATCCCTGATGAGTTCCTTGAAGACGGCGACAGCCTCGTCATTCCGCCCGAGGCTTTCAAGCGCCCGGATTTTCACGACCTGGAGCTGGGAATTTCCCGCCGTGTGCGAAAGCCCCTCATCCAGAATGGTCACAGCCTCCGCGGCCCCGCCGGTTGAGAGCTTCTCGGCGGCGAGGATCAGGATGGCGTCGATGTTGGACGGATCGACGGCAAGCGCCTCTTCCGCCGCGGCAATCGCGCCGGATTTGTCGCCAAGACGGAACATCACGGCAGATTTGAGCGCCAGCGCCTCGGGATGTTTCGGGGCGATCTCGTTAACATGGTCGCTGGTTTCCAGTGCATCTTCCAGACGCCCGGACAACAGCATGATCTTGCCGTATCGCACCTGCGCCTTCAGATGCTTGGGATCGATCTCGATCGCCTTGAGGATGTCGCCCGCATATTTGCGCCAGTTCCCCTCATGCTCCTCGACGAGTGCGAGTCCGTACCAGCCGTCTGCGAAATTTTCCCTGAGCTGCAAGGCATTGCGAAACTCGATGCCCGCCTTGACGTAGTTGCCCTGCTCGATGAACGCCATGCCCGCTTCGTAATGGGCCTGCGCTTTCTCCTCCGGCGTGTCGCATGCTGCAAGCGTCATAAGGATAACCGCAAGCGCGATGCTGTTCACCAGCCGTGATTTAAAAAACGCGTAGGCACTTCCAAGGGTCATTGATCAAGCTTTCCGTCCCGATTGTATTAACTAACTTCGTTTCCCGCAAATAGGATATATATAACCAATTGCCGTATTCTTCGCGCTAAATCAGCGCCTTGGTGCACATAACATCAAATCCGGACAAACGCAAAACCAACGAACGAAGGTCCCGGCCGCCGGATTGGACAAGAATAGGCCTGATTTCTCAAGATATGCTTAAATTCGCGCCTCGAAATCGCTCCGTTTATGTCAACTCTTGCGGTTTCCCATTATATATGAAGCTGCGGATGGCCTGAATCAACTGCGGCTCGGCGAACTGGCTGGCGGCCTCGTTGATTTTCGGGGGCGGATTGGCGATCAGATGATCGAGGGTTGCGCCGAGTTCCGTTTCGTCCTTCGCCACATAAATGCCGGTGCGCCGCGAGAATTGTTCCGCCGTCGCGATCTGGTGATCGTTCCGGGTTTCCTTCAACGACCCCTTGCGCGGCATGATCAGCAACGGCTTCTTGAGGGTAAGCGCCGTGATAATCGTCCCCATCCCGGCATGGGCAACGATCAGGTCGGCCTGATCGAAGTTGCTTTTGAAGCTGTCGGGATCGAGAAAGCTCTGCCATTTGAAGTTTTTCGGGCGGTACCCGTCGTCGCCGAGCTCGGCGACCTGCGCGAAAATATCCTGATAGCCCGTCGCGAGGGACCAGTCGTCAAGTCCCTCGATCAGGCGGTCAAAACGCAGTTCATGGCCAACGGTTACGAAAATCATACGACAGACCCCTTGAATTCCGGCGCCCGTTTGCCGGCGCCGCCTGCAAGATGCTCCCATTGCGTCAGCCAGAGATCGGCGCAGCCCCCGGCTTTCTGGCCCGACAGGGACAGGGTGCCGGCGTTGGCGATGCTGTCGATCCAGATCGTGCGCGCACCCATCATCTTGCCGAGTTTCAGGGCAAAAAAGCCCGCCGCCGCGCCGGTCGAAATGATCACATCCGGCCGCTCGCGAAGAAGGATGAGGACAATCCCGAGCAGCTGCCGCAGCAGCCGGAATTTCTGCCAGCGATTGGCGTCCACGACACGGTAGAAGCGGGGTTCGGACTGTCCGCGCCGGGCGGCATCGGCAATCAGGTCTTCGCGATAGCCTTCCTTCGTCGTGACATAGACCGCATCGCAATCATCCCAGGCGACGCGTAGCCGTTGCAGTTGCACCCAATGGCCACCGGCTGAAGATATCGCAAGAATCTTTGGTTTTTTTGGCATGGGCAATCGATCTCTTTACTTACTATGACTCAGGCATCCCGCATAAGCTGGCCAAAGGTGCGGACGGAATAGTTTTCCGCCTTCGCCATCTCAAGCAGCTTGCGCGTCGCGTCCAGCACGAAGCGGTTGCGCTCCTTGTCGGTTTTTCTCTCAAAATCATGGAGGAGAATGACCCCTCCACCGGCGTTCTTGACAGTCTCGGCCAGTTCGTCCACCGGTATGGTTTGTGGTTTGGTATCGGTTGAATCAATGGTCCACCACGCCATTTTCCGCCCCTTGAACAGGGTCTGGAGGAGCGTTGCCAGAGTGATTTTGCCGTTCGGCGGGCGGAAATATTCGATCGGAACATTCTGGCGGCGAAGGCTGGCAAACCCCGCCTCGATATCGGCCGCCACTTTCCAGGGCATCCGTTTCCAGGCATTCAGATGGGCATAGGAATGACTTCCGACCTCATGGCCTTTCGCGACGATCTGCGGCACGACGTTCGAATTATTATCCACCTGAACCCCCAGCGCAAAAAACGTGGCGGGGGCGTCATATTCCGCAAGCAGATCGAGAAGTTCCGACGTGAAATTCGTGCTCGGCCCGTCGTCATATGTCAAGACAAGGGTATTGGTGGCGCGACAGAGCCGCTCCAGCTGCTTCACCTTCCTCATCCGGTAAAGATAGGGAAGTATTATCCAAAGTCCCGCCGCCGCGACGATCGCTAGGCCAAGACCAACAACTGCTAGCATTTCCGTTCCCTGATAGGTTAAGTTCCAATCCCCGATGTCATGCATCAATATAGGTAACAGAATCTCGATATTTAGTTAATTTTTTTAAAACTCCGGCCATAAAATGGACAAGAGTGGATGCAAAAATTCCCATTGCAACAAGATATTAATTAAATTCGGCAATAGTCGGGACTGATTTCTCCGTTGGCGGGATGGTCTCGACCGGCCGTGTCTTGCCCTACGGAACGTTAAATGGATTTTTCGCGTCAGAGAATATGTTAGTTTTAGGATCTTTAGTTTATGAGCCTTATGTTGCAGCAGGAACCTGAACCGGTGCAGTCACCCAAGCTTTCCATCATCGTCATCAGCTATAACACGCGCGAGATGACGCTGAAGGCGCTGGACACCGCCTTTGCCCAAACCCGGGACACGCCGTTCGAGATGATCGTTATTGATAACGCCTCGACGGACGGCTCGGCGGAAGCACTCCAGGAGAAATATGCCGACAAGGCGACGGTGATGTGCCTTGACGAAAATCTCGGGTTTGCGGCCGCGAACAATCTCGCGGCGAAGGAGGCGACGGGGGACTTCCTGCTGCTTCTCAATCCGGACACCGAAGTGCTCGATGGCGCGATCGACAAGCTGGTGGCCTTCGCCGACGCCTATCCGGAGGCCGGGATCTGGGGCGGACGGACCCTGTTCGCGGATAAAAGCCTCAATCCGACGTCCTGCTGGTCCAACATGACCCTGTGGAGCCTGACCAGTCAGGCGCTTGGTTTTTCGTCGATGTTCCGCAGGTCCAGCTTTTTCAATCCCGAAGGCATGGGCGGCTGGGACCGCGAGGGTATCCGCGAGGTCGATGTCGTTACCGGCTGTTTCTTCCTGATCCGCCGCGATTTCTGGAACCGCCTGGACGGTTTCGACAAGGCCTTCTTCATGTATGCGGAGGAAGCGGACCTCTGCGCCCGCGCGGCCAAGGCGGGCGCCAAGCCCATGGTCACCTCGGAGGCGACGATCATCCATCATGGCGGCGCGTCGGAAACGATACAGTCCGACAAGCTCGTTCGCCTGATCAAGGCGAAAATGACCCTCATCCACAAACATTTCCCGCCGGCGACGCGTGGCATTGCCATGACACTCATGACCCTGTGGCCCTTGTCCCGATACATTGCGCATCAGCTTTTAGGCTGGATCGGGCGCGCCAAATCACGCGACGCCGCCAAAGTCTGGAAAAGCGTCTGGCAGCGCCGCAATATATGGTCGAAGGTGGCGGACTAACCGCGCCGAACATGCCCCGCGGGATCGAATTTGCGGTGCCCGGTCATTTTGAACTAATATGATCCTGGCATCTCATGATGCCGAAGGGATGGAGGGAAAATGCGCACGCGATATCTGATAATTTTGCTCGCTTTATTCGGTATGACAGCAACGTCCCCGGCCTTTGCCAAGGATCTTTTCGTCGATTACGAAAATGGCAAGGATGAAAATGACGGCCTCACCCGGGAAACCCCCTGGAAGCATGCGCCGGGAGACCCGAATGCCGGCGGCAATGTGAGCCGGTATGATCTGGAGCCCGGCGATACCATCTATTTCAAGGGCGGCGTTGAGTATCTGGGCGGCATTACCTTTTCCGCCGGAGGGTCCCAATCAAACCCCGTAACCTACAAGGGAAACGGATGGGGCGAGGCGCAGGCGATCATCAGCGGCGCGAAAAAACTGGCCGTCGATTTCAAGCCCTGCCAGTCGGCGGAGGATTGTTACGGCAATTCGAACTGGGAGAAGCTTTATAAAACCCGCATCGACGGGGAGGTCAATCCGCTGACGCCGATGTTTCTGTCCGGCAAACGGATATGGCTGTCCCGCGAACCCAACCAGCCCGACCCCTTCTGGTTCGACGATTATGAACATTATGAATCCGTTGGCGGATGGGGCACGGAAATGACCGAAAGCTCGCTCATTCTCGGGTCCGACCTCGACGACACCTCCGATGAAAACTGGCGCAACGCCATTATTGCGCTCTGGATGAAACCGAACCAGGTCGTGCTCACGGACGTGACGGGGATTGATCGGGCGAGCGGGACCATCAATTTCGATCCGCCGGGCAATGAACCCTACACCGACCGGGACTCCTATTATGCGCTGTTCAACCGCCCGTCCGACATCGACCAGGTGGGCGAATATTTTGTCGATAATGACACCGGGGTGATCCTCCTCTGGCCGGAAAGCGCCGACGCGGCAACGAGCAATGATCTCAGCGTCAATGACCTTCCGGCGGCATTTGCGCTGAATGGGAACAGCAACATCGTCATCGAAGGATTTCATATCAGCCGTTATTTCGGCGATCATGACGGATGGCAGAGCGGAACCGCCGTTATCAACGGGAAAAGCCCGGTCCGCAATATCATCGTTCGCGATAACACTATCGACCATCTCCGGTCGGTGGAAGGCGTTGGCGCCATCCAGCTTGATAATTCGGCCGATTCCGTCATCAGCAACAATGTCATTGCCAACTCTCAGAAAAGCTCGGGCATCCGGTTTAACGAGGCGCGCAATATCATCGTGCGGGATAATGTCATTGACCGGATCGGGCGCACCGGGATTCGCCTGATCAATACCGAGAACATGCAAATCTCGGGCAATCAGCTGTCCAATATTTACGGCATTCACGGAAACGGCATGTCCGTGTACCTGGAGAACCGGAATATCCTCATCGCCGATAACATTCTGCGAAACGTGCCCTTCGCCTTTACCTATCACGGAACCGACGATGTCGACGAAGCCAACAATATGTGGCTGCTCAACAATGTGATTCTTGGTCCGGTGCGCAGCTGGGGAAGCCAGTTCGACAAAGTTACCTATCTCCACAATCTGATCTTCGCCGAAGATGAAGTGGGCAAGGCCGTGCAAATTTCCGGTTATGAGCCGCGGACGACCTTCAAGAACAATATTATTGACGGGATGATCGTGAAGCCGCCGGCGACGGACTGGACGATGTCGCACAATATCTATACGGCCCTGGCCTGGACGCAATCGCCGAAATACGGCTGGAGTATGGAACCCGAAAGCGACCTCGATGACGGGTTCGTTGACGATATTGAGAATTTCTCGAAAAAGCGGCCGGAGCTCGATATGCCGATTGGCGACAATATTTATGGATTGCTGCCGGTCCAGCTTTTCCCGCAGTATGATTTCAGCCGATGGAAGGAGGCAAAGCCCATCGGCCCGAGCTATACCGCCAAGCCCTAGGCAGGGCCGGCTGGCCTTTCCCTGAAACCAGGGTCGCCGGAAGATATGGCAACCCGGGAATGGCCGGCAACGTCGCGGTCGACAATCCGACGGCGTTGTAATAATAAAAGATTTATTGTTTACGGGTAATCATTCCTTCCCGCTGCAAAATATTGAAGGAAACAGAGTGTACAAACAGTTCATCTGTGCGCGTACCAAGCTATCGCCGCCCGACGGCTTCCGGTCGAAGACCTATTTGGACTGGACTATCTGGGTCTCTCCCGGTTTACCTGTTTCCGAAATCCGCGATGGGGATGGCCGGGTTTTAGGGCTCCTGCTTGGCTGGTTCATCAAGGACGATGAATTTATCAGCAGTGACTCGGCAATTGAGATCGCGGCGGCGCCCTCGCGGAGCCGTAATCCCTTCAACTCCCTGTGCGGCCGGTTCGTCGTATTCTGTGAATATGATGGAAATCCATCGCTGTTGACCGATGCCGGCGCCCTGTTTCCGGTCGTGTATGACAAGTCGCGGGAAATCATCGCCTCCTCCTCCTGCATGATACCGGAGGTGACCGCCGAGAACCGGGATCCGGCAACGATCGCCGATCTCGATCTCTTGACGGAGCGCGGCTGGTATCCCTTCGGCCTGACCGCCCATGCCGGAATAAGGCGGCTGCTTCCCAATCGCGCCCTCAATCTTGCCTCGTTCGACGCCACGCGAACCTGGCCCCTGGAAGACGAGGACGACTTTCGCAAGCATCACGGGGAAAGCGATGAAACGCTGTTGCAGAGATTATGCGAAAGCCTGAGCGGAAGAGTAAAAACCGTCACGGCGGCACAGCCGACAATCATGCATCTGACCGGCGGATGGGATACGCGCATGATGCTCTCCGCCGCCCGGGAAAGCATCCGCGATATCGATTTCAGAACCTACCGGACGGGCGGAAGCGGCGGCAAGCTGGACCAGCAGCTCGCCAGACTACTCTCGGACAGGTTCAAACTGAAACATGAATTCGTCGATTTGCTGCCCGTGTCGGAGGCGGAGCGGCGCGACTGGATGTGGCGCACGGGATATTGCCTGAACGATCATGTTATCGGATTATCGACAACCGAATGCGGTGTCGCGCAAGCGGGCGAGGTTACGCTTGCCGGCGCCGCGGGCGAGGTTGCCCGCGCGTTCTACTGGAACTCCGATGATATCGGCAAGAGCCCGCCAACGCCGGAAATCTTATTGCAGAGGCTTGGATTTAAAAATACGGAAATCCTGAACGACGAGGCAAGGCGATGGCTGGAGGGACTTCCGAAAGGAAGCGCCTGCTGGGTGTACGACCTCGCCTATATCGAATTGCGCCTGGGCTGCTGGGCGGGAGTCGCCATGACCGGCCATGATATTCCCCTGCCGTCTATTTCGCCCTTCAACAGCGTCGATACATTTCAGACAATGATGTCTTTTTCCGACCGCTATCGCGCCGACGGCGGCCTGTGCAAGGATATCGCGAAACGTCTTTGGCCGGAGCTTCTGTCCATTCCGATCAACCGGGCGGCGGGACTTAGAAAACTGCTTTTCGTTCGGCAGGAACTGTCGGCGACGATGCCGCCGGGCCTGAAGGAAATGCTTAAAAAATACCTGCGGCGATAGGACGGCGGGCGCGGGCGCCATGACGCATCACGCGCGCGTCCAGTGTTTGTTGGGATCTATATGGTCCTGCCCGCTGGCGAGAAACCCGAGCATAATCCGCGCACGGAAAAGGCGGCACCAGAACAACACGACAATCGCCTTCAGCTTATCGGACATCCGGACAAGCCTTTTGTTCTTGAGCGCCTTGATACTATGGGGTACCGCCGAGGCGGCGGTCGCGAAACACAGCGCGAGCCACCGCGCGTTGAACCCCGGCTTCTGTTTCAGGACATTGAAGGTCATGGCGGATTGCCGTTTCCATTTTGCCCTGAGTTCGTCGAATGTCGCCCGCGCCGGATGCTTTACGATGCAATCGCCGCCATAGTGAAATGTTGCGCCGGCCGCAAAGGCCCGGTGACACCAGTCCGTATCTTCGGCGACATCGGATCGAAACGGACCGACTTCGCGGAAAAGCGCGAGGCTTGTCCAGAGGTTCCCCGTCGCCGCTTCATTCTTCTTCGCGTAATTTTCCTGGTTCGTTGAATAGACGATATCGAAGGCCTCGACGCTGTTTGGCCGTTCGTGCCGGGGATACATGACGATCTCTCCCGCCATCACGCTCCGTTCGCCTTGTTCTTTCATCCGCCGAAGGCCGTTTTTCACGAAATCCGGATCGATCAGGCAGTCGCAGTCGGTAAAGGCAAGAAACCGGCCCTGTGCGATCTCAACGCCCGCATTGCGCGCCGGCCCGGCCCCGCGTTTCGTTTCGACCACCAGACGCGCGTTCAGGTTATACTTTTCCAGCCCCTCAACCGGTTGGCGGGAATTGTTGTCGCAGACGATCACTTCAAACTCGGCCTTGTCGCAGCTTTGCGCATCCAGCGACGCAAGACACGCCGCCAGACCGGCGGGGTCGTTGAAATGCGGGATAACGATGCTCAACTCGAAACGTTCCACGATGATATATTAACCCTTTGATCCCAGTTCTTTTTCGTCGAGCCGGTCGGCTTGCATACACCGCATTCTTCCGCGATCCTGCCGCCCGTTCCAACCCGGTCCGGAAATTATGATTTTGAAAGACCTGGTGGGTTGGAAACCGCCCCGGCCTGCTCTTGCGGTATCGGTCTCGGCGCCGTTCCGGGCCGCGCCTTTACCGGCACCTCGTTCCAGGCAACGCCTGCGCTGGTCAGCATCCCGAGGAGTATGTTGGTCAACAGCAGCGGCGGCCCAAACAGTCCCACCGACATGCTGGAGACGTCCACCGCGATAAGCGCGCTTGTCAGGTAAAATATGAGTTTCCGGCGATACGGATCCATCGACTTTTTCCGCGCCTTTATCCCGTAGCGGACCGCATTCACATGCGAGAACACATACATCAGGAGTGCCGGAATCCCGCCCTGAACGGCAACAACCACAAAATGGTTCACCAGGTCGATATGCTGCCGCCCGTCGAGCAGCCCGCCCCAATAGTTGATGTCCGTGCCGCCGGTCCCGACGAGCCAGTAATCGCGCCACTGCGCCACCGCGACCTCAAGAAGCTTGGTTCGATACCAGGCATTACCCGAGCTCAGCGCCAGATAGTCGATCAGGTGATAGAAATGCCGGTTGGACGCAAGCTCAAGGAATATCGCCAGCGCCACCAAACTATAAAGAGTCGGCTTGATCATGCTCGGGCGAAGAACATACAGATTGCAGATGATCAGCGTGATAATCGCAAGCCAGGGTCCGCTTGACATCGAGGACAGGCCGGCCCCGATGGCCAGGATGATCGTAATTGTGCACATCTTCTTCTTGCGCGGATTGCTGCGCAGGGCCCAGGCAATACCGGCAATCAGCATCATCGCCATGCCGAAAAAGATATGCACGGACGTACTGACCTTCGCCCGCATGATGCCAAGGCGGAATTCGGGCGCCTTGGGAATCCAGGACCAGGTCTTGTAGGCATCAAGGCCGGTATAGGGTGACGACGTCATAATGCCTTCCTGCCAGCCCATCACAAGCATCACGGCGGAAATGGCAAACAACGGAAAGACCATTGATCCGACATCCTGCATGGAGCGAATGCCCAGCCGGGCAACGAAATACATCAGGACCGTATCGAAACCATAGCCGATCATCTCGGTGGTTTTGTCGAACCCTGCGCCGCCCAGAAATGTCGAAAGGACGTACCACAGCCACAGAAAGAAGACGAGATAATCGACGGAACAGATATTTATCCGGATATTCCGGCCCTGGGCGACGAAGCGAACAAGCAGCGCCAGCGCGATAAGACGCGGCGCGGACATGTCCGCCGGTCCCAGCGGCACCCGGAGATATTCCGGCCAGATCAGCATGGAAAAGACGAGAATGCCGACGGCCGCGCCGGGGCGCACCCAAAGGGCCATTATCCCAAAAAATACGGTTACAAATGCGGTTACGCCAACCATTAGCTCTTTTCCTTCGCCGGAGGCGTCCAGCTTTCAACCTCTATCTGTTTGTTGAGGCGCTTCCTGAAAATTCTGACGACCGTGCCGGTAATTGACTGCACTTTCTCGTAATTCGTCAGATTTGTCCACCAGAACCGCGCCATGCGGAACCCGGTATATTTGGGAACGGCGGCGCCAAAAAGGCGGAGAAGATGAAGCCGCGCCCAGACATTTCCTCTCGTGCCGAGCAGGTTCGGCTGCGATCTTGGAAACAGCGAGGCGTCATGATTTTCAAGCGTGATATATCCCGCCTTTGCCGCCTCGAGAATAAAGTCGCGTCCCTTGCCGGTTCTGGCAACGATCAGCGACTTTCCCGTTTCCCCCTCTTCAATGTCACGATACCACGGATCGCCAACGGCGATATCGGCGAATTCTCCGGTATGGTCCGGGCAGATATAACAGCGCCATTGCCGGTATTTCTGCAAGAACCCCCAGGAGTCCGCATAGGTCATTTCCACCGACTTTTCCGCGCCGTCGTGATCGGTATATATCGCCGTCCACATCCCCGGCCATCCGTTTCCGCGATACCGCAGGTTTTTGAGCCGTGACGGATCCTCGACGCCCGCCTTCTTCAGCAAGTCCAGCGTGCCTTTGGTCGACGGCGTGCCGGCGCAAAAGAAAGCAATGGTCACGCCGATCTTCCTGTCGAGTTCCGGGTCAATCAGTCGCGCCTTTTGAACGGCGGCAACGTCGCAGGGCTTGCCGACGAAGGCGGCCGGAGCACTTTCTTTGACGACACGGTCCAGACCGTCGCAGGGGCTGGCCGGCGCATAGCGCGATCCTGTCGCCGCGGCCAGCTGCTCACGGCTTTTGCTCATCACCGTTTCATTGAGGTAGGGATAGTCCTTGCGGGCATTCGTGTGCAGCACGCCGGAGAATCCCTGTTGCTCGATCGCAAAGGTGGAAAGCGCCGTCGCCGCGCCGCCGCTTGACCCGCTGCCGCGAATTTCAGGATCGGACGCATATCCTTCCCAAACGTCGAGCACCGGCCCCCAGGCCGCCGCCATGTCTTTTTTCAGATGCGGCGTATCAAGGCTGTAGTCGTGTTTCAAATTGACGCCGGGGCAGGATTTCAGCGCCGCCCCCGTTTCATCGGCCGGATTTTCGCGGAGGAAAGGCCGCCGTCCGAGGTCCAGGGACTCCGCCATTTTGAACCGATCAGGCTCCATGAAGGCGCAAACACCGCATCCCGTGCAAAGTTGATTGCGGACAACGTCCGTTATTCCCTTGATACGGTTACTCACTACTCAAATCCCTATATTTCTGGACGCGCCGACAGGCGGACCGCCGGCTGAACCCATTCTCTATCCGTTATTTCCAATTGGCCGTTCATATCGACGCCCTTGCGGCCGTCACCGATCCATAGAACCGAAATTCGGCATATTAATCAATTCACCGCTGTCGATACTCACATGAAAAGAGTTTAAATTTGCATAAAATGAACGCTGAGACGCAAAAACTTTCCTTAAAATAGCGCAAAGTTTATCCCGGGCGGTTTCGTTTGGATGGCGAAAGAGAAAATTCCCCGTACTTACTGTTCAATGCTGCCCGAAGTCGCCTGCGGCGTCTTGCCATGTTCCTTGACCCAGGCAATCAGGTCGGCGGCAAACAGCAACAAAACGGCCAGCGCCACCAGAGAGAAGGCCACCGCGCCGGAAATCTCCAGAACCGGGCTCAGTCCCGTCACCAGGTACAGCGACAAGATCATGGCCGCCGCCATCAGGGCGATAGAAATAATCATCGTCCCGTATAGAGAGGCAAGATGCAATCCCGTCACTTTCCGGATCAGGAAAATGAAGAAGACAGCGGCCAGGAATTCGCCGAAAACACCGCTCAGGACAATGCCGATCACGCCCCAGTCATTCCAGACCGAGAACAACGCCAGGGGCAGCGCGGTACTTCTGAGCATATTCGAATAGAGCGGCAGTTTCGTCTTTCCGCAGGCGACGGCAACCGTTGTCGGTCCCGCCTTGATCATCCGAATGCCCTGCATCAGGGCAAGCCAGGGGATGATATAGGCCCCGCCCAGGTATTTTTCGCCGAAAAGCACCACCGACAGGGACGGGCCGCCAAGGGCCAGCCCGACGGCCATTAATGTTCCGAGAATAAAGAACGCCTTGGTTGACGCCACGGCGCTTTTCCCAAGCAGTTCCGGATCCGTCTGGGTTTTGGCAATCATCGGCGTCATGAGATTTTGCGCCGCACTCATCAGAACAATTGCCGGAAACAGCGTCAGCGTGAATGCCGCGCTGAACCAGCCCAGATTCTCCATATCATAGGCGATCCCGACAATGCCGCGATCGGCCTGGAAAATGCCGAACATCAGTAATCCGTTCAGCATCAGGGGCCAGCCGAAGGTAAATATGCGGTGCAGATATTCCTTGTCCATCGCCAGCTTGAACTTTCGCTCCGCCAGCAGAAAGGACAGCAGGACGGTGGTTACCGCCTGAATGGTAATGATCCAGAGCATCACCCGGTAGTCGCCGAAATAAAGCGCAAGAGGCGCGGAGACCGCCAGCGTAATAACCTGCGGCACACTGCCGATGATGGCGAGGGGGCCAAACCGCATGGCCCGCTGAAACCGGGCGGAATCCATATGGACAAATCCGGTGATAAGGGGCAGCACGGCAAGCCACTGAAACGCCCAGACGACTTCCGGTAATTTGAACAGATGGGCAACCGGGCTGGCCACTGCATAGAGGACTATGGCGAGAAAAATTCCGCGCAGGATGTTAAACGCTTGCGCCGTCGCCTGCAGCTTGGGTTCATTGCCATCAACCGCCTGGATAATCAGCCTGTCGACACCAAGGCCCGTCGCCATTTGTATCAACGCCATGGTGATGCCGAAGGTCGCGGCGATACCGTAGTCTTCGACGCTGATCAAACGGGTGATGATGATGTTGCGCGCAAAAGTGCAAATTGCGCCTATCGCGCTGCCTGATGAAAGAAGTAGCCCGCTTTTTATGAAGCCATGTAGACGCAATCTAGTTACTTTCTCTATTTTCAGGGCTGCGGGCGCTGGATAGATTTTTTATCGTATTCGCAATAATGGAGAGTTGGCTGTTGGTCCGCTCCTTGATTTCCGGGAGCGCTTTTTCAAGGGATTGCCTGATTTCCTTCCACCTCAGGAAAGACCCCTTCATGCCGTCGATAACCTCTTGCGTGTCCTGCTCGCGGGGATCGAAAACCTCGCCGCCCTGACCGCAGGTGTCAAAAACGCCGCGGGTCTTGTCGCTGTAGGCGATGGCGGCCGCCGGAATGCCCTGCGACAGCGCCGCAATCGTCGAATGCATTCTCGTGCCGCAAAACCAGTCCATCTTCGAGATCAGCCATTTGACCTGGTTCTGATCAAGGGTATCGGGCGAAACGAAGACGCGGCCCTGATATTTGTCTTCGAGGGTTTTCGCGACTTTCTCGCAGGCCGCATAGTCCGACTCCGTATATTGCCGTCCGCTCATCACATGCGGGATAAGGACAAGCCGCGCGCCCGTCTCCTCGAGCAGCCAGTTACAGAACCCGAGGATGATCTGCCCGTAATCCGCCTTGAAGTGATATCGGGAATAGGCGGCATCGGGATCATTATAGATCAGGCCGCTGACATTCAGGCCAACGAGGGGCGAATTCGTATCTGTTTCGGAAATCGTCTGCAGGAGCGCCGGATCGATCAGCTCCTCGGCGTTTCTGGCGCCAAGGGCGAAGGCAATATCCACCCCGCTTCTGTGCCGGTCCGCGTCGAATTCCTCGCCCAGCATGTTTTGCAGGATCTTGAAGCTGTTCGGGTCGCGGGCCCAGGCCATATCCGCGCCCTTCACCGCCTTGACCGCAATATCGTTGAATTTCGGATCGTAATAGGGGCCATAGGTTTGCGGCAGCAGGATCAGCGGGACATGCCGCTTGAGCGTGATCAATTTGGGCCGGACGACACTCATGAAACGTTTGACGCCATAGATATCGCTGAAGCTGTCGCCGCCGGAGACATCAAGAACCACATCGAACTGGTCAATATCGTGAATCACCGAATTCAGCAGGCCGCCAAGGGCGCCAAGATGCGAGGCGACGGAAATGGCAATGATATTTTCCTGCAGGTAATAGCGGTGGCCGGCGCGAATGCCGATATGGTCGATATCGATCGTGTTGCCTTGCGAGAAATGATGGGTTTTCGTCCTTTTTCCAAGCTCGTTATCGAAGACGGAAAAACGGGCATTCGGCAACAGCCGGGTAATGCCTTCGACGGTTGATGCGAAGAGAGCCGAGACGCCCATATTATAGGTGTCGGGAGCGGCGCCGAACAACCCGATCTTGATTACAGATTCTTTTTCAGACATTTTCCTGTACTTACCTGACTAACCCTTCTGACCCAACCGCCTAGTCCGGCACATAGGCCGGGAGAACCTTGAACAATTCCTGGGCGAAACCGGTAAGCTCCCGGTCCGCCAGAACCTCCGACATCGTCGTTTCGATCGGCATGGTGAGACGGATGAGTGCGCCGTCGGTCCGCGCCGATGACAAACCGCCCCACAACAGATTGAACTTCGCAATATACTCGTTTGCAATATATTTTCCGCGTTGCTTGAACCAGTAATAGACAAGCAGCCTGTCCTCGCCATGGGTCACCAGCACGCGGTTGACCGGAACCTGCCGTTCTCCGTCCGTTATCGTGATTTCGGAAAGGTCCTCGATCTTCCAACCGCCGGACGGGATGCAGACCCGCGGTGAATGCGGGGTGCTGCCGGCCGATTGTTGCTCGTAGTACCCAATGAATAACGTAACGGGCGGAACATTTCCGTCGCGGTAATGACCAAGAAAATAATCGCTCATATTGAGGATCGTCTGTTCGACCCCGGGCAGCACATCCTCCTCGGCGATCATATCGTTGATCTTGAGCGGGAAACTGTTGAACGCCCGCCGCTCCGGAATTTCCGGCGGAATGTTGCGCAGCGCCAAAATCGACGGGACAAGGACAATGCAGAGCAGCATCGCACCGATCACGGGGCCCAGCCGCAACGGCTTTTCCTCGCGCTGCTCTTCCGGGACGGATACCTTGAGAACACCGCCGCCAATCGTCGCCTTCTCGCGTTTCGTCAGCGTCAGATAACAGATCGCCAGCATCACCGCGAAGGAAAACAGGAAAAACACCCAGCCTTCGAACAGATGGAAGAACCCGTCGGAGACGGCCGTGTCCGTCCATTCGGCAAACGCGCCGGTGAGAAATATCCGCACGCTGTTCATAATGACCGAAACGACGGCGGCGAGCAGGACGAAGAGCCCCCGCTTCCACAGCGGCATGTCGAACAGCATCGCCAGCAGGACGCCAAGGCCGATCATCGGGTAAAGATAGCGCAGGCCCGCACAGGCCTCGACAACCGCGAGCTTGATGGTTCCCATGTCGATGATGTTGCCGTCCTGAAACACCGACAGCCCGGCGAAGCGCAGCAGGCCGACGCTCATATCCGTCGAGAGCAGTTGCAGGCCATAGGTCAGATTGGCGTTCAGAAATGCCGGGGGCGGCACGACGAAGGGAAGCAGGACGAGGGAGGGGAGGACATAACGGCCGTAGGTCACACCGCCGAAAACGACGAAAAGCCCAAGGATCATCAGCAGCAGGCTGATATGGCGGACATTGATGATCCCCGCCTTGATGGCCAGCGCATAGGCCGCCGCGGCAAGGATGCAGAAAACGAGCCCGGCCCAGTTGCCGCGCCTGTCATGGGACTGCAGCAGCGGCCGCCGAGCCCAGAGAAGATACAGCGCGACGACAAGCATGAGGGGTCCATGGCTGAACTCCTCGACATTCATCCAGTCATGCCACAGCAGCAGGCCGTCGGGAATATAGATTAGCAGAACCAGGCACAGAAGGGCTGGCAGCAACAGTCGGGTGCGGTCAATCCTTTGTAATGCCAGTTCCATTCATCCTCTCGCTACTGCTCCTTTTCCCATATCAACGCGGCAATTGCGGCAATTTTGCGACCGGAACCTCGGATCCGCCGTCTGGGTCTAGTAATAGTATGTTTTGGCGACTTCCGTTGATTTGTTCAGAACAACACCCAAGAGGTTACTCGATTGCAGCTGCCGGCGGCAGTCCTTGACTTCGCTGGGCTTTGTTTCGCCGCTGGCCACGACCATCAGGACGCAATCGACCTGGGGCAGGAAGGCGATGGCGTCGTCCGTTGATTTCAGGGGTGGCAAATCGAAAATGCAGATGCGCTTCTCATAGCGGTCGCGCAAATCCGCCACGACGGACTTCACCTTGCGTGACGTCAGGATTTCCGTGGAGTTCTTGACAGGCCGGCGGTTCGGCAGCACGACGAAGCGCGGAATGCCGGGATTGACCAGCGTATCGTTGAATTCGATCTTGCCATCGAGATAGTCGGCGAAGCTGATATCCTTCGGCAGCCCGAGATAGGCGGCAACCTGTGGGCGGCGCAGGTCGAAATCGACAAGCAGGGCCGTATAGTCGGTTTGCTTCGCGATACTGAGCGCGAGGTTGATGGCGACCACCGTCTTGCCGCAGGCCGGCGTCGGCGAGGTAATGGCGAGGGTCCGCCAGTTGTTCGCCTCCATCTTGGCCAGGACCTGCGTGCGCAGGATATCGAAACTGATCGAATTGGGATCTTCATTATCGATCGTGATGATCCGGTTTTCTTCCAGATGCCCAAGGTCGAGATCGACGACACGGGTCTGGTTATAGACAATCGGTCCGTCAATGACATCCGCGCCCTTAACGGCCTTTCGCGCCGCACCGGGGGCATCGGTCAAACCGCCAGTCTTGCTTTCTCTGGCCTTCGCGATTGCTTCTTTAATTCGTTCCACGTGAACCCCCTATTAAAGTGTGACGATGAGCCTGTCGAAGGCTACCCAGACCCGGTAGAAAAGGTCGTCCAGCGGCTCGTATAGATAATGCACCGCCGCCAGCAACCCGGCGATCAGCAATATTGGAATAAGCATATACACGACAACTTTCAGCCGATGGCGGATTGTTTCATCCTTTGTGTGAATATAGGGAATGGAAACAATCGGCGGATGCTTGAGAACGGCTTCGAGTTCCGACGCGCTGTGGATCCGCTTGTCAAGAAGCTCGACAAGGAACACGCAGGCAACGCCAAGCGCGAAGGCGACAAATCCGCCAACACCCAGGATTTTGGTCCGGTTCGGCGAAACGGGCTCGGTGGGCACCACCGGCGGTTCCAGCATGACAAAGCGTTCCGCCTTTTTCTCTTCTTCGAGATTTTGCGAAAGCTGCGCCTGTGTCTGCTTGGATTCCAGCGAATTCAGTTTCTCCAGAAGGTCCGAATAGGTCCGGTTCAAGACTGTCAGGCCGCGTTCGACCTGCGGGATTTCGAGGATGATGGCCTCAAGATCGGCAATTTTCTTGGTCATCGTCGCGATCTGGCGGCGGGTTTCCGCGATTTTGTCATCTGCCGCGGCAAGCCGTATCTGCAGCGTCTCGACGAGCGGATTGAAGGCGGTGCTTGCCGCAGATTGATCCTGCGATGCGGCGGCGAGCGCGGCGGCCGCTTCCTCTTCAACCTGCTTTTCAAGCGCTTCAATGCGCTTTTTCAGCGCAATGACGTTGGGATGCGATTCCGTCAGGCGGGTCGATGCCTCAAGCAGCTGATCCTTCAGGCTCGAGAGATTTCGTGCCAGTTCCGTTTGCTCACCGGCGCCGCCGACGCGGCCCGTCCGCGCCGATGTCAGCTCGATCTGCAGATACCGCTTGTCTTCTTCAAGCGCCCGCAAATCGCGGCGTAAATCGCGGATTTGCTGCTCGGACCGGTCCAGCATGCTCTGGCGCAGCCCAAGATGTTCGGGAAGCGCCTCCCGGTATTTCTGTTTATAGGCAACGATCTCGCTTTCAACCTGCGTCAACTGGCGCCGGACCTTTTCCGCCTCATCGGAGAGGAAGGCCGTCGCCTCGGAGGCGCGTTCAGTTCGTGTCCGCACATTCTCGCTCAGGAAAAGCGTGACAAGTTCATTTGCGACATCCGCCGCAATCTGTGGATTTTCATGATTGAAGGCGACCGTAAAAGCAATCGTCGTATCCCCTCTCCGGCGGGTACCGCTCATGGAGGAGGTAATGACGTCGATGCCGATTTCATCCTGCATCTTGCCGACAAGATCCGTTACCGTCAGAAACTTCCGGTCATCCCCATACACATTGTATTTGTCGATGATCTTGAGCAGGTTTTCCCGCGTCATCACCCGCTGCTCAATCACCCGGATGCGCTGATCCGGATCGGTCTGGATGGTTGACTCGATCAGATCAGGAGAAATCTGCTGCGTTTCGACGAGAATGGTGCCCCAGGACGAATAAAGCGGTGGTAAGACCAGGATAACCGCAAAGCTTCCGGCCAGAACCAGAAGAAAGGGGATCAGAAAGAACAGGAAACGCCGCCGCGCTGCCGAAATAATCCGCTCGATGTTGATCGGCGAAGCCTCTTCTTCATGTAAGGTGTAGTCTTGGCTCATATTATTGCTCGAATTCGTTCAATTCAATCGACTAAGAAAATTTCCGGCGGCGCATTGCCGCCCGCATTTATGGTTAGAATTTTACAACCATCCAAGCCGATCAACAAATGCCACAGGCCTTTTTAGGCTCAAAGAGTTAAGGAATGGTTGGTAACTGATATAAATTGGCAACATTGCGCTAAATTTTACTTTTCCCGCTACCCGTATCGGCCCGAAGGAAGATTATTCATGGGCATAATACCACAGGGAAAACCATACAAAATCACATCCTCTTTGTCCGCATCAACGGCTTTGTTGTCAAGCGCTCATACGGTCAGTAGGCGTTTTTATTGATGAATCCGACGAACACCGTCATCACGAGTATCTGCAGATCGAAAAACAACGACCAATTCTCGACATAATAGGTATCGTAATTAACGCGGGCCTCCATTTTTTCAAGCGTGTCCGTCTCGCCGCGATAGCCCTTTACCTGCGCCCAGCCGGTAATGCCGGGCTTCACCTTGTGGCGGGCGAAATAGCCGTCAATCAGCGCCGAATATTCCTCGTTATGGTCGATGGCATGGGGCCGCGGGCCGACCAGGGACATGGTGCCGTTGACGACATTGAAAAGCTGCGGCAGCTCGTCAAGGCTCGTCCGGCGGATGAATTTGCCGACCCTGGTGATGCGCGGATCGTCCTTGGACGCCTGCACGGTTTTCTCCCGCTCTTCACCGTCGTGATACATCGAGCGGAACTTGTAGATTTCGAAAATCTTGTTGTTGTAGCCATAGCGCTTCTGCTTGAACAGGACGGGGCCCTTGCTTTCCATCTTGATGGCGATGGCGATGATAAGCAGCAGCGGCGAGAAGAGGAGCAGCGCCAGCGAACCGAGGATGCGATCCTCGAGCGCCTTGACGACGATCTTGAAACCGGAGAGGGGGGAGTCCACCACCTCGATCATCGGCAGGCCGCCGAAATGGTTGGGGGACGGCCGATGGGGAAACCGGAATCCGACCAGATCGGACACCAGATGCACATGGGCGGGAAGCTCGCGCAGGCGGCTGACAATTTCCAGCTGCCGCTCGTCGGCATTCCAGGGCAAGGCGACAATGATGTCATCGACATGGTTGTTCCGCACGAACTTGATCAACGCATCGAGATTGCCAAGGAGCGGATATCCGGCGACCGTCGGGCCGACGCGGCCGATGCGGTCATCGAAAATGCCGATCACCTTGTTCACCGTCGGCTTTTCATTTTCCAGTTGGCGCAGCAGCTGTTCCGTCTGCTTGCCGCCGCCCAGCACGACGATTTTCCGCGTGCAGATCCCGCGGTCCGCAAGGTAATTGATGATAAAAAACGCGATGAGGCGGTAGATGACAATGACGGCGAACGACGACAGCCCGAAGCTGTAGAGCCAGATGCGGGAATATTCGTCCGACACCTTGAGCGAAAAGGCCACGGCCAGCAGCAGCATGAAGGTCGTCAGACAGACGATCGCCAGATTTGGAATATTGGTCAGCGGCGCCAGCAGCGTCGAGAAGGAGGAAATCCCCGCATAGCGGCCGAGAAAGAAGAAGACAATCAGCGCCAGAACCACGGCATAGAGATAACTCTCATGGGCGAACAGGCTGCTGCCGATCACGACATAGTGGGAAACATATCCCGCCAGAAACAGCCAGAAAATATCGAGAAAATTGAAAATCCGCGACAGAACGCGCGACGACAGCGGATAGCCGCCCCCCTGGGAAGATACATTCTCGGAGGAAATCTTCTTACTGTTTAACCCGTTATCCGAAATCTTGTTCAACGAATTTCTCCGACGTCAGGCGCTTTGAGAACGCAGCCCATTACCCTCTGGCCTATCCTGGTTGATGAAGCTTATCTCGACGGTGCCCGCAAAAAATACTATAACTTTTACAAACTCTTGCCGGTAATTTACACTGCTTAAGGTTAATTTTTCCTAAACTCAGTGGCGCCTGTAAAATCTATGTCTGTTTTAAACGTTAATGCGCAAAAAAGCGAACGAATTGCCTTTTATTTATGGGTCGCCGGCTTGTTCGCTCTGGTGATCTTATCTTTATTGCCGCCGGGGAGCGAGCCATCCTTCACCAATATTGTCGGTGACAAGATCAGGCATTTCACCGCCTATGCAATTTTGTCCCTGATTGCCTGTCACGCCGTCGGGACCTGGCGGTCACGCGCCACGCTTTGCGCCCTCACATTGATGGTAAGCATCCTCGTCGAGTTTCTCCAGCCTTTAACCGGCCGCGACTTTGAAGTTCTGGACATTGTGGCAAATATGTCCGGAATTCTGGCCGGAATGGGGATAATGTTTCTCCTGCTGCGCCGCCGCGCCGCGAAGGCCCCGGGCTAACGCTGTCTCAGGCTGCGATCCCATAGGGAAAACTGCACGCCGTAGCGGTCTTCGCGAATCTCGAGATAGGCGGTACCGACCTGCCATTTCAATGTTTTACCACCCTGTTGCACCTCTGGCGGGCCATATTTCTTCGCGAATTCCGCCGGTATTTCCGACTGCCGCAATGTCTGGTCCGGCAGGCTCGCATCGATTTTCCAGATCCGGTGCCCGTCCTCGGGCGGGGAGAAGCTGATCCGATAGCGGATGCGGCGGCCGTCGGCGGCATGCGGCGCCACGCAGACGAGCAGTTGGACGGGCCCGGCGGCGCCATCATACCGGCTTTCGGCGGCGCATTCGGCGCCCGCGATTTCCTCTGCAACCGCCCCCTCGCCGAGGCGATATCCGGTCTCGGTCAGGAGCGCGCCCGGCAAGGTCGCCGCCGGTGGCGGCGGCGGGGCGGTACAGCTGGTGACGCTCACCCCGGCAGCCATGAGAAGCGCGAAAAGCCGCAGAAAAATGCCCGCGCGGCTGCTTTCCTGCGATCGGGCAATTGGCACCGGACTCCTTGCGCCCTTTCCCATTTACGCCGCCGCCGGCAGGTCGGCCCGCGCCCTTTCGACATCCCGCAGGATATCGTCCGGGGTGTCATGGCGCCGGATCTTGAGGAACAGGTCGCCGGCATCGCCATAGGTCCGCCCGAGCAACTTGATCCATTGCTTCAACCGCCCGGCCTCCCGCGGGGGATTATCCATGCCGCGGATGAGGGCGCGATACTCCGTGATCAGGGAAAGAATGTCTGGCCAGTCAAGCGCGGGCGTCGACGGCTGTCCCTTGCGGGCGGCGGCAATTTCCCGGCCAAGGCCCGGGCGCGCAATCACGCCGCGGCCAACCATCACGTCATCGCATCCACTGATCTCGCGGCAGATCGCATAGTCCGCCGCCGTCCAGATTTCCCCGTTGGCGACCACCGGAATGTCCAGCCGTTCCCGGATCGGGCGGAGGCAGTCCCAATGCGCGGGCGGGCGGTAACCTTCCATCTTGGTGCGCGCATGCACGGTAAGCTTGCCCGCACCGGCCGCCGCAACCGCCAGCGCATTGTCGAGGGCCAGCGCCTTGTCCGAGAAGCCGAGGCGCATTTTCGCGCTGACCGGCACATTCCCGGGCACCGCGCGACGCACGGCAGAGACAATCTCATGCAGTCTTTCCGGCCATTGCAGCAGCGTCGCCCCGGCATCATGGCGATTGACGGTTTTGGCCGGGCAGCCGAAATTGAGATCGATCCCCGGCGCGCCAAGCTCGGCGGCGAAGGCAGCATTTTCCGCCATGACCTGCGCCTCTCCACCCATGATCTGCACATGCACCGGCACGCCCGCCGCCGTCTGGCCGCCCTGTTTCAGTTCCGGGCAGAGGTGATGGAACACGGAGGCCGGATAGAGATGCTGGCTGACGCGCACGAATTCCGACACGCACAGATCGAACCCGCCGATCCGCGTCAGCATATCGCGCATATAGACATCGACGACCCCTTCCATGGGGGCCAGCGTCACTGTTGCCACCGACTTTATTCCTCTATTTTCCTTGTCATATTTTAATGGTAAAATCACACCGATCACAAAGAAAGATATTATCGGAGCTGTCATAGGGGCAGTTCAATGTAAAAGGAAGATTAAAATGAGTGAATTTCTGACCGGCACCGCCCAACCCCACGGAAATGCAACGGACCTTCAGGAATTCACCGACGCAGAGGCGGCGTTCGACTATATCAAGTCGCTCTATGAGGCGAACATCGCCAAGGTCAAGCACCGCTTCGCGCGGTTCGAGGCCGGCGACAAGACAAGCCCGGCGGAACCCGGCTATTATCCCTATCTCGGCCTGACGGTGGAATCCACCGACATCACCCGTTCCGGCAAGCGGTCCTACGGCAAGATCGACGCGGCGGGCACCTTCGGTACGACATTGACGCAGCCGGACCTGTTCGAGAGTTATTACAAGGAGCAGATCCGCCTCATCCTCAAGAACCATCAGCGGCCGGTCTATGTCGGCCTCAGCAACCGGCAGATGCCGCTTCCCTTCGTGATCGAGGCCGCGTCGTCGAACGTGTCCGCCGATGACATTCCGGCGCTGCAGGCGATTTTCACGATGCCGGAGCTGGCCAATATCAACGACAGCATCGCCAACGGCACCTTTGTACCGGCCGAGGGGCTGCCGCGCCCGCTCGCGCTGTTCACGGCGGAACGCGTGGATTATTCGCTGGCCCGGCTTTCCCATTACACGGGCACGGTGCCGGAATATTTCCAGCGGTTCGTCCTGTTCACCAACTACCAGCGCTATGTCGACGAATTCATCGAATATGGAAAAAAGCAGGTACTGGAGGGGGATGAGTATCACGCCTTCGTCGAGCCGGGGAATGTCGTCACCCCCAATCCGCAGCTGACGGACAGGCCGCCGACCGGCACGCCGCCGGGGCATCTTCCGCAGATGCCCGCCTATCACCTTGTAGGGGAGCGGCATATGGGCATCACGCTCGTCAATATCGGGGTCGGGCCGTCGAATGCGAAGACGATTACCGACCATATTGCCGTGCTGCGGCCCCATTGCTGGCTGATGGTCGGTCATTGCGGCGGCCTTCGCCATACGCAGCGGCTCGGCGATTTCGTCCTCGCCCATGCCTATGTGCGCGAGGATCATGTGCTGGACGAGGATCTGCACCCCTCGATCCCGCTTCCCGCCATCGCCGAGATCCAGGTCGCCCTCACCGACGCGGTGGCGCGCGCCGCCGATCTCTCCACGGGCGGCGCCGATATCAAGGAGCATTTCCGCACCGGCACCGTCTATACGACCGATGATCGGGACTGGGAGCTGCGCCATAAAGACCTCGCCATCCGCTTCAACCAGTCGCGCGCGATTGCCGTCGATATGGAGAGCGCGACCATCGCCGCCAACGGCTTTCGCTTCCGCGTGCCCTACGGCACCCTTCTATGCGTCTCGGACAAGCCGATCCATGGCGAAATCAAGCTGCCCGGCATGGCCAATAAATTCTATCAGGACCGGACGGCCAAGCATCTGCATATCGGGATCGATACGCTGCGGCAGCTCCGCCTGCGCGGGGTGGAGAGCCTGCATTCGCGGAAATTACGGAGTTTCGACGAGCCGGCCTTCCGCTAGCCCGCGCGGTTGGCGGCGAGATGCGGGATCAGCAGGCCCGCCAGATGATCACAGAGCGCGGGTGAGAGATCATGCCCCATGCCGTCCACCAGTTCCAGTTTTGCACCGGGGATCAGGCGCGCCGTATCCTCCCCGGCGGCGTAGGGGACAAGCGGATCATCCTTGCCGTGAATCACCAGGGTTGGCGCCGTGACGCCGGGAAGCTCCGATACCCGCGGATTGGCGGCAAGCACAACCGCATACTGGCGCAGATAGCCGGTCGGGCAATAGCTGCGCACCACACAGGCGCGGATATGCTCTTCCAGCGCCGCGCGATCCCAGCGGAATCCCGGGCTGCCGATCACGTCATTCACCTGCAGCCCAAAGGCGACCACATCCTCGACCGCCTGGCTGGCCGGCGCCGACATCAGCACCGAGGTTGCGGCGGGGGTCGACGGCGGCAGGTGGCGGTTGCCGCTCGATGACATGATGGAGGTCAGGGAATACAGCTTTTCGGGATAGAAAATCGCCATCAGCTGCGCGATCATCCCGCCCATCGACATGCCGACCATATGCGCGCGATCGATCCCGAGCCCGGCCATCAGCCCGGCGACATCGGCGGCCATATCGCTCAAATGATAGGGAACCTCGGGCGGCTGCCCCGTCTGCAGCTGCTGCATGAGCCGCGGCAGATCCGGCAGGCCCTTCTGCTCCAGCTTCTGGGAGAGGCCGATATCGCGGTTGTCGAACCGCACCACATGGAATTTCTCCGCCGCGAGCGCCTCGCAGAAGGCGGCGGGCCAGTCAATCAGCTGGAACCCCAGCCCGGCAATCAGGATCACCGCCGGATCGGACGAGGCGCCGAATGTCTCATATTCAAGGGAGAGGCCGTTGCTGATCAGGTTTGCCATGGGCGGGAGGTCCCTTTTCCGTATAAAAAAGCGGACCAGAATGGCCCGCTTTTCAGTGTTTTATCTCGAATTTTTCGTTAGCCCGCCGACTTGATCCAGTCTTCGATGGCACTTTTCGGCGAGGCGCCGACTTTCGTCGCCGCAATCTGTCCGTCCTTGAACAGCATCAGCGTCGGAATGCCGCGCACGCCGTATTTCGTCGGCGTATTCGGATTTTCGTCGATATTAATTTTGGCGATTTTCAGATTATCGCCCATTTCCTGGGAAATTTCGTCAAGCGCCGGGGCAATCTGCTTACAAGGACCGCACCATTCGGCCCAGAAGTCGACCAAAACCAGGCCAGAGCTATCCAGGACATCCTCTTTGAAGGAAGCGTCGGTGACTTTCGTAGTGGTCATAATATCCTCATTTCAGGCAATAAATTACAAGTTCTCCGGCACCCCGGCGGAAACTCTTCCCTGTTATAATTACGTATCCCCCCCGCCGACGTCAAGAGAGCAAGATCACAGAAATTCCGGCGGCAGGGTCATCAGATGCGGACCCTCCGTCCATAAAAGCGCGCATTTCACGGCTTTTCCGGGATACATTTCCATGAGCGCGCGGCGGTATAGCGACATCTGCCTTATATATATGGCAGGAACGGCGTCAATTGCCCGCGGGGACGGGCGGTTGGTCTTGTAATCGACAATGAGAATCTCGTCCTCGCCGACCATCAAACGGTCGATCTGGCCGGACATGACGCGGCCCTCGAACACGCCGCTGACCGGCACTTCGGCCCGGCTGGCGGGTCCGAAAATCGCGGAGAATTCCGGATCATTGATGACCCGCAGGGTTTCGCGCAGGATTTCCTCCTGCTGGGCGTCGTCCAGCCCGTGCAGCGGACGGGCAAGCCAGGCCCGCGCCGCCCGCTCGCGATTTGCCGCGGCAATTCCCGGCAGGGTTTCGAGCAATCGGTGAATGAGCAGGCCGCGATGGAAGCGGCGGCCGTCGTCCGGGCCGAGCGGCGAAGACACCTCGGCCTCATCCATGTCACGCGACGGCGTCAACGGCCGCGGCGGGGTCGGTTCCTCCGGCGCCGGGCGGTGGATCCAGGCGGGCAGGCTTTCCGGGGAAGGCGGCGCCTCGACCACGGCCTCGCTCGCCTCGGGCGCCGTGCCGCCGGACCAGCGCCGGGCAACCTCGCCCCAGGGAAGCGCGACTTCCTCGACCCCCTCGCCGAAGGCCGGGTCGATCAGCTCATACCAGCAATCGGCAGGCCGTTTATTCTTTCCTTCCCAGCCGCAGATATAAAGCCGGTCCTCGGCGCGGGTGAGCGCGACATAGAGCAGGCGTTTCTTTTCCTCGAGCTGTCGCGCCTTGGCGCGCGCCCGGGCCTCCGCCGTCAGGGGATCGTCATTCGCCGTCTTGACCGGCCAGAGCGGGAACGGCGTGTCATCCTCCGTCCAGAAAACGGATGGCTGCGCGCGCGTCCCCTGGCAGGTATCGGGCAGGAAGACGATCGGCGCCTGCAATCCCTTGGAACCGTGGACGGTGAGAATGCGCACCTCGTCCCGGCCCTGCTCCATATCGCGCTTGATTTCCGCCGCGCCCGCCTCGATCCAGTGCAGGAAACTCTGGAGCGAGCTTGCCTCCGTCCGCTGATAGCCGAGCGCGAGGGAGAGAAATTCCTCGATCGGGTCCGCCGCCTCCTGTCCCAGCCGGGCGAGCAGCTTCCGGCGGCCGCCGAGCCGCCCGAGAATATCGGCAAAAAATTCATAGACCGGGACGAAATCGGCGCGCGCCAGCAACTCGCGAAGCAAGTCCCGCGCGCCATCGAAGACGGGAAGGCCTGTCCGGTTTTCCCTGAGCGCCCGCCAGAGGCTGCCCTTGCGCCCATAGGCAAGTTCAAACAGCTGGTTGTCATCGCAGCCGACAAAGGGGCTTTTGAGGACAATCGCGAGATTGAGATCATCCTCGGGCAGCAGCACGAACCGGGCGAGCGCGAGAAGGTCCATCACCGCCAGCTGTTCGGTCAGCACCATCCGGTCCGTTCCGGCGACCGGAATCCCGGCAATTTTCAGCGCCCGCACCACATGGCCGAAAAAGGCGTTGCGGCTCTGCACGAGAATCATGATGTCCCGGGGCGCAATCGGCCGGCCGGTCGCGCTCAGAACCTCGCCCTTGTCCAGCCAGTCGCGGATCTGGAGCGCGATATTCTTGGCGAGCTGGGCCGGCGGCTTGGCGTCGAGATTTTGCGCCATCGGCATTTCCCACGGATCGCCCGCGGCGGCCTCCGGCGGTTTGACGGTCGGCCAGATCTCGACAAGGCCCGCCTCGCCGGCGCGGCGCACCAGATGCGTCACCACATCGCCCGACGCCGTCAGGCCGGTGCGCGCCGGTTCCTCGGCAAAGACCCGGTCGACAAGGTCGAGCACGGTCTCGGTCGAGCGGAAGGAAAGGTCGAGGGGAACATTCTGCCATGCCTTACCGGCGGCGCGCGCGCGTTCCTGGAACTGGCGGCGCATCACATCGAAGGCCGCCGGATCGGCGCCCTGGAAGGAGTAGATCGACTGCTTCTCGTCGCCGACGACGAACAGCGTCCGTTCCGCCGCGACGGCGCCCTCCCCGGCGAAGAATTCCTCCGCCAGCGCGGCGATCACCTGCCATTGTTCGGCGCTGGTATCCTGCGCCTCATCGACGAGGATATGCTCGATCCCGCCATCGAGCTTGTACATCACCCAGGGCGCGACGCCATCACCGGTCAGCAGATCGCGGGTCTTCAGGATCAGGTCGTCATAATCGAGCCGCCCGCGCCGGGCCTTCTCCGCTTCATAGCGATCGACCAGCGCCATGCCGAGGCGGATCAGCGCCGCCGTCGACGCCAGCACCCGCGCCTTCCGGATCGTCTCCCGCACCTTTTGCAGCCGCTCCGCCTCCGCGCCCAGAATATCAAGAATTTCCGGCCAGGCGTCGGAAACCTTTTTCGTCGCCAGCTTGGCGCGGATATGGCCCGTCTGCGTGAAAAAGGCCGAGACATAGCTCCAGAACAGGGCCGGCCGCTGTTCCGGCTTGAGGAGCCATGGCGCCATCATCTCCGCCATCGCGACGTCGGTCTTGCTGCCCATCAGCAGGCGATCGACGGCGCGGCGAAGCGAGGGGGCATCGAAGGTCGTCTCGCGCGAGGCGCGGGTGATCAGATGCTCTTCGGTGAGGGCTTCATCGATGCCGATTTTCTTCGCCAGCGCCGAAATCACGTTATTCACGCCACCGAAGGCGCGCCGGAGGCGCAAAAGCCGGCTTCGCTTGTTGCCAAGGTCTTTCAGAAGCGCGGTGAAATTATCCTCGCTGACTTTCTCGCTCACCAGGCGGAGCGCCGCGCCGAGGGCAGCATTTTCCGGCCGCTGGCAGTCCAGCAGGGTATCATCGCGGGCGATCTGCATGATCTCGTCCGCGCTGCGGTCATCCATCACCTCGAAATTGGGCGACAGCCGGGCCTCCAGTGGGAAGCGACCAAGGACGGATTCGCAAAAGGAATGGATCGTCTGGATCTTGAGCCCGCCCGGCGCATCGAGGACGCTGGCGAAAAGACGGCGGGCCCATATTTTCTCGGGCCCCTTCGCCGGACGGCCCAGAAGGTCGATAAGGCTCTTCTCAAGCTCCGCGTCGGTCATCACCGACCAGCCGCCCAGCACGCCATTGAGGCGGTTGGCCATTTCCGCGGCCGCCGCCTTGGTATAGGTGATGCAGAGAATCTTCTCGGGCGGCGTGCCCGCGAGCATCAGCCGCAGGCTGCGTTCGACCAGCACCCGGGTCTTGCCCGATCCGGCGGAGGCCGACACCCAGACGGATTTCGCCGGGTCCGCCGCCTGTTTCTGGCGGGCGATGCCGTTCTCGACGAGGGCGGTGTGGTTCATTCCGTCTCCTCCTCGCCGCTCGACCATTCCTTGACGCGGGCAAGATGATCATAATCGTTGAACCGGTAGGGCAGATCCGGGCGCGGACAGCTCAGATAGGGCGTTGCCTGGCGGTCGAACTGCGCGATCAGCCGTTGCAGCCCGTCATAGGCCTCGCGCGCCAGATCCTCGGCGGCGGGGCCCTGCCGCCCGGCCGCATCGGAGAATTTCCCCGCCGGATCACCGCCATTCAGCTGAATATAGGCAAGCTCCGTCACCGGGGCGACGGTCACGCCGGGGAAGCCGTTACGGGCCAGCATTGCCGCCTCGAGCGCGAGCTGCGGCGAGACGCCGGTCGTCACCTCGCTCACCGACGGCGGCGCGCCGGTCTTGTAATCGAGGATGGCAAGCGTCCCATCGCCGAGGGACTGATCGATCCGGTCGGCGGTGCCGCTCAGGATAAAGGCCGCCTCCGGCGCCGGGATGGCAATTTCGCCCTTCGCCTCGGTCCTGATCGTCCGGTATATCTTGCGGCGCGCGGTCTCGAAGCCGACGAACCAGTCGGCGATCCGCTCGAACTTCGGCCACCAGAAGGCCCAGACAGCCGGATAGGAGAGCGCATCGCCAAAGGCCTCGCGCCCGAAATCGAGCAGCCGGTCCCGCGCATCCGGCGGCAGCTTCACCGGGTAATAATCGACGAATTTCTCCAGCGCCGCATGGATGAAGGTGCCGCGATCCGCGACGGAGGGGTCCATGGCGATCTCCTCCAGCGGCGTCAGCTTCAGAATCTGTTCGGCGAAGATGGAATAGGGATCCTTGATCCATTTCTCGATCCGCGTCACCGAGAGGCGGCGGGGGCGCGCGGTCACCGGCGGGGTCGGCCGGGGCGCGAGGATGGGCGCATAGGTCTCCGGCTTGTCGAGCTGCCGCTGCCAGTCGAGAACGCGTTCCGCGCCGGTCTGTTCAAGGGCGAGGCCGAATTTCTCAAGCAGCGTCTTGATCCGCAGCAGCCAGCGCGAGGGCACGGTCGGCGTGCCGTCCATCTTGCCGGCGCGGGTCATGACCACCTCTCTTGCGCCGAAGGCCTGCTGGAAATCATGGGCGGAAAGGCCGATTTTCTGTTCCGGCAGCGGCAGACCGAATTTTTCCCGCATCGGCCGGCTCATCCAGGGGTCACTCCCCGCATCGGGCGGCCAGCTTCCTTCATTGAGACCGCCGAGAATGACGAGATCGGCGCGGCCAAGCCGTCCCTCGATCGGCCCCCAGATCTGCAATCGCGGATGCAGGCCATATTGCGGCCGCACCATGCGCCCGCGCATCAGGTTGTCGAGCAGCTCCGGCCAGGCGGCGGGGTCGAACTCGTCCAGCACATCGGCGGCGCGGAGAAGCTCGGAGATGAAACCGGCCGCCGCCTCGCCGAAATTCCCCTGCCAGAGCGCCGGCAGCCCGGTCTCCTGCGCGGTCGAGAGCCGTTCGGCAAAGCGGATGAACAGGCGCAGGAATTCGGCGAAATCGATCTCATCGTGCCGCACCAGATCCTCAAGCGGCGCGGCGAGCGCGACAATCCCCGAGAACCAGCTCTTGAGCTCCTCGCCTGCCCCGCTTTCCCTCAGCGCCCGCTCGATGCCGCCAAGGCCCGAGGCCGGGCGCGGACCGCGCAGGATCGCCAGCTCCAGCTCGCGCACATGGCGGCGGAAGGCCTCCGGCGCCGCGCCGCCCGCCGCCAGCGGATGCTTGAGCGCCGACAACAGCGCCACCGGTTCCGCCTCGCTCTCGATCAGCCGGGCGAGAAGGCGCAGGAACACGCCGGGTGGCGACTGGTCGAGACTGATGCCGGCGCTGTCGTCCACCTCGATATCCCAGCGCCGCAACTCGGCGCCGACCCGGCGCGAAAGGTCGCGGTCCGGGGTGATCAGCACCGCCGTCTTTTCCGGTGTTTCCAGCGCCTCCCGCATCAGAAGGGCAATCGACTGCGCCTCGCTCTGGGCATCGAGGCAATCAAGCAGGCGAACCCCGTCGAGCGCCGCTTTTTCGGGCGGTTCCGCAGACTGCCACTGGTCGCTGGTCGTTGCCGGGCGCAACGCTTCAGAGAGCAGCGACATTCGCGCCGCGCTTGAGGAGAGCGCCGCCGCGTCCGTAAGATCCGCAACATCCTCCCGCGTGATCCCGAGCCTGTCGAGAAGCAGCGCGAGGCCATGCTGGGCATGGCCGGGATCCTTCTGGACCGCCTGCCAGCTTTTCTCATCGAGATGGCGGTCAAGCCCCGGCAGCACCACCGCGCCCTGCTCCAGCCCGGCCACCGTCTTCAAAAGCAGCGCCGTCGCCGGGATCGAGCCGGTGGAGCCGACGGCGTAAACCGGCCCCGGCGGCGGATTTTCCCGCCAGTGCCGCACTTGCGCGCGCAGCAGCAGATCGCGGCGAAGCGCCGGATCGACCGCGCCCTCCGCCTGCAGGATCGCCGGCCAGTTGAGGCTCAATATCTCGAGGAATTCCAGGGTCACCTGCCAATGGGCCGCATATTCCGACGGCACCAGGTCATTCAGGCCCTTGAGATCCAGCCCCTCCGTCTGTACCTGATCGAGAAAGCGGGCAAGCGCGGCGGCAAGACCGGCGGCATCGGCGATGCTTCCGTCGGTGCCGCCGCGCGCCTGGATCAGGCGGCTCAGCAGCAGCTGGCGACGGAGCGGATCGATCGCCGGCGGCAGGGACAGCAGTTCCTCCGCCGCGCCGCCGATGCCGATATCGCTTTCGAGCAGCAGCTCATCCTCCTCGACATCGCCGATGGGCCGCATGCGCGGCAGCATCAGCGGCTTTCCCGCCGTCTCCCGCAAGAAGGCATTCTGCAGCGCCCGCGCCGCCCGGCGGGTCGTCGTGAGAACGGTGACATGGCTGAGGTCGGTACCGCTGGCGCCATGGCGCCGCAACAGCTCCCGCGCCAGCACATCGACGAAACTGTACTGCGTCGGAATATTGTAAACTTCCGGAGTTTTCGCCGTTTCCGCCATTATGCCCCCGCGATCCTGCGGCTTGCCTCGTCCAGCGCGTCGGGCGTGCCGACATGCAGCCAGTCGCCCTCATGCAGCAGGCCGTAAAGCCGCCCCCCGGCGAGCGCCCTGTCATAGAGGAGGTTGAGCGAGAAGGGCCCGGCCGGCGTCTCGTCAAACAGCGCGGGGTTCAAAAGCTGGACGCCGGTGAAAAGATAGGGCGCGCCCTCGCCCTTGATCCGGCGCGTGAGCCGTCCCTTGGGGTCTATATGGAAATCGCCCGCCCCGGCGTAGCCGACAGCCGTCTTGACCGGATGGAGGAGCAGGAGGGCGTCCATCTCCGCGCTGTCCCAGCGTTCATACATCTGCCGGAGGGAACTCGCGGCGCGATCGCGGACAATGACATCGGAGTTGAGGACGAAAAAGGGCGCATCGCCCAAGAGAGGCAGCGCCTTCCTGACCCCTCCCCCGGTCTCGAGCAGGGACGCGGTCTCGTCGGAAATTGCGATATCGAAGCCCGCAACGCCCGCCAGATAATCCGAAATCTGCGCCGCCAGATGATGTTTGTTGACGACCACCCGCCGGATTCCGGCGGCGGCGAGAAGATCGAAGCAGTAATCGATGAGGGCGCGCCCGGCGACCTTGACCAGCGGCTTCGGCGTGACGTCGGTGATCGGGCGGAGCCGGGTGCCGAGCCCGGCGGCGAGGATCATCGCCCGTATGTCAGAAATATCCGGCAGTCCCGTCACGATTTTCCCTCCCCGATGGTGAGCGCGAGCCAGTTCTGCAGTCCCGCAAGGCCCGGATGCGCCAGATTGGCCGCAAGATGCTTCTGCATGCGCGGGATCATGTCAAGATATCGCGTCTTGCCGTCGACTTTGGCGAGGCGGGTGAAAATCCCGAGGATGCGGAGCGCCCTGTGGGCGCCGAGGATGGCGTAGGATTCGCGAAACGCCGCCTCCTCGATCCCCGTATTGTCGAGATAGTGATAGACCAGCTCCGCCGCCATCGGCTCGGTGACGTCGCGGCGGGCATCCTGGAGCAGGGAGACGAGATCATAGGCGGGCGGCCCTTTCAGCGCATCCTGGAAATCAAGAAGGCCGAGCGCCTTCACCCCGTCCCGGTCGTTCAGATACAGAAGGTTTTCCGAATGAAAATCCCGCAGAAGCATGACCTCCGGCCCGGCGCGCATGCGGGGCAGCAGATTGCGCCAGATATCGTCATAAAAGGCGCGCGGCTCGGCCTCCAGCGGGTGACCGAGCTTTTCGGCGAGGTAAAAATCAACGAACAGGGCGTTCTGCGCCATCACATAGTCATCGGAGAAGTGGGGCAGGAATTCGGGCGGCTTTGCGGCGGCAAGGTCAATCAGGAAATCGACGGCAAGGCGGTAGAGCTCTTTTTCCGGCGCGCCCGCCTCGATCAGCCGCGCAAAGATATCGTCGCCAAGATCCTCCAGCAGCAGGAAACCGTTTTCCCGATCCTCGGCGATCACCTCCGGGGCGCTATAGCCGCGGGCCCGCAGCGCCTCGGCGATATCCGCGAAAATGCCGACATTCTCCGGCGGCGGCGTGTCCATCAGGATCAGCGGCCGGTCCGCGGAAAGTCTCTCATAGCGGCGCGCGGAGGCATCACCGGCAAGCGGCCGGCGGTCCGCCTCGCCGAGCCCGTGATCGTTCAGGAAACCGGCGCGCAGGCGCTCACGCATCGCCGACCTCCATCAGCGGGCGCAGCCGCGCGCGCCAGCGCTCATCGCCGGAGAAGGTGAAAACGCGGGCCCCCGCGCCGTCCTTTTCCGCCGTGATCTCGACCAACAGGTGATTTTCGGGCAGATAGCGGCCCAGCCGGTCCGGCCATTCGATGAGCGACACGCCCTGATCGAAGGCCTCATCGATATCGAGCTCCAACGCCTCTTCCGGGCTTTCGAGCCGGTAGAGATCATAATGATAGAGGCAATAGTCATCGAAATCATAGGTGAGCAGCAGGTTGTAGGTGGGGCTCGGGACGTCGATCTCCTCGCGGGCGAGATGGCGGATCACGGCCCGGGCAAAGGCGGTTTTCCCCGCGCCGAGCGTGCCGCCAAGGGCGATAACATCGCCCGGCTTCAGGAGATCGGCAAGGCGCGCCGCGATCGACGCGGTATCACCGAGGGAGGCCGCGCGGCAGCGGAATATCGCCGGATGCGCCATGGCGCCCGTCAGGAGTTTTCCGCCATCGCCAACGGGTCGGCGGCGACGGAGGCGGGAAGATAGCAGGAAACGGTGGTGCCGATATTCTCCTCGGATGTCAGCTCGACCCGGCCGCCATGCAGCTCGACGAAGCTCTTGACCAGCGACAGCCCGAGACCGGCACCCGCATTCTGCCGCGTCGTGTCGCCCTTGGAGAAGCGCTCGAAAATCTGCTCGATCTGGTCCTCGGCAATCCCCTTGCCGTTATCACGGACGGTCATCACATAGCCGTCCGGCGTGCGGTGCGCGGCCAGCACGATCTCGCCTTTCGAGGGCGTGAATTTGATGGCGTTGCTGAACAGGTTGAAGATCACCTGCTTGACCCGGCGCTCGTCCACCTCGACGACGCCGAGGTCCGCGTCGATCTCCGTCCTGATCTCGAGATGGCGCTTCTTCGCCCGCTCCTGCACCATGGTCACGACATTGTTCAGCGTCGCGGCAAGATCGACGGGCGTCTTTTCGAGCTCCATCCGGCCTGCCTGGATATTGGCCATGTCGAGGATATCGTTGATCAGGAGCAGCAGATGGTCGGAGCTGTCGAGGATGCCCTGGCCATATTCCGCCTGTTTGGGATTGAGCGGGCCGAAAAACTCCTTCACCAGGATTTCCGCAAAGCCGATGATGGTGTTGAGCGGCGTGCGGAGCTCATGACTGACGCTCGCCACGAATTCGGTCTTCATCTTGTCGGCGGCCTCCAGCGCCTCGTTGCGTTCGCGCAGCGCGCGCTGGGCCCGGAGTTCATGGGTGACATCGATATAGGTGAAGAGGACATTGCCGTCCGGCAGCGGCACCCGGTTGAAGTCGATGATATTCCCGCCGTTATTCTCGAGCCGGCCGCTCGCCGCATCCCGGCGGGTGACGTTGGCGATATATTTCTCGCGCAGCTCATCGCTCCAGTTGAGGTTGTTTCTTTCCAGATGGCGGTCGATGATCTGCGAAATATGGATATCTTCCGTGAGGAAGTCCTCATCGATATCCCAGATGGCGCAGAAGGCCGCATTGAAAAGCTTGAGCCGCGCATCCGAGCCGAACACCGCAACCCCCTCATAGAGATTGTCGAGGGTGGCGCGCTGCACCGCGATCTGGGTGTTGCGGGCGCGCTCCAGCACCACCTTGTCCGTCACATCCTCGAACAGGAAGAGCAGGCCGCCGAAGGGGTGCGGCGTGATGATGGTGCGCAGGACCGTCTCGTCGGGGAGTTGCACCAGTTCTTCGCGCATTTCGATGACATTGGTGAAGAGGGCGCGGCGCTTTTCCTTGTAGGAGGCAAAATCCGCCTGTTCGGGAAGCCGGCGAAGCTCCCGCTGTTTGTCGAGGACCTCACTGATCGTCGGTTTGCCGTACAGGAAGTCATCGCTGATGCGCCAGAGCTTGGCATAGGTCTGGTTGAAGAATTCAAGCCGCTGGTCGGGCCCGTAGATGGCGATGGCGGTGGCGATATTCTCCAGCACGTCGGCATGGCCGTCGATGTGGCGCTTGAGCTCCGCCGACAGTTCCGCCTCCGCCGTGGTATCGAGGGCGAAACCGGCGAGCTGGTTGTCATAGTCAAGGGGCGTTTCGACGATCTTGAAACTGAGCCGGTCGCCCTCGACGATATAGCGGCGCGTCTCGCTTTGCGTCATGCCGGTCACCCGGGCCTTTGTCGCCAGCTTGCGCGCCTGGTCGGGATCGCGGCTCGGCGCCAGTTCGGGCACCGAGGCGGCATTTTCCTCCAGCCCGACGATTTCCTCATATTTGCGGTTCCGCCAGATGATGGTCGAATTCTGGTCGCGCCGCCAGATGGGGATCGGCGCGGCGTTCAGAAGCTCGATGAAATCGTCGCGTTCCTCGCGCGCCGTGGCGAGGGAGGATTTCAGCGCGATCATTTCCGCCTGGGTGCGTTCCTGCTCCGCCTTCAGCGCCTCGATCGTCTCCTCGCTGGCCTGCAGCCTCTCGCCGTCGCGGTCATTCTGGGCGAGCAGCGCCAGCGCCTTCTTGCGCATCACGAAGACAGCCATCAGCAAACCGATAACAGCAAGCGACAGCAACCAGACCAGTGTCAGCTGTGTTGAGGTTAAATTTTCTATCATCCCTGCCGGCTCAACGCCATTATCTGACTATTCCACCATAATGGGGCCGCTTTTATGGTGTCACCCGTAGTATGCGGCGCAATTTGTTAAAGAATAGAAAAAAAATGGCCGGAGGGATAGTCCTGCCGGCCATTTCTGTCAATCCTGAGATTTTTGTCCGCTCATGTCTAGTAGCGATAGTGATCGGGCTTGAACGGGCCGGCCTGCGGCACGCTGATATATTTCGCCTGCTCTGGCGTCAGTTCCGTGAGTTTCGCACCGAGTTTGTCAAGATGCAGCCGCGCCACTTTCTCGTCGAGATGCTTGGGCAGCACGTAAACCTCGTTCTTGTAGTTCGCATGGCGCTCCCAAAGCTCGATTTGCGCCAGCACCTGGTTGGTGAAGGACGCGCTCATCACGAAGCTCGGATGGCCGGTCGCGCAGCCGAGATTGACCAGGCGGCCTTCGGCGAGAACGATCAGACGCTTGCCATCGGGGAACTCAACCTCATCGACCTGCGGCTTGACATTGTGCCAGGGGTAGTTGCGCAGCGCGTTGATCTGGATCTCGCTGTCGAAATGGCCGATATTGCAGACGATCGCCCGGTCCTTCATTTCGCGCATATGGTCGATGGTGATCACGTCGATATTGCCGGTGGTCGTGACAAAAATGTCGCCATGTTTCACCGCGTCGTCGAGGGTAACGACCTCATACCCCTCCATCGCCGCCTGCAACGCGCAGATCGGGTCGATCTCGGTGACCAGCACGCGGGCGCCCTGGCTCCGGAGTGAGGCGGAGGAACCCTTGCCGACGTCGCCGTAGCCGCAGACAACCGCGACCTTGCCGGCGATCATCACGTCGGTTGCCCGCTTGATCCCGTCAACGAGGCTCTCGCGGCAGCCATAGAGATTGTCGAACTTCGATTTGGTGACCGAGTCATTGACGTTGATCGCCGGAACCTTGAGCGTGCCCGCCTTCGCCATTTCATAGAGGCGGTGAACGCCGGTCGTGGTTTCCTCCGACAGGCCCAGAACATCCTTCATCAATTCCGGATACTCGTCATGCATGACCTGTGTAAGGTCGCCGCCGTCATCGAGAATGAGGTTGGGACGCCAGCCGTTCGGCCCCTCGATCGTCTGGATAATGCACCAGAGCGCCTCTTCCTCGGTTTCGCCCTTCCAGGCAAAGACCGGAATTTCCGCAGCCGCGATTGCCGCCGCCGCCTGATCCTGGGTCGAGAAGATGTTGCAGGACGACCAACGCACTTCGGCGCCGAGCGCCGTCAGCGTCTCGATCAGGACCGCCGTCTGGATGGTCATGTGCAGACAGCCGGCAATGCGCGCGCCCTTGAGCGGTTTTTTCGCGCCGAATTCCTCGCGCAGCGCCATCAGGCCCGGCATTTCGGTTTCCGCAATTTTGATTTCCTTGCGTCCCCAGTCGGCCAGCGACAAATCCGCGACCTTGTAGTCTTCAAATTTCGTCATTTTCTGCTCTTTCGCGTCAATTTCTCATCATAGCGGAGCGCCCTTGCGATCAGCCGGGCCGGCCGCGATTGCCGATTGTATAGCAATCCTGCCCCGCTTTAGCAATAGTCATATAAAGAAATATTTATATCGTTATAACGACAAATGCTGTCGAAATTTCACTCCTCGCCGAATTTGTCGGCGACCAGTTCGGTGATGGCGTCAAGGGCGGGCGCCGCCTCGGGGCCCGAGACGGTCACGGAAATGGTTGTGCCAGTGGCGGCGGCGAGCATCATCAGCCCCATGATCGACGCGCCCGACACTTCGCTCTCGCCCTTGGTCACGCGGATGTCGGCATCGAATTTCTCGGCGCATTTGACGAATTTGGCCGCGGCGCGGGCATGCAGGCCCCGGGCATTTCCGATCACCAGGTCACGCTTCATGATCACGGGCCCTGTCTCGGCAAAAGCTGGCGCGCCGCATGTTACGATTTGTCGGCGAGCAGGTGGGAGGCAACATTGATATATTTACGCCCCGATTCCTGCGCCGCGGCAACCGCATTCGCCATATTGTCCTCGGTCCGCACGCTCGCCAGCTTGATCAGCATCGGCAGGTTGACGCCGGCGATCACCTCGACATTCGCCCGCTCCATCACCGAGATCGCCAGGTTCGACGGCGTGCCGCCGAACATATCGGTCAGAATGATCACGCCGGCGCCGCTCTCGACATCGGAGACGGCCGCGAGGATGTCCTGGCGCCGCTGCTCCATATCGTCGTCCGGCCCGATCGAGATGGCGCGAACCTGTGTTTGCGGCCCGACCACATGCTCCGTCGCATTGACGAATTCTTCCGCCAGCCGGCCGTGGGTCACCAATACCATTCCGATCATATTTCCCTCATCTTCCGTTGAAATGGCACGTCTTGCTCACGTTTACGTCGTTCTGGCATCGGACAGATCGCGATGCACCAAATTTGCAAAATAACCGGATTTTACCACGAGGTCATGGATTTTTTCTGCAACACAGACAGAGCGATGCCGCCCGCCGGTGCAGCCGAAGGCGATGGTGAGATAGGATTTCCCCTCCTCCACATAGCGCGGCAGCAGCAGCAGGATCAGTTTTTCCACCTGGTCCATGAAATCGGTAAAGGCCGGATCGCGGGCGATGAAGTCCGCGACGTCGCTATCCTGGCCGGTCATCGGCCGCAGCCGGTTATCATAAAAGGGGTTTTGCAAAAACCGCACGTCGAACATCAGGTCGGCCTCCCTCGGGATGCCGTTGATATAGGAGAAGGACATCACCGTCACCGACAGCCGGGAGGAGCGTTGCAGGCTGAAATGACCGGTCAGGATGCGCTTGAGTTCGGGCAGCGACAGGTTGGTGCTGTCGATCCGGAGGCTCGCCGCATCCTTGAGCCCGGCAAGACGCTGTTTTTCCTGGCGAATTCCGTCACCGACCGGGCGATCCGCGGCCAGCGGATGGCGCCGCCGGGTTTCCGTGAAGCGGCGCTGCAACACCGCCTCGTCGCAATCCATGAAAAGCAGCCGCACCGGGTCATTGCCTTTTTCGCGCAGCTCGTCAATCACCGCCAGCACCTGCTCGGTCGAGAAACCGCGCGTCCGCAAATCGATGCCGATCGCGAGATTGGCGCCGCCGCCCTCGCCCGCCTCATCGACCATGCGCGTCAGCAGCGACAGCGGCAGGTTGTCGGCCACCTCCCAGCCCATATCCTCAAACTGGCGGAGCGCCGTGCTTTTCCCCGCGCCCGAAAGCCCGGAGACGATAACAACCTGATTTGGGGATCGATTATCGGGGTCCATGTTATTCATAGCCTGTGAGCAGCGGATCCTGTCGAAGCGCCAGCCGGACGATGGCCGCCGCCGACGCCATGAAGGGATCGAGGACGCGCCGCGGAACCTCTATTCCTTCAAATGTTTCGACATCGGCATCGGGCATGCGTTCGATGGTCTCATAGGGCCTCAAATCGAAGACGAGCGCAAGCGGAATATCCTGAACGGCGGCAAGCGGCATAAGGCCGAGGCCCCGCACTTCCAGCCGCCCCGCAATCCCGGCGGGCGCCGAGAGGAAGGCCGCGCCGTCACGGACATGGATTTCCGTATAGTCATCGGAAATAAGCTGGCCGCCGCCATCGATGAGCCGGAGCGCAAGGTCCGACTTGCCGGCACCCGAGGGCCCGCGCAACAGGACGCCCCTGCCCTCGATCGCAACGGAACTGGCGTGACATCTGATCATGCGCGGAGCCTAGATACTTGTGCCTATCTTGGCAACTTTATAAGGAACTGCGCGCCCAATATCGTGCCGTTGTCGTCGGTCCGGTTGCGGGCGGTGATGGTGCCGCCATGCGCCTCGACGATCAACCGCGAAATGCTGAGGCCAAGGCCGGAATGGCGGCCGAACCCCTCAGCCTTCGGCCGTTCGGTGTAAAAGCGGCTGAAAATGGCTTCAAGCTTGTTCTCCGGGATGCCGGGTCCGTCATCCTCGACGGAGAGCTCGACGGTTTTCTCGCGGGTTTCCAGCCGGATCACGACCCGGCCCGTCTCCGGCGAGAAGGAGATGGCGTTATCGATGAGATTGCGCAGCACCTGACCGAGGCGGCCCGGAAGCCCGTTGACGGTCACGTCCTTACTCGGCCGCTTGAAGTCGAAGGAGATGGAGCTGAACATCTGCGTCGTCCGGTAGCCGTCCAGCACGCCTTCGACCAGCTTGATCAAGTCAACCGGCACGCCTTCGGCGCGCGACAGCTCGGCATCGAGGCGGCTGGCGGCCGAGATATCGGTGATCAACCGGTCGAGCCGCTTCACATCGCTTGCGATCACCACGCGGAGTTTCTCGCGCGTTTCCTCATCCTTCACCCGTTCGAACGCCTGCACCGCGGTGCCGAGGGAGGTCAGCGGGTTTTTCAGCTCATGCGCCACGTCGGCGGCAAAGGCCTCGATCGCGTCCAGCCGGTCATAGAGCGCCGTCGTCATCGCGCGGAAGGACGCCGAGAGGTCGCCGATTTCGTCCTTGCGATCGGAAAAGTCGGGAATCACCATGCGCCGCCCGATCCCGCGCCGCACCTTGTCCGCCGCCTCGGCCAGCACATGGATCGGCGAGGCGATGGTGCGGGCAAGGAACAGCGAGAGCAGCAGGGTAATCACCAGCGTCACCGCGAAGACGATCAGGGTCGTCACCTGCGCCGAGCGCACGGCATCGTCGATGCTGCTGCCGCTTTCGGTCAGCAGCAGGCCGCCGAGAATATGCTTGAACCCCTGCACGGGCACGGACACGGAGAGCACCAGCTCCCCCTTTTGCGTTTGCCGGGTCATGCGGCCGTTATCACCATTGATGGCGGTGCCGATTTCCTGGAAATCCGCGCCGCTCGGGATCGGATTGCTCGGGAAGAGCGGATAGTCATATTTCGTCGGAAACAGCTTTTCCCAGCCGTCGTAGAGTTCCTCGAAGAAGAGGCGGACGGGGCTTTTGACCTCCGGCGGCGGCAGCTCCTCGGAGACGATATTGCGGCCCGCGGAAATCAGCCGGCGGCTGTCGGCAATCAGCACCCCCTCGCGATCAAAGAGGAGCGCCGGGGTGTTGGTGATGATGGACAGGCGCCGGAGCACCCGCTTGATCGGCAGGGAATCGAGCGTCAGATACTGCACCTGACCGTCGAGGGAGACTTCCTGAAGCGCCGCCTCGCCCAGCGCACCGGCGATCATCCGCCCGTTTGTCGTGAGCGCCTGAAACCGCGCCTCGATCAGCCCGTCGCGGAACTGGTCGAGGTATAGAATTCCGCCCGCCAGAAAAATAACGGAAAAAAGGTTGATCGCCATGATCCGGCGACCGAGGGACGAGAAGGGGCCGCGCCGCACCTTCTGTTCCTTCTCACGCTTTTCCGCTTTTCTGTCAGGAACCGATTTTCCCACATAGGGCTTGGCGTCTGCAGTCATACAGTCAGAACCGTTCCCGTGTTATTTTTCCTTGAACCGATATCCGACGCCATACAATGTTTCGATGGCGGAAAAGTCGGGGTCCGTTGCCTTGATCTTCTTGCGCAGCCGCTTGATATGGCTGTCGATTGTCCGATCATCCACATATATATTGTCATCATAGGCCGCGTCCATGAGCTGATCGCGGCTTTTTACATGACCCGGGCGCAGCGCCAGCGCATGCAGCAGCATGAACTCGGTCACCGTCAGGGTCACTTCCTTGCCGTCCCAGAAGCACGCATGCCGCACGCTGTCGAGTTTCAGCTTGCCGCGCAGCAGGATATCTTCCTCGCCTTCGCCCGGGCTTTCCTTGCCGGCGCCGTGACGCCGCAGGACCGTGCGGATCCGCTCGACCAGCAGGCGCTGCGAGAAGGGTTTGCGGATATAATCGTCGGCGCCCATCTTGAGGCCGAGAAATTCGTCGATCTCGTCATCCTTGGAGGTCAGGAAGATCACCGGCAGGCTGCTGGTGCGGCGCAGCCGGTTGAGCAGCTCCATCCCGTCCATGCGCGGCATCTTGATGTCCAGCACGGCGAGATCCGGCGGGCTGTCGGCGAGGCCCTTGAGCGCCTCCTCCCCGTCGGAATATTTATCCACCTCGAACCCTTCGCTTTCGAGAAGGATTGAAACGGTGGTCAGGATATTCTGGTCGTCATCGACCAGGGCTACTTTCGTGGCCATGTCAGTCCCCAGAGTCATGTCATCACCTTATTCTATGATCTGTCGCCGGTAATTGCCATCTACATTTCGTCAAAATAAGGCAAGAGAATGTCCAAGCCGAAAATAGCGGGCCGCCGCCATCAAAAAACCTTGTTCTCCGCCGATTTTATTCCACGGGGAGAAAAAATACCTTTTGCATTTCGCGGCGAATTCCGCAAAACAGACGCATGATGGATTCGGCAACAACAGATGCCCGCGCGGCAACGGTGCGAAAACTGCTCCGGACGGCGACCACCGCGTCGCTGGCCACCGCCATGCCGACCGGCGCGCAGCCCTATGCGTCGCTGGTGCTGATGGCGACGGACCCGCAGGCGCGGCCGCTGCTGCTGCTTTCCGATCTCGCCGTTCACAGCAAGAATATCGCGGCAGGCCCGGCTGTCTCGCTGCTGATCGCGGAGGATCCGGCGGATCGCGACCCGCTGACCCTGCCGCGCATCTCCCTTGAAGGATCGCTGCGCAAGGTCGAGGACAGCGGCCTGTTAGCGCGCTACGTCAACCGCTATCCCTCGGCCCGCGATTTCGCCGGCTTTCGCGATTTCAATTTATACCGGATGGAGGTCGCGCGCGCGCATCTGGTTGCCGGATTCGGCGACATTCACTGGATTGACGCGCGTGATTTCCTTCTCGACCCGGGTTTTCCCACCGATATCGATGTCGAGAGCGATATTATCGAGCATATGAACAAAGATCATGCGGATGCCGTGCAGACGCTGGCTGCCGCCGCCGGGCCGGAACCGGACGGAGCCTTTGAAATGTGCGGCGTTGACCGCGACGGCATCGATCTGCGCTGCGGCTGGCGCTACCGGCGGATTCTTTTCGACGCGCCGGTTTCAACCCCGGGCGACGTCCGGAAAAGCCTTGTCAGGATGCTGAATAACGAAAGAAATTAACAATATTTTTAACTGTTGGGTATTAAGTAGCATAAATCTAAGGGAAATTTGTAACAGCCGCGAAAAAAGCGGGATCGGGAGTCAGTTTTTTGGTGATAGTTATGTTGCGCCGGTATATCAAGCAACATATTCTGTAACGAAACGCCTGAAAACGGGCCCTCTTTATACAGCACTGGAGAATGAATGTGGAGCAGTTAGGACCCCATAAGAGCAATTATGGGCTTGAGACGAATGGTCTTGGAAATGTCGGCAAGGCATACTGGAATCTGTCAACGCCAGCCCTTTATCAGGAAGCCCTCACCCGCGGAGAGGCTTCTCTTGCCGCCGGCGGGCCTCTCGTCGCCCTGACCGGCCAGCATACCGGCCGCTCCGCCAATGACAAATTCATCGTCGAGGAGCCGAGCAGCCAGAAGGATATCTGGTGGGGCAAGGTCAACAAACCGATCCAGGCGGACAAGTTCGCCGCCCTGCACCAGAAAATGTGCGACTATCTCGCCGGGAAGGACGTTTTTGTTCAGGATTGCTACGCCGGCGCCGATGCGGCGCACCGCCTGCCCGTCCGGATCATCACCGAATGCGCGTGGCACAATCTCTTTGCCCGCAACATGTTTATACAGCCAAAGGCCAGTGAGCTGGCGAATTTCAAGCCGGAATTCACGGTGTTGCAGGTTCCCTCCTTCGAGGCGGACCCCGCCGTTGACGGCACCCGCTCGGAAGTGTTCGTCCTCGCGGATTTCGCGAAAAAGCTGGTGATTATCGGCGGCACTTCCTATGCCGGCGAGATCAAGAAATCGGTTTTCTCCATTCTCAACTACCTGCTTCCGGCAAAAGATGTGCTGCCGATGCATTGCTCCGTCAATGTCAGCGACGAAGGGAACTCCAGTGTCTTCTTCGGCCTGTCTGGCACCGGCAAGACCACTTTGTCCGCCGACGCCAGCAAGATGCTGATCGGCGATGACGAGCATGGCTGGTCCGATGACGGCGTCTTCAACTTCGAAGGCGGCTGCTACGCCAAGGTGATCAAGCTCTCCAAGGAAGCGGAGCCGGAAATCTTCGAGACGACGCGCCGCTTCGGCACGGTGCTTGAAAATGTGGTGATGGACCCGGCGACCGGCGAGCTCGACCTCGACGACAACCGCTATACGGAAAATACCCGCGCCTCCTACCCGATCGACTTTATCCCCAACGCCTCCGATACCGGCGTTGCCGGCAATCCGACCAATGTGGTGATGCTGACGGCGGACGCCTTCGGCGTGCTGCCCCCGATCTCGAAGCTGACGCCGGAACAGGCGATGTACCACTTCCTGTCGGGCTATACCGCGAAGCTGGCCGGCACGGAAAAGGGCCTTGGCAACGAGCCGCAGGCGACCTTCTCCACCTGCTTCGGCGCGCCGTTCATGCCGCGGCATCCGGCGGTCTACGCCAAGCTTCTCGGCGAGAAGATCGCCAAACATGGAGTGAATTGCTGGCTGGTCAACACCGGCTGGACCGGCGGTGTCTACGGCACCGGCCACCGCATGCCGATCGCTCATACCCGCGCGCTTGTCAATGCCGCGCTCGACGGGACGCTGGCCGCGGTGGAAACCGAGAAGGACCCCTTCTTCGGTCTCGCCATGCCGACCTCCTGCCCGGGCGTGCCCTCCGATATTCTCAACCCGCGCAATACCTGGGCGGACAAGACGGCCTATGACGCGAAGGCGAAAGACCTCGTCTCCCGCTTTATCGAGAATTTCGAGCAGTTCACCGATTATGTCGAGGATGATGTGTTGCAGTCGGCGCCGAAAATCGCCTGACGCGCAGCCTCCCGACCACCCCATGAAACCCGGCCCCATCGGCCGGGTTTTTTATTACCGCGCCCGCAATCCTTCCGGTTTCAGCACCAGCACCAGCGTCAGCGCGCAGAAGGCCGCGACGTCGCGATAGGCAAGATCGAGATAGGCGGACCAGAAGGTCTCGAACAGGGCGAGCGCGGCGGAGGCGATCAGCGCCCCGGTGAGCGAGCGAAGCCCGCCGATCACCGCGATAAACATGGTTTTCAGGCCGATCACCGTGCCCATCACGAAACTCGCGCTCCCGTAGAGCAGCGCGATCAGCGATCCGCCAAGCGCGGCGGCAAGGCTCGCCAGCACGAAGGAGGCCGCGAGGATCAGCGGGATATTCGCGCCGCAGAGCGCCGCCATATGCAGATCCTCCGCGCAGGCCCGCCAGTAAACGCCGAAGCGGTGCCGCTTCATCAACAGGATAAGCATGACGACAACGGCGAACGCGACGGTGACCGCCACGATCTGCAGCGCCGTTATCTGGACCGGGAATTCTCCGGCGCCGGCGAGCGAAACCGGGTCGGCGAAGATCGGGCGGAGCCAGAGTTCCCGGGAGTTGTTGATTAGCCGCATGGTCTCCTCCAGCACAATGGCAATCGCGATGGTCGCGATCAGCATGGCCTGCACGGGCCGGGCGACAAGCCGCCGGAGCGCAAGATGATGCAGCGAGAACCCGAGAAGCGTCGTATTGGCAAGGGCAATCACGACGCCGGCGAGAACCACGGCGAGCAGCGGCCAGAAGGTCACCCCTTCCAGCAGCGAGATCATCATGATCGTGACATAGGCCGCCCACATGGCAATGGCGCCGAAGGCGAGGTTGATGCGATTCGTCACGCCGTAAAACAGCACAAAAGCCGCCGACAGCAACGCATAGATTGCCGTTACCTGCACCGCATTCAACAGCTGCTGAAAAACGTAAAGCATGGACAGGCCGGGACGGCTCCTTCGGATGATGGACAGGACCAGGCGTGAAGCGTATCATAATTGCATGGCGACGCAGGGAGAATTTCGCAATGAGGATCAAGGCGGCGGTGTTGCTGATGGCGGGGATGCTGCTGGCAGGATGCGGCGACGATCCCGGCACGCCCTATCTCGAGTTCACCGGCGGCGGCTTCATCTTCAACTACCGCATCGGCGAGGCGTTCTACGGATTTGTCGTGAAACCCCACCGCGAGATACCGGAAGGCACTGAAATCATTGCGGAATTCGAAGACCCGGCCGGCGGGGACCCGATCATCGTCACGGCCCTCGCCAAGCCGTCGCAGCTGCAATATATGTTCCGCACGCCCGGCGTTCAGGGTGTCGTCAAGGACCGCCCCTACAAGGTCTCCGTCAGCCTGAAGGAACCGGGAACCGGGGAGACGCTCGCCGTTTATTCCAAAGAATTCAAGTCCAGCATGGACCAGTCCGACCTTCCCGGTGTTGCGCTCACCGTCGGCCCCGGATATCATCCGAACCCGGCGCTTTTCGACGCGGGCGAGAAGGCCTTCGTCATACCGAAAGCGGGCAAGCACTAAAACCGACAGTATTCCGCCGGCGGACCGGCGGGCGATCGACCACACAGCGGGCCGGCGGAGAACCGAAGCCTGAAAATAAACAGGGGACAAAAACGACATGTGGGCGATATCGCTTTCCGTGCTGCCGATATTCCTGTTGCTTGTTCTTGGCAACCTGCTGCGCCGGAACGGGTTTCCGGGCGGCGATTTCTGGCATCACGCGGACCGGATGGTCTATTGGGTGCTGTTCCCGGCCCTGTTATTCTACAATACAACGACCGCGCCGTTCAGCGATGACCTCGTGGGCAGCTACGCCCTTGCCCTGCTGGGTGGTCTTGCGGTGACCGGTCTTGCGTCGCTGCTGATCGTCCGGATATTCCGTATTGACCGCCGCATCGGCGGCGCGGTGTTTCAGGGCGCGGCGCGGCACAACACCTTTATCGCCTTTGCGGTTGCCGACTATCTGTTCGGGCCGGAGGGGCTTTTGCTTGCCGCCGTCGCCACCGCCGTCCTTGTGCCACCGACCAATCTGTTCTGCGTGACCGTTCTGGTTACCTATCAGGGCCGGACCGGCAGCCACTCGCTCAAGCGGCGGCTGATCGGGGAAATCGCCCGTAATCCGCTGCTGATCGCCATCGCCATCGGCGCCTTTCTCAATTTTTCCGGGATCGGCCCCCTGCCCGTCATCAGCAATTTTGCCGGGCTTCTGGCAAAGGCCGCCCTGCCCTTCGCTCTCCTGTGCGTCGGCGCCGGCCTGAAGATCAAGGCAATCCATACCGGCGCGACCTATGTCCTGATCTCTACGGTTCTGAAACTTGTGCTGTTCCCGCTGGTTATCGCCGGCGCGGCCATCGCCACGGGGATGGAGGGGGTTGCGGCGATGATCCTGATCATCTACGGCACGATTCCGACGGCCAGTTCCGGCTATGCGCTGGCAAAGCTACTTGGCGCGGATGCGGAAGTGATGGCCGGAATCATTACCATCCAGACCATAATCTCCATGATCACCCTGCCCCTGTCGCTCACCCTCGCCGCCGCCTATTTCATGTAAGGCTACGATAACCCGGTGATCGACGGGCTGTTGCCGCAGAGCGGGCAGTTTGGATCGCGGGGAACCTTGATCTTTCGGAATTCGGCGGCCAATGCGTCGTACAGCAGGAGGCGGCCCGAGAGCCCCTCCCCGATGCTGAGCAGTTCTTTTACCGCCTCCACCGCCTGGACCGATCCGACCACACCGGCGAGCGCGCCGAGGACCCCCGCCTCCCCGCAGGTCTGCGCCACATCGGGCGGCGGCGGCACGGGAAACAGGCAGCGATAACAGGGATTCGCGCCCTCCTCATAGGCCTTGAAGGTGGTGATCTGCCCGTCGAACTGCAAAATCGCCCCGGAAACCAGGGGTTTTTTGCCGAAATAGCAGGCATCATTGAGCAGGAAGCGGGTTTCGGAATTATCGGTCCCGTCCGTCACCAGATCATAACCCGCGATGATCCGCGCGGCGTTGTCCGCCGTCAGCCGTTCCTTATGCGCGATCACCGTCACGTCCGGATTGAGGCGGGCGACGGACTGGGCTGCGCTTTCCACCTTCGACGCGCCGATATCCGCCGTGCCATGGGCGATCTGCCGCTGCAGATTGGAGAGATCCACCGCATCGTCATCGATGATCCCGAGGGTGCCGACCCCCGCCGCCGCAAGATAGAGCGCGAGCGGCGAGCCCAGCCCCCCTGCCCCGACGATCAGGATTTTCGATCTGAGAAGTTTCTGCTGACCCGCGCCACCGATCTCGCGCAGGATGATATGGCGGGCGTAGCGGTCGAGCTGGTCATCGCTGAGCGCCATGGCGTCACAGACCGTCGAACAGCGCGGTCGTGAGATACCTTTCGGCGAAGGACGGGATGACGACGACGATGGTCTTGCCCTCCATTTCCTTGCGCTCGGCGATTTCCAGCGCCGCCGCAACCGCCGCGCCGGAGGAAATGCCGACGGGAATACCCTCAAGCCGCGCCACCTCGCGGGCGGTTTCAAAGGCGGTCTCGTTGCCGATGGTCAAAATTTCGTCGATCAGGCTTTCATCGAGGTTTTTCGGCGAAAATCCGGCGCCGATGCCCTGGATCTTATGCGGACCCGGTTGCCCGCCGGACAGGACGGGGCTGTCCTCCGGTTCCACCGCGACGATGCGGATCCCCGGGTTTTTCGCCTTCAGGAAGCCGCCGACGCCGGTCAGGGTTCCGCCCGTGCCGACCCCCATGACGACCACATCAACCTTGCCCTGCGTATCTTCCCAGATTTCCTCGGCGGTGGTGACCCGGTGAATGGCCGGATTGGCGGGATTTTCGAACTGCTGCGGGATGACCGCATCGCCGATCTGCTTCTTCAGCTCCTCCGCCCGGGCGATCGCCCCGTCCATGCCCTTGGCCGCGTCGGTCAGCTCGAGATTGGCGCCGAGCAGCTTCAGCATCTTGCGCCGCTCTATCGACATGCTCTCGGGCATGACCAGCGTCAGGTGATATCCCTTCGCCGCGCAGACGAAGGCGAGGCCGATCCCGGTATTGCCCGACGTCGGCTCGATAATCGCCGTATTTTCCTTGATCAGGCCCGCCTCTTCCATCGCCTCGATCATGGCGGCGGCGATGCGGTCCTTGACCGAAGCGAGGGGATTGAAAAACTCCAGCTTGAGGAGGATATTCACCTTCGCCGGCAGGTCGGCGGCGATGCGGCGCGCCCGCACGAGAGGCGTTGCGCCAATGGTGTCAACGATCGAGTCATAGATTTTTCCGCGCGGGGGATCATTTTTCATTTATCTTCTCAACGTCTTGTTTTTTAACCTATATTTCGAAATGCGAGCCGTCGCTTGGCGCCTCCACCCGGCCCTTTTTCATGGCCCGCTGACAGAGGTCCTCAAGCGTTACGCTGTCAAGCTCCGCAAGCAGGCTGGCCTGGGCATCGTTCCAGAGCGGGCCGACGACTTTCTGCCCGATCTCGGAGGTGAAAATCTGCGCCTCCTCCTCCGCTTCCGCGGCGCTGATCACCCGGATGACATCGCCCGCCGTGATCCGCCGCCGCTCCCGCGCGAGCCGGTAGCCGCCGCGCGGGCCGCGCACGCCTTTCAGGATGCCGCCATGCACGAGCTGTTGCATCACCTGCTCGAGATAGCGCAGCGGAATCCCCTGCCGTTTGGTGATTTCCTTCGATTGCACCGGGTCGGGACGGGCGTTGAAGGCGATATCGACCACCGCCTCCAGTGCATAGAGCATTTTTTTCGGCAGATGCAGCATGGTCAGCCCGCCTTTTCCGCAACGCCGGTGGAGCCGAAGCCGCCCTCGCCGCGCGCCGTCTCGTCAAGGCTGGCGACTTCGCGCCAGGACGCCTGCAATACCGGCGCGATCACCAACTGCGCGATCCGGTCGCCGCGCCCGATGACAAAGGTTTCCTCCCCCGTATTCAGGAGGATGATCCCGACCTCGCCCCGGTAATCGGCATCGATGGTGCCCGGGCTGTTGGGCAGCGTAATGCCCTTTTTCAGCGCAAGACCGGAGCGCGGGCGAACCTGCGCCTCGAACCCTGTCGGCAGCGCCATCTTGAAGCCCGTCGGGATCAGCGCCCGGCCGCCCGGCGGAATTTCGACAGGCGCCTCGACGGCGGCGCGGATATCCATGCCGGCGCTGTCCGCTGTCTCGTAGGACGGCAGCGGCAGGCTTTCGCCATGGGGCAGGCGGGTGATCGAGATTGTTACGTCAGTCATACATCAACACCTTGAAAAAACGTCGTTATTCGGGCCGCGAGGTCGCGCGCGACGGCGTCCTTGCTCTGCTTCGGCCAATCCTCGACCCCCTCGCGGGTCAGCAGGAACACATGGTTCTCGTCACCGCCGAAGGTGCCGGTTCCGGTCCCGACATCGTTGGCGACGATCCAGTCGCAGCCCTTGCGGGCGAGCTTTGCCTTGCCGTTCTCGATGATCGCCTCGGTCTCCGCCGCGAAGCCGACCACCAGCGCGGGACGGCCCTGCGTCAGCGCGCTGACCGTTGCCAGGATATCGGGATTTTCGGCAAGCGACAGGCTGGGGAGCCGGCCTTCTTTCTTCTTGATCTTCTGGTCCGCCTCGCTGGCCACCCGCCAGTCGGCGACGGCGGCCGCGAAAATCGCCGCATCGACGGGAAGCGCGGCCTCGCAGGCGGCCAGCATGTCGTTTGCGGATTCAACATTCTGCCGGGTCACGCCGCGCGGGGAGTCAAGGCGGGTCGGGCCGGAGACAAGCACCACCTCCGCCCCGAGATCGGCGAGCGCCGCGGCAATGGCGTAGCCCTGCTTGCCCGACGACCGGTTGGCGATATAGCGGACCGGGTCGATGGGCTCATGGGTCGGACCGGCGGTCACGAGCATTTTCCGCCCCCGGAGGGGCTTTTCGGCGTTATGTTGAAAAAAATCGGTGATGGCGGCGCAAATCGCCTCCGGTTCGGACATCCGGCCCGGCCCGTATTCCCCGCAGGCCATGTCGCCTTCATCCGGGCCGATGGTCATTATCCCGTCCGCCGTCAGGGTCCGCAAATTGCGCTGCGTCGCCGGATGCTGCCACATGCGGACATTCATCGCCGGGGCGATCAGCACCGGCTTGTCGGTCGCGAGCAGGGCGGTCGTGGCAAGATCATTCGCCTGTCCCGTCGCCATTTTCGCCATCAGATCCGCCGTCGCCGGGGCGACAACGAGAAGATCGGCGCTGCGCGAGAGCTGGATATGGCCCATTTCGGCCTCGTCCGTCAGGGAAAACAAGTCGTCATAGACCTTCTCGCCGGTGAGCGAGGCAACGGAAAGGGGGGTTACGAATTCCTTGGCCGCCGCCGTCAGAATGGCGCGGCTGCGAATGCCCTGTTTGGAGAGCAGGCGGATCAGCTCCAGCGACTTGAACGCCGCGATCCCGCCGCCAATGATCAGCAGTACAGACTTATTCATGCTATTTGCGCCCAAAATGAAGCATTCCCCATATTTTACTGATCTTTTCTGTAAAAAATAAATATTCCGCAGGCGTCAGGCAAGCTAATTCTTGACCGGGGCGGGAATTAATCTGCCGCGGCGCCTTACGCGGCGAGCAGCAGTATCCAGGCGGCGAGGGCGCCAAGGACGACGCCGGCGACAAGGTAACCGGCGCGATTGCGACGCTCCGCCGCCGCGGTTTCCCCGGCATCGGCAGCCTGATCGAGCGCCTTTTCCCGCGCCTCAAGCTCCGTCAGCAGGTCATCGGCCTTGGTCACGATGGCGGGAATTTTGCGCAGCAGGGCGATGCCGTCTTTCACGATATCGGCGGCCTGCGCCTCGATGCCCATATTCTCGCGCATCCAGTGCGCGACGGTCGGTTCCGCCGATTCCCAGAAATTGATCTCCGCATTGAGGCTTTGGGCGACGCCCTCGGCGGTCACCATCGTTTTCTGCAGGAGCAGGAGCTGCGGCTGCGTCTCCATCTCGAAGGTTTCCGTAATCTGGAACAGCTGCACCAGCAGCCGGGCGATGGAGATTTCACTGACCGGCCGCCCGAGGATGGGCTCACCGATGGAGCGGCAGGCCTGCGCAAAGCTCGCGAGGGACTTGTGCGGCGGCACGTAGCCGGCCTCGAAATGCACCTCCGCCGCCCGCAGGTAATCGCGGGTGAGGAAGGCATGCAGCATTTCCGCCATGAACAGCCGCGTCTCCCGGCTCATCCGGCCCATGATGCCGAAATCGACGGCGACAAGACGCCCGTCCGCCGTCACGAACAGGTTGCCGTGATGCATGTCCGCATGGAAAAAGCCGTCGCGCAGAACCTGATGGAGGAAAACCCGGATGACATTGTCGGCAAGGGCGTTCAGGTCATGCCCGGCGGCGACCAGCTCGTCCTTCTTGGAGATGCTGATCCCCTCGATCCGGCTTTGCGTCATCACCCGCTTGGCCGTCCGCTGCCAGTCGATTTCCGGCACGTCGAATTCGGGATCTTCGGCGAAATTTTCGGCCATTTCGGAGGCCGCCGCCGCCTCAAGGCGCAAATCCATCTCCAGCTCGACGGAATCGGCCATGGTTTCGACGATTTTCGTCAGCCGGAGGCGGCGGAAATGCGGCTGATAGCGTTCGACGAGCCCGGCAAGCCAGAAGAAGAGCCGCAAATCCTGCTCGAACGCCTCCTCGATCCCCGGGCGGAGGATCTTGACGGCGACATCGCGGAGAATTTCCTCCGTCGCGTCCGGATCCTCGTCCGTCGGGGCAGGGACCGTTTCGCGGACTTTGGCGAAATGCACCTGGGCGATGGAGGCGGCGGCGACCGGCGCGGGATTGAACTCGGCGAACAGCTCCTCAAGCGGGGTCTGGAGTTCATATTCGATGGTTTCGCGGGCCTTCTCGAAGGGGAAGGGCGGCAGGCGGTCCCGCAGATTGCCGAGATCGAGCACCATATCCTCGCCGATCAGGTCGGCGCGCACGGAGAGCGCCTGGCCGAGCTTGATAAAACTCGGGCCCAGCTCCTGCAGGGCATTGGCGAGCCGTTCCCCGTCGCGAAGATCCTTGCTGCGGGTGGCGCCGAGGGCGAACAGCGGCATGATCTTGCGAAGCGCCACGAGATAGAAGGGCAGGCGTTCCAGTTTATCCAGGAAGAAGAGGGCGTCATGACGCGCCATCGTCCGGGCAACGAAGAGCAGCCGCAGGGAATTTTTGAATGTCCTGATCACGAAGTTCCGCTCCTACTCAGAGCCGCCAGGCCGAATGCAATGCCGCGATGCCGCCGGAAAGACGGCGATACTTGACCTGTCCGAATCCCGCCTCGCGCAGCATCTCGGCGAAGCGGTCGGCATCCGGAAACAGGCGGATGCTTTCCACCAGATACTGATAGGAGGGCTTGTCCTTGGCGACAAGGCCGCCGATCTCCGGCAGCAGCTTGAAGGAATAGAAATCATAAAATTCCTTGAGGGCCGGGGCCTCGACCTTGCTGAATTCGAGACAGAGAAAGCGCCCGCCGGGCTTCAGCACGCGATACGCCTCCCGGAGTGCCTTCGGAATGTCGGTCACGTTGCGAATGCCGAAGGCGATGGTATAGGCATCGACCGATTTGTCGGGAAGGGGGAGGGACTGCGCATCGCCGTTCACCCAGTCGAGACCGGTCAACCGCCCCTGATCGATGGCGCGGTCCTGCCCGACGCTCAGCATCGCATGGTTGATGTCAAGGACGGTCACCCGTCCGTCACCCTCCACCGCATCGAGAAAGCGAAAGGCGATATCGCCGGTGCCGCCGGCCACATCCAGCAGATGCTGGCCCTTTCGCGGCATCAGCCAGTCGATCATCGCCGATTTCCACAATCGGTGGACGCCGCCGCTCATCAGGTCGTTCATCAGGTCGTAATTTTCCGCGACGCTGTCGAAAACACCGCGCACGAGGCCCGCTTTCTCGTCCTTCGGGACTTCGCGAAAGCCGAAATGTGTGCTGTCCGATGAATTGTCCGATGCCGTCATAGCGCAATCCGTCCGCCCGTTGAAATCACCGCCCCTGTTTGGGCGAAACAAGAGCATAGCGCAAGGGGTAAAATAAGGCTACTGTCGCGCCATGCCTGAACTGCCCGAAGTCGAAACCGTCTGCCGAGGACTTGCCGATGCGCTGATCGGCGACCGCTTCACCGCCGTGACCTTGCGGCGGGAAAACCTGCGCTTTCCGTTTGCCGACGGATTCGCGGCGGCGCTGACCGGCCGCAGGATCGAGGCGATCCGCCGACGCGCGAAATATATCCTGATGAGCCTCGAGGGCGGGACGGTGATGATCGGCCATCTCGGCATGTCGGGAAGTTTCCGCATCGAGCCCGCGCCCGACCCGCAAAGCCCGCTCGACAAGCATGACCATGTGATTTTCGAAACCGAGCGGGGCCTGCGGGTGCGCTATCACGATCCGCGCCGGTTCGGCTTCATGCTGCTCACAAGCGGCGATCTGCTGGACAGCCATCCGCAGCTTGCCGGGATCGGGCCCGAACCGCTCGGCAATGAATTCAGCGGGCCCGTGCTCGCCGACCGGCTTCGCGGGCGGAAATCCCCGATCAAGACCGCGCTTCTCGATCAGACGGTGGTGGCCGGGGTCGGCAATATCTATGCCTGCGAGGCGCTGCACCGGAGCGGCATCTCACCGAGGCGCCTGGCGGAAAACGTGACGGGGCGGCGGGCCGACCTTCTCGCCGCGGCCATCCGCACGGTGCTGGAGGAGGCGATCCTCTCCGGCGGCTCCACGTTGCGCAACTACAGCCATACGACGGGGGAGCTCGGCTATTTCCAGCATCGCTTTCTCGTCTATGACAAGGAAGGCGGCGCCTGCGCGAAGGATGGCTGCGGCGGCACGATCCGGCGAATCACCCAGTCGGGCCGCTCAACCTTTTACTGCCCGAAATGCCAGCGCTAGATCCCCAAGCTTTGACTGGACAACGCGCCCGGCTTGAACATAATGGGCGCAAATTACACATCCCATGAACAACAGGAATTCCCCATGGCCTATAATAATATTGTCATCGATACAAAAGGCGCCGTCGGCATTATCCGCCTGGACCGGCCGAAGGCGCTGAACGCCCTCTGCGCCGAGCTTTTCATCGAGCTTGCCGACGCCCTCGACAAGTTCGAGGCGGATGAGGCAATCGGCGCCGTCGTCCTGACCGGGTCCGACAAGGCCTTCGCCGCCGGGGCCGACATCCTCGAGATGCAGCCCAAGACCTATATGGATGTCTACAAGACCAATTTCCTGTGCAATGAATCGGAGCGGCTTGCCACCTTCCGCAAGCCCGTCATCGCGGCGGTTGCCGGATACGCCCTTGGCGGCGGCTGCGAGATCGCGATGATGTGCGACTTTATCCTCGCCGCCGACAATGCCCAGTTCGGCCAGCCGGAAATCAAGCTCGGCACCATTCCGGGCCTTGGCGGCACCCAGCGCCTGACCCGCGCCGTCGGCAAATCGAAGGCGATGGAGATGTGCCTCACCGGCCGGATGATGGGCGCCGAGGAGGCGGAGCGCGCCGGCCTCGTCAGCCGGATCGTCCCGCTCGCCGATCTGATGGATGAAGCCGTCAAGGTCGCGGGCGAAATCGCCAAGCTGTCGCAGCCGATCGTCATGATGTGCAAGGAGAGCGTCAACAAGGCCTATGAGACGACCCTCAGGGAGGGAATCATGTTCGAGCGGCGGGTCTTTCATTCGACTTTCTCGACGGAGGACCAGAAAGAGGGCATGTCCGCCTTCGCCGAAAAGCGCTCACCGAACTTCAAGAACCGGTAATCGACCGCGATTCCGGGGAAAAATACGCGCCGTCCGGGCCGGATAGGCCGTTTTTTGCGGATTCCGGCCGAGAATGCATATTCTTCTGTTGACGGCGTATTTTCCGCTGGTTATAACCCGGCTTCCGAATTTCGAAGCTAAAAGACAGGATTGTCATGGCGCATCATAAATCTGCATTGAAACGCATCCGGCAGACAGACGTCCGGACCGAACGCAACCGGGCTCGCCGCAGCCGCATCCGCACCTTCGTGAAAAAGGTGGACATGGCCGTTGCGGAAGGGGATCAGGCAAAGGCGAACGAAGCCCTTCGGGTGGCCCAGGCTGAACTGGACCGCGGCGTGGTCAAAGGCGTGTACAAAAAGAACACGGCTTCCCGCAAGATTTCCCGCCTGAACGCGAAGGTAAAGGCCCTTTCCGCGTAACAAAAGAATCAGGCAAGAATCAAACCGCGACCCGGAAAACGGGCCGCGGTTTTTTTTGTGGATTTTGCGCCTTATAGGCGTGTCCCCGATGTGGATTTCGCGTTGTCTTTTACCAGTTAACTTGGATGCTGTGGAACCGCTCACTACATCTTGTAGGTCAAGAATTTGTTCCATCAATTGGTAAAATAAATTTCAACAATCCCACAAGCGTTCCCTTGCAAGGGGCAGGTCGATGGGCATAATCTGCCCCCTCTTAGGGAGGACACCCGAACCTAAATCGCCCATTTTTTTGAGTGGATGAAGGGGCATTACCGCCGCTCGGGAAATGTCGTATCCGGTAGCGTGTTCAGTAGCGAAAGTCGTGCGTAGCGTAAAATCGAGGCGGAGCTTGGGGGAGAGCCGCCGGAAGATTTCGTCAGTAATGTCCAGACATCTCTGGACATGCCCAGCAACTTGATGTGAAGGAATTTTGGATGACAAACGGGGGGATGTCCGGCGCCAGCAACACCTACGCCGGGGATATGACGGTTCGGGAGACATGGGATCTGCTGGCAAGCGATCCCGACGCCGTCCTGATCGACGTCCGAACGACAGCAGAATGGGCCTATGTGGGCCTGCCAGACTTATCGCCGCTCGGCAAAACGGTCCAGGCCGTCTCCTGGGTCAAATTCCCCGATATGTCCAGAAACGAGGCTTTCATCGACGAGATTTCCGCCATTCAGCCGAAGAAAACGGCGCCGATGATCTTCCTTTGCCGCTCGGGCGTGCGCTCGATCGCGGCGGCGGAGGCGGCGACGCGCGCGGGCTACAACCGCAGCTACAACGTGCTTGAGGGTTTCGAGGGCGCGCCCGATGCGGACGGCCACCGGGGAACCGTCGGCGGCTGGAAAGTCGCGGGACTGAAATGGAAACAGGGTTGATGACCGCCGGTGCAGGATCAGGGACGTCCGTAATGACAGATAACGATAATTGGGAACGAATCCGCGAGAAGCTTCGTACCGAATATGGCGAGGCGACCTTCAACTCTTGGCTCAAGAATATCGAGCTAGAAAAGATCGATGGCGGAAAGGTGTCGATGACGCTGCCGACGAGATTCTTGCGCGACTGGGTGTTCAACAATTACGCCAACCGCATCCGCCAGCTCTGGTGCGCCGCCGATGACTCCGTCAAATCCGTCGATATCCGCGTCAAGCCGCTCGACCGGAAGAACGGGGCCGGGCACAAGCCGACCTTCGGCCTTGGCGAGATAACCGAAACCTTCAAGGGCGCGCGGGCCGTTGCCGCCGAAACGGCGGGGCAGGATGCGTCGCTGATGGCGCCGCTTGATCCGCGCTTCACCTTCGATAATTTCGTGGTCGGCAAATCGAACGAGCTGGCCCATGCCGCCGCCCGCCGGGTGGCGGAGGCGAAGGATTCCGTGCCCTTCAACCCGCTCTATATCTATGGCGGAGTCGGGCTCGGCAAGACCCATCTGATGCATGCCATCGGCCATGCCATCGCCGCCAACTGCCCGACGAAGCGGGTCATCTATCTGTCGGCGGAAAAATTCATGTACCGCTTTATCCGCGCGCTCCGCTTCAAGGATACGATGAATTTCAAGGACCAGTTCCGCTCCGTCGATGTGCTGATGATCGACGATGTGCAGTTCATCGCCGGCAAGGACAGCACGCAGGAGGAATTCTTCCACACCTTCAACGCGCTGGTCGACCAGAACCACCAGATTATCATCTCCGGCGACCGCTCGCCGACCGACCTTGAGGGGATGGAGGAACGAATGCGCTCCCGCCTCGGCTGGGGGCTGGTCGCCGATATTCACCCGACCGATTACGAGCTGCGCCTCGGCATCCTGCAATCGAAGGTCGAGCAGGGGAAGATCGAGATCGATCCGCGCATTCTCGAATTCCTCGCCCATCGCATCACCTCGAACGTGCGCGAGCTGGAAGGCGCGCTCAACCGCGTGCTTGCCTATTCCGATCTGGTCGGACGGGCGGTGACGCTGGAAAGCACGCAGGAAGTGCTGCGCGATCTTTTGCGCGCCAATGACCGGCGGATCACGATCGAGGAAATCCAGAAAAAGGTCGCCGAGCATTTCAACATCCGCATGTCCGACATGCATTCGGCCCGCCGCGCCCGCGCCGTCGCCCGGCCGCGCCAGGTCGCCATGTATCTCGCCAAGCAGCTGACCTCCCGCTCCCTGCCGGATATCGGCCGGAAATTCGGCGGCCGTGACCATACAACCGTCATGCATGCGCTGCGCAAGATTGAGGAATTACGCCAGCAGGATGTCGCCCTGGCGGAGGATATCGATCTGCTCCGGCGGATGCTCGAATAACCGCCCGCGCGCGCCTAGGCGCGGGAGGGGAGCGGCGGTATCCGTGAAACCACACCCTTTTTGAAGAACGGCGGGCGGTCCTTTATCGCCGGAACCCCGTGGGGGGAGGCGGCAACCGCCGTCGCCGCGGCGAGAATATCGCCCGCATCCCGGGCCGGATCGGCGCCGCCAATCACATAGGACCATTTGCCCGGCGCGGAAAAGGCGATCACCACCGGCGTCTCGCAGACCGCGAGGCAGTCGACGTCGGCAATCGTGATATCGGGAAAGCGCGCCGCCTCCGCGCTCAGCGCCGAGAAGAGCCGCTGGCCATCGCTCCCCTCCGGCGAGTCCGGTTGCGCCGCCTGCCCGCAGGCTGTGCAGACAAAGACCGTGACGGGGCTATTGCTCAGCGGGCGTCTCCCCGCGCTGCCACATGAACCCGACAAAGGTCCCCGCCAGCGCCCAGATGATGGCATGCAGCACCAGCGAGCTGGAGGCAAAATGCGCGGCGAGTTCGGAGGGAACCTCGCTGGTGAGCAACTCCGGATGCGGCGCGCCGATGAAATGCGGCACAACCATCAGCACCACGCCGATCCCGATCGCCAGCGGCGTTGAAATCCGCAGCAGCATCCAGAGCCCGCAGGCGGTCGTGACAACCGTCGTAATCCACCAGATTTGCCGGGACAGCAAGCCCGCCGACGCCGCGCCGGGCAATTCCGGACTGAGGCCGAGACTGGGGGCGAGGCCCGCCGCCGCGAATCCGGCCAGGCCCCACAGCAGCCCGGTTCTTGGCGTGATCTCGCTTTTCGCAAGGAACATGGCGGCAAGCAGCATGAAGGCATAGCCGATGGCCGTGATAATGGTGGCGATTGACGTGTAGAAGGTCCGCTCCAGCCCCTCATCGGGCGCCCATTCATCGGCCGCGCCCTCCGTTGCCGGTCCATGGGCAAGAAGATATCCGGCCGGAATGACGGCGCCGCCCTGAAGGAGGGTAGGGCCATCCAGGGCCGCATGATCGGAATGCTCCGCCTGCTCGTAGAGTTCAGCCTGGATGATGAGCGGGGTCGTGGTGAAATGCTGGATCGCCGCCGTCGGCACACCAGCGAGCAGCCCGGCCATCAGGCCGACCCAAAGAAATCGTATAAGCATGAGTTACGCCCTAGTGGCAGGGAAAGGACAGGGTATGCCGGGAATCATGCGCGGCATTATGCAACGTGGTCGACGGCGCAAAGCCGGTCAGGAACACGAGGCCCGCGCCGAGGATGAACATGGTCAGCGCGATTGTCCGGGCGTTGGATTGGACTGAGACGCGGCTTGTTGATGCTGATATCATTTTTCTCTCCCTAAACCGCTCCTTCGGCGGCCTGTTGGACCCAAAACTCCCGGCAGGTCTCCTGGCTTACGGGTCACAGCTTGTGTTCGCCTTCCCGGCAAAAACGCCAGTGGACAATGAACAGTCGCTCTCCGTCTACAGTCGCGAGGCGGCCCTGGCATTGGTTTCCGTCATATCTGAAAACCGCACCAGGTTCCCTTTTCATACTTTCGCGCCTTCGGCGCGCAAATAACCGGCTGTTTGTTTTACGCGGATCACTATAGACCCAGAAATTATATTTATGAAGAAAATAAGTTGGCGGCGCCCGGCCTATTATTCCGCTTGCGGGGTCTTGCAGATACGATAGGCGCATCGCCGGGCACCGGAAAGAATATGATCCGTCCTCTCCACCGTCGCGTGGGCCCCGAAGGCTTTTCGGAAAATCTCCAGTTCAGAGCGGCATAAACCCTGACAGAAGGCCGCCGCCGCGCAGATGGGACAGTGATTTTCAATGAACAGATATTCGCCGCCGCCAATCTCGCGCCAGGACGCCATATAGCCTTCGGCGTTTCGGAGAGCCGCGAGGCGCGCAATCTTTCCCGCGATATCGGCTTCGCTCTCCAGCTTCTCGCGGTATTTCGCGAGTGTTTCCGCTTCCCGGTCGCGGATCAGTTTTTCAAGACCTTCCGCGCCGAATAACTTTTCCGCCGACTTCAACAGGTCCACCGAAAGATCGGAATGGCGGTCGGGAAAGCGGGCGTGGCCCTTTTCCGTCAAATGCCAGTAGCGGCGGGGGCGGCCCCGGCCTTCGGCCCGATCCTCGAAATAGATCAACCCCTCGCGCGCCGCCTTCGCAAGGTTCTGCTGTGCCCCGGGCTTCGAAATATCGAGAAAATTGCCGATATCGCCGGCGGTTGCGGGCCCGCGGCTCTTCAGGAAATATAAAATTTGATCCAGCGGTGTTTTTTTCATTGCAATAATAATATATAAAGTTTTTACTTAATCAAATAAAAAGTACGATGGGGTTCTCCTGAAATGGCCGATAACGAAAATACAGAAGCCGTACGCTGGAGCGAGATTCTCAACCGGGAATACGGGCTTGCGCTGGCGCTCGTCTGCCTTGGCATCTGGCTGCATGCGGCGGACAGCCTGCTGGTCGCCACCATGGTGCCGGAGATCGTCGCGGATATCGGCGGGGCGGAGCTGATCTCCTGGACGGTGGCGCTCTACGGGATCGGCTCGATCGTCGCCGGCGCGGCGAGCGGGCTTCTCGCCCTGCAATATGGCCTGCGCGGTCCGATGACGCTGGCGGCGCTTCTCTTTGCCCTTGGCTGCGCGGTCAGCGCGCTGGCGCCGGAAATGTGGGTCGTGCTGGTCGGACGGCTGTTCCAGGGCCTGGGCGGCGGCGGCCTGATGGCCATGGCCTTCGTCGCGGTGAGCTCGCTGTTTCCGCGCCGCCTGACCGCCCGGGCGATGGGGGCGATCGGCACCCTGTGGGGCGTCTCCGCCTTTATCGGGCCGCTGGTGGGCGGGCTTTTCGTCGAATATGGCACCTGGCAGGGCGGCTTCTGGTTTTTCGCCGTCCAGGCGCTGCTGATGGCGATCTGGGTGCAGTTCGCGCTGCGCAAGGCGAAAAAGCCGGGGGAGGCGGCGCGGGGCCGCTTCCCGGTATGGCGGCTTGCCTGGCTCTCCCTCGGTGTCTTTTTCATCGCCTATGGCGGGATCGAGGTGTCGGTCCTGCAAACCAGCTTCTTTGTTGCGCTTGGCGTCATGGCGCTCATTGTCTTTCTCATTCTCGATGGCCGCAAGACCGAGAACCGGCTGCTGCCGCACCGGCCGCTTAGCCTCAGAACCCCGGTTGGCGCGGGGCTCATCCTCGTCCTCGCCTTCTCGACGACGACGGTGGCGATCACCGTTTACGGGCCCTATCTGATCACCCTTCTGCATGATGAGCCGCCCATCGTCGGCGGCTATGTGATGGCCTGCATGTCGATCGGCTGGGCCTTCGTCGCCTTTCTCGTCTCCGGCGTTCCGGAGAAGCATGACGGCCGGATGATCATTTTCGGGATGTCCCTGGTCACCCTCAGCCTGCCGGGCTACGCCTACAGCCTGCCGAACGGGCCGGTCTGGCTGATCGCGCTTTTTGCGGCCCTGCAGGGCGCCGGGTTCGGCTCCGCCTGGACCTTCATCCTGCGCCGCGCCATCCGCCTCGCGCCCGAAGACGAGCATGAGCGCGTCGCCAGCGCCATTCCGACCCTGCAACGGCTCGGCTATGCGCTGGGCGCGGCCTATGCGGGCATCCTCGCCAATGCCGCGGGCCTTTCGGGGGACGCCGGGCCGGATATCATCACCACGGTCGCCTGGGTGGTGCCGCTCGCCTGCCTGCCCGCCGCCGCCATCGGACTTGTCGGCACCTTTTTCTTCACGCGGGCGAAAACGCCGTCCTGAACCGGCAACCGACCGGCGATTTCAGCGGCCCGCCGGCGGGCTTTTTCGCACCGCTTTTGCAGCGCCCGGAAGAGGGCCGCGCAACCCCCTGATATTGCAGGCAATTTCCAGTCCGGCAGCGGCCTCCCGCAGGGGGCGAAAAGCCTAGGTTTCTCCCGCTCTCTCTGCTATAGTGGCGAGGCCTCTCCCGCGGCCGGCCGAAAAAGGATTCAAGGTTATGAATCAAATTCTTAAGGCCGGACGGATTTACCGGTTACCGGGAGAATTATATTGATGTAGCCGGTCTTTTTCGGGCATAATAATCGCCCTATTCGAGTAACCTATTTGAAGCCTGATTGAGCCAATGAAACTGACCATAGAACGCACCGCCTTGCTGACCTCCCTGAGCCATGTGCAAAGCGTTGTCGAGCGCCGCAATACCATTCCGATCCTTGCCAATATCCTGTTGGATGCGCGGGACGGTTTCCTTGGCCTGACGGCAACCGATCTTGATATCGCGATCAATGAAAAGGTCGCCGCCAATATCAGCAACGACGGCGCCATCACCGCGCCGGCCCATCTGCTCTATGACATCATCCGCAAACTGCCGGAGGGGAGCCAGGTGGAGCTGGACTACAAATCCGCCGAACAGCGGATTTATGTGCGCTGCGGCCAGTCGAAATTCGCCCTGGCCTGCCTGCCGCAGGATGATTTTCCGGTCATGGAAACCAATCAGCTGCCCCATAACTTCACCCTGCCGGCGGCCATTCTGAAGCGGCTGATCGATAAAACGCGGTTCGCCATCTCGACGGAGGAAACCCGGTATTATCTCAACGGCATATATCTGCATACGGCGGAAACGAACGGCGTGCCGATGCTGCGCGCCGTGGCGACGGACGGCCATCGCCTGGCCCGCGTCGAGACGCCGATCCCGTCGGATGCGGAAGGCATGCCCGGCGTGATCGTGCCGCGCAAGGCGGTGTCGGAGGTTCTTCGCCTGATCGACGAGCGCGAGGAGGATGTCTCGATCGCCCTGTCGGAAACGAAAATCTGCTTCTCCTTCGGCGATACGGTCCTGACATCGAAGCTGATCGACGGGACCTTCCCCGATTACGAGCGGGTGATCCCCGCCAATAACGACAAGGTGCTGGAGCTGGACGGCAAGTCCTTCGCCCAGGCCGTCGACCGGGTGTCGACGGTGGCGACCGAGAAGACCCGGGCCATCAAGCTCTCGCTCAGCAACGACCTGATCACCCTCTCGGCGACGGGTGCCGACGCCGGAAGCGCGACCGAGGAAGTCGCGGCCTCCTATCATTCCGGCGACATGGATATCGGATTCAACTCGAAATATCTGCTGGATATCACCGGCCAGATCGACGGGGAGAATGCGCGCTTCCTGTTCGCCGATTCCGGATCGCCGACCATCGTCCGGGACAGTGCCGACGAAGGGGCGCTGTATGTCCTGATGCCGATGCGGGTGTAAGGTGGCGGCCCTCGCTGCGCCCTGGTTCACGGGGTCCGGACGATGGGTGTCGCCATAGAGGAGCCATTTGTGTCCGCCTATGTTATCACGCGCCTGATTTTGACAGATTTTCGCAATTATACGCATTTGAAGGTGGAAACGGACGGACGCCCTGTCGTACTTACCGGCGCCAACGGCAGCGGCAAGACCAACCTTCTGGAGGCGATCTCCTTTCTCACGCCGGGACGGGGGCTGCGCCGCGCGAAACTGCTGGAGGCGGCGAATACGAACGGCGGCGGCGGCTGGGCCGTGGCGGCGGATGTGAGATCGGACGCGGGCGAGAGCACGCTGGGCACCGGGCTCGTCTCGGGGGGGACGGAGGCCGGAACCGCCGATATGGCGGAGCGGCGCTCGGTCCGCATCGACGGACAGACCATGAGCGGGTCCAATGCGCTCGCGGAGCATATCAAGGTCAGCTGGCTGACCCCGCAGATGGACCGCCTGTTCCAGGAGGGCGCGGCGGGGCGGCGGCGGTTTCTCGACCGGCTGACCTACGGGTTCGATCCGGCCCATGGCAAGCGGATGACGGCCTATGAGAAGGTCATGCGGGAACGCAACCGGCTGCTGAAGGAGGGGCGTCACGACCGCCACTGGCTGGCGTCGCTGGAACGCACGCTCGCCGGGACCGGCACCGCCATTGCCGCGGCGCGGCGGGAAACGACGGAGCGGCTGAATAAGGCGATGGCCACGGCGGACCAGGGCCCGGGCGGGCGCGCCTTTCCGAAGGCGGAGCTAAGCGCCCGGGGGCTGCTGGAAGGCTGGCTGGAAGAGGAAATGTCGGCGCTGGACGTCGAGGATCGGTATCGGGCGACGCTGGAGGCGTCACGGCGTCAGGATGCGCTCGCCGGGGCGACCGGGCAGGGGCCGCACCGCAGCGATCTTGGCGTGCTGCACAAGGACAAGGGCATGCCGGCGGAGTTATGTTCGACGGGAGAGCAGAAGGCGCTGCTGATCTCGATCATCCTCGGCGATGCCCGGCTGCAGGCGGGATTGCAGGGGCAGGCGCCGATCCTGCTGCTCGACGAGATCACCGCCCATCTCGATGCAACGCGGCGCGCCGCGCTGTTCGACGAGATCGAGGAGATGAAGACACAGGCCTGGATGACAGGCACGGATTATGCCCAGTTTTCCGAACTCGGAAGCCGGGCGCAGTTTTTAACGGTCGACAATGGCGCAGTCCGCCAGACGGTCGCCCGCTGAAAGGGAAGACGACGTAATGAGTAACATTGAGGGTCATGTGGAAGCGGAAGAATATGGCGCGGAATCGATCAAGGTCCTGAAGGGCCTCGATGCGGTGCGCAAACGCCCGGGCATGTATATCGGCGATACGGATGACGGATCGGGCCTGCATCACATGGTCTATGAGGTGGTCGACAATGCCATCGACGAGGCGCTGGCCGGTCATTGCGACCTGATCTTTGTCGCGCTCAACGGTGACGGATCGGTGACGGTGCGCGACAACGGCCGCGGGATTCCCGTCGATATCCATCAGGAGGAGGGGGTGTCCGCCGCCGAGGTGATCATGACCCAGCTACATGCGGGCGGCAAGTTCGACCAGAACTCCTACAAGGTGTCCGGCGGCCTGCATGGCGTCGGCGTTTCGGTGGTGAATGCGCTCTCGACCCGGCTCGATCTCAAGATCTGGCGCAACGACAAGGAATACCGCCTCAGTTTCGCGCATGGGGAGCCGCTCGGCGCGCTCGAAATCTTCGGCGATGCGGTCGGCAAGACGGGGACGGAAATCACTTTCACGCCCTCGCCGCAGACCTTCACCAATATCAAGTTCGATTTTGCGACGCTCGAACACCGCCTGCGGGAGCTCGCCTTCCTCAATTCCGGCGTCTATATCCAGATCAACGACCTCCGCTCGGCCGAGCCGGTGACGGTCGATCTGCATTATGAAGGCGGCATTTCGGCCTTCGTCAAATATCTCGACCGGTCGAAAAACCCGCTGATCACGGAAACCATCGATCTCGCCGGGGAAAAGGATGGGGTGACGGTCGAGGCGTCGCTCGAATGGAACGACAGCTATCACGAAAACGTCCTCTGCTTCACCAACAATATCCCGCAGCGCGACGGCGGCACCCATCTGGCCGGCTTCCGGGCGGCGCTGACCCGGGCAATCAACCAGTATGCCGCCTCGAGCGGGATCGCCAAGAAGGAAAAGGCGACGATTACCGGCGATGACGCGCGCGAGGGGCTGACCTGCGTCGTCTCGGTCAAGGTGCCGGATCCGAAATTCTCCTCCCAGACCAAGGACAAGCTGGTGTCCAGCGAAGTGCGCCCGATTGTCGAAAGCTCGGTCTACGACGCGCTCAGCCAGTGGTTCGAGGAACATCCGAATGACGCGAAAATCGTGATTTCGAAGGTGGTCGAGGCGGCCGCCGCGCGTGAGGCGGCGCGCAAGGCACGCGAACTCACCCGCCGCAAGGGCGCGCTCGATATCTCCAGCCTGCCGGGCAAGCTCGCCGATTGCCAGTCGAAGGACCCCGCCGTTTCCGAGCTGTTCCTCGTCGAGGGTGACAGCGCCGGCGGCTCCGCCAAGCAGGGACGCGACCGTCATAATCAGGCGGTGCTGCCGCTGCGCGGTAAAATCCTCAATGTCGAGCGGGCGCGCTTCGATCGCATGCTGTCGTCCAACGAAATCGGCACCATGATCACCGCGCTCGGCACCGGCATCGGGCCGGAGGAGTTCGATATCGAGAAGGCGCGCTATCACAAGATCATCATCATGACCGACGCCGATGTCGACGGATCGCATATCCGCACGCTTCTGCTCACCTTCTTCTACCGGCAGATGCCGGCACTGATCGAGCGGGGCTATCTCTATATCGCCCAGCCGCCGCTCTACAAGGTGACGAAAGGCAAATCCTCGGTCTATCTCAAGGACCAGAAGGCCATGGACGATTACCTGATCGACCAGGGCATGGAAGAGGTGGTGCTGGAGCTGGCCTCAGGCGAGCAAAGGAGCGGGGAGGATCTTCGCGCCCTCGTCTCACGCGCCCGCCAGGCCCGCGATCTCATCGACGCCATCGCCCGCATCCAGAACCGCCCGGTCGTCGAGCAGGTGGCCATCGCCGGCGCGCTCAGCGACGAGGTGCTGAGCGATCCGACCCGCGGCCCCGAGGCGGCCAAATTTGTTGCCGAACGGCTCGACGCCATCTCCTCGGAGACGGAGCGCGGCTGGAGCGGCGAGGTGATGCCCGATTTCAGCCTGAAATTCAGCCGCGAGGTACGCGGCGTCACGGAAGTGCAGCTTGTCGACAGCAATCTCATCCATTCCGCCGAGGCGCGGCAGCTGGATTCGATGAAGGACGAGCTTCAGGCGATCTATGCGAAACCCTCCGTCTTTATCCATAAGGACAAGCGTCAGGTGATCTACTCCCCGCTCGAATTGATGGAGGCGGTGACGACACTCGGCAAGCGCGGCCTCACGATCCAGCGCTACAAGGGTCTCGGCGAGATGAACCCGGAACAGCTTTGGGAAACCACCCTCGATCACGAGGCGCGGACGCTGCTGCAGGTGAAGATCAACCACGGCGACGAGGCGGACGAGGTGTTCTCGACCCTGATGGGCGATGTGGTGGAGCCACGACGCAATTTCATTCAGGATAATGCCCTGAAAGTCAGCTTCCTGGATGCCTGAGGCGGGATGAGGGGGATATTCCCGAAACCTCATTTTCGCCTTATATTTGGACGATAGTGCCGCCTTTGTCGGGAAATCAGAGTAACCCGGAGTAACGATCGAGTTCGATTATGAAGAAGGCATCTAAGGGATCAGGCAGGAAGGCGTCGGCCGCCGGGGCCAGCTATCCGCAGCGCCCGAAACCGGCCGCCAGGGCGAAAGCCGCGAAATCCACGAAAACCGCCGCCAAACGCCGCCCGAAAAAGGGCGCGAGCGGCCGCGCGCGCAAACGCCAGGCCGCGTCCGGCATCTGGGCGCCGCTCGTCAACTGGGGCGGGACGATCATTCTCTGGTCGGTGCTGATCGGCGGGCTGTTCATCGGCTATTTCGCCTATACGCTTCCGGATATTTCCGGCATCGGCGACATCGAGAAGCGCCCCTCCATGGTGTTGCAGACCCGTGAAGGCATCCGCTATTCGACCTATGGCGACCTTTACGGCGACATGCTGCCGATCGAGGATATCCCCGAGAATATCAAGCAGGCCGTGCTGGCGACCGAGGACAGCCATTTCTATAATCATTTCGGCATAAATCCGGTCAGCCTGATCCGCGCCGCCTGGCGCAATTACGAGGCCGGGCGCGTCGTCCAGGGCGGCAGCACGATCACGCAGCAGCTGGCAAAGAACCTGTTCCTCACCCCGGAGCGCACGTTGGGGCGGAAAATCCGCGAGACCCTGCTCGCCTTCTGGCTGGAGACGGAATATACGAAGGATGAAATCCTCGCGCTCTATCTCAACCGCATGTATTTCGGCTCCGGCACCTATGGCATCGATGCGGCGTCGCGGAAATACTTTTCGCATCCGGCGACGGAACTGACAACGGCGGAGGCGGCGATGCTGGCCGGCCTGCTGAAGGCGCCGAGCTATTATGCCCCGACCCGCAGCCTTGAACGGGCGCAAGGCCGGGCGAATGTCGTGATTGCGCGGATGGTCGATGAAGACTATCTGACCCCGGCGGAGGCCGAGAAAATCCGCGCCAATCCGGCGGTTCTGGTCAATGCGAGCCAGGATTTCCGCAATGTCCGTTATTTCGCCGACTGGGTGGTCAGCGAAGTCCAGGCCTATATCGGGCGCACAGAAAAGGATCTGGTGATCACGACAACCCTCGATCTTGAGATGCAGTCGGATGCGGAACGCGCGATCGAGGCACGGCTGAAGGCGGAAGGAAAGGCCATGAATGTGAGCCAGGGCGCCTTTGTCGCGATGTCGCCCGACGGCGCCGTCAAGGCGATGATCGGCGGGCGGTCCTATGCCGAATCCGTCTATAACCGGGCGACCGTTGCCCGCCGCCAGCCGGGATCCGTCTTCAAGACCATCGTCTATGCGGCCGCCTTTGAAAATGGCCTGTCGCCCGACGATATTTTCAACGACGGCCCGGTCAATATCGACGGCTGGACCCCGGAGAATTATACCAAGCTCTATAATGGCGATATGAGCCTCAGGGAGGCCTACGCCCGCTCCATCAATACGGTCGCGGTGCGGGTGACCGAACGGGTCGGCCGGGAGAAAGTCGCCGATATGGCGCGCAATCTCGGCCTGACGGGGAATTTCCCGCTGCATCCGTCGATCTCCCTCGGCACCTATGAGGTGTCGCTTCTCGAGATGACCGCCGCCAACGCGGTGATCGCCAATGGCGGCACGGCGGTGGTTCCCTACGGCGTTCTTGAAATCCGCGAAAAGGACGGCGCGGTGCTGTACCAGCGCCAGACCTCCGGGCAGGGGCGCATCGTCAGCGCCGCGACCATCAACAAGATGCAGGACGTGATGACGGCGACGATCAAATGGGGCACCGGCAAGGCGGCCAATCCGGGCTTCGCCGCCGCGGGCAAGACGGGCACCACGCAGGATTACCGCGACGCCTGGTTCATCGGTTTCACCCCGGACCTGGTCGCCGGCGTCTGGTTCGGCAATGACGACGGCTCGGCGACGAAACGGGTGAACGGCAGCAACCTGCCGGCCATCACCTGGAAGGATTTCATCACCCATTCGGAAACCTCCCATGCGGTCGCCTTCAACCGGGTGGAGGATCAGCAGTCCGGCCAAAGCCTCTGGGATAAGATCGTCCGCGCCTTTTCAAGCAAGACGCCGCCGGCGGCGGGCGACGCGACGGGGCCGGCTGATCTGAACACGCCGGAGAAGAAGGATTCCTTTGACTATATGGATCAGCAGCGACGCCAGCCCTGAGGGCGCGTCAGTTCTCTTCCCATTGTTCGTCGGATGACCCGCGCACCGTCACAAGGAAGACGGCCAGCGTGCTGAGGCCCATCAACCCGATGGCATAGACCATCGAAAACTGGGTCTGGTCATAGAAATAGGCGATCATGAAGCCGAGGAAGGCCGCGAAGCCGAGCATCAGGAAACCCATCAAAGCCGAGGCGGAGCCTGCCTTATCGGGGAATGGCGCCATGGCGCCCGCCTGCGATTGCGGCAGCACAACCCCCATGCCGAGCGTATAGATGACCATCGGCAGGACGACGGCGGTCAGGGTGTTCATCCCGGCCCAGGCCGCCAGCACCATGCTGCCGCCGCCGATCGCGCAAATCACCGTGCCGATCCCGACCGAGAAGGAAAGGCCGCGGGCGTTCGTCATCTTCGGCCCGAGCAGCGTCCCGCTCATATAGCCGAGCACGACAATCCCGAAGAAATAGCCGAAATTCTCGGCCCGCACGCCCAGCACCTCGATCAGCACGAGGGGCGAGCCGGAAATGAAGGAGAACAGGCCGCCGAAGCTGAGCCCGCCGGTCAGCGCATAGCCGAGAAATTCGCGGTGCCTGAGCAAATCCAGATAGTTGCGGACGATATGGCTGGGGCGCAGCGCGTTGAAATTTTTCTCGGCAAGCGATTCATCGACCAGCAGCAAGGTCACCAGCCCGACGATCAGGGAGGCAAGGCCGAGCACGAAAAACACCGACTGCCAGCCGTAGAAGGCGGCGATATATCCCCCCAGCACCGGCGCGATGGCGGGCGCGAGCCCCATGATCGTCCCCATGCGGGACAGCTGCTGCGCCGCCTGTTCGCGCTTGAACAGATCGCGCACGATCGCCCGCGGCACGACGATGGCAGCGCAGACGCCGAGCGCCTGGATAAAGCGCAAAATCACAAGCTGATCAATATGATAGGCGAACAGGCAGGCGATGCTGGCAAACACATAGATAAACAGGCCAATGACAATGACGGGCTTGCGCCCGAAGCGGTCGGTGAGCGGCCCGTAAATCAGCTGGCAGCCGCCGATGCCGAAGGTGAAAATGCTGAGGGTGAGCTGCACTTCCGCCGCGCTCGCGTTAAAAAAGGCGGCAAGCTGCGGGAAGGTCGGCAGATACATGTCCGTCGACAGCGGCCCGAGCGCCACCGCGGCGGCAAGATAGAGCGTGAAGGCAATGGAATTGGGGGCGAGGCGGTTCATGGGCGGCTTTCGACTGAGGACGCCCCTGTCATACCCTCTCCGCGGGTTCAACGCCATATTTATGTAGATCGGCGCCGTGCTTTTTCAGCCATTTCTTGGCCGCCGCAACACCGGGATGGAGCTCGTCAACCACCTGCCAGAAGGCGGGCGAATGGTTCATATGGCGCAGATGCGCGACTTCATGGGCGACGATATAGCTCATCACCTCCGCCGGCATCAGCAGCAATCGCCAGGAAAAATTCAGCCGCCCCGTCGAGGAGCAACTGCCCCAGCGCGAGACCTGGTCGCGGAGCGTAATGCCGCTGTAGCTTTTGCCGATCTCGGCCGCATATCCTTCCGCGAGGGGGCCGATTTCTGCCTTCGCCCGCTTGCGGGTCCAGTCACGAAGACGCCGCGGCAGATGTTCTTCGCGGCCGGTTACGTAAATATGGCCCGCCTCCGCCCAGACATAGCCGCGCCGGTCCGGCGCATGGGTGATCCGGTGCGGCTCCCCCAGCAGGGGCAGCATGGCGCCATCGCGAAACGGCACACTTTCCGGCAACCGCTTGATATTGCTGGCGATCCAGTCGATTTCCTTGTCGAGAAACGCAAGCCCCGCGCCCACCGACGCACGTTTCGGCAGCAGCAGGACGATGCCGCGCCGGGGGTCGATCCGGACCCGGATGCGGACCGCGCGGGGGGAGCGCTTGATCTCGATCGGAATTTTCCGCCCGCCGAAATCGATATGCGGCTGCGGCCCGGCGACCAGCAGCGGCGCGCCGCCGTTACTCAATGTTTTCATCCGGCCAGTCGACGATGTGATCTTCCAGATCGCCCGCCCGCCGCTCCGATATCACGCGCCCGCGCACGGAAATGCCCGCCTGATGGACGGTGTCGGGATCGCCGGAGACAAGCGGATGCCACCAGGGCAGTTGCTTTCCCTCCGACAGCAGGCGATAGGCGCAGGTGCGCGGCATCCAGCGCAGGTTCGGGATAATTTCCGGTGTGAGGGTGATGCAATCGGGAACAAGGCGGGAGCGCTCGGGATAGCGGGTGCATTGGCAGCTGCCCATATCGAGCAGGCGACAGACGACATTTGTATAGGCAAGCTCGAGCGTATCTTCATCCTCGAGCTTGAGAAGACAGCATTTGCCGCAGCCGTCGCAGAGGGATTCCCACTGCTCCGTCGTCATTTTATCAAGCGGTACCGTCTCCCAGAAAGGTTTCTCGCTCACCCCATCTCAGGCCTTTTTTGCCGGTTTGCGCCGGGGGCGCGTCGCCGCTTTGGTTTTCGTCGGGGATTTCGCGGCCTTGAGCGGCGCGGCTTCGGCGGCGGGTTTTTTTGTCGCCTGCGCCTCAATCGTTGCCGCCTTGGCCACCGGGGCCGTCATCGTGGGTTTGGCCGCGGGCGCCGCTTTGGCAATCGCCGGTTTTGCGGCGGCCTTCCGTGCCGGTGCTTTCTTCGCTACCGGCTTGCTCGCGGCGGCTTTCTTTGCCGGTGCCGTCTTTGGTGCCGCTTTCTTTGCGGGCGCCGTCTTGGCCGCGACTTTCGGGGCGGCCGCTTTCTTCTCCGGCGCTTTCTTTGCCGCGACTTTCTTTGCCGCCGGCTTCTTTACCGCCGCTTTCGGCGCGGCTTTCGCGGCCGGGGCGTCGGATGCTGCCGGTACAAGGGCGAGGCGTACGCGGTTGCGCGGCTCAAGATTGAGGATGAAATCGGAAATGCGCGGCGCAATCTCGCTTCGGAACTTGCTGCCGTTGAAGACGCCGTAATGGCCGACGCCCTTCTGCTCGTAATGGGCTTTCATGCTGTCGGGAAGGCCGCTGCAGATATCATGCGCGGCGACCGTCTGGCCGATGCCGGAGATATCGTCGAGCTCGCCCTCGATGGTCATCAGGCCGGTCTTCTTGATCAGCTCCGGGCGCACCGGGCGCTCGCCGCGGTACATCATCTCGCCCTTGGCGAGCGACTGTTTCTGGAACACGGTCTCGATCGTCTGCAGGTAATATTCCGCCGTAAGGTCCATCACCGCGTTATATTCGGCATAGAAGGCGCGATGCTTGTCGGCGCTGTCGCCATCGCCCTGCACCAGATGATCGAACTGCTTCATATGGGCTTCCATATGGCGGCCGAAATTCATGCTGACAAAGCCGGTCAGCTGCATGAAGCCCGGATAGACACGCCGGAACGCGCCGGGATAGCCGAGCGGGACATGATGGATCACCGTATGCTCGAACCATTCGATGGAGTGGTTCATCGCCAGCTTGCAAGGCTCCGTCGGATGGCGGCGGGTATCGATGGGGCTGCCCATCAGGGTCATCGAAAGCGGCACATTCGGATTGTTGTCTTCCGACATCAGCGCGACGGCGGCCGTAACCGGCACGCCCGGCTGGCACACCGCCATGACGTGGGTGTCCGGGCCCAGGATATTCAGATAGTCGATGATATAGTCGATATAGTCGTCGAGATCGAACCGGCCCTCGAACACCGGCACATTGGCGGCGTCCCGCCAGTCAGTGATATAAATGTCATGGTTCGGCAGCATCGTCTCGACCGTGCCGCGCAGAAGCGTGGCGAAATGGCCAGACATCGGTGCGACGATCAGCAGCTTCGGATCCTTGCGGGTCGTATCACGCTTGAAATGCTTGAGCTGGCAGAAGGTCTTGCGATGCAGGATCTCCTCGGTCACGGCGACGGTGCGCATATCAATATTCGTCGAGGTGATGCCAAAGGCCGGCTTTCCATGATACTGTGTGGTCTCGGAAAACAGATCGAAGCCCGCCGCGAGGGTTTGCGCGGGCGCTGTTTCGGATATCGGATTGAACGGATTTCGCAGAACCTGGGAGTAAAACTGAGCCGCCATACGAACCGGGGAAAGCGCCAATCTCTGCATTTCATTAAACTGGTAAAGCACGTCGTACTCTCCTTATTTGCCAGGACCCGGACCTGTGGATCATGTTATTCTTCTTCGAGCGACTCTTCGCTGCACTGCAACATAATATAGGAAAAGTTATTAAATTGTCAGTTTTTTTTGCGATTTTACCGATAATTGATTAATAATTGACACTTAACATGTGGGGAATCTAACACAGAATATGTATATGAGACGATTTATGCGGTTCTGTTGGCTCGCTTTTTTGCTGGTTCTCCTGATCGCGCCGCCCTCACATGCCCAGTCCCTTCTCGGCGAGGACGCGGTTTTCCAAAGTGCCGACTATGGCAACACGGACGCGGTCGAGAAATTTCTCCTGACCGGCAATAACCCGAACATCCGCGATCTCAAGAAAGTTCCGCTGCTCCATCATGCGGCCATTGCCGGCGTTCCGAAAACGGTGACGGTGCTGCTCGGCCATGGCGCCACGGTCGATCTTGCCGATCCGTTCGGCAATACGGCGCTGATGCAGGCGGCGGCCTATGGATCGACGGCGGTGGCGGCGATCCTGATTGAAAACGGCGCGAAAATCGATGAGGAAAACCGGCAGGGGGAGACGGCGCTGATCAAGGCCGCCAAAACCGGCCATACGGCGGTTGCGAAATTACTTCTTGAAAAGGGCGCGACGGTGGATCTCACGGATTTTACCGGAAGGACGGCCCTGGATCATGCGAAACAGAACCGTCATCCCGAAGTTGTCGCCGTGCTGGTAAAGGCGGGCGGCTAGGCGGTTATTTCGCTTCCGCCGCCGTCAGCGCCGTCTTCAGGCCATCGGCCTGGGCGTTGGAAACGGTTCTTTCGATCACGATCTGCTGCGATGTCACCGGCTGGCCGTAATAGGATTGGTTCGCTTCGGCATTCGACGTCAGGACCGACCCTTCGACCGAGGCCCCGATAAACAGGCCCTTCGAAATGGCGAAGGAGAAAACATCCGCCTTCAGGTTGGTGGTTGTCGAGGCGCCGAGCGTCGTGCCAACCGGGCCGACCGCCGCGCTCAGATCCCCGCCGAGCTTGACCTGGTTGTTGATGATCGCCTGCAGGCCCTTTTCCGTCATGATGACGAGGACCAGCTCGTTCACCTGGGCGCCAAACTGCAGGCCAATGCTGCCCTGGCCCATTTTATAGAAGGCGGGCGAGGACCAGTTGCCGGCCTCATCGCGGCCCAGCAGCACGCCGCCGCCACCCGCGCCACCAAGGAAGAAGCCCGCTTTAAGAACCTGCGGGAAGACGATCACGCCCTTCGAGACGGCAAGCAGCCGGCGGAATTGTTCCATATCCGGTTTCGCGGCAAGGTCCGTGATAGTGAATTTGGCTTTTTCCACCATCTGGTCCTGCGCGTCGCCGGCTAGGGCAAGGCTGCCGGATCCCAGAACCAGCGCGCCTGCGCCCACGATCGACAGGAATTTTCGACGGGTTGCCCTAATTGTCGTTTGCATCTTCTCCATCCTTTTTGAATAATCGTTGGAAAACTGGATACTGATATAGAGTAAGGGATCAATGATGGCATTAATATGTCGAACAATCTTGTGAAAAATAAACCGATGCGCGTGATTCCGTGACGATCGGCGACAGGATCAGACAAATCGGCCGGACCGGGGACGAGACCGACCAGATCAATCTCGCAGCCAGCGGGATGCGTCTCAAGACGCTGGTCTATATCCGCTGGATCGCCGTATTCGGACAGGCGCTGACGGTTCTTATCGTATCCCTTATTTTCAAGTTCGAGTTTCCGCTGATGCCGATCGGCCTGCTGATCGGGGCGAGCGCGATCCTCAACCTGTTGATCAGCCTTAACCGCAAGCCGACGGCGCGGCTGCCGGACCGCGGCGCGATCCTCTATCTTTTCTACGATATTCTCCAGCTTGCGGGGCTGCTTTACTTCACCGGCGGCCTGACCAACCCGTTTTCGGTGCTCTTCCTCGTGCCGGTAACCATTTCGGCGACCAACCTGCCGCGCCAGGGCACCGTGTTCCTCGGCCTGACGACCCTTGCCTGCATCACCGTGCTTGCGCTTGTCTACCGGCCGCTGCCGCTGCCGCCGGGCTCGCTGGTGCTCTCGCAAACCTATATCCTGGCGATCTGGTCGGCGCTGGTGCTCGGCACCGCCTTTCTGTCCGGCTATGCCTGGCTGATCGCCGCGGATTCCCGGAAGATGTCGGATGCGCTGACCATCGCCCGCGCCGAGCTGGCGCGCGAACAGCAGCTTTCTGCCGTCGGCGGGATTGCCGCCGCCGCCGCCCATGAGCTCGGCACGCCGCTCAACACCATCCTGCTGGTGGCGGAGGAGTTGCGCCAGATGCTGCCCGAGGGGAGCGACGCAGCGGCGGATGCGGCGCTTCTTCACGATCAGGCGCGCAAATGCGCCGAGGTGCTGGCGCAGCTGTCCCGGGGCCCGGAGACGGAGCGCTTCATCCGGGGCTCAGAGCATCACAATTTTCTCGCGCTCGACACGCTCTTTTCGCTGATCACCGAAAAATACGCGGACAGCGGCAAGAGCTTCGTCATCAACAGCCATGGCGATGCGGCGACGATCCCGCGGCTGTTCATGACGGCGGAGCTGCGCCACGGCCTTGGCAACCTGATCAGCAATGCCGCCGAATTCGCGAACAGCGCGGTCACCGTCGAGCTTTACTGGAACGACAAGCTGGTGCGCGCGGAAATCCTCGATGACGGCCCCGGATTTTCCGAGGAAATCCTCAGCCGCCTTGGCGAGCCCTATATGTCGACCCGGCGCGGCAAGGGCGGCATGGGCCTTGGCGTTTTTATCGCCGACATGCTGATCAAGCGCAGCGGCGGGGAGCTCAGCTTCCGCAACCGCAAGGCCGGCGGCGCGGTCGTCGAAATCCTCTGGGCGCGCAGACAACTTGAAAAATCTGATCCTTTCAGTAATTAGAAAATATGTTAATCTAGCCTCGACGGCTTGTTTCGAAGGCGTATAGGTACAAAGAGCGTGTAATGGACGACAAGAAGTCGCTGCTGATCGTCGATGACGATGAAATCTTTCTGAACCGGCTCGGCCGGTCGATGGAGCGCAAGGGCTTCCGCCCGACGCTCGCCAATTCCGTCAGCGAAGGCAAGCGATGCGCCGCCGAGACGGCGCCCGATTACGCGGTTGTCGATCTCCGGCTGCAGGACGGCAACGGCCTTGAGGTAGTAGAGGCCATCCGCAAGGTCAACGAGGAGGCCAGCATCGTCATGCTGACCGGCTATGGGAATATCGCCTCGGCGGTTGCGGCGGTGAAGGCGGGCGCCATCGACTATCTCGCCAAGCCCGCCAATGTCGAGGATATCGTCAACGCCCTGCTCGCCGACAAGGACGCCATGCCGACGCCGCCGGAAAACCCGATGTCCGCCGACCGTGTCCGCTGGGAGCATATCCAGCGCGTCTATGAACTCTGCGATCATAATGTTTCGGAAACCGCCCGCCGGCTGAACATGCACCGGCGCACCCTGCAACGCATCATGGCCAAGCGGTCCCCGCAATAGCCGGATGGACCAGATCGTTCAAAAAAGTACCCTGATCTGTGGCGATGCCGCCGGGGAAATGGCGAGGCTCAAGGCGGGCAGCGTCGATCTGATCCTCGCCGATCCGCCCTATAACCTTGGCAAAAACTACGGCAACAATATCGACCTCAAGGACAGCCGGGATTATCACGACTTCACCAAGGGCTGGCTGACGGAGGCGGTGCGCCTGCTGCGGCCCGGCGGGTCGCTCTATTGCTTCATGGGGGTCCGCTTCATCGCCCGGCTCTATCTGATGCTGGAGGAGGAATTCGGCCTGACGCCGCAGGGCTGGATCACCTGGCATTACACACAAGGCATGGGCCGCAAGCGCGGCTTTTCCCCGCGCCATGAGGATATTCTCTGGTTCTCGAAGGGCGCGGAGGCGCGCTTCAACCTCGATGACGTGCGGGTGCCGCAGAAATACTACCGCAAGCGCAACAATATGGCGGGCGCCAATCCCGGCGATGTCTGGCAGTTCAGCCATGTGCATTATTGCGCGGCGGAGCGGCTACCCCATCCGACGCAGAAGCCCGAAGCCCTGATGGAGCGGATCATCCGCGCCTCCTCCGATCCGGGAGATGTGGTTCTCGATCCGTTTTTAGGGAGCGGCACCACGGCGCGCGTCGCCAATGTCCTTGGCCGCCACGCGATCGGCATCGACATCAACCCGGACTATATCGATATGGCGAAAACGCGCCTGAAAACCCCGTTCGAGGCCTTCGACAGCCAAGACCCCCGCGCCGCCCGCACCTCAAAAGACCTGCCGAAGGGACCCGGCCAGGCCCGATGAACATTTTGTTTCTGCACAATAATTTTCCGGCGCAATACCGCCATGTCGCCCGCCGTCTGGCCGCCGACAAGGCCAACCGGGTCGTTTTTATCTCGCAGCGGGTGCCCGGGAAAATCCCCGGCGTCACGAACATCCTCTCTAAACCGCACCGCGAGGTGAAGGCGGAGACCCATCATTACCTGCGCCCGACGGAAGCGGCGGTGGTGAATGCGCAGGCGGTTTTTCGCAACTGCCTGGAGCTGAAGAAGAAAGGGTTCGAGCCGGATATCGTCTGCGCCCATTCCGGCTGGGGCAACAGCCTCTATGTCAAGGAGGTGTTTCCCAACGCCCGGCTGCTCAGCTATTTCGAATGGTTTTATCACGCGCGCGGGACGGATGCGGATTTTCTCGACCCCGGCGCCATGGGCTATGACGATGCGGCGCGCATTCACAGCAAGAACATGCCGCTGCTGATGGATCTGGCGACCTGCGACTGGGGCCAGGTGCCGACGCGCTTCCAGCTGGCGCAGATTCCGCCTGTTTTTCACGCCCGGCTGTCCGTTCTGCATGACGGGGTGGATACGGATTTTTTCAAGCCCGACCGGCGGGTTCAGAAAAAAATCGGCAATCTCGACCTCGGCGAAGCGCGGGAAATCCTGACCTTTGCGACGCGAGGGATGGAGCCCTACCGCGGTTTTCCGGAATTCATGCGCGCCGCGGCGCTGCTGATGGACCGGCGGCCGGACCTCCATGTGCTTGTCGTCGGCGAGGACCGAGTCGCCTATGGCAAGAGGCTTCCCGAGGGGGAGGGCTGGGGTCAACGCATGGTGGCCGAACTGAAGCCGGACCCGGCGCGGCTGCATTTCACCGGACCGCTCGCCTATGGCGACTATGTCAAGGTCTTGCAGTTTTCGACGGTGCGCGCCTATCTTACGGTGCCCTTCGTCCTCAGCTGGTCGCTGATTGAAAGCCTTGCCTGCGGCGGTCTTGTCGTCGGATCCGACACCGCGCCGGTGCGCGAGGTGATCCGCCACGGGGAAAACGGCTTTCTCGCGCCCTTCGACGATGTCGAGGCCTTCGCCGCCCAGATCGAGGAGGTGCTGGACACTGCCGATGACATGCAGGATATCCGCGCGGCGGCAAGAAAAACGGCGGTGGAGAAATATGCGCTTGAAAAGCTGCTGCCACGCCAGCTGCGGCTGATAGAGGATGTGGCGGCAGGCCGCCTTCCGCCCCGCGAAAGGTCGGCGAATTAGGCCCGGGAACAACTCCGTATTTGCAGGGGCGGCGAGATTATACTATGACCATTACATTTCCACCATCAGGCGCGAGGCAGGTTTGGATCCGCTAGAATATTATAACCGCGAGCTGGACGATCATCGCGAGGTTCTGGCGAAAAGCCGGGACGCGCTCGCCGAACCGTTCCAGGATATCCTGCGGCTCTGGGTCAACGCCATTCAGAACGGCAACAAGATCCTGTTTTTCGGCAACGGCGGCAGTGCGGCGGACGCGCAGCATCTGGCGGCGGAGTTGGTCATCCGCTTTGTCGAGGATCGCCGGCCCATCGCCGCCATCGCGCTCAATACCGATACCTCGGCCTTGACGGCGGGGGCCAATGACCTCGGCTTCGAGGAGATCTTCGCCCGCCAGATCGACGCCCTCGGCCAGCCTGGCGATGTCGCCGTTGGCATCTCCACCTCGGGCACCAGCCCGAATATCGTGAAAGCCCTTGAAATGGCCCGTAAAAAAGGCCTGGTGACCACCGCCTTCACCGGCCGCGACGGCGGCGTCATTCCAAAACTCGCCGATGCGGTGCTGATCGTGCCCGCAGAGTCCACCCGGCGCATCCAGGAAATGCATATCACGCTCGGCCATATGCTCTGCGGCGCCCTTGAAAAATCGCTGAAACTGGTCTGAAGCTCATGGAAAACCGCAATTCCCTTCTCAAAATCATGGATGACGCCGCGTCGGTCGAGGTGCTGGTGATCGGCGACGTGATGCTGGACCGCTTCGTCTATGGTAGCGCCCGGCGCATCTCGCCCGAGGCGCCGATCCCGATCTTGAGCGTGACCCATCAGTCGCAGATGCTGGGCGGCGCCGGCAATGTGGTGCGCAATATCGCCTCCCTCGGCGGCAAGGCGCGGCTGATCTCCGTCGTCGGCGAGGATGCGGAAGGGCGGGAAATCGAGCATATCTTCGGAAGCCAGGGCGCCATGACGCCACATCTGGTGAAATCGGTCGGTCGACCGACCACGGTGAAGACCCGGTTCATCGCCGATGGCCAGCAACTGCTCCGGAGCGATCATGAAGCGACCCATCAGCTGCAGCCGAAAACCGCGGGCAGCCTGCTGAAAGCCTTTCAGGAGGTGGTGAAATCCGCCGATATCATCGTCCTCTCCGACTACGCGAAGGGGGTGCTCTCCGATACCGTCCTGAAACAGGTCATCGCGACGGCGCGGGAGAAGAATATTCCGGTCATCGCCGATCCGAAATCGGCGGATTTCAGCCGTTACGCGGGCGTCACCCTGCTGACGCCGAACCGCAAGGAAATGATCGCGGCGAGCGGCCTGCCCTGCGGCACCAATTACGAGGTTGAGCAGGCGGCCCGCTCGATCCTGGCAAAGGCGGGCGTTTCCGCCATTCTCGTCACCCGGTCGGAGGCGGGCATGAGCCTGATCACCAAGGACGCCGCCCATCATATCGCCGCCGAGGCGCAGGAGGTGTTCGATGTTTCCGGCGCCGGTGACAGCGTCGTTGCGGCGCTCTCGCTTGCCATTGCCTCGGGCGCGGGGCTTGCCGATGCGGCGCGGATTGCCAATCTCGCGGGCGGTATCGCGGTCTCCAAATCCGGCACGGCGGCGGTCACCAAGGCGGAAATCCGCCAGTCGCTCCACAGTCTCGAGATCAGCGACCTCGATGCCAAGATCCTCGGCCTCGACCGGGCGCTGGAAAGGGTCTCCAACTGGCGTTCGCGCGGGCTTAAAGTAGGCTTTACCAACGGCTGTTTCGATCTGGTGCATCCGGGGCATATCTCCCTCATGCGGCAGGCGCGCGCCGAATGCGACCGGCTGATCGTCGGGCTCAACACCGATGACAGCATCCGCCGGCTCAAGGGCGAGGGACGACCGGTCACCAACGAGAATTCGCGCGCCATCGTGCTCGCCAGCCTCTCGGATGTGGATCTTGTCGTGCCCTTCGCGGAGGATACGCCGATCCGCCTGATTGAGACGATCCGCCCCGATGTGCTGGTGAAGGGCGCCGATTACACGCGCGAGACCGTCGTCGGCGCCGATATTGTCGAGGCCTATGGCGGGCGGGTGCATCTGGCGACCTTGAAGGACGGCTTCAGCACCACCGGCACTATCCAACGGCTGCTCGCCACCAAGAAAGAGGCGTAGAAATGGGAAATCTGATCCTGGTCACCGGCGGCGCGGGCTTTATCGGCTCCAATATTGTCGCGGCGCTCTCCGAACGCGGGGAAAAGATTGTTGTCTGCGACTGGCTGGAGCAGGGCGAGAAGTGGAAAAACGTCGCCAAATCAACGATTTCGGACTTTATCGACCCGGACGAGCTGGAAGGCTGGCTGCATAGAAACGACAGCCGCCTGCAGGCGATCATCCATATGGGCGCGATCTCCGCGACGACGGAGACGGACGGCGATCTCATCCTCAAGCGCAACTTCCGCCCGACGAAAATGCTCTGGCGCTTCGCGACCGACAACAAAATCCCCTTTATCTATGCCTCCTCCGCCGCGACCTATGGCGACGGGGCGGCGGGGTTCGACGATGAGATGAGCGAGGCGGCGCTGGAAAAGCTGCAGCCGCTCAACCTCTATGGTTGGAGCAAGCATGCCTTCGACAAGTTCGTCGCGCGGGAGATTTCCCGGGGCGCCACGACGCCGCCGCAATGGGCGGGGCTCAAGTTTTTCAACGTCTACGGCCCGAATGAATATCACAAGGGCAGCATGAAAAGCGTGATCGCCCAATGCTATCCGAAGGTCGCAAAGGGGGAGGCCGTGACCCTCTTCAAATCCCACCACCCGGATTATAAGGACGGCGGCCAGCTCCGCGATTTCGTCTATGTGAAGGATTGCGTCGATGTGGTGCTCTGGCTCCTGGATAACGGCAAGGTATCCGGCCTTTTCAACCTCGGCACCGGCAAGGCGCGCAGTTTTCGGGACCTCGCCGCCGCCGTGTTCACCGCCGCGGGCAAGCCGGAAAAGATCGAATTCATCGACACCCCGATCGAGATCCGCGATAAATATCAATACTTTACCGAAGCCAACATGCAGAAACTCCGAAGCCAAGGCTTCGGCGGCAACTTCCACAGCCTGGAGGACGGCATCCGCGACTACGTCACCAACTACCTCGCGAAAGATGACCCGTATCGGTGAGGTTTTAAAATCTTTACTTTTTGGAGTGGAAAAATTAATCAGTAATTGCCAAAGCTTCTTTAAATTTTTGCTTTAGTTCTGCCTGCTTCTCTTCTGATATTTGATTACCTGTGATAGCCTTTAAAATCTCAATTGGTTTCATGTCGTTTCGTCCAGGAATATCCAACCCCAAAAATCCTTCTAGATTTGGAGAGAATTTCACAGGTTCAGACAATGTAAGTTTGGTTTTTGAATTAGAAACCAGTCGGTTTATTGCATAGTGATGTCCACGATCGTCGTCGTCATCCAAAAGAACGCCGTGAGAAATGCCAAACGCTGTTAGTAACCCCATATATCTGTGAAAATTAAATTTACCTAAGACATCAACCACGTAAATTCTATTTCTGGTAAGGTCATGCCAATCGTCAGCGAGAAGGTAGTTGAACAGCGCTCTTTCCGTTGCTCCTTCTACAAGCAATACCCGATCAGCAAAAAACATGGAAGATCTTTCGCCATCCAACCAAAGCTGATATCGAAATTTTTCTTCTTGTAACGCTATTTCCTCTTGTGGTGGATTTGCAACTAAACGCCGCGCTTCCCTTTTAGCGTCTTCTTCTATATTTGGATCGTCGATATAACTACGCAGCGCAGCTAAAAGATTTCCCCCTTGTTCAAACAAATCTTGAATATCGCCTTGACTAGGCTGGAACAATTTTGTGATTCCATCGGTTCGTTGCATTTTTCCGATTTGACCAATATCTTCGGCAGCCTTGCCAACAAACGTTGGGGAATGGGTTGTAATAATTATTTGTTGTCCCTGCACTGCTCCAAGCTTCCGAAGATTAATTGCCATATTTTCTTGTTGGCTTGGGTGTAGAAATGCTTCAGGTTCTTCAAAAAGTATTAGCGTAAAATCAGGATTAAAATCTTTTCTCTCTCTTGATTTTACATCTTTAAAAGTAGGAGCAAGCCTGATCAGCTCGTAAATTACTGACCGCTGAAACCCATGACCATAACGCTCTAATTCAAACCCATTGCCGCTTTCTTGAAGAACTAAGTCCACAAATTCATAGCTAATAAGTGACTTTGTAATATCTTCCGGTTTAACATTATCTACAGATAAATCGATTTGTATTTGCCAGTCTGACAACGCGGAATTAATAGGAGAAGCGACCTCATTTAAGAATCCACTTTTTGCTTTTGCTTCCTGATTAAATTTTTCAAAAGCTTCCGTTACACCCTTATATGCGTCGCTTTTTTCCACCATCTTTTTTAGTAGAAAGTTCAGCATGTTTCGAAGAGGAGATGGACCGGACATCTTCGTTTGTTCTGAAATGGTGGTGAGAGCCGGTACGTAAATGACTTCACCGATCTTAGCAGCACTGATATTTTTTGCTCCGTAGAACAATTCTGTATCTAGTCCCTTTTCCGTGTAGCCATATATGTTGGTTTGATTAGATTTAACTTGATCTTTTGTGCTCGACTTAAAATATCGTCGAATTTTTAGTGTATAATCTAGGCCACGGATTTTATATTTATCCGCCAATCCAGCCCATTCTTCTTCTTGTAATTTATAAGTAATTTCAACCCAAGATTCTTTGTCGCGCGCGCCAGTTTTAGGAAAATCATCAGCTACGAATTTATAATCTTCATAAACTGCTCTAATGGCATTTATAAATGCACTTTTCCCTGCATTGTTGGGCCCTACTAATATGTTATAATCGTTCAGATGAAAAACGGCATCAATTATTGACCGAAAGTTATGAATCTCTATCTTGGATATCTTCATGTGATCGTATGCCTCCAACGCTAATTAGAATAGCAGCAATCAAAGTTATTACAAGAAATTGTGCGTTTTGAATTCTCCTTTAGCGATTAAATTTGTTAGCTTTGAAAGCAAACCCCCTAAAACCCCTTCGGCTGGGGCGTTAGAAACTCGATCTCGATAAAGGCGCAGTCGAAGTCGTTGCCGTTTTTCACGTTATGCTCGACGCCGGTTTCGCGGAAATAGGGGACGCCGGTCTTGAGCTCGGCGCGTATATTCTCGCCGTTCGGCAGCTCGATATCGAGAAATCCGTCGAACAGCGGGACGACCACATAATCATATTCATGAACATGCCATCCGGTGGCGTCGCCGCGCTTGGCAAACTTCCATTCCGTGACACGAGTCCGGGGATTATCGATAAAGACGGTGGGGGTGGCGGAGCCGTCGGGGGCGCTAGAACACATTGAATTTCTCCTTTATCGGATTTTCGGCTTCCAGAAGCCGGCGGGCGGCGATCCGCGCGAAACGGAGCGTCACATTGCGCCGCCGCGCGGCATTGAGGGTGAAATCGGCGGACGGGCGCAGGATCGCGCCGCCGAACGCGTCGGCGATGATCAGCCCATGGCTGTCGGGCAGCAGCGCCGTCGGGAAGTCCGCATCGACGGCGAAGTAGAATTCATCGCAGAATTCGAGATAGTCGCTCCATTTCTCATCGACGCGGTAGTCGGCGGGACCGGATTTCACCTCGACCACGATGATCCGCCCCTTGTCATTGATGCCCATCACATCGACCCGGCGGCGGATACGGAGCTTGACCTCGGTCAGGCTGTCGTAGCCCATGTCGTATAGCAGTTTCTGCACCCCGCGGGCCAGCCGGACGCCCTTGTCGGCGCGGCTCTCGCTCATCGCCCGGCCTTGTTGGCCTTGAGATAGGCCAGCATTTCGCGCAGGCGCGGCTCGGGCAGGGCGCGGATTTCCGCCGCGAGCAGATTGGCGAATTCCGTCGCCGTCGGGCTGAGGCCGCTGGTATCGAGGGTGACTTTCGGATGCGAGAGGGAGGCGAGACGCTGCAATTCCTCCGCGTCGTCCCAGATGATGTTGAAATAATCGCAGATCTGCGCGACCAGCGACCAGGACGGGCGGCCGCGATGGCCATGCTCGAGCGCCGAGAGATAGGCCGAGCTGATGTCGAGATCGGCGGCCATTTGCTTCAAGGTTATCCCGCGGCTTTTGCGAAGGGCGCGCACCCGAAGGCCAAAGGGGGTCATGATCCGGTCCTCATCCTTAGTTTCGGCTGCGCCGGAGCAGGACATAGAGCGCGCCGCTGCCCCCATGTTTCGGCTGTGCGTGGCGGATGTCAATGACAAGATTCTTTAAATCCGCCGCCATCAGCCATTTCGGCACCGCCTCGCGCAGGATTCCGGTTTTCTCCGGCGCCATGAAGGGGGCATCGTCGGTCTTTTGCTTCGACGAGCCCTTGCCGGTGATGACAAGTACGCAGCGCTTGCCCTGGATTTGCGCGGCGGTGATGAAACTCCGGAGGCGGCGATGCGCCTCGGCCCGCGTCAGGCCATGCAGATCGAGACGGCCGTCGATTTCCATCTTGCCCTTGCGCAGGCGCTCGGCACTGCGTTTATCGAGCCCCGGCACGTTCTGGCGGAGCGAGGGTTCGATCGTTGCAGGCTGGCGGGAGGGTTTCGCGTTCGGCCATTCGGACATGGCCCGCGCCATCTCCTCCGCGCTGAGGCGGCGGGGGGTGGCGGTGCCCGGCGGCGGCTCTTTTACCACCATGTTGGTGGCATTTTCGGCTTTGGCGGCTTTTTGTGGCACCATGCTGGTGGCCTTTTCCTTGCCGCTGTAGCGGTCGCTTTTGAGCGGTTCGATATTGCGCGCCACATGATCCCAGAGATCGCGGTCGGCCGCCGACAGGCCTGTCGGACGGTTCTTCCTAGCCGTCATCGTCAACAATGAGGATATGCAACCGGCGCGGCCCATGGGCGCCCATGATCAGCGTCTGCTCGATATCCGCCGTGCGCGACGGGCCGGAGATGAAATTGACGGTGCGCGGCAGGTTGCCCGCGCCGAATTTCTCGCGAAGCCGCGCCCAGCTGTCCTCCAGAGTTCCGGTAATCTCGCTCGCCCTGATCACCACCACATGATTTTCCGGGAGGAAATTGAGCGTCGAGGGTCGGTCCGGGCCTGAGGCCATACAGAGCGTGCCCGTCTCGGCGATGCCGGCAAAGGCGGGGGTGAGGCTCACTTCATCGCTCGGCGCCGCGGCGCCGCGGGTGATTTCCAGCATCGGGGTTTTGTCGAACGGCAGGTCATCGAAGATTTTATCGGGGGCCATCTTGACCTTGGTGGAAAGATTATGCGCGGCGAGATAATCACGGAGTGCTTCGGGCACATCCTCCAGCGCGTTTAGGCGCGCGACCGTCGCGGCCAACGCCGTCGCCTTCGCCTCGAACAGGTCGACCTGTTCCTTATGGGGAATATCGGTGCGCTTGGGGATGGTATGGGGCGCGTGCCCCTCGATCCGGGTCTTCAGGGCGTTCGCCGCCTCTTCCTTGAGGGGGCCGCGGCCGAGATTATGGCGGATACGGGAGAAGATCTTGTCGCGGGACGGCATTATTTTCCCTCCCGCTGCTGCTTTTTCCATTGCTCCATGAAGGTTGCCCCCTCCGGCGCCGGGAAATCCCGGACCGAGCTCCAGCCCTTCATCAGGGGGAGTTTATGGATCACGCCCTTCTTCCCGGCCATCAGTTTCAGCGCGCGGGCGCTCACGCGGGTCATCAGGCGGTAAAGCTTGGGTCTTTTGGCGAAAAATGCCCAGATGCCGATGCCCCAGCGTTCGGGTTTCGGGGTGACCTGGGTCTCGAACGCCTGTTCGCGCCAGTGCCGCATGATCTTGGGCAGCGGAATGCGCACAGGACAAACCTCCTCGCAACGGCCGCAGAAAGTGGAGGCGTTGGGCAAATGCCGCGCCTCCTCCAGCCCCACCATATGCGGATTGAGCGCCGCGCCGATGGGCCCGGGATAGACCCAGCCGTAGCTATGGCCGCCGACGGCCTGATAGACCGGGCAATGGTTCATGCAGGCCCCGCATTTGAGGCAGCGCAGCAGGTCCTGTTTATCGCTTCCCAGAAGATCGCTGCGCCCGCTGTCGACCAGCACCACATGGAAATTCGCTGGCCCGTCAATATCTTCCATCCGCTTGGGGCCGGTGGAAAAGGTGGTATAGACGGACATTTCCTGACCCGTCGCGGAGCGGGCGAGTAGACGGAGGAACAGGCTCGCATCCTCCAGGGTCGGCACCACCTTCTCGATGCTGGAGACGGCGATATGGGTTTTCGGTAAAGATTGAGTGAGGTCGCCATTGCCCTCATTGGTGACGATGACTGTCGATCCGGTCTCGGCGATCAGGAAATTCGCGCCGGTAATCCCGACATCGGCGGCGACATATTTATCACGGAGGACACTCCGCGCCTCGTTCACCAGCGCCTGCGGATCGGTCAGCCGTTCGTTAAAGCCATATTTCCCGTGATTTTCATGGAACAGCTCGGTCACCTGGTCTTTGGTTTTATGCAGCGCCGGCGCGATGATATGGCTCGGATATTCATGGGCGAGCTGGATGATATATTCGCCAAGGTCCGTCTCGATCGGCTCGATCCCATGCTCCGACAGGTAATCATTGAGCGCCATTTCCTCGGTGATCATGGATTTGCCCTTGGTCACCGTCTTCGCCTTGGCCTCGCGGCAGATATGCAGCACCACCTCCCGCGCTTCCGCGTAGGAGCTGCACCAATGCACGCGCCCGCCCTGAAGCTGTACCTGTTCCTCGAAATATTCGAGATAATAGTCGAGATTTTCCAGGATATGGTTCTTGAGGTCGCGCGCGGAATCGCGCAGTTCCTCGAATTCCGGCAACTCGCTGGCGGATTTTGCGCGGGCGACGGGGAAACCGCTCTTTACCTTGGAGAAGGCCTGCTGGATATTCTTGTCATGGAGCGCGTCATGGGCGCCCTCCTTGAAGCGGCGACTGGTGACCTGCATCAGTTATCCCCCTCCCCAAGGCCCGGCTTGTCGCCCATCCCGGCAAGGATTTCCGCGACATGCAGCACTTTCATATCGGCGCCCCGGCGTTTCAGGCGCCCGGCGATATTCATCAGGCAGCCGAGATCCCCGGCGGCCAAGGTGTCCGCCCCGCTCGCCAGCAGGTTCTCGATCTTGGTATCGACCATGGATTCGGAGATTTCGGAATATTTCAGGCAAAAGGTCCCGCCGAAGCCGCAGCAGGCCTCGCGATCCTCCGCCTCCTTGATTTCCAGTCCGTCGATGCCGCCCAGAAGCGCGCGCGGCTGATCCCGCACCTTCATTTCGCGCAAGGAGCTGCAGCTGTCATGATAGGTGAGGCTGGTGTCGAGACGGACGCCCTCCGGCTGATAGCCGCAGATGTCATGGAGGAAGGAGGTCAGCTCGTACGTGCGGGTCGAAAGCTCCTCGACCGCCACCATCATGGTGTCATCTCCCTCGAACAGCTCCCTGTAATGATGGCGGATCATCCCGGCGCAGGAGCCCGACGGCGCAACCACATAGTCGAAGCCGTCAAAGGCGCGGATAACCGCCTTTGCGATGGCTTTCGCGCTTTCCTTATCCCCGGAATTATAGGCGATCTGGCCGCAGCAGGTCTGCACCTCCGGCACCACGATGGTGCAGCCGGCAGCCTCCAGCAATTTCACGGCAGCAAACCCGACCGAGGGGCGGTTCAGATCGACGAGGCAGGTGACGAACAGCGCGACATTTTTCTTCTCACTCGACGCGGACATATTACTCTCCCTTTAATCCCGGGAACTATACCGCCTGGCTTCGCGTTTCGCCAGCAATCTTGCGGTTACTTTTTCCGGACCTTCATATTCAGGATTTCCACGCCGAGCGAGAAGGCCATGCCGAAATAGATATAGCCGCGCGGCACATGAAAGCCGAGACCCTCGGCCACCAGGAAGACCCCGATCATCATGATGAAGGCCAGCGCGAGCATCTTGAGCGTCGCATGGGCGGCGATGAAGTCGGCAACGAACTTGGACGAGACCATCATGACGACCATGGCGACGACCATGGCGGCAATGATCACCCAGATATTGTTCGTCAGGCCGACCGCCGTGATGATGGAATCGAAGGAAAAGATGAAATCGATGAAGATCACCTGCAGGATCGTCACGGCGAAACCGCCCACATAGCCATGATACCCCTCTTTCTGCTCGCCGGTGATTTCCTCGCGGATGCTGGTGGTGCCCTTGGCGATCAGGAACAGGCCGCCGCCCAGCATCAGCATATCCTTGCCCGAGAGGGAAAAATCGAAAAACTCAAGCCAGGGTTCCTTCAGCCCGATCAGCCAGAGGGCGCTGAACAGCAGGCCGATCCGCATGAACAGCGCGAGCGAGAGGCCGATGATCCGCGCCTTCTGGCGTTTTTCGGCCGGCAGATGATTGACCAGCAGGGCGATGAAAACGATGTTGTCGATGCCGAGAACGATCTCGAGCGCCGTCAGCGACAGAAAACTGCCCCAAATATGGTAATCGGTGAGAAAGTCCATTGTCTTAGTTCATTTCCGCCTGCCGCGCGGCAAGTGCGTTGGGCAGCAGGATCCAGAGTTCGCCGTCGCTTTTCATGCCGCCGGACATGTCATAGGCGTAATCGCCATGGCCCCAAAAAACATCGCCGCGCACGGGCCCGCGGATCGCGCCGCCGGTATCCTGCGCCATCATCAATCGTTCGAATTTATCAACCTCGCTGGCGCTGGTCGCCGGCGCGACTTCCGTCGCCAGCCAGAGCGGCACGCCGAGCGGCAACCATTTGCGGTCAATGGCGAGGCTGCGTTCGGGCGTCAGTTCCACCCCTTGCGCGCCGATCGGCCCGTCGCCGGTTCCCAGTTCCCGGAAAAAGACGTAGGAGGCGTTTTTCTGCATCAGCTCCGTCGCCGCGCCGGGATTTTCCTCAAGCCAGCGGCGGATCGCCTGCATCGACATCTCCTCCTTCGCGACATGGCCGTTCTCGATCAGGTCGCGGCCGATGGCGAAATAGGGATGGCCGTTCTGCGCCGCATAGCCGACCCGGAGCTCGCTGCCGTCGTCCATCTCGATTACGCCGGAACCCTGGATATGCAGGAAAAAGGCGTCGATGTCGCTGTCGACCCAGACGAGTTCCAGATCGCGGTTTTCAAGCGCGCCCTTCTCGATGCCGCTGCGATCGGGATAGGGGACAAGATCCCCCGCCACCACCTGCCCGGCGATGCGCTGGCCCTTCAACTCGTCGCGAAAACGGCCGAGATCGACCATGACCAGCTCGGGCGGGCGCACATAGAGGGGGGTGAGATAGGGCGGCTTCTTCTCGCGGCTGCCCTTCAGGCTCGCCTCGTAATAGCCGGTGAACAGCCCGGTCGCCTCGCCGTTATTGGTGATCTGGAAGGGTGTGAAGTTCTTTTCGAAAAACCCCCGGAGGAGGGCCGGTTCCGGCGGCAGGGCCAGCGCCTCGGCGCAGAGCGGCTGCCAGTCGGCGGCGGTGCCCGCCATGCCATCGCCGCCCATTTCCCGCGTTTCCGGCAGGCTGGCGATTTTCGCGCAGGATTTCAGCAGGGCCGGGTAGAATCCGGCAAAATCCTCCTTCTCCCATCCGGGAAGGTCGGAAAATGCCGTTTTTTCAAGAAAGAGCTTGTCTTCCGCCGGCGGCTTGATCTGGAAATACCAGATCGCGATACCGACCAGAAGCACCGCAATCAGAACAAGGCCGGCGCCGGTTCTTCTGTTCACGGAAAAGAGCGGACGCAGCAGCATCTATGGGCCCGGTTCCTAGTTTGCGCGACGGGTGGTAATCAATAGCCAGTTCGGGTTGCGGGATCTCAGGTTGCGGGCGAAGGTCCAGAGCTCCTTCACCGTATGCGGCTGCGGATCGCCGGCGACGACAACGCCGTCCTCGTCCTTGGTCATGGAGATCATCTCCGCCTCGAACTGCACGGTGATCTCGGCTTCCTTGCCCTCAAGCGTCGCGTCGATGATCTCGGCGGAATGAATGGCGACGATATCCGTCGACATCGTTTCGTTGCGATCCTCGCGCTCCTTGATGGAATTTTCGAAATTGTCGAATACCGTGTCGGAAAGCAGCATTTTCAGCGTTTCCCGGTCCCCCTTGGCGAAGGCGATGACAATCGCCTCATAGGCCGCCTGGGCGCCCTCGACGAATACCTTCTGATCGAAGCTCTTGTCGATCTGGCGGATATTATTGAGGGTGCGCATCAGCGGCATGCCGGCGAAGGGGCTGGGCTCGGTGGCACGGCCCTTGTCGCCGAGCAGGACGACATTATCCTCGACCGGCGCGTCCTCGAAATCGCCTTTATGTCCTTCTACCGGGCGGCGCGGCTTTTCTTCGCGCGGGGGCTGTTCATGTCCCATGCGTCGCCCGAGCACGCTGCGCAGGCGCAGGAAGATAAACCCGGCAACTGCGGCGAGCAAAATAATGTCCAGGAACTGAAAACCGTTGTCCATGATGATATCTTCAATTTGGGTTTGGTAAAATTTCCCACAGCCCTTATGTAAAGGATAGGTCTGTACAAGAGGTTAAAGGGTTCCATGTCCAAGGTCCAGTGCCTTGTCCCGCGCCCACCTCTGCCGGACCTGTTAGTTACATAGAAACTTTGCGTGGGATAAACAAGCTTGGCTCTATTGTTTTTGGCGGCCCTCATCGGAATTCCGCTGATAGAAATTCTCGTCTTCGTCAAGGTCGGCGGAGAAATCGGCGCGCTGAACACCGTGATCATCACGATCGCGACGGCGCTGATCGGCGTGGCGCTGATCCGTATTCAGGGTCTTGGCGTGCTCATGCGGGCGCGGGCGACGCTGGACCGGCAGGAAACGCCCGTCCATGAAATATTCGAGGGAATTTTCCTGGCGCTGGCCGGTTTGTTCCTGATCATTCCGGGCTTTGTCACCGATACCATCGGCTTTCTGCTGCTGATTCCGCCGCTCCGGCGGATGCTGGCCGCCTATATGGCGCGTCATTCGACATTCGTGGCGGCGAACGTTCGCCGTCCGGGCGGATCGCCCCGGGGAACCGTCATCGACGGCGACTATGAGGTGGTCGATGAAGACGCCCTTTCCATCGAAACCACGCGAAAGCCCAATCCGGACAGCCCCTGGTCAAAGGAAAAATAGCCGCTTCGGACTTGTCCGGCGCGGTCATCCATGCTAGCCAATGCGGCAATCGCCAATCCGGCCCCAAAAACGGCCGCTACAGTCAAGGAGATATCCGTCGATGTCAGATGAAGGACAGGCAGGCGCCGAAGGCGCCGGCGCGGAAGGACAGACAGCCAAGAAACAGCCCTCGCTCGCGATCGTTCGCCAGTATGTTAAGGATATTTCCTTTGAAAACCCGAATGCGCCGGCCAGCCTCGATCCCGACAAGGGCCAGCCGGAAGTGCAGCTTGCCGTCAATATCCAGGCCCGGTCCGGCGAGCGCGATTTCTACGAGGTCGAACTTCGTATCGAAGTGAAGGCCAGCCACGGGGATCAGACGGCCTTCGTGGTCGAGCTGGTCTATGGCGGGCTCTTCCAGCTCAGGGATTTTCCGCCGGAAACCCTCGAAATGGTCTGCATGATCGAATGCCCGCGACTTCTTTTCCCCTTCGCCCGGCGGGTGGTGGCCGATGCGACGCGCGACGGCGGCTATTCACCGCTGATGCTCGATCCCATTGATTTCACACGGCTTTACCAGGACCACAAACACCAGATGGCGGCTCAGCAGCAGCCCGCCGGTCACGCCTGATCCGATTTGCCGGATAATTGCCGCCACATCGGGTCGGTGATTTTATCGAGAAAGGCCGCATGCGCCGCGCGTTCGGCGTCGCTGGCGCTATGGGGGCGCGGGGGGCGGATTTCCGCGGCGATGCTGGAGGCCATGTCGGCGCCGTCATCCTCCAGCGACAGGCCGCGCTGACGCCCGCCGATCAGCTCGAGATAGACCTCCGCCAGCAATTCCGCATCGAGCAGCGCGCCATGCTTGGTCCGCGCCGAGTTGTCGATCCCGAACCGGCGGCAGAGCGCATCGAGATTCGCCTGCGCCCCCGGAAACTTGCGGCGCGCCATGGACACCGTATCGATGCTGCGCTGCATGGGAAGGGCCGGCCGGCCGAGGCGCGCCAGCTCGGCGTTGAGAAACTTCATGTCGAACTGCGCGTTATGGATCACCAGCTTGTCCTCACCGATAAAGGCGAGAAACGCGTCGATTTCCTCGGCAATCACCTTGTGGCCGCGCAGGAATTCCTCGCTGAGGCCATGCACCTTGAAGGCCGCCTCCGGCATGTCGCGCTCCGGATTGAGATAGCGGTGAAAGGTCTCGCCGCTCGGGATATGGTTGATCAGCTCGATACAACCGATCTCGACGATGCGATGGCCCTCGTCAGGCTCGAACCCCGTTGTTTCCGTGTCCAGAACGATTTCACGCATTTTTCAGCTGCTCCACCAGTTTTTTCACCTGCGCGAAGGTTTCCTCCGGCGTGCAGTGGGTATCGATCACGAAATCCGCTCTTTTCCGTTTTTCCACATCGTCCACCTGGCGGGAGAGGATAGCCTCGAACTTTTCCTCGGTCATCTGCGGACGGGCCAGGACCCGCGCCCGCTGCACATCGGCGGGGGCCGAGACAACCGCGATCTTATGCACCCGGTCCTCGCCGCCGGTCTCGAAAATCAGCGGGATATCGAGCACGACGATACTATGCCCTTCTTTCTGCGCTTTTTCAAAGAATTCGGCCCGTCCCTCGGCGAGAAGCGGATGAATAACCTGCTCGAGCCGCTGGATTTCCGCCTCATTGCCGACGACAAGCTTGCTGAGCCGCTGGCGATCCACCTGATCGTCGACGACAGCATCGGGAAACGCCTCGCGGATCGGCTCGACGCCCGCGCCGCCCCTGGCATAGAGCTTGTGAATCTCGGCATCGGCGTCATAGACCGGGATGCCGAGCTTTCGGAACATCTCGCCCACCGTTGATTTCCCCATCCCGATCGAGCCGGTCAGCCCCAGAAGCAGCATTTTCAGTTCCCTTTCAATCCATCCAGCACATGACGGCGCAACTCCGCGTCGACCTCCGGCGTCACGCCGAACCAGGCCGCGAAGCCCGCCTTCGCCTGATGCAGCAGCATGCCGAGGCCGTCGATGGCGACATTCCCCCGTGATCTTGCCGCCTCAAGCAGGCCGGTTTCAAGCGGGACATAGACGATATCGGTGACAATCGCGGATTTTTTTAGGCGATCAAGCGATAGGTCGAGCGGCGGCTGCCCGGTCATCCCGAGACTGGTGGTATTGACGAGCAGGTCCGCATCGGCGAGGCGCGTTTCGCGATCCTCCCACGGGGCGGCGGACGCCATGGCGCCAACATGCCTGGCAAGGGTTTCCGCCCGCGGCAGCGAGCGGTTGCAGATCACGATCTTCGCCAGGCCGAGATCAGAAAGCGCAACGGCAACGGCCCGCGCCGCGCCGCCTGCGCCGAGGAGGATCGCGGTGCCGCCCTTAAGCGATGCAATATCCATATGTTCCGCAAGGCTGTCGGTAAAGCCGATGGCATCCGTATTCCGTCCCGAAAGCCGGCCATCTTCGCCGACGACCACCGTATTGACCGCGCCGATCCGCGTCGCCGAGGGATCGAGGCTGTCGACAAGGCCGAGCGCCGCCTCCTTTAACGGAATGGTGAGATTGGTGCCCCGGAAAACGCCGCCCTCCGCCGCGCAATCCACCCTCAGGGAGGCGAGTTTTTCCGCCAGTTCCTCCGGTTTTACCGGCCAGGCGCGGTAATCGGCCTTGAGGCCGTATTTCCGGATCCAGTAGCCATGCAGGCGCGGCGAGAGGGAATGACTGATCGGCCAGCCCATGACACCGGCGATTTTTATTGTTTCCGTCATGCGGCGATCCCGATTTTATGGCCGCGCAGGAAATCCAGCAGCGGCAGCAGCGGTAGCCCGAGGATCGAGAAGAAATCCCCCTCGATCCGGGCGAAAAGATGGGCGCCGGGCCCTTCCAGCTGATAGGCCCCGACAGAGGTGAGAATATCCTCCCCCGCGAGCGCGAGATAATTATCGAGGAAGGCTTCGTCGAAATTCCGCATGGTCAGGCGCGCCTCGTCCACATACCGCCAGAGAACCGCCCCGCCCTTGGCAACCGAGACCGCATTGGCGAGCCGGTGGGTCCGGCCCTTCAGGCTGAGAAGATGCGCCCGGGCATGATCCATGTCGGCGGGCTTGTCGAACCAGAGATCGCCGCATTCCAGGATCTGGTCGGCGCCGATCACGAACGCGGACGGCAGCAGTCGCGACACCCGGCTCGCCTTCAGCTCGGCAAGCGCCACCGCCGTATCCCTGGCCGCCGCCCCAGCGCCCCGCATGGCATGTTTCACTTCCTCTTCATCGACGCGGGCCGGCTGAATGTCAAAGACAAGCCCGGCACGCGCCAGAAGCCGGGCGCGGGAGGGGCTTTGCGAGGCCAGAACAAGCACTTTCTCCTCCGGCATCCCTGCTATCTCGCCTCTTCGCGGCGGCGGTTGTGCAGCGTGATGATCTGCGCCGCCGTTTCCTCGACCGAGCGGCGCGAGACATCGATCACCGGCCAGCCTTCCTTGGTGCAGAGCTTGCGCGCGAAAATCACCTCATCCTTGATGCGCTCGCGGTCGACATAGTCGGTATCGACCTTCTGGTTGAGGCTGAGCAGGCGGTTCTTGCGGATTTCCGACAACCGGTCCGGGCTGGTCGTCAGGCCGACCACCATGGTTTTCCGCGACAGCCGGAACAGCGCGGGCGGCAGCGGGATACTCGGCACGATCGGCACATTCGCCGTCTTGTATCCGCGATGGGCGAGATAGAAGGAGGTTGGCGTTTTCGAGGTGCGCGAGACGCCGACAAGGACGATCTCGGCTTCATACAAATCCTCCGGCATCTGGCCGTCGTCATGGGCCATGGTGAAATTGAGCGCCTCGATCCGGCCGAAATAGTTCTTGTCGAGCATATGCTGACGGCCGGGCAGGCGGCGCATTTCCTGGCCGAGGAAGTTCGAAAACGCGGTCAGCACCGGATCGAGCACCGACACGCAGGGAACCCCGACCCGCTGGCAGCCCATTTCGAGAATGTCGCGCATTTCCTTGTTGACCAGCGTATAGAGCACAAGACCCGGCTTTTTAACAATGGATTCAAGGATATCGTCAAGCTGGCGAACGGTGCGCGTCAGCGTCCAGACATGCTCGATCGGGGAGGCGCCCTCAAACTGGACCAGCGCCGCCTTCGTCATGGATTGGAGGGTTTCGCCGGTCGAATCCGAGACCAGATGAAGATGAAATTCCGTCATGCTGTTTCGCTGGGCGTCCTGTGAATAATGGGAATAACAGGGATAACACGGCTATTCGGAATACCGCAAAAATTTTCTCCCCGATACGGGTTTTTTTGAAGGCCTCTTGTCCGACTGTGGAAGAAGACAGTCCCCGTCACCGAAAAACGGGTATATTTTCCCCAAGAAGGGTGCGAAAATCACTTATCCCCGGTTTCCCCGCTTTTTTTTATGAGCCGGAACGCCGTTTTTAACGTAGATATCACCAGAGAGGCGAAAGGCTGGATTTTATCCCCAGAATTTCTATAAAGGGCGGGGATAAAGTTTAATCCCCGTAACCCACAGCGCCATACTACAACCACCACCTTTTATATTAATATATATATTAAAAGGGATAAGTTTTCGGGAAGGAAACCCGCGTGAGAGTATCGACAACCAAACCCCTGCTCAAAAGCCTGGCAGGAGAGGTGCCATCAAGGCCGCCCTTCTGGCTGATGCGTCAGGCGGGACGCTATCTCCCCGAATATCGCGCCACCCGCGCCAAGGCGGGAAATTTCCTCGATCTTTGCTACAATCCGGAGCTGGCCGAGGAAGTAACCCTGCAGCCGCTGCGCCGCTATGGCATGGATGCGGCCATCCTGTTCGCCGATATCCTGCTGATCCCCCATGCGCTCGGTCAACCGCTTGCCTATCGCGAAGGGGAGGGACCGGTGCTTGATCCCGTCCGGTCGGCGACGGATCTTGGCAAACTGGATGTTTCCGCCATTCAGAAGACCCTCGACCCGGTCTATGAGACCGTTGCCCGGCTGAGCCAGTCGATCCCGAAGGACTGTACGCTGATCGGTTTCGCCGGCGCGCCCTGGACGGTGGCAACCTATATGGTCGAGGGGCGGGGATCGAAGGACTATCTCCACAGCAAGCACTGGATCTACAGCGATCCGGCGGGATTTTCGACGCTTATCGATCTTCTTGTCGAGGCGACCACGGACTATCTGCTCCACCAGGTCGCCGCAGGGGCGGAGGTGATCCAGATTTTCGATACCTGGGCCGGGGTGCTTCCCGACGACGAGTTCCGCAAATGGGTCATAGAGCCGACACGGCGCATCATTGAGGGTCTGCGTCGCCAGCACCCCGAATTGCCCGTCATTGGCTTTCCCAAGGGCGTGGGGGGCAATATTATCGACTTCGTGAGGGAGACCGGCGTCAGCGCCGTCAGCCTGGACACCGGAACGCCGGTCGGCTGGGCCGCGAAGGAGGTGCAGAGCCTCGTCCCCGTTCAGGGCAATCTCGATCCGCTGCTGCTTGTCGAAGGGGGCAAGGCGATGGAGGCACGGGCGCGGGATATCATCGAGACGCTCGGCAGGAAGCCGTTTATCTTCAATCTCGGGCATGGCATCGTGCCGCAGACGCCGCCGGAAAATGTGGCGCGCCTCGCCGAGATCATCCGCGGCGCCTGAGGACGAGAGATGACAAAAAAAGCCGTAGTCCTGTTCAATCTCGGCGGTCCCGACGGTCCGGCGGCGGTCGAGCCCTTCCTGTTCAACCTTTTTTACGATCCGGCGATTATCCGCCTGCCCAAACCGCTCCGCTGGCTGGTCGCGAAGATGATATCGCGTCGCCGTGCGCCCGTCGCGCAGGAAATCTATGCGCAGATCGGCGGCGCCTCGCCGATTTTGCCGCAGACCGAGGCGCAGGCGGCGGCGCTTCAGGACCTGCTCGATCAGGAAGCGGGCGATGACTACCGGGTTTTCGTCTCCATGCGCTACTGGCATCCCTTCGCCCATGACGTTGCGCGCGCGGTCGCCGACTGGACCCCGGAGGAGGTGATCCTGCTTCCGCTCTATCCGCAGTTTTCCTCGACAACCACCGCCTCCTCGCTGGAGGAATGGACCCGCGCGGCAAACGCCGCCGGACTTGCCGCGCCGACGGCGTCGCTCTGCTGTTATCCGTTCGAGAAAGGCCTGATTTCCGCCTGCACGGAGCTGATCGCGCCGAAAGTCGCGGAAATGGCGGGGCAGAAGGTCCGGGTCCTGTTCTCCGCCCATGGATTGCCGCAGAAAATCGTCGATGCGGGCGATCCCTATCAGTGGCAGGTGGAGAGAATGGCGGAAAAGATCGTCGATCGGCTGGCGGTGCCGGAGCTGGACTGGAAAGTCTGCTACCAGAGCCGGGTCGGGCCGATGAAATGGCTGGAACCCTCGACGGAGACGGAAATCGAGCGGGCGGGTGCGGAAGCGATCAGCCTGATCGTCGTGCCCATCGCCTTCGTCTCGGAGCATTCGGAAACGCTGGTCGAGCTTGATATCGAATATGCCCATCTGGCGCGCGAGGCCGGGGTGCCGGAATATCACCGCATCCGCACGGTCGGCGTGCAGGCGGATTTTATCGCCGGTCTCGCCCGCATGATCACGGCGCTGCCACCCGGCCGGATTTCGAGCGAAAGCGGCACCCGCATCTGCCCCGGCGGATTTAAAGATTGTTTGATGCTGGCGTCATGACGCAAAATCCCGTAAATATCGGATTGCACTGACCTTTACGGAGAGGGAACCGCCTTGGACGACATTCTGGCCGACATCTACCCCTGGGTTAAATCCCTGCATATCATCTCGGTCATCGCCTGGATGGCGGGCATGTTCTACCTGCCGCGGCTCTATGTCTATCACGCGGAGGCGGAGATCGGATCCGTGCAGTCGGAAACCTTCAAGGTCATGGAACGGCGGCTCTTGCGCGGGATCATCAATCCGGCGATGATCTCCACCTTCATTTTCGGCGGATTATTGCTGCTGACCCCGGGGATTGTCGATTGGGGAGAGCCCTGGATCTGGTTGAAACTGGCGCTTGTTTTTCTGATGGCCGGTTTTCATGGCCACCTATCCAGGTGGCGCAAGGAATTCGAGGCGGATGAAAACCAGCGGCCATCGAAATTCTATCGTCTTGTCAATGAGATACCGACGGTACTCATGATCGGCATCGTGATTTTGGTCGTTGTAAAACCTTTTTGAGCGGCGGGAATAATCGCATATTTCATTTGACTAATGCCCTGAAATCATGCAATAGAGGCGAAACTTCTTCGGACGAATTCTGTTCCACGGTCTCATTGCATCACGAGTTAACCAGCAATTTTCTATAAGACCATCGCCCAAGCGACTCCTGACTTCCCCGTCATTCATTTGCCCGATTTTTTTCCCTTTTCCAGAAACCAGACACAGTAAAAATCAATGAATCTTCAAGAGCTCAAGAAAAAATCCCCCTCCGAAATCCTTGAACTGGCGGAGGCGCGCGAGATTGAGAACGCCTCGACCCTTCGCAAGCAGGAACAGCTTTTCGCCATCCTGAAATATGAGGCGGAAAACGGCGCCGAGATCACCGGCGGCGGGGTGCTCGAAATTTTGCAGGACGGATTCGGCTTCCTGCGCTCGCCCGATGCGAACTATCTCGCCGGGCCGGATGATATCTATGTGAGCCCGAGCCAGATCCGCCGCTTTTCGCTGCGCACCGGCGACACGGTGGAAGGGCAGATCAGGAGCCCGAAGGACGGGGAGCGGTATTTCGCCCTCCTGAAGGTGCAGAAAATCAATTTCGAAGATCCCGAAAAAGCCCGCCACAAGATCAATTTCGATAACCTGACCCCGCTTTATCCGGATGAGCGTATCAAGCTGGAAACCCCCGATCCCACTGCCAACAATATCAATTCCGCCCGCGTGATCGACCTCGTCTCGCCGCAGGGCAAGGGCCAGCGTGCCTTGATCGTTGCGCCGCCCCGGACCGGTAAGACCGTCCTCTTGCAGAATATCGCCAATTCCATCACCACCAATAACCCGGAAGTCTATCTGATCGTCCTGCTGATCGACGAACGGCCGGAGGAAGTGACGGACATGAAGCGCTCCGTGCGCGGTGAAGTGGTCAGTTCCACCTTCGATGAACCCGCCGCGCGCCATGTGCAGGTCGCCGAGATGGTGATCGAGAAGGCAAAACGCCTGGTCGAGCATAAACGCGATGTTGTTATCCTGCTCGACAGTATCACGCGTCTGGCCCGCGCCTATAACACCGTTGTGCCCTCCAGCGGCAAGGTCCTGACCGGTGGTGTGGACGCCAACGCCCTGCAGCGCCCGAAGCGGTTCTTCGGCGCCGCCCGTAATATCGAGGAGGGGGGCTCGCTGACCATCGTCGCCACCGCCCTGATCGAGACCGGATCGCGCATGGACGAGGTTATTTTCGAGGAATTCAAGGGCACGGGTAACTCCGAAATCATCCTCGATCGCAAGCTTTCCGACAAGCGCGTCTTCCCGGCCATCGACATCACCAAATCCGGCACCCGGAAAGAGGAATTGCTGGTCGACAAGGCAACCTTGCAGAAAATGTGGGTGCTCCGCCGTATCCTCAACCCGATGGGCACCACCGATGCCATGGAATTCCTGCTCGACAAGCTCAAGCAGAGCAAGACCAACGACGATTTCTTCGATTCCATGAATACGTAATTAAATCAGATAGTTACACTAAAAAAGGCGCCCGGATGAGGCGCCTTTTTTGTTGGGGTTTTTTTGCTGGTTAAACCGTAAACACCGTTGAGCCGGTGGTTTTGCGCGCCTCAAGGTCCTCATGCGCCTTGCGGGCCTCGCTTAAGGGGTAGGTCTGGTTGATGGTGACCTTGATGGCGCCGCTCGCGACCAGTTTCATCAGATCGGCGGCGGATTTTTCAAGATCCGGACGTGTGGCGTTATAGACCATCAGTGAGGGGCGGGTGACATAGAGCGCGCCCTTTGCGCCGAGAATGCCGAGATCGACGCCGGTCACCGGCCCCGACGAATTCCCGAAGGAGACCATCAGGCCGCGCGGGCGAAGACAGTCGAGGGATTTCTCGAAGGTATCCTTGCCGATGGAATCATAGACCACCGGCACCCCCTTGCCGTCGGTGATCTCCATGACTTTCTTGTGAAAATCCTCTTCCCGGTAAAGGATCGTATGGGTGCAGCCATGGGCCTTGGCAAGTTCCGCCTTCTCCTCCGATCCGACGGTGCCGATGACCGTCGCGCCGATATGTTTCGCCCATTGGCAGGCAAAAAGGCCGACGCCGCCCGCCGCCGCATGGAACAGGATCGTATCGCCTTGTTTCACGTGAAACGTTCGCTGCAGCAGATATTCCGTGGTCATGCCCTGCAGCATCATCGCCGCGGCGGTCGTATCGTCGATGCTGTCGGGCAGCACGATCAGGTTGTCGACGGGCATGATCCGCGCCTCTGAATAGGCGCCGACGGGCCGGCCCGCATAGGCGACGCGATCGCCGACCTTGAAGCTGGTCACGCCCTCGCCCAGTTCCTCGATCACGCCGGCGGCCTCCATCCCCGTGGTGAGGGGGAGCGGCGACGGATACAGCCCGGTCCGGAAATAGACATCGATATAGTTGAGACCGACAGCCGTGTGACGCACCCGGGCCTGGCCCGGTCCGGGCTTGCCAAGGGTCACATCCTCCCATTTCATGGTGTCGGGGCCGCCATGTTCATGCTGTACGATTGCTTTTACCATTTTCTTGTCCTTTTTTGATGCGCCCGCAAATTCATCTTAAATATCAAGCAATTGTTGGTCCATTGGCAAGGCATTTTCGAGCCTTAGCAGGGCTTTCTTGGTCTCCAGTCCCCCATCTCCCGAATAACCGCCCATTTTCCCGCCCGCCGCCAATATGCGGTGGCAGGGGATGATGATCGGGATCGGGTTGGCGCCGCAGGCGGTGCCGACGGGTTGTGCGGCGGAGCCTAATATCTTGGCGATTTCCCCGTAGCTTTTCGTCTTCCCGGCGGGGATTTTCAGCATCTCCGCCCAGACTTTTTTCTGGAATTCCGTTCCCGGCGGGGCCAGCGGCAGGTCGAAATCGCCGATTTCCCCATCGAAATAGCGGTTGAGCTGGTTTATGGCGTCCTCCAATAGCGGGGTGGAGGATTGCCATTCCTTGGGCACCCATCCCCAATCGAGGGAGATGATTTTCCCGTCTTCTTCAGTGACCGTGAGATCGCCGACGGGGCTATGGAGGCTAAGCAGGGCCATGGGCAGAGGTCTCCTTGAGCAAGGCCGCGAAGGCAGTGACGCTATTGGCGGGCGGGGAGCAGGTCGGCCCGGTACAGAGAAAGGCGGTCGCTTTACCCTCCAGCTTGCCTTTGCCCTTGGCCGGATGATCGAAGGGCAGGGTCTCGGTATCCTCGAGCACATTCACGACCTTCGAGGGCAGGCTGAAATCCTTCATTACATTAAGTAAATCAATGACTTCGGCGTCGCTCCGGGTGCCGATGATGATGATCTGGCGGGCGTTCACCAGGGTTTCGAAATTATTGAGAAGGGTCGCCAGCGGGAAGAAATTGCGGGCAAGCCCGGCCGTGAAACAACGCAGCAGACTGGTCGCCTTCTCGAACGGTTCGCGCGCGCCGGTCAGCAGATGCAGCTTCGCCAGCACCTCCAGCATGGTGCCGTTGCCGGCGGGCACCGCGTTGTCATGGGCGTTCTTGCTGCGAACGATCAGCGCCTCCGCATCATCGGCGGTGAAGAAATAGCCGCCGCCCTTCTCGTCCCAGAAATGCGCATTGAGGATTTCCACCCATTGTCCGGCCCGCTCCAGATAGAAGGCCTTGCCCGTCACCTCATAGAGGGTGAGGGCGGCGCGCGCCATATTGGCATAATCATCGAGAAGCCCGGTATGTTGCGCCCGCCCCAGACGATAGCTGTGGAACAGGCGGCCAGTCGGTTCCATGGAATGGGTCGTGAGGGCGACGAACGCCGTCTCCGCCGCCTCGATCCAGTGCACCTCCTCGAAATATTGTCCGGCGCGGGCGAGGGTGGCGATCATCAGGCCGTTCCAGTCGGTCAGCACCTTGTCATCGAGGCCCGGCCGGATGCGGCTTTCGCGATGCTCGAATAGAGCCTGGCGCCATGGCGCCAGCGCCGCCTCGCTCTTCTCATCGAGCCGGTCCGGATATTTCAAGCGATTGAGAATATTGGTATTTTCCCAGTTCCCTTCGGGCAGGACGCCGTAAATCTCGTTGAAATGCGGGGCATGGTCGCCGAGAATATCGTCGATTTCCGCCTTCGACCAGGTGTAGAATTTCCCCTCGACCCCCTCGCTGTCCGCATCGATCGTCGCCGCGAAGCCGCCGTCCTCCGTCACCATCTCGCGAAGCAGCCAGCCAATGGTTTCATAAATGCGTTCCTCGAACAGTTCCGATTTCGTCTCGTGATGGACCAGCAGGAGCAGATCAAGGATTTGCGCATTGTCATAAAGCATCTTCTCGAAATGCGGCGCGAGCCATTCCGCATCGGTGGAATAGCGCGCATATCCGCCGCCGAGGTGATCATAAATCCCGCCCTGCGACATGCCGGTGAGCGCCTTCACCACCACCTCCGACAGCGCGGCGTTGCCGGTCCGGAGATAGCTCCGCCAGATATTCTCAAGCACATAGGTTTGTGGGAATTTCGGCGCCGAGCCGATCCCGCCATGGACCGGGTCCGCCTCCTCCGCATAGCGGGCGGCGATCCGTTCCAGCACCTCGAGGGTGAGTTTCGGCCGCTCTCCCGCCTGCGTGTCATTGAGGCTTTTCAGCGCGGATTTCAGCGCATCGCGGTTCTTCGCGACCTTTTCCGGCTCGTTCTTGAAGATATCGGAAACCGTCTGCAGGACATTCCTGAAACCGGGCCGGCCATAGGAATTCTGCGGCGGAAAATAGGTCCCGCCCCAGAAGGGTTCTCCGTTTGAATTCAGGAACATAGTGAGCGGCCAGCCGCCCTGCTCCCCCAAAAGCGCGAGGGCACTCTGGTAGATCTGGTCGATATCGGGCCGTTCCTCCCGATCGACCTTGATATTGATGAAGAGATCGTTCATCAGCGCCGCCGTCTCCTCATTCTCGAAGCTTTCATGGGCCATCACATGGCACCAGTGACAGGCCGCATAACCGACGCTGAGCAGGATCGGCTTGCCCTCTTTTTTGGCGAGCGCCAGGGTTTCCGCGCTCCAGGGTTGCCAATGGACAGGATTATCCTGATGTTGAAGAAGATAGGGGCTGGTCTCGAACTTCAGTAAATTTTTCATCTATAACCCTGTTCTTGGGCCCCCGTTTCGGTATATAGGGACAAGTGAGTTCTGTTGTAGCAGAGCAACCGCCGCCGGATCAATGAGGAGCGCCCCGTTCATGAAGATTACTGTTGATATTGACTGCACGCCGCAGGAAGCAAGAACTTTTCTCGGCCTTCCCGAAGTCGAGAAAATGCAGGAGGCGGTGATGAAGGAGCTGCAGGCGAAGATGCTCGACAATATCGCCAATCTCGATCCAGAAAATATGATGAAGACCTGGCTTCCGGTCGGGGTGCAGAGCCTGGAGCAGATGCAGAAAATGTTCTGGTCGCAGTTTAACACCGGCGAGAATGACAAGAAATAGGCGCGCAGCTCCCGGCGGGAGAGGGCGGTGAGTTTTTCGGAAACGATCTTCGCGCTCGCGAGTGGGCGGGGTCGCGCCGGGGTCGCGGTGGTGCGCCTCTCTGGGCCCGGCGCGATGGCGGCGCTTGAGGATTTGAGCCAAATTCCGCTTCCCGCTGCGCGTCGGGCGGTTCTCCGGCCCATATATAAAAGCGGGGATAAATCTCTTATAGATCAATCTCTTGCCATCATTTTTCCGGGGCCGAACAGCTTTACCGGCGAGGATGTGGTGGAATTGCACCTGCACGGCGGACCGGCGATCCTGAGCGCGCTGTTCGACGAATTATCGGCGCGGCCCGGCTTTCGACCGGCGCTTCCCGGCGAGTTCACCCGCCGCGCGTTCGAGCATGGCAAGATGGACCTGACCGAGGCGGAGGGGCTCGGCGATCTCGTCAATGCGGAGACGGAGGCCCAGGCCCGGCAGGCGCTGCGCCAGATGCAGGGCGACCTCGGGCGGCTCTATGACGGCTGGCGGGAATCGCTGATCCGGGCGCTCGCCCATCTTGAGGCGGATATCGATTTTCCCGATGAGGATCTGCCGGACGGCGTCGCCTCGGCGATCGCCCCGAAAATTGCGGCCTTGCGCGGGGACATCGAGGCGCATCTCGCCGATGGGCATCGCGGCGAGAAAATCCGCGAGGGGCTGGATGTGGTAATCCTCGGACAGCCGAATGTCGGGAAATCCAGCCTTCTCAATACGCTCGCCCGGAAAGAGGCGGCCATCGTCTCTGAGGAGGCCGGGACGACCCGCGATATTATCGAGGTGCCGATGGATCTCGCCGGATATCCCGTGACGATCGCCGATACGGCGGGATTGCGGGAGGCCGCGAATGTGATCGAGCGCGAAGGGGTGCGCCGGGCGCGGGATCGGGCGACGCGTGCCGATATCCGGCTTTTCATGACGACGGCGGACGCGCCGGAGATTGCGGCGGAATTTGCCGATCTCTGCGAGGCGGGGGATTACCGGCTCATCAACAAGATCGACCTGGCCGATCTGGCGATGGCTGAGGACGCGGCCGCCCGGGTTTTCCCGATATCCGTCAAATCGGGGGCGGGGATCGAGACATTTCTTGCGGCGCTGGAGGCGGATGTGACAACCCGTCTCGATCTCTCCGGTGCGCCCGCGCTCACCCGGGTTCGCCATCGGCAGGCGCTCGAGGACTGTGTCGAATCGCTGCGCCGGTTCGCGGCGGCGCCGGAGCCGGAACTCGCGGCGGAGGATGTGCGGCTGGCCGTTCGGGCGCTCGGGCGGATTACCGGGCGGGTCGATGTCGAAGACATTCTCGACGTCGTTTTCGGGGATTTCTGCATCGGAAAATGATTTCCCGGCCAATGTTTCACGTGAAACATTGCGAATTGGGACCGGGACCGATGTTTCACGTGAAACATTTTGCGCCCGCCGGTGGATCCCGCTTGTCAAATTTCGGGCGAGGCTATATGTAAGGCGGCATCTTTATAAGGAATGTGTGATGAGCGGATATGACGTCATTGTCATTGGCGGGGGCCACGCGGGCTGCGAGGCGGCGGCGGCCTCCGCACGTCTTGGCGCCGCCACGCTCCTGATCACGCATAAGCTGGAGACCATCGGCGAAATGTCCTGCAATCCGGCGATCGGCGGATTGGGCAAGGGCCATCTGGTGCGGGAGATCGATGCGCTGGATGGTGTGATGGGCCGGGTGGCAGATGCCGCGGGGATCCAGTTCCGTCTCCTCAATCGTCGCAAAGGTCCCGCCGTCCGGGGCCCGCGCGCCCAGTCTGACCGTAAACTCTATCGGGAGGCCATGCAGGCCGCGCTCCGCGATCAGCCCAATCTCGACATTCGCGCCGCCGCGGTGGAAGACCTGATCGTCCGCGATGGGGCGGTCGGCGGGGTGATTACCGCGACGGGAGAGGAAATTCCGGCCGGGAAGGTGATCCTGACGACGGGGACTTTCCTCCGGGGCCTAATCCATATGGGGGAGAAGAAGATTCCGGCGGGACGGATCGGCGATGCCCCCTCCAACGGGCTGTCCGTGACGCTGGAGCGTGCCGGATTCGCGCTCGGGCGGCTGAAAACGGGCACCCCGGCGCGGCTGGATGGAAAAACCATCAACTGGTCGATCCTGGAGGAGCAGCCGGGCGATGACAGACCCGTGCCGTTTTCCTTTATGACCGATGGCATCACGACGCTGCAGATTTCCTGCCATATCACGGGAACAACGGAGGAGACCCACCGGATCATCCGCGACAATCTCCACCGCGCGCCCATGTATTCCGGCCAGATCGAGGGGACGGGGCCGCGCTATTGCCCGTCGATCGAGGACAAGGTGGTGCGCTTTGCCGATAAATCGAGCCACCAGATATTTCTCGAGCCCGAAGGCCTGGAGGATGACACGATTTACCCGAACGGCATGTCCACCTCCCTGCCCGAAGATGTGCAGCGGGCGTTTCTCCGCTCGATCCCGGGGCTGGAGAAGGTGGAATGGTATCGCCCGGGCTATGCCATCGAATATGATTTTGTCGATCCCCGCGAACTGAAGCCGACGCTGGAGACCCGGCGGCTGAAAAATCTCTATCTCGCGGGTCAGATTAACGGCACCACTGGCTATGAGGAGGCGGCGGCGCAGGGCTTGATGGCCGGGCTGAACGCGGCGCGGCAGGCCGGCGGCGAGGCGGAAGTGATCCTTGATCGCGCCGATGCCTATATCGGGGTGATGATCGACGATCTGGTGACGCGGGGCACGAAGGAACCCTATCGCATGTTTACCTCCCGCGCCGAATACCGGCTGATCCTTCGCGCCGATAACGCGGATCAGCGCCTGACCGGTCTCGGGATGGAACTCGGCTGCATCGGGCCGGCGCGGGCGGGGCGCTTTACAAGCAAGCTCGCGGATCTGGAGGCGGCGCGATCCTTGTTCGACGGCCTCAAGCTGACTCCCAACGAGGCGCGGCGTCATGGCCTCACGGTCAATCAGGACGGCGTGCGCCGCTCCGCGACCGATCTTCTGGCCTATCCGGATATCGGAATTGTCGAGATCGCCCGGATCTGGCCGCAAGTGGCGGAAATAGAGGCCGAAATTCTCGAGCAGCTGGCCATCGACGCGCAGTACAGCGGTTATCTGGAGCGGCAGAAGTCCGACATCCGGGATTTCCGGAAAGACGAATCCCTGCAGCTGCCGGAGGATCTCCGCTTTGAGGACGTTGGCGGCCTGTCCATCGAAGTGCGCCAGAAACTCGCGGCGGTCCGGCCCGCGACCCTGGGGCAGGCGGCGCGCATCTCCGGCGTGACCCCGGCGGCCCTGACGGCGCTGCTCTCCTATGTTAAGCGCGGGGCGCATCGCCAGCATGGCTGAACCGCCTTCCCCCCTCGGACCCGATGGATTTCAGAAGGCGAGCAATGTTTCACGTGAAACATTGGACCGGCTGACGATTTACGCGGGCCTTCTGGAAAAATGGCAAAAGGCGATTAATCTCGTCGGCAAATCGACACTCTCCGATATCTGGCGGCGGCATATGCTCGACAGTTTCCAGCTTCTCGCGCTGACGGACAGGGCACGCGGCAGCTGGATCGATCTTGGCAGCGGTGCCGGCTTTCCGGCGCTCGTCGTCGCCATCTGCAGCGAGTTCGACGTTCAGGCGGTGGAGAGCGATCAGCGCAAATGTCTTTTCATGAGCAATGTTTCACGTGAAACATCGGCCAATCTCGTCGTCCATAAGGAGAGAATCGAGGAAATGGCCCCGGTTCCGGCGGATATTATTTCGGCCCGGGCCCTCGCCCCACTCGACCGGCTGCTTGACCTCGCGGCGCCATTCGTTCACGACGCCACAGAGATTCTCTTTTTAAAGGGACAAGATGTAGATGAGGAATTGACCAAAGCCTCTAAATGTTGGATTATGGAGATCGAGAGACATCGTAGTTTAACAAGTGAAGACGGCTCAATTCTGAAGATCACCAAGTTGCGCCGCCGGTCACCGACACGAGAGGCTGAATATCATGAGTAACAGTGGGGCAGGTCTTCATAATCCGGCATCGGCGCGTATCCTGGCAATTGCCAACCAGAAGGGCGGGGTCGGCAAGACCACGACGACCATCAATCTCGCCACCGCGCTCGCGGCCATTGGCCAGAAAGTCCTGATCATCGATATCGATCCGCAGGGCAACGCCAGCACGGGCTTCGGAATCGGCCGCGACGACCGGGAAAAGAACGTCTATGGCGTGCTGATGGGCGAAACGACGATCCACGCCGCCATTCACAAGACAAATATCCCGCAGCTTGACCTGGTTCCCTCGACGGCGGACCTTTCCGGCGCGGAACTTGAGCTGATCGAGCTGCCCCGCCGCAGCCACCGCCTTTATGATGCGGTGTCCGAAGTACGCGCCGATTATGACTATATTCTGGTCGATTGCCCGCCGTCCCTCAATCTCCTGACCCTGAACGCGATGGTCGCCGTGCATGCGGTGATCGTGCCGCTGCAATGCGAGTTTTTCGCGCTCGAGGGCCTCAGCATGCTGATTAAAACCATCGAGCGGGTGCGGCTCACCCTCAATCCGGGGCTTGAAATCCAGGGTGTTGTCTTGACCATGTTCGACAAGCGGAATAATCTCTCGCTTCAGGTGGCTCAGGATGTCCGCGATTTCCTCGGGGAAAAAGTGTACCGGACCGTCATTCCCCGCAACGTCCGGATTTCCGAAGCGCCCAGCCATGGCAAGCCGGTGCTGATCTATGATCACCGTTGCGCCGGCAGCCAGGCCTATATCCGCCTTGCCAGTGAAGTGATCCGGCGGGAACGCCATCTCAACGCGGCCTGATACGCCGGAATGCGATTGACCAGATGACAGACGATAATTCAAAGAAGAAACTGGGGCGGGGCCTCTCCGCGCTCCTCGGCGACGACATGGCCGCCGATTACGCGGATCTTGACAAGGTCCGCTCGACCAAGGAAGTGCCCGTCGAACAGATGCGCGCGAACCAGTTTCAGCCTCGCCTCGACTGGGATCAGGAGGCACTCGACAGCCTCGCGGCCTCCATCGCCGAAAAAGGGGTTCTGCAACCTATTCTGGTGCGCCGGAAACCGACGGCGGACAGCGAATACGAGATTATCGCCGGGGAGCGGCGCTGGCGCGCGGCGCAGATTGCAAGGCTTCACCAGGTTCCGGTCATCATCAAGGAGCTGACCGACGCCGAGACCATGGAAATCGCGCTGATCGAGAATATCCAGCGCGAAGACCTCTCGCCGATCGAGGAGGCGGAGGCCTATAAGCGGCTGATGGGCGAGTTCGACCATACCCAGGAAAGCCTGGCGCTGCATGTCGGAAAGAGCCGGGCCCATGTCGCCAACATGATGCGGCTGCTGACCCTGCCGGCCTCCGTGCAGAAGATGGTGCGCGAGGGAAGTCTTGCCGCCGGCGCGGCGCGCACGCTCATCAATCACGAATGGGCGGAGGAAGTGGCGAAGAAGATCGTCGCGCAGGGGCTCAGCGTTCGCGGCGCCGAGAAACTGGCGAAGAAAATCGCCGAGGAACGCCGCCCGGACGGAGAGGGAAAGCCCGGGAAAATGGCGCGCAAATTCCAGCGGATGGACGCGAAAGGCGCGGATGTGCTGGCGCTTGAAAGCGACCTGACTGCCGCCGTCGGCATGGATGTCTCCATCGATCATCAGCCCGATGGTCACGGCCGGATCACCATTCGCTATACCACGCTCGACCAGCTCGACGATGCCTGCCGCCGCCTGACGCGCGAGCCGCTGCATATGATCCGCGAGGAATATGAGGAAGATCCGCTCGATGAGGATTTCGATCCGCATGAGGAATTCGCCGATGCAGAGATCTATGAGCCGGAGCCCTATACGGGCGGGCCGGAAGTCGTGTTACATGACCCGCCGCTGCGCGAGGAAAATATCTTCATGACGAAGAAGGAAACCGCGGAGGAGGAAGAGGCCGCGGACGACGCGGAGCCCGACGAGACCGCCGCGGAGGCAGCGGATGAGCCTGCTGAGGCGGACGAGCCCGGGACCGCGGAGGCAACCGACGACACGCCCGCCAAGGCCAAAAAAGACGCCGACGCGGATGATGCGGAGGATGAGGAAGACTATAACTACGACGACGAAATCAAAGGCGCCCTCGGCGACGCCCTGAAAGACTGATTCAATCATCAGTGGTTATTTTTCCCCCTCAATGTGGCAGGGGGCGGAAATGTTCGACGAGGTAGTCGATAAAGACGCGGACCTTGGGCGAGAGGTTGCGCTTGTCGGAATAGACGGCGAAGATGTCTGACGCCTCCTCCTCATAATCCGGGAGCAGGGCGACAAGACGGCCGGCGGCGAGGTCGGGCTCCACCAGATAGGAGGACAGCTGCGCAATACCAAGCCCGGAGAGGGTCGCATGATAGACCGCATCGGCGCTGTTGGCGTCGAAATTGCCCGTCGCGGTGAAGGTCCAGGTCTCGTCCCCGCGCCGGAAATGCCAGTCATTCCAATGCGATACCGTTGAAATCCGGAGACAGTTGTGGTTCTTGAGATCATTCGGGCCGAGCGGCGCGCCATGGGCCTTGATATAGGCCGGCGACGCGCAGAGAATGCGCTTGCTGCTCGCCAGCTTGCAGGCGACGAGGGAGGCATCGGTGATCTGCTCGGGAAAGCGGATGGCGAGATCGAATTCCGAATCCGACAGATCGATATGCCGGTCGGTCAGCTCCAGCGCGACCTTGATCTCCGGATAGGCCTCGATAAAGGCGGACATGAGCGGCAATAGCCGCGCCTTGCCAAAGGCCACCGTCGCCGCAATCCGCAGATTTCCCTGCGGTTTGCCGCTCAACGTCTGCGCCAGTTCCTCCGCGCGGGTGACACCCGCCGATATCTCGGCGCAGCGTTCATAGAAGGACTGACCCTCCGCCGTCATCGAAATATGCCGGGTGGAGCGGTTCAAAAGCCGCACCCCGAGCCGGTCCTCGAGCTGGCTGATCTGCTTGCTGACCGCAGAGGGCGTCAGGCCGAGGCTGCGCGCCGTTGCCGAGAAACTGCCGTGATCGACCACATTGGCGAACAGGATCATCTGGCTGGCAATGTCCATGGGACGTGAGTCTCCATCTATTCCTGCAGGGCAAAGCTGTTATGAGCAATCTCACCCTTATTAAAATGCTGCAATGCATCATATATTATTGCAATGCAGCATAAATATGGCTGCAGACACCAACTTTCGCAAGAGTAAAAGAGGAAAATCCGATGAATGATCTGTTACAGAGCCACTCCATTGAGAAAATCTCGCTTGCGGACATAGAGAGCGGCATCCGGGAGGGCCGACGGATGAGGAGCGAAGAGCTCCGGAGGCTGTCGGGATGCGCAAGCGCATTTGTCCGCAAGGAATTTCTGGAACTCGGGCGGGTTGCCGCCAAGGCCGGCAAAGCGGCCCTGCACGGTCTGGAGGCCATGACCCTCCGGATGCAGCAGTCACGGGTGCATCATGACTAGGTCACAAAAGACGCTGGCGCCAGGGCTCCATCCGGGTCTGCTGCCGCCGGTCTACCGGGAACTGAGGCCGGCGGAACACCGCCTGCTGGAGCCGCATCTGATGCGCCTCAGCCCGGCCAGCCGGAACTTGCGCTTCGGTTCCGCGGTCTCGCTGGTGACGGTTCAACGCTACTGCCGGAATGACGGCAAACCGTTGCCGATCATCTGCGGGGCCTTTATCGGCGGCGTGCTTCGCGGCGTTGTCGAGATCCGTTTCGGCAAGGATGCGCCGACATCGCAGGCGGAAATCGCCATCAGCGTCGAGGATGACTGGCAGGATATCGGGATCGGCAGCAAATTGATGGAACTCGCGCTTGAACGCGCCCGCGACCATCATATCACGCGGCTCGAGGTCGATTTCATGCCGCACAATATGCCGATGCGTCGGCTTGCCGAGAAATTCGGCGCGACTTTCTCCCACCAGAGGGGTCTGACGACGGGGATTTTTTCCCTCGCGGATCCAGGTTTTGCGGCTGACGCCGGGTCCAAACGGCCGCAATAACCCATCTCTGGTGACCCCGCCCGCCACTCAACCTGTCGTCCCCTAATAAAGGGAAGATTGCTGGCGGGCGGGGAGCTCGGCATCATAAGAAACGGCGTCGAAATCGGGCAGGGCGGCCTTGGTCATCTGTCCCGCCGTCGGAACATCGCCCCGGGCAAGCTGCGCCGCCGGATCCCAGAGCCCGGCCCGTTTCAGCGCCCGCGCACATTGGAAAAACACCGCGTCGATCTCAATGAGAAGAACCGACCGTGGCGTCGTGGCGCCAACCCTAAAGCTTTGAATTAATTGATCTTCCGTCGTGATGCGGGCGCGGCCGTTGATCCGCAGCGTCTCCTCTATGCCGGGGATCAGGAAGAGAAGCGCGACGCGCGGATCCAGAACGATATTGCGCAGGCTGTCGATGCGGTTATTGCCGCGCCGGTCGGGAAGGGCGATATGCCGGTCATCGAGAATGCGGAACAGCTGGCCCGCCGCATCGCCGCGCGGCGAACAGTCAAGCCCGCCGGGTCCAACCGTTGCCAGCGCCAGAAACGGCGCCTTTTCCAGCCAGCGGCGGTATTCCGCCGTCAGCGCCGGGGTTTCCTTGGCGAGCGACACGGGATTAACCGCCTCATACAGCGCCTCCAGCGCCTCGATCGTGGTGATGTCATGGGACTGTGTCATTCATTCTCCGTTTTCTATCGGCGACCCTGCGCCAGCCTCAAGACTTGTCGAGGGATTGCGCCCAGTTTTCCGCCCAGCGGTCGAAGGTGGCAAGCTTTTTCGCCAAATCCGCGCCGAGCGCGGTATATCCATAGCCGTCCGTATCATGATCGACAAATCCGAGCTCCCGCAGCGTCTTGAGCCGGGCATTGAGGACCGTCGGCGAGATGTCGTCGCAGCGGCCGCGGAGATCGCGAAAATTAAGCCGGCCGTGGCGTAGCTCCCAGAGAATGCGCAATGTCCAGCGCTGTCCCAGCACATCGAACAGTACCATGACCGGCCGGCCGGTGGTCGATCCGCGCACTCTTGTTCCCGGCTTTTTCTGGTCCATCCCGTTTTCCCTTGACGCTACGGTTTTAGTAGCAGTATGTTGCTACAAATTAAATAGCACAAAGGACGCCAGAAATGAAGCATGTTCTGAAACCGATCGTGGAACCGTTTGCGCCGGAAATTGCCGCAATATTAAAAACTTACCCGCAGCGGAACGGCTATATCCTGAAACTCTTCCGCATTTTCGCAAACAGCGCCCGGTTCCTCAGAAAGGGCGTTTCCAACCTGCTGGACCGGGAGAGCCCGCTCTCCATGCGCGCGCGCGAGATCGTCATCCTCCGCGTTACCGCGAACCGGGATTGTGAATATGAATGGGGCGTGCATGTGGGCGCCTTCGCGGATCATGTGAATTTTAGCCCCGAACAGGTCCGCGCGACGCGGTTGGACGCTGCCGATGCGCCCTGCTGGCCGCCGGAGGAGGCGCTTCTCCTCCGCGTGGTCGATGAAATCTGCGAGACGGGCAATTTGAGCGACGATACGCTCGAAAAGTTCCAGTCCGCCTGGACCCTCGATCAACAGCTCGAGATCATCGCCCTCTGCGGCGCCTACCACACGGTCAGTTTCACCGCCAATATCGCGCGGATTGAGGGAGAGGATTTCGCCGCGAAGTTTCCGGAGTAATGAGGGTTAAAGACTGGAAAAGATGTACAAATACATCTATATCGCGTAATTTTCTCGCATCAAAGCACGGATTAATCGGTGGCGAGGACGGATGGGTATTTTAGATAGCTATGTTGACCCGTTTTTTAAGAAAGATGGCGATGGACGAACATTATATTTTCCGTGGGGGAATAGCGGATCGGCATATGTTATCGATTCCGATGAAACAGAACGGAAAATTCGAAACTTCGTCAAGCTGACCTATTTGGCGCTTTTCTTGGCGGCGATGGCCTGCATGATTTTATTCGGCGGCTGGTGGGGGCTTGCGATTGGCCCCATTTACGTGATCTGGTTCATTCTTGGAATTCGCAAACTGACGAAGGGCCTCCCAAGATCTTCTGAAAAGCTCAATGTATCAGATATGAGGATCAAGCAAGCGCAATCCATAGGCTGGTTCTGGATCAGTTTGGCGGCGCTAAACACGATCTTTGTTTTGTGGGCCATCATTTGGTATTTTGCTGAAAGCTCTCAACCTTTCATGGGCATTATACTTATAGCGGCTTCAATTTATCTCGCTGTGTTTTTATTCCGACTGGCGATGTTGAAAATAAGCCTCTCTAGAAACGCGAAGGACTAAACCCCCAGCAAATCCGGTAACTCCCTCATATCCTTAAAAATTCTGGCCCCCACGGCGGCGAGGTCGGTGCCGCCCTCGTGCGGGGCGAAGCCGTAGCAGGGGATGCCGGCGCGCGCGGCGCCGGTTGCTCCAAGGGTGCTGTCCTCGATCACCACGGCGCGGGCAGGCGCCATCTTGAAGGCGGCAAGCGCGGCCTGAAACAGCGCCGGGTCGGGTTTTGAGGTGTTGAGGCTGTGGGCGGAGAACATCGCGCCTTGAAAGCGCGGGAGAAGGCCGGTCTGGCCCAAGGGGATCGCCATTTTCTCCTCGCTCCCGTTGGAGGCAACGCAGTAGGGAATGGCGGCCGCGTCCAGCCGGTCGAGGATCTCGGGAATGCCCGCCACCGGCGGAACGCCCTGCCGCAGGGCCTCGAACTCCTCCGCATAGACCGCGTCGATCCAGTTTTCGGGAAGCGTCGCGCCCAGGCAGATCGCCTCCGTCCTGACATTCGCCATGCTCCAGCCGGTGAACATCGCCGTGCATTCCGCCGTCGAAAGGGCAAGCCCGTGACGGGTGAGATTGGCAGCAAGCACGGCGTTGGAGACCGGTTCCGTATCGACAAGCACGCCGTCGCAATCGAAAATGACGAGATCGGGCCGGGCCATGGTGCTAGCGCCGCCGGTTGGCCATGGCGAGGCGCATCAACGCCCGGCGGCAGATGGCTTCGTCGGGATAGCCGGTCGACTTGCACTTGATTTCCGCTTCCAATGTGATCTCGAGGCTCGTCGCCATATGGGCGCTTGATTTTCCGCCGATCTGCGCCGCCGCTTTCTTCTGGTTGAAGTAGGGAATGCCGGCCTTGCGGATGGCATCTTCAGGCCGCGCGCCGGCATCGCGGAGCGCCGCCGCCTTATGCAGCTGCTTGAGCTGGTTCTGGATCATGCGCAGGAAGCCGATCGGGCTCTCGCCCGCCGAAAAGGCGCGGGTGAGGCGCCGTTCCAGCCCGTCCAGATCGCCAAGCAGCGTTGCATCGACCACGTCGAAGATGGTCTGGGCGCTGGAATCCCCGATATTCGCGCGCACATCCGCAAGCGTCATCGGCTCGGTCCGTCCGGCCATGTAGAGAACCAGCTTGTCGAGTTCCTGGCGCGATATGGCGCGGTCGCTGCCGAGATTTTCGCGCAAATAGTCGATGATTTCCCGGGACGGCGCGAGATTTGCCGCGCCCAGCACCTCGTTGATCAGGCTGAGAATATCCTGCGCCTTGTCATGGGCGCAATGGGTCACGACGCCCTGGGGCGCCTTGCCGATCATCTTGACGAGCGCGCTGTCTTTACGGATATCGCCCGCCTCGATCACCAGGACGCAATCGGCAAGATCCATCTCGAGGAGCGGTTCAAGATAGCCCTTGGAATTGTTGCTCGCCCCGCGCAGGCGCACCGCCCGTTCCCCGCCCATCATGGAAATCGCCGTCACCTCATCCATCAGGCGGGCGGGATCGGCGGACAGGGCCCCGGCGTCGAGCTCGGCAAAGCGGAAGGGATCGTCCAGACTCCCCGCGACGGCAACGCAAAGGGCGCGGGACAGTTCCCGCACGAGCCCCTCATCGGGCCCGAAAACAAGAAAGATGCGGTGTTTCGGGTCGCGGGATTTGAGATAGGCCGGGAGTTTGCCGCTTGCGAGCTCCACCGCTCAGCGTCCCGAGAAGAAAACGGCCAGCTGCTGGTTGATCTGCTGCGCCGCCACCAGGGCCGCCCGCTTCTCCGCATTGTTCGAGGCCGACAGGTTGGCGAATTCCGACTCGACCACGTTGTAGGAGGCGATATTCTGCGTCGAGCCATTATAGATCACCTGCCGGCTGGCGACGTCGGTCAGGCTGAACTTGCTGTTGAGCGTCAGGTTAAAGCGGGTTTTCGTATCGTCGTTCTGGATGGCGAGGCCTTCGGACAGCACCTCGATCTGGATTTTCAGCCGGTAGGCGGGCGTTGCCGGAATCCCGCGCGGATTGGCGCGGTCGAGAAGCTCGTTGCGCAGGATCTGCCCGGTCCGCCCGCGGATCGGTTCAACATAGACCTGCGCCAGCTTTTCCTGGACATCGGCGCTGCGGGTCTGGCTGCCGTAGAGCGGCTGAAACCCGCAGGCCGTCAGCAGGCTGAGGATCAGGAGAACAAGGCTGGTCCTAAATAACGACATTGACGATCCGGTTCGGTACGACGATCACTTTTCGGATAGGGGCATCCCCAATCGCATTCTGGACTTTTTTCTCGGCCAGTGCAATTTCTTCAACGCGTTTGCTTTCCTCGTTGAGTGCAACCTCTATGGTGGCGCGCAGCTTGCCTTTGACCTGCACCGCCATGGTAATCCGGTCTTCCACGATCAGCACAGGGTCTGCCTTTGGCCAGGCCGTCTCCACCAGCATGGTGTCATGACCCAATGCCTGCCAGAGTTCCTCGGCGAGATGGGGCATCATCGGCGCGATGAGCTGGACGATAACCTCCATGCTTTCGCGCAGCGCCCATTTCCCATCCTCGCCCGCTTCGAATTTATACTCGCTGAGCGCCTTCATAAATTCATAGATGCGGGCGATGGCATTGTTGAAATGCAACTCCTCGATATTCTCGGTGACCTGGGTGATCGTTTTATGCGCCGCCTTGCGCAGTTTCATCGCCGCGTCGGAAAATTCACCGGGCATGGCCGTGCCGGGGGCGGCGGCCATGTCGCGATTTTCAAGGATGTAGCGATGCAGCCGCTGCACGAAGCGCCAGGCGCCGGTCGCGCCGGCGTCGGTCCATTCCATGTCGCGATCGGGCGGGCTGTCGGACAGGACATACCAGCGCGCGGCATCGGCGCCGAATTTTTCGATAATCGCGCCGGGATCGACAACGTTTTTCTTCGATTTCGACATCTTCTCGACGCCGCCGACGGTGACCGGCTTGCCGGTCGCGATCTCGATCAGGTTCCCGGCGTCATTCTGGTCGACTTCGTCGGGGAGCAGCCATTCACCGGAGGCGGATTTATAGGTTTCATGGGTGACCATGCCCTGCGTGAACAGCCCGGCGAAGGGTTCCTCCACATGGGACCAGCCGGTCTGCATCATCGCGCGGGAATAGAAGCGCGAATAGAGCAGATGCAGGATCGCATGCTCGATCCCGCCGATATACTGATCGACGGGCAGCCAGTAATCGACCTTGTCGCGCTCCACCGGCTTGTCGGCGCGGGGGGAACAGAAGCGCGCGAAATACCAGGAACTATCCACGAAGGTATCCATGGTATCGGTCTCGCGCGTCGCCTCGCCGCCGCATTCCGGGCAGTTGACATGCTTCCATGTCGGGTGATGGTCGAGCGGGTTGCCCGGCTTGTCAAACGTGACATCGTCGGGGAGCTTGACGGGCAGGTTTTCTTCGCGTTCCGCAACCGTGCCGCATTTTGCGCAATGGATCATCGGGATCGGGCAGCCCCAATAGCGCTGACGCGAGAGGCCCCAGTCGCGCAGGCGGTAATTGACCTTTTCCGCGCCCTTGCCCAATTCCTCCAGCCGGCGGATGACCTCGGCCTTCGCGGCCTCAACCTCCAGGCCGTTCAGGAAGTCCGAATTGATGATCCTGCCGGGGCCGACATATGCGGTATCCCCGATTTCCGGGGTTTGATCATCCGGGGAGACAACGGGCGTGACGTCCAGGCCGTATTTCCGTGCAAAATCCAGATCGCGCTGGTCATGGGCCGGGCAGCCGAAGATCGCGCCGGTGCCATAGTCCATCAGCACGAAGTTGGCGACATAGACCGGCAGGGTCTTGCCCTTTATAAAGGGGTGGGCGACTTTCAGGCCCATATCGACGCCCTTTTTCTCCGCCTTTTCAATGGCTTCCTCGCTGGTACCCATGCGATGGCATTCGGCGACGAAGTCGCGGACGGCAGGGTTGTCTTTGGCCAGGCGCTGGGTCAGCGGGTGATCAGCCGATACCGCCATGAAGCTCGCCCCGAACAGGGTGTCCGGGCGCGTCGTATAGATATTGAGCGGGTCGTCCTCGCCGATAATATCGAAGGCGATATGGGCGCCGGTCGAGCGGCCGATCCAGTTCTGCTGCATCAGGCGGACGCGGTCCGGCCAGCGGTCGAGCTTTTCAAGGGCGTTCAGCAGTTCCTCGCTGTAATCGGAAATGCGGAACATCCATTGATCCAGTTTCCGTTTCTCGACCACGGCGCCGGAGCGCCAGCCCTTGCCGTCAATCACCTGCTCGTTGGCGAGCACGGTCATGTCGATGGGATCCCAGTTGACCCAGCTTTCCTTGCGGTAGACGAGGCCCTTCTTGAAGAAATCCAGGAACAGCTTCTGCTGATGCCCGTAATAACCGGGGTGGCAGGTGGCGATTTCCTTGCTCCAGTCGAGGGAGAGGCCCATGCCCTTCAGCTCATCGCGCATATGGGCGATATTGGCATAGGTCCAGTCGGCGGGATGTACGCCCTTGTCGCGGGCGGCGTTCTCTGCCGGCAGGCCGAAGGCGTCCCAGCCCATGGGATGGAGGACATTAAAGCCCTGCGCCTTCTTATAGCGCGCGACGACATCGCCCATGGTGTAATTGCGGACATGGCCGATATGAATGCGTCCCGACGGATAGGGGAACATCTCCAGCACATAGTATTTCGGGCGCGCCGGATCGGCCTCTACCTCGAAACTTTTATGCTCGGCCCAGCTGGCCTGCCATTTGGCTTCAACTTCTTTTGCATTATAGCGGGACATCGCTTTTTCCCGTTTCATCTGGTCAATATTTACAAGGGTGGGCGGGGCCGGTCCTCTTTTCCGCTATGAGATGAGGGCCCGACGGCGCTCCGGCCCGGCTGTTATAGGGTTATTCGCCTTCGCGCGCCACCCGGAGTTCACGGGCCTTGGCAAGAATCGCGTTTTCCAGGTCGGTGGTGACTTTCGGCGCGAGCGGGACGGCGATCCACTGGTTCGCGGTATCGAGATTCTGCTTGAAGGCGGTGACGCGGACGCCATCGGCCCGCAGGCGCCGGTCGAGGATATAGACGGTCACCTTGAACCGCTCGTTCGGCGAATCAGGGGAGGAATACCAGTCCGTGATGATCACCCCGCCGAAGGGGTCCGCCGAGGAGAGGGGCATGAAGGAGAGCGTATCGAGCGAGGCGCGCCACAGATAGGCATTGACGCCAAGGCCGCCGCCCGAGCCGACGCCACTCTCCAGATCCTTGTCATCGCCGCCGAAAATGCCGCCCTTGCCGAAGATCGTATCGTTCGGGGCGTTCCCCGTCTGGTACACCTGTCCGCGGCTCGATGTCGGAAATGTGGAGTCCGTGCCAAGATCAGATTCACAACCGGCCAGCAAAAGCGCCAGGCAGACCCCTCCCGCCAGGGCGTATATTTGTCTTCGCGTCATATCCGTCAAAATCCTCATGTTTCTCGCCACTAGACCCGCCAAATCGGGCGAAATCAAGATCGGTGAGTTTATGCCAGCTTTCTTGTCCCGACAACAGCAGAAAATTGCGGTATTGCCGTCTTTTCCGTCGGCGCGGCGATTGGCCGCAAATCAAAACTGTGACCGGAATGTGACTTTTTCGGCACAGTCGGCTGATTTTGGTAAAAAGCCCATCGTCTTGCGCTTGACGGTGAGGCCATTAACCTTCTTTACTCCGTCTTGACTAACAGGGCTCTTTGGCCTTGCGTCTGTATTTTAATCTAGTTCTCTGGCTTTCTGAGCAGAGGGGAGACAAAATGAAAAAAGCAATCTTGGGTACGACAGCGCTCGTTGCCGTTGGTGCACTGGCTGCAGCACCGGCTTCTGCCGCTGAAAAAATCAAGTTGGGTCTCGGCGGCTACATGCAGTCGACCTATTACTTCGCTGACTACGACAATGATGGTGTGAACCCGACCGGTTCTTCCAACCACCTGAGCCGCATTGACGATCGTGTAACGCAGGAAGGTGAAATCTTCTTCACCGGCGAAACCACTCTCGACAACGGCCTGAAATTCGGTGTCAACGTTCAGCTTGAATCCTATGCAACGGCTGACCAGATCGACGAAACCTACATCTATGTTGACGGTTCCTTCGGTCGTATCCTGTTCGGTTCAGAGGACTCCGCCGGTTACCTGATGCATTATGATGCACCGTCACCGGTTCCGATGTACTCCGCTGACTCACCGAACATCTATCCGATCGGCACGACGAACTCCACGCGTCCGACGATGTTCTCCGACACCGACAAGATCACCTACTTCACGCCGCGTTTCGCTGGCTTCCAGTTGGGTGTTTCTTATGTTCCGGACGGATCTTCTGAAACCGGTCAGCATTCTGCATATGCTCCGACCCTGATCGAAGGTGGTCTGGATCGCGGTTACTCAGCAGCTGTCAACTATGTGAACAAGTTCGGTGGCGTTGACGTAGCGATTTCCGCTGGTTACCAGAGTGCAAACGTTGGTAGCACGCAGACAGCTCCGTCTGGTCCGGTTACGACCTTTGAAGATCAGTCCGAATACTCCTTCGGTACGCAGATCGGCTTCGCTGGCTTCACCATCGGTGGTGGCTATCGCAAGCAGAGCGATATCGGCGGCACGGCTGATAACGATGCGAAGACCTGGTCCGCTGGTCTTAAATACGGCATGGGTCCGTGGGCAGTTGGTGTTCAGTACTCCAAGCGCACGAACGAGCCGCCGGCCGGTGCTGAAACCGAACTCGAAAACTGGGTTATCGGTGGTCAGTACGCACTTGGCCCGGGTATCACCGCATTCGGTGGTGTTGAACTTTATGACAACACGACGGGCGCTGGTATTGCTGGTGACTCCAACATCTACTTCATCGGTACGTCTCTCTCCTTCTAATTTGAGAGAATTGCTAAACGGAAAAGGGCGGGATTTCCCGCCCTTTTTTGTTGTCCGTCGGGGAGGCATCCGCTAGGTTGGCAAAAAATTTTGACGGAAAGTAATCATGGGCGGCATCATCTGGTTGGCATCCTATCCCAAATCGGGGAATACCTGGACGCGGACTTTCATCCATAATCTGTTCCTCAACCCGGAAAAGCCTGTCGATATCAATAGTATAGCGACATTCACCTTGGGCGATGGGGACAAGGCCTGGTACACGAAAGTCGCGGGTAAGCCCGTTGACCAGCTTTCCGCGCGGGAGATTGCCTGGCTGACGCCCAAGGTTCACAAGGCATTTACCGAGGCGCATCCGGACTCGGTATTCGTCAAGACCCATAGCGGCCTCGGAACCGCCTTCGGCATTCCGCTGATCACCATGGAATGCACCGCCGGCGCCATCTATATCGTCCGGAATCCGCTCGACGTGGTCATATCCCTTGCCGACCATTACGGTCTTAGCCTCGATGACGGCATAAGAATGCTGAATAACCCGAAAGGGTCGGCAAAAGGCGCGGAGAAAGGAGTTGAACATGGTACGATAGAGCAGGTCTTCGGCTCCTGGTCCGATCATGTCAGTTCCTGGCTGCTGTTTAACCGGCAGTATCTCTATCTGATGCGCTACGAGGATATGCTCGACAAGCCAGAACAAACTTTCGGTGGCCTGACACGGTTTCTCGGGCTTAATCCGCCGAAGGAACGTTTGGAAAAAGCAATCGAGTTTTCTTCCTTTGAAACTGTTCGCAAGCTGGAAGATGAACAAGGATTTAGCGAGCGATCGCATAAAGCCAAAACCGGCCGTTTCTTCCGCGTTGGCAAGGCAGATCAATGGAAGGATGTCCTCAGCGACAAGCAGGTCGATAAAATCGTTAAATGTCACCATGACATGATGAAACACTTCGACTACCTTCCGAAATAAGATCCAGGATGAGGTTGGGACGACATTCATGGGCGGAATAATCTGGCTGGCTTCCTATCCGAAATCCGGCAATACCTGGGTACGCACCTTCCTGCATAATCTGTTGCTGAACGCGACGCGCCCTGCCGATCTCAACGAGCTCACGAAATTCACCATTGGCGATGGCAACAAGTCCTGGTACGAGCATGTCACCGGAAAACCATTCGACAGCTTTAGCGCCGAGGAAATTGCGGCCCTGATCCCGAAGGTGCACCGGGCCTATGCGCAATCGCGGCCGGACTCGGTTTTCGTCAAGACGCATAACATGCTGGGCAAGGTCCACGGGGTTCCCCTGATCACGCCGGAATTTACGGCCGGCGCCATCTATATTGTCCGCAATCCCCTCGATGTGGTGATTTCACTGTCCGATCACTATGGCATGTCGATCGACGGCGGGGTTGTCATGATGAATGACAAGGAAGCCTATAGCGCGGAGACGGACCGTAAGCTCCCCGATTACCTGAGCGACTGGTCCAGTCATATCACTTCCTGGCAGGCGATGGAAAAATCCCGGCTGCATCTCATGCGCTACGAGGATATGCTCTACAAGCCGGAGAAAACCTTCGGCGATCTCGCGAAATTTCTCGGGCTCAAGCCGCCAAAGGAACGGCTTAGACGGGCGATCAAATTTTCATCCTTTGATGAATCGCGCAAGCAGGAAGCCCAAAAGGGCTTCAGCGAACGCTCCGACAAGGCCGAAAAGTTCTTCCGCGTCGGCAAGGCCGGTCAGTGGAAAACCACACTGACGCCTGGCCAGGTCGAGGCAATTGTCGACGTGCATCATGACGTGATGAAAACTTTCGGGTATCTTCCAAAGTAACCTTTTGCAGGACCTGTTCGGAAAGTAGAAATATGGGTGATATTGTCTGGCTCGCCTCCTACCCCAAGTCAGGGAATACCTGGGCGCGCATCTTTTTGCATAACCTGTTTCTCAATGGCGATGAGCCGGCGGATCTGAATTCGCTGACGAAGTTCACCATGGGGGACGGCAAGAAAAAATGGTTCGAGAGGGCGGCGGGCCGGAGCATCGATAATTTTTCCGAGGCCGAGATCACGGCGCTGATCCCGAAGGTGCATGAACTCTACACGCGGACAAGGTTCGATACGGTTTTCGTCAAAACCCATAATGCGCTCCGGCTGATCAACGGCATCCCGCTGGTCACACCGACATATACGGCGGGCGCGATTTATTTCATCCGCAATCCGCTCGATGTCGTCCTGTCGCTCGCCAATCATTTCGGCCAAAGCGTCGACGAGAGCATCGACATGATGAACAATCATAATGCCTCGACCGAAGGAACGGATAAAAAAATCCCGGAATTTCTCTGCTCCTGGTCCGATCACGTAAATTCCTGGCTGCAGGAAGGGAATAAGTCCCGCGTGCATGTCATGCGCTACGAGGATATGCTCTACAAGCCGGAAAAAACCTTCGGCGGGATGGCGAAATTTCTCGGCGTAAAGCCAAGCCGGGAGCATCTTCGCAAGGCGATCAAGTTTTCGTCCTTTGAAAAACTGAGAAAGCTTGAGGACACGAAAGGGTTCAATGAGCGGTCGGATAAGGCGGAAAGGTTTTTCCGCGTCGGCAAGGCGGGACAGTGGAAAACGGCTCTGACACAGGAGCAGGTCGAGAAGATTGTCGCGGCGCATTACGATGTGATGAAGAAATTCAAGTATCTGCCGCCGGGATATAAATGAGAAATTTACACAAAATTAACCCTATAAATCCGGATTTCGCAGAAAAAAGCCTGTTAATTCGGCAAATTTGCAGATTTTCAATTTCATCGGGAGAATGGGACAGATGACAGGTGACGACACAGGGATCGCCCGTGATATCGCCGCCAATTTTGATGATATCCGGGCCCGCATCCAGAAGGCGGCGGAAAAATGGCAGCGCGATGCCGCGGCGGTCGACCTCATTGCCGTCAGCAAGCGCCAGCCGGTCGAGCTGATCGAGGCGGCGCTTGGCTATGGCCATCGGCATTTCGGCGAGAACCGGGTGCAGGAGGCGGCGGGTAAATGGCCGGCGCTGAAGCAGCAGTTTCCGGATATCGAACTGCATCTCATCGGCCCGCTGCAGACGAACAAGGCGAAGGATGCCGTGGCGCTCTTTGATGTGATCGAGACGGTGGACCGGCCCAAACTCGCCCGCGTTCTCGCCCGGGAAATGGCCGAGGCCGGGCGCGCCCTACCGGTCTATATCCAGGTCAATACGGGCAAGGAACCGCAGAAAGCCGGCGTTTTTCCCGAGGATGCCGATGCCTTCATCACGGAATGCCGCGACAATCTCGGCCTCGATGTTGTCGGGCTTATGTGCATCCCGCCGGTGGAAGAACAGCCCGCGCCGCATTTTGCGCTGCTCGCGAAAATCGCCGCGCGCAACGGCCTTTCCCGTCTCAGCATGGGGATGAGCGCGGATTTCGAGACGGCGGTGCAGTTCGGCGCGACGTCCGTGCGGGTCGGGACGGCGCTTTTCGGCGCGCGCGACGAGCTGTAACTAGGGCGCCCGCACCTCCATCCGGGTGTCTTCCCCGATCGCCGCGAGAAGTGTCAGCAAATCCTCCTTTTTTAGGGCGACGCAGCCCTCCGTTCCCCGGTAGTCGCCATGGGCGACATGCAGGAAAATGCAGCTTCCCGCGCCGGCAACGGGCGGATCGTCATTATGGCCAAGAACGACCACCAGATCATAGAGGGGGTCCTCGCGCCACAGCCGCTCATGACGCGCGCCGAAGGGCAGGCGGACATATTTGTTATAGAGTTCATGGTCCGGATCGTCGCACCAGCCATCCAGAATGTCGATCTCGGCCGTCGGCAGGGCGCAGCGCGGGGCCGCCATCCGGTCGGCGCGGTAGAAAAGTTTGCGCAAGGGAAAGCGGCCGGCCGGCGTCGCATGATCGCCTTCGCGTTTTTCCGTGGTAATGCCCGATTTTCCAAGCGCGCAATCGACGTCAAGCGATCCGAACCGTAACCGGCCACGCGCCCCGTCGATGAGAGTTACAATGATGTCCATGAGGCGGAGTTTAAGCGAGCCTTCCCGCCAAGTCACCTGTCCGATGGATCAGGGTGCGGGTTTATCGAACAGATCGATACGCGAAGGGGCCGCCGGTCGCGCCTGTTCCATGGCGGTGGCGGTTTTCTGATAGGCGGCGCTGGCGGTTCCGGCGTTCACTGCGGGTTCGCTGGCGGCGGGGGGGTCGGCGCGGAAGCTCCGGAAGATGGCATGCAGCTGTTCTTCGCTGAGGTCCTGCGTCTTCGCCTGTTGCAGCTGCTGCAGTATGGCCGGCTTGTCCCCCTTCCATTCAAGGCCGATCGGCGTCGCCGCAAGTTCATCGTCAATGGTGGTCGTGCGCGGTTCGGCGCGCGGAACGGGGGCCGCCAGCGGTGCGGTGACAACGGGCGCCACGGCGCCAGGCGCCGCGGTTCCGGTCGCCAGCGGTGTTGTGGCGGCGGTTGCGTCCTCCGGTTTTGCGTCCGCCGGGGTGGCGGCGATCATTGCGCCTTCGGTGGTGTCGCCTTCGCCGCCGGAGAACAGCGCGATGACATTGCCGCCGATATCGAGGCCGGTCGCCTGTTCCACCGCGGAATTGAGAAGCGAGGCAACAAAGCCGATGCCGCCGCCATAGATGGTGCCGCCGATCATGCGGGCGCCGGGGCTCAGCTCGTCGCCGGTGATTTCGCGGTAAATTGAGGAAACGCCGGGAATATGCTGCAGGGGGTTGATGATATCGAGAAAATCGTCGAAGCCGAAGCCGTCCTCGCCGAAACCGTCTTCGCTGGCGATCATTTCGCCGTCCGCATTCACGCGTTCCTTGGGCACATACATCGCCACCGGGTCGTTCGGCAGGGCCCGGTTCAGATAGGCGTAAGGGTCATGTGTGACGGTATTGCTCAACATATTCATCTCCTTGCCTGAGTAAAAAGCAAGGAGCGTGCCAAAAGCAACCGCAGATTTACGGGGATTTCTGGGCGCCGGATCGGACAAGGAGGCAAAATCTGCCGGGCGCGGCCGGTTTTACCTAAAGATAATGCCCACTCCGCTTTTTCTTCGTCGCCAGATAAAGCTCGTTATGGGTATTGGAGGGAAATGTATGCGACACCCGCTCGGCGATCTCGATCCCGTGCCGCTCCAGCCCCTCGACCTTCTCCGGATTGTTGGTCATCAGCCGGATTTTCCGGAACCCGAGCTGTTTCAGCATCTCGGCGGCGGGCTGGAACACGCGCTCATCCGCATCGAAACCGAGGCGTTCGTTGGCATCGATGGTATCGAAGCCCTGTTCCTGCAGCTTATAGGCCCGCAGCTTGTTGATCAGCCCGATGCCGCGCCCTTCCTGGGCGAGATAGAGGAGAACGCCGCCGCCCTCCTCGGCGAGGGCCTTGAGCGCCCCGCGCAGTTGCTCGCCGCAATCGCATTTGAGCGAGCCGAGGAGATCGCCGGTGAAGCATTCCGAATGCAGCCGCGCCAGCACCGCCGCGCGCCGGTTCGGCTCGCCGACGACAATCGCCAGATGCTCGATCCCGCCATCCTTGGGGCGAAAGGCGTAAAAGGTGGTGTTTTCCGCCGCCTGCAGCGGCACCCTGGCGGCCGCGACCTTGCGAAGCTGAAGCGCCGCCGTTTCCTCGAACGCCAGGATATCCGCGATATCGACGGCGGAAAGGTCGGCGCTTTCGGCAAGGCTGCCGGCTTTCTCAATCGGGATTGCCGAAGCCAGGACGGAGGGAAGGAGCCGCCCGAGCTTGACCAGCTTGATGGCCGCGGAAATACTGGGGGGCAAGCCTTCCTTCAGGCGGGTGAAGGGGCCGCGGAACGGCTGATCGAGGTCATGCACCGCATCGGCGAGGGCGCGCATCAGCGGCGCATCCATCCAGTCCTCGATCACCAGGCGGACGACGTCATCGCCCGTCGGCGGGATATGCAGGACATTGGCGCGATGGGCGGTGAGCGCGAGGACCGGTGTCTCGCCGCTTTTTGCCGCCAGATCCTCCAGCTCCACGTCGAACGCCATTTCGGTGGCGAGAACGAGGGAGGCTTCCCCCTCTCCCCTGACGATGACACTCAGGCCCCGGCGCAAATCCGCAATGGCGCGGTCGACGGCGCGCAGCCGCTTGAGCTCGGTGTCTTTCTTGTTGCTTTTGCTCATGTTGCCTTGAATTCCGGTCGGCGATAATTGGTGATACAGCAAGACTATTAGCAGGCCCGGGCGCACCGCCGCAAATACTAAGTTGCCGCAGGCGCGCCGAAGCGGCCGAAAGACCGGATTTTCCTCAAGGAGCTTCACATTCGCGTGAAGGCAGGGCCCTTCGCGACCGGCTTGCCCTTGAATACCCCCATGTGCTACCAATTTTTAAGTCAGCGGGGCCGCCGGTCGGCGCGCGCGGACAATTATCGGGAAGGAAACAGATGACGAGCGGGAAAAAGATTCTACTGGTCGATGACGATAACAGCCTTCGGGAAACACTGGCGGAACAGCTTGATCTGCATGAGGAATTTTTGACGCAGCAGGCGGAAACGGCGTGCGAGGCCCTGGACAAGATCAAGAAAAGTCATTTCGATCTGATCCTGCTGGATGTCGGGCTGCCGGATATGGACGGGCGCGAGGCCTGCAAGCTGATCCGCAAATCCGGCAACAAGGCGCCGATCATCATGCTGACCGCGCAGGACAGCGACAGCGACCAGATTCTGGGCCTTGAATCCGGCGCCAACGATTATGTGGCGAAGCCGTTTCGCATCGGCGTGCTGCTCGCGCGGATTCGCGCCCAGTTGCGCCAGCATGAACAGAGCGAGGATGCGGTCTTCACCATCGGTCCCTACAGTTTCCGCCCGGCGGCCAAGCTGATGCTGCATAAGGAAACCGCACAGAAGGTGCGCCTGACGGAGAAGGAAACGGCGATTTTGAAATATCTCTACCGGGCCGGTAACAAGGTGGTGACCCGCGATATCCTGCTCAACGAGGTCTGGGGATATAACGCCGGGGTGACGACCCATACGCTGGAGACACATATCTACCGGCTGCGCCAGAAAATCGAGACCGAACCGTCGGACGCCAAAATCCTGATCACCGAGCCGGGCGGTTATCGCCTCGTTCCGTAACCTCGCTCATCCATTATCGCGGAGAATTTGCCCGGCAAGATAGAGACTGCCGGAGATCAGCAGGCGGCAGGGCTTTTCGCTGAGCGCAGGTTCCAACGCCGCCACCGCCGCCATCAGGGACGGCATTTCCGTCGCATCGAGGCCGCCGGCGCGGGCGAGATCGGTCAGCTCCGCCGCCGGTGTTGCCGCCGCTTCGCCCGGGATGGGGATGCAATGGCCCTTTTCGATCACCGGGGCAAGCTGCCGGAAAAATGACGTCCGGTCCTTGGTGTTCAGCATTCCGGCGATCAGGAAGGCGGGTTTCGCATCCTCTTGGTGCCAGCGGCGGAAGCTTTCCGCGATCTGCGCCGCCGCCGCCGGATTATGCCCGCCATCGAGCCAGATTTCGACATGACCGGGAAGCGCCTCGACAATCGGCCCTCTCGTCAGCCGCTGCATGCGGGCGGGCCATTCGACGGTGCGAAGCCCCTCGGCGATTGCCGTGTCGGGGACGCTAAAGTCCGACAGCCGGTCGAGACAGGCGATGGCCGTCGCGGCATTGGCGATCTGGTGAACCCCGTGGAGCGCAGGCTCAGGAAAGGCGCGGATGCCCCCACGCCCCCGATAATGCCAGCCGCCGGCCTCCTCGGTGCAGGACCAGTCGTCGGCATATATATAAGCCGGAGAGCCCAGCTTTTCCGCCGTTTTCCGGAGGACATCGAGCACCACCCCCTCCTGCGGGCCGATAACGATCGGGGCGCCGGGTTTCATGATTCCGGCCTTTTCCCGCGCGATCCCGGCAAGATCCGTCCCGAGAAATTCCGCGTGATCCTGGGAGATCGGCGTAATCGCGGTGAGTGCCGGATGTGCCACCACGTTGGTGGCGTCAAAGCGCCCGCCAAGCCCGGTTTCCAGAAGCAGAATATCGCCATCCGTCTCGGCGAAGGCCTTGAAGGCGGCGATGGTGGTAATCTCGAAATAGGTGATCGGGGTCTGGCCGTTGGCCGTCTCGCAGGCGAGCAAAAGCTCGCTCAACGCTTCCTCGTCGATGATTTTCCCGGCAAGACGGATGCGTTCGGCGAAGCGCACCAGATGCGGCGAGGTATAGACATGCACCCGGTATCCCGCCGCCTCCAGCATCGCCCGGAGATAGGCGAGGAGGGAACCCTTGCCATTGGTGCCCGCGACATGGACGACCGGCGGCAGGCGCCGCTCCGGATGGTTGAGCTTTGCGAGGAGCGGCATCATGCGATCAAGCGTGAGGTCGATGATCTTCGGATGCAGCGTCATCATCCGCGCCAGAATCCGATCGCTGTCCTGTCCGGTCATAGGGGTTTGTCTATTTCCCGGACGCGGCCTTTTCCGCCGCTTTCTTGCCGTTTGATTTGACCGGCACCGGCGCCAGTTTCAGCTTGCTGGAGAGCAGGCTGATGATGCGGCTCAGGGTTTCGCGCATCTCGCGGCGATGGACCACCATGTCGAGCATGCCATGGTCGAGCAGGAATTCCGCGCGCTGGAACCCGTCGGGCAGGGTTTCGCGGATCGTTTCCTCGATCACGCGGGGACCGGCAAAGCAGATCAGCGCGCCCGGCTCGGCAATCTGGATATCGCCCAGCATCGCATAGGAGGCCGTGACCCCGCCGGTGGTCGGATCGGTGAGCACGACGATAAAGGGCAGGCGGCTTTCCTTGAGGCGCTGGACCGCGACAGTGGTGCGCGGCATCTGCATCAGCGAGAGGATACCTTCCTGCATGCGCGCGCCGCCGGCCGCGGAAAAGAGGATCAGCGGCGCTTTTTGCAAAATCGCGAGCTTGGTGGCGGCGACGATGGCCTCGCCGACCGCGAGACCGAGCGATCCGCCCATGAAATCGAAATTCTGCACGGCGACCACCGCGGGATTTCCGTCCAGCTTGCCATGGGCGACCTTCATCGCATCGACATCGCCGGTCTTGTTGCGGGCATCCTTGAGCCGCTCGGTATAGCGTTTGGAATCGCGGAATTTGAGGGGGTCGAGCGGCACATTGGGCAGCTCGATCATGTCGTATTTCGCCTCATCAAAGAGCGCGTCGAAACGCTCCTTCGGGGTGACGCGCATGTGATAGTCGCAATGGGTGCAGACATTCTGGTTCGCTTGCAGGTCGTTATGGAACAGCATCTGACCGCAATCGGGGCATTTGACCCAGAGATTGTCAGGCGTATCCTGCTTTGCCGTGAGTTGCCGGAATTTCGGCAGGACCTTGTTCGTCAACCAGTTCATATTCGTGTCCTGTTACGTCTTTTTTACGCTTCGGATGCCCGCGGATATCTCCCGCGCGAGACCAAGCACCCGTTTTACCGCATCCGCATTGTCGCTGCCAAGGGCGACCTGCTCGACCAGGGCGGTGCCGACAACGGCGCCATCGGCGATCTTTGCAATTTCCGCCGCCTGCGCCCCGGTACGAAGCCCGAAACCGACCGCAATCGGCAGATCCGTCGTCTTGCGGATACGGGTGAGGGCGGTCGCCACGTCGCGCGGGCTTGGCGCCGCGGCGCCGGTCGTTCCGGCAATCGAGACATAATAAAGGAAGCCCGAGGAATTGGCGAGAACCTTCGGCAGGCGCTTGTCATCGGTGGTCGGCGTGGCAAGGCGGATGAAGTTAAGCCCGGCCGCACGCGCGGGCAGGCAAAGCTCCCTGTCCTCTTCCGACGGTAGGTCGACGACGATCAGGCCATCGACGCCGGCGGCCGTCGCATCGGAGAGAAACCGGTCGACGCCATAGCTGTAGATGGGATTGTAATAGCCCATCAGCACGATCGGCGTGTCGTCATCGTCCTCGCGGAACTCGGAAATCAGGTGCAGCGTCTTTTTCAGGGTCATGCCGCCGGCCAGCGCGCGCAAGCCCGCCTGCTGAATTGCCGGGCCGTCCGCCATCGGGTCGGTGAAGGGCAGGCCGACCTCGATAATATCCGCACCGGCGGCGGGCAGGCCCCTGACGATCGCCAGCGCGGATTGATAATCGGGATCCCCCGCCATGACATAGGTGACGAAGGCGGCGCGCCCCTCGGCCTTCAGGGCCTTGAAGCGGCGGTCAATACGGGTCTCACTCACAACTCAACTCCCAGTGCATTGGCAACGGTGAAAATGTCCTTGTCGCCGCGCCCGGACAGGTTGACGACGATGATATGATCCTTCGGCAGGCCCGGGGCGAGCGTTTCGAGATAGGCGAGCGCATGGGCGCTTTCGAGCGCGGGAATAATCCCCTCCAGCTTGCAGCAGAGCTGGAACGCCTCCAGCGCCTCGGCGTCCGTCGCATTCACATATTTGACCCGCCCGACATCGTTGAGCCAGGAATGCTCCGGCCCGATCCCGGGATAATCAAGCCCGGCGGAGATGGAATGGGCTTCCAGGATCTGGCCATCGTCATCCTGCAGCAGATAAGTGCGGTTGCCATGCAGCACGCCCGGCCGCCCGCCGTTCAGGGAGGCCGCATGCTTGTTCGTATCAATGCCAAGGCCCGCGGCCTCGACGCCGATAATCTCGACGCCCTCGTCATCGAGGAAGGGATGGAACAGGCCCATGGCGTTCGATCCGCCGCCGATGCAGGCAAGTAACGTGTCGGGAAGCCGTCCCTCCGCCGCCATCACCTGACGGCGGGTTTCCTCGCCGATCACGCATTGGAAATCACGGACAAGCTCCGGATAGGGATGCGGCCCGGCGACCGTGCCGATGATATAGAAGGTATCCTCGACATTGGTGACCCAGTCACGAAGCGCCTCGTTCATCGCGTCTTTGAGGGTGCGCGCGCCGGATTTCACGGGGATTACCTCCGCGCCCAGCAGTTTCATGCGAAAGACGTTGGGTTTCTGCCGCTCGATATCCGTCTCACCCATATAGATCGCGCATTTAAGGCCAAAGCGCGCGGCGACGGTGGCGGTGGCGACCCCATGCTGGCCCGCGCCGGTCTCGGCGATGATGCGTTTCTTGCCCATGCGGCGGGCGAGCAGGATCTGCCCCATGCAGTTGTTGATCTTGTGCGCGCCGGTATGGTTCAGATCCTCGCGCTTGAGATAGATTTTCGCGCCGCCGTAATGCTCGGTCAGCCGCTCGGCGAAATAGAGCGGGGATTCGCGTCCCACATAATGCTTGAGCAGCCCGGAAAGCTCTTTCGCGAATTCCGGATCCTTTTTCGAGGCCTCATAGGCGTCGTCCAGCTCGAGGATAAGCGGCATCAGGGTCTCGGCCACGAATTGTCCGCCGAAAATACCGAAATGGCCGGTTTCATCCGGACCCGTGCGATAGCTGTTCAGTTTCGCCATAATGTCTTACGCCTCAAGCTTCAATTCAGGTTTCAATCGCGGCGACCGCCGCCAGAAAGGCCGCGATCTCCGCCGGGTTCTTGCGTCCGGGCTCAAATTCGACGCCGGAGGAGGTATCGACGATTTTCGCGCCCGAGATACGGACCGCCTCGGCGACATTCCCCGATTGCAGCCCGCCTGCCAGCATCCAGGGGCTGTCGACCGTCGCGCCCGCCAGCAATTCCCAGTCAAAGGCCAGCCCGTTGCCGCCCGGAAGGGCATTTTTCATGGTTTTAGGCTCTTTTGCATCGAACAGCAACATATCCGCGACGCCGTCATAGCGGGCAATCTCCTCAAGCGAGGCGGCGCTGTCGATTTTCACCGCCTTCATCACCGGAAGACGGAATTTCTGCTTGATTTCGCGGACCCGGTCGGGGCTTTCCGAGCCGTGCAGCTGTATCATGTCAAGGGATACGGCGTTGAGTACGGCCTGGATCAGCCGGTCCTCCGGATCGACGAAGAGCCCGACCTTCCGGACATGGCGGGGAACGCGCGCGGCAAGCTCGGCGGCCGTTTGCGGGCTGACGTTGCGCGGACTGGGGCCATAAAAGACAAAGCCGACGAAGCGCGCGCCATGCTGGACGGCGGCGTCAACGGCGGCGGCGTCATTGAGGCCGCATATTTTCGCATCAATTGTCATTCAGGCCGCGATATCCCCGACAATGGCGCTGGCGGCGGCGGCGGGATCGGGCGCGCCCGTGATGGGGCGGCCAATGACGAGATAGCTGGCGCCGTCGGTGATCGCCTCGACCGGGGTCTTGACCCGCTTCTGATCGCCGTGATCGCTGCCCAGCGGGCGGATGCCCGGCACGACCAGCTTGAAATCGGGGCCGCAAGTCTGGCGGAGCGCCTGAATTTCGCGCGGCGAGCAGATGACGCCATCGGCGCCGTTCGCCTGCGCAAGTTCGGCAAGGCGCAGCACCTGTTCCTCCGCCGGGCTGTTCACGCCAACGGCCCTGAGGTCCGCATCGTCCATGCTGGTCAGCACGGTGACGCCGAGGATGAGGGGGCGTCCCTCCCCGAATTCCGCCGATGCGTCGGCGGCGGCGCGGATCATCGCGGGGCCGCCGCTTGCATGGATGGTCAGCATGCTCGGCTGCAGGAATTTCGCGGCCGCCCGCACGCCGCCCGCCACCGTGTTCGGGATATCGTGGAACTTGAGATCGAGGAAGAGCGGCGTCCTGTCACCGGCCACCGCGAGCACGCCCTGCGGCCCGTGGGAGGTGAAAAACTCCTTGCCGAGCTTGAGGCCGCCGGAGATGGGCGCCAGCGCGCGGCCGAGCGCAATCGCAGCCTCAAGATCGATCGTATCGATGGCGGTGAAAACGGCATTTTGCGGCGGCAGTCTCATGTCCAGTCATCCTCAAGTTGGAGATATAGGCGGAATTAGCGGCGATAATAGAGGCTTTTGTCAAAATGAAAAGCGATAGACGCGTCTTTTGACGGAAAACCGCGCGAAAAATCAGGGTGCGGCCTGATAGGCGAGAATGGCGGCGGCCAGGTCCTCGAGCGCCGCGCCGGTCGATTTGAAGAGGGTGATTTCATCTTCCGATGTGCGGCCCGGATGCGCGCGGCGGCAAAGATCGTAAAGATCGGCCCGAATATCCGCCTCCGTGATGACGCCGGCGGCAAGCGGCTGGACGATATCGCCCGCCTCATGCAGGCCGCCTTCGCGGGTATCGACGAACAGCGACGCGATTTTCACGGCGGCATCGTCGCTCTCGCGCATTCGCGGCGTGAAGGCGCCGACCAGATCGAGATGCGCCCCCGGTTTCAGCCAGTCCCCCTGGATCAGCGGCTCGGTGGAAAGGGTTGCGCAGGAAATAACATCGGCTTCGCGCGCGGCGGCCTCAAGATCCGTAACGGCGCGGGCGGGGATCCCTTCCCCGGTCAGCTCGGCGGCGAGTATTTCCGCTTTTTCCGGACGATGGTTCCAGATCGAGACCGTGGTGAAATCGCGGATCGCGGCATGGGCGCGGATCAGGCAGGGCGCCATGGCGCCAGCCCCCACCATCAGCAGGCTTGACGCGTCTTTTCGCGCAAGATAATCGGCCGCGAGGGCCGAGGCGGCGGCGGTCCGGCGGGTGGTGAGCTCGCCCGCGTCCATCAGGGCGAGCGCGCTGCCGTTCTCCGCATCGAACAGCAGATAGGTCCCCTGCACCGAGGGCAGGCCCTTCGTGCCATTTTCCGGCATCACCGTCACGGTTTTGAGACCAAGAAAGCCGCCCGATTGCCAGGCGGGCATGATCAGCAGGGTGCCTTTGCGCTCATTTTCCGGGTCGAGCGCGTGGTGATGGCGGAGCGGCTGGGTGCAGCCCTTGGCGAACATATCGCGCAACGCGGCAATCAGCGCCGGATAATGCAGCGCCGCCGCGATGTCGGAGGTTTCGATAATCCGCATCCGGCTCTACCGGCCTGCGCGATGTTCGATTCGCGGGGTGTCGGTGATCGGCGGGGCCAGCGCGTCCGGCGCGGGACCCGCGCTGTTGCGGGCTCTCGCCTCCTCCAGTTCGCGGGTGAGATTGAGGGTCTTGCCCTTGAGTTCTTCGACCTCGCGCTTGTGGAGGCGGTTCTCCTGACGCACCTTGTGGCCGCGCAGCCAGGTCCAAACCGATCCGGCAAGAATACCGAGGAAGCCCGCCGCGAGCAGCAGCCCGTAGAGCGGCAAATCAAAGGCGAAGGGCAGCGGATCGAGGGAAAAAGTCACGATCTCGCGGTTGGCGATACTGAGTGCCGCCACGACGAGGGCGATAGCAAGGAACAGGATCCAGGAGATAAATTTGAGCATGAACGGCCTTCTGGTTCAGACAAGCGTTTCTGCCAGATTAACGATGTTACGGGTCAAAAGCGATCCCTATTAAGCGTCGGCGTTCAACCTGTCGCGCAGGTCCTTGCCGCATTTGAAATAGGGAACGTATTTTTTCTCCACCTGCACAGCCTCCCCGGTGCGCGGATTGCGGCCGACGCGGGCGGCCCGTTCCTTGGTGGAAAAGGCCCCGAAGCCGCGCAATTCGACCCGGTCGCCGCGCGCAAGGGCATCGGAAATCTCGTCAAAAATCGTGGTTACGATACGCTCCACATCGCGCTGGTACAGATGGGGATTATTCTCCGCGATGATTGCAATGAGTTCAGATTTTATCATTCGACTCTCCCCGTCAGTGATAATTTTTTATCATTTGTCTGGCATTTTCCCGAATTCAGTCAGGTTGCCAAAGGGAAAGCAGTCCGTCAAGTGTAAGTCTTTCTGATAAAACAGTTTTCCCCATCATTTCTCCCAAAAGCCTCGCAATCAGAGGTTTTGGCTCGCTATAGTCGACGGTGCGAAGCGGAAGTCCGGCGGGAATCTGCTTCTCCGATTCCAGCCAGCTTTGCGCTTCGGTGAGGCCGCCGATTTCGTCAATCAGGCCGTTTTTCACGGCAACGAGACCGATCACGACCCGCCCGTCAGCAAGGGTGCGGACCTCGTTTTCCGCCAGCGGCCGCCGCGCGGTCACAAGGCCGACGAACCAGTCATAGGTGGCCGTGACCATGTCCTGGAGATTCTCCCGCCCCGCCTCGGAAATCGGCTTGAAGGGGGAAGGCTCGCCTTTCAGCGCGCCGGAGGTGATGGCGGTGGCGCTGACCCCGACCTTTTTCATCAATTCCGATATTTCGGTGAGCTGGACGATCACACCGATGGAGCCGACGATGGAAGATTCGCCGGCGAAGATGCGATCCCCGGCGAGCGCCGTCATATAGCCGCCGGACGCGCCGACCGTGCCGATCACCGCAACGACGGGCTTAGTTTCGGCAACCCGGCGGAGCGCCTTGTAGAGCCGCTCGCTGCCGTAGGTGGAGCCGCCGGGGCTGTTGATATAGACGATGAGCGCCTTGGCCGACGGATCGCTGATGATGTCATCGATGGCTTTTTCGCGGCGGTCATTCTCGACAATGATCTCGGTGATGTCGAGGCGGGCGATATGGTCCGCCACCTCGTCGCTCTCGAAATCGGCGAAAATCCAGACGCCGATGCCGATCAGCAGCAGGATGGCGAAGACGCGCCAAAAAGTCAGGCGCCGCTTGAGACGGCGCCTGATCTGGTAGGAGTCGCTATCGACTGACATGTTCAGCCTTTCGGTCGAGCGGACGGTCGATAGCGGGTTTCATGGGCGGATTACCCTTCGGTCTTGTCGTCAGGGCCGGCATCGCCGTCTTCCGACGCCTTGCGCATGGCCGCGCCAAGGATATCGCCAAGGGACGCGCCCGCATCGGACGAACCGTACTGCGCGACAGCCTCTTTCTCCTCGGCAACCTCGCGGGCCTTGATGGAGAGAGTGACCTTGCGGGTCTTGCTGTCGATGGCCGTGATCTTCGCGTCGATCTTGTCACCGACCGCGAACCGGTCCGGACGCTGCTCGGCGCGATCGCGGCTCAGCTCACCCTTGCGGATGAAGCCGACAACGCCTTCGCCGATTTCAACATCGAGGCCGGCATCCTGGATCTTGGAGACCGTGCAGGTGACGACGGCGCCCTTCTTCAGTTCGGCCGCGCCGGCAAACGGATCCTCGCTCAACTGCTTGATGCCGAGGGAAACGCGTTCCTTCTCGACGTCGATGTCGAGAACCTTCGCCTTCACCGTATCGCCCTTCTTGTAGGCCTGGATGGCCTGCTCGCCGGGCTGGTTCCAGTCGATGTCGGACATATGGACCATGCCGTCGACGTCGTTTTCAAGGCCGACGAACAGACCGAATTCGGTGATGTTCTTGACCACGCCTTCAATCTCGGTGCCGACCGGAGTCGTCTGGGCGAAGCTGTCCCACGGATTATCCATGCACTGCTTCAGGCCGAGGCTGATACGGCGGCGGGCCTGATCGACCTCGAGCACCATGACTTCCACTTCCTGCGAGGTGGAGACGATCTTGCCCGGATGCACGTTCTTCTTCGTCCAGCTCATCTCGGACACATGGACGAGGCCTTCCACACCGGCTTCAAGCTCAACAAAGGCGCCGTAGTCGGTGATGTTGGTGACACGACCCGTGAATTTGGCGCCGACCGGATATTTCGCTTCCAGCGATTCCCACGGATCTTCCTCAAGCTGTTTCATGCCGAGGCTGATACGCTGGGTGTCCTTGTTCAGGCGGATCACCTGGACCTTGACGGTTTCGCCGATGGTCAGGGCTTCCGACGGATGGTTGACGCGGCGCCAGGCGATATCGGTCACATGCAAGAGGCCATCGACACCACCCAGATCGACGAAGGCGCCGTAATCGGTGATATTCTTGACGACGCCTTCCAGCGTCTGGCCTTCTTCCAGCGTCCCGATCAGCTCGGAGCGGGCTTCGGCGCGGCTTTCTTCCAGAACGGCGCGGCGGGAAACAACGATGTTGCCGCGGCGGCGATCCATTTTCAGGATCTGGAAGGGCTGCGGAATACCGCGAAGCGGGCCGATGTCGCGGACCGGGCGAACGTCAACCTGGCTGCCGGGCAGGAAGGCCACGGCGCCGGAAAGGTCAACGGTAAAGCCGCCCTTGACGCGGCCGAAGATGATGCCGTCGACGCGTTCGTTCTTGTCGAAGGCGACTTCCAGTTTCTCCCAGGCTTCCTCGCGGCGGGCCTTGTCGCGGGAGAGAACCGCTTCACCGGCGGAATTTTCGATTCTTTCAAGAAAAACCTCGACCGTATCGCCGATTTTCAGGTCTGCGTCCTGGCCGGGGGCGGCGAATTCCTTCAGCGGAATGCGGCCTTCGGATTTGAGTCCGACATCAATGATGGCGAGATCGTTTTCGATATTGATAACGGTGCCCTTGATGACAGTGCCTTCAAGGCTGTCGCTGGCGCCATAGGATTCGTCGAGCAGCGCTGCGAAATCCTCGACAGCGGGCATGCCTTCTTCGGCAAGTGAATTATCTGACATATTTGATTTCCTTCACGATCCTGGTATCAGGCCAAACCGGTCGTCCGGCGGATCAATGGCCACTGGCTTCTCCAAATCAGGATACGCACGCAAGAGAAGCGCTGTTCATAAAATTCCGGCGTGGTCGGAACATTCTCCTTCTATTCAGGCGGCGTCGATAATCTTGCACGCCGCGTTAACAGCCGCCTCTATATCCAATTTTGAGGTATCAAGCAAGTGCGCATCCTCGGCTTTTTTAAGCGGGGCGCTGTCGCGGCCGGCGTCGCGGGCATCGCGGGCGTGCAAATCTTCCAGCACAGCTTCATAAGTTGTATCCGTTCCTTTGGCGATCAACTCGTCAAAGCGGCGGCGGGCCCGGACCTCGGCGCTGGCGGTCACGAACAGCTTCACGTCGGCCTCCGGGCAGACAACCGTGCCGATGTCCCGTCCGTCGAGAACCGCGCCCTGCGGGCGTTTGGCGAAATCCCGCTGATATTGAAGAAGCGCCGCGCGCACCTCCTGATTGGCGGCGACGATGGAGGCGGCCTCCCCCGTTGCCTCCTCCCGCAGCGCCGGATCGTCGAGCGCGACGTCGCCGACATGACGCGCCGCGTCAACCGCCGCCGCAGGATCCTCCGGATCCCTACCGGCCCGCAGGATCTTCAGCCCGACCGCGCGGTAAAGCGCGCCGGTATCGAGATAATCCAGCTTATATATATGGGCGATTCGTCGGGCAAGGGTGCCTTTTCCGGCGGCGACGGGGCCATCGACGGCGATAATCATCGGTGGTTGTCCGCTGTGATCTGGCCACCAAGTCCGCCCATCAGGTCGGCAAATCCCGGGAAGCTCGTCTCCATCACCCGGCCATCATCGACGGTGACCGGTTTCTCCGCGGCGAGGCCCATGACGAGGAAGGACATGGCGATGCGGTGGTCGAGATGGGTCTCGATCTTTCCGCCGCCCTTGGGCGCGCGGCCATTTCCCTCGATGATCAGGCCGTCGTCCAGCTCTTCGAATTTGACGCCGCAGGATTTGAGCCCGGCGGCCATCGCCGCGATGCGGTCCGATTCCTTGACCCGGAGCTCATGCAGGCCGCGCATCACCGTTTTACCGGTGGCAAAAGACGCCGCGACAAAGAGCACGGGAAACTCGTCGATCATCGTCGGCGCGCGCTCGGGCGGCACCTCGATCCCGTTAAGGCGGCTCGCCCGGACATGAAGATCGCCGACCCTCTCACCGGCTTCCTCGCGGAGGTTCATAATCTCGATATCCGCGCCCATCTCCTTGAGGGTAACGAAGATCCCGTCGCGCAAGGGGTTGAGCCCGACATTGGTAATGGTGACGTCGGAGCCCGGCAGGATCGCGGCGGCGACGGCGATAAAGGCGGCAGAGGAGGGATCGCCCGGCACGATAATATCGGCGGCGGTCAGTTCCTGCTGCCCCTGATAGTCTATCCTGCGTCCGCCCCCGTCGAGATCGGTCACGGTGACGGTCGCGCCGAAATGGCGCAGCATGTTTTCCGTATGATCGCGGGTCGGTTTGGGTTCGGTCACGCGGGTGAGGCCCGGGGTATCGAGCGCGGCGAGCAGAATGGCCGATTTCACCTGCGCCGAGGCGACGGGCAGCTCATAATCGATCGGCATCAGGTCGCGCCCGGTGACGGCAAGCGGGAAGCGCCCGCCCGACCGGCTGGTGATCAACGCGCCCATTTCCTCAAGCGGAAGGCGCACCCGGCCCATGGGGCGCCGATGCAGGCTGGTGTCGCCCATGAAGAAGGTGGTGAAGGGGCAACTGGCGACCAGGCCCATCAACAGGCGCGCGGCGGTGCCGGAATTTCCCATGTCGAGAACCGTATCCGGCTCGGCAAGCGCGCCGACGCCGTTGCCGCGTACCTGCCAACTGCCGTCCTCCATCTTCTCCACCTCCGCGCCGAGCTGGCGCATGGCGGCGGCGGTGCGCAGAACATCCTCCCCCTCCAGCAGGCCGGTGATGCGCGTCGTCCCGGCGGCGAGCGCGCCAAAGATCAGCGAGCGGTGCGAAATCGACTTGTCGCCGGGCACTTTTATCGTCCCGGCAAGCGGCCCGGTCCGGCGGGCGGTTACAGGAAGGGGAACAGAAGAATGTGTGGTCATGGATAACTGGCCGGAATTTGCAATACGGGCATGAAAATACCGACGGTTTTAGCAAGCTTTTTCAGGGATGTCACATAAAGCTGCCGCCAAATGAAAGAAACTTTTGACAGCGATCCGTTATTCTGGCAATTCACCCTCTCTAAAAGTGGGTTTGGGTGCCGTTTACTGGTCCGGCGCCAGCTTGAGAATGAGGTGACAATGGCAAAAGCGGAATGGGGTGAAAAGCATCGCTGCAACGCGTGCGGCAAGCCCTTTTACGATATGAAGAAATCGCCGATCATCTGCCCGTCCTGCGGCACGGAACATGTCCCGGAGCGCTTGCTGAAGCCAAGGCGTCCTGCAAGCACCGGACCGACGGAGGCGGAAAAGAAGGCGGCGGCACTTAAAAAGAAGGCCGCGGAACTCGAGACAGAAGGTCTCGAGGATGATTTCGACGATGACATCGCCGACGATCTTGTCGATCCGGATACGGTCGATCTCGATGATGACGACGATGAGGATGACGACGATCTTTCCGGAGTCATCAGCGCGCCGAAATCCGATGACGAAAGCTGAATCTGCCCAGCGTGCATTTTTGACTTGAATCTGAAAGGGCTTCGGCATAGGTTCCGAACCCGCGGCGGGCATGCCCGCCCTCCATGGGGCCATAGCTCAGTTGGGAGAGCGCTTGAATGGCATTCAAGAGGTCGACGGTTCGATCCCGTTTGGCTCCACCAATAATTTCAAGGGCTTAGCTGAAATACGCTAGGCCCTTCTTCTTTCCAAGTGACCTATAAGTGACCGCCGGGAGTGATTTCAAGCCCCTTGACTCGCGCTTTAGCCGTCGTGTTATGAATCCGCTCATGACGACACTTCGGGAGATAATTATCAAAGGGTACGGCATCGAGGTTATGTGCTGTGACTGCGACCGGATAGCTGCGCCTCCCGTGGTCGATATCGTCAAGAGGCTGGAGCGACGGTTGAGGAAGCCGACAAACGACATTTGCGCCATGGCTGTTAAAGATATCGCCGCCCATATGGTTTGCGGCTGCGGATCAAAGAACGTGGCGACGGTCGCCCTGCCGCCAGTGAAGCAGAAACCCTCATGGAATCCCTACACGTCTCGGAAACAAAACTTCCGGCCTATCTCTATATGTGAGTGAGCGCAAAAGCTGTTTTAGGTGCGATAGCTATTCTTAAGTATCGTTACCTTTTAGAGATTTCAGAAATTGACCAGACCGTACTGGGTCTATCTGATCTGCTTGTGCACTTGCCCAGTTCTTCCAAAGCATGATTTCTTCTGATGATATATCTACTTTACCTCTTCCCCATAGCGTGAGAACGCTCTCTACATACTGCCTTATATCCGTAGCCTTGCGCATTGCGTCGGCGTCCGACAGCAAACGATCCATTCTAGCTTTATCCAATGCAGCTTGCCGTTCTCGTTCTTTTTGCCCCGCCTCGGCCTTTTGCTTTTGAATTTCTGCAATGAGGTCTTTTTTTCGCTCAACCTCCCTCTCATAGCACCACTGACAAATCTCGCGATATTGCTCTTCACCAGCAACTATTATGCTGACCACTATTTCCAATAGATATTTTTCAAGCCTATTGTCGCCCTTACCATCTACCCAAGACCTTCGGACATCTCCGGTGACACCACCGCAAAAGACGGAGAAACGTAAATCGTCAGTTGTTCTCTGTGGGTTGGATGGCCGTCTCGGATACCGCTCGGGTGTTACGGAAGCGCTCTCAAGCGAGATTTCTACGCGGGTATCATTAACTTGAACGGAAAGTTCGCTGGCGTCTCCCCCTCGAATATTCGGTTTCATCCCTGCTTTTTCAAGGGCCGTGAATACAGCGTTTAAAATCTTCAGCCGCCTTTTTTCAAAAGAATTATCGAATAGCGGTTTGTCAAAGAGATACGGGTAGGGTGATGCCAAACGCTTCTTTCGCTTCTCCTCATCTTTCTCAAGAAGCTTACGGATAGCGCGATGGGCTCTTTTCGGAAACACTGGCATCGTGACGCTCTTGATGTGTGCTTTTACCTTGGCCCTGACTTCTTCTATCGACACATCGAAGAAGTGAGGCGTCGGATCGACTGCGAGTATCTCATCATCCATCCGACGATAAAAATGAAGGTCGTATTGAGAGCCACCTATCGTAATGACATCGGACATACCAGGGCCGCGATCTGGTAACCCTTGTCGACGAACGTTTTTACCGGCGGCAAGTTTTGCCCAAAAACCTCTTGGTGGCTTCGGGATGTTGGATCTCTTGCATACTTTTGCCATTCCGACGTCGGACAAGCCGAATTGCTCTGCCAGCGTTTTCATAGGCTCCGACCAAATAAGATCATAGAGCTCTTTACGGCTAAGAGTTTTGTTTTTGCTCATGGTATACTCTTTGGTCGTGCGCTGTTGTGTCCACTCATAGAGACAAATCAACAATATTCTATTATTCTTACAAAATGGATTATAGCGATTTCATTATCTATGTGGACGAAAGCGGTGACCATGACCTTACGCAGGTCAAATCACCGTACCCAATATTCTCTCTAGCATTCTGCATTTTTAACAAAAAAAGGTACGTTGACGAGGTGGTTCCCAGGCTGCAAGATTTGAAATTTCGCTGGTTTGGACACGATGCAATTGTGCTTCATGAGAGAGAAATTCGTAAACGCGAAAGGCCATTTGAAGTTCTTTACACCAAGGCGGCAAACGATGCTTTTATGGCGGAGCTTGGAAAAATCGTTGCGGACGCACCCATGACGGTTATCTCAGCAGTTATTCATAAGGATAATCACAAAAGCCGATACGCGGTGCCTGCCAATCCATATGAACTTGCGCTTCGGTTTTGCATTGAGCGAGCCGTTTTATTCCTGAAAGACTTGGGACAAAGCGATAAACTCACACACATCATTGTAGAATGCAGGGGTAAAAATGAAGACGAAGGATTGGAGCTTGAGTTCCGCCGTATTTGTGACGGTCAAAACTTTGTTGGGAAAATTGATTGCTTAGACATTTTATTTGTCGATAAAAAAGCAAATTCATCGGGCCTGCAGATAGCCGATCTCATTGCGCGTCCAATAGGTTTGAAAGCTCTCCGCCCCAATCAAACAAATAGGGCCTATGAGGTTATTGAAACGAAATTCCGGCGAAGCCAACGAGGTAGTATCGAGGGCTATGGCATTAAAATCTTCCCATAATAAAGCGAAAGGCCCCGGAAAACCGAGGCCATAACGCCGACTGGGAATGCCCTGTCCATTTGGCAATAATATAGAACAATGATTACAAGTAGTCAAACTTTTGTCTGGGGATACACCTTTGGCATCAGACATTTATTCCGCCGGTGCCAAACCACTTTTTGCCACTCTTACCCCCGGCCCCGCCAGATCGTCCCCGGCGACGAATAATAGTCCCCGCTCCCGGAACACCTTGGCAAACGCCTGCATGGATGCCGCATGGGGTTTTGTTTGCTCATTCTCTATCCGGGTGACTGTGGTGGCATGAACGCCTGACAATGCGCCAAGCTCCCTTACCGTCAATTTGAGGGCGGCACGGGCCATTCTTAACTGTGCCGGAGTTATTACCATTTCATTATATGTTGACATGGTACGCATAATAATCTAGTATTGCGGATATTGCAAGCGTAGAATTGCAATAAAGCGGGCCGAGAAGGTGTCCTACCACCATCCCAGCCCTGACCACAACTGAAACTGCAAAGGAGTTTCAATCATGGCTAACCTGTATATAGACTCTAAATCCCCCAAGTTCGATAGGCGTTCTGCACTAAAGGGCGCGGCGGCTTTATCACTCGCTGCCGTTCCAGCTTTTGCTGATACCGACCCGTCATTGCAGCTTTGGGCCAAGTATGAGGCGCAACAATCAATCGAAATTGAGGCGCTAAACCGGCTTGAGGAAGCGGCGGCATCCTTGCCCCGTGTTGAATATAAATTCCGCTATGGCGTTGTTGACAGTCACGAGGCTTTGCAAGATGTGCGCACCGCATGGGAAAAATTCAACTCCGCGCGGGGCATTCAAGCCGACTTGAAAACCGAATTCGCCGCCTATCACAAGGGGCTTGATAAGGTTCTGGCAGGCCGGAGGCAAGCCGAGGCACGGCTTAACATTTCCGGACTGGCGGCAACCTATGAAGCCGAAGCCGCCAAGGGCAAGGCTCTGCTGATTGAATATCTGGATACAGACCCGACCACGGCGGAAGGGCTTGCCAGACGGGTAGAGGAATTGTTTTGTCTGGGCGAGGATTTCCAGCCAAGCGAACGCTGCGCGGACCTCGTAAGCCGCCTCCCCGCTCTTGTCAGGAGGGCAGCGTAATGGACAAGCGGACATTTCTCAAAACGATAGCCGCGCTTCCTGCGGTAGCTATTCCGACCGCCGCCGTTGCTGGCGATAATGACAGGCTTATTGCGGCAATGGTCGCCGAACATGCCCGGCTTTCTGATTGGGCTGGTAGTCCCGATTGTCAAACCGATGACGATTTAACCGCCGCCATGGAAGCCGCAAACAACGCGACCGCCACATTGCACGAAATCCCCGCCGATAGTTTGGCTGGTGTTCGGGAAAAGGTCCGTTGGCTTCGCCGCCCGGAAAACTTCAATAACGGTTGCTTGGGCGGGTGTGATGTCCTGACAAGCATCTTTGAAGATGTCGAAAGGCTGGGATAACAAGTTAAACGGTTTCTCCGGGAAGGGGGCGAGGGCTTCGGTTCTCGCCCTTAATTCATTCCGTAACAATTTGCAGTATTCCAAAATGAATTTTATTTCCTTCCGTCCTAAACTTGCTTCCCTTTCGATTTCCTACCGCGTAATCCAATAAATCCTATTAGAGCGAGTCCAGCGCCATAAAGAGGAAGAGCGGCAGGAAGTGGAACGGCAGACAAAGAAACATCCCAGGTTCCTCTGCCTGCATAAAATGGCCCGTTACCGTTGCTTACATCCCAATAATTTTGGGTATCTGACCAAAAACCGTGTCCCTCGAGACCGGCTGTATTGAACGAGACATAACTAAACCCTATGAGATTGCCAAGCGGGTCTGTTGTCGCATAGGCGCACGTATCTGTACAAATATCCTCAATATCTTCGTGCCACGACACATGGACAGTCCCAATAACGGCATGGCCCTCATTGATTATATCAAGGCCCGAAGTACGATATAATCGCGCTTCAGTACCAAAATCGGCCTCAGCGATGTCAAATGAAATAGAAACACGGCAAGGATCGCCATTTGGGTGTGAGCCAATACAGCTTCCCGTGCCCGTTAGGTTATAGGTAGCAGAAAAAGCCGTAATCGGCAGCATGCAGCATAAAAATGCAAGAATCCTTATCATAATAGACCCCCTTATTAGTTGTTTTTAGGTTTATTCATGAACGGGTGTAGAGTCAATTTTACATTAATTCGTGGTTAATATTCCAGTGGATTCTATTTAATGTCTGCTCGGAGCCGATTGGACAAATCACGTGTTAATGTGAACAATGACAAACCGCCTAATTTTCAAACGGATTGGCGAAGACGAATTTTGCTGGAGACAAGCAACATCACAATAGGACAAGAATGTTTCATCCTATTCTCCCTCCATTCATGGGAGGTTGAAATTCCCAGTTAAAGCAAGTTCGTGGCTTGCGTCAAAACTAGGGTAAGTTAACTTCCCGTGCCCGCCGTCTATCGAATATCTCCCGCAACATCAACGCCTCACTAATCTGGTTGTGCGCCCACTCTTTCCGCTTCTGAATTGTGCTCCCCGGTTCTAGAAAATTTTCGCCCCTGCCAAGCAATAGGCCATCAGGGTGCCCAAAACGCCTAGCGCCGCTGTACGGGCTTCTCTGGCCCTTTTTACCGTGCCCAAAAATTCCGGCAATTGTTAAGAAATTTCGCCTGCGGTCACTTCCCTTAACCGCCGCTCGTATAATTCCTTGGCGAGTAGAATTTCGCTAATCTGGTTATGCACCCATTCCCGCCGCTCCTGTTTCGGGCTGTCATTGGCGGGCAGGTTCTCGCGCGGAAACTGCGGCCAGTTCGCCATGATGGATTCGGTCGCGATACTCCAAGCATCATCGAAATATTCATCACTCACGCAAGGGACGGCCAGCAGGTGACGCGCCGCCTCGCAGACTTCCGACAATCTGTCACCGCTTTTGACAATCGTTTCCGGCGTCATGCCGAGAATCTTGTATGTGACCTTTATCGGGTCCGCGAACGGAACAAATTTATTCTTGACGTCGAAGCCGTAGTTTCCATGAACTGCCGTCATTGTTCCTTAATCCCTTCCATGACCCGCTTGGCGTACTCGTTCCGGGCGGCAATGATGTTATCCAGCAGGAAGGCTTTAAGCGCCCCCGCATCATTCCAGACACCTTCTTTCAGGGCGCGGCTTTGCAGTCTGCCCTCGCCGAGATTTTCCTGCTCCTTGGCAAGCTGGCGGGTTTCTTCCAGCCCCTTCGCGTTGTAAATCTTCTTGGTCTCGGAGTTATAGGCCTGCATGATTTTATTGGCCCGCGTGAGCGGCGTATAAAGCCTGTTCGCCTTCGAATGTTCCTGCTCCCGCGCCATGTCCTCGCGGTTGCTCCTGACAAGGCTGCTGATAGTCCGCCGCGTCTCTGTGGCTTCCTTGAGCATGTCGTAGAAATCGCCGACCGCCTTTGAATGACGGGAGGGGGATTGCTGGTAAAACCGCCGCAAGACCGGGTATTGGTCCGCCCGCAAGTCCGGGGCATCGTCAAACAGCGCAGCGTCGGAAAGCATCAGGCCGTAAGCCGCCCATGTGTTGAAATATCCCCTTATCAAATGCTGCGCCTGGACAGGGGAAATCTTGTTCAATCCGGGAATGTTCCTGACGGTCTCGCCTGCGGCCCGTAATGTCTGCGACGTGCCGTTGTTCGCCCGCGCCCAAGGCTGCACGGCTTCTTGCGCCATGCCCTCGACCGGTCTGCCCGTAAAGCGGTTTTTGTTGGCGTAAACCTCGTAGGCTGGGGCAATCGCCTGCGGCAGATACTCAACGCCGAAGGTGGTTGATATGACCTCGGCAATGTTCTTGAATGTCTCCGCCGGGGTGCCTTTCTCAATGCCTTCAAGAGTCCGCTCGGCAATGGAAGAAATCGCGCCGACCTCCCAGATTTTCGGATAGCGAAGGTGAATATATCTTTCCTCCGGCGTGGCATCTATCGGGGCATCCAGCTTGGGAACAAAGAAATGCCAATGCCCGTCTTTATCCCAGTCCTCCAAATCCTGATAAAGCGGGTTGTCCTTGTTCATCAGGTAAAGCCCCATACTGGCAAGCGCCAGCAGGCCGGTCTTGGCGGCAATGGCTGCCCGGTTGGGGTCATGCACGAATCCGCGATAGGTCCGGTCTATACCGTTCGCCGCCGCCTTCAAAAAGATAACCGTGTCATACATGAAGCCCAGCCCCTCCGCCACGTCATCAAATTTGTCGTGCAGTTCATGGCCGCGCGGCAGTCCGCCGCCCCTCATGGCGAAATCTGTAGAGACTTCCCGCGCCAGATAGGCCGCATGGCGGGGGTGTTCGCCCTGCGCCATGGCCCTGCGGTACTCGCCCAGCCGGGTAGACATTTCGAAGGCGTCGGCAATCGTCTCAAGCCCATACAACAGCTTGGCCGGGGTGTTCAGGACGTTATGGGGATTAATGCCCTTCTTGGTGTAGAACTTCTCAAGATGCTTGGCAAAGGCTTCCTCATCGACAAGGTAAGAGGAAAAGCCGCCGCCATTGGCGATAAAATCCTTGTAGTTCTGGTCATGGGTTATGCGGGATTTCATGCCCCTGATACTGTCCACAACGGGCTTGAATCCGGTGCGCGATACGATACTGCCTAGCAGGGTGTCGCGGGCAATGTTCGCAACCATAAAATCAGGGGTGAGCGTAATGCTTGCCTGCCCCAGCCGTTTCGGGATTGAGAGAACACGGGTAATCCAGCCCCGCGCCTCCCGGTTGAGGTTGGTCAGGGAGCGCAATAGAACCGGGTCCGCGACCTCGTAAAACTCCGGCTTGCCGCCATTGAGAACCGCGACCACATTGCCGCCCCGTGGGGCCTGCCCTCTTAGCAGGAAGGTGGTGAGCGGTCCAAGCCCGGTCGAGATATCGTCAACCGTGCTTTGAACGTGAATAGGAAGTTGCGTTTTCTTGTCCGCGCCAAGAGCCTTGACGATGGCGTCCTCAACCTGTCGGCTGTCGATGTCGATAGGAATCTGCTCTTTCGGGATCTTCGCCATGAAGTGAGCGCCGCGCTTGCCCCGTGCAAGTTTGGCAACCTCTAGCCGCGCCTCGTTGGTGAGTGCCACGTCAATCAGGGTGGCCGCGTTCTGGACAACATTTCGTGCAATGTCCTGCAAGTTCTCTGTGCCGCCCGTGAGCGCCTGTATGCCCTTCCAGTTGCCTTGCGTTCCCTTGGTGGCCTTCTGGCTTCCGCCGCCGACACGATAGAAGGGGAGATAGGCCGCGCGTTTCCATAGCTGGCGCACCTTGGGGTCAATCACGCCTTTGGCCTGCGCGAAATCAAGTATCTTGTTGTTCCAGACCTGATACTCCTGAAACGCCTTCTTGAATGCCGGGGTTTCCAGCTTGAGCATGGCGTCAACTTCGTTCTTGGTGAATAGATGCTCCCGGCCCTGCCCCATCAATTCCTTGGCCGACCGTCCTACGGCATAGGTCCAGAAATCGTCTTGCCGGTTGGCGACGGGTTCCAATATCTGCTTTAAGCCCTTGCCGGTGAAACTATGCGAACCGTCCTCTTTCACGATAGGCGCACCGATTGTCATCGCGCCTTCGGTAATTGAATGCTTGGCACGGGTCAGTCTGGCGGTTTCATATGCGCCCCGTGGGGATAGCCCGCCGGTTAGTTCCTGCTCCATTTCCTTAATGCCCTGCAGGTCGTCAATGGTGGCCTGCCGCAATCGACCGGCAAAGTTTGAAGGTAGCCCCTTCTCTGCCTCGCCTATCTTCGAGCGGGCACGTTTCAGCGCGTCTTGGTCAAACCATGCTGTCATGTCCTTGCGGGCTTTCAGGAGCGCCGGACCATATTCCGACCGGGCGACGAAATCCTCAAACCAAGCATTGAAGCGCGGGGCCAGTTCCGCCGCCTTCTCCGGTTGCGTCATCCAAAGCCGCTGAAACTCGGCGAAGCCCTCAAAGAGTTTCGTTCTGTCATAGGAAACACCGCGCAATTCCTCCTTGAAGGTTTTGTTTCCCTTGTACTGCTTGGATAGTTCGGGCACCCGGTCATCCAGCAAATGCGCGATTTCATGGGCGGCGACCTCGATGTCGTTAAACTTCCTCAAGCGGACTTCCTCAATCCCCTTGCGATAGAAGCCAAGCACCTTCGATTGTTCGGGTATGCGGCCCTCGTAAATCGGAACACCAAGCGCCTTTGAAAAATCCCTGATAATGGTTTCCCGGCGTATCGGGTCGTTTAACTCCCGGCCTCCCGCTCCGGGGGTGTCCTGCCTCATGCCGGTGTAGTTTTCGCCCGGCTCCATGTTGGCGGTGTCGGGCAAGTCATCCTGAACCTTAACATTACTTAACAGGCCTTCTTGATTGTCAGGTTTTGCTAAGTCAGGGCCTGTCTCAATGGTTTTATCTAACTGGGGAATTTCCCCAGTTGATTCTAAGTTGTCGGGATCTGAAATATTTTCCTGAATGTGAGGTTTTGTCAGGTTCTCCGGCCTTCCCGTGCCCTCGTCGAATACATCGAACGGATTAGGTTGCTGCGCCTGATTAGCGTCTCCCTCGCGCACGTACTGGTCACGAAATGATTCTTGATTGTCTGCGGGGTTGCCCTCCATGGCTTTTGCGAACTCCGGCACGTCCTCTTTTGCCCGCGTCAGTATCTCCGCATCCGTCATGCTGTCAGGAACAAGTTTAGCGCCGCGCACGGCGTCAATAACCTTCTTTGCGAGGATTCCGCCACCCGATAGAACACCGCCCAAAACGCCTGCCCCCATGGCTGATAGAACGGTATCGCGAATGTCGAATTTCTCGCGCTGCCCATGCTCAACCTGTAGCCCCTGGACAACAGGGTCAATTGCCGCCTCTGCCGCCACGTTGCCGACTGACGCCTTGCCGATAGTCTTGGCGGTTGCCACTACCCCTTTGCCGACGGTGCGCACGCCTGCGGGGCCTATCAGGGATTCAGGGCTTGCCGCCGTGCCTGTCAGGGTGCCCGCGCCATAGGCGAGATAATCGCCGACGCCTTCGAATTCCTCCGGACTAACAGCCGTACTTTCCTCAAAACCCTTGCGCCATTTTTTATAGTCCGCCTGCTTCTCGGCGTATTCCTTGGCGAAGCGTTCTTTCTGCTCCGGGGTCAACGCCTCATATCTGGATTGAAAGCGTTTCTGCATGGCCGGGCTCATGCGGGTGATAGGCGCATCCTCTCCCGTCATGGCTTCAAAGTCCGGGTCGAACAGTTCCGGGCGGGCCTGCTCAAAGTTATAGGTATCCTTCGGCCCTCGGTCGATGTTCGGGGTCTGCTTCAATCGTTCCAGATTGTAAGGCTCTCCCGCCGTGATATGCTGAATGACCTGCCCGGCAAGCGTTTCATCCATAAAGCCGGATTTCGCCCCGCGCACAAACAGGGAAGATTTTTCTTTCTTCCCCGCGTCGAAACGGTCAAAGGCGTTCGCTTTCTTGGGTCCGTCGAATTGGTCGAAGGCGTTACTCATTCACCAAGAACAGCCTTAGCCGCCCCCTTCCCATATTTGGCGTCGAAGTCTGCCGCAAGATTGGGGTTGGCTTTCAGATAGTCGATAGCGGCCTGCGGGGCTTCGATTTTCGGCTGCTGTTTCGGATTGTGCGGACCATGTGCCCCGGCAAATAGCTGTTGGAACCGGTCAAACTCCGGGTCGTCGCCGCGTTTCTTCTTGAGCGCGTTTTTAATCTGCTTCTCAAGCACGGGGTCATAATCCTTGTTGTCAAAGCCGGTGTCTGTGCTTTTCTGCGTTCGCCTTAACAATTCAGCCGGCGTCATGCCTTCCAGCTTTTGCAGCAATATCCGGCGGTCGTTATCAATCATGAAATCGTCGCGGGCCGACGTGCTGTTTTCATCCTTGAAGCGCGGGGCGTTTGATATGGTTTCCCATTGCCCGGTTGCGGTGTTGAATTCCTGCGTCTCGATGGCGTCGCCGGTTTTTAGTTCGCGCGTCTCGGCTGGGGTCTTTGGCTTGACCACACCCGGCAAGACACGCTTGCCCGTGTTGGCGTCATACTGGTAGCCGTCCGCGCCCTTGATGATATTAGGCTTGGCGGGGGCATTGCGTATCGCCTGATTGTCGGCAAGATATTTATACCCCTGCGCCGGGGCCATTTGCGCCGCCGCTGCAATCTCCGATTCCGGGGCGTTCGGGAATAGCTTGCGAATGGGCGCGGCGTCCTGCCCGGTCGGGGTTTTGAACATATTGGCGTAGACTTCCGCCTTTTTCTGGTCGGCGTCGTACTGTGACTTTTGCAAGGCGGCCTGCTGTTGCCGCATCTGCATCATTTGCTCTTGCTGTTGTTTCTGCTGGGCAAACTGCGCGGCCTTCTGGTCAAACAACAAGCCTCTATACATGCCGTCAGAAAGTCCGGCATATCGGTTATTCGGCACCAAAGAGGGGCCGGATGCTGACAGAAGCCCCATGCCGCCCATCAGCATCGGCATATTTGCGTCGTCGAGAAGTCCCATGACTTAAACCCACCCTCTTAAATCTGATTGCCGTTTCCCTAATGCCTTGCAAAGCGGCAGGCCGATTTTCATCATTGCCCGGCCAAGGGGGTTATCTTCCTCAACCGCCCGCATCCTGAATGCCATATGTTCCGCCCAGGGCTTTGCTACAGTCCACGTAAGGCGGGTGGCTAGGCGGGACCGCTGCATTACCCTGACCCAAGGCTCCGCCCACCGGTGATAACCCTCTAGCGTTCTCGCATCGAGCGTTGCGCCGAACCTTTCATCCGCTTCCCAGATATGCTTTGGCATGTATCCTTGCCGGTAAAGTTCATTGCAAATGATTTTAGGGCCTGCGCCCGGTCCTGCAGTGTCATTGCCAGACAAGCTGCCCTGCCCATCCGCAGCAATGCCTGTCGGGGCGGGTTGTGGGTCGTTCGCGCTTTGGGTAGCTGCTTGGTTGCCCGCTACGCCAGTGCCGCCCCCTATGCCCGCATCGCCGCTCATGGAAATATCCGGCACACTGTCGTTTTCATTATCACTTCCGCCGAACATGGAGAAACCCTTACCGGCCAGCGATGCTATTGTCGCCGCGAGGGTTGGCCCACCAAGAAGGCCTACCACAGTGCCCGCCGCCTGTAAGCCCTTGCCTACGTCTGCCGCATTCAGGTTACCTTGACCGGAATAAGGTTCGCTTGGCCCGCTGCTATGTGTCGCGCTTGGCGACGGGTCTGCATTCCAAGGTTTGCTGACAACCGGCGGCGCAACCGTTGGAGTTGATACCGGCGCATTAGGAGATGGCGCATAGATATTTGGATAGCTGTTTAAAATATAGTTTGGCTGCGTATTTAACGGCGGCATATTGAGCAGGCCGTATGGCATTTCATACTGATTGAGTAAATTCACAATGTTCCCCCGTGTGCTGAATGAATTCTTCCAGCCTCGTTTGATATTTTCTGTCCTGATATGCGCCCCTGTCGGCCAGTGCGCCCCGGTGAAGGGCCTCTAGTGACCAGTAGGGCAAGGCGCTGCGAATTCGGCTGATTGCGTCCTCCGGCGTTTCTTCGTCCTCAATAATCCGCTTGATGAATAGCGGCAAAACTCCGGCCCTGTCGTACCTCATGCGGCCTGCTCCGCGTTGTCCAGGTGTTGCCGGATTGCCTGCCGGATAAACTCTGAAAGGCTCATATCCTGCCGTGCCGCGTGGCGCTGCGCCCGCTCTGCAAGCTGCGGGGTGAAACACAAGTGCATGTGCCTGTCAAATGTCGCTTTTTCCCTCATGCCTTCCTCCGGTCGATTGCGGTCTTGAGTTTCTGAAAACTCGCGCTTGCCTTCACGTCAACGCTGGCCGGGTCAATCGGCCCGCCTTCCCTGACAAGCCCCTTGTATAGTTCAACAAGAATGGTTGCCTGCGCCTCGGTGTCGGCAAGAGCATCCTTGTCTTGTTCCTCCTGCGGCCTTTCCGGGATATCGCCCCAGCCGTTATTCCATTTCTGGCCCGCATGTGCCGGGGCCGTATCAACGGGAATTCCGCCCTCCGGCGCAGAATTGAAAATGCCGAGATAGTTCCCGTCTTTATCTACAAAGGGTGTTGGTTTCATTGGATGGCTGCCCTCGCTTTAATTCGAAGTTTGGCAGACGAGTCCGTCATTCCCGTTGCGCCACCAGTGCTAAAATTCAGGAGATTAAAAACGGGCGAGTTTGTATTATATCTGCCGGTAATGGTGGTGGAGGAAACTACAAGGGCCGCACCACCGTTGACGGTCGCGCTAGAGAACATATTCGGCGGGATAGGGATTATCTGCCCGCTCGTATAGCCATCCTCATTCGTTTGCATAATCAGGGAGAGGCTAAGTTCTATGTCGTCGGTCCCAAGCGCGTGATTTAGTGATATTGGGCCGCCATTCGTTACCGTCAGGTCGCCGAACGTAACCTCGTTATATCCCCCAATCTCTACCGGCACGTCGAGGAGATTGGCGCTTGAATCCGTTCTCACCCGCTTGATTTTGCGGTAGTAAACATAGTCTGCCGGAAGATCGCCTGACGGGTCCGTCATTGAGGTATGCAGACCGAAATCCTGCGTTCCGTCCGCCTTCGCTATCACGTAAAGGGCGTAGTCCGTGCTGTTGGCAAGAGTACCGGTTAGCATCATGCCGTTCCCGTCGCCCGCGCTCCATGCGGCGTCCGCCCGCTTTGTCATGGCTGCAACGGTTATATTCACCGCGTTTGTGCTGTCCCTGACATATCCTGCGGTAATGTCGAGATCGTGTTCGTCGTCTGTCCCGGCGGTAACAACGCAGCCTGATTTAAATTCGGGCGGGTAGGGAGCATCCGCCATAGTGGCCGTCGTCCCGTTTCCCATGAGAACCTTGCCGTCTGTGGAAACGTCAAGTTCAACCGGCCTGTCCGACGCCCCGCCGATAAGTATCGCGCCTTGCGATACGTCATCCATCTTGGCGAGCGTAACGGCGGCATCGCCTATCTTGGCCGTAGTCACCGCATCCGCTGCAAGTTCGTCGGTATCAATCACGCCTGCGGCAAGGGTCAGTGTTGCGCTTGATAAATCAAGGGCGCTGTCAAAGAACGAACCGTCCTCGATGTCATTCCGCAACTGCGCAAGGTCCGCCATTAATTGCCGGGCGCTGTTGTTCACCGTGCTGGCCTTCATCCCCTCCGGGAATCCGTTCGGCGGGGCGCTGTTGTTGTTTGCCGCCGTTGTACTCCAATCGCTATATGACATTTCCTGCCCCTGTATACCCTGAACACATCATGAACATTATGGGGAGAATTAGGCACAAATACGGCGCGGAGCGGTGATTTTCACGGCGAATTTGCCAATGTATTCATAAAGTTAAAGGGAAATAGCGGGGCGGAATTACTTGTGCTTTCGGGCCTGTTATTGCGGTCGGGGAATAATCGACCGGTAACTACATGCGTTTAATTGCTGTAAAAAGCCGCTGGGGGCCGCCAATTTTCCGCGTTGCCAAGCAATTCCTTAGCAGGGGTGCCAAAAACAGGCAAAACCGCTGTACGGGCGTTTATGGGCGTATAGTCTATTTAAGTCTACTATAGGCTTTGCTGGCAGAATGCTTGTCAGGTGCGCTTGAGGTTAATTCTGTCAGTTGAGCAAACCGTTGTTTCCATCTTGCCGGTAGTGGTGCCGTCCTTGTGAAACTGGATAACCCCGGATACATCGGCAGGATACTTTCGAAGCTCCGGCACCAGTTCGCCGTTCTTGTTCAGATTGCCTACAAAACTATCGGTGATGACATGCCCGTTGTTGTTTATCGCAATATCCCCGGAAGCGTGACCGTTCGTGATAGTTGTTTCTATCTCCACATCATGGCAACTTGTCCCGGTGCCCTTCCCCATACCTCCGGACCATACACCATCATAGGCCGTGCCCGCTGCTGTGGGGATACTGGTATCGACTGGCGTTGTGTTGCAGGCTGACAGTATAAGGGCTGTAATGGCTATGCTTGTGTATCTCATAAAGAATCTCCTTTTCGGCGACGCTCTCCATTCAAGAATATTTTAATATATAATCAATCTTGCAGAGAAACAACCGTGCGTATAGTGCCTCGGAAAAATCCTTTTCTTGCATCCCTGCTCAATGCTAGTGAGAATGCAATCAATAAATGGCCTCAGGAAGCTCATTTGCTAAATAGAACGAACATTAAGGCACCAATTGCGAGGAAAATGGACGCATACAGACAGAGAGAGATTACCAACAGTTTCTCAAGTCCTTTGAAGAGATTATAGCGATTAATAAAAGTTCGCCCCTCACTATCACGTCCGTTTTTCGTTCTGATTTCCTCCATATGAGCTAGCGCACTCTTAATATTATCTCCAAAGGCACTGCCAATGAACATTATTCCTACGAAGGTCCATCGAAGAACTTCAAACGTCAATTCAAGCACGTCTTTGTAGGCAATCAATATAAATCGCAAAGGATTCCAATAATTGTCTAATCCTATACTTTGTCGGATACCGGATACGGATATCATAGTAAAAAGTAAAAATATCCCACTAACAATAATCCAAAATCTAGTGTTCAGTCTCTTTTCTCCGAAGCGTGAAAATAATATTAGCATTGATACCAGAAAACAAAGGCAAGGAATTAAGGAGGTTGTTTGTTGTTGAACTACATATTGTATCCACAACAACCCCATTGCAGTTGGACCCAATATCCAGACAATCACAAAAGAAACGATATTTATTATGTGCTGGGCGACCTTCGTCGGCAAAGCGATTTCCTGCAGACTTACATCAACCTGCGCCTCGGGGTCTTCACTCGCGTCGTTTGGGAAGTTGGAAAAAATCAAGAGCCAGGGGAAAAGGAGGTTTCTTGAGTCCGAAACCCACGATACCTCGAAATCCACCTGATCAAATACTCTCAGTTTTTCGGCAAGCTGATTCACGTAAATATGTAAATAGGTATATATTCCAAGCAAAATAAGCGGCGCGCCCGCAAAGAAGAAATCTTTGGTAACTTTTACACCGACCGCAGGAAGAGTCAGTTCGGTTTCGTCTGACGGAGAATAAGCGGTAATTAAAATGTAAATGGAGCTAACAACTAACGCAAAAACCAGATTTCGAGAGTGTTTCGACACTTCTTCTATCGAGCTAACAAGGAGTTCGAATTCTTTTGCTTCGCATATTTTCATAAAGTCTTCTCAAAAATCTGATTTGATTTCCTTTTAACAAAGCCTGCGACCAATAAACTACATTCAACTTAGTAGAATATAGTTTAAACATATTCATGTATAGAAAGTTAACCGACAATTTTTATAGTTACCCCGCCGCCACCATCAGTTGCTTGAAGGTTTCGGTAAACCAGTTGTCTAGGCTTGGGTCATCCAAGCGCCGGTGAAGCATATCAATATCGTCCTGAGTTGGCCGAAGGTCGTCCAGTACGATATCGGCGGGTTTCGATCGCTCGATATACTCCCTGTGGGCATACCCTTCCGCCGTAGTTGAGCAGGCGAAATAGAGGTGTGCCATTGAGACATTAAACGTCCGTACGGCTTCTTCCAGATCGGCCCGAAGGCTTGCTATGAATGGCGAGAAGATGTCTATACCAACGGCCTCTGAAATCACTTCCAGTTGACTGGCCTTCAAAACAAAAGACTGTGCCGCCCTGCGGGCGCGTTCGTTGAGCTGGTCAAAGAGATTAGGGCCTGCCTTATCCAACGCTCTATGGAATGCCGATGCTTTGATCGCCACATCTGTCACACTTGGAATGAAATGCCCGTTTTCGTCTAAATGCCCGCCATTGTACGGCTCCTGAATTATCGCGACGGGGCGGCAATAGGGAAGGTCAGAAAGACTCTCCGCCTGGACATACTTCGCGATTATCTCCTGCCACTCAGGGAGATCGTCTTTCAAGGCATAGAGTTGATGCCCCTGACAACCGCTAATCACATATTCGCCGTGCAGCGTCTCTAATGCCTCCCCTGTTTTCTCTCCCATCAGGGTATTCAAACAAAGCCAGCCTGCCTTTACATTGACGGCCTCATCCCCCTTTATCTCCGGCCACATTTCCAGCATGTCCTTTGTCGGCCCGCTTACCTCGAATACAAGCCTTTCGCTTTGTATCAGTGCCTTGATATGCTCTAACGCCGCCTCGCCAATTTTCCATGCTTTTTCCGGGAATGCCTCTAGGTAACTCCACCACAGGGAGCTATCATATTCATTGGCCTTGATTTTCTTCCTCTCCGCTTCGGGAAGTAGTGCAAATGCCCTTTCGGTGAAGATATCCTGTATGGAATACCAGCCATCCAGCCGCCTTTTTTTCTGCACCTCTACGCTGTCGATCCTGTATTTTTTCGCGGCCTCCTCCGTCATCGCCAATGGCTGAAAAAGCTCGTCGTCCTTGTGAAGAAACGCCAACTCACCAAGGTTCAGATATATTTGAATTCGGTTGATCGTCGCCTGTGCCTCAAGGCAAAACGATAGACACAATGTCGCCTCTACCTGAAATTCGGCCCCCAACGACATCCACTTGCTGTAAAACCGCACTTTCTCTGGATTGCTCCTTAAGTTACGCCTTACAATGTCCTCGATCTCGGACTCCGTGAATGCGGGGCTTTCCTCCCTGACGGCTGAGACATAGGCCCCCATTTTCAAACGGACTATCTCCAAGGCGGACAGGTTTCCCGTCATCGCCGCCCTCAATTTACGTGCACCAGCCAAATCAATTACTCCTTCTGTCATTTTCTATTCCCCATTGCGCTTTCAAGCGCCTCTATCTTCTTCTGTAGATCGGCAACGTCATAGGCCCGCAACATGGCGTTAAGTATGGCCGTCTCCTTGGTTGCCCGACCTTCTGAAATCAGGCCCGCCCGGAACTTCTGCAGTGTCCTGTTCAAGTCCTGCAAAATTGTCTCGCCGTTCACTTTCGTAGCAGCTTCGTTCATGCTCTCACACTTTCAGGTTCTTCAATTTCTGGATTTCCGACGCCGGTAAGGGCCGCGCCTCTATGAACTCATCCTTCAAAGCCAGTGTGAGTTGCATGTGGGCCGCAATCAGCTTGTCAGTAGATAGTTCCGATAGATCACGGTTTTTTAATTCCTCATCCAGTCGCTTCAACTGCTCGCCAAGAACCCGTATGCGCCGCTCCTTCGTCATGAAGAATTCTTCTTGCAGGGCATCTAGCTCGATGGCTTTGGCGGCGGCTATTTCTTCCTCAAGTTCAGCGTTCCAGTTTGATAGCGCCCCCTTCGAAACACCTAGCTCCGCCGATATTCGGCTGTAAGATTTTCCAACCGCCCGCATATGGACAAATGCTGACTTTTTTTCTTCCCGTCCTGCATCTTCCATATCAACCACAACTGCGTTCATTTTATTTTCTCCGACTATCGACTTTCCAGCCATTCAACCACTCCTCTGCGCTCTGCCGCCTCACGCTGCAACAAGGCGTCATATATGCCGCCGTCCATCCTCGAAGTGACGGCATCGATCACAATCTCTCTTAACCGCCTTGGCGGTATTGCCTCTGCCTGTGTTGTCAGGCCCGTCAAAGGATATTCTGTCAGTCTTCTTGGGTGGCGCTGTGGGCAGCCCCATGCTCTCGATCTGGGCTGGCGTCACGGCGATTCTGGTGAGGCTCGGGCGTCCGCGATAATGCTTTGAGAATGCGGCCAAATCTTCATAAAGCGAATTTGCAACATGGACGCCGCTCGGATCGTGATCGCCGATATGAAGAATCTCAACAAAATCATACTGCGCTATCGTTCGGGCCATATCGTGTTTTGCCGTCAGGCTGTCAAACCCTCCGGACGAATACACATTCACGCCGTAGTCATTGACGGCGCTCGCCAGTTGGGGAACCATGCCCTTGGCTTCGCACCAAAGCATCAGCCGTGTGCTCTGCCCTGTCTGCCTGTCCAGTCGGAAACTGGCGGCTGTCCGGCGAAAGCTGTCAAGGAGCATTCCGCTGTTTAGCCACCCATTCGCTTGCTCAACATGAAATCCATCGTCCCGGATTGCGTCCATATCGATCATACGGGCGCGGCGGGCCTGCCCTATCGCCTCCGTGAGCCGTTTGTAGGCGCGTTCATCCTTCTGGAATCCGCTTGTTACCAGCATGTAGAATATCTGCCGGATCGTCAGCGGAAGAATATCTTCATTATCCGCAAGGATAGAGTTTACCGCCTCGATCAGGGCCAGCCGTTCACCCTTGGGCCGGTAGCTATCAATAAATCCTCTAGCTCTCATTCCGGGCCTCCGTCAATTTCCAAGCCGGGACTCCACCCTGCGCCCGCCTGTGAAATGTCTGTGTCCGGTTGCCGGATATTTTGATCACCGCTTCACTCCCGGACATAGCAGCAACCTCATGCCCACTTAGGAGCCATATAAGCCCCGCTGAGTCCGGTCGGTGCGTTGGGGCCTCCGGGTGCAGGCCGAAGACATCGACGGCGGTCCAGCCAAGCGCGTGGGCCTTCTCCGCCCAATCAGTCATGAAGCGTTCCACGTCCTCAATGAATTGCCGCCAGCGAGTGACGGTTATTCCTTTGGGAGCGGGCGACGATATCAGCCTGTCAAAACCGTCTCGCCATTCTTCCGGCTCGGATATTGTGTAGCGCGTTCCGTTTTTGTTTTCCTTGGTGTAAGAGGTGTAAGAGGTGTAAGAGCTCGGTTTTAGTTCCTTTTCGGGTAGCTCTTGCACCTGATACACCTTTTGCACAGGGGGAGCGGCTACATTGTCCGCCTCTTTCGTATCTGCTTCTAATGCCGCTGCCAGATACTTATTCATGATCATCTCCGTAGATTTCGGGGTTGACGATGTAGTCCAGCTTCAGCCGATTATCCTTATGTCTTTCCGTTGTTCTGGCGAGGACGCCGCATTCCTCTAGAACCGCTAGCGCCTCTGCTAAAGGCTCCTTTCGCGTGAGTCCCGGCAATTTCCAGAAGCGGAGCATTTCACTGACATTCACCACTGATGCACGTTCCCGTCTGATCCGCCTAGCAAGGATCGTCGCGGCTTTCTCCACTGGTGGAAGTGCTGCCTCTCCATAAACTCTCATAGCCATAGGGAAAAAATATTCATCAACCAGATAAATCGCGCGTCCAACCGCCGCTAGTCCAATCGCCTCTGGCTCCCGTCCACCCTCAAGGCACCAATGAAGGTATTCAAGCGTAATCGCCAATCGCAGAACCGTGCCGGGGAGTTTGCCGTTGTGGCTTCGCATTAAACCGTATACGTGACCTTCCGCCGCTGCGTTTTCCTCTCGCCACTCCTGAAACTTTGCGCTCGCTTCGTCCGTAAACATCATCACTCTTGGCGTTGGCTCCCCGTCTTCGTCTAACGCCATTTCAAGAGCCATAAGGTTGCGCAGGGCTGCCTCATAAGCAGAAGAGATGGGTGGGGAGGTTGGCCGCCTTGGCGGGATTGGGTTAGGCCAACTCATCAAGAAACGAGCGAGAAAACCGTCATCGGAACATTTGCCGATAAGTTCAGCCAGTTTCTCCGGCTGGATTCCGCCAACAAAACCGAGCGTCAGCCTCTTGATCTGGATTGGCGTAGCGTTCTTTACTCTGTCAACCGTATGCCGCCGCCCGCCGTACGCTTCTATGAAAAACCCCCGCTCACCACCGCCAGAATATCTGTCGAAGCTGGCGATCTGTGCTGACAATTCATCGCGTTTACAAAGCAGTCCTTTGGGGTGCCTCGATATCAACCCCCCTAGCGCCTCTGGCGTGGCATCTGAAACCATCAGGCGGGGCCTTACAGGCGGCTCCGGCTCTACTGCTTCCTCCGGCATTTCCAGCGGGCTACGACCAGAATTCACGGCCTCGCTAACATTCAATTTCCACTTTGCCCGCTCTGCACCAGCAATTTCTTTTTTCCGCTCATAGTCCCGCAGTTCATCCGGGAAGCTTTCGGCCATTTCCATTTCAAACTTGCTGAGGATTTCAAATGTCACATCGAGTCCAGGGGATTTGTTGCTTGATGGATCGCCAACCGCGCACAGCCACAATACCGGCGGCTCCTTCCAGCCATCCCATGGGCTTACCCATCGTGAATTGCCAATTAGGGTGCTGGCGGCTGCGACAAGGCCAATAGCGGGATAATCAATAGGAGCGCCGCTTTTCTCCGACGCGGCTGATATCCATTCTGACCACCCTCTGAAAGCCTCCAAGGGTAACGGCGGTGGATCGCTTCGATTGCCGTTGAAAATACCCATATTTAGCGGTGCAAAAATTGGCGCTGCCTCATTGAGAGGAACGCCCTTCAAGGTTTGTACTGAACTATGCTGCATGGCGTGTCGTTCCTACTCTAATTTCCGGCAGTGATGTTTGCCTCTTGAGTGCTGTTTTCAGTTTTTGGCCTGTCATCGGGCAGGGGCAATAAAGATGCTCGATACTGCCAAACCAGAGAGGTAAATGAGCCTTCCAATCAACGATAACGATCCCCTCGCAACCAGCTTGTAGCCATGTCAATGGATCTGAATGGACTGTTAGCTGCTCATTGAAGTGTGCGGCCTTCTCAAGGTTCCAAGCACCAAGGATTGAACCGTTGCCCGTGCGGAGCCACCATATGAGGGGATTTGCTGTCTGTAGTGCAACCAGATCAACGATACCTTTAAAGCTGCCGTCTGGCGTGACCGGGACAATCAGGGCCGGTTTCCCGGACTCCTCCGGCTGCCAATACGTCTTACCGACTTCAACTTTTGCCGTGCCGACACATCCAGCCGCCGCGATTGTCTTGCCATCGACGCCAAGCCCTTGGAGGTTTCTAAGGTGCCAGTCCGTCATATTGCTGACGCACTGATCAAATTCGTCTACCAATATCATTCGCCGCCTCCGTAATGTTCCCGGTTAATTAAGCGGGCGAGGTTGGGCGATACGCCAAGGCGGTGCCGGACAAGCGATGCTGTTAGAGGTAGGTCGGGGTCATGATCGCCGACAACATACGGCTTGTGATTTTGGGGTTCATAGTTTATAATTTTCATTGTGAGTGTCCTTTGTGGTAAGGGATGAAAAGAAAGCACCTTGAGCGGCGTTGTCCAAAACTTGCTCGGGTGCTTTTTTATTGAGAAGCTGGGTAGTCATTACGCGGCCTCGCCAGTGTCCGAAGTTGATTGCCGGAGCAGGCCGTCAGCCCATTCCTTTAAATCAATTCTTCGATACTTGATGCAGCGAGAAGATATGCGGACAAACCTAGGTCCACCGCCCCGTTGTCGTCTTGCTTGGAGGGTGCGAGGATCAAGGCCGACAAACTCTGCTCCCTTGTCCTCATTTATGAGGGCAAACCAATAATCAGGATCGCCCTCGTCGGGGATATTCGGCCCTATGTCTGGCCTGTGGTTTTGTAGTGCGCTCAACGTCTATCTCCATAGTAGGATGTAGCAATGAGCGTATTTTGCCCGGCTTTAAAACGCGAAAAAACAGCAATCGGCTTGCCGGGATTTATCGCGCTTATTCAATATTTATCGCGCAATTTATCGCGTTTTTTGAGCTTATTGAGGGATATATCGCGTTGAATTTATCGCGTTTTTTTCTGGCGGCCTATTTCGTCGGCAATGGTTTTTGCTTTTGGCAGGCGTTTTTGATGGTATCCCCCCTGGACTAATTCCTGAATTATAGAGTTTGCCATCTCTATATTGGTGGGCGAGGGCTCATCCTGTTCGTTTTCAAGTCCATCAACATACTTTTTTACGAGAGGAAACCAATCATCCCTTATGCTTGGGCGTCCGGCGGATTTCTTTGCTTTCCCATCTTTTTTATTGCTGTTCCCAAGCGTCGGAAGATCGTTTATCCAAGTTTGATTATAAATGCGCCTCTTTAGTTCTTTTGCAACGCGCTCTCTTAATTCATGTATCTCGTCCTTAATAAATCTTATCTGGTAGATATCCCCTATTCCGTTGTCGTAGTACCCTTTGCCCTCGCGCAACGCCAGACCGCCCGCAAGCTGTGCGTCTGGATCAATGCTTGTTGCTATAGTCGGGTCAAAACTAAATCTTTCAAATATGTATCGATCTAGGTCAATTTCACTATCACTAGCTTTTTGTGTTCCCCTGACATGCAGCTTTCCTGCGTATGCCACTTTTCTCAGGACATCAATTGCGTATAACTGATGTTTATAGAGCTCGCTTACCGGAAATTCGCGGCAGTGCTCTGCCTCCCATCCCGACACGAAATTCACATCTGCGTTTATTTCAGCCGAACCGTAGGCAATATAGCGGAACGCTTCGGGAAGTTCGTAGTGGTCGTCTAGGAACGAAAGCTCGTCAATCATTCAAACGGCTCCTTTAGGACGGGCCTTCCCCGCCACGGTCATAATACTCTCGCCGTGCGCCTCCATTGCCGCGCGCGCAGGGTCATCGCCTAGGCGAGCATATGTCAGCGTCGTTGCAATGTTGGAATGCCGGAGGGCGGATTTAATGACATTCAGGTCAACACCGGTCTGTGTGAGCCAGCTTCCAACGGAGCGGCGGAGGTCGTGCAGGTGCAAATCGTCTATTCCTGCGGACGCACGAACGCGCCGCCAAGCTTTGTCGATATTGACGATATGTCTACCCTTGATTTTGCCGGGGAAGAGGTACGGGTTCTTTTGTTCTGCCGGGATTGCATTAATGATTGCCATTGCGGCGGCGCTCAGGGTTACTTCCTGCTCGTCGCCTGATTTCGTATCGGGGAGGCGAAGCATCTGCCGGGAATAATCTACCTCCGACCGCTTAACCCTCAATAGTTCATTCTTACGCAGCCCGGTCAGTAGATAAAGCCAGAGGGCCGAGCGCACATAAATGCTTTGCTCTTTGTCTATTGCCTTCGCCAGCTTGGGCAATTCCTCCCGTGTCACAAACCGCTTGCGCTTGTGTTCCCGGAATTTCTTGATACCCGTGGCCGGATTCTCCGCCATGCTTTCAATGAAATACCAGCCCCGCGCCTTCTCGAAGATGACGCGCAATAAATCCAATGTCCGGTTGGCTTCATATGGAGCCGTGACGCCAATCTTGGCATGAAGCCCGCTAACGTCGTCGCGGTTTATTGTCGTAACAAGGCGGCTATTCCATGACGCGGGAATATGGCGTTCAAGCCTGCTCTCGTCTGTCTTCCACGTCTTCTTATGGGGCTTGGCATGATCCCGGATATACTTTTCGCTCAGTTCCTTGAAAGTTTTACCCTGTGAGAACTTCTTTCTTTCTTCCAGCGGGTCTTTGCCGTCGCGGACACTTACGCGGTGCGCCTTCGCCTTGTCCCGCGCTTCCTCTAGCGTCAAATCAGCGCCGAACCTGCCAAGCGTTAATAGCCGTTTGCGACCCTGTGCCCTGTATCGAAGAATGAAAGCCTTTTTGCCGGACGGATAAATGCGAAGCCCAAAGCCGGGGATACTCTCATCCCATCTTACATCCGTTCCGCCCCCATATTCGAAACTATCGATTAACCGCTTTGTGAGCCTGTATCTGCTATGAGTGACCATTCCGAGTGACCTATAAGTGACCTCCGGTTAAGGTAACATATGCGCCCATTGTAGTAAACGGCTCGTTATGATTTGCGGAAAACTCCTCAAAATAGCCGTTTTGCGATCTGTTGTGGTAAACGTCTCATAACGGAACACTTGAATGGCATTCAAGAGGTCGACGGTTCGATCCCGTTTGGCTCCACCAGAATCTAAAAAGGCCTCGCTTACCAAGCGGGGCCTTTTTTTGGTTTCACGCGCGATGCGGTGATTGGTTACGCCGCGGCGCGTTGCGGGCGGCGGTTGCGGTTGCGGGGCCTGCCCGATCCGGCGTTCTGGGGTTTCGGCGCGCCGGAGCGGCCGCCGCCGTTATTCTGCCGGCTGCCGGAAGCGGCGCCTGAGCGGCCATTTCCACCGCCACGGCGCCCGCGTCCGCCATTTGCGGGCTTGCTGTCCTCACCGGCCGGGGCATTGGCGATGCCTTCCGCATGAAAGGGGTGATCTTCCAGCACCGGGACGGGCTGGCGGATGCTCTTCTCGATATCCTTTAGGAATGCGCGTTCCTCATGATCACAGAAGGAGAGGGACGATCCGGTCGCACCGGCGCGGGCCGTGCGGCCGATCCGGTGGACATAGCTTTCGGGCTCGTTCGGAATCTCGAAATTGATCACATGGGTGACGCCGTCGACATCGATCCCGCGCGCCGCCACATCCGTCGCCACCAGGGCGCGGGTCTCACCGGCGCGGAAGGAGTTGAGCGCCTTCTGCCGGGCGTTCTGCGACTTGTTGCCGTGAATGGCGTCGGAGGAAATGCCGAGCTGCACGAGCTGGCGGGACACCTTGTTCGCGCCATGCTTGGTGCGGGTGAAGATGAGCACGCGGCTGAGACTCTCGTCCTTCAGCACATGGGCGAGCAGTTCGCGCTTGCGGCCCTTGGGCACCATCAGCACATGCTGGTCAACCTTTTCCGCCGTCGTCGCCGCCGGGGCAACCTCGATACGGAGGGGATTGCGAAGAATGCTGTTCGCCAGCTTTTCAACGCTTGTCGGCATGGTCGCCGAGAACAGCAGGGTCTGGCGCGCGGTGGGAAGCTGCGCGATGATCTTCTGGATATCGCGGATAAAGCCCATATCGAGCATCCGGTCGGCCTCGTCCAGCACCAGATACTCGACCTTGCCGAGATTGACATGGCGCTGGTTCATGAGATCGAGCAGGCGGCCCGGGGTTGCGATCAGGATATCGACACCGGCGGTCATCGCCTTGATCTGCGGCTTGGCGCCGGCGCCGCCATAGATCAAGGTGGTCTTCAGATGCAGATATTTCGAATAGGCCTGGACATTTTCGGAAATCTGGATGGCCAGCTCGCGGGTTGGCGCGAGGATCAGGGCGCGGGCGCCCTTCGGCGTGCGCTTGCCCTCTCCGGTCAATAGTTTCTGGATCAGCGGCAGCGAGAAGGCAGCGGTTTTGCCGGTGCCGGTCTGCGCGATCGCGATCAGGTCCTTGCCCTCCATCACGGCGGGAATCGCCTGCTTCTGGATGGGCGTCATGGTTTCATAGCCGCCCTCTTCGACAGCGCGAAGGACGGATTGGTTCAGACCGAGGTCTGTAAATTTGGTCATTACTTTAGTTACTTTCCAGTTTTTATAAGGCCTGTTGCAGCGCAGACGCTTCCCGATCCAAACAAACACAAACGACCGGTCGAGTTTCTCGATCGATGCGGATGTTTTGCTGTTTCGGGGGTGGTTTCGACGGCCTAATGAATAGAGATCGAAATTAGCGCCATGCGAAAAGCTGCAACGCGACACTCTACTGGTATCGCTTCGGCAATGGGGCGAGTTATACGCTAAATTACCGGAATGTCAAACTTTCTCTATTTACCGGCCAGCGACTTCAGGCGTTTCTGGGCGTCCGACGCGAGGCTGCGGGTCAGCTCCCCGGCGTCCATATCGCGCGCCAGCGCCGCCGCCTGACCAGACCAGAGGGAGGTGAAATCGCCCGATCCGTCGGCTTCCGCCCGGGCTTTCAGGGGCGCCAGCGCGTTGCCGGCCGTCGGGAAGGGCGGGGTGTCGGTTGACATCGGCCCGACCTCGCGGATCACCCGGTTTATCATGCCGCGCGCGGGCTTGCCCGAGAAGACATTGGTGATGACCGTCTGGTCATCCGCCGCCTGATGAAGGGCGGCGCGATGGAGATCGCTGATCAGGGATTGCGGTGTAAAGAGATACGCTGTTCCGATCTGCACACCGGCGGCGCCCAGGGCAAAGGCCGCGGCAATGGCCCGGCCATCGGCAATGCCGCCCGCGGCGATGACCGGCACGGTCACGGCATCGACCACCTGCGGCAGAAGCGCCATGCTGCCCGCCTGCGCGGTCACGTCCTTGGTCAGGAACATGCCGCGATGACCGCCCGCCTCGGAGCCTTGGGCGATAATCGCATCGCAGCCGTTTTCTTCCAGCCAACGCGCCTCCTTCACCGTTGTCGCGCTGGAAAGCACGCGGGTGCCCGTCGCCTTGACCTGCGCGAGCAGGGTGGCATCGGGCAGGCCGAAATGAAAGCTGACCACATTCGGTTTGATATCCTCGACCAATGCGCACATGCCTTCATCAAAGGCGCGGCGGATGGCGGCCGGGGGAACGTCGGCCGGATCAAGGCCGTATTCGGCGTAGAAGGGCGCGAGCCGGTCTTTCCAGGCCGCCTGCTGCGCCGCCGTCGGCGTGGTGACGGTATGGCAGAAGAAATTCATGCTGAACGGCTTGGCGGTTTGCTGGCGGATATTGCCCGCCTCGGCGCGCATCTTGTCCTCGTTCAACATGGCGCAGGGAAGGGACCCGAGGCCGCCCGCCTCGCTCACCGCGATGGCCAGCGCCGATCCGTTGGCCCCGGCCATGGGCGCCTGGATTATCGGCACCTCGATTTGAAGCAGATCAAGCAGTCTCTCGTTCGGCCACATGGCAAATCCCCGTCTTTCATGAACCCTTGAACGTAAAGTGTAATAAACCGCGGCGGATTGCAAGGCGGCGGAGGTGGTCGTCGTCACACCTTCCGCGGTTTTCTGAAGAAAACGAGGATCCGCCCGTCGATCAGGGCGAGACCGGCAAAAATTATCGCCGTGCCGACCAGGGCGAGGGGGTGGATCGCCTCGTCAAGGACGCCGACCCCGAGGAGGAGCGCGGTCACCGGGATCAGGAAAGTGACCAGCAACAGGTTGACCGCACCGGCGAGCGCGAGCAGCCGGAAATAGAAGATATAGGCGAGCGCGGTGCCAAAAATCGCGAGGGCGACGACAGCGGAGAGACTGATCCAGTCGGGGCTGGCCGCGAAGGGCTCATCGACAATCAGCGCCACCGGCAGCATGATGAAGCTGGAACAGGCGAGCATCCCGAAGGCGTTGACGAGCGCCGATGTCCCCTTCAGGCGCTTGCCCCAGATACCGGCGAAACCATAGGAAAGCGCCGCGCCAAGAATGGCGAGCTGGCCGATGCTTTCGAAATTGAACCCCTCCGCCATGCTCGGCTGCATCATCACCACCACGCCGCCGAACCCGATCAGCACGCCAAGCAACTTGTGGCGGTTGAGCGTCTCGTCCGTGGTGAGGAAATGCGCGAGGATGACCGCGAAAAGCGGCGTCGTCGCGTTCAGGATCGAGGCGACGCTGCCCGTGATATGGGTCTGGCCCCAGACGATCAGGCTGAAGGGGATGATATTATTGAGCAGCCCCATCACCAGAAAGATGCCCCAGAGCCGCAGATCGTGGGGGATCGCCTCGCCCTTCAGCTTGAGATAGCTGTAAAGCGCGAGCGCGGCGATGACGACGCGCAGGCAGACAATGGTAAAGGGGGTGAAATCCACCAGCGCCAGCTCGATAAAGAAAAAGGTGCCGCCCCAGAGAAACGAAAGCAAAAGCAATATGACCCAGGCACGCAGCGACATTTTCTACCCTCAAAACCGGAAAACCCGATGGACGCACAATGCCATTTAATGCCGGCGCCGACTATCCGTTTTCTGTCGTCAAATTTGATGAGGCGTTACCGTCGCAATTTCAACCTGACTGCATCATTCTCCGCCGCGATGATCCTCGGAAAAAGTGCCGTCAGGGTTTCTATAGGCACATCCGGCCGTGAATGAAATTGTGCCGATAATCGTCAATAGGAGAAAGATTTTGAAATAGTTTCGGATCATGATGCGTCCTTTCCTCTTGCACGGGCGATTCCGCTTTCGGGGGATATATTAAATTTATCTTATTTTCAAAAAACTTCAAACCGAAGGCCTGTGCCATGGACAAAAGCCGACGCCGCTGTTAATTTTCGCCGCGTTTTAGGGGAGTAGTCCGCTCACATCCGGTGAGTGAGCCTGTCAACATACTCGAGCCCTCACGGCTTGTGGCTGGTTCGCGTGGCGCCATGGCGCCACGCCGACAAGACCTAAGGCAAATGACGGCCCATCCGCGGGAGGCCGCTGTTTGTCTTTGGTTTATCGTCCCGCCGGAAGAAAATCATGGATGCGTTTCTTACTTCTGTTTTTACCGTTGCGCTGGCGGAAATTGGCGATAAAACCCAGCTTCTCTCGCTTTTTCTCATTACCCGTTTTAACAAACCCTGGAGTATCATCGCCGGGATATTGGTTGCGACCCTTCTCAATCACGCGGCGTCGGCGGGCGCCGGTGTCTGGCTTGGCCAGTTTCTTCAGAGCGAGACCGGGCGCTGGATTATCGGCGGCAGTTTCATTGCCGTCGGTCTCTGGCTGCTGACTCCGGACAAGGAGGATGCACCAACCTCGCGCTGGGATGGATATGGCGCGTTTCTGGTCTCGAGCCTTTTGTTCTTTCTCGCTGAAATCGGCGACAAGACGCAAATCGCCACGGTCCTGCTGGGTGCAAATTTCGGCGCGCCGATCATCGTTACCCTTGGCACGACCCTTGGCATGCTGATCGCCAATGTTCCCGTCGTCTTTCTGGGCGCGGCCCTGATGCAGCATATTCCCTTTCGCGTCGCCCGGATTGTCGCCGCCGTGGCGTTTATTGCAACCGGTTTGTATTCCCTCTGGTCCGGTTCGGTGCTTTAGAGGGCAAACCCTTGAGAGTTGACGGCATTGATCCATATCAATGTGTATTGGCGGCAAAGGAAATAGTTTCGTCTGATTAGATGTTTTTCTGGAGGATGTGTCGTGGATATGAAAGCAGTCGAAACGCAGTTACGGGATAGGCTGGCGGAGGAAATTCGCCGCCTGGAAGCGATCGAGCAGAGATTGCGCGGCGCGCATAGCGCCTCCTTCGGGGAACAGGCGGTCGAGCGCGAGGGCGACCAGGTGGATGAGCGCCTCGAGGAAACCGTCATCCACGAGATCGAGATGATCAAGGCGGCGCTGGACCGGATCGAGGCGGGCAATTACAAGAGCTGCGCCTCCTGCGGCAAGGAAATCAGGGCCGCGCGGCTGGAGGCCTTGCCCTATACCACCCTCTGCATCGCCTGCGCGCAGGAAAGAAGCGGCAAGATCCTGACGGCCAACCGCCGCTGATCCCTAATCCGCGAGGCAGTCGGCGAGATTGCCGGCGAGGGTCCGCATCAGGATGAAATAGAGATCCGCCCCGGGTTCGAGTTCGCCGCCGAGCGGGTCGAGCGTGCCGATGTTGACGTCGAGCCCCTCGGCCGCCGTCCGCAGCAGCCGGTCGGAGAATTGCGGCTCGCGAAACAGGCAGCGGGCGCCCGTCGCCTCCAGCTTGTGGCGAATCTCCTTCAGCTTTTTCGCCGAGGCCGGGCTGTCCGGCTCCAGGGTCAGGGAGCCGACGGCGGTCAGGCTGTAGCGCGCCTCGAAATAGGGATAGGCGTCATGGAGTACCACAAAAGGCCGGTTCCGAACCGGGGCCAGCCGTCCGGCCAGCTCCTCATCGAGGGCGCCGAGCCGGGCGATAAGCCGGGCGGCATTCGCGGTGTAGAGCGCCGCATTTTCGGGATAAATCCCGGCGAGCGTCTCATTGATGGCCCGCACCATCTTCACGGCATTGCGGGGATCGAGCCAGAGATGCATGTTATGGGCCTCGTCGCCATGCTCCTCTCCTGCATGGTGGGAATGGCCGCCGTGATGATCCTCCGCCTCCCAGGCGCCGCTGTCGCGCCGCTCAAGCAGAACGATCCCGTCGGCCTGCGATAGCCGCAGCTTTCGAACCGTGTCGGGCAGGGAATCCAGCGCGTTCTTGAGGAACGTCTCCATCGTCTCGTCGATATAGAAGACGACGGTTGCCGCCTGCAGCGCGCCAACCTGCGAGGGCTTGAGGGAAAAGCCGTGGGGCGAGGCCGTCCCCGTCACCAGAAGCGTTGCCTCCGCCGTGTCGCCCATCACCCCCTGAACCAGGGAATGCAAGGGCTTGACGGTGACGACGACACCCCCCGGAGCCTCGGCATGGGCGGAGGTTACAAGGAAAAAGACGGCGATCAGACTGGATAAAAAACGTATTCGCATGACGGCAGATATAAAGTTCTCGGTTGCGGAAGCGGCGAATGTTATATTATAACATATCCATGTCAATCGCCTTTTCGGGAAATGACCATGTATAACTGCACGTCCCATAAAGACTGCATCGCCGATGCCCTGCATCAGGCGGAGGAAATCTGCGCGGCGCGGCATCTGCGCTTCACCGAAATCCGGCGCAAGGTGCTGGAGCTGGTCTGGCAGAACCATGGTCCGGTCAAGGCCTATGATATTCTCGACCGGCTGGACGGGCTCGATCACCGGATCGCCGCCATCAAGCCGCCGACGGTCTATCGCGCGCTCGATTTCCTGACCGAGAACGGCCTTGTCCACAAGATCAACAGCCTCAACGCCTTTGTCGGCTGCAGCCATCCGCTCAGGCATAAGGAATGCTATTTCCTCATCTGCTCCGATTGCGGCGAGGCGAAGGAATGCTGCAATCCGGACATCATCGAGGCGATCTCGAAAACCAGCCAGCGGAACGAATTCCAGGCCGAGCATGTCACGCTGGAAATCACCGGTGAATGCAGCGATTGCCGCGGGTCCGCCGCCTCATGACCGACCTGCTTTCCGCCCGCCATGTCAGCGTCTATCGCGACGGCAAAACCATCCTCGAGGATGTCTCGCTCAGCATCGGCGAGAAGGACTTCATCACCATCATTGGGCCGAACGGCGCCGGGAAATCCATGCTTCTCAAATGCATGATGGGCCTGTTCGACCCCTCGGAGGGCCGCATCGAGCGGCGGGCCAACCTTAAGATCGGCTATGTGCCGCAGCGGCTGGTCGCCGATCATACGGTGCCGATCCGCGTGCGCCGGTTTCTCAGCCTGCGAAAAAAGGCCGCGAAGGACGATTTGCAGCATGTCGCGGCGGAGACAGGCATTACGGAATTTCTCGACAAGCCGCTTCATGTGCTCTCGGGCGGGGAATTGCAGCGGGTCCTGCTGGCGCGCGCGCTGCTCGATAATCCCGATCTTCTGGTGCTGGACGAGCCGGCGCAAAACCTTGATGTGACGGGCCAGCTCGCGTTCTACAAGCTGATCGAGAAGATCTATGCCGAGCGCGATGTCAGCATCCTGATGGTCTCGCACGACCTGCATCTGGTGATGTCGAGCACGCGGGAGGTTGTCTGCCTCTATCATCATATCTGCTGTCACGGGGAGCCGCATATGGTGACGCGCGATCCGGAGTTCATCAGCCTGTTCGGCGATGACATGGCGCGGCTGATGGCGGTCTATAACCATAGTCACAACCATGATCATACCCATGATCATGCCCATCCGCATGCGGACCATACCCACGATCAGATGGAAGAGCTTGATGGTTGACGATTTTATTCTCCGCGCGCTGGCGGCGGGGATCGGGGTCGCGCTGATCGCCGGCCCGCTCGGTTGTTTCGTCGTCTGGCGGCGGATGGCCTATTTCGGCGATTCCCTCGCCCACAGCGCCCTTCTCGGGATCGCCCTCGGGCTTTTGTACGGCATCAATATCAACCTCGGCACGGTCATCGTCTGTACCCTGTTCGCCCTTCTGCTGGTCTGGCTGCAGCAGCGCCGGGTGCTGGCGACGGATACATTGCTCGGCATTCTCGCCCATGCGGCGCTGTCCATCGGGATGGTCGCGATCAGCTTTCTCGATAACGTCAGCTTCGATCTCTACAGCTATCTGTTCGGCGATATCCTGACCGTGCGGCAGATCGACCTTTACTGGATTTACGGCGGCGGGCTGGTGGTGATCGGGCTTCTGGTCTTCAACTGGTCGTCGCTGACCCTGATGACCATTCATGAGGATCTGGCCCGCGCCGAGGGGGTCAATACGGTCTGGGCGAATATCCTGCTCATGCTGCTGATGACCATCGTCGTCGCGGTTTCCATCCGCATTGTCGGCATCCTGCTCATCACCTCGATGCTGATCATCCCGGCGGCGACGGCGCGCCAGCTCGTCTCCTCGCCCGAGAGCATGGCGATCTGGGCAGGGGTCTTCGGGATTATCGCGGTGATTGTCGGCATTTCCGGCTCGGTCGAGCTCGATACCCCCTCCGGTCCGAGCATCGTCACCGCCGCCGCCGTGATGTTCGCGCTTCTCTCCGTTGCCGCCGCGGTGGTCCGGCGGCGCGCCTGAGCCCCCCGGAATTTTCCAAATGCCGAATCTTGTCATTGGTTTGACCGCGCAATCTGCTAGGATCACGCATCCGCAGAACAAGGACAAAATCAAGAGGATGAAATGCCGCAATCGCTGAAAGCAAGAACGGGCGGGCAGATACTCGCCGACCAACTCGCGTTGCAGGGGGTGGACACGGTCTTTTGCGTGCCCGGCGAGAGCTATCTCGCGGTGATCGACGGGCTGTACAATCACGCCAACAGCATCCGCATGATCAATACCCGCCACGAAGGCGGCGCCGCCAATATGGCGGAGGCCTATGGCAAGCTGACCGGCCGGCCCGGCATCTGCATGGTGACGCGCGGCCCCGGCGCGACCAACGCCTCGATCGGCCTGCATACCGCGTTTCAGGACAGCACGCCGATGATCCTTTTCGTTGGGCAGGTCGGGCGCGACGCGCTGGACCGGGAGGCGTTTCAGGAGATGGACTACCGCCGCGTTTTCGGCGAAATGGCGAAATGGGTGGCCGAAATCGACGATACCCGCCGCATCCCCGAATATGTCAGCCGTGCCTTTTATACCGCGCTGTCGGGCCGGCCGGGTCCGGTGGTGCTGGCCCTGCCCGAGGATATGCTGGCCGAGGTGGCGGAGGTGGCCGATATCGCGCATCCGGCGACGGCGCCCGCCATTGCCCCCGCCGCCGCCGATATGATGGCGCTGGAGGCGCATCTTGCCGCGGCGGAGCGACCCTTCATGATCGTCGGCGGCGCGACCTGGACCGAAGCGGCGGTCCGGGATATCCAGACATTTGCCGAAAACCACGGAATTCCCGTCGGGGCGTCGCTCCGTTCGCAGGATTGCTTCGATAACCGCCATCCCAACTATGCGGGCGATGTCGGGATCGGCCTCAATCCCAAGCTTGCGGCGCGCATAAAGGAGAGCGACCTTCTCCTCGTCGTCGGGCCGCGCCTTGGCGAAATGACGACGCAGGGCTATACGCTGCTAGAGGTGCCGAACCCGGCGATGACGCTGGTGCATGTGCATCCGGGCGTCTCCGAACTCGGCCGGGTGTATCTCCCCGATCTTGCCATCAATGCCAGGATGCCGGAATTTGCCGCGGCGGCATGCGCCATGGCGCCAGGCGCGGCAAAGGCGCGGGAGGGCTGGGTTCTGAATGCCCGCAACGACTATCTCGCGCGGATCAAACCGACCGAGGTGCCAGGGCCCGTCAATCTTGGCAAGATCGTCGCCTATCTCAATGAAACCCTGCCCGAGGATGCGATCGTCACCGCCGGAGCGGGCAATTACGCGGTCTGGGCGCACCGTTTTTTCCAGCACAAGAAATTCCGCACGCAGCTCGCCCCGACCAGCGGCGCGATGGGCTACAGCGTGCCCGCCGCGATCAGCGCCAAGATCACCGAACCCGCCCGCACGGTCGTCAGCTTCAACGGCGATGGCTGTTTCATGATGCTGGGGCAGGAGCTGGCGACGGCGATGCAGTTCAATGCGCCGGTCATCTTCATCATCGTCAATAACGGCATGCTCGGCACCATCCGCATGCATCAGGAGCGCGGATTTCCCGAACGCGTTCATGCCACGACGCTTGCCAATCCGGATTTTGCCGCGCTTGCGCGCGCCTATGGCGCATTCGGCGAAAAAGTCACCCGGACAGAGGATTTCGCGGAGGTTTTCAAGGCGGCCGAGGCCGCGAACCGGGCGGCGGTGATCGAGATCGTCGTCGATCCGGAAGCCCTGACGCCGGAGCAGAGCCTGTCGGCCGCCCGTGCGCAGGGAAATGCGGCAAAAGCATCCTAGGAGGACATGAAAACATGATCGATCTGTATACCTGGACAACACCGAATGGACGGAAAGTCTCCATCCTGCTCGAAGAGCTGGGGCTTCCCTATAATGTGAAATCCATCGATATCGGCAACGACGAGCAGAAGACGCCGGAATTCCTTGAAATTTCGCCAAACGGCCGGATCCCGGCGATTGTCGATCATGATACCGGTATCCGCATGATGGAATCCGGGGCGATCATGCTGTATCTTTCAAAGAAGGCCGGCGGCAAGCTGGTGCCGACGGACGAGAAAGCCTATTGGCAGATGATGGAATGGCTGATGTGGCAGATGGGTGGCCTCGGGCCGATGGCCGGACAGGTCCATCATTTCGTCCGCTTCAACCCCGGCAAGGCGCCCTATGCGGAAGACCGCTACCTGACGGAGGCCAAACGGCTCTATGGGGTGCTCGATACCGCGCTCGCCAACCGGGATTTCGTCGCCGGGGACTACAGCATCGCCGATATCGCGATCTGGCCCTGGATTTCGCGCTTCGAATGGCAGACGATCGACCTCGCGGACTATCCCAATGTAAAGGGCTGGTATAACCGTATTTTCGAGCGTCCGGCGGTGCAGAAGGGATATCACGTCCCCAAGTTTGTCACGGATATCCCCCGGGCGGATTAAACCCCTCGTTGAATTGGTGTTTTCTCCGCCCGTTAAGGGATAATAAACAGGTTTTTTCTATGGTGTGGTTAAGGAGTATTCAATAACAAATAAGATCACGGCCGAAGGACCGTATTTTAACAATGAACGGTTTATTCATTGGGGAAGGAACGCTTCTCGTTCAATGCGCGGAGGCATTCACGCGCGCGGGCGGCAAAATCGCCGGCATTCTAAGTCACGAACCGAGGGTTCGGGCCTGGGCGGAGGCGGAGGGCCTGCCGCTTTTCGGTGATCCCGGCGATGCCGGGCTGAACGACCTTGCCTATGATTATCTGTTCAGCGTCGTCAACCTGACGATCTTTCCGCAAGCCCTGCCCGTCCCGCCCCGCAAGTTTGCCGTGAATTTCTTCGATGGACCGCTGCCGAAATATACCGGCATCAATGTTACTTCCTGGGCGCTGATAAACGGCGAGACCTCGCATGCGGTCACCTGGCACGAGATGAAGGAAAGTCCCGATGCGGGACGGATTTTGAAATCCCGCCGCGTTGACATCGCGCCCGATGAAACCTCGATGAGCCTCAATGCGAAATGTTATGAGGCGGGGCTCGCCTCCTTCACCGAGCTGGTGGCGGAGCTCAAATCCGACGCCGCCCGGCCGGTGGAGCAGGGGACGGAGAAAAACATCTACACCGCCGCCATGCGGCCCGCGCAGCTTGGCGCGCTGGATTTCACGAAACCCGCCGCGGACCTCGACCGGCTTGTCCGCGCGCTCGATTTCGGCGCCTATGCCAATCCGCTCGGCGCCGCGAAGCTGTGGACGGGCGCCGCCATCTCCCTCGTCGGTACGCTCGATATCCTTGACGGTCCGGCATCGGGGGCGCCCGGTCAGGTGATCGGCCTTGACGATGACAGCATCACCATTGCCGCCGCCGATCACAATGTAAGGCTGGGCGGGTTCCGCTGCCTTAAGGGCGAGCCGCGCCATCCCAACGCCGTCGGGCTTCAGATAGGCGCCGTGCTGCCACCACTGCCCGCCATGCCGGATGATCTTCTCTCGGCCACCGCGAAGGCGGAAAATTACTGGCAGGACGCGCTTTCCAATGCGCAGCCGCTGCAATCGCCCTATCCGTCGAACCGGGATACGGCCTCCGGCGCGGTTGCCGTGCCCCTCATGCTCGATCAACCGCTGGCGCTGGAGGTGGCGACCGCCGGTCTTCTTGTCTGGCATGCGCTGCTCATGGGCGCGAAGTCGGTATCCTGCGGCATGGATTCAGGGGCCGAGACGCATCCCTTGATCGCCGAAAGCCAGCTTGTCACGCTCCCCCTTGCGGCCGAAAAGACCGCCGCGGAGACGATTGACGCGGTATCGAGAATACAGGCGGACGGCCGCGCCGCCGGTCCGCGCAGCATCGATCTGATCGCGCGGTTGCCCGACATGGCCGCACGCGATGTCGCCCTGCGCGCGCTGAATGTCGCCGTGACGCCCCGCGACGGGGCCGATGCCGACCTTCTGGGGGATCGCAACCTCGTGCTCGCGCTGGGAGAGGGCCCGCGCCTGATCGCGAAAACCGGCCTTTACGCGCGGGACATGCTCGCCGCCATGGGCCGGGATCTCGCTTTCTTCCTCAATGCTTTTGCCGCCAAAAAAGAGACGGCGCTCAAAAACCTGCCGCTCACCGATCCGAACCAGAAACAGGCCGGGATGGATGCCATGGGCGTGGATTATCCGCGCGACAAGCGCATTCACGATGTCATCCGCGACCAGGTCGCCAAGACGCCGGACGCCATCGCGCTGAAGGCCGATGACGATGTGCTTACTTACGCGGAACTCGACAAACGCACCGATGCGCTTGCCGCCGCCCTTGCCGCGCGCGGCGCGGGACGGGGCGTCATCGTTGGATTATGCCTGGATCGGTCGACCGACCTAATTGTTTCCCTGCTCGCGATCCTGAAAACGGGGGCGGCCTATCTCCCGCTCGATCCGTCCTATCCGGCGGAGCGGGTTGCCTTCATGATCGAGGACAGCAACGCGCCGCTGATCGTGGCGAGCCCGGCGACCGAATACAAGTTCCGCCTGGATGCGAAAAAGATTGTTTATCCGGACGCGACGGTTGCCGATGGCTTCACGGCGCCCGCCGGCGCGCCCTCCGATCTCGCCTATCTGATGTATACCTCCGGCTCGACCGGGATTCCGAAGGGCGTGATGCTGACCCATCAGAATATCGTCAATTTCTTCACCGGCACCGACCTGACCGTGCCGCATGAGGGCGAGGTCCGGCTGCTGGCCATCACCTCGGTTTCCTTCGATATTTCCGTGCTGGAGATTTTCTGGAGCCTGGCCCGCGGATTCACCGTGGTGCTGCAGACGGACGGCGTCTCCTCGACCCCGGTTCCGGGCTTCAGCCTGTTCTATTTTGCCTCCGAAGTCGCGGGCAGTGGGCCGGACGCCTATCGTCTCCTGTTGCAGGGCGCGAAATTCGCCGATGAGAACGGTTTTGAGGCGATCTGGACGCCGGAGCGGCATTTCCATGCCTTTGGCGGCCTCTATCCCAATCCGGCGGTGAGTTCCGCGGCCGTGGCCTCGCTCACCAAAAACGTCGATATTCGCGCCGGGTCCTGCGTGCTGCCGCTGCATCATCCGGTCCGTGTCGCCGAGGATTGGGCGCTGGTCGACAATATCTCGGCGGGCCGCGCCGGTATTGCCATCGCCAGCGGCTGGCAGCCCAACGATTTTGTCCTGCAGCCCGAAAATTTCGAACCCCGCAAGGAGGTCATGCTGGATGGCATTGATACGCTGCGCAAGCTCTGGCGGGGCGAAAGCGTCATGCTGCCCAACCACAAGGGCGAGGAAATCGAGATTTCGACCCTGCCGCGCCCGGTGCGCGGCGAGATTCCGCTCTGGCTGACGGCGGCGGGGAACCCGGAAACCTTCGCGGCGGCGGCGGAAAAGGGCTGCTATGTGCTGACCCATCTGCTGGGCCAGAAATTCGAGGATGTGGCCGAGAAAATCCGTGCCTACCGCATGGCCTGGCGCGAGGCGGGGCATCCGGGCAACGGCAAGGTCTCCCTCATGCTCCATACGTTTGTCGGTGAGGATGAGGATCAGGTGCGCGAGACGGTGCGCGAACCGATGAAGGGATATTTGAAAAGCTCGGTCGATCTCTTGCGCCGCGCCTCCTGGAGCTCCCCGACCTTCAAGCAGAAGGCCGACGCGACCGGTCTAACGCCGCAGGAAGTCTTTGAAAAACAGGAACTTACCGAGGAAGAGACCGAAGCGCTTCTCGATCATGCGTTCGAGCGCTATTACCAGACGAGCGGTCTGTTCGGCACGCCTGAGAGCTGTCAGGAGCTGGTGCGCGAGATTGCCCGCATGGGCGTTGACGAGATTGCCTGCCTCATCGATTTCGGCGTCGATACGGACCTGGTGCTCAAGCATCTCACCTATATCAATGATCTCAAGAACAACCTGCTGGCCGAAGGCGGCGTTGCCCGTCAGGCCTCGGTCGCCGAGCAGATCGCCGAGCATGACATCACCCATTTCCAATGCACGCCGTCGATGGCCTCCTTCCTCGTCGCTGAGCAGGCAGGCCGGACGGCGCTCGGCAAGCTTGACGTGATGATGGTCGGCGGTGAAGGCTTCCCGCCGGAACTTGCGCGCAATCTCCGCGCCAATCTCAAGGGAACACTTCTCAATATGTATGGCACGACGGAAACCGCCGTCTGGTCGTCGGTCGCCAATCTTGAAACGGTGGGCGAGACCATCCCGCTGGGCGAGGCGATTGCCAACACGATCTATTCCGTCCGCAACGAATTTGGTCAGGCGCTGCCGAGCGGGGTTGCCGGCGAGCTCTGGATCGGCGGCGATGGCGTTGCCGATGGCTACTGGAACCGCGAAGAACTGACGGCGGAACGGTTTTTGGACACGCCGGAAGGGCGCGTTTACCGGACCGGTGACCTTGTCCGTCATATGCCCGACGGCCGGCTTGAATTCCATGGCCGCATGGACAACCAGGTCAAGGTGCGCGGCCACCGGATCGAGCTTGGCGAGATCGAGGCGAAGCTCGGATCGCTCACGGAAGTGAAGGATGCCGCCGTGACCGTGTTCGAGACCGGCGACAGCGACAAGCGCCTCGTCGCCTTTGCGACCGTGGCGCCGGGGCACAAGATCGATCCGCAGGAGGTGCGCCGGAAACTCGGCGAGATGCTGCCCGAATTCATGACGCCCTCGCAGGTGGTCGTGCTCGATAAAATGCCCGAGACGCCGAACGGCAAGATCGACCGCAAGGCGCTGCCGAAACCGCAGGGGCAGGCGAGCGCGGCGGCCGCAACGGCGCAGAGCGATACCGAAGCGGCGATCGCCAAGATCTGGTGCGAGGCGCTGGGCCTCTCCGAGGTCGGCGTTACCGACAATTTCTTCGATCTCGGCGGGCATTCTCTCCTCGTGGTGCAGGTGCAGCGGCGGCTGAAGGAGCTGTTCGACAAGGAAGTCGCGATCACCGACATGTTCCGCTTCTCCACCATTCAGGCGCTGGCCCGACATCTCGACGGCGGCGGCAAGGCGGAGGGGGAATCGACGGCGGCGATGCGCGGGGCGCAGCGGGCGGCGGCGCGCCGGGCGCGGATGACGCAAAGAACCGGGACAACTGTATAGTAAACATGAGCCTTGGCAGGATATGATTTCTGTCAGGACGAGCGGCACCGCCGGTTGCGGTGGGGATAAGCGGGAAGATGACAGACGGCGTAGAAGGACTTCAGGCTTCTGAAAAGATTGCCATCGTCGGCATGGCCGGACGGTTCCCGTCCGCGCGCACCGTCTCGCAGCTTTGGCACATGCTGGCGGGCGGGCGCATCGGCACGCGCTGGTTCACGGACGAGGAGATGCTGGCGAACGGCGTCAGCGCGACAGAGCTGGCCGACCCGAACTATGTGCGCGCGGCGAATTATCTTTCCGATATGGAATGTTTCGATGCGGGCTTTTTCGGCTTTTCGCCGCGCGAAGCCTCCATCCTCGATCCGCAGCACCGCCATTTCCTTGAATGCGCCTGGGAGGCGCTGGAGGATGCCGGCCATATGCCCGAAAGTTTCGACGGGCGGATCGGCGTCTTTGCCGGCTCCGGCATGCAGGCCTATCTTCCGTTCAATCTGCTGACCAATCCCGACCTTGTCGCGGAAATCGGCATGTTCCTCTTGCGCCATACCGGTAATGACAAGGATTTCCTGACGACACGGCTGTCCTATCTGCTGAATTTGCAGGGGCCGTCGGTGGCGATCCAGACGGCCTGCTCGACCTCGCTCGTCGCCGTGCATCAGGCGGCGGCCAGCCTGCTCTCCATGGAGTGCGACATGGCGATTGCCGGCGGCGTCACCATCGAATTGCCGCATCGCCATGGCTATAAATTCGTTGAAGGGGAGATCCAGTCGCCCGATGGCCTCTGCCGCCCGTTTGATGATGACAGTGAGGGCACGGTGTTCGGCTCCGGCGCGGCGCTCGTCATCTTGCGTCGGCTCGAGGATGCGCTTGCCGATGGCGACGATATCAAGGCGGTGCTGATCGGTTCCGCCGTCAATAACGACGGCGCGCAGAAGGCGGGCTATCTCGCGCCCAGCGTCGACGGTCAGGCGGAAGCCGCGGCCGAGGCCCTCGCCATTGCGGGTGTGCCTGCGGAAACCGTAAGTTACGTCGAAGCCCATGGCACCGGCACGCCGGTCGGCGATCCGATCGAGCTGGCCGGTCTCGCGCAAGTGTACGGGGCCGGCGGCACCGGCTATTGCGGGATCGGCTCGGTCAAGAGCAATATCGGCCATCTCGACACGGCGGCGGGCGCCACCAGCCTGATCAAGGTGGTGGAGGCGCTGCGCCATGAGATGATCCCCGCCTCGCTTCACTACAAGACGCCGAACAGCCGCTTCGATATCGCCAACAGTCCTTTCTATGTGGTCGCCGAGAGCAAGCCCTGGCCGCGCGGGGATATTCCGCGCCGTGCCGCGATCAACTCGCTCGGTGTCGGCGGCACCAACGCCCATGCGATTGTCGAGGAGGCGCCACGGCGCCCCGATATGCCACGGGAGGAAAGCTGGCGGCTCTTCCCTTTCTCGGCGCGCAATCGAAACGCCCTCGATGGTCTTCAGGAGAAATGGCGCGATTTCGTTACATCGCCGGAGATGCCCGATCTTGCCGATGCCGCCTTTACCCTGCGGCATGGCCGCCGCGAATTTTCCGAGCGCCGGGTGATCGTTGCCCGGTCCCGGGACGATCTCAAGGCGGCGCTGTGGAACGAGGCGCCCGCCCATGTCGGCGAGGGGACCGCCGGAACCGCGAAGGCGGAGGTGGTCTTCATGTTCCCCGGCGGCGGGGCGCAATATCCCGGCGCCGGCGCGGGACTGTTAAGGAGTTCTGCGCCTTTTCGCGCCGCCGTCGATGAATGCTTCGCGCAGATGCCGGCGGATGCGCCTGCCGATCTTCGCGCCGTGATGTTCGATAAATGCCTCGAGGATGCGGATGCCCGCGCCAGGATGGAAAGGTCGGGCTATGCCATTCCGGCGTTGTTCATCCTTGAATATGCCTATGCCCGGATGTTCATGAGCTGGGGGATAGAGCCCGCCGCGGTTCTCGGCCATAGCGCCGGGGAATATGCGGGCGCCGTGATCGCCCGGGTGATGTCGGTTGCCGACGCGCTTAAAATCGTTGTCTGGCGCGGCAAGGTGATGGATGCCGCCGCCGCCGGCGCCATGAGCATCATTCCCGCGCCGCGCGAAAAGGTGCTGGAGATGATCGGCGACAGCCTTGACATTGCGGCGCTGAATGCCCCCGATCTCTGTGTCGTGTCGGGGGAGGTCGCGCGAATCGACGCCCTGGAGAACGAGCTGAAGGGCACGGAATATGAGGCCACGCGGGTGCGCATCAATGTCGCCGCCCATAGCCGCATCCTCGATGACCAGCTTGATAACTTCCGCAACGGGATCCAGGGGATCCGCCTAAAGGATCCGGAGATTCCCTTTGTGTCGTCCCTGCGTGGGGACTGGCCGGAAAACGGGGATTTCTCGACCATCGACTATTGGGTCAGCCATTTGCGCCATACGGTTCTTTTCGCCGATGCGGTGGAAACCGTCCTCAAGAAGCCGGGGCAAATCCTGCTCGAGGTCGGGCCCGGCCAGACGCTGGGACCGCTCGCCGAGATGGGGCACGGAGAGAATGAACCGCGCGCCGTCCTTTCCTCTGGCCGCCCGCCGAAGGAGGCGGATGACGATATGGCGCGGGCGCTGCTCGCCGCGGGCCGGATCTGGGCGGCAGGGGGCGCGCTTGACTGGGAAAAACTGCCGGGCGCCGGCGGGCGGCGGGTTTCGCTGCCGACCTATGCCTTCGCGCGCGAACGCCACTGGATCGAACCGGGGATGGGCCTCGTCGCCGATACCGAAACGGCCATCGCCGAGGGCGCCATCCGCCTGACGCGGCACGATAATCCCGATGACTGGTATGTCACGAAAAAATGGGTGGTTGCGCCCGTCCCGCCGGCGGAAATGCGCCATGGCGGCAGCTGGCTGCTCTTCCATGGCGGCGATCCGGTCTCGGACGCCCTCGCCGCGGCGCTTGCGGAGCGGCGGGAGACCCTGGTCATAGTCCGTCCCGGCGATCATTTCACCCGCGACGGGGATGAATACCGCCTCGCCCCGGACGTGCCGGAGGATTACGAGGCGCTCTTTGCCGAGCTTGGTGAGATCCCGGCGCAGATCCTGAACGGCTGGCCCATGGCGTCGGCGGCGGACGGTCAGACGGGTTTGTTTGACGCCGGTTTCTGCCTCGCCCGCGCCATCCAGTCGGCGGACCCGTCCGGGGATATCCGCCTCAGCTTTATCGGCAGCGGCGCCTTCTCGGTGAACGGAGAACCGGTCCTGCATCCGGCGCTCAGCACGCTGATCGGGCCGGTCCGGGTCGCGCCGCGCGAAATTCCGGGGCTGCATGGTCAATATATCGATCTGGAGGCGACCGAAGATCCGGGCTGGGCGGCGAAAACCATTCTCGATGAGCATGACGGCGCGAGCGCCGATGACTGCATCGCCTTCCGCGCCCGTCAACGCTATGCGCAGAAGCTGGAACCCCTACCGGTCACGGCGACGGAGGTGCTTCCGAAGCGGGTGAAGGAGGCCGGGCGCTACGTGATCACCGGCGGCGTCGGCGGCATCGGGCTCGAGCTCGCGCGTTATCTTGGCACCACGGCCCGGGCGCGCATTGCGCTCATCGGCCGATCGCGGTTCCCCGGTGGCGGTGACTGGCCTGTCGTGCTCGCCAAATCCCCGAACAGCCGCACTGCCCATGCCATCCGGATCCTGCAGGAGATCGAGGCGGCGGGCGGAGAGGTCCTGCTGTTAAGCGCCGATGTGACCAACAAGGCATCGCTCGGCAAGGCCCTTGAAACGGCGCGGGCGCAATTTGGCGGCATCGACGGCGCCTTCCACGGGGCCGGCATCATGGATGACGCGCCGATGCTGGGCAAGAGCCTTGACGATGCCCATAATGTCCTGGCGCCCAAGGTGACGGGCGGCGCCAATCTCGCGGCGCTGCTGCCCGATGGCAGTCTTGATTTCTTTGCCGTCTTCTCCTCGACTTCGGTCATTACCGCCCCGCCCGGCCAGGTCGATTATGTGGCGGCGAACAGCTATCTGGAAAGCCTCGCGGCCTCGCGCACCGATGGTCTTGCGATTTCCTGGGGCGTCTGGCGCGATGTCGGCATGGCAGCGCGCGCCTATCGCAATTTGGAAGACAGCGCGGCAGGTCCGCATCCATTGCTCGGCGCCCCGGAAACAGAGAGCAACGGCGCAATCTCCTTCACCTCCTATTACGATCCGGCGGCGCTCTGGGTGCTGAGCGAGCATGTGGTCGGCGGCGTGCCGGTGCTGCCCGGCACCGCCTATATCGAGATTGCCCATGCGGCGATGGAGGCGGCGGCTGCAGGCAGAAAATGGGAACTCCAGTCGCTCTCCCTCTTCAGCCCGATGATCTTCCCCGACGGGACGCGCATGCGTGTCGTCGTGACCTTGACGCCGGATGAGCGCGGCTATGAGTTTCAGGTCAGCAGCAGCCCCTCGCCGGAGGCGCCGCTTGTCGAGCATTGCCGCGCGCAGATCGTTTTCAAACGCCTGACCGACCGTAAGGTCCCGCGCGAGCTGCAACTGACGTCGGCCCTTGCGGTTTCCGACAACAGCGGTCAGGATTCGCAAGCCGACCTGATCGATTTCGGCCCGCGCTGGGACAATATCGGCGAGATCCGGTGCGGCAGGAAGGAAATCGAGGCGGATTTCGCGCTTGCCGATGCCTTTCTCGCGGATCTTGACGATTATGCCGCGCATCCGGGCCTGACCGATACCGCGGCGACGATCGGGCTCAATTTGCTGAGCGATGTCGGGACGCAGGGCGCCTTCTATGCGCCGATGTCTATCGACCGGCTGCGCATCCTTGCGCCGCTGCCATCGCGGTTCCGGACCCGCGCCCGCCTGGTCGCGGAGACGCCCGGCCGCTACGCAAGTTTTGATGTCCTCTTCATGGATGACCAGGGCACGCCGCTGATCATCATGGAAGGATTTGCGCTCAGCCGCGTCGAAGGAACCTCGTTCGAGCAGGGCAGCTCCCCGGCGCAGCTTGTTGATGTCATGATCGCCCAGGGGATCGCCGCCGCCGATGCCCCGGCGGTGTTCAGCCGGATGCTCAATTCCGACGCCCGCGCGATGGTGATCTCGCCGACCGCGATGGCGGATATCGCCCGGGAAATGGCGCGGATCGGGGCTCACCGCCGGAAGAAGGACAGCGCGAAGGCGGCGGAGGGCGCCGGTGCCGGCACGGTCTATGCCAATGCGGTGGAGGAGAAAATCGCCGAATTCTGGTCGGACCTTCTTGGCGTTGGCCAGCCCGAGCCGGATGCCGATTTCTTCGATCTGGGCGGCCATTCACTGGCGGCGGTGCGCTTGTTCGCGAAAATACGCAAGGAATATGCGACGGATTTGCCGCTCGCCACGCTGTTCCAGGCGCCGACCTTGCGGCTTCTCTCCGACATGGTGATCAAGAAGGGGAATATCGAGGTCGCGGCAACGGCGGAGATGGCCGCGGCGGAGACGCCCGCGGACGCCGACGGCTGGTCGCCGCTGGTTCGGATCAAGGCCGGCGCCGCCGATGTGAAGCCGCTCTATCTTGTCCATGGCGCGGGCGGGAATGTCCTTAATTTCCGGTCCCTGTCCGGCTATCTCGACCCCCGGGTGCCGTTTTATGCGCTGCGCGCGCTCGGCTCGGACGGGGAGGCGGAAATCCATGAATCCATTGAGGAAATGGCGACTTGCTATGTCGCCGCCATTCTGAAGAACCAGCCCGAGGGGCCCTATCACCTCGCCGGTTATTCGGGCGGCGGCGTAATCGCCTTCGAAATGGCGCAGCAGCTGCGAAAGGCGGGCCATGAGGTCGGGAACCTCATCTTTTTCGATACCCTCGCCCCCGATCCGGAGCCGGTAACGCTTAATCTGCTCGAGAAACTCTGGACCGCCCGGCACTGGAGCCTCGGTTTTGCGCTGCGCTGGCCGCTGCGCAAATGGCGGAGCCTGGCCGCGAGACGCGAGATGGCGCAGATTGCCGAGCTTCTGGCAAAAGGCGAACAGCTGCCGGACGAGCTGGTGGGCCAGCGGATGACGCAGGCCTATCTGTCGGCGGAAAACCGCTACCGCCCGGAGGATTATCCGGCGGATGTCCTATTGTTCAAGGGTCGGCAGGCCAGCGTCGAATTCCTGCGGGCCGGCCAGCATCTGGGCTGGGATAAATTCGTTTCGGGCAATATCGAGGTGATGGTTTTCAACTGCGATCATTTCAATATGATGATCGACCCGACGATCAGTGAAATCGGCAAGATCCTGAACGAGTTGCTGCTCAACCGTTGATCCAGCCACAGGGGACAATTTTCCCATAAAATTCAAGACTTTCCTCGGGCAGGCCCTGTTGCCAGAGATTGACGTGACTGCCGGCGGGATAGGCGATGAACCGCTTCGGTTCGGACGCCGCGTCGAACAGGCGGCGGGCGGAGGCAATGCGGATGGCGCTGTCCTGTTCCCCATGAAACATGAGCAGCGGCGCCTCGATGCTCGCGATCCGGTCGATGGAATCGTACCGCTCCTTCGTCATGACGGCACAGAAGGGCAGGCCGAAATATCTGTCGGTGAAATAATCGCAAAAGCGGGCATAGGCGGCCTCCAGCGTGAGCGCGGCGACGGGCCGGTCGGCGGCCAGCCGCACGGCAATCCCGCTTCCCAGGCTATAGCCATAGGCAATCCGCCGGTTGGCGGGAATTTCCGCCGCCATCAGGTCGTCGAGGCGGTCATAGAGCGCGCGGGCATCGCCGGCGAAGGCCTCCTCCGACGGGGTGCCGGGCTTGCCGCTCGATCCCCGGTAGACGAGCGCCGCGACCCCGAAGCCCTTTTCAAGCAGGGGTTTGAGCCGCTGGACCGATGGGCCGATGGAGGTGAAATTCCCCATGAAATAGAGGATCACCGGCGCATCGCCCACGGGCGGGCGGATCCAGGCGGAAATCTCCGCGCCGTCTTCGGAGGGAAATGTCACGTCGCGGACGCCGGCAAGGTCATAGGCCTCGGGGCCGTCCGTCGCCTGATCGAAGCGGTAGATCGATCCGTAGAAAAGATAGAGCCCCACGGCCCCCGCGAGCAGGGCGAGGAGGATCACGACGCCCAAAATTATCATCCCGTTCTGGATCGACATGGATTTCCCCTTTTCAGATGCGCCCCTGACCCGCCCGGCAATTGTGCGAAGCCTGCCGGGGCCGGTCAAGGCCTATTGCGGCGGTAATGCCACCATTATGGTTGCCGTTTCGCGGCGAAAGACTGCCGATGGCACCATTATGGTGCCGGATTTACCCTTCGTTAACCATAATGGTGGTTGACCGTTAGCGGTCGCGGGCGGCGAAATAGGCCTCCCGTCCGACCCGGGACCAGCTTTGCGAGAGATCGAGCGCCGCGCGGTAGGATTTGAGAATTTCCTCCGCCATCGCATCGCCGGCGACGAACCCGTCGATCAGCGCCGGCGTCAGTTCCTTCGCCTTGCTGATGAGATCGGCGGGGAATTCCCGCACCTCGACCTTTTTGTTGGCGACCAGATCGGCCAGCGCCCGGGCATTTTCCCACTCGGCCTCGGTCAGGCCGACCGCATTCTCCGCCTGGCAGGCATTGGCGACGACGGCCTTGAGGTCATCGTCCAGCGAGTCGTAGGCCTGACGGTTGACGAGGCATTCCGCCGTCCCGTTCGGCTTGTTGAAGGACGGCCAGTAGTAATAGGGCGCGGCCTTGTAGAATCCGAAGGCCCGATCACTCCAGGGTCCGAGGAATTCGACCGCGTCCACCAGCCCGCTTTGCAGGCCGGGATAAATCTCCCCCGGTGGCAGCAGGACCGCGGTCGCGCCAAGTTTCTCATACAGATCGCCGCCGAGACCGGCGCTGCGGATCTTGATCCCGCGCAGATCATCGAGGGACTTGATCTCCCGTTTGAACCAGCCGCCCATCTGCATGCCCGAATTACCGGCCATAAAGGGTTTTATATCAAAGGGTTGATAGAGTTTGTCCCAAAGCTCCTGACCGCCGCCCTGGTTGATCCAGGCCATATGCTCGAGCGAGGTAAGGCCGAAGGGAACGGTGGTGAAGAAGACGCTGGCCTTCGCCTTGCCCTGCCAGAAGAAGGAAGCGGTATGGCCAAGCTCCGCCGTGCCGCCGCCAACGGCGCCGAACACCTCCAGCGCGGGAACCAGCTCCCCCGCCGCATACAACTTCACGGTCAGCTTGCCGCCGCTCATCAGGGTGATCCGGTCGGCAAGGCGTTGCGCCGTGACGCCGACGCCCGGCGCGCCCTTCGGCCAGGAGGTGACCATCTTCCATTCCCGCGCGCCGCTCGCGATGGCCGGGGTCGCCGCGAAACCGGCGCCCAGTGCACCGGCACCGCCGGCGGCAAGAAATTTTCGACGGGTGAGGGATGTCTTACTCATTTTCCTTCCTTTCCTGGAGGCTGGATTGGCTAATCTGGTATATCTTATCGAGGATCAGGGCGGCGAAGCTGCCGGGGCCGGTCGCCTCGGCGGCGGCTTTTTCTCCGGCCTCCCCCAGAAGGGAAAGGCCCGCCGCGACCGCCTGCAAGCGTTCCTCCGCCGGGACGATGGCGAGACAGGCACCGAGCAGGGCCGTCCCCGCGCAGCCGATGCCGGTGACCAGGCTCATCAGTTCGTGGCCACCCTCGAGCGTGATTTCGGTGCTGCCGTCGGTGACGATGTCGGTCACGCCGGTCATGGCAACGATGGCGCCGGTTTTTCGCGCAAGATCGGCGGGATTACCGCCGAGAAGGCCAATTTCCCCCCTATTCCCGCGGATCAGCGCCGGGCCAAGCGAGAGAAGCTCCATCGCATAGGCGGCGCGTGGCTCGGACCGGTCGATAAATACGGGATCGAATATCCAGGGAATGTTATGGTCTCGCGCGGCGCCGATGGCGGCCTTGATCGAGTTTTTCAGATCCCCGTCCAGGGTCCCGATATTGACGAGGAGGGCGTTGGCGCTTTTCGTGAAATGCGCCACCTCCGCAATATCCGAGGACATGGAGGGAATGGCGCCGACGGCGAGCAGCATATTGGCGGTCAGCGCCTGCACCACCGTATTGGTAAGGCAATGCACCGCCGGGCGGCGGCTGTTCATCTCCTGCAACAGATGTCTAGATATGTCTTCGCGCATGCCGTCATCCTTCCATTCGTTCGTTTGAGGGAAGGGCGCGATGTGCATATACTTCGATGAACCGGCCTCAATTCCCTCCGCCGGTGCTAACCGGATCAGGTTCTGCGGGTCGGCGATCTTGCCTCTCAGCCTCCAAGGGCACCCCGATGAGTGACTGCCATATTAGGACCATTCGATGGATTTGCAACGGGAAATATCATGTCGAAAAAACTAAGCCGAAACATGAGGAAATCTCGTGTGACAACCTGTCCGGCTTTATGCTACTTTTCTATAATAATAAAGCGCGAAGAAGGGCTTCAGGCCCCGCCCAATAGCAGGAATATCTCGTGACCCAGCAGCAGGTTCGGTTTACTTTTCTCAACTTCGGTCACTTCGTCGACCATCTGTTCATGCTGATTTTCGCAAAAGCGGCCTTCAGCGCCGGCCTCGCCTTCGGCCTTGCGGAAGACGGCGCCTATGCGGAAATGCTGCCCTATGGCATCCCGTCGCTGGTCCTGTTTGGCGCCGGGGCGCCGCTTGCCGCCTATCTGGCGGATAAATGGAACCGCGTCGGTATGATGACGGTCTTCTTCGTCGGGATCGGCATCTCGGCCATCGCCACGGGGTTCGCGCAATCCCCGCTGCAGATAGCGGTCGGCCTTGCCGCGATCGGCCTGTTTGCCTCGATCTATCATCCGGTCGGCATCGCCATGGTCGTCCAGGGCGGCGGCCGCGTCGGCTGGCGCGTCGGGATGAACGGCGTCTGGGGCAATATGGGCGTGGCCGCCGCGCCGTTGATCACCGGCTTTATCCTTGCCGGCTATAACTGGCAGCTTGCCTTCATCCTGCCGGGGATTGTCGCCATTCTGGCCGGTATCGCCTTTCTTGTCTTCGTGCGCCGGGGCGGCGGCGCCGCGCCGAGTTACGCGACCGGTGAGAAAGAGATTGTCGGCTTCATGCCCGGCTGGAAACGGGCGCTGGTCGCGATCTCGCTGGTCACCTCGGCCGGCGGATTTGTCTTCGGCACCATGACCTTCGTCATCCCCCGCATGTTCGAGGTGAGCCTGCCGGACGTCACCACGAATATCGCCACCACGGGGCTGCTGGCGGCGCTGGTGTATGCCATTGCCGCCTTTGCGCAGCTCGTGGTCGGTCGTTTGATTGACACCTACCGGATCAAGCCGGTGCTCTTTGCGATTGCGCTCGCGCAGCCGGTGCTGATCGGCATCATGGCGTTGCAGACAAACTATGCCTTGTTTGCCGCGACGCTGGCCGCCATGGCCTTCGTCTTTGGCCAGATCCCGATCACCGATACGGTGATCGCCCGCTATGTGCCGGATGTCTGGCGGACGAAAGTCATGTCGGTCAAGCTGATGCTGAATCTGGTGATCGGCGCCCTGTCGCTCATGGCGGCCCGCTTTATCCTCGAATCCGGCGCCGGTTTTCAGGGGGTGATCACCGTCGTTGCCATTGTCGCGGTATTTATTTCGCTGGCCGCGCTGATCCTCCCCGGCCGGGTGCGCCCATCGCCACAGACGACGCTGTCCCCGGCGGAGTAGGGCGGATCGCGGTATTTGCCGCCCAGCCCCGATTGTGCCATACTTTCGGAAAACAAGAACAAGGGGAAACCGCCATGGGGATTGCGCTCACTGTCCGCCCGAAACATCTTCTCGCGCCGCCGGTCCGGCTCGATCCGGCATTTGACGACCCGGACGGCGTCGTCGCCCTGATCAGGAAGGGCAGTCCCTACAAGACCTTATCGGCGGTGCATCGCAACACGGGGGAAACCTCGGGCGGCTGGTTCCGCAATTTCTGGGCGCTGGGCGGCAAGGTCGTTTTCGACGGCGCCGAGCCGTACTTTCATAACCAGCGATTTATCGATGCGGCGAAAGCCTCCTTCCAGGCCGAGGTGATCCGCCCCGTCGCCATGATGACCAATCTCAACCTCCCGGCCGCGGGGCTTCCGGCGCATCAGGACCTGCCGTTTTTCCGGGGCGCGCAGAACCGCGAGGTGCCGAGCTGGATGCTGGAGCCGATGGGCTATTCCGGGCTCTTTCACAATTGGGCGGTGCCGGTAGCCTCGGCGATCACCTGGTTCTATGACGGCGAGGGCGGGGAGTTCGAATACTGGCCCGACGGCCTGGACGCGCCCTCGAAGACCGAGCGGCCGCCCTATTCCAACTGCTGCGTGCTTGCCGATAATGAATATATGTACCACCGGGTTGGCAGTGTCGGCCCGGAGGCGGAGCATCATCGCTATGATGCCCTCGGCCATGACGCCACGCTGACCCTGACGGCGGACAACCGCTGGCAGGTGGCGGATGAGGGGACGACGGTCGCCGATCTTGACTTCGGCGTTGTCCGCCTGTCGGTTCTCTGGAAGGGATATTGCTTCCGGGATGAAGCGGAGGCCGCCGCCTATGACGATCACAGCAATGACCTGACGAAAGACCTGATCATCGATGTTTTTTGTGAGGATCTTGCCGCGCGCGGGATCCGGATATCGCGGCCCGACGATTTCTGGACCGATGCCGCCTGGAAGGAGGCCATCACCAGCGTCTACCGCGCGCCGTCGGCGGAATAACCGAGGCGGATATTTTCGATGTTCGCCGGGGCCAATTTCCTGATATGATGCGGCCATGTCAAAAGACCCAACCGATATACAGCGTCGGGCCATTGAACTGGACGCTGCCTACCGCGCCGGTGATCTTGAAACCGTCCGGCGGCTGCTCGGCGATCCGCCCGGATTTCCCAATTGCCCCCAGCCATTTGAGCTCGGCTGCGCGGGCGCGCCGCTTGATTACGCCTTCTGCTGGTCCCCCGCGGCGATGATTTACGCGCTTCTCGCGCTCGGCGCTGATGTGAACTATGACGCGGGCGACGGGTTTCCGGCGCTTTTCACCCTGCTTGAGACAGACCGCGCGGATAAATATGAGTTGTTGGCGCATCTTCTTGATCATGGCGCGGATATCCACCGGCGCGGGATCAATGACTGGACCCCTCTCCATTACGCGGCGGCGCAGCGGGATTTGCGGGCGGTCGAGATCCTGCTGTCCCGCGGCGCCGATCCGCATCTCAAGACCCGCATCGATGAGGGCCTGTCGGCCCTGGAAGAGGCCGAACGCAACGGATATCACGAAATTGCCGCCGCCATGATGGCGTCGGCATCCTAAAATCTGACGGATAGAAAGGAGCGGCGGCATGGCCGTAAAGCGCATCGTTGTCAATATTGCGACACAGGATTTCGACCGCGCCCGCGCCTTTTACGGCGATATCCTCGGGCTGGAAATGGCAATGGACCTCGGCTGGATACAGACATATGTGGGCACGGGCCTTGCCGCGCCGCAGGTCAGTTTCGCGCGCGAAGGCGGCTCGGGGACCGACGTTCCCGATCTGTCCATCGAGGTCGACAATCTCGACGAGGTCTATCAGAATGCCATCGCCGCGAAAATCCCCATCCTCTACGGCCCGGTGGAGGAGCCCTGGGGCGTCCGCCGCTTCTACCTCAAGGACCCGTTTGGCCGCGTCGTCAACATCCTCACTCACCGCGAATGAATCTTCCCGCCCGTTTCCCATTGCCATAATATTATAATAAGATAATATATACTATCAAAAGGAGAACAAACACGGAATAAAGCAATCAATTCACCGGACCAAAGCTTGCTAAACGGGTCGCCGGTCACGAGGTGAAAGCTATAGCCTTACCGTCGCTGTCCCGGGATCACGTCGAGGAATTCGGCCATGGCGTTGCCGGTGGCGACGAGCATGCCGTCCTGGTTGTTCACCTCGACATCGAACAGCAGCCAGTAGCCTTTCTCGGTTCTTTTCTTGTTCCGGAGGGTTGCGACGGGCGTGATGGTATGGCCGAGCTGCACCGGTTTCAGCCAGCGCGTCTCCAGCCGCCGGTGAAAGCCGCCCCGCGGGACCAGCCAGTCGGTGAGCGTGCGGGTGATCAGCGCGAAATTCTGCATGCCATGCATGATGACGCCGTCGAAGCTGGTCTTGCCGAACTTGTTCTTCATGTAATTGTCGTCGAAATGCAGCGGGTTGTAGTCGAGCGACGCATCGGCGAAGGCCTGAATGGTGTCGCGGGTGACCGTGAAGGGGCGCCCGGTGATGACCTCGCCTTCCTCGACCTTGTTAAACTGTTCTTCTGCCGTCATTTTATGCTCCCTCGTCGGTCAGGCTGGCCGGATCGTCTGGCCACGGCCCGTGCAGACCACTTCGCCGAACTGGTTGGTAAAGGTATTTTCATGGACCGCGAACAGCCGGTCCTTGCGGATGAAGCGATCGAGCGCCGTGCCGCGCATGGTGATGGTGTCGCCCGGGCGGATCGGCACGTGATAGGACCAGTTCTGCCCGGCATTGATGGTGCCGGGGGAGCGCATCCAGTCCTCCGTCGTGGTGCAGGCGAACATCAGCAGGATATGGATCGACGGCGGCGCGATGATACCCCCGTAAATGGTTGTTTTCGCGTATTCCTCATCGAAATAGAGCGGATTGTCCTCGCCGACGCCCTTGGCATAGCGGGCGATCACTTCCTGCGTCAGGGTGACCGGCGTGGTATCGCGCAATTCGCCGGGAATGATTTCATCCCAGGTCGCGCGCTTGTCCACGTCCTTCCAGAAATCGGTTTCGAAATTGTCGAGATCCAGTATCGTCATGTTTCCCCCTCCCAGGGCAGTTATGCGGCGCCGTGGCGCCTGTTTTTCCGTGTCTTTTCGTCAGGCCGCCGGTTTGAGGCGGAATTCGACGCCGCAAAAATCAAAGCCCGCGTCGGTCAGCGCGCAGCCCGCGGCGGCGGCGCGTTGTTTCATGCCCTCCGGATCGGCCGCCGTGAGATCGATGGCGGTAAAGAGCTCCGGCCCCGCCCTCTCCGTGAAGCGGATAGAGCCGTGATCGAGCGTGATGCGGCCGGCGCCGCCCTCTGTCGTCACCGGCCGGTCACAGATATGGGCCCAGTGCTTCGCGCGCGCCGCCGCATCGGGGCTGGCAATCTCGATCCCAAGGATATCGCCGGTCACGCCAGTATTGACGAAGCGGTGCCAGTCGTCCCCGGCCCATTCATAATGGCCGAGCAGGCCGTCGTCACCATAATGGTGGTCGAACTCCATCATGGTGGCACCTGTCTGCTTGGGATTGAGCTGCAGAAGATCGGCCTTTTCGTTCCGCCGCTCGTAGATCGGCTCGACACCGACCTCGCCGGCAAGGCGCTTGTGGCGGTCGACATCGGCGCAGTCGAAAATCGCCATATAGCCGCCCCGCCCGTTGTTGCGCGAAAGGAAGCGGTCGACCGCGGTGTTTTCCTTTGTCGGCGCGACAATCTCTAGAAAACAGCCGTTGATCGCATACATGATATTTTCCAGCCCGAACTGCGACAGCTCCGACCGGTGGCAGACCTCGAGCCCGAGGACATTGTTAAAAACCTGCTCTGTTCGGGCGATATCGGCGGCGGCCAGACAGATCTGCCGCAGCCGGACATAATTATGCGCGGGCATGGTTTCCTCCCTCTCCCCCTTCGGGAAGACCGGTTGTTGTTGTTTCTTCTTTACCGGTTCGCAAAGTATTTCAAATTTATCGCCCGAGGTAAAGCCCTGCTTGTTCCGGCGCAAAAGATGCGGTTTGACGGGGTTCGCCGCAAAAAATCAGTAGTAAATTTATCCGATGCTGATAGGCTAAGGCCTTCAATCAACCGGATTTTTTTTCGAAAAGAATGACCATGCCGCAGACTGGTTCGTATAACAGAGAATGAAGAAAAGCCTTCGATCCCCGATAACACGAATGAGCCAGGCCATGATCGTTCTGGGCATCTGCGCGGCGTTGATTGTCGCCTTCGTGAATTTGCGCGACAAGCCGATCGTCCAGCTGATCGAGGGGCAACTGCTCGACTGGCGGTTTATCCTGCGCGGCCCGGTCCCGGTCGACCGGAATATTGAACTGATCCTGATTGAGGACAGCGACGCCATCGCCGGAGAGGGCACAACCGTTTCCGCGGCCAAGCTGATCGACGGCGTCGAGGCGCTTGCGAAACTCGGCGCGAGGACGATCGTCCTCGATCCACGGCTGGTGCGGATGAGCGCGCCGGGCGCCAAGCAGTCGGACCCGACCCAGGATATCGACCTTGCCAAGGCGTTGAACGAGGTTGGCAATGTGATGGTGCCCTATGTCTTCTCGCTGACGCCGTCGGCGGGCGGGCGGACGGCGCTTCCCTCGGCGATCCAGCGGACGGCCTATAGCGAATTCAGAACCCGGGATACCTCGTCGGTCAAGCGCCCCGTCGAGGCGGGCGGCTATTTCGCGCCGGGCGCCGAACTTCTCGCCGCCGGTCAGCCCGGTCATGTGACCTATTCCGTGCGCCATTCGAGAAGCCGGCAGTTCGCCTATCCGGTGATCGGGTACGGCGGCTCCTATTATCCCTCCCTCGCGATCGAGGCCTATCGGCATTCGGCGGATATGCGGATCGCGGATATCGAAGTGAATTTCGGCGAGGGGATCAGCATCGGCAGCCTCTATATCCCGACCGATAGCAAAATGCGGCTTGCCGTCAATTACCACGGTCCCGGCGGCAGCTACAAACGGACCAGATTCACCGACCTGCTCGCCGGCGAGCTGCCGGAGGACAACTTCAAGGGGAAGCTGGTGCTGATGGGCTTTGCCGCCTCCGTCACCGATGGGGCCTTTACGACACCCTTTGATCCGGCGATGTCGGAGGTCGAGTTTCTTGCCAATGTCATCGACAATCTCGGGCGCGCGAATCCGTTGATCCGCTCCCAGCAGGTGATTGTCCTCGATATCCTGCTGCTGGCGCTGATCGGCCTGTTCTTCGCGCTGGTCTCGGCGGCGCGGCGGAACTGGGCGGTTGTCACCCTGGCGATTATCGCGACGGCGCTGCTGGTGGTCGGGAATGTTCAGGCCTTTGTCCTTTTCAACCTCTGGCTCGGCCTCACCTTCCCGCTGATGGCCATGGTGATCTGCACCCTTGTGCTGGTGGCGACCAAGCAGATTTCGCGGCGGCGGCGGCTGGCCCTCAAGGCTGCCGAGGAGGCGGAGGAAACCCAGTTCAGCGCCCCCTGGACGTTCGATCGGGTGGCGCGAAAAGTGGAGCCGGAGATGGCGGAGACCGCGGCCGCGGAGGAGGAGAGCGAGGACGAGGCGGGTGAGCCGAAGCCCGAAGACGAGGTCCTGACCCTCACTGCCGTTCAGGAAGAAATTGCCGGCATGCCCGATTTCCAGGCCGAGCCGGAAAAGAGCGGCGAGAGCGACGAGAGCGACGGGGAAGCCGAGGAAATGGTGGAGGGCGCGGCGGCGGAAGAGGAAACGCCCGCGAGCCCGGCGCCGCCATCGAATGTTGCGCCCTTCAAGCCAGCGGCCAATCCCGCGCCGGGACCCGGTGCGCTTCCGGTTCCGCCAAAGCCCGCCGTGAAAGAGCCGCCGGTGCAGGCCGTGACGCCGCCGCCGACGGAAAAGCAGGAAACGCCCGCCACGGCGCAGAAACATAAAAAGCCGGCCTCGCTTATTCCGGTGCTGGAACCGGCGCCGCGCCGGGAAAAGGTCGCGCTCACCTCGGTGGCCGGTCCGGCGCTCGGCGCGCGGTCGGCCAACAAATATGATGTGGCGGTTCTTTTCCTCAATATGAGTGGTTTCCGGGCCGCCGCGAAGGGCTTCGGGCCGACGCGGGCGGTCCAGTTTCTGCATTCTTTATACCAGCTTATCGAAAAAACAATCACCGCCCATGGCGGCTTTCTCGAGCAGTTCGGCGATGACGATGTGATGGGGCTTTTCGGCCTGCCCGAGGGCGATTCGCAAGATGCGGAAAGCTGCGTCCGGGCGGCGCGGGATCTGGCGAAGGCGCTGGCGGACTGGGCGGCGCAGCAGGATTTCCCCGCCGGAAAAACCGTCGATTTCTGCATTGCCGCCGATTTCGGCCCTGTCCGCGTCCATGCGGGCGGCGACGACGACAATCCGGATATCAGCCTGTCCGGCTATACCATCGGGCTCGCCAGCCGCCTCGACAAATCCGTCGCCGCAAAAGGGGCGGACGTCGTGATCTCGGAAGCGCTCATGTCCAAGGTGCAGGAGACGGACCTCACCGGGGAGTTGAAGGAAGGGTTCACCGAACAGCCGATGCAGCAGGTGCCCGGCGCGGCGGAACTTGTCGGGATCTGGCGGGCGGAGATTGGCGCGGGCCCCGGGAAATAGGGCGCGCACGGTGCCTGTTGTGCGCCGGCTAGTGAGCTGCGGGCGGATGAACGGCGTCGGGGGCGGCCTTTTGAAAGGCATCGATGGCGGCGCAGCGGTCGCCGATCGCGCGAAGGCGCGGCATGGCGGATAGATCGACGCCCCAGCGTTCGGCATTATAAAGCTGCGGGATCAGGCAGATATCGGCGATTGTCGGCCGGTCACCGACGCAGAAGTCACCGCGTCCCGGCTCTTTCGCCATGATGTCAAGGGCGGCGAGGCCCTTGGCCATGAAATGCCGCATCCAGTCGGCCTTCTCCCGATCCCCGCCGTTGGTCAGCTCCACCACCCGCGCCGCGACATTAAGGTTGCAAACGGGGTGAATATCCATCGCGACGACATGCGCCATGGCGCGGGCCTTCTGCCGGTCGAGGGGCCCTTCCGGCAGCAGCGGGACATGCGGCCGCGTTTCCTCCAGATAATCGATGATGGCGAGGGATTGCGTCATCATCTGCCCGTCGATATCGAGTGCGGGCACAAAACCCTGCGGATTGCGCGCAAGATGCGCCGCGGAGAGATGCTCCCTTGTCAGCAGATTGACCGGCACGGCGCGATAGGCGATTTCCTTGAGGTTGAGCGCGATGCGAACGCGATAGCTCGCGCTGGACCGCCAGTAGTCATATAGCGTGATGTCGCTCATCCCCGCCCCGCCGGTCAGCTTCTGGCCGCGCGGTCGATGGCCGCGGAGAGGGTGGTTAAATCCCCCACCTCATTGGCGAGGATCAGGACAAGCCGGGCATTCAGCGCCGCGGATTGATCGAAATCCAGCCCCTCATGCGCCTTCATCAACAGCTCGTAAAACTCATCGCCATGGGGTTGCAGGTTATCCTCGGGGCTTATTCTCTTGCTCATGATGCGGTCTCCAGGGCGGCTTGGCCTTTTGCGCGGGCCAGCGCCTGAGTGAGGGTGGCAACGTCTGTTCCCGCCTCGAAGGCGGCGGCGACATGCTGGTCCGGGCGGATCAGATAGATCATATTATCCCCATAATGGGCGGTGACGTCGGGATGGTTTTCGAAATGCAGGGATTTCACGCCGGCAAGCGCATCGTCGCGCGTCTTTTTCCCGACCGTGAGCAGCATGAATTCGCCGCCGAGCTTGTTGAGGAGCCAGCCCTCGCCAAGCGGGGCATCGGGGCAGGGGGTACCGGGCGCGAGGCCCCGGTCCGTTCTGCGCGGGCTCTGCAGGGCCAACCCTTCCAGCGAGCAGGGCACCGACAACCGGCCCGAATTCACGAGGCGGCGGGCGAAGGGCAGATCGCTCGCGAGGTTGAGGACGGCATCGCGGAACACCGCCTCCATCTTCGATTTCGGGGTCATGAAGTTGGTCGCGCGGGAGGAATTCATGATATTTTCGGCTGCGCCATGGCGCCGTTCCTCATCATAGGTCATCAGCAAGTCCGGCGGCGCCTCGCCTTTGAGGACAGCGGCCAGCTTCCAGCCCAGATTATCGACATCCTGAATGCCGCCATTGCCGCCGCGCGCCCCAAAGGGGGAAACCACATGGGCGCTGTCGCCGACGAAAATCACCCGGCCATGAACGAATTTTTCCAGCATCGCGCAGGTAAAGCTGTAGACGCTGACCCAGTCAATCTCGAACGCGCGGTCCCCGACAATCTGCTTGAGCCGCGGGATCACCTTCTCGGGCTTCGCTTCCTCGGCCGGGTCGGAGCCGAATTCCAGCTGTAAATCAATGCGATAGATATCATCCGGCTGCTTGTGGAGGAGGGCGGACTGCCCCGTGTGAAAGGGCGGCTTGAACCAGAACCAGCGTTCCGGCGTCTCGCTCTCGAACGGGGGCTTTGGCATATCCACATCGGTGATCAGGAAATGTTCCTCGAAGGTATGCCCCTCGAATTTGAGGCCCATGCGCTGGCGGATCCGGGATTTCGCCCCGTCGCAGGCAAGCACATAGTCGGCGGCAAGCTGGTAATCCCCCTCCGCTGTCTGCACGGTCAGCGTGACGCCATCCGCCACAACCTCTTCCCCCGTCACCTTGCTCAGCCAGCGGAGATCAATGAGGTCCGGGAAATCGGCAATCCGGTCAACGAGATATTCCTCCACATAATATTGCTGAAGATTGACGAAGGCCGGCATTTTATGGGCGTCATCGGGCAGCAGATCGAAGTTGTAGACTTCTTTGTCGCCATGAAACAAACGACCGACCTTCCAGGTGACGCCTTTTTCTAGCATCCTGTCCCCGATGCCGAGACGGTCGAAGATTTCAAGGGTGCGTTTGGCCCAGCAGATGGCGCGGGAACCGACGGAGACCACATTATTATCGTCCAGAATGACCGAGCGGATGCCCTTCAGCGCCAGATCAATCGCCATAGCCATGCCGATGGGCCCCGCGCCGACAATGGCGACGGGGTATCGGCCCGGGGTCTCGCCCTTCAGCTCCGGCGGCGTTCGAAACGGATATTCCCTGTTTTCATAATGCATGGCCGGATTAACCCTGCAAGGACGCCCACATTTCCTTGTCCCGCGCCGCCGTCCAGATGCGCGGGGTATCGATTCCCTGCGCCTCGTCATAGGCGCGGGCGACATTGAACGGCAGGCAATGCTCGTAAATGGCATAATCGGCGAATTTCGGATCGCACTCGGCGCGCACCGCATCCCAGGCCTCTTTCAGGCTGCCCCCGCGCGCGACAACGGCGGCGACCGGGCGATAGGTGCTTTCGACGAAATCGCGGGTGTTGGTGAGGGCGGCCGTCACCATCTCATCACCGACAAGCGCATCGCCGCGCCCGGGCACGATGGATTTCGGGTTGAAGGCGGCGATGGCGTCCAGGGTCTTGCCCCAGTCGTTGAAATGCCCGTCTCCGCAATAGCAGGCAGAATGATACTCGACCACGTCGCCCGAAAAGATCACACCCGCATCCGGCACATGGACCACCACATCACCGGCGGTATGGGCGCGGCCGAGATGCATCAGATCGACGCGCCGCTTTCCAAGATAGACGGTCATCTTTTTCGAAAAAGTCATGGTGGGCCAGGTGAGGCTGGGAATCCCTTCATGCCCTTCGAACAGGCGCGGGAAGCGTTCAAACTCGCTGTCCCAGTCTTCCTGTCCGCGTTCGGCGACCATGGCGCGGCATTTATCGGAGGCAATGATTTCCTCGGCCTGATAGGCGGAAGCACCGAGCACCCGGACCGCATGATAATGGGAGAGAACGACATATTTTATCGGCTTGTCGGTGACGGAGCGAATGCGTTCGATCACCATATTGGCCATGCGCGGGGTCGCCTGCGTATCGATGACCATCACGCTGTCATCACCGATGATCACGCCGGTATTGGGGTCCCCCTCCGCCGTGAAGGCCCAGAGATCGCGGCCGATTTCGGTGAAGGAGATGGTTTTTTCTTCCATGTCGCCTTGCGAGGCAAATGCTTTGCTCATGATGTTTTCCCTATAGGTTTACGCGCCGGGCGCGGTGTATTTTTCAACAGTCTGGTCAATCGCGCCGAAGATGGAGGCGCCGGTTGCATCTTTCATCTCAATTCGCACGGTATCGCCGAATTTCATGAAGGGGGTGACGGGCTTGCCGCCGTTGATCATCTCGATCATGCGGATTTCCGCGATGCAGGAATATCCGGCGCCGCCCTCCGCGATGGATTTCCCGGGCCCGTCGCCGAGCTTGTTGGAGACGGTGCCCGAGCCGATGATCGAACCGGCGCAGAGCGGGCGGGTTTTCGCCGCATGGGCGATCAGCTCGCCAAAATCGAAGGTCATGTCGATGCCCGCATTGGCCTTGCCAAAGGGCTTTCCGTTATAGTCAACAAGGAGCGGCAGATGCAGCCGTCCGCCGTCCCAGGCCTCGCCAAGTTCGTCGGGCGTCACGGCGACAGGGGCGAAGGCACTCGACGGTTTGGCATGGAAAAAGCCGAACCCCTTGCCAAGTTCCGCCGGGATCAAGCCGCGCAAGGAGACGTCATTGGCGATCATAATGAGACGGATGGCCGCCCGCGCCTGATCCGCCGTCGCACCCATCGGCACATCATCGACGATCACAGCGATTTCCCCCTCCATATCGATGCCATAGGCCTCATCGGCCATGCGGATCGGGTCATGGGGCGCGAGGAAGCTGTCCGATCCGCCCTGATACATCAACGGATCGGTCCAGAAGGACGGCGGCATTTCCGCCCCGCGCGCCTTGCGCACCAGCTCCACATGATTGACATAGGCCGAGCCGTCCGCCCATTGATAGGCGCGCGGCAGCGGAGAATGCGCCGTGCGTTCGTCGAATTTCTCACCCAAAGACCCGTCACTCTCCAGCTTTTCCGCGATCTTGCGGAGTTTCGGGGCCGCTTCCGTCCAGTTATCGAGGGCGCCCTGTAAATGGTCGGAAATCTCCGGCACGGCGACGCAGCGGGAAAGATCCCTCGTGACAATGACGAGCTTTCCGTCCCGGCTGCCGTCTTTCAAGGTTGCAAGCTTCATGTCTTCCCCTCAATGGTTCCATCAAATTTCTTCTCAAGCCCGTCCCAGCACTTGATATAGTCCTTTTGCAGGCTGTCGTGCCGCGCGGCGAACTCGGTGACGAGCTGCGGCAGGCGGGTTTCGAACATAAAGGCCATGGTATTGTCGAGTTTTTGCGGAGACAGGTCCGCATGGCTCGCCTTTTCAAAGCCGAAGGTATCCGGCCCATGCGGCAGCATCATGTTATGCAGGCTGATCCCGCCGGGCAGGAAGCCTTCCTCCTTCGCGTCATATTGCCCTTCGATCAGGCCCATGAACTCGCTCATGATATTGCGGTGGTACCAGGGCGGGCGGAAGGTATCCTCCGCCACCATCCAGCGCGGCGGAAAGATGGCGAGGTCGATATTCGCCGTCCCGGGCTCCCCCGTTGGCGCCGTCAGCACCGTGAAGATCGACGGGTCGGGATGATCGAAGGAGATCGACCCGATGGTGTTGTAATGGCGTAGATCATATTTATAGGGCGCATAGTTACCGTGCCAGGCGACGACATCGAGCGGAGAATGACCGATTTCGGTCTGGAAAAACTTTCCGCCCCATTTCACCTCCACCCGGCAGGGGGTTTCCTTCTCCTCATAGGCGGCGGTGGGGGTTTTGAAGTCGCGCGGATTGGCGAGACCGTTCGCGCCGATCGGCCCCCGTTCAGGGAGCGTGAAGCGCGGGCCGTAATTCTCGCAGATATAGCCTCTCGCCTTGCCGTCCATCAGCTCCACCCGGAACATCATGCCGCGCGGCAGCACGCAGATCTCCAGCGGCTCGACCTCCAATATGCCAAGCTCGCTTACGATCCGGAGCCGGCCCATCTCCGGCACCAGCAGCATCTCCCCGTCCGCATTGAAGAAATAGTCATCAGTCATGCCTTTGTTGGCGCCATAGACATGCGCCGCCATTCCTGCCTGGGAGAGGACGCTGCCCGCCGTGGTGATGGTGCGAATCCCGCCGATAAATGATGTCGCGTCGTCGGGCAGGGGAATCGGGTTCCAGCGGAACTGCCCGAGCGGGGCGTTTTCATAGACAGCGGGCGCGGACAGCCACAGCGGCCGATCCGCCGGCGTGAAATGCCGCACATGGCGGACAGAGGGGCGCATCCGGTAGAGCCAGCTTCGGGCGTTCGTCGCGTTGGGCGCGGTGAAGGCAGTGCCCGAAAACTGTTCAGCATAGAGACCATAGGCGCATCTCTGGGGGCTGTTGCGACCTTGCGGCAACGCGCCGGGAAGCGCCTCCGTTTCAAATTCATTATTGAAACCGGTCATGTAGGCAAGAGCCATTGGGACAAATCCTTGTTGATCTTCTCCGTAGAAATTAGTAACATTTGTAACAGTCTGTTTTGTAACTATCAAGAAAGTTTTTTTTGATGAATCTCGTTTTGGAGGAATTTCTTCCCTACCGCTTCAATCGCCTGGCCGAGGCGCTCAGTCGCAATGCGAGTGTCACCTACAAATCGGAATATGGAATGACACGGCCGGAATGGCGGGCCTTTGCGCTGCTGGGCCAGAAGGGCACGATGACGGCGACCGAGATCTCCTATTACTCGACCATGCATAAGACGAAGGTCAGCCGCGCCATCTTCGCGCTGGAACAGAAACGCTGGCTGGTGCGGGAGGTTGATGAAAATGACCGGCGGCTGGAACGCATTACCCTGACGGCGACGGGAAAACGGGCCTATGAAAAGCTGGTGCCGAAGATGCAGCAGATAGAAAAGGAAATGATCGCCCGCTTGGGCACGGAAAACAGCGCCGCGCTCTTCAAGGGGCTCGCGGCCCTTGAGGAGCTGTATCTGGATAGGGAAACCGCCGCGCGTGCGCGAAAAGCGGGCTAGGCCTGCCAGACGACCGGGAAAAGGTCGCTATCGAGGGGCGCGCCGGGCGGAATCATCGGATCGCGCAGCATTTTCTGAAGATTTGGCCGCGGATTATAGGTGACATCATGGCCGGCCCAGCGCTGGATATAGGCGCGGCGGCGGACATTCGGCGTCCGGTTCGGCTGCGCCCCATGCAGGGTCAGGCCGTGATGAAGTGTGCAGTCCCCCGGTTCCAGCTCGAATGAGACGATGTCATATTCCTCGCGCGCGGCTTCCACGTCGGGCACTTCGGGCAGTTCCTCCTCATACTTCTGGTCGGGATCGAAGCTGATGGCGAGAAATTTCTTGCCCCAGCGATGCGAGCCGCGAAGATATTCCACCGCGCCGCTCTCGAAGGTGACGGGATCGAGCGCGAGCCAGAGCGTCGCCACCTGATCCCCCGCGACGGGCCAGTAGGTATAATCCTGATGCCAGGGCGTCGGGGTGGAGGTGTCCGGCTCCTTCACCAGAATCTGGTCGAACAGCAGATTGACCTTCTTCGCCTTCAGGATCGAGGCGGCAATCCGGGCCGCCGGGGAATTGAACACCGCATCCTTGAAACCGTCGAGATGATGGCAGACAAAGGTATCGCCGAAGAAAAAGCCGCTCGCGCCCTTGGCATCGATGCTTTTGACCATGCCCGATGGATTGGCGATATCCTCGTCGATCAGATCGCGCAGGCGTTCGACCCAGTCCATATCGAAAAAGCCGCGAAGACAGACGACGCCATCCTCCTGAAATGTCCTGATTTCCTCATCCGTTATCGGCCGCGTGAGCTTGTTGTTCATTATTTCCTCAAGGTTGTTTATGCGCACCCATTGCCCTTAATATATACCCAAATCATGAGGATGTGAAATGACCCCTGCCGCGCCACCCTATTCTCCCGCAGAAACCTGGTTTCGCGATTCTGTTCTCTGGCCGGATGAAACGCTGATCTGGTCAGGCAGGCCGGGCATTTTCCGCTCCCTCTTCTTTAATTTCTGGTTCTGCATTGCGGGCGCTTTCCTGACCGCCCTGCTCGCCGCCTTCTGGTGGACGTCCGAGGGGATCAGCGATCCGCGCCTGCCCGAGATTGTGCTGGCGCTCGGCTCCTTCTGGCTTCTCTCAAGTCCGCTGCGCTATGGCTGGCGCGCGTATCGCACGGCCTATTTCGTGACGGACAAGCGCGTGGTCATCCTGCGCAAGGGCCTGTTCCGCGTGCATGAAAGGGCGTTTCAGGCGAGCGAGATTACGAATTTCGAGCTCAAGCGCCTCACCGGAAGTCGCGGGGATATCCGCCTCCGCCTCAGTGAAGCAAACGCCCCGAACCCCTATCAGGATGACAAGGAGAAATACTGGCGCGGCCGGACGAGCTGGTATGGCTCGGCCCCTTTTACGCAATATACCGATGGCCTCTGGGGTGTCGAAAATGCCTCCGTCCCCGCCGCCGCCATCCGCAAGCTGGCCTCATGACCGGGCGGGACTAACTGCCCAGCCGCTCCCGCAGTTCCGTCTTCAGGACCTTGCCGTAGTTGTTTTTGGGCAATTCCTCGATAAAGAAATATTCCTTCGGCCGCTTGAAGCGGGCAATCTGCTCGATGCAGTGCCGGTCGAGCTCTTCGGCCGTCACGGCGCTTCCCTTGCGGGCAACGACGAAGGCGACGACTTCTTCGCCCCAGTCCGCATGCGGGCGGCCGACGATGGAAATCTCGTCGACAGCGGGATGGGTGAGCAACGCCTCCTCTATCTCGCGCGGATAGATGTTGGTGCCGCCGGAGATGATCATGTCTTTCGAGCGGTCCTTCAACGTAAGGAACCCCTCCTCGTCGAAACAGCCCATATCGCCGGTATGCAGCCAGCCGCCGCGCAGGGTTTCGGCGGTCGCCTCGGGGTTTTTCCAGTATCCCTGCATGACCACATCGCCGCGCACCACCACCTCGCCGACTTCGCCGGCGGGAAGTGGATTGTCGTCGGCATCGACCACCCTGACCTCGACATCCGTGCGCTCCGTCCCGACGGAGGCGAGGATTTCGCTGCGTCTTGGATGGGTTTCGTCGCGGATCAGCGCTATGGAAAGGCCGGTGATGGTCATGGGCGATTCCCCCTGCCCGTAGATCTGCGCGAAACGGGGGCCGAGCGCCTCGATGGCGCGGCGGATATCCGCCTCATACATCGGGCCGCCGCCATAGACAATGACCTTGAGGTTGCTGGTATCCGCCCCCTCGAAGGCCGGGCTGGAGATCAGCCGATGGACCATGGTCGGCGCGAAGAAGAAACAGGAATTGGGATAATGATTGATCAGCTCAAGCGTTTCCGCAGGATCGAAACCGCCGCTTTCCGGGGTCACCTGAATGCCCGCCTTGGCGATCAGCGGCAGGCCATACATGCCCGAACCATGGGTCTGCGGCGCGGCATGGATCACCGCATCGCCCGGGTCGATCGAGGTGACATCGGCAAAATAGCTGAGCACGGCGGTCAGCAGGTTGCGGTGGCTGATCATCGCGCCCTTGGGCTTGCCGGTCGTGCCGGAGGTGTAGAACAGCCAGGCAAGATCGTTCGGCGCGGCCTCCTGCATGGCGAGGGGCGGCTCCTTTTTCAGGGCCTGATAGCTGTCGTCATGGACGGAGATGACCGTCTCCAGCTCGGGAAGGTCCGGTATCAGGGACGCCAGCTCATCGGCCAGTTCCGCGGTGGCGAAGGCAATGCGGCTGTCGGAATTTTCAAGGATATAGCGGAATTCATTGATATGCAGCTTGGCATTGACCGGCACGGCGACAAGTCCGGCGCGCCAGACTGCGAACAGCGCGATCCAGTATTCCGGATGGTTCTTCATGATCAGCGCGACCCGGTCCCCGGCCTTGAGGCCAAGCTTGCCGCGCAGCGCCCCGGCGAGGCCGGCAACCTGATCCGCATAGTCGCGGTAACGGGCGGTGATTTTCGTGCCATAGGCCAGCGCCGGCAGGTCCGGATAGGTCTTGGCCGTCCGCTCCAGCAGATTTGCGATATTCATTGTTTACTGACTCCCGAGGGGTTTCAGGCCGCCTCTTCTTGTTGTTCGATTGGCTGACGATATGAGAGATACCAGAGGAGCGCCAGACCGGGCAAGGCCGCTGCGGTGGTGATGATGAAAAATTCGATCCAGCCGGTGCGCTCGACCAGCCAGCCGGCGGGAGAGACCAGCACCGTGCGCGCCACCGCCATCAGCGAGGTGAGCAAGGCATATTGCGTTGCCGTATAGGCGACGTTGCAGAGGCTGGACAGATAGGCGACAAAAACGGCGGTGCCCATGCCGCTCGCCACATTCTCGATGCCGATGGTCAGCGCAAGGAAGGAAAGGTCCGGCCCGATGGCGGCCTGGGCGGCGAACATCAGGTTGGAGACCATCTGCAGCAGACCGGAAATCCACAGCGCCTTGTACATGGTGGTTGCCGCGAGCAGCCAGCCGCCCAGAAACAGACCGCCGAATATGGCGACCGTGCCAAGGGTTTTGACGATCTCGGCGATCTCGGTGAGGGTGAAGCCCGTCTGCAGGTAGAAGGGGTTCGTCATGGCGCCCGCGAGGCTGTCGCCGAACTTGTAGAGCACGGTGAAGAGAAGGATGATCAGCCAGTCGGGCTTGCCCATGAAATTGAGAAAGGGATCAATAACGGAGGTTTTCAGCCAGTCGAGATAGGCGTTTGCCGTCGCCGGGGCTTTTTCTTCCGCAGCGGTCTCCCCGACCTCCGGCTCGGCGGTGAACAGGACCGTGACGGTGCCGATCAGGATAAAGGCGGCCATCACCATATAGCTGATCGTCCAGCCGAAATAATCGGCGATGACAAAGCTGGAAAAACCGGTCAGCCACATGGCAACGCGATAGCCATAGACATAGGTCGCGGCGCCCGCCGCCATGTTCTTCTCGTCGCAGATCTCGATGCGGAAGGCATCGACGATAATATCGTAGGAGGCGGAGGCGAAGGCGACGACCAGCGCCGCGACGGCGACATGGAAAAGGTCCGCCTTCGGGTCGCTGAAGGCCAGCGCCAGCGTCGCCGCGATCAGGAAGGCCTGGAGCAGGAGCAGCCAGCTTCGCCGCCGGCCAATCAAGGCTGACAGCACGGGGATGCGGATATTGTCGATGACAGGCGCCCAGAGGAATTTCAGCGTGTAGGGCAGCCCGACGAGGGTGAACAGGCCGATCGAGGTGAGATCGACATTTTCCTGCGTCAGCCAGGCCTGCAGGATGCTCGCGGTCAGAAGTAGCGGAACGCCGGAGGAAAAGCCGAGCAGGGTGATACTCAGGATACGTTTGTCGCGATAGACGGAAAGCGCGGAAATCCAACGGGTCATTATGCGGGTGTCTTGATAAGGTTACTCATACGCGTGACTCTACTCCAAATGGGACGGGCCGTCGCCCGCTAGGACTCGTTGCGAAGCATTTCCTTTGCCTTTTGCAGATCGTCCGTTGTCCGCACCAGCCGTTCCGCGAGCACGCGCATCAATTCCACCGCCATTTCCGGAAATTCCGTTACCATCCGGAAGAAGACGTCCTTGGTGATCTTGAGGGTCGTCAGCTCCGTCTTCGCCTTGATGGTTGCCGTTCGCGGAACATCGATCAGGATGGCGATCTCGCCGACCACGTCATTCTTGCCCAGCGTCGCCACCGTCAGCGGACCCGAGGGGGTATCCACGATGACCTCGGCCTCGCCGGCCATGATGAAATAGGCGGCGTCGCCATTGTCGCCCTGTTGGCAGACCAGGTCGTCGGGCTGAAACGTCAGCCGTTCGGACGTAAAGGCCAGCAACTTGATCTTGGAGGGATCAATTTTCGCAAACAACGGTATCTGCCGGAGGATCTCAACTTCTTCTTTCAGGCTCACCGATTTTCTCCCTTCTCTTTCTAGGAAGCCGACAGCATTTCCTTAAATGGCCCGCTTCCCTGCTTCAGCTTTTCCGGATTTCCTTGCTCCACCACCCGGCCACTGCGCATGACCAGGACATGATCGAATCCGGCGGTCTTCTCCGCATGATCAAGCGACCAGATCAGGCAGCGTCCCTCGAACTCCTCAAGAATGTTCTTCATCAGGCGCGTCTGTGTCGCGGTGTCGAAAGAGGACGTGGCCTGATTGAGGATCAGCACATCCGGTTTTTTGATTATAGCACGCGCGATGCAGAGTTTCTGCCGCTGCGTTGCATTGAGCCGCGCGCCGGCGGAACCGACGGCGAAATTCAGCCCGACGGCGATAATGGCGCTGCGCAGCGACATTTCCTGAACCACATCGGCCAGCACGGCGCCGATCTTCTCGGCGGCCTGGGCGTAGCCGAAGGCGATCTTGCCGAACAGGATATTGTCCTGAAGGTTGGTCGCCGGGTTATAGGCGTCGGCGTCGAAGAAGGCGACGCTGTCCTTGAGATGCGGCGGCAGTTCCTCGGCGAAGCGATGCCGCGCCGCGACGATTTTTTCCTCGATGTCATCGGTCAGCACGCCGAGGCGATGACGGGAGGGAATGACCTTGAAGGGCAGCGACATAAAGCGCAGCCGGTCTTCTTCCTTGAGGCTGTCGAGCCGTTCCGAATCGATGCGGCTCAGCATCGCCTGATATTCCGGCAGGTCGTCGGACGAGATAAAGCCGTAAAGCTGGAAGAATTCGTGATCCGGCGGCAGGTCGGCGAACAGCTCGATCATCAGCGTCGCGACCTGATAGCCCATTTTCAGGAAGGTTTCCGTCAGCCCCGCTTCCTCGATGATTTTCTGCACATATTTGTTCTCCGCCATCCGGTCGAGATCGAAATCATCGCCGACCGGCGTGCCGAACAGGAGGTTTTCCGCGACCGAGGCGTTGGTGTTGTAGCTGTCCTGCTCGAACGCCTCGATCATGTTCTTGAGGCTCGGGTCGGTCTCGATCTTCTCGAAAAACCGGCGCCGGGCGTTCAGGACCAGCTCGGCCGTTTCCGGCGCCTCCTTCGGGTCGATCGTGCTGCGCAGGCCCAGGCGGTAGACATCCTCGCTGAGATCGACCATCTCCAGGACTTCGAGGGCGCGGGCGTTCAGCTCCTCCTTGTTCTTGACGCCGGCAAGGGCATAGTCATGCCAGTCCGCCTCGATATCATCCGCCGAATTGCCGGTAATCTGCGCGTTCTTGATATAGGCCTCGCGCTCTTCCGCTTCCTCGCCCTCATAGCTTTTTTCATGCAGCGGCCGGTGCTTGAGGCCGAAGAAAAGATTTTCGCCGAGGGTCGTGTTGAACACATAGCCATGCTGGCCGACATAGGAAATTTTGCGGCCGACAATCGCCTCGGGCGCGGTGACGAGATTGATTTTCCCCGCCGTCAGCCGGCCGCGATCCGGATCGATGAGGCGCGAGAGTACATGGGTCAGCGCTTCGCGGCCCGATCCCGCGGGCCCGATGACCGCGATCCGCTCATCCAGCCTGAAGCGGGTGCTGAGCCCGTCCAGGATCTTGTTGCCGGTATCGTCCGAAAGCTCGACATTGCCGGCGACGAATTCCCCGGTGAGCACCGGAATTTCCTCCGGTTCGATAAGCTGGTTATCCTCATCGCGCATCCCGGCCGGCTCGAACTGTTCAACGACCTGCTCATATTTGATGCGGGCATCCTCGCGCCGCTGGTAATAGGCGAGCAGTTCCTTCCAGGGCGCGGCCATTTCCTTATGCGCGCCGATCGCGGCAACCAGCGTCCCGACCTCCAGCGTTCCGTTGATGACCATCGTGCCGCCGATGGCATAGAAAAAGAAGGGGCCCAGTTGCTGGATGAAGTTGTTGAGAAACTTGATGACGAATTTCAGCAGGTAAATCCGGTAGCGGACGACATAGATCTTGTCGAGCTGGTTGGAAAAGTTCGCCCGCATGAAGTTCGATCCGTCATGGGCATGGACTTCCTCGACGCCGCTGACCGACTCGCCGAGCTGATCGGACAGGACGCGGACCAGCCGCACGCGCGTCTTGCCAAGAAGATTGACCTTCTTTTGCAGGATCGGGATGAAATAGGCCTGCAACGGATAGAGCGCAATCGCCGCCACCGCCATAATCCAGTTCTGCACCACGAGAAAGCTGACGATGACGACCAGATATCCGCCCTGGAAGATCGGCAGGGCGAAGGCCTCGCCAATAAAGCCGCCAAGCGGCTCGACCTCGCCCGTGATCATCGGGATGATTTCGCCCGCGCTCTTCTTCTTGAAGGTCGGCAGGGGAAAACGCAGGATCCGGCAATAGAGCTCATAACGGAGCCGGCGCAGCATCTGCTCCCCGGTGATGCCCTGATAGACATTGATCACATATTTGAAGGCCTGGTTGACGATCACCATCAGCAGGAACAGGCCGACGGTCAGGTAGAGGAAGTCCGTCTGGTCAAATTCGACGCCGACATATTCCACGGGAAAGGCGATATCGTCCGCCTGGATCGCCTGGTTGATGATGATTTTCGGCAGCTCGAGATAATAGTAAAGCGCCGGGAAAGACAGGATCGACATTAACGTCAGTATAATCTGCTGCTTCTTGCTGTAGCGCAGAATATACTTGTAGATGCTATGTTCCATTGAACGCGACCTGCCTGCTTCCCATCGATCCCGCAGAAAGCGCGGGCCCAGCGAGGACTTAGTTTTTCATAGTTTTATCCTCCGCTGCAAGCGGGAAATATGAATGCGGGCCCGAGATGGACGCCGATAGCGCCTTTGCTTGTTGATATTTAGCCGATCTGCCCTTAACAATGCCGGTACATCCATTCCGAAGCGGAGCGCCATGTCTGACCTGCAAAATCAAGCCCCTCTCGTTGTCGTGGTGCTGAAAGGCTATCCGCGCCTGTCGGAGACCTTTATCGCGCAGGAACTGTTGGCGCTGGAGCGGCTGGGTCTGCGTCTGCAGCTGGTCTCGCTGCGTCATCCGACGGACAAATCCACCCATCCCGTGAATGATGAAATCTCGGCGCCGGTCAATTATCTGCCGGAATATCTGTATCAGGAGCCGCTGCGTGTCCTGAAATCCTGGTGGAGGGCGCGGCGCCTGCCGGGCTATGCGGCGGCGCGGTCGGTCTGGCTCAAGGACCTTCGGCGGGATCTGACGCCGAACCGGGTGCGCCGGTTCGGACAGGCACTGGTGCTCGCCGCCGAGATGCCCGAAGGCACCGCCATGGTCTACGCGCATTTCCTGCATACGCCCGCCTCCGTCGCCCGCTACGCCAGCCTTATGACTGGCCACGATTGGAGCTGTTCGGCGCATGCGAAGGATATCTGGACGACCCCGGAATGGGAGTTGCGCGAAAAGCTGGACGCGCTTTCCTGGCTTGTCACCTGCACCTCCGTCAATGCCGAGTATCTGGCCGGTCTGGCGGCGGATAAATCCCGCGTGTCGCTGATGTATCACGGCCTTGACATGACCCGGTTTCCGGAATTCCCCGATCGCCGCCATGTCCGGGACGGATCGGACCCGGCGGCGCCTGTTGAAATCCTCTCCGTCGGGCGGGCGGTGGCGAAGAAGGGATATGACGATCTGCTGACCGCGCTTGCCGGATTGCCCGGGGATCTTCACTGGCGCTTTACGCATATCGGCGGCGGCCCGCTGCTTGGCGAATTGCGCGCGCAGGCGCAGCAGCTTGGCATTGCGGCGCGCATCGACTGGCGCGGCGCGCGCCCGCAGGAGGAGGTGCTCGCGGCCCTCAAGGCGGCGGATATCTTCGTTCTGGCCAGCCGGATTGCCGAGGATGGCGACCGCGACGGGCTGCCGAATGTGCTGATGGAGGCGCAGAGCCAGAAGCTCGCAACGGTTGCCACCAATGTCTCGGCGGTTCCCGAACTGGTGATCGACGGGGAAACCGGCCTTCTGGTCGAGCCGCGCGATCCGGCGGCGATGACGGCGGCGCTCCTGACGCTGGCCCGTGATCCGGACCTCCGGCGCGTCTTCTCGGAGGCGGGGAATGCGCGCCTCAGGAAACTTTTCGATGTCAACGCCTGGGTCGGCCAGCTTGCCCGCAAGCTTGGCGCCCCGGGTGAATTGCCCCGGACCGGAACCGGATCATGAAGCTTGCCTTCTACGCGCCGATGAAATCGCCGGACCATCCGGTCCCCTCCGGTGATCGGCGGATGGGCCGGTTGCTCCGGTCGGCGCTGGAGATGGCGGGGTTCGAGGTGACGCTCGCCTCCGGCCTGCGCAGTTTCGATGGTAAGGGTGATCCCGCTTTTCAGGCGGCGGTGAAGACGCAGGGCGCGAAAGAGGCGGCGGAATTGATCAGAAAATGGCGCGACCGCCCCGATGACGCGCCCGACGGCTGGTTCACCTATCACCTGTATCACAAGGCGCCGGACTGGATCGGGCCGGAGGTTTGCCGGGCGCTCGATATTCCCTATATCGTGGCGGAGGCGAGCCATGCGCCGAAGCGCGCGCGCGGTGACTGGCAGACGGGTTTCGAGGCCGCCGCCGCCGCCATTGCCTCCGCGCGGATCGTCTTTCATATGACGACGCTCGACGGGGCCTGCCTGAAACCCTTGATGTCGCCCGGTAACGCGCTGGTCATGCTGCCGCCCTTCATCGATATCGACACCTATCTTGAACGCGCCGTCCCGGTCGATACCGCGGCGGCGATGGCGGCGGCCGGCGGGCGGCGGGGGGTGAAGACCTTGCTGTCAGTCGCGATGATGCGCGGCGGCGACAAGATGATGTCCTACCGCCAGCTTGGCGAGAGCCTTGCCCGTCTCGGCGGCGATGACTGGCAGCTTCTGGTGGTTGGCGGCGGCGAGAAGCGGCCCGAGGTCGAGGCGGCGCTGGCCCCGCTTGGCGGGCGCGCCGTTTTCCTTGGCGCCATGACGCCGGAGCAGGTGCCGGCCTGGTATGACATGGCCGATCTTTATGTCTGGCCCGCCCATGGCGAAGCCTATGGCATGGCCTTTCTGGAAGCCGAAGGCTGCGGCCTTCCCGTCGTCGCGGGAAATATCCGGGGTGTTCCCGATGTCGTGCGCGACGGGGAAACCGGCCTGCTGACGCCGCCCGGCGATGCGGCGGCCTTTGCCGATGCGGTGGAGATATTGCTCAGGGATGACGACCGCCGCCGCGCAATGGGGGAAAAGGCGCGGGAATTCGTCCGGCGTGAACGGACAATCGCCCGCGCCGCGGCGCTGCTGAAATCCCATATCGGAGGGGTTCTGTGATGCCGCGCCTTCTCGTCATCCGGCACGGCAAGACCGACTGGAACCTGCAAAAAAAGATCCAGGGCCGGACGGATATCCCGTTATGCGCCGACGGGCGGGCGGAACTGGCGGGCAAACGGGTGCCGGAGGAGTTCCGCGGCTTCGAATGGACGGCGAGCCCGCTCGACCGTGCGCGCGAGACGGCGGAGCTGCTGGGGGCGAAAGATATCAAGATCGAACCGGCGCTCATTGAAATGCAGTGGGGCGCGTGGGAGGGGGAGACCCTTGCCGATCTTCGGGCGAAATACGGCGCGGAATTCAGATATAATGAATCGCGCGGCCTTGATATGACGCCGCCGGGCGGCGAAAGCCCCGCCGATGTGGTGGCGCGGCTCCGGCCCTGGCTTGCAAGCCTGGAGACGGATACCATCGCGGTCACGCACAAGGGGGTGATCCGCGCGCTCAAATCCCTCGCCTATGACTGGGACATGACCGCGCAGGCGCCGGTGAAATTCGACTGGGCGACGGGACATCTGTTCGAGGTAAGCCCCGGGGGCGGGCTTACACCGCTCCGGATCAATATAGAAATGAAAGACGCATGATGGAACAAACGCGGCCGGTAAAAATCCTGTTCTATGTCCAGCATCTGCTGGGCATCGGGCATCTGAAGCGGACGGCGACGCTGGCGCGCAACATGATGCGGGCCGGTTTTGATGTCACCGTCGTCTCCGGCGGGCATGAGATTGACGTCGATCTTGGCGGCGCGCGGCTGATCCAGCTTCCCGCGACGCGGGCGACGGACCTATATTTCAAGGTGCTGGTCGACGAGGACGGCCAGCAGATCGACGATGAATGGCGGCAGCGGCGGGCGGACCGCCTGCTTGAAATCTATCGCGATCTGCAGCCGGAAATCCTGATCACCGAGCTGTTCCCCTTCGGCCGGCGGCAAATGCGGTTCGAGCTTCTGCCGCTGCTGGAGGCGGCGCGCGCCGATCGCCGCCGTCCGCTCGTCATCTCCTCGGTCCGGGATATCCTGGTCGCGCAGAAGAAGCCCGGCCGCAATGACGAAATGCTGGATCTCGCCCGGACCTATTTCGATTATGTGCTGGTGCATGGCGATCCCGAGCTTATCTCCCTCGACAAGACCTTTCCCCATACAGAGCGGATCCGGGAGCGGATCTTCTATACCGGCTATGTGGTCGATCACACGGGCGTCCGGGGCGGGGCGGAGGCGCCGGGCGCGGGCGAGGTGATTGTCTCCAGCGGTGGCGGCGCGGTCGGGACCAACCTTCTCAAGACTGCGATGACGGCGCGCGCCCTGAGCACGGCGAAGGATCGCATCTGGCGGATGCTGGTCGGCGTCACGGTGGAGGCGGAAATCTTCGATGAACTTTGCGCCCTTGCGCCCGAGGGCGTGATTGTCGAGCGCGCGCGTCCCGATTTCACGACCCTTCTCATGAACTGCGCCCTCTCGATAAGCCAGGGCGGCTATAATACGGTGATGGAAACCCTGCATGCCCGGTGCCGGGCGGTGATCGTGCCCTACGCCGGCGGCCTCGAGACCGAGCAGACCCTGCGCGCCCGCCTGCTGGCCGAGAAAGGGGTGCTGCAGATCGCCGATGAGGACGGGCTGACGCCGGAGATTCTGGCGGCCCGGGTGGATGACGCGCTGAACGGCCCGCCGGCGCGCGCCGAAATAGATGTCAACGGCGCCGCGAAAACGATAGAATTGCTGAAAATGTGGACGAAACCGGACTGATGAGTGATTGGGACCGCCTCTCGCGGGAGCTTGACAACTGGCAATCGGAAGGCCGTATCGCCACCTTCTGGTGGCGCGACGACGATGCGACCCGGATGACGCCGGCGCTGGCGCGGCTGCTTCACCTGCAGGCGCATTTCGATCTGCCCCTCGCGCTTGCGGTCATCCCGGCCGATGTGGAGGCGGAACTGGTCGAGCATCTGGAGCCTTGCGCCATTCTCCAGCATGGCTATCAGCACCGGAATTTTGCCGCCGAGGGCAAGAAGAAGTCGGAATTCCCGGAAAACCGGGCATCCGAAGACGCGATGGCCGACCTCGTCAGGGGGAAAGAGATCCTCACGCGGATATTCACCGACCAGTTCGTCCCCATAATGGTGCCACCCTGGAACCGTATCGCGAACCACCATCTTGGTGCCCTGGCCGGGCTCGGCTATCTCGGCATTTCCCGCTATACCGCCCGCGCGGGCGAACTGGCGGCCCCGCATCTTGCCGAGATCAACACCCATGTCGATCCGATCGACTGGCGCGGCGGTAGGAGCGTGGTGGCGGAAGATACGCTGCTGGAAATGGTTGTCGGGCATCTGGGGTCACGGCGCCTCGGCCCCGCCGACCCGCAGGAGCCGACGGGCCTGCTGACCCATCATCTAGTGCATGACGAGGATATCTGGGCGGCGCTCTATCGCTTGCTGTCGGTGCTGACGGCTCACCCGGCCGTGCGGTTTCTCCCCATCGAGGGGGCGCTCGCGCTCATCGACGGACTTCCCGAGGCGGCCTTCATGCGGGAGGCCGCGGAGGAAGACGAATGACGACGGTCCATGCCTATCCCGTAAGGATCATCCTCGGCGGTTATGCGCGGGCCGGGTTCGGGATCGCCCTGACGCTTGTTCCGCTCTTGTTGTTAAACCCGATATCTGTCATTGTTTATTTGCTGGTTTTCCTGTTGTGCGTATTTGTCGGTTTCGGCGTTCGTGCGGTAATCCGGCAATTCACCCGCTTCGAGGTGAGCGGGACGGGCATTGTCATGTCCGGCCCCGTAAATCGGAGAATAAACTGGGAGGAATTGGAGGGGTTCAGCCTGAATTACTACTCGACGCGGCGCGATCGGGAAGCGGGCTGGATGCAGCTGAAACTTAAGGGCGGGGGCGCGCGATTGGGCATCGATTCAACAATCAGTGATTTCGAAGGGCTGGTGCGGCTGAGTTTCGGCGCGGCGGCCAGAAACGGCCTGATGCCGGACGCGAAGACGGTCCGGAACCTTCAGGCGCTCGGCATTTCCCGGCCCGAAAGCGGCCGTTCGGCTGCGTATGGAACGGTGAACCGATGACGAATGTGTTGCTGGTGCGGGATCTGAAGGTCGAGTTTCGTGTTGCAGAGGGAACGATCAAGGCGGTAGACGGGGTCAGTTTCCGCGTGCCCGACGGCAAGACCGTCGCGCTGGTCGGCGAATCCGGGTCGGGCAAGTCGGTGATCAGCCAGGCGATCATGTCCATCCTGCCGAAGCCCGCGCATATCACCAGCGGCGAAATCCTCTTCTTCGATCCGGAAAAGCCCGGTGTTTTCTATGATATCGCGAAGCTGAAACCCGACAGCAAGGAGATGCGCAACATCCGCGGCGGCCGCATCTCGATCATCTTCCAGGAGCCGATGACCTCCCTCTCGCCGCTGCATACCATCGGCGACCAGATTTCCGAGGCCCTGCATCTCCACCACAAGAAGACGAAGCAGGAAGGCGCGCAGATCACCGTCGACATGCTCCGCCTTGTCGGCTTTCCCGAACCGGAGCAGGCGTTTCATACCTATCCCTTCGAACTTTCGGGCGGACTGCGCCAGCGGGCGATGATTGCCATGGCGATTATCTGCCGCCCGGCGCTGCTTATCGCCGATGAGCCGACGACGGCGCTCGATGTCACGATCCAGGCGCAGATCCTCGATCTGATGCAGAACCTGCAAAAGCAGCTCGGGATGTCCATCCTGCTCATTACCCATGACCTCGGCGTCGTTGCCAGCATGGCCGACGAGATCATCGTCATGTACCATGGGAAGGTGATGGAGCAGGGCACGCTTGAGGATATTTTCAGGAGCCCCGAGCATCCCTATCTCAAGGCGCTGATGCGGGCGATCCCGCGTTTCAACATGAAACCGGGAGAGCGGCTGACGCCGATCCGCGAGATCAAGCGCGATGCCGACAGCAAGTTCCTGGAGCAGGCGAACCCCCGCCCGATCCTCAGTGGCGACGAGAAGCCGATCCTCAAGGTGACGAACCTCACGAAGCGGTTCACGACGCGCAAATCCTCGCTGTTCGGCGCGAAGCCGGCCGGAGAGGTTCTGGCGGTCGACAATGTCAGCTTCTTTATCCGCCCGGGCGAATGTCTCGGCCTCGTCGGCGAGAGCGGCTGCGGCAAGACGACCCTCTCGAAGCTGATCCTGCGCGCCCTTACCGCGACGGAGGGGGAGGTGGTCTATAATGACCGCGGGCGGGATATCGACGTGCTCGCGCTCACCGGTGATTCTCTGTTCGACTACCGCAACAAGGTCCAGTTTATTTTTCAGGACCCGTTTTCGTCCCTCAATCCGCGGATGACGGTCTACGACATTATCTCCGAGCCGCTCATCATCCATAATGTCGGCACGGCGGCGGAGCGGGAGGAAACGGTGCGCGAGCTGATGACCCTCGTCGGCCTTGATTTTCGCTTCCTGCGCCGCTATCCGCATTCCTTCTCCGGCGGTCAGCGCCAGCGGATCGGCATCGCGCGGGCGCTTGCGCTGAAGCCTGACCTGCTGATCTGTGATGAGCCGGTTTCCGCCCTCGATGTGTCGATCCAGGCGCAAATCCTCAATCTGTTGAAGGATTTGCAGGCGGAACTCGGGCTGACCTATCTGTTCATTTCCCATAATCTCGCGGTGGTCGACTATATCGCCGATCGGATCGCCGTGATGTGCAAGGGACGCCTTGTCGAAACGGCGCCGAAGGAAGTGCTGTTTGCTAATCCCGTGCATCCCTATACCAAGCGCCTGCTTGCCGCGGTGCCGGAACCGGATCCCAATCACCGGCTCAATTTCGCCAATCTGGTGGAGGAGAAAGCCTCCAACCCCGAGCTTTGGCCCGCGCCCTTCACGGCGGATTTGCATACCAACCCGATTATGATGGATATTGGAGGGGGACATTATGTGCGGGTGCATGAAAATACGGACGTGACGGAGCTGAAATTGTGATCGGGATGCGCAAATTGGGGATGGGAATGCTGTTGCCGGTGCTGCTGGCGCTGGCGCCCCTTCATGCTGCGCAGGCCGAGGTGCCCTTTTTTGAAGCGGCGGTGAAGGCGGGGGATTTGCCGCCGATGGACCAACGTCTGCCGAAAAATCCGCTGGTCGTCACGCCGATGGAGGGTCAGACCCTCGGTAAATACGGCGGAGAGCTGCGCACGCTGATCGGCAATCCCTCCGACGTCAAGCTGATGTTCGTGAACGGCTATGCGCGGCTTGTCGGCTATACGCCCGATTTTGAAATCCGGCCCGATATCCTGGAATCGGTCACCGTCGAGGAGGGCCGCATCTTCACCATGAAGATCCGCGCCGGTCATAAATGGTCCGACGGGGCGCCGTTCACGTCAGAGGATTTCCGCTACTGGTGGGAAGATATCGCGAATAACGAAAAGCTGTCTCCGGCGGGACCGCCGGCGTCGCTGCTGATCAACGGAGAAATGCCGGTGGTCGAATTTCCCGATCCCCTGACGGTTGTCTATTCCTGGTCCGTGCCGAACCCGAATTTCCTGTCGGAACTTGCCGGGGCGGCGCCGCTGTTGATCTACCGCCCGGCGCATTACCTGAAGCATCATCACGAGAGGCATATCGACAAGAAGAAGCTGACGCCGAAGCAGCGGATCATGATGAAATCCTGGGCGGCGAACCATAACCGCCTGGATAACCTGTATAAATTCGATAATCCCGAATTGCCGACCCTGCAGCCCTGGCGCAATGTCACCCCCTCCCCGGCGACGCGGTTTGTCGGTGAGCGCAATCCCTATTTCCATCGGGTCGACCCGCAAGGTAACCAGCTTCCCTATATCGACAAGCTGATTTTCACGGTGTCCGAGGGGAAGCTGATCCCGGCGAAGGCGGCCTCGGGCGATGTCGATCTGCAGGCGCGCGGCCTGCGACTTCAGGATGCCACCTTCCTGAAAGAGAACGAGGAACGCTCCCATTACAAAGTCCTGCTTTGGGAAACGGCGCGGGGGTCGCATTTCACGCTCTTTCCCAATCTCAATGCCGAGGATCCGATCTGGCGCAAGCTGATGCGCGATGTGCGCTTCCGCCGCGCCCTGTCGCTTGCCATTGACCGCGAAGAGGTGAACGACATCCTCTTCTTCGGCCTGGCGGTGGAGGGCAACAACGCCGTGCAGAAGCAAAGCCCCTTTTACACCGAGGAGCTGCGCACGAAATGGGCGACGTTCGATCTCGACAAGGCCAACGCCCTTCTCGATGACATGGGCCTCACCGCGCGGGATGGCGATGGCGTCCGGCTGCTGCCTAACGGCGAGCCGCTGACGATCGTGATCGAGACGGCGGGCGAGGAGACGGAGCAGTCGGACATTCTGGAGCTGATCAACGAATCCTGGGAAAAGATCGGGGTCGAGCTGTTCACCAAACCCTCCCAGCGGGCGGTTTTCCGCAACCGGATTTTCTCCGGCGAGACGGTGATGTCCGTCTGGTCCGGTTTCGAAGACGGCATCCCGACGGCGCAATCGAGCCCGGCGACGCGCGCGCCGACCAGCCAGACCAGCTATCAATGGCCGAAATGGGGCCAGTATTTCGAAACCAAGGGGAAGTCCGGGGAGCCGATCGACCTGCCCGAGGCGCAGAAGCTGTTCGATCTGTATGAACGCTGGCTGGCGACAACGGATGATGACGAAAAGGCGAAAATCTGGCGCGAGATGCTGGAAATCCACGCCGATCAGCAATTCACCATCGGGGTCGTCGGCGCCATTCTGCAACCCGTCGTCGTTACCAACAGCCTGCGCAATGTCCCGAAAGAAGGGGTCTATAACTGGGATCCCGGCGCCCAGTTCGGCGTGTATCATCCGGACCTGTTCTGGTTCGACAAATAACCGGGCGGGAAGGGGATGGCATTGGCGCGGATGATAACGGCATATTCACCACGGTTAATTCCGGCCAAGCTGTTGACGGCGCGCGACTTTTCGGCGAACAATGCGAAAAGGGCAGGGGCGACGCCGGGGAAAACCCGGAACCTTACGGGGCAGGGTTGAATGTTTACTTATTTCGTACACAGAGTGCTGGTGATGATCCCCACCCTGCTGGTGATCAGCATTCTGACCTTCGTCATCATTCAGCTGCCGCCGGGCGACTATCTTTCGAACCATCTGGAGGAGCTTAAATCGCAGGGCGAGTCCGCCTCGGCGATGGCGAAGATCGAATTTTACCGCGAACAATATGCGCTCGATAAATCGCCGCTCGAACAATATGCGCGCTGGATGGGCTTCTGGCCGGGGCCCGATGGTTTTTCCGGCCTGATCCAGGGCAATTGGGGACAGTCGTTTGCCTATGACCTGCCCGTAAAGGAAGTGATAGGAGACCGGCTCGGCCTGTCGTTCCTGATCAATTTCTCGACCATTCTCTTTATCTATATCGTCGCCTTTCCCATCGGCGTCTATTCGGCGACGCGGCAATATTCCATCGGCGACTATGGGTTCACGCTCATCGGCTATCTCGGCCTGGCGACGCCGAATTTCCTGCTCGCCATGGTGCTTCTCTATTATGCGAACGTCTATTTCGGCATTTCCATCGGCGGGCTGATGGATGATAAATATATCAACCAGCCCTGGAGCTTCGAGAAGGCGATGTCGGTCTTCGATCATATGATCGTACCGGTGATCGTCATTGGCACGAGCGGCACCGCCTCGATGATCCGGCGGTTGCGGGCGAACCTGCTGGATGAGCTGCAAAAGCAATATGTGACGACGGCGAAGGCGAAGGGCGTGCCGCGGCTGAAGGCACTGATCAAGTACCCGATCCGCATGTCGCTCAACCCCTTTATCGCCGATATCGGCAACCTGCTGCCCGACGTGATTTCCGGCTCGGTGATCGTCAGCATGGTGCTGAGCCTGCCGACGGTGGGGCCGCTCCTGCTGGAGGCGCTGCGCAATCAGGATCAGTATATGGCGGGCTCGCTGCTGATGTTCCTCGCGCTTCTGACGGTTGTCGGCATGTTTATTTCCGATGTGCTGCTGGCGGTTCTGGATCCGCGTATCAGGCTGACCGGGGGGGCGACGAAATGACGGACACGACCGGACCGAACAAGGAACCGCCGCTCGAGCATTGGTATTCCCGCGAGCCCTTCGATCCCTATTCGGTGGAGAAGTTCACGGCTGAGCAGGAACGCTTCTACATGGCTTCGCAATGGCAGATGATGTGGTGGAAGTTCCGTCGCCACAAGGTCGCCGTCATCAGCGGGATTGTGCTGCTATTGTTCTATCTCTCGATTCTGATCTCCGAATTTCTTGCGCCCTATGACCTGCAGACGCGGCATACGAAATATATCTTCGCGCCGCCGCAATCGATCCATCTGTTCCATGACGGCGAGTTTGTCGGACCCTTCGTCTATGGCTACAAGCAGCGGCTTAACCGCGAAACCCTGAAGCGCGAATATGAAGTCAATACCAACAAGCCCTATCCCTTGCGCTTCTTCTGCGCCGGGGATGAGTATGAATTCTGGGGCCTGTTCAAGGCGAATTTGCATCTGGTCTGCCCCGATGACAAGAAGCTGGCGTCCTTCTTCTGGCTCGGCACCGACCGGCTGGGCCGGGATATTCTTTCGCGCATCATCTATGGCGCGCGGATTTCGCTCTCCATCGGGCTGATCGGCATCGCCATCAGCTTCACCCTCGGCATCATTCTGGGCGGTATATCGGGCTATTACGGCGGCTGGATCGATAATGTCATCCAGCGGACGATCGAGCTGTTGAAATCGCTGCCGCAGCTGCCGCTCTGGCTGGCGCTGTCCGCGGCGCTGCCGGTGACCTGGTCGCCGATCCTCGTCTTCTTCGGGCTGACGGTTATTCTCGGGCTGCTCGACTGGCCGGGGCTTGCGCGTGCCGTGCGATCGAAATTCCTCTCGCTCCGGGAGGAGGATTTCTGCACCGCCGCGCAGCTGATGGGCGCGAAGCCCAGGCGGATTATCGGTCGGCACCTGCTGCCCTCCTTCGCGAGCCATCTGATCGCCAGCGCGAGCCTTGCGATCCCGAGCATGATTTTGGGGGAAACGGCGCTGTCCTTCCTCGGGCTCGGGCTGCGGCCGCCGATCACCTCCTGGGGGGTGTTGCTCAATGAGACGACGAATATCAACGCGGTGGCGACGACGCCCTGGCTGATCTATCCGGTGCTGCCGGTGATCATGGTCGTGCTGGCGTTCAATTTCCTCGGCGACGGCCTGCGCGACGCCGCCGATCCTTACAAATAGGGGCGGTCAGGCGCGGAAAATCGCAAGATCGACGGTGCCCTTCACGCCGTCGACCGCCCGCCCTTCGCGGATTTCCAGTTTCGTTCGCGGCGCGTAACCCTGCGCTTTCGCAAGGTCCAGCGCCTCGCGCGTCGTGACGCCGGTCGCCTGCTCCTCCTTCGCATGCTTGTCGAGCTTGGCGGCGAGATTGACCGGCTCGCCGATCACCGTATATTCCAGTCGGCTGCTGTCCCCGACCGCGCCGAAAACGATGGCGCCGACGGCGGAGACAAAGCGGACGGTCATCGGATCCTTGCCCTCCGCGTCGCGCTCCGCCGACCAGCGGGCGGCCTCCGTCGCAAGATCTTCCATCGCCCGCAGGCAATCGGCGGCATAGCGGTCCGTCGGCACCGCCGCGCCGAAAGTCGCGAGAATGCCGTCGCCAAGGAACTTGTCGATGGTGCCGCCATGCTTCTGGATGACGGGCACCATGCGCGACTGATATTCCGCCAGCAGCGAAATCACCTCGTTGGCGGGCCGTTCCATGGAGAGTTTGGTGAAGCCCTGCAGATCGCAATGGAGGATCGCCGCCTGGCGCGCTTCGCCGGTGCCGGGTTCGATCCAGCTTTCGGAATGGGTGATCTGCGCGGCGATTTCCGGCGAGAAGAAGCGCGACAGGTCCGCCGCCGCGGTTGCCTGGGCGACCGAATGGACAAGCAGCCGCCGCGCCCGGACGATGACGAGGGCGAGGATCAGCGTGACGAGAACGATGCTGATCACCTTGTCGAATTCCGCGCCGAGCAGGATTTTGTGGGACATGGTGAACTCGACATAATCCCGCGTGATCTGCGCCATGCCGCCCTCTTCATGTACGGCATAGCCAATCAGGACAAGCCAGCCGACCGCCGCTGCCGCGCCCGCAAGCAGGACGTAGCTCACCTCGAAACGGAGGGCACGGAGCGCGATGAAGATGAAGACATAGAGCAGCGTCGGTGCCTTCAGATAGAAGGAGGGCGGCTGTTCATACTGAAGGTGAAAGCTCCAGATCAGGAACATCAGCAGCGCCATGTCGGCGATGACCGACAGGCTGATAAACCACCAGGGCATCTTTTGAAAATAGGCGAGAAACAGGCGCAGCGCCGTAAACAGCGCATAGATCAGAAGCGCGTAGGGAACAGGCGCGAACATGACGTCGGCGGCGAAGGTTTTCGGCGACAGCGCATACAGGATCGAGAAGGTGACGACAATGAAGACCTGCACCCAGGCGATGAGGATTTCCGACTGGGCCTGCTGGCGGGATATCGCCTCCTGCACCCGGGCGGGCAGGTTTCCCTCTATCTTCTCGCCGAGAACTGTTCTTAGAAGGCTTTTCCACATTCCCGTCATATGAATCTTTTTTCGGGTAATTGAAAAGCAAAAAGGTTCATATTTGCGTGATCAGTCGTTTTTGAAGCCAGAGGCTTGTCTCAAAGGCCCCGTCGGGCAGCGGCAATCCGCTGATGGCGGAGCGGGCAAGTTGATTGGTCATCCGGCTTGCGACATAGGCGCTGGAGAAGAGCAGCTCATATCCGCCGGAGAGTAACATTGTCGCGACGGGGAGCTGCTCGTTATAGCCGCGCCAGTCCCAGCTTGGCGGATAGTCGTCGGGCAGGAAAATATCATGGATATGGATAAAAACGCCGTCCGGTAGGGCGGGAAGGATGTTCAGGAACAGCTCATCGACATCGCTCCCCGGCATGGCGATATGGCTGGAATCGATAAAGAGAATATCGCCCGCGGCAAGGTCACGGAACGATGCCTCCCCGGCGTCGGCCAGCGTCTTGCGGACGATCGTGACGGGAAGCGTCTCGATGGAGGCACGCGGCGCCGGATCGATCGCGGTGAAATTCGTCGCGAGATTGCCGTCCTTGATCGCGCGGGCCATGAAGCGCGTCGAATGGCCGGAGCCGACCTCGACGATGCGCGCCGGTTTTCTCTGCCGCACCATGGCATAGGCGACGGCGGCGTCCAGCCTCGGGAACCAGTCCTGTTCGAACCGCGGGTCCGGCGGCGGGGCCGTGCCGAAGGTCTTGAAGTCATCCGCGTAGGCGGCGAGGCTGTCCAGAATTTCCGCAAATTGCCCCTCCCGAGCTGCCATCAACGCCGCAATCGCGGGATAGGGCCTGCGTTCGCCCGCGTCCGGCAGGCTCGAAGCATAGCGGTAGGGAATAAAAAACCCCTCTTTCTTCAGGCCAAGGACGGTCTTGAGGCCCATGCGCAGGCGGCGCAAATTCATGACAAGGTCTTCCGAAATTCAACTGTTTGATTATTTTGCATGGCGCGGCTGCGGCAATCTCTTTATGGTCGGCTCAACTCAAGAAAAGCAAAAAGGATACTGCTGATGGGCGCATCTTTTCATATAGCCGTTGAAAATACCACTCTTAGAGTGCGCCTTGATAATCCCGCGCAGCATAACAAACTCTCGCCGGCGACGATGAAGGCGCTGCGGGAGGAACTTACCGGGAAGGCGGAGGACAGATCGCTCCGCGTGATGGTGCTGACCGGCACGGGCAAGAGCTTCTGCGCGGGCGCCGACCTTGGCGAGCTTGGCCGCTATAATTTCGATGAAAATCCGCTGGAGCAGCTGACGGATGTGGTCGAGCGGCTGCCCTTTCCGACGATTTGCGCGCTCAACGGCGGGGTTTATGGCGGCGGGGCGGATCTTGCGCTTTCCTGCGATTTCCGGATCGGCATCACAACGATGAGTGCCTTTATCCCGCCGGCCCGCATCGGTATTCATTATCCGCCGGCGGGCCTTGCCCGCGCCGTCGCCCGGCTCGGTCTCGGTCCGGCAAAGCGTTTTTTCCTCGCCTGTGAAAAGATGTCGGCGGAAGAACTGAAAGCCATCGGCTTTCTCGACTACCTCGTCGAACCGGAGGCGCTGGCGGCGCGGACCGCCGCGCTGGTTCAGGATATTGCGGGCCTTGCCCCGCTCTCCCTGCGCGGCATGAAGGAAACGCTGAACGATATCGCCCGCGGGGAGCTTGACATCGCGAAGGCGCGGCGGTTTCAGGCCGACTGCCTGCAATCTGATGATTTCCGCGAGGGAAAGCAGGCAATGGCCGAAAAAAGGCCGGCGAAGTTCAAAGGGGCCTGATCCCGCCGGCGTTTTCGATCAGAGGATGAATTTGGAAAGATCCATATTCGTGGCCAGCTCGCCAAGATGCTCATCGACATATTCCTTGTCGATATTGACCACCGAGCCGCCCTTGTCGGACGCCTGAAAGCTGATCTCCTCGAGCACCCGTTCCAGCACCGTATGCAGCCGCCGGGCGCCGATATTCTCGATCGCCGCGTTGACATCCGCGGAAATCGTCGCGATGGCGTCGATGGCATCATCGGTGAAGTTGAGATGCACTTCCTCGGTCTCCATCAGCGCGACATACTGCTTGATCAGGCTCGCTTCCGGCTCGGTGAGGATTCGCTTGAAGTCATCCTTGGTCAGCGCCCGAAGCTCCACCCGGATCGGCAAGCGACCCTGAAGCTCCGGCAGCAGGTCCGAGGGCTTGGCGATATGGAAGGCGCCGGAGGCGATGAACAGGATGTGGTCCGTGCGCACCGTCCCGTATTTCGTGCTGACGATCGTGCCCTCGATCAGCGGCAGCAGGTCGCGCTGCACGCCTTCGCGGCTGATATCGGCCCCCTGGCGGTCGCTGCGGGCGCAGATCTTGTCGATCTCGTCGAGGAAGACGATGCCGTTATTTTCAACGAGCTTGATGGCGTCGCGGACAACGGCATCCTCATCGAGGAGCTTGTCGCTCTCCTCGTCGATAAGCACCTTGTAGCTGTCTTTCACCAGCATTTTCCGAGGCTTGGTGCGTTGTCCGCCGAGCTTGCCCAGCATGTCATTGAGATTGAGCATGCCCATCTGCGCGCCGGGCATCCCCGGGATATCGAAGGTGGGAAGGCCCATGCCGCCGGTATCCACCAGCTCCAGCTCGATTTCCTTGTCGTCGAGCTCGCCCTCGCGCAGCATCTTGCGGAATTTCTGCCGCGTATCGGGAGAGGCTTTCTCGCCGACCAGCGCGTTCAGAACCCGTTCCTCGGCGGCGAGTTCCGCTTTGGCGACGACCTGCTGGCGCTGCGCCTCGCGCACCATGTTGAGCGCGATCTCGATCAGGTCGCGGATAATCTGCTCGACATCCCGGCCGACATAGCCGACCTCGGTGAATTTCGTGGCTTCCACCTTCAGGAACGGCGCATTGGCGAGTTTCGCGAGGCGGCGGGAGATTTCGGTCTTGCCGACGCCCGTCGGGCCGATCATCAGGATATTCTTGGGCAGGACTTCTTCGCGCAGCTCTTCGGGCAGTTGCTGGCGGCGCCAGCGGTTGCGAAGGGCGATTGCAACGGATTTCTTGGCATCCGACTGACCGATGATAAAGCGGTCAAGCTCATAGACGATTTCCCGTGGCGATAGACTTGTCATTTTTTACCGATACTTTCGATGATTACATTTTCATTCGTATAGACGCAGATCCCGGCGGCGATCGCCATGGCTTTCCGGGCGATATCCTCCGCCTCCATGTCGTCGCGGTCGACCAGCGCGCGCGCGGCGGCAAGGGCATAATTGCCCCCCGATCCGATCGCGATAATGCCGTCTTCGGGTTCCAGAACGTCGCCGGTGCCGGTCAGGATCAGCGACACCTCATGGTTGGCGACCGCCATCATGGCTTCCAGCCGGCGGAGATATTTATCGGTCCGCCAGTCCTTGGCCAGCTCGACGCAGGCGCGGGTGAGATTGCCCGGATGCTGCTCCAGCTTGCCTTCCAGCCGCTCGAACAGGGTGAAGGCATCGGCGGTGGCGCCGGCGAACCCGACGATCACGTCATTCTTGGCGCCGATCCGGCGCACCTTGCGGGCATTGGACTTGATCACCGTCTGACCGAGCGAAACCTGCCCGTCACCGGCGACGACAACGGTTCCGTTCTTGCGCACAGACAGAATTGTCGTCCCGTGCCAGCTGTCAATTTTTTCGGACATAGAAACTCTTCTGTAATTGGGGTTGCCCTGACGATGTAACCATTTTCCGCCAAGGGTCAAGGTTGAAAGGGTGTTGCCGGTGATGACGCCTGTATTTTTGCCGATACCGGACTTCACAATTGCCGGTGGCGGACGTCATCCCAGGGAAGCCAAAGCACAACGCAGGAGAAACCGATGCCAACCGAACGCGATGCCCTGGACGAAACGGCGGAAAAAGCCTCGAACCTTCGGGCGATATTCGAGATTCTGAGCTATATCCATGTCGATGCCGCGCGGGACAACTACAAGGAACTTGCCCAACGCATCGAGTTTGCGCTCAACCATGCGGAGGAGCTGATCAAGGCCGGCCGCGGGACCGACGCGACAACGGGTGACGGGACCAGCGGCGATATCCCGCCGGCGGTGACTATTCCGGACAAAGTGATCGGCGTATAATATTCGGTCTTTTGCGCGGCCATGCGCTGCAAAGGCTTGGTTTTCCTCACCGATCCTGCTATATCCTCGCCAGACATTCACGCGGCGAGATGCCAGGCCGGAAGGAAATTCCATGCGCGTAGGAACGGTAAAGCGGAAGACGAAAGAAACCGATATCGAGGTTGAGCTCAATCTCGACGGCACCGGCGTCTATGATGTCAAGACGGGCATCGGTTTTCTCGATCATATGCTGGAACAGCTGTCGCGCCACAGCCTGATGGATTTGAAAGTCCGCGCGCAAGGCGATCTGCATATCGATTATCACCACACGACCGAGGATACCGGCATTGCGATCGGGGAAGCCTTCGCCAAGGCACTCGGGGACCTCAAGGGCATCCGCCGCTATGCATCCGCGCTTATCCCGATGGACGAGACGCTGACGCGGGTGGCGCTCGATATCTCCAACCGGCCCTATCTCATCTGGAAGGTGGAGTTCAGCCGCGACAAGCTCGGCGAGATGGACACGGAACTGTTCAAGGAATGGTTCCAGGCCTTCGCGCAGGCCGCCGGCATCACCCTGCATGTGGAAAATCTTTACGGAACCAATAACCATCATATCGTGGAAAGCTGCTTCAAGGCGCTCGCGCGGTCCCTGCGCGACGCCACGGAAATCGATCCACGCCGCGCCGACGCCGTTCCCTCGACAAAGGGCGTGCTGGGCGGCAGCCTGTAATTTCAGAGCCCGGCGTCTCCGCCGGAGGATTTGTACCTGATATGGAAACTGTCATTATCGATTATGGCTCGGGGAATCTCCGCTCCGCCGCGAAGGCGTTCGAGCGTTCCTGCCGCGACGCCGGTCTTTCGATGAAGATCAATGTCACCAGCCATGCCGACGAAGTCGCCCGCGCCGACCGCATCGTCCTGCCCGGCGTCGGGGCGTTCCGCGCCTGCAAGAACGGCCTTCTGGCGGTTGCGGGCATGGTCGAGGCCCTGCAGGAGGCGGTCATCGAAAAAGGCCGGCCGTTTTTCGGCATCTGCGTCGGCATGCAACTGATGGCGGACCGCGGGATCGAGCATGGCACGACGGACGGGCTTGGCTGGATCGGCGGGGATGTCGTCAAACTGACGCCGGACGATCCGGACCTCAAAATTCCGCATATGGGCTGGAACGAACTGGAATTCCGGGCGGCCCATCCGCTCTTCGATGGCATTGCAAGCGGTTGCCACGCCTATTTCGTGCATAGCTATCATCTGGCGGCGCGGGATCCGGCGCATATTCTGGCGACGGTGGATTACGGCGGGCCGGTGACGGCAATCGTCGGCCGCGACAACATGATCGGCACCCAGTTTCACCCGGAGAAAAGTCAGGAAACCGGGCTCCGGCTGATCGAGAACTTTTTAAGGTGGACCCCCTGATGGCAGATCGCTCCAGACCTATTCAGCAGCCGGTTATCGAGGCGATAACCGAATTCAGCCAGGCGGATCTCGACGATCTTTGCGAGGCGGCGGAGGAAGCCATCATCGATGGCAACGGTTTCGGCTGGCTGACGCCGCCGCGCCGCAGCGTTCAGGAGAATTTCTGGAGAGGCGTCCTGATGGTGCCGGTGCGCGAGCTTTACTGCGCTCGTTTCGAGGGGCGCATCGTCGGCTCTGGTCAGCTTGTGAAACCGTTTTCGAATAACGAGGCGGGGGCCCATATAGCGCAGGTTGCGACCTTTTTCATTGCGCCATATGCGCGCGGCCACGGCCTTGCCATCGGTCTTCTTGCGGTGATTGAAAACAGCGCGCGGGAGCAGGGCTTCAAGGTCCTCGAGGTTGATGTGCGCGAAACCCAGGCGGCGGCCATTGCGCTTCTCGAGGCGAACGGCTACGAGAAATGGGCGACGAAAAAGAACTACGCCTGGAATGGCGAGCGCTATGTCGACGGCTTTTACTTTAAAAAAGAACTGGCGGAGCTGTGACGATCATGAACCTCTACCCGGCGATTGACCTGAAGGATGGCAACTGCGTCCGGCTCCTGCGCGGCGAGATGGCGGCGGCGACGGTGTTCAACACCGATCCGGCGGACCAGGCGCGGGCCTTCCGCGATGCGGGGTTCGAACGGCTGCATCTTGTCGATCTCAACGGCGCCTTCGAAGGCAAGCCGGTCAATGCGGGGGTGGTCGAGAAAATTCTCGCCGCGACGGACGTGCCGGTTCAGCTCGGCGGCGGGATCCGCAATCTGGCGACCATCGACATGTGGCTCGGCAAGGGATTGAGCCGGGTCATTCTCGGCACCATCGCGCTCCGTGATCCGGGGCTGGTGAAGGACGCCTGCAAAACGTTCCCCGGGCATATTGCGGTCGGTATCGATGCCCGCGACGGCATGGTCGCGGTCGAAGGCTGGGCGGAGACAAGCGAGACCTCCGCGCTTGATCTTGCCCGCAAGTTCGAGGATGCGGGGGTCGAAGCCATCATCTATACGGATATCGACCGGGACGGCGCGCTGCAGGGCGTCAATGTCGAGGCGACGCGCGATCTTGCGGCGGCGATTTCCATCCCGGTGATTGCCTCCGGCGGCGTGGCGTCAATCGCCGATATCGAAAACCTCCTTGCCGTGCAGGCAAGCGGCATCGAAGGGGTGATCATCGGCCGCGCGCTGTATGACGGGCGCATCGATCCGGCGGCGGCCCTGGCTCTGGTGAGGGGCGCAAATGCTTAAGGCCCGCATCATTCCCTGCCTCGATGTCAAGGACGGCCGCGTCGTCAAGGGCGTCAATTTCGTTGACCTGATCGATGCGGGCGATCCGGTGGAGCAGGCACGCATTTATGATGCGCAGGGCGCGGACGAGCTTTGTTTCCTCGATATCACCGCCACCTCCGACAATCGCGAGACCATCTATGACGTGGTGCGGCGGACGGCGGAGCAATGCTTCATGCCGCTTACCGTCGGCGGCGGCGTCCGGCAGGTGGAGGATGTGCGCAAGCTGCTGCTGGCCGGGGCCGACAAGGTCTCGATCAACAGCGCGGCGGTCAAGCGTCCCGATTTCGTGCGCGAGGCGGCGGAGCAGTTCGGCAGCCAATGCGTCGTCGTCGCCATCGATGCAAAGCAGACGGCGCCCGGCAAGTTCGAGATTTTTACCCATGGCGGGCGCGAGCCGACGGGCATCGATGCCGTGGAATGGGCAAAGCGGATGACCGACTACGGGGCGGGGGAAATCCTGCTCACCTCCATGGACCGGGACGGAACGCGCGCCGGGTTCAATATTCCGCTGACCCGGGCCGTCGCCGACGCCATACCCGTTCCGGTGATCGCCTCGGGCGGTGTTGGCACGCTCGACCATCTGGCGGAGGGTATTCGCGACGGTCATGCGACGGCCGTGCTGGCGGCGTCGATCTTCCATTTCGGCGAGTTTACGATCACGGAAGCGAAGCGGGCCATGCGCGATGCGGGGATTGCGGTCCGGCTGGAAGAGGAGGAAGCGGCATGAGCGAGAAAGAAGAGATGGGGCTGGAGCGGCTATACCGGCTGGTGGCGTCGCGGCAGGGGGCGGACCCCGGGAGTTCCTACACGGCGTCGCTCTATGCCCGGGGAGCGGCGAAAATCGCCCAGAAGGTCGGCGAAGAGGCGGTCGAGCTGGCCATCGCCGCCGCGCTTGAGGATCGCGATGACATTATTTCCGAAAGCGCTGATCTGCTTTATCATCTGGCGGTGCTCTGGGCGGATGCCGGCATTGACCCGACGGAAATTTATGCCAAATTGGCGCAGCGGGAAGGGCAATCCGGCCTTGCGGAAAAGGCGGCGCGCAAAAGCGGAGAAGAGGAACGATAATGGCGTATGACAACGACAATATATTTGCGAAAATCCTGCGGGGGGAAATCCCCAATACCACCGTCTACGAAGATGAAGCGGTCCTCGCGTTCAACGATATCGCGCCGAAAACGCCGGTCCATGTCCTCGTGATCCCGAAGCGGCCCTATATCGACATGGATGATTTTTCGGCCAATGGTTCCCCCGAAGAGATCGGGCATTTTTTCATCAAGGTGGGAGAGATCGCGCGGTCGCTTGGACTGCATGACGGCGGATACCGGGTGGTCACCAACAACGGGGAAAACGCGGGCCAGATCGTGCCGCATTTCCATGTCCATATCATGGGCGGTCAGCGGATCAAGGAAGGCAGCATGGCGCGGGGTATGTAAGCCCTGTTTCCCGCCGCCTCAGACAGGGAGTTCCGGCAGGCGGCGCGCGTCATCGACGATATAGATGCCGAGGGGCTCGATCCGGCCGCGGATTTCCACGCTTTCATGGCGCAGGTCTGAAAAATCCTCCTCCGCCCGTTCCGCCACCTGGCCCGAGAAGATTAGCTGGCTGGCATAGTCCTTTGTCAGCGCCTCAAGCCGGCTTGCGGTATTGACCGGATCGCCGATCGCCGTAACAGAGGTCGCGCGGCCATATCCCATCTGCCCGACGATCACCTGCCCGAGATGAAGGCCGATGCCGATCTTCAAGGGGCTCGGCAGGTCGGAGGCGAGGTTGCGGTTCATGATTTCCAGCTCCATCGCCATCGCGCGCGCGGCGTTGAGCGCCCGCCGGCTTGCCTCGCGGCTGTTTTCATTGAGCCCGAAAAGCGCCATGACGCCATCGCCGATGAATTTGTCGAGATGGCCGCCGTTGGCTTCGATCGCCTCGCCCATATGGCGGAAATACTGGTTGATCACGAACACCACGTCATAGGGCAGTTTCTGCTCGGAAAACTTGGTGAAGGCGCGCAGATCCGCGAACAGGATGACAACTTCCCGTTCCTGCCCCTGCAGGTAGCCCGGCTGGTTGAACGCCTGACGCACGGTGGCGGTGGCGGGCAGCAGCGGAATGACGGCAACGTCGCCGGCCGGAATGCTCTGGCAGGCGAGGCGGGTTCCCTCGGGCGCGCCGACGCGGCGCAGGACGGCGGTTTCCTTGTCGCTCGGCGGGTTCAGATTGTCGGCGCCCTCCGTCACCCGGACACGACAGGTGGAACATCGTCCGCGGCCACCGCACACATGCGCATGGGGAACATTGCCAAGCAGGCTTGCCTCCAGAATGGTGAGGCCCGGCGAGGCCAGCACGACCTTGTCGTCGGGATAGGAAATCGCATTGACCTTGCGCCGCCGGTACAGGATCAGCCAGTAAATCCGGCTGGCCAGCAACAGCCCGAGGGCGGCGAAAATGACCCAGTAACCGATGTCACGGACCTCATAGGCCCATCCCTCCAGGTTCGGGGGCAGGTTCATCTCGGTGAAGAAGGCCTCCCGCCAGGCGGCGTCGGCATAGAGATGCTCCAGCTCGTTCGCGCCATTGATAAAGCCGCTCAGCGAGAGGATCGGCAGGATCAGCGCAAGGCTGTAGAGCAGCGTGACATGGCGGCTGTACCACGGCTTCAGCCGGAGCCAGAAGTGAATGCCCATGCAGCCGTGAAGCCAGGCGACAAGAAGCACGATGCTCTGCTGCAAGGCATAGACGGGGGTGGCAACCCAGATGGAGAACAGCAGGTAGGCGTAGCTGTCAGTGACGCCGAAGACTTCATGGACGACGCGCGTGCCGATCACATGCAGGATGACAAGCGGCGGGATCAGGAGGCCAAGAATGATCTGGACGATGTCGCGCGCGGGCAGGCGGCTGTATGACCGGTGGCGGAGCAGCTTTACAAAGACGAGAATGATATGCGCGCTCATCGCGGCAATCAGCAGGACCGTGCCCGGGGAACTCCGCCAAAAGCCGAGAAAGATGTCGCGTCCGGCCTCCATGGCGTCCAGCGAGATCAGCCCGAGCGCGTGGTTGATGAGATGCCCCGCAAGGAAGAACATCAACACCAACCCGCTTGCCAGACGAATCCGGTCCGGCCGGAAGATCTTTCGCACCGATACCGCTTTTCGCTTCAGACCCGTCGACAATTCCATTCAGTTGCCTTGCTTACAATGCGGCGGCCAGTTTTTGTTGGAGCAGTTCCTTGAGGCTCACCGCCGGGCGTGCGCCGTAATGGCTGATCACCTCCGCGGCGGCCATGGCGCCAATCCGCCCGCTTGTTGCAAGGTCGTGACCGTTGGTGAAGCCATAGAGGAAGCCCGCCGCGAAAAGATCGCCCGCGCCCGTGGTATCCACCACCTTGATATCCCTATCGGCCGGAATCTGATGCAATTCGGTCTCCGTCACGATGACCGAGCCCTTTTCGCTTCTCGTCAGGCAGGCAATCTCGACCTGGCCCCGCACGGCGGCAAGGGCGGCATCGAAGTCTTCCGTCTGATAGAGGGATTTTATCTCTTCCTCATTGGCGAACAGGATATCGACCCCGCCTTTGATGAAGTCGCGAAATTCCGCGCGGTAGCGATCGACGCAAAAACTGTCGGACAGGGTGAGGGAGACGCGCTGCCCGGCGGCATGGGAAATCTCCGCGGCCTTGCGGAACGCCTGTTTGCCGTTCTCCGGATCCCACAGATAGCCTTCCATATAGGTGACCTTCGAGGCGGCGATCATGTCGGGATCGATATCCTCCGGGCCCAGCTCGATGCAGGCGCCGAGATAGGTATTCATGCTGCGGTGCGCATCCGGCGTCACCAGGATCAGGCAGCGGGCCGTGGCCGCGCCGTCGGTCGATTTGCCGGTCTCGAACGTGACGCCGCTCGCGCGGATATCGTGGGTGAAAATGGCGCCGAGCTGATCATCGCGAACCTTGCCGATATAGGCGCAATTGCCGCCGAGAGAGGCAATGCCGGCCGCCGTGTTGCCCGCCGAGCCGCCAGACATTTCGATCCCGGCCGCCATTTTCGCATAGAGATCTTCGGCGCGCGCCATATCGATCAGCGTCATGGCGCTTTTCGTTATATTCTCGGCCTTTAGGAAGGCATCGTCCGCCTTGCTGATCACGTCGACAATCGCATTGCCGATACAGGTTGTGTCAAACATCCGCTTCGTCATAATATTCTCACTCGTTACTCCGGCACCGGGCGAGTATAGTCGCTGCGCCCGACGGAGCAAGCAGGCTTTGCGCCTCGCGACTATTTAGAGGACGACAGAATGACAGAATTAACAAAAATGACGGCAACCGACGTTGTCGGTCTTCTGAAAGCGCGAAAGGTGTCTCCCGGCGAGCTGCTCCACGCCGCCGAGGCGCGCATCGGGGAAACGGACGGCGCGGTGAACGCCATCCCGACGCTGTGCTTCGACCGGGCCCGGGCGCATGCGGCGCGGCTTGAAAAGGAAAATCCCGCCGACCGGCCGGAAATGCATCTGCATGGCCTTCCCATCGCGATCAAGGATCTGACGCCGGTCAAGGATGTGCGGTTCACCCTGGGATCTCCCATCTTCGCCGACCAGGTTGCGGAGATGTCCGATGTCATGGTGGAGCGGCTGGAGGAACGCGGCGGTATCGTCGTCGGCAAGTCGAACACGCCGGAATTCGGCGCGGGTGGGCAGACCTTCAATGAAGTTTTCGGAACGACGACAAATCCCTGGAACACGACCCTGACGCCGGGCGGATCATCCGGCGGCGCGGCGTCGGCGCTGGCGGCCGGTCAGGTCTGGCTTGCGCAAGGGAGCGACCTTGGCGGCAGCCTGCGCACACCGGCGAGCTTTACCGGCATTGTCGGCCTGCGTCCGTCGCCGAAACGGGTGGCGCATGGCCCGTTGAGACTGCCCTTCTCGATCTACCCTGTCGAAGGCCCGATGGCCCGCAACGTGCCCGATGCGGCGCTTTTCCTCGATATGATGTCCGGCGCGCATATTCTCGATCCGAGCAGCCTGCCCGCGCCCGAAATTTCCTATGTCGACAGCCTGAAGACCATTCCGAAATTCGGCCGAGTTGCCTATAGCCCCGACCTTGGCCAATGTCCGATCGATCCGGAGGTTCGCGATATCTGCGCCAAAGCGGCGGAGGATTTCGCCCGCTATTGCGACGGGGTCGAGGAGACCTGCCCGGATCTCCATGACGGGGAGGAAATCTTCCAGACCCTGCGGGCGCAGATTTTCATTGCCAATCACGCGCCGCTCCTGAAGGCGCATCGCGACAAGCTGAAGCCCGAGGTCATCTGGAATGTCGAGAAGGGCGCGAAACTGACGGCCGACGAGATCGGCGCCGCCCAGCGGGCGCAGGGGGCGCTTTATCAGCGGGTCGTCAAATTCTTCAGCGAATATGATTTCCTTCTGACGCCGACGTCGATCGTGCCGCCGTTCAGCCATCAGAAACGCTATGTCGAGGAAGTCGCGGGGGTGAAATTCGATAACTATATGTCCTGGCTGGCGCTGCCGTCGATCCTGACGGTCACCAATTGTCCCGTGATTTCAATTCCTTGCGGCTTCACGAAAAGCGGCCTTCCGGTCGGTTTGCAGATCATGGGACCGAATGCGCGCGAGGATCGCGTGCTTCAGGCCGCCTATGCGTTCGAACGCGACCACGATTTCGCGGCGCGCCTTCCCATTGATCCGATAACCCCCGCCTGAGCCTTAAAATTCTTGCAACGGAGGGAATAAACACATACATGACCCAGCAGTATTTTGGTTTGAAAAACAAAAGGGCGTAATTTGTTTTCCGCAATTACCAAGGCCATCGGCCAGCTCGATGACAAGGCGTTCCGCTCGGTTCTTCTCAAGGCCCTGGCGCTGACGGCGGGTATCTTCATTCTCGTCGGCTTTGGCGCATCGGAATCCCTTAATTTGGTCCCCGAGTTTGAATATGGCTGGGTCAATACGGTCATCAGCTTTCTGGCCGGCCTCGGCTTCCTGCTCGGCGGCTTTTTTCTGTTTCCGCTGGTTATCAGTGCTCTGATCGGCCTGTTTCTCGATGATATTTCCGATGCCGTCGAAAAAGAGCATTATCCCCAGGATGCGCCGGCCCATAATGTCCCGCTGCTGTCCAGTATCTGGGATGCGGTCAAGTTTCTCGCGCTGGTCATTGTCTGCAATATCATCGTGCTGCCGCTCTATTTCATGCCGGTGATCAATCTGTTCGTCTATTATCTCCTGAACGGCTATCTCATCGCCCGCGAATATTTCCAGATGGTGGCCATTCGCCACCACGACATGGAGGAGGTGACCCGGCTTCGCAAGAAGAACGCGACGGAGCTGTATATGATGGGCATCGTCATCGCCTTCTCCCTGACCATTCCGATCGTCAATCTGGTCGCGCCGATCGTGGCCACGGCGGCAATGGTGCATCTCTATAAGAAGCGGGTGGGCAGCGTTCCAAAGGGCCGGGAACTGGCGACGCGATGAAGGCTGGATCTGCAGCTTTCCTCATCATGGCTCTCGGGCTTGGCGCCTGTGCGCAAACGCCGCCGGCCCCCGCGGCAAAATCCGGCGATCAGAAGACGGTGGTGGCGACGCCCGCGAAGCCGATGACGGCCCCCGCGCCGAAAAAACAGGCCCCGCCCGCCGTTGCCGCGATCAAGCCGCCGATCCTGCTGGAACCGGAGGTCGTCGTCGGCCGGAGCGATGCGGAAATCATGAAGGCCTTCGGTGATCCCAATCTGCGGCGGAAAGACAGCCCGGCGGAAGTCTGGCAGTATCTGACGCCCGGTTGCGCGCTGCATCTGTTCTTTTATCCGGGCGGATCAGGCGATTCGCTGGTCGTGCGCTACATCGCCATCAACGGCCGCAGCGTCGCCTCCTTCTCCGATCTGGATCGCAAGCAATGCTTCAACGATCATCTGCGTGCCGTCGGCGCGGAAGAGGCCTTTATCGCGAAAAAGGCGTCGTGACGCCGCGGCCTCGCGCATTGACTGCCGTTAGGCGACGGTTTTTCCCTTGAAGGCGCAGAGATCGGCGACGAGGCAGCGGTAGCATTCGGGCTTTCGCGCCTTGCAGATGTAGCGCCCATGCAGGATCAGCCAGTGATGGGCGTGGCGGAGATATTCCTTCGGGATATTTTTCTCAAGCTTCTTCTCGACCTCCAGCGGCGTCTTGCCGGGGGCCAGGCCGGTCCGGTTGCCGACTCGAAAGAGATGGGTATCAACGGCGATCGTCGGCTGCCCGAAGGCGATATTGAGCACCACATTTGCGGTTTTCCGGCCCACACCGGCCAGCTTTTCCAGCTCTTCGCGGGTTTCGGGTACTTTTCCGCCATGGTCGCGGATCAGCGCGTCGCATAGCTTGATGACATTTTTCGCCTTCGTCTTGTAAAGCCCGATGGTCTTTATGTAATCGCGCAACGTCTCCTCGCCGAGGGCGAGCATTTTCTCCGGGGTGTCGGCCACGGCGAACAGCGGTCCCGTCGCCTTGTTGACGCCGACATCGGTGGCCTGCGCCGACAGCACTACGGCGACAAGCAGGGTGAAGGGGTTCACATAGTCGAGTTCCCCTTGCGGTTCCGGATTGTTTTCCTGAAGACGACGAAAAAATTCTCTGATATCGGCTTTTTTCATTCTATCTTATTGGCATAGGCGGAATTCATGCGCAATAATCAATATGGAGGATGCGGGTGGCGAAACAGGATGACATGACAGCGGACGACGGCGCGCCGCCCGGCGCGGCGGATACCCTCTTTCTCTCGCTTCACCCGAACCAGAGCCTCTCGCGCTCCGGCTTTCTCGTTCTGATGAGCCTGATCACCGGTATCAGCTTCGTGACGGGGCTGCTGTTCTGGTCGCTTGGCGCCTGGCCGATCTTCGGTTTCTTCGGGCTTGACGTTGTGCTGATCTACCTCGCCTTTCGCTACAATTTCCGCGCCGCCCGCCTGTTCGAGACGATCCGCATCGGCGATGACCGGATCACCATTACCCGCATTGCCCCGGACGGCCGGGAAAAGGCGGTGGCGTTTGACGCCTATTGGGCGCGGGCGCTGATAGAAAAGGGCAGGCTACAGCTGGTCAATCGCGGCCTGGCCTACGAGATTGGCGCCTTCCTCGGGGAAGAGGAAAAGCTGGAGGTCCGCGATCTGATCACCAGGACGCTGCGTGCCTATCGCGCCGGTGACCTTGGTCAGTCTGCGAGCCCGAGCACGTCCATCATGTCATAATTGCCGGCCGGCTTGCCCCGCGCCCAGAGCGCGGCGCGCACCGCCCCGCGGGCGAAGATGGAGCGGTCGCCCGCCTTGTGGGTCAGCTCTATCCGCTCGTTCTCGGCGGCGAAGATAACCGTGTGATCGCCGACCACATTGCCGCCGCGCAGCACCGCATAGCCGATATCGCCGCGCTTGCGGGCGCCGGTAATGCCGTCCCGGCCGCGATCGGCGACGCTGTCATGATCGACCCCGCGCCCGGCGGCGGCGGCCTTTCCAAGCAGCAGCGCGGTGCCGGAGGGCGCATCGACCTTGTGGTGATGGTGCATCTCGAGAATTTCGACATCGAAATCGTCATCGAGAATGGCGGCGACTTTCCGTGTCAACTGGGCGAGCAGATTGACGCCAAGGCTCATATTCGCGCCCTGGACGATGACCGCCCGGTCGCCGCAGGCCGTGATTTCCGCCTGCTGATCGTTGCTGATGCCGGTGGTGCCGATAACCAGGATCTTGCCCTTTTCGGCGGCCAGCGCCGCATGCGCGATCGACGCGGCGGGCATGGTGAAGTCGATGACCGCATCGGCCTCGTCAAACAGTTTTGCGGTATTGTCGCTGATGAGGATGCCCGATGGTTCCAGCCCCGCGAGGGACTGCAGGTCCTTGCCGAGAAAATCCGATCCCGCCGGCTCGGTGCCGCCGCAAACGACGCATCCGGCCGTGCCGTCGATCTGCCGGACCAGCATCCGTCCCATGCGGCCGGCCGCCCCGACAATTCCAATCCTTAAATCGCTCATGTCACACACCTTTCGTCTCGCGCACTGGATTTACCACAGACGGAGGAAAGTTGCGAGATGCGATTGCGGCGCGGCGCCGGTCAGTCTTTCAGGTCAGCGAGAAAATCCTTCACGCGGGCGAAAAAGCCCTCGGATTCAGGGCTGTGGGATCCCTTTCCCTCGGCCTCGAATTCCTTCAGAAGTTCTTTCTGGCGCTTCGTGAGATTGACCGGGGTTTCGACAATCGTATGGATATACATATCGCCGTGGCTGTGGGAATTCATCACCGGCATGCCCTTGCCGCGGAGGCGGAACTTGCGTCCCGACTGGGTGCCGGCGGTAATGCTGACCTTCGCCTTCGCGCCGTCAAGCGTCGGCACCTCGATGTCGCCGCCAAGCGCCGCCGTCGTCAGCGGGATGGGAACCCGGCAATGGATATTCTGGCCGTCGCGCTGGAAGATGCGATGATCCTGGACGGTCAGGAAAATATAGAGATCGCCCGGCGCGCCCCCGCGCATGCCGGCTTCGCCTTCCCCGGAGAGGCGGATGCGGTTGCCATCATCGACGCCCGCCGGAATATTGACCGAAAGGGTTTTCTCGCGGTGGACGCGGCCCTGGCCACGGCAGGTCTTGCAGGGGTTCTTGATCACCTGACCCTGGCCCTGGCAGGTCGGGCAGGTGCGCTCGATGGTGAAAAAGCCCTGCTGGGCGCGGATTTTCCCGGCGCCATGGCAGCTTTCGCAGGTCGCCGGCTCGGAGCCTGCCTCCGCACCCGACCCGTCGCAGCTCTCGCAAGGGGCGGTTGTCGGGATTTTCAGTTCCATCTTTTTGCCGTGATAGGCATCCTCGAGGGAGATTTCGAGATTGTAGCGAAGATCGGCGCCGCGCGGCGCCCGGGCCCGTCCGCCGCCCTGGCCGCCCATGAAGTCGCCAAAGAGGTCCTCGAAAATATCGCTGAAACCGCCCATGCCCCCAAAACCGCGGGCGCCGCCGGGGCCGCCGCCGTTTTCAAACGCGGCGTGACCATACTGGTCGTAGGCGCTGCGTTTTTGCGGGTCCTTCAGGACCTCATAGGCTTCATTGACTTCCTTGAAGGCGGCTTCGGCCTTGGCATCACCGGGATTGCGATCAGGGTGATACTGCATCGCCTTCTTGCGGTAGGCGGACTTGATCGCCGCCGCCTCGGCAGTGCTGTCCACCTCAAGAATTTCGTAGTAGTCGCGTTTGGCCATCAACTCTATCACTTAACGAATGCCGCCCCGACCCGGAATTCCGGGATCGAGGCGGTATGTTGGAAGACAGGATCTTAGCGGGTTCCCCCTAACAAAATCCTTACTTGTCCTTTTTGTCGTCGTCGACTTCTTCGAAATCGGCGTCAACAACGTCATCATCCGATGCGCTGCTTTCCGACTGTGCGTCCTCCGCCCCGGCGGCATCGCCGGCGTCGCCCTGCGACTGGGCATAGAGGGCTTCGCCAAGTTTCATGGAGGCGGCCTGCAGGGCTTCCATCTTCGACTTGATGGCCTCGACGTCGTCGCCGTCCTTGGCTTCCTTCAATTCGCCAAGCGCCGTTTCGATCGGGCCCTTCACGTCGTCGCCGACCTTATCGCCCGCTTCCGCAAGCGTTTTCTCGGTCGCGTGGATCAGGCTGTCGGCCTGGTTGAGCACCTCGACCTTTTCCTTGCGGGCCTTGTCCTCGGCGGCATGCTCCTCGGCATCCTTGACCATTTTGTCGATATCTTCCTCGCTCAGGCCGCTGGAGGCCTGAATCTGGATTTTCTGCTCCTTGCCGGTGCCCTTGTCCTTTGCCGAGACATTGACAATACCGTTGGCGTCGATATCGAAGGTCACTTCGATCTGCGGTACGCCGCGCGGCGCGGCCGGAATGTCCGTCAGGTCGAAATTGCCAAGCAGCTTGTTGTCCGCCGCCATTTCGCGTTCACCCTGGAACACGCGGATGGTCACGGCCTGCTGGTTATCCTCGGCGGTCGAGAAGGTCTGGCTCTTCTTCGTCGGGATCGTCGTGTTGCGGTCGATCAGACGGGTAAAGACACCGCCCAGCGTTTCAATGCCGAGCGACAGCGGCGTCACGTCGAGCAGCAGAACGTCCTTCACGTCGCCCTGCAGCACGCCGGCCTGGATCGCGGCGCCAATGGCGACAACCTCGTCCGGGTTCACGCCCTTGTGCGGCTCGCGGCCGAAGAAGGTTTTCACGGCCTCGATCACCTTGGGCATACGGCTCATGCCGCCAACGAGAATAACCTCGTCGATTTCGCCTTTCTGCAATCCGGCGTCTTTCAATGCCTTTTCGCAAGGGGACAAAGTCCGCTTGATCAGGTCTTCGACCAGATGCTCGAACTGTGCGCGGGTCAGCTTCAGCTGCATATGCTTCGGACCCGAGGCATCGGCGGTGATAAAGGGGAGGTTGATTTCCGTGGACTGGGAAGACGACAGTTCGATCTTCGCCTTTTCGGCGGCTTCCTTCAGGCGCTGCAACGCCATCTTGTCGGAGCGCAGGTCGATGCCCTGTTCCTTCTTGAACTCATCGGCGAGATAGTCGACCAGCTTGAGGTCGAAGTCCTCACCGCCGAGGAAGGTGTCACCGTTGGTCGAGCGGACCTCAAAGACGCCATCGCCGATTTCAAGAATGGAGACGTCGAACGTACCGCCACCAAGGTCATAGACGGCAACGGTCTGGTTCGCCTTGTCCATGCCATAGGCAAGGGCGGCGGCCGTCGGCTCGTTGATGATACGCAGCACTTCAAGACCGGCGATCTTGCCCGCGTCTTTCGTGGCCTGACGCTGGGCGTCGTTGAAATAGGCCGGAACCGTGATCACGGCCTGGGTTACCTTTTCACCCAGGTAGCTTTCCGCGGTTTCCTTCATTTTCTGCAGGATGAAGGCGGAAATCTGGCTCGGTGAGTATTTTTCGCCGCGGGATTCGACCCAGGCGTCGCCATTATCGGCCTTGACGATCTCGTAGGGGACCATCTCCTTGTCTTTTTGGGTGGTTTTATCGTCAAACCGGCGTCCAATAAGACGTTTGATTGCGAAGAAGGTATTTTGCGAGTTCGTCACCGCCTGGCGCTTTGCCGATTGTCCAACGAGCTTTTCCCCATCTTCCGTGAACGCGACCATCGACGGGGTCGTCCGCGCGCCTTCCGAATTCTCAATGACCTTCGCATTCTTGCCGTCCATAACGGCGATGCAGGAGTTGGTCGTTCCCAAGTCGATTCCGATTACTTTAGCCATCATATCCTCTCTAATATTGGCAGACCGTCATGGCCACATCATGCACCAAGGCGATCCCCGGGAGTCAAAACATTGCGTTTGTTGCCGTGTATATAAGTTCGAAACAATTTCAGTGCAAGGGCTGGAATGGCCAAAGCGTGCCATAATATTGCAGTCGCAAGCGCGGCATCGCGCGTCAGGAAAAGAATGCCGGCCATGCATTATCCCCGCTTTACCTACCCGAATTGCTCTGTTACGAGGGAGGAGCGATAAAACCATAAGTTATAACAGGGAATTCGATTGACCAGCGAGCCGCCAAGTAGCGGGAACCGCCCCGCCGCGCCTTTTTTCTCTCCTGACGAGACCCGTGGACTCCTCAGCGCATTCGGCGCGTTCATCGTCTGGGGCTGGGCGCCCGTGTATTTCAAGTGGCTTTCCCATGTCTCGCCGATGGAGGTGATTGCGCATCGGGCGATCTGGTCGTCGGTCTTCGTCCTGCTGATGGTGGTGATGATGCGCAAGGTAGGGCAGCTGATCGAGATTTACCGCGATCCGAAAAAGCTGTCGGTATTCGTGCTGACGACGGCGCTGATCGGCGGAAACTGGCTGACCTTTATCTGGGCGATCACCAATGACCGCATTCTCGAGGGCAGCCTCGGCTATTATATCAACCCGCTCGTCAATATCCTTCTCGGCATGCTGTTCCTCGGCGAGCGGCTGAACCGGTGGCAGACGGTTTCGATCCTTCTCGCCATCGCGGCGGTGACGATCCTGACGATTCAGCTCGGATATCTGCCCTGGGTGTCCCTCGTGCTCGCCTTTTCCTTCGGCTTCTATGCATTGCTGCGCAAGAAGGTTGCTACCGACAGCGCCGTCGGGCTTGTGGTCGAGACGACGCTTCTCTTTCCCCTCGCGCTGGGCTTTCTGCTGTATCTCACCTTCACCGTGGATCCGGCCGCCAGCGGGGAGACCGGCGGCGGTTTTCTTTACGACACCGGGAGTTTCCTTTTGCTGATCGGCACGGGCGTGGTGACGGCGACGCCGCTCATCCTGTTCACGACCGCCGCGCGCTATCTCAAATTCACGACAATCGGCGTCATGCAGTATCTCTCGCCGACGATGCATGTCTTTATCGCCGTCTATATCTACAACGAGCCGTTCGACCAGTCGCGGCTGATCGCCTTCGGCCTGATCTGGCTTAGCCTGATAATCTACAGTATCGATGGATATCGTGGCCGCCGCCGTCCCGCCGCGGTCAAGGCATAGCGCCGGGGCTACACCTTTTCGTCGACATGGGCTTCGCTGCGCTTCTGCCCGCCCTTGGAAACGCCGACCATGGCCGGGCGCAACAGACGGTCGGCGATGACGAAGCCGGCCTGCGTGACCTGAAGGACGGTCCCGGGTTCCACCGTCGGATCCTCGATCTCATACATCGCCTGATGCAGATTGGGATCGAATTTCTCGCCTTTCGGGTCGATCTTGCGGATCTGGTATTTCTCGAGCGTGTTGAGCAGCTCCGATTCCGTCAATTCGATGCCGGGCAGGACATTCTTCACGTCGGGATTTTCCCTGGCCGCCGCCGGAATGCTCTCGATTGCGCGGCGCAGGTTGTCGGCAACGCCCAGCATGTCCCGGGCGAATTTCGTCACCGCATAGGTATGCGCATCCTGCTTCTCACGCTCGGTGCGGCGGCGCATATTCTCGACATCCGCCATCGCCCGGAGCAGCTTGTCCCTCAATTCGGCAATTTCGGCGTCTTTCGCCGCGACGATATCGTTCTCGCCGCCGTCTTCCGCTGCCTCCGTTTCCGGGGCCGCTTCGGTTTCCGGCGTGTCCGCTGCCTGTGACATTTTTTCCTGTTCCTCCTGATCGTTCAGGGGATGCTGCTTGGGTTCATTCATCCTGTCTGCTTCCTAATCTCGACCTTAGTCCAGCAATTTACCAATAACTTTCGCGGTATAGTCCACCATCGGCACGATACGCGCATAGTTTAGCCGTGTCGGGCCAATGACGCCAATGGCGCCGATGACCTGTTCGCGGCTGTTCTGGTAGGGAGAGATAATCATTGAGGTGCCGGAAAGCGAGAAAAGATTATTCTCCGAACCAATAAAAATTTTGACGCCGCGGCCGGCCTCGGCAAGTTCCAGCAATTTAATCCGTTCTTTCTTGACTTCAAGTGTGTCAAAAAGTTCCCTGATTTTCTCAAGGTCCTCAAGGGCTTGAACATTCTGGAGCAGGTTGGCATGGCCGCGGACGATCAGCGTTTCGCCGCCGCCCCAGCTGGCGATATCATGGGCGATCAGATCCTGCGTCAATTCGTCGAGCTGCGCCTGATGATTGTCGAGTTCGCGCTGAATCTCCTGTTTCGCCTCCTGCAGGGTCCGCCCGGCAAATTTGGCGTTGAGATAATTGGACGCCTCGCGGAGCGCAGAATCGCTGAGGCCCGGCGGCAGCTCGATGGCCCGGTTCTCGACCATGCCGTTGGCGGTGACGATGATCACCAGGGCCCGGTCGACGCCGAGGCGGACGAACTCGATCTGCTTGATCGAACTGTCGCTTTTCGGCGCGATCACCAGCGCCGCACAGTTCGACAGTCCCGACAGCATGGACGAGGCCTCGCCCAGCATTTCCTCCATATTGCGGCCTTCGACGGCACAACGCGCCTTGATATCGGCGCGCTCGGCCTCGGTCAGATTGCCGATTTCGAGGATGCCGTCGACGAACAGCCGCAGCCCCTGCTGTGTCGGCAGCCGCCCGGCGGAGGTATGGGGAGAATACAGGAGACCGGCGTCCGCGAGGTCCGCCATCACATTGCGGATGGACGCGGGCGAAAGGTCCAGCTCGCTGATGCGCGACAATGTGCGCGAGCCGACGGGTTCCCCGGTTTGCATATAGGTTTCGACTATATGCCGGAAGACGACGCGGCTGCGTTCATTAAGTTCCTGTATCGTCATATCGTTTTCATGCCTGACGGCGGTTCCTTCTTGCCGTTTGAATGTAGTGACGCGGGAGGCTTGCGTCAATCTGGTGCAGCGGGTACAACAGGCGCCGACCGATAATCTCAAGTAAAGGAAGTTTCATGCGCCCCTCCGGCAGAGCCCCCGACCAATTGCGCGACATCGTTATGGAACCCGGCTATGCGAAGAATGCCGAAGGGTCCTGTTTCATCAAATGCGGCGATACCCACGTGCTCTGCACCGCCAGTATCGAGGATCGGGTGCCGCCGTTCCTGCGCAACACGGGCAAGGGATGGGTGACGGCGGAATACGGCATGTTGCCCCGCTCCACCGGATCGCGCATGGGCCGGGAGGCCGCGCGGGGCAAGCAGCAGGGCCGCACCGTCGAAATTCAGCGACTGATTGGCCGGTCCTTGCGGGCGCTCGTCAATTTTGAAGGCTTCGGCGAACGCCAGATCACGGTTGATTGCGATGTTATCCAGGCCGACGGCGGGACGCGCACGGCCTCCATCACCGGGGCCTATGTTGCGCTCTATCAGGCGTTTGACAAGCTGGTTGAGCAGGGGAAAATTCTCGAAATCCCGATGAAGGGGCAGGTCGCGGCCGTGTCCTGCGGGATCTATCAGGGCACGCCCGTTCTCGACCTTGATTATCCCGAAGACAGCAATGCCCAGGCCGACGCTAATTTCGTCCTGACCTCGGAAGGGCAGATCATCGAGATTCAGGGCACGGCTGAGGAAAACCCGTTCAGCGAAGCGGAATTCGCCTCTCTCTTCTCGCTCGCCAAGAAGGGCGTCAGGGATCTGTGCGTGTTGCAGCGCCAGGCCCTCGGCATTTGAGCGGGCATCGGAAATTCGACGGCTCGAAGCTCGTCGTCGCCACCCATAATCCGGGCAAGCTTCGCGAGATTGGCGATCTTTTGGCGGCGTTCGACGTGACGCCTGTCTCTGCCGGTGATCTTGGCCTGCCGGAACCGGTGGAGGATGGGAAGACCTTTATCGCCAATGCTGAAATCAAGGCGCTGGCCGCGGCAAGGGGCGCGAATATGGCGGCGCTCAGCGACGATTCCGGTTTTGCGCTGGCGGCGCTTGACGGCGCGCCCGGCATTTTCTCGGCGCGCTGGGCGGGGCCGACAAAGGATTTCTCGCTCGCCATGCAGAAGGTTGAGGACGAACTCCGAAAAGCTGGCGCCATGACGCCAGAGCAGCGCCGCGCCCGGTTCATCTGCGCGCTCACCCTCGCCTGGCCCGACGGTCATGTGGAGAGTTTTGAAGGCACGGTCGAGGGCACGGCCATCTGGCCGCCGCGCGGCGACAAGGGCTTCGGCTATGATCCGGTTTTTCAGCCCGACGGGTATGAGGTGACCTTCGCCGAGATGGCGCCGGAGGAAAAGCATGCCATGAGCCACCGTGCCGACGCCTTCCGGCAGCTGATCGATGCCTGCTTCGACAAAAAATAGGGCCCCTGATCCCGGCTTCGGACTTTATTTTCACTGGCCCTTCTGCCGGAAGAAATGCCCGTACTGCGATTTCAACAGCCACGTCCGCGAGACGGTTGACCAGCGACGCTGGACCGCGGCGCTGCTGCGGGAGCTCGATCATTTCGCGCGGCAATCCTCGCAAAAAACGCTGACCAGTATTTTCTTTGGCGGCGGCACCCCCTCGCTCATGGCGCCCGAGACGGTCGGGGCGCTGATCGACGGCGCGCGATCGCATTTCGCCTTTGCCAGCGATATCGAGATCACGCTGGAAGCCAACCCCACTTCGGTCGAGGCGGCGTCTTTTAAAGGATATGCCGGGGCCGGGGTGACGCGGCTTTCCCTCGGGGTGCAGTCGATGCGGGATGAGGCGCTGAGATTCCTTGGGCGGGAACATTCCGTCGGTGAGGCGTTGCAGGCGATCGAGCTAGCGCGGGAGACCTTCGCCAATATCTCCTTCGACCTGATCTACGCCCTGCCGGGACAAAGCATCGAGGATTGGCGGGCCGATCTTGAGCGGGCGCTCTCGCTGGCGGGCGATCATCTCTCGCTCTACCAGCTTACGATCGAGCCCAACACGGGATTTGCCGGTGCCGTCCGCCGGGGTGACTTCGCCCTGCCGCCCGAAGAGAATGCCGAAGCGCTTTTCGAGATGACGCAGGCGGTATGCGCGGCGGCGGGATTGCCGGCCTATGAGATTTCAAACCATGCCCGGCCCGGATTCGAATGCCGCCATAACCTCACTTACTGGCGCTATGGCGAATATATCGGCGTCGGCCCGGGTGCGCATGGGCGACTGGTTCGCGGTGGGGTGAGAACGGCCTCGCAACAGAGGAAGCGTCCGGAAAGCTGGCTTTCGGCGGTCGAGTCCGCGGGCCATGGCACGGAAGCGGAAACACCGCTCGACCGGCCGCTTGAGGGCGCGGAGGAACTGCTCTTGATGGGGCTGCGACTTGCCGAAGGCGTCTGGTTCGAGAATTTCTCCGCTGCCATCGGGGCGCCCATAACCGACTTTCTGGATCGGCCGCGGCTCCGTCGGCTGATAGACGCGGGATTGATGGAGATGGACGGGCGGCGGCTGCGCGCAACGGATCGCGGCCGTCTCGTCCTCAATAGCCTGCTGCCGGAAATCCTAGTTTAGCGCGGGCGCGAAGCTGTCCGGGGCGGGTTCCAGTACAAGCTGCCCCTTCGGTCCGACTTCCAGCACCGCAAGGCCGCGCTCCGCCACGCCGTTTTCCGGGAAGCGGAAGATGCCGTCATATCCCGTAAAGCCGCTGGGGTTTTCAATATCCTCGCGCTTGAAACGGGCATCGACGGGATCGAGCGCCATGATCCCGGCAAGCGCCATGGCGTCATAGGCAAGGCTGGCAATGCGGGAGGGCTGATAGCCATAGAGGCTTTCAAACCGCTTCCGGAATTCCGCCGCCTTGGCGGGGGCGGGGGCGGAAAACCAGCCGCCCACCAGCGCCGGTTCCGCCGACAGGGACGGATCTTCCCACAGGCCGGTGCCGATAAACTGCACGATTTCCGGATCGACGTCGTAATAGGAGAGGAGCGACGCCAGTTCCTTCAGGCGCGCGCCGCCTTCAGGGATGACCAGGGCATCGAACGTCACCTCGCCGAACGTGTCCAGCTTCTCCAGCCGTTTGACATAGTCTTTCGACTGATCGTCTTCCTTGCTCTTGTAGAGCTGGATTTCCTTGAGCAGCTGTTTGTGCCGGAGATCGTAATCGCCGAGGGTTTTCGCGATCTCGTGAAGGTCCTGCGAGCCTGGCGCGACATTGACCGGATAGCGCACTGTCCGATCGAGGAAAAGGCCGAGATTGCCCGTGGTTTCGGTGACATTCCGGACCACCGCGTCGCCGTAGGGCGTATTCGGCGCGAGCACCGCGAAATTGAACAGGCCCTGCCGGTAGGCGAATTCCATCACCCGCCGGATCTGCTGTCCGACCGTCAGTCCCATCACATAGACCCCGTCACCGGCAACCGTCGTATCCGTCGAGAAGGTGATGACATTGACGCCGCGCGATTGCGCAAGCGGCCGGACCGTGGCAACGGAAGAGGAGAAAAGCGGACCCAGGATAAGCTCCGCGCCTGAGACGAGCGCCTCCGCCGCGGCGCTTTCCGCGCCGCGCGGCGTCCCTTGCGTATCGAAGGGGAGAAGTTGCACCTGACCGTTCGCGAGGTCGAAAAGGGCAATATTCGCGGCCTTCAGGAGGTCATTGCCGACAGCCGCCGCCGGGCCGGACAGGGGCAGCAGGATGGCGATTTTTATGGGCTCGGTTAGGCCCGCCGGCGCGGTCGCGCGCAGGCCGGTAACGGCGGGGCCCGGCTCGATCAGGCGGGCGAGCGGATCAACCGTCGGCGTATTGGTAAGATCCTCATAGGACGGCGTGCGTTTCGGCGGTAGCAGGTCCTTGAGATCTTGGGCGCCTTTCGCATTTGTGGTATCTTCCTTGATGTCCTTTTGTTCGCTTTCGCTCACCTTGGCGGGCTGACAGGCGGAGATCAGGAGCAGGAGGATACCGGCAAGGCAGAGGGAACCCACGGATTTCCAATTGAACTGGTAAAGTAACGCCATGACAGTTTTTCCGGGAAGCAACTTTCCACTCCGCTGGTTTTCTAAAGGACTCCTGATCCAAAAGACTAGGTAAGGCCCGTCAGGCGGGCAAGCAAATTGTTGAACGCGGTATCATTAACGGCATTATGGGGCGACATTTTGGCACATCCGTCGAAAGACGCGCTTAAACGCAAACGGCGGCGCGCCTATATAAGGGGGCGCTGGGCCGAGTTTCTGGGCGCGGGCCTGCTCCGGCTCAAGGGCTATCATATCGTTGCCCGCGGCTACCGCAAACCCTTCGGCGAAATCGACATCATCGCCCGCCGCGGTGATCTTCTCATCGCCGTCGAGGTCAAGGCGCGCGCGCGAATCACCGATGCGGCGGATGCCATCAGCGCCAAACAGCGGCGGCGCATTTCCCGGGCACTCGAAGCCTTCGTCATGGAAAGGCCAAAATTCAATGGTCTGAATGTTCGCTTCGACGTGCTGCTGGTCACCTCGGCCTGGCGGTTGCCCCATCATGTCGTGGCGGCGTGGGAATAGGGCGATCAAGCCCTTTCAACCGGCGGAAATTGGTTTTATAGTGGCCGGACAATCATAGTTAAAGGCGTACCGGAATGAAATTAGTTGCTTATGCTCTCTTCGCTCTCTCCTCCCTCCTTACCCTGAGCGGCTGCACGCCGACGGTGATCCTTGGTGGTGCGGCAATCGGCGGCGTCGCCGTGGCGGAGGAACGCTCCGTCGGCACGGTGATTGACGATGCGACCATCAAGGTCCAGATCGGCAACGCCATTTTCCAGAAGAGCGAGCCCATGTTCACCTCCACCTCGACCACGGTGATCGACGGCGTCGTCCTGATAACCGGCGAGGTGCCGACGCCTGAAGACCGGGTGGAAATCTCGCGCCTGATCTGGGGCGTGAAGGGCGTCAAGGAACTGCATAACGAAGTGAAGGTGGCGGATAGCGAGGGCCTCTCGAATTTCGCGTCCGACAGCCTGATCACGACCAAGCTGAAACTGCTGCTGCTGCGCGATCCGGAAATCATGAACATCAACTATTCCGTCGATACGGTGGACGGGACGGTCTACCTGATGGGGATCGCCCAGAACGAGGCGGAACTGCAGCGCGTCAAGAACCACGCCAAGGAGATTTCCGGCGTCCGTCATATCGTCAGCTATGTCAAATTGAAATCGGAGCTGAACGAGGCTTGAACCGATGGCTCGGGCGGGATAGGCTCCCGCCACAGAAACAACAGCGGCGCATCACAATAAACAGAAGGTCGTGAAGAATGAGTCTTGCCGTAGCCATCCAGATGGATCCCATCGAAAATATTGATATCAACGGGGACAGCAGCTTCGTCCTCGGGCTGGAGGCGCAGGCGCGCGGCCACGGCCTGTATCATTACGGTCCGCAGGATATGTCGTTCTCACAGGGACGCATCATCGCACGCGCCCGCCCGATCAAGCTCAAGCGGGAGTTCGGCAATCATTTCACCGCCGGCGAGGCGGAGCGGATCGACCTTGCCACCATGGATGTGGTGCTGATGCGCCAGGATCCGCCCTTCGATATGTCCTATATTACGGCGACCCATCTTCTTGAGCATATTCATCCGCAGACCCTGGTGGTCAACGATCCGGTCAGCGTGCGGAATGCGCCGGAAAAGCTGTTCGTCACCCATTTCGATGGCATCATGCCGCCAACGCTGATTTCCTCGAACCTACGGGAAATCAAGGAATTCCGGGCCGAATTCAAGGATATCATCGTCAAGCCGCTCTATGGTAACGGCGGCGCCGGGATTTTCCATATCAAGCCGGAGGATGAAAATCTGACGGCGCTCTGCGAGATGTTCACGCAGTTCTATCGCGAGCCGATGATCGTGCAGAAATACCTGCCGGAAGTGCGTGTCGGCGACAAGCGCATCATCCTTGTGGACGGGGAGCCAGTCGGCGCCATCAACCGGGTGCCGCAGGAAGGCGAGGTCCGCTCCAACATGCATGTCGGGGGAAAGGCCATGAAATCCGCCCTTACCGCGCGGGAGGAAGAGATTTGCCATGCCATCGGTCCGGCGCTGAAAGAGCAGGGGCTGATCTTCGTCGGGATTGACGTGATCGGGGATTATCTCACGGAAATCAACGTGACCTCCCCGACCGGTATTCAGGAAATCAACCGCTTCGACGATGCCAAACTGGAAACCATCATCTGGGACCGGATCGAGGAAAAGGTAAAAGCCGCCCGCAATTACTGACATTTTCCTGTCAATTTTAACCATGAAGAATCTGGCGGCACATGCTATCGTTGAACGCATGATGCGGTAATATTCTGAAAATTGGTATGCAGGCAAAGATAAAGACCGTTGCCTTTCAGGGGCTCGACGTGCGGGAGGTGGATGTGCAGGTGATGATGGCCTCCGGGCTGCCCGCCTTCACGATCGTCGGCCTTGCGGACAAATCCGTTGCCGAAAGCAAGGAGCGGGTGCGCGCGGCGCTGACCTCCCTCGGCGTCGGCCTGCCGCCCAAACGCATTACCATCAATCTCGCCCCGGCGGACCTGCCCAAGGAAGGGGCGCATTACGATCTTCCCATCGCGCTTGGCGTGCTGGCGGCGATGGGTATCCTCCCCGCCGATGAGCTGGATGATTACTACGTCATGGGCGAGCTGTCGCTGGACGGGAGCTGCAATCCGGTCTCCGGCGTGCTGCCCGCGGCCGTCGCCGCCGTGGCGGAGGACAGAAACATCATCTGCCCCGAAGCCTCCGGCCCGGAAGCGGCCTGGGCGGGGGAGCTTGAGGTGCTGGCGCCGCCGAGCCTGCTCGCTCTCATCAATCATTTCAAGGGAACGCAGGTGCTGACCCCGCCCGCGCACGGCGACATCCTCGATGAGGTGCTGTCTCTCAAGCTTGAAGACATAAAGGGGCAGGAAACGGCGAAGCGGGCGCTTGAAGTTGCCGCGGCGGGCGGACATAACCTGTTGATGACCGGGCCGCCGGGGTCGGGCAAATCAATGCTGGCGTCACGGCTCCCCGGCCTGCTGCCGCCGCTCGATGCCGCCGAAGCGCTGGAAGTCAATATGATATCCAGTATTGCCGGCGAGATGAAGGAGGGCCGGCTTTCCCGCCGCCGTCCCTTTAGCGACCCCCATCATTCGGCGTCGGTTGCCGCCATGGTCGGTGGCGGCCGCGGCGCGAAGCCGGGAGAGGTCTCGCTCGCCCATCTCGGCGTTCTCTTCCTCGATGAGTTGCCGGAATTCAACCGCCAGGTTCTGGAATCCCTGCGTCAGCCCGTCGAGAGCGGCAAGGCCGTCGTTGCGCGCGCCAACCTGCATGTCACCTATCCGGCGCGGATGCAGCTTGTCGCGGCGATGAACCCCTGCCGCTGCGGTCATTTGGATGATGCGTCGCTGGCCTGCGCGCGGGCGCCGAAATGCGCGATGGAGTACCGCTCCCGCATCTCCGGGCCGATGCTGGACCGCATCGATATCCATGTCGATGTGCCCGCCGTTTCCGCCGCAAACCTGACCCTGCCGCCGCCGACGGACACGACGGAGATGGTCGCCGCGCGCGTGTTTCGGGCCCGGGAAATCCAGCGTGAACGCTATAAGGATATCGATCACGCGACGCCCATCCGAACCAATGCCGATGCGGAAGGGGAAATTCTGGAACAATTCGTTGACTTTGATACGCCGGCGCGACACCTATTGCAGGACGCCATCGGCAAGTTGAAACTCTCCGCGCGCGGCTATCACCGGGTCTTGCGGGTCGCCCGCACCCTCGCCGATCTGGAGGCAAGCGAGGCCGTCAGCCGCTCCCATATCGCCGAGGCGCTGGAATACCGCCGCCGCCTCGCGATGGGCGGGTAGACGCCGCTATTTATCCTTGTTGACGTCAATGGCTTCCAGATGGCGGCGGGCTTCGTCGCCGGCCGGGGAGTTGGGGACAAGCTCAAGCACGCGGAGCCAGTCCGTCCGGGCGAGATCGGTTTTCCCCGATTTCTGGTAGAGGATGCCCCGCTCGATCAGCGCATCGGCGAGGTCGGGCTCAAGCGACAGGGCGAGCTCGACATCCTCGAGCGCCCGCACATCATCCCCGAGCTGGCGCCAGGCGGCGGCGCGGAAGGTGAGCGCATCGGCGCGGGCCGGGTCGAGCTTGAGCGCGAGATCGAGATCATCGAAGGCGCGCTTGTAGTCGCCGACGCGCGCGAGAATCCGGCTGCGGTCGATGAGAAGGTCGATATTCTCGGGTTCGATCCCGAGCCCCGTCGTGGCGACCGCGTTGGCCCGTTCATATTCCTCCGCCAGAAGCCAGACATTGGCGGCCTGCGTCAGCACCGGGACGACAAGATCGGAGCCTGCCGCCTGCATATCCTCCGCCAGTTCCTCGAGCGTCAGCGCCGCATGATCATATTTCTTCATGGCCACCAGCGCCAGCGCGACACAATGGCGGGCCGGAAATCCGCCCCCGGAATCGCGCCAGGCGAGGGCGGATTCGAAGGCCTTCTCCGGCTCCCGCCGTGTCAGCGTGAGGCAGGCTTCATACTCGCTTTCCTGCGTCCGGATCCCATCCGCGGCACCCGCACCGAGCGCGGCGGATTGCGGGAGGGCGAGCGAGATTGCCGGTGCAAGAAAGAGGAAGAGGGTTTGCGCGCGCATAAAATGCCTTAAATTGGTCTTGATTCGACCTTACATGCCGAAACGGATTGATTATTTTGGGAGTTCTACCATGAACAGACTGGTTATCGCTACCGTTGCTTTTCTCAGCTTTGCCCCTCTTGCCGCGGCGGCGGACATGCCTCACCGCACCTTCGCCCAGCAGGACCAGGTCGTCCTCAACCTGACAAGCGAGGGCTGGGTAAAAACCGATACGGCGCGGGTTTCCGTCTTCATCGAGCTTGTCCAGCAGGAGGAAGGCGCCGACGCGCTGAAAAAGAAGATTGATGGCTCGCTCCAGTCCCTCGCCAAGGATGTCGACTGGCGCATCACCTCCTCGCGGCAGCAGCTCGACCAGACGGGCCTGAACCGCTGGTATGTCACTGCCGAGGCGCGCATTCCGGAAGCCGCGATCTCGGGCCTGCAGGACAGGGCGAAGGAAGCGAGCAGCCCGGGGTACAAGGTCAACATTTCGGATGTGGATTTCACGCCTTCCCTCGCCGAGTTCGAGAAACTGAAGGCGGATTTGCGCGAGCAGATTTACCAGCAGGCGCTCGATGAAGTTGCGCGGCTCAACAAGGTAATGCCGGGCGCGGATTATCATGTCCGCAAGGTCGATTTCGTGCAGCTCTATCCGGTGCAGGCCATGGACGCGGCGCCGCGCACGATGATGATGAAATCGGGCATGGCGGCCGAATCCTCGGGCTCGCAGGGCGGGGCCGAGCTTCTCGTCTCGGTCAAGCAGTCGGTCTCCGCGCAGGTCGTGCTTGGCCGGAGCGCCATGCCGATGAAACAGGAATAGCATGACGAAGCGGCTTTTCTGTTTCGGTTTCGGCTTCACGGCGCGCCAGATCGCGGCGGATTATCCGGCGTGGCGGGTGATGGGCACAAGCCGGTCGCCTGCCTTCGATCCGGCGCCGCACGCGCCGTCGCTGTTCGCCTTCCGACGCGGCCAGCGGATCGAGAGTTTCGCCGAAATCGCCAGGAATGTGAGCCATATCCTGCTCTCCATCCCGCCGGATGACGCGGGGGATCCGGTGTTCGACGTGATGGCGGAGGATATTCTCCGCCTGCCGAAGCTGGAATGGGTCGGCTATCTCTCGACGACCGGCGTCTACGGCGATCTCGACGGCGGATGGGTCGATGAGGATACCCCCTACAACCCCTCCGGCGATCGCGGGCGGCGGCGGATGCGGGCGGAACAGGACTGGCGCGGGCTATATGAACGAAAAGGCCTGCCGGTCCATATTTTTCGCCTGCCCGGGATTTACGGACCGGGCCGCAACCAGCTTGTCTCGCTGCAGTCGGGCAAGGCCCGGCGCGTCGTCAAGGACGGCCAGGTCTTCTCGCGCATCCATGTCGCCGATCTTGCCGCGATCCTGATGGCCTCGATGGAACGGCCGAATCCGGGCGCCATCTTTAATGTCGCCGATGACGAACCCGCCCCGCCGCAGGATGTGGTCACCTACGCCGCAGAGCTTCTCGGCATGGATCCGCCGCCCCTGATCGACTTCGATTCCGCCGATCTCAGCCCCATGGCCCGCAGCTTTTATGCGGACAGCAAGCGGGTCAGCAACGCGAAAATCAAGTCGGAGCTTGGGATTTCCCTAAAATATCCCACATACAGGGAAGGTTTGGCGGCTTTGCTTCCCGCCAGAATCGGTATATAACCATTCTAAAGACTGTATTTGAGGCCGGATGGAACAGTAGATGGCACGGACGAAATGCTTTAATCGCGAAGAGGCGCTGGAAAAAGCCATGCAGGCTTTCTGGGCGAAGGGCTATGAGGCCACGTCCGTCCAGGACCTCGTCGAATGCATGGGCATCAACCGCGGCAGCCTGTATGACACCTTTGGCGACAAGCACAGGCTGTTTCTCGAAGCACTCGATCAGTATGGCACCGGGGCGCTGCTGCGCACGGACGTGCTGCGCGGGGAGGGAAATCCGCGCGAAATCCTTTCCCGCTTCATGTATGTCTTCATGCAGAAACAGGTGATGGACCCGAAACGCCGGGGCTGCTTCATGACCAATGCGGCGGTCGAGCTCTGCTCCCGCGATGACGAATGTGCGGAACGGGTGCGCGTCTTCTTTGAGGACATGGAGGATGCGCTTAAAGAGCTCATTGCCCGCGGGCAGCGCGAGGGAACCTTCAACACAAAACGCGATGCGGCCAGCCTCGCGTCTTTTTTTGTCGGCGTCATGCAGGGCATGCGGGTCGTCGGCAAGGTCAACCCGGATGAAGCGGTGCTTCGTCCCATGGTCGATGTGGCGCTGACGGTTCTGGACGGCGAATGACCGAACTCGGGATTGATCTTTGGGGCGCCGTGTTTCAGGCGGCCTCCTTCCTCTCTTTAATGGCGATTCCCTGGACCGACGGAAAAATACGGGTGGTTCTGGCCGTGCTGGCGACCGCCGGGATTGCCGCAATCCTCGGCTTTCAGCTTTATATCGGCATCCAGAAAGAGGATATGGCGCTCGGCATGGAGCTGATGATCGTCACGATCACGAATGTCGTGCTTTACTTCGCCATCAGCTGGGGGGTCGAACGGCTCTTTCGCCTTTATCTGCTCAAGCGCCGGAAAGATCGCTCGCCGCCGACGTCATGACCCGTCGATGATGTGGCGGATCAATGCCTTGGCTTCCGGCGAATCCCACTCCGCGGGGCCGACAAGACGGCCGATTTCTTCTCCGTCCCGGTTCAGCAGGATGCTCGCCGGCAGCCCGAAAACACCGGAATCGCGGCCGGATTTCACGGTTTTATCGTTGCGCGGCGCAAGGTTCCGGATGCCCAGCTTCTTGAAAAAGCCTGTTACCTTTTCCATGCCCTGAAGGTCCTGACCGATCGCGAGAACCTCGAAATCATCACCGCCCATTTCCCCTTGCAACCGGTCAAGGCTCGGCATTTCCTTGCGGCAGGGCGCGCACCAGGTGGCCCAGAAATTGATGAGGACGACCTTGCCGCGATGATCGGAAAGCGTCTCCTCCGCTCCCTCGCTATTCAGGAAGGTGAAATCCTTGAAGGCGCGGGGCGTCTCATAGGGGGCGAAATTCTGCATCTCGCCGGTCAGCAACGCGTTCAGATTTTCCGAGAAAGCTGTTGATGTTCCCGCCACAAGCCCTGTAAATGTAAGCAAGAAAAGCAGGCCTGTGACTTTCATGGGTTTGTTCATCATGGTTGTTAAACGTCCAATTGTTACTAAGCGAGCCAGATTATGAGCGCAAACGAGCTTTGGGGTGGCAGATTTGCCAAAGGCCCCGCCGAAATTATGGAACGGATCAATGCCTCCATTGACTTTGATCGCCGGCTCTATGCCCAGGATATAATGGGTTCGATGGCGCATTCCAGTATGTTGATGGCCTGCAAAATCATTTCCGAGGAAGATGGTAGGAAAATTCAGGAAGGCTTGCAGACAATTCTTCGTGAGATCGAGGCGGGGAATTTCAAGACCGACCCGGCGCTTGAAGATATCCATATGCATGTGGAGGCGCGGCTTCGCGAGCTTATCGGCGATGCGGCGGGACGATTGCATACGGCGCGGTCGCGCAATGACCAGGTGGCGACGGATTTCCGGCTCTGGGTGCGCGACACCATGGATCATCTGGATGGGGAGCTTGCCGATCTGCAGGATGCGCTTCTGGATCAGGCGGAGGCGGAGGCCGATACGGTGATGCCGGGCTTCACCCATCTGCAGGCGGCGCAGCCGGTCACCTTCGGTCATCATATGCTTGCCTATGTGGAGATGTTCAGCCGTGATCGCGGGCGGCTCAAGGACGCGCGGGCGCGGCTGAACGAAAGCCCGCTGGGCTCCGCCGCGCTGGCCGGCACCTCTTTTCCCATCGACCGGGAGATGACGGCGAAGGCGCTCAAATTCGATCGGCCGACGGCGAACTCGCTCGACGGCGTGTCGGATCGGGATTTTGCGCTGGAATTCCTCGGCTTTGCTTCCATCTGCTCGATGCATCTCTCCCGCCTCGCGGAGGAGATCGTCATCTGGTCGAGCGCGCAGTTCCGCTTTGTTGAATGCTCCGACAGTTTCTCGACCGGTTCCTCGATCATGCCGCAGAAGAAGAACCCGGATGCGGCGGAGCTGATCCGCGGCAAGGCTGGGCGTAGCGCGGGCGCCTTCACGTCGCTCCTGATGATGATGAAGGGCCTGCCCATGACCTATGGAAAGGATATGCAGGAAGACAAGGAACCGGTCTTCGATGCCGCCGACAACCTGCAGCTTTGCCTCGCCGCCATGAGCGGGATGATCCGCGATATCACGGTCAATGGGGAGGTGATGACGGCGGCCTCCGGCGCGGGCTTCACCACGGCAACCGATCTTGCCGACTGGCTGGTGCAGAAACTCGACATGCCCTTCCGCCAGGCGCATCATGTAACCGGCGCCCTTGTAAAGCTCGCCGAGGATAACAAATGTGGGCTTGAGGATTTGTCCCTCGCCCAGATGCAATCGGTCGAGAGCGGCATCACGGATGATATATATAAGGTGCTCGGCGTTCAGAATTCTGTTGCCAGCCGAGTGAGTTACGGCGGTACGGCGCCCTCGAACGTGCGCGAGCAGGTTACGCGCTGGCGCAAACGGCGGGCGGAAGAAGGGGGCGGAAAATGAAACGATTGCTAGCAGGGGCCGTCCTGATTGTGATGACACTCGGATTATTGTCGGCCTGCGGTGTAAAAAGCCCACCCAAATATTCCCCGGATGCGCCAAAATCCGAACAGAAGACAGACTAGTTTTAGAAAAGATTACCAAGAAATGGATCATTTCACTTATAAGAATGGCGAGCTTTATGCCGAGGATGTTCCCCTCAGCGCCATTGCCGAGACAGTGGGCACACCCTTTTACTGCTATTCCACTGCAACGCTGGAACGCCATTACAAGGTGTTCTCCGGTGCGTTTGACGGGGCGAATGCACTTGTTTGCTACGCGCTGAAGGCCAATTCCAACCAGGCGGTGATCCGCACCCTCGCGAAATTGGGATCGGGCGCGGATGTGGTCTCCGAAGGGGAGCTGCGCCGCGCGATTGAGGCCGGAGTGCCGCCCGAGAAAATCGTCTTTTCCGGCGTCGGCAAGAAACCGGAGGAAATGCGCTATGCGCTGGAGGCCGGAATCCATCAGTTCAATGTGGAATCGGAGCCCGAAGTGCGCACCTTGAGCGAGGTGGCGAGCAGCATGGGCGTCATGGCGCCCATCACCTTCCGCGTCAATCCGGATGTGGATGCGAAAACTCATGCCAAAATCTCCACCGGCAAGGCGGAAAACAAGTTCGGCGTGCCCTGGCAGGATGTGTCCCGCATCTATGCCGAGACCGCCGCCCTGCCCGGCATTGCGATCAAGGGCGTGGATGTCCATATCGGGTCGCAGCTTACCGATCTTGAACCCTACAAGAATGCCTTCAACCGGGTGCGCGACCTTGTCCAGCAGCTTAGGGGCGAAGGGCATGACATTACCCGCGTCGATCTTGGCGGCGGGCTCGGTATTCCCTATGACAGCACAATTCCGCCCGCCCCGACGGCCTATGCCGCCGTCGCGCTGGAGGCCATTGGCAATCTCGGCTGCCAGATTATTTTTGAGCCCGGTCGCCTGATCGTTGGCAACGCGGGCGTGCTGGTGTCCGAGGTGATCTATGTGAAGCAGGCGACGCAGCGCAAGTTCATCATTCTGGATGCGGCGATGAACGACCTTATCCGTCCGGCCATGTATGACGGCTACCATCAGATCGATCCGATCCGGGAGGACCAGAAGCAAGGGAAATACTCTCCCGCCGATGTGGTGGGTCCGGTTTGCGAGACCGGCGATACCTTCGCGCGGGAACGGGACATGCCGGAGCTTGCGCGCGGCGATCTTGTCGCCTTTCGAAGCGCCGGGGCCTATGGCGCGGTGATGGCCTCCACCTATAATACCCGGCCGCTGGTGCCGGAGGTTCTGGTGAAGGGCGATCAATATGCGGTGATCAGGGCACGGCCGAGCTTGGAGGAATTGCTGAAGCTTGATATACTGCCTCAGTGGCTCGAGGGGTGAATCGAGGATGAATGCAGCGTCGCGACAACACAGGTGACAGGGGATATGGATTAACGTTTGAAATCCGTATCCTGCTTGCCGAAGCCAACCTTCTTCTCGAAGAAGTCTGGCGACGGGGAAGGCTGTTTTTCTGCATCATCGGTCTTTTTATCGGGCTGTCGCTGCTCGACTTCTGGTCATTCACCGCAAACTGGCTGCATATTGCCGCCCTCGCTCTATTCGCAATAGCCGGTCTTTACAGCCTGTTCACGGGACTGCGGCGTTTCAGATTGCCGAGCCGCAAGCGCGCCCTTCGCTATCTGGAGCGGCGGAATGAGCTCAGCCACCGGCCGCTTCAATCCCTCGGAGGGCATTCCGAGGCGGAAAAGCTGAACAATACCTCGGGCAGCCTGATGTGGCGGATTTATCAGAAATCATTGCGCCGCTATGTCAACGGGCTGAAGGTCGGCTTTCCGAACCTTGATATGGGATCCGAGGATGGCTACGGCCTCAGGGCTGTGATCATCCTGCTTCTGGTGGCCGCCGTCGTTATCGCCGGTCCGCGCAGTGGGGAGCGGCTTTATGCCGCCGTGACGCCGACAATCGGAACGCCGGAGGTGCCGGTCGACGTTACCGCCTGGGTCACGCCGCCCGCCTACACGGGCCGGGCCCCCATCCTGCTGAACAAGCTCGATAGTGAAGAGGCACCGGTCAAGACCTACATCGTTCCTGCGCAAAGCAGCTTTATCGCCCATGTTTTCGGCGGCGGACCGGAGGCGCCGTCCCTGATCTTGGAAGACCAGAGCGAGGAATTTACGGCAACCGATGCCCAGAATTTCCAGATTCAGTCCGCCTTCGATAATTCGACGACCGTCCGAATTGAAAAGGACGGAGAGGTCATCGCGCACTGGCGCCTGACGATCGTCGTCGACGAGCTGCCGGCGGTGGATCTGATCAGCGATCCCGAAGTGACCGACCGGGCGGCCTTCAAATTACAGTATCAGGCGACGGATGATTACGGCGTTATGCAGATTGGCGGCGAAATCTCGCGCGGGGAAGACGGGGAAAAAATCGAGCTCGGATTGCCGACGCCGGGGCGGGGGTCCAAACAGATCGTCAGCAAGAGTTATCATGACCTGACGGCCCATCCCTGGGCCGGGCTTCCGGTGACGCTCACGCTCTTTGCCGAAGATCAGATTGGCCAGAAAGGCTATTCGGAGCCGTTGTCCTTCGTCCTTCCCGAGCGCAAATTCACGCATCCTGTCGCCAAGGCGCTGATCGAGCAGCGAAAAAACCTTGTCACCGACCCGGAGGCGAACGCGGAAAATGTCGCCCTTGTGCTGGAAGCGATCGCGGGCCTGCCGAACAGTTTCAACAACGATGTGACCGTCATTCTCGCGCTTTCCACTGCGCGGGCTATTCTTGCCAACGGGGTGGGCCAGGAGTCCTTCGATGAGGTAATCGAGCTCCTGTGGGATACGGCGCTGCGCCTTGAAAATGGCGATCTGTCGCAGGCCGAGGCGGCCCTTCGCGCCGCTCAGGAGGCGCTTATGGAGGCGCTCAACAACAACGCCAGCGACGAGGAAATCAAACGCCTTGTCGAGGAGCTGCGCGCGGCGATGGATAATTTCCTCCAGGCCCTGGCGCAGCAGCAGCGGCCGATGGATGATCCGGCGGCGGGCGATCCCAACAGCCAGGATCAGTTCATTAATTCGCAGGACCTGCAGAAAATGCTCGACCGGATCGACCAGTTTGCGCGCGGCGGCGCCCGGGACGCGGCGCGGCAGCTGTTGAGCGAGCTTCAGGATATCATGGAGAACCTGAAGAATGCCGAGGCGATGCCGCCTTCCGCCTCCCAGCAGGCCGGGCAACAGATGCTGAACGAGCTCGGCAAGCTGATGCAGAAGCAGCGGGAGCTTCTTGACCAGACGTTCCGTCAGTCGCAGGGCCGACAGCCGCAACAGGGCGATCGGCGGGGGCAGCAGCCCGGCCAGCAACCGCAAAATGGCCAGCAACAGGGCCAGCAGGGCCAGCAGGGCCAGTCCGGACAGCGGGGCAATCTGCAGGACCTTGCCCAAGTTCAGGAGGCGATCCGGCAAATGCTCGGTGATCTGATGGGGCGGATCGGGGAAAATGGCGAAATCCCGGAGTCGCTGGGACAGGCGGAGCGTTCGATGAATGACGCCCGGGGCGCGCTTGAGCAGGGGCAGGGGCAGTCGGCCATGGAATCGGAAAGCAACGCCCTTGAAAGCCTGCGTCAGGGAACGGAATCCCTGGCCCAGCAGATGATGCAGAACGGCGAAGGCCAGGGCCAGCAGCAGGCCGGCCCCGGGCAGCCGGGACAGGGCCGCGACCCCCTCGGCCGGTCCATGGAGCAGGATGGCAATGAGGGCAGCATCTCCGACGGCGCCATGTTGCGCGGGGAGTCCGAAGGCTTCAGCAAGAGCCGCGACATCCGCAATGAATTACAGCGGCGTCTGTCCGATCCGGCGCGCCCGCTGCTGGAGCGTGATTATCTCAGGCGCCTTCTCGATATTTTCTGAAGTCTCCCGCATATTCCTGTTAAAGTTCCGCACATGACAAGTGATCATCCCTTTGCGCAATATGTCCGCATTCTCGGCAAGGGCCCGAAAATGTGGCGTGACATGACGTTCGACGAGGCCCGCGCCGCCATGAATATGGTGCTGGCGGGGGAGGTCGAACCGCTGCAACTCGGCGCCTTTCTGCTGCTGTTGCGGCGCAAGGGAGAAACGGGAGAGGAACTCGCCGGGATGGTTGCGGCGGCGCGCGATCACTTCCTCGAGACGGATGTCCGTGCCCCCGTTGATTTCGACTGGCCGTCCTATGCCGACCGGCACCGGCAGCAGCCCTGGTTCATTCTCTCCGCCATTCTGCTCGCCGATCAGGGGTACAGGATCCTCATGCATGGCATCGCGGGATATACAGAGGGTTATGCGCCGACGCGTCCTGCGCTCGATATTTTCGGGATCCGTCAGGCAACCTCCCTTTCCGAGGCGGCCACGGCGTTGCAAGCAGAAAATCTCGTCTATCTCGGGCTCGAGCATTTCTGCCCGTCGGTGCAGGCGCTGTTTGAATTGCGTCCGCTCCTTGACGTGCGCACCGCGGTCAATACCTTCGGCCGCGACCTCAATCCCTTCGCCGCTCCCCATCAATTGCAGGGCGTGTTCCATCCGCCCTACAAGGCACTGCATCTGGAGACACTGAAAGCGCTGAAGCAGCCGAACAGCCTGATTTTCAAGGGCGGCGGCGGCGAAGTGCAGCGCAATCCCATGAAGCCGGTGCTGGTCGATGCGCTTGTGGGCGGGGAGCATCAGGTCCAGGAATGGCCGGAGATGACCGGTGAAAGCGTCTATAAATGGCGCGAAGAGGATCTTTCTCCCGCGGAACTTCTTCGCATGTGGCAGGGAAAGCTCATTCTTCCGGTGCCCGAACTTGCGATCATCGGGACCCTTGCCTTCGCGCTCAAACTCGCGGAGCCGGACCTTGATTATAAAGCCGCGGAAGGCCGGGCCCGCGACATCTGGGAAAGCCGGGACAAGGGGCGGTTCGGCTAGGGCTGTTTCGCTTCTTCATACCACCAGACATCCGGCTCGGTTCCCCAATATGACGGGATTTGGGGCAGCCTGATCTCCGGCCAATGGGCGAGCCACTGCCGATCGGTATAGTAAAGCGGAATAACGTAATGCCCGGCGAGCAGGACGCGATCAAGTGCCCGCACGGAAGTGACCAGCGTCTCGCGCGTTCGCGCGGTGGCGATCCTTTCGATCAGCATATCCACGGAGGCGAGGCTTATTCCCGGATAATTCCGCGTTCCCGGCGTTGCGGCGGCGTCACGGCTCCAGTAGAAGGCCTGCTCGTTTCCGGGCGACAGGGATTGGCCCCAGCTGTTGATGATCATGTCGAAATCATAGCCGGTAAGGCGGTTCTGGTAGCTGGCGGTATCGACCTGGCGGATCGTGCTCTTGATTCCGAGGATTTCGAGATTGCGCTGAAACGGCGAAATCAGCTTGATATAATCGGCGTTATTGATCAGGAACTCGATCTCGAAGGGTTGGCCCGTTTCCCCCTGCTTCAGCACGCCGTTTTCTATTCGATAGCCGGCCTCCATCAGCAGTTTTTGCGCGTCGCGAAGGTTGTCCCGGGCGCGGCCCGACCCGTCGGTTTCGGGAAGGCGGAATGCGGCGCCGAAAACCGCATCGGGGAGCTCATCGGCGAAGGGGGAGAGCAGCAGCCGTTCCGCATCATTTATGACGCCCCTGGCAGCCAGCGGCGAATTCTCGAAATAACTCTGCGTGCGTTTATACAGGCCATGGAGGATATTGGCATTGACCCATTCGAAATCATAGGCGTAGGTCAGGGCCATGCGGACGCGGAGATCGCCGAATTTGGCGCGTCGGGTGTTGAAGACAATCCCCAGCATGGGCGCGGGCAGGCCGATCCTCGGCATTGATTTGCGATAGCCCGACGCGCTTTCATACGCGCTGCTCCATTTCGCGGCGCTGGATTCGAAGCGGGCGTCGATGTTATGCGCCTTGAACGCCTCGAGCGCGACATCATCGTCGCGGAAGTAGTCATAGATGACCCGCTCGAAATTATAGCGGCCCTTGTTTTGCGGCAGGTGCCAGCCCCAGAAATGCTCGTTCCGGCGATAGACAATGCGGCGTCCGGGCTCGACCTTTTCAATGAGATAGGGCCCCGATCCGGCAAACGGCGTGAGCGAGCTTTCGTTGAAATCGACCGTTTCGAAGGCGGATTTCGGCAGCACGCTCATCAGGCCCAGGATCAGCGGCATCTCGAACCGGCCCTCCTCTTCGAAGGTGAAGCGGATCGAGAGGGGGGAGAGAATGTCGGCGCTTGTCACCTTGCGGTAATAGCTCTGGACGTTGGGGCGGCCCTCGTCGCGGAATGTCTGATAGGAGAAAAGCACGTCCTCCGCGGTAATCGGATCGCCGGTCGAGAACCGCGCCTTCGGATCGATATTAAAGATGATCCAGCTTCGATCGGGTGCCACCTCTATCGACCGGGCGATGTTGGCATAGAGCGTAAAGGGCTCGTCCCGGGATCGTTCCAGCAAGGATTGATACACATCGCCGAGACCGCGCGGGCTGATCCCTTTGAGCAGGAAGGGGTTCAGGCTGTCAAAGCTGCCGATGGCGCCAAGACGCAATTGCCCGCCCACCGGCGCCTGCGGATTTACATAGTCGAAATGCTGAAATCCCGGCGCATATTTCGGCGCCCCATGCATGGCGATGGCATGGCGCTTTTCCGCCGAAACTGCCGGCTTCGCCATGGGGCCGGTCAAGACAAGCAAGAGCAAAAGGAATGTGATAAAAGACGGCATAAAAAGCTATTTCGCCCGCGCGCGGATGATGGCGGCGAGCTTGTCGACGAGGTGTGGCATTTCTTCTTCCCGTGTTCCGGCGAAACCGAGGATCAGGCCGGTCTGGTCGGTCGGCAGGTTGTAGAAACCGGACAGTGCTCGCACCAGCATGCCGCTCTCCGCAGCGGCGCGCTCGATCTCCGTATCGCGGATATGCGGCGGAAGAAAGGCGACGAGATGCATGCCCGACTCCTGCCCCGTCACCGTGACGATATCGCCGAGCTTGTCCTCGAGCAATGTCACTAGGCGCTTCTGCCGCTGTTCATACAGCAGTCGTGTCCGACGGACATGGGCGGCGAGATAGCCTTCATTGATGAAATCGGCGAGCGCCGCCTCGGGCACCGCCGGGGAATGGTTGTCGATGATCCGGCGGAGCGAGAGAAAGACGTCGACCAGATCCTCCGGCACCACCATATAGCCGACCCGGAGGCCGGAAAACATCACCTTGCTCATGGTGCCGACATAGAGAACCCGGTTGTCGTCATCGAGCCCCTGCAAGGAGGAGAGGGGCCGGCCCGCGTACCGATATTCGCTGTCGTAATCATCCTCCAGGATGAAGCGACCCTCCTCCTTCGCCCATTTCAGGAGATCGAGACGCCGCGCGAGCGACATCGTCTGGCCAAGCGGGTATTGATGCGACGGCGAAATGCAGGCGAGGCGGGCGTCGGGCGCAATCTCGCGCGCCAGTGCAAGCGAAAATCCCTCCTCGTCAACCGGGATGGAGACGGGCGTCGCGCCGGCGGCGAGGATGGAATCGCGAATTCCGGGATAGCCCGGTTCCTCCATCCAGATCGCATCGCCCGGTTCGGCGAAGGCGCGCACGACGAGATGGATCGCCTGCTGCGATCCCGAAAGGATGATCACCTGATCGGCATGGCAGCGCACGGCGCGCGTCTGTCCGAGATGGGAGGCGACGGCTTCGCGCAGCGCTTTCGTGCCGCCAATGGGGTTGTCGACCAGATATTCGCGGGCCGGCCGCCGCCAGTGCCGGGCGAGAAGGCGGGCCCAGTCATCGAAAGGAAAAACCTCGAGCGCCGGAAGCCCTGGCGAAAAGGGCAGGCCCCGGTTTGCCGGGCGTAAAACTTTCCCCTTGAAGGGCGCGGCCATCTTGGAAAGATAGATATCCCGCTCTCGCAGGTCCGGATGTGCACCGTCGGTTTTCCGCTGGAGAAGATCATCGGGCAGCTGGTCGGAGACGAAGGAGCCGGCGCCGATGCGGCTGACGAGATAACCTTCCGCCGTCAGCTGGTCATAGGCGCTCAGCACCGTATTGCGCGAGATGTTCAGATCAGCGGCAAGTGACCGGCTGGAGGGCAGGCGGGTGTCCGGCTTCAGGCGGCCGTCCAGGATCGCCTGCCGCAACGCCAGAAATAGCTGCTGATGCAGGGCGACCTTGCCGTCGCTGTCGAGGGTAAGCGTCTGCAGTTGCGCATTCTTGAGCCGCCGGGACATGGGCACACCAAATTGGTTCAGAATAAACGCAAATTCTAGGTTCTTTTCAGACCAATACCAAGATTTATTTGCCTGCGGTAACATTGCGGTCAAGTTTTCTTGCGCGATGTTGTATTCTTCAAAAAAAGCGCAAGATAAGGATCTACGGATATCTTGAGTGCGAGGAGAGGAAAATGACGGGTACAACGGAAATCGCCTATTTCGCTGCGGGATGCTTTTGGGGGGTCGAGGCTGCCTTTCGCCAGGTCCGGGGCGTGAGAGAGACGGTCGTCGGCTATCAGGGGGGCGTCACCGCCAACCCGACCTATGAGGATGTCTGCACGGGCCGCACCCAGCATGCCGAGGTTGTAAAGGTCGTCTATGATCCGGCGGTCGTGAGCTACGAGGATCTACTCAATGTCTTTTGGCAAAGCCATGACCCGACGACGCTCAATCGTCAGGGACCGGATATCGGCACGCAATACCGGAGTGCGATCTTCTATGCGGACGAGACGCAGAAACGGATTGCCGAGGACTCGAAACAGGCGCAAGGGACGCGAGGCCTTTTCCGCCGACCGGTCGTCACCGAAATCTCACCGGCCCTCGATTTCTATCCGGCGGAGGATTATCACCAGCAATATCTGGAAAAACGCGGCCTCGCCACCTGTCATATCTAGATGGGAGGGCCGCCGGTCAGGCGATGCGTTCCGCGCGGCCGGCAAATCCGATCACTGTCGCGGTAAGCCCGAGGCTGTTGTCATAGGCGGCGGCGGCCTGGTGGTGCGCGCGAGCCGGATCGTGAGGGAGGTCGACCTCGTCCTGCTGGCTCAACTGCTGGGCCAGAAATTGCGCGGAATAGGGGGTGTGAAGTCGATCCGCACCTTCGCGCGGCGAGACAAACGTCTGCTGGATATCCCGAAGATCGACCGGAACGATCGCCGTTTTTCTGGCGATGGCGGTCTGTGCTTGGGCATGCTGGCGTTTTGCGGAAAGCCCCTGCTCCGCGTCGATGCGAACGGGATCCTGCCGTGACGCCGCATTTTTCCGGCCAACTATATAAGCGCCGCTATCCTCCCGCTTCGGCGGCAGGGAAATGATGCTGGATATGGGCCGTGTGGCGTCCATCGATATCCGATCCCGGATCAAACATTTATCGGAGGCAAAGGCGGTCGTTCTGAAGCCTTTTGACAATGACGGGTATGACGGCTTCTCCGTCTATCCCGGGCAATCCCGTCAAAACTTTGTCAGAAAATCGACAAAAAATCCTTAACGGAAGATTTAGCTTTCCCCTTAATTTACCTCAAAATTGCGCGGAATACAACTTTCCGCCGAGACCCGCCCCGCGCCGACCTATTTTTTCTTGCTCATTTCGTCGATGCGTTTCTGCATGGATTGCAGCTGATCTTTCAGTTCCTGCATCATTTCCGCGGTGTGATCGGGCGCGTCCTTCGTCGATGCGGCCGCCTGTTCCTTGTCCGGTTCACTCTCTCCAGCGCCGAACAGGGTCGGCGGGGCGAACATCCGGACGGCCTGGCTGAACATTTCCATATTCTTGCGGCCCATCTCCTCGAACTGCTTGAACATGGGGTTGGCGATCAGGTTGTCCGGCAGGATCTCGCGCATCTTGTCCTGGTTGTCGGAGAAAGAGCGCATGGACATTTCGAGATAATCCGGCACAACCGTCTGCAGCCTGTCGCCGTAAAAGCTGATCAGCTGACGCAGGAAGTTGATGGGGAGAAGATTCTGTCCCTTGGCTTCTTCTTCGAAGATAATCTGGGTCAGGACCGACCGGGTGATATCTTCATTCGTCTTGGCGTCGAACACGACAAACTCGGTGCCTTCCTTGACCATGCGGCTCAGGTGATCGAGCGTGACGTAAGAGGACGTGGCCGTGTTGTACAGTCTACGGTTCGCGTATTTTTTTATGACAATGGGCTTTTTGTCATCTGACGTTTTTTCAACCACAGTGTCTCCTAACTTGTGTTGGAAGAGGTGTAGGGACGCATTTTCGCCTGTAATTGTTGCGCTGCGCAAGTTTATTGTGCAATGCCGTTGGTAAAAATGCGGTTTATTGTCGAAATTATTCGCGGTGATTTATGGCAACCGGGATATCTGGTATATATATAGACTATTATGATATGCAGCCGGACCGGCCGGATGATGCGACCGGTTTGCGCTGTATCAACCGATCCGCCGGAACCCTGATTTACCAATGACGAGAGATGCCCCGCAAATGACGCCCGCCCCGCCGCGCCTCGGCCCGCGACCGCTGGCGCTGCATCTCGGTCTGGCGACGACATCCGTGGCGACCTCACTGGCGACGCTTCCCCTGCGGCAGCAGGGTGTCGCCGATCTGCCGTTGCCGCTGCCGGATCCTCTGGAGACCTCGGCGCGGCAAATGGCGGAGGAGGGGCGCGCGGATATATTGCAGGCGCTCGCCGATCAGGGCAGCGACATGGTCCGCGACATGATCGACGGGATTCGCCGGTACCACAACCATCCGTACCGGCGGCAATCCCGCGACCGGCCGGTTATCTGGCAGTCCGGCACCACCACTTTGCTGGATGGCGCGCCAGATGCGCCGGGCTCTGCGCCGATCGTTTTCCTGGTTCCCTCGCTCGTCAACCGGGCCTATGTGCTTGATCTGATGCCGGGCCGCAGCCTGCTGGATTATCTCGCGGCCCGCGGCTTCCGGCCGCTGCTTCTCGATTGGAACGCACCGGGGGAGGAGGAGCGGAATTTCGACATGTCGGACTATGTCCGGGCGCGCATTCTGCCGGCGGTCGATTTCGTCGCCGAGAATATGGCGGACGCGCCGCTACATCTCGCCGGTTATTGCATGGGCGGGACGCTTGCCGCCGCCGTTGCGCAGCGGCGGCAGACGAAGATCAGAAGTTTCATCGCCATTGCCTCGCCCTGGGATTTCCATGCCGATTTCGGCGGAGAGGCAAAAACCCTGCTCAGCCAGCGGCAGATGTGGGATAATATCATCACCGGCTTCGGCGAGCTTCCGGTCGATCTCCTGCAGACATTCTTTACAAGCCTCGATCCGAACCTCGGGCTTCGCAAATTCAGCAAGTTTGCACAGATGGACATGGACTCGGACCGTGCCCTGGAATTTGTCGCGATCGAGGATTGGCTGAACGACGGCTATCCCCTCGTCAAGGGCGTTGCGAAGGAAGTTTTTGACAAATGGTACGGCCGCAACGAGCCGAATTTAATGCGCTGGGAGGTTGACGGACAGATTGTCCGGCCTCAGGATATACGGGTTCCGTCGCTTGTCGCCGTTCCGAAATCCGATAAAATCGTTCCGCGCCCCTCCGCCCTTGCGCTCTCGAACGCGTTGCCCGAGGCAACGGTCATTACTCCCCCTTCGGGGCATGTCGGCATGATGGCCGGCCGCCAGGCGGAAACGGGATTGTGGCGACAGCTCGGTGACTGGATCGCCTCAGGCGGGAAATTTGCGGACAAACCGAAATAAAGGGTTGCGGTTGAAGAAAACTAACGTTATTTCGTATGAAGAAGTCAAATCGACGTAAAATTTCTCATGCGATGTAATTTTTGAATTTTAATTACTCTTTTGAGAAACAGGAGAAAGAAAAAATGGACGTAGTCATTACCGGTGCCGCGCGCACACCTGTCGGGTCTTTCAACGGTGCGTTGTCGCCGCTGTCGGCGCATAAGCTTGGCGAAATCGCCATCAAGGAGGCGTTGGCGCGTTCACAGACCGAAGCGTCCGAAGTCTCCGAAGTCATCCTCGGCCAGATCCTGAGCGCCGGTCAGGGCCAGAACCCGGCGCGTCAGGCGTCGGTCAACGCGGGCGTGCCCTATGAAGTGCCTGCCTGGGGCGTGAACCAGCTTTGCGGATCCGGCCTTCGCGCCGTTGCGCTGGGCTATCAGGCGATCCTCAACGGGGATTCGCAGATCGTCGTCGCGGGCGGTCAGGAAAGCATGAGCCAGGCGCCACACTGCGCCCATCTGCGCAATGGCCAGAAAATGGGCCCCCTCGAATTTACCGATACCATGCTGAAGGACGGCCTGATCGATGCCTTCCACGGCTATCATATGGGCAACACGGCGGAAAATGTCGCCGCCAAATGGCAGATCACCCGCGAGGTTCAGGATCAGTTTGCCGCCGAATCGCAGCGCAAGGCATCGGAAGCCCAGGCCTCGGGCCGCTTCAAGGATGAGATTGTGCCGGTTACGATTTCCACGCGCAAGGGCGACGTGGTTGTCGATCAGGACGAATATATCCGCGGCGGCACCACCTTCGAAAAGCTGAGCGCCCTGCGCCCGGCGTTCGCCAAGGACGGATCGGTCACGGCGGGCAACGCCTCGGGCATCAATGACGGCGCGGCGGCGGTTGTCCTGATGACGGCGGCGGCGGCCGAAGCCAAGGGACTGAAACCGCTCGCGCGGATCGTGTCCTGGGCGCAGAGCGGTGTCGATCCCGCCATCATGGGCACCGGACCGATTCCGGCAAGCCGGGCGGCGCTCGCCAAGGCCGGCTGGACGGTGGATGATCTCGACCTTGTCGAGGCGAACGAAGCATTTGCCGCGCAGGCCTGCGCGGTGAACAAGGACCTTGGATGGGATACCAGCAAGGTCAATGTGAACGGCGGCGCCATTGCCATTGGCCATCCGATTGGTGCATCGGGTGCCCGCGTGCTGGTCACGTTGCTGCATGAAATGCAGAAGCGCGACGCGCATAAGGGATTGGCGACGCTCTGTATCGGTGGCGGTATGGGTATCGCCATGTGTGTCGAAAGATAGATTTTTCCATAGACCAAAAGGGGGCAGACAATGTCGAGAGTAGCAATCGTAACGGGCGGGACCCGTGGGATTGGAGAAGCCATTTCCGTAATGCTGCACGAGAAGGGCTACAAAGTGGCGGCGAACTACGGCGGGAACGACGAACGGGCGAAAGAGTTTTCGGCCCGGACGGGCATTCGCGCCTATAAATGGGACGTCTCCGATTTTGATGCCTGTGTTGAAGGTGTGGCAAAGGTGAAGGCGGATCTCGGTCCGATTGAAATTCTTGTCAATAATGCCGGGATCACCCGGGACGGGACGCTGCACCGGATGAGCCATGAAAACTGGCAGAAGGTGATCGATACCAATCTCGGTTCCTGCTTCAACATGTGCCGGGTAACGATCGAGGATATGCGCGCCGCCAAGTTCGGCCGTGTGATCAATATCGGCTCGATCAACGGGCAGGCCGGACAGTATGGCCAGGTCAATTATGCCGCTGCGAAATCGGGCATTCATGGCTTTACCAAGGCCATGGCGCAGGAGGGCGCGGCGCAGGGCATCACGGTGAATGCGATCGCGCCGGGCTATATCGATACGGATATGGTGGCGGCGGTGCCGGAGAATGTGCTGGCGAAAATCGTTGCCGGGATTCCAGTCGGGCGGCTTGGCAAGGCGTCCGAGATTGCCCGCGGGGTCTGCTTCCTTGCCGCCGACGATGCCGGATTCATTACCGGCTCGACGCTCTCGATCAACGGCGGCCAGCATATGTACTGACGCGCCGCTCTTTACGGCTCCAATCGGGAATGGCATGATGCCGGGCGACCGGCGCATGCCATTTTCATTTTGACCCTATTCATTCCGGAAACTTCATGACCGACCAGACCAAGGGACGAATGATTGCGAGTCTGTGTGGCCTCGGGGCGATCCTGCTGTGGGCGCTACTCGCGTTGTTTACCGCCGGGACAGCGCAGATTCCGCCGTTCCAGCTGACGGCGATGACATTCTTTATTGCCTTTTGCGGCGTGTCGCTGAAATGGCTTTTCTATCGCCAGAATGTCCGGCCGTTCTTCCGCATCCCGGCGGGGCTCTGGGCGCTCGGCGTTGCCGGGCTGTTCGGCTACCATTTCTTTTATTTTCTTGCCCTCAAGAATGCGCCCGCGGCGGAGGCGAGCCTGATCGCCTATCTCTGGCCGCTGCTGATCGTCCTTTTCTCGACCCTCCTGCCGGGGGAGCGATTCTACTGGTTTCATTTCGCGGGCGGTTTCCTGAGCCTTGCCGGCGCCGGCCTCCTGATCAGCAAGGGAACGGCGTTCGACTTCCAGCCGGAATTTGCCACGGGATATCTTGCCGCCATCTGCTGCGCCTTTATCTGGTCCGGCTATTCCGTCCTGAGCCGCCGATATGCCGGCGTTTCGTCCGACGTCATCGGGCTCTTTTGCGGAATTACGGCCTGTCTGGCCCTTCTCTGCCATCTTCTGTTTGAGGTGACCCTCTGGCCTGAAAATGTCCTGCAATGGCTGGCGGTTGTCGGGCTCGGCATCGGGCCGGTCGGTGCGGCCTTCTTCCTTTGGGACCGCGGAATGAAGCATGGCGATATCCAGACGCTCGGCGTGCTGTCCTATCTCTCGCCATTGCTATCTACCCTGATCCTGCTTGCCATGGGTGTCGCGAGCTTTTCCTATTCGCTCCTCTTCGGCTGTCTTCTGATAACAGGCGGCGCAATCGTCGGATCGCTCAAGATACTGCAGGGGGTCTTCACCGCGAAAGGACGCGCCTAGGCGCCGCCCGGCGACCAGTCCCTTGGCGCCATCTCGAAGCCGGTAAATTCAAAGCCCGGCGCAACGGTACAGCCGACCAGAGTCCAGTCCCCGGTTGAATGGGCGGATTGCCAGGATCCCCGGTGAATGATGATCTGCGGGCGTTCGCCGGCAAGGATATCCGGTCCCAGCATCCATTCCTCCCCCGGCGCATCTTCCGCCGCGATAGATAGGACAAGCGGCGCGCCCGCGTAGTAATGCCAGATTTCCACCGCGTCGACCTTGTGCCAGTGGGAGCGTTCCCCCCTTTCGAGAAGATAGTAAATCGCGGTGGACATGGCGCGGTCCTGACCGGGAAGCGTCAGATTATCACGGAAGGTTTCGACGAAATGGCCGCCTTCGGGATGCGGCTTCATGTCGAGGTTCCGGATGATATCGGCGGCGGTGAGGGTCATCGTCTAGAAACTATCCTTGCGGCGGCGGGTTTCGGCAAACACCTCGACTGGGTCGGCGCCGCTTAAGTGCAGTTCCGACGCCAGAACCGGATCGTCGGCGCGCATAAAGGGGTTCGTTGCCTTCTCTTCGCCGAGGGTGGAGGGGACAGTCGGTTGCTTGTTCCTGCGCATCTCGACAATCCTGGCGAAGCGCTTTTTCAGCGCATCGTTCTTCGGATCGACCGAGACGGCAAAGCGGCCATTTGCCTCCGTATATTCATGGGCGCAGTAAACGCGCGTGCTGTCGGGAAGATTGCGGAACTTGCCGATGCTTTTCCACATCTGGGCGGGGGTGCCCTCGAACAGCCGTCCGCAGCCGAGCGCGAAAAGCGTATCGCCGCAGAATAGCGCCTCCGATTCCGCGAACCAGTAGGCGATATGCCCGACCGTATGGCCCGGCACCTCGAAGACTTTTGCGGTTGCCCCGCCAAATTCGAAAATATCCCCGTCCTCGATTTTGATATCGATCCCGGGAATGCGCGCCGCGTCGTTTTTCGCCCCGACGATCGTGCAACCGGTTTTTTCCTTCAGCTCCAGATTGGCGCCGGTGTGGTCCGGATGATGATGGGTGTTGATGATATGGGTCAATGTCCAGCCAAGTTCCTTCAGCTTGTCGAGGACAGGGCCGGCGACGGCAGGATCGACAACGCCCACCTGGCCACTGTCGGGGTCCCGGAAAAGATAGACATAGTTGTCGCTCAGAACGGGTATCTGATGAATTTCAAGCTTGCTCATGGGTCTTTCTTTCGCGTTTCCGCTTTTTTGTTACGTTTCCATTTCTATATAGTATGGCAGTATACCACCATGATCAGACCCGATGTTATCGATTTGCGGAATTTTTACCACAGCTCTCTCGGGCAGGTGGTGCGGCGGACGATTGGCCGCAAGATCCGGCTGATGTGGCCCGACCTTAAAAATTTTCGCGTGCTTGGTATCGGCTACGCCACGCCCTACCTCAATGTATTCCGCGCAGAGGCCGAACGGGTGATTTCCTTCATGCCCCTTGAGCAGGGGGTTATTCAATGGCCGCGCGAAGGCGGCAGCCTGGTCAGCCTCGTCGATGAGCGGACATTGCCGCTTCCCGATTCATCGATCGACAGAATCATCTGGGTGCATGGCCTTGAGAACACGACGGATGTCGATCCGATTCTTCAGGAACTCTGGCGCGTACTCACCTCGACCGGAAAATTGATGGTCGTGGTGCCGGGTCGGCGCGGTCTCTGGGCGCGCACTGAAAACACGCCTTTCGGCTATGGCCATCCCTATAGTGACAAGCAGCTCAACCGTCTGCTCAGGGATAACAGCTTTACGCCCGGGGATCGGCAGGGCGCGCTCTATCTGCCGCCCAGCAACTGGCGGATCAATCTCCGCCTTGCCAAGGCGTGGGAGAATATCGGCGAAAAATGGTGGAGCCATTTCAGCGGTGTCCGCATCATGGAGGCGGAAAAACAGGTCTATGCGCTGACGGCGCAGCCTGAACGGAAAGTGCGCAAGCGCCCGGTGATCCTGCCCGCCGCGCGCCCGGTGATCGCGAGCCGGGAAGCCCGTTGCACCCGCGATGACGCTTAATCTTTCTTCGACAGCATGAAAATACAGTCAGAGCCGAAAAAATTGGCGAAGGCGCCATAGGTCGAGCGGGTCATCACCTTGCCCGAAGCCTTGACGATCACCGACTGTTCGATCTTGACGTCCATTTCCTCGCAAAGCGCCGTGAAGTCCGTGAGCGTACAGAAATGGATGTTCGGCGTCTCGTACCAGGGAATATCCAGCGAATTCGTCATCGGCATGCGGCCCTGGAAGGCCAGATAGGTGCGGCAGCGCCAATAGGCGAAATTCGGAAAAGAAACGATTGCCCGCCGGCCGATGCGCAGGAGTTGCTCCAGTACTACATGCGGCTGATGCGTTGTCTGCAGCGTCTTGCTCAGGATCGCATAATCGAAGCTGTCATCGGGATAATAGACAAGATCCGTATCGGCGTTCCCCTGGACCACCGATAATCCGTTGGCAACACAGATATTGACGCCATGTTGGCTCAGCTCCAGCCCGCGCCCTTCGACATTTTTTGTCTCTGCGAGATGCGCAAGCAACTGCCCGTCGTCACAACCGACATCGAGAACGCGGCTTCCCGGCTCGATCATATCCGCAATAAGCTGCCAATCGACACGGATATCCCGCTTGGGCACAAATTTGATGGGATCGTTCATGCGATCAGGCCCCGGCTCTTCGCGCTTGACTGCAAAAATCCGTCGATGGTCTTGAACATCTCCGGGGTATCCAGCAGGAAGGCGTCATGACCCTTGTCGGTTTCCACCTCGACAAAGCTCACATTCGCCGCCGCGGCGATCAGCGCATGCACAATCTCCTTGTTCTCCGAGGTCGGGAACAGCCAGTCGCTGGTAAAGGAGACAATGCAGAATCGGGTCTTTGTCCCCTCGAACGCGCTGGCAAGAGAGCCGCCATGATCCTCTACCAGATCGAAATAATCCATGGCCCGGGTGATATAAAGATAGGAGTTGGCATCGAAGCGATCGACGAAATTGATCCCCTGGTAGCGCAGATAACTCTCGACCTGAAAGTCCGCATCGAACCCGTAGGTAAGGTTGTCGCGGTCCTGAAGGTTGCGGCCGAACTTGCGGTGCAGCGCCGCCTCCGAAAGATAGGTCACATGCGCGGCCATGCGCGCGACCGCAAGGCCCGCGGTCGGCCGTTTGTCGCTCGCGTAATAGTCGCCGCCCTGCCAGTTGGGATCGGCCATGACGGCCTGCCGCCCGACCTCATGAAAGGCGATATTCTGCGCGCTGTGACGGGCGGCGCAGGCAATCGGAATGGCGCTGAAGACCCGCTCAGGATAGGCGCTGGCCCATTGCAGGGTCTGCATCCCGCCCATGGACCCGCCGATGACGCTGAACCAGCTCTTTATCCCGAGATGATCCTGCAACATCGCCTGCGCCCGCACCATGTCTCCGATCGTGATAATCGGGAAATTGAGGCCATAGGGCTTAGATGTCTTGGGATCGATATCGCCGGGGCCGGTGGTGCCCATACAGCCACCCAGCACATTGCTGCAAACAATAAAATATCTATCGGTATCGAGAACCTTGCCCGGTCCGATCATCATCTCCCACCAGCCGTTCTTGCCGGTCACCGGCTGCCGGCTCGCCGCGAACTGATCACCGGTCAGCGCGTGACAGATCAGAATCGCGTTCGATTTGTCGGCGTTCAACGTGCCATAGGTGCAGTAGGCCATGCTGATGGCGTCCAGCGTCACACCGCAGTCGAGCTTGAGCGGCGTCTCCCTTCCGAGGATAACGGTCTGATTATCCGAATGTGGAGGACTAATGGACACGTTTACTTCTCTTTTCGCGCAATTGGATTAGAAAAATCTTTGTTTTGGATGACTTTGCTGTTAGCTAGTGCGGCGGGGCGAGGTCTGTCAATATATTCTTTGCCAAACAGCGGGCTTTGTGGTCCAATTTTGACAAAACGGTTCGTTCATTCAGGTAACTATGGTGACAATAACAAATTCAAAACTGGACGCGCTGCGGGCTGAAATTGACCGGCTGGACGCGGAACTATTATCGGTGCTTGAAAAGCGCGTTGCGATCGTCGGGGACATTGCGGCGGCGAAGAAGGACGATGGCAATCCGCTGGCCTTCCGGCCCGGCAGGGAAGCCACCATATTGCGCAAAATCCTCAGCGCGCATTCCAGCAAGCTTCCCGACACGGTGGTTGCCGCCATATGGCGTGAACTGATCTCGGCCGTCGGCTGGATGCAGCGGCCCTATTCGGTTTCCATAACCGCGCCCGATAAATCCGTAGGCTACTGGGATTTGGCGCGGTTTCATTTTGGCTCCGCGACGCCGATGAAGCTGCACCAGCTACCGACGGTCGTTCTGCGCGAAGTCTATGAGAACCCGGCGACGCTCGGGGTGCTGCCCTGGCTCACGCGAGAGCGCGATACCTGGTGGACGCATCTCGCGCAGGGCGGGGAGAATGTGCCGAGAATCCTGGCGGCGCTGCCGTTCCTCGATAACCCGTCCGGTGAATTCGAGGATCTGAACTCACTGGTGATCGGCCGCGCGGAACCGGAGCCCTCGGGCGACGACGTTACCCTGATGGTGCTGGCGACCCGCGAGGAAGTGAGCCGCGCCCGCCTCAATGAAAACCTGATCAAGGCCGGCCTTAAAGGCTATTGCGCGGATTCCCGCCTGCCCGATGGCGGTGAGGGGGACTGGCTCCATCTCATCGAGATGCCGGAATTCGTCGCCAAGACGGACCCGCGCCTTGTCGATCTTGGCAAGATCAGCGGTGACGGCTTTATCAAGGCCGTGATCCTCGGGGCCTATGCCGTTCCCATAAAGTAGCCTGATAGATATCCCAGTTGAAAGCAGACCCATGACGACACCGGTCCCCCAACCAGGTATTATGAATATATCGCCCTATGTCGGCGGCAAGTCGAAGGCGGGCGAACAGCAGACGGTTGCGAAACTCTCCTCCAATGAGTCGCCGCTCGGGCCGAGCCCCAAGGCCATCGCCGCGATCGAAGCCGCCGCCGCCAGCGCACACCGCTACCCCGATGGCGGCTCGCTGCTGTTGACCGGCGCAATCGCCGAAATTCATAAACTCGACCCGGCCCGCATCGTCTGCGGCAATGGCTCCGACGAACTTATTTCCCTGCTCAACATGGCCTATGCCGGACCGGGGGACGAGGTTCTTTTCACCGAGCACGGGTTCCTGATGTATGCGATTTCCGCATCCGCGGCCGGGGCAACTCCGGTCAGGGCGGCGGAAGTCGACCGCACCGCCGATGTCGATAATCTGCTTGCGGCGGTGACGGAAAATACGAAAATTGTCTTCCTTGCCAATCCGAACAACCCGACGGGAACCTATCTGCCGGATTCGGAAGTCAGGCGGCTGCGCGCGGGCCTTCGCGAGGATATCCTGCTCGTGCTCGACGCGGCCTATGCCGAATATGTCACCAATGATGACTACCGCCCGGGCGCCGAGCTTGTGGATGCGCATGATAACGTCGTCATGACGCGCACCTTTTCGAAAATCTATGGCCTGGCCGCGTTGCGTCTCGGATGGGCCTATTGTCCGCCGGCGATCATCGACGTGCTCAACCGGGTGCGCGGCCCCTTCAATGTCAACGCGCTGGCGCAGGCGGGTGGTGTCGAGGCGGTCCGCGACCAGGCGCATATCGAGAAGGCGCGCGTGCATAACGATAAATGGCTGCCGATCCTGACGCAAAGTTTCCGGGGAATGGGCCTTGGTGTGACGGCGAGTGTCGGCAATTTCCTGTTGCTCGATTTTGACGGCAGCGGGAAGACGGCGGCGGAGGCGGAAAACTTTCTGACGGAAAAGGGCCTGCTGCTCCGGGCCGTGGCGGGCTATGGGCTTCCCACCTGCCTGCGCATGACGATCGGGCGGGATGACGAGAACCACGCAGTGATAGAGGCGTTGAGGGAATTCCTCGGCAAATAGATTATGACGGAAGTGACATTCAAACGGCTGGCGCTGATCGGCATCGGCCTTATCGGATCTTCAATCGCACGCGCCGCGCGCCAGCACGGGCTTGCGGAGGAGATTGTTTGCGCGGCCCGCACCGCCGACAGTCGCCGGGTTGCGAAAGAGCTCAAAATTGTCGATGCCGCTTATGACGATCCGGTTGAGGCGGTCCGGGGCGCGGATCTGGTTATTTTCTGCACGCCGGTCGGCACCTACAGCAAACTTGCGGAGCAGATTGCCCCGGCGCTGGAACAAGGCGCGATTGTCACTGATGTCGGATCGGTGAAGGCGGCCGTGGTCAAGGCGATCGGCCCGCATATGCCGGACTATGTTGACTTCATTCCCGGGCATCCGGTTGCGGGAACGGAAAAATCCGGCCCGGCCGCAGGCTTCGCGGAGCTTTTTATCAATCGCTGGTGCATCCTGACGCCGACAGACACGGCGCGGGACGAGGCCGTTGAAAAGCTTTCGGCCTTCTGGAGCGCCATGGGCAGCAAAGTCGAGACCATGGACGCGGAGCATCACGATCTCGTCCTCGCCATCACCTCGCATATCCCGCATCTGATCGCCTATAATATCGTCGGTACGGCGGATGATCTGGAGGATGTGACCCAGTCGGAAGTGATCAAATATTCCGCCGGCGGTTTCCGGGATTTTACCCGTATCGCCGCCTCCGATCCGACCATGTGGCGGGATGTGTTCCTGCATAACAAGGAGGCGGTGCTGGAAATGCTGGGCCGCTTCACCGAGGATCTTGCGCAGCTGCAGCGGGCGATCCGCTGGGATGACGGCGACACTCTCTTCAAGATATTCTCGCGCACCCGGGCGATCCGCCGACAGATCATTGACGCCGGTCAGGAAACGCCGGAGCCGGATTTCGGCCGCGTTCATTCGGCGGATGAATCACCGAAGAAACCCTGAAGTCGTTATTTGCTGCCGATAACCGAGCCAAGCCGCATCAGATAGACGGGGCCGAGATAGACCCCGCCATCCTGCGCCGAAAGGGGCAGGCCGATATATTTTGTGCCGTCCTTGTCTTCTTTCGCCAGCAACTCCAGCCCGAAACCGATCGTGCGGGCGGCATCGGCATTGATCTGCCGCGTGCTGGTAAGGGCTTTGAGGATATCCTTGTATCCGGAAATGCGGGTATCGAGCTCGCCCAACGGGCGCATCCGGTCATCCAGGGTGAGGGCCCCCTCGCCTTTGAGGGCGACACGGCCCCAGGCGATATTCAACGCTTCGATACCGACAAAACCGCCCTTTTCGCGCCATTCGGCCAGGGTATCGGCGGCGGGAAGCTTGCGGATCGTGCCATAGAGGACAGAGGAGAGGGAGAAATCCGCAATCTCTTTGCCGAGCGGGAAATCATCCATGCCCTCCATTATCATGTTGTTTGCCCGGACGGCGATCTGTTGCCCGTCCGCCTCATCCGACCCTTGCGCGGGTTTCGGTCGGCCGTGAAGCTGCAGGCGTTCGGCCATGACCGGGGGCCGCCAGGACGGCAGGACCGTAAGCTCCTTTACATCGATAGCGACAGTCTCCATGCGGCCGCGTGTGTTGAACGTCGCACTGCCAAGCGCGGAGGCGGCGGTGAAATCGACGCGCCTTTCCTCTCCGCGTTCTTGCCATTCGGCCCGGCCGGCGCCGTCGATCCCGAAAATCACGTGATTGATTTGCCAGGGTTGCACGACGGCCCAGAACAGCGGAATGTTGACTTGCGGCGTCTGGAGATGCGCGGGATTGGCGATGGAAAGGGTCTCCGCCGTCACCTTGACCCGATAGGGAAATCCCGAGGCGACAAGCGGTTTGTGGCTGATGACATAGCCTTCGGCGACCCTCTGATCCCGCCAGTTCTCGGCCAGTTCAACCATCCGGTCGGCAACATGGTGCCACCAGTAGCTATAGCCGCCACCAATGGCGACAAGGGCCAGAATTCCGCTGTATAGAATACGCATTACCCGTCCGGTGATTGCTTGTGAAACCTATCTGCACTCTATATAGAAAGAACTGGCGTAATTACAGAATTTCCTGACCCGGGCCGACCACGTTTCATGACCGAAAACCCTACTCCATCGCCCGATACCCTGTTCATCAAGGCAATGCCCGTTATTTTCGTCTTTTTCTGGAGCACGGGCTTTATCGGCGCGAAGATGGGCCTTCCCTATATCGAACCGATGACCTTCCTTGCGGTCCGGTTCGGTATTTGCGTCCTGCTGATGATCCCGGTGGTCCTGTTGACGCGGACGCATTGGCCCGCACGGGGAATCGATTACGTCCATATTTCCATCGGCGGGCTCCTGATGCATGGCGGGTATCTCGGATTTGTCTTTCTGTCGATATCCCTGGGCACGCCGGCCGGGATTTCCTCCCTGATAACGGGCATTCAGCCGCTGATCGTTGCGGCACTTGCCGGGCTTCTCCTGAACGAGAATGTAACTCTACAGAAATGGATCGGCCTGTTGCTCGGGCTCGCCGGGGTATTTCTGGTGGTATTCGACAAACTGTCGGTTGGCGAGGGGACGCTGTTCGGCATGGGCCTTTCCTTCGTCGCCCTCCTCAGCATTGCGGCGGCAACGCTCTATCAGAAGAAATTCTGTGCCAATATGAACATCAAAAGCGGGAACCTGATCCAGTTCGCGGCGGCGGCCGTCTATTTTTTGCTCATGTCCCTGTTGTTCGAGACGGGCGACATTACTTGGTCGGGGGAACTTGTTTTTGCCCTGGCATGGTTGACGATCGTTCTCTCTCTTGGCGCCATGACGCTCCTTTATTTGTTGCTGCGGCGCGGGGCGGCGGCGAATGTCTCCAGCCTCTTTTACCTGACACCGCCCTGTACGGCGGTGGTCGCCTATTTCCTTTTTGACGAGACGCTGGGCATTCTCGCCCTGATCGGCATGGGAATTGCGGTGCTCGGCGTGGCGCTGGTAAATTATCGGTTCAAAAAAACGGGAAACATATGACACGTAAGTATGATTTGGCTTTAGAGCCGGACCTGCCGCCGGTCGATTATCCGCTTCCGGAGTTGCCGGAAAAGGAGGACCTCTGGATATTCGGCTATGGCTCCCTCATGTGGCGGCCGGGGTTCGATCATCTCGGCATAGAGGATGCCCAGCTTTATGGCTATCACCGCGCCTTTTGCGTGACGTCGGTTGTGCATCGGGGGACGCGGGAAAATCCGGGCCTTGTGCTCGGTCTTGACCGGGGCGGTTCCTGCCGCGGAAAAGGCATCCTCTGCCCGTCGGACATCCGGGAACCTGTGATCGATTACCTCTATCGCCGGGAAATGGTGACAAGTGTCTATCGGCCGAAGATGGTACGCATCCGGCTTCTGGAGAGTGGCGCCATGGCGTCCGCGCTTACCTTCGTCGCCAATCCGGGCCATGAACAATATTGCGGCAAACCCTCACTGGAGGAGGCGGCGCGGATCATTGCCCGGGCCCATGGGCGGGGCGGGCCGAATGTGGAGTATCTGAAAAGCACGCTTGAGCATCTCGATGAGTTCGGCATCGCCGACGGGCCGCTCCATCGTATTATGGAGCTGATCGAAAACGGCATTTAGCTCGCGAAGAGCTGATCCATATTCTTGAAGGCCTTGAGTTCAATGGCGTTTCCGGCGGGATCGCTGAAGAACATTGTCGCCTGTTCCCCGACTTCGCCTTTGAAGCGGATATAAGGCTCGATGATGAAGTCAACGCCCGCCGCCGTAAGTCGGTCAGCGGTTTCCTGCCATTTGTCCATCGACATAACCAGCCCGAAATGACGGCAGGGAACGCCATGTCCGTCCACATTGCTCGTTTTGGCGGTGCCGGTTTCCTCCGGTGCGAGATGGGCAACGATTTGATGGCCATGGAAATCAAAATCGACCCAGTCGGCGGAACTCCGCCCTTCTGCACATCCCAGCAGGCCCTTGTAAAAGCCCCGCGCCGCCTCCACGTCATCAACGGGAAAGGCGAGATGAAAGGGGAAGATCGTTTGTTCCGTCATTGCTGTCTCCGCTACAGAATATAAGGCGTTATTACCGCCTTTTGCCCCCCATTGAAAGCGGAATCTAGATCGCAATTCAATTCGGGAAACCGGCGGTCAACTGCATTTCGAATAGCCGCAGGTCGTGCAGGTATCGCAGCCCTCGATCCGGAGGAGGCCAGCCTCCCCGCATTGCGGACACTGGCGGAGCAACCCTTCCTTCGGCTTGCTTGTCCCGGCGACGACCACTTTCGAGACGGCCTCGCTCGCGTCGGAATTCTTCTCCGCAGGGGGCGGCAGGAAGCCGATCTGGATCATATGGGTTTCGATCACCTCCCCGATCGCCGCGAGGAGGGAGGGGACATATTTCCCTTTCACCCAGGCACCGCCGCGCGGATCGAACACGGCCTTCAACTCGCCCACCACGAAACTGACATCGCCACCGCGCCGGAAAACGGCGGAAATCATGCGGGTCAACGCGACCGTCCAGGCGAAATGCTCGACATTTTTGGAGTTGATGAAAATCTCGAACGGGCGGCGGCGACCGTCCTGAATGATGTCGTTGAGTGTTATATATATGGCGTGGTTGCTCTCCGGCCAGCGGAGTTTGTAGGTCTGGCCGGGCAGGGTGCCGGGCCGGTCCAGCGGTTTCGTCATATAGACAATGCCGCCCGCCTCGAAGCTGTCGGAGGGTTTGCTGTAAGGCACATCGAGCGGTAAATCAGGCTGCGCACCTTCCTCTGATTGTTCCTTCTTGACTTCCAGCACCGCGCCGGTGACGTCGTTGGGACGATAGGTCGTGCAGCCCTTGCAGCCCTGCTCATAGGCCTGCAGATAGATATCCTTGAAATTCTCGAAGCTGATATCTTCGGGGCAGTTGATGGTTTTGGAGATCGAACTGTCGATATAGTCCTGCACCGCGGCCTGCATCTTGACATGATCCGGCGGGGTCAACACTTGCGCATCGACAAAATAGTCGGGAAGGGGCGCGTCTTCGCCCTTTAAGCGCCGGAACAGCCGCAGGGCATAGTCGGTCACTTCCTCCGATTTCCGGGTATCGTCCGGCATCAGCACATTGCGGGTGTAGGAGAAGCTGAAGACAGGCTCGATCCCGCTGGAGATATTATCCGCAAGCAGGGAGATCGTGCCCGTCGGCGCAACGGAGGTGACCAGCGCGTTGCGAATACCTTTTTCGGCAATGGCGTCGCGGATATCCTTGTCCAGTGCCTTGATCGTTTCCCCGGCGAGATATTTCTCCTTGTCGAAGAGCGGAAAGGAGCCTTTTTCCGCGGCGAGGTCCGTTGACGCAAGATAGGCGGAGCGCTGGATCTGCGCCATCCATTTGCGGGTAAGCGCCAGCGCCTTGTCCGAACCATAACGCACGCCGCACATGATCAGCGCATCGGCAAGACCGGTAATCCCGAGGCCAATGCGCCGCTTCGTGCGGGCCTCATTCGCCTGCTCGGGCAGGGGATAGCCGGAAACGTCAACGACATTATCCATAAGGCGGACGGCATCGCGGACGACGCCGTCGAGCTTTTTCAGATCGATCGCGGCTTTCTTCTCGAACGGGCGAACCACCATCTTGGTGAGATTGACGGAACCTAGAAGACAGGCGCCATAGGCGGGCAGGGGCTGCTCTCCGCAAGGGTTGGTGCCGGTGATGGTTTCCGCATAATAAAGATTGTTGCGGGCATTGATGCGGTCGATGAAGATGACGCCCGGCTCCGCATAGGCGTAGGTCGAGCGCATGATCTCGTCCCAAAGCTCCCGCGCCTGGACAGTTTTGTAAAGGGTGCCGTTGAAGCGAAGCTCCCACGCGTCGTCGCGCCGGACGGCCTCCATGAAGGCGTCTGTCACCAGGACCGACAGGTTGAACATCCGGAGCCGTCCCGGATCCTGTTTCGCCTTGATGAAATCGAGAATGTCCGGATGATCGCAGCGCATCGTTGCCATCATGGCGCCCCGGCGCGAGCCCGCGCTCATGATCGTGCGGCACATGCTGTCCCAGACATCCATGAAGCTGAGCGGGCCGGAGGCGTCCGACCCCATGCCATGCACGGGCGCGCCCTTCGGCCGGAGGGTGGAGAAGTTATATCCGATCCCGCCGCCCTGCTGCATGGTGAGGGCGGCCTCCTTCAGGTTATCGAAGATCGAGGACATGTCGTCCTCGATATCGCCCATGACGAAGCAATTGAATAAGGTAACTCGTCGTTCCGTTCCCGCACCCGACAGGATGCGGCCCGCCGGCAGGAACTTGTAATCCTCCAAAAGCGCATAGAAGCGCTCTTCCCAATGCGCGCGCGCCTCCTCCGGCTCCGCCGCGGCCATGGCGCGGGCGACACGGCGCCAGCTATCCTCGATGGAGCGTTCCTTGCTGCTGGCATCGGCGGATTTATGCCGGTATTTCATATCCCATATCTGTTGCGATATCGGGGCGACAGGTGACATTTAAGTACCTTGAGACGTTAAAAATGCTTCTCTTTAAATATAGTCCGAAAGGTGCCTGACGTAAAATTTAATGTGCCTGTCCGCCCCTATGAGAGAAATTTCTCGCGGCCTTCCGCAACCAGGGATTCAGTTTTTTCCTCAATGCGGGTTTTCAGCTCCTTCATGAAAAGCTTGCGGTCGAGTCCGGGCTCGATGGGCGGCAGGAACTCGATGACCATGACGCCGGGGCGGCAGAAAAAGCTTCTCCGTGGCCAGAACAGGCCCGTGTTGAGCGCCACGGGCGTTACCGGCTGCTGCAGTTTCGTATAAAGCGCCGCAATACCCGGCTGGAAGGGAAGATCCTGGTCGAGCGGGGAACGCGTGCCTTCCGGGAAAATGATGATCGGCCGTTCATCCTCAATGGCTTCCTGCGCCTGTGCGAGCATTGATTTAAGTGCCGCCGCGTGCCCTTTCCGATCCACGGCGATCATCTTTGTCTTGCGGCAATACCAGCCGTAGACCGGAATGTTCAGCAACTCCTTTTTTAGAATTACCGCCGGATCGTCGGTGATCTCATGAAAGACCATGGTTTCAAATGCGGATTGATGTTTGCAGGCGACAATCGCCGCCCCTTTGGGAAGATGTTCTCGCCCACGGATTTCGAGGCGCAGATCACAGATATTTCGGAGGAGGAAAATGATTCCCTTTGTCCAGATCCGTTGCCCCAAGACGATCCATCTCCGGTCAAACGGGAGAAACGGCAGAAATGCCAGGTTCATGATCACGGACCAGGCAAAGAAGCAGATAAAAAACCCCAGGGATCGAATATGCGTCACGCGTTCCTCTCTTATCGCCTAATCATAGAGCCGGGCACGTATGAGGCTGAAAACATATTTGTTGAATTCCCCGGCAACGACCAGGAAAGCCCGCGGGTTTTTCCGCCAGCCGGTAAGCTCAAGCGTATCACTCGCGACCGGATACGCAATCAGTTTTACATCCGGCATCTGGCGTTTCAGCTCCACCAGGCTGCGCGGCATATGATAGGCGCTGGTCACGATGGCGATGTTGTCGAAGTTATGGGATTTGGCCCAGAGAGAGGTTTCATAGGCATTGCCCTCGGTATTCCGGGCGAGACGGCCGAGGTCGACGCAGCAGTTCATGATCTCCTCGCTTTGGCCCGTCGCCTGACGGAGGGTTTCACGCGTGACTTTCGAATTCACGCCCGAGACGAGGAGGCGCGCATTCTCGTTCTCCTTAAGGAGATCAAATCCGGCGGTCAGGCGGGCGGGCGTGCCGGTCAAGACGACGATGCCGTCAACGTTCTGGGCGGGGACGGGCGTCGTTTTCTCAACCTCTCCCATGAAGGTGAGGAAGCCGCCCGCCCAAAGGCACAGGAACAGAAAGACGGCCGCGATTATTTTTCCGGGGAAAAAGGGCATTCGTTAAAACCTCCCCGCGAGAATGAAGTCGGCGGCTTCGTCAAGATCGTCGGCGACATGGACGGGCAGCAAATGCCGTCCGAGGCCCTCCGCCAGCGTTTTCCGGCCCTTGCCCGTGCGCACCAGGATGCGGTGGCATCCCGCTGCTCCGGCAGCCTCGATATCGCGCGTGCTGTCGCCGATCATGACGGTCTCGCCGGGCCGCGCATTGAACTTGCGCATAGCCTCGATCAGCATTCCGGGCCCGGGCTTGCGCCGATCCGTCGCCGCCCATGGGGCATCAGGGGCCACGATGATATCGTCAAGCCGCCCGGATACCTTGGCGAGAGCCTCGATAAGTTTGCCGTGGATCGCCGCCAGCTGCTCCTCAGTGATGATGCCGCGCCCGATACAGGATTGATTGGTTGTCACAACCAGCTTGTGGCCGTGACTGTTCAGCCGCGCGATCGCCTCAAGCGAATTTGGAATGAAGACAAGTTCCCCCGGATTCTTGACGAAATCAGGCCGATCTTCATTGATGACACCATCCCTGTCCAGCAATACGAGCATCCTACATCATCCGTTCAAGCGACCCCAGAACCACCCGCCGAACGGTAAATCTGGTCAACAGGGCGACCATCAACGGCAGCAGCAACAAGGCGATAATTCCTTCAACTCCCAGGGAAAGCGGCGGCAGCATCGATGCCTCCAGCGATCCAACGAGAAAGTTGAAAATAAACATGACAATGATGGCGACGATAAGGCCGGGAAGGGCGCCGAGAAAACTGAGGCGGGCAAAGTAATTCTGGAACTGTTCGGCGATATACTGGTCGCGCGCGCCGATAAGATGGAGGACCTGGATCACCTCCGCATGCATGATGAGGCCGGTGCGGACCGCGAATATGACGATAATGACGGTTACCGCGCCGATCAGCAGCATGATGGCGGCCGCCAGGATCTGGACGGAGCGGCCGAGCAGCACCATCTTGTCGAGCCAGGGCCGGTGGATGTCGAGACGGGCGCCGGCAACCGCCTCGCCCAGTTTTTCGTTCAGTGCCGCAAGATCGATGGCACTGTCTTCGTCGATAATCACTTCGATAAGCCGGGGGATCGGCAGATCGCCAAGCGCGGCATTCCGGCCGAGGAATGGCTCCAGCAGTTTCAGGGTTTCCTCCTGCTCGATGGCCCTCGCCGCGGCGACGCCGGGCGTCTTCGAAAGGAGTTCGACGGCATCTGTGACTTTTTTGTCGAGATCGGCGGTCGGATCGAAGGCAATCTCGACCGTCAGGTTGCCGGTCAGGGTTGCCGACCAGTCACTGATGGCGTTGCTCAATGAAAACAGCCCACCGATGGCAAGCGCCGCAAGGAAGATCATGGCCGCGATGACGACAGGAAGATAGCGGGTGGATACATCCTTCTCCAGCTGCAGTTCCGCAGATTTGCCGATAATTTGCATCATCCGCCGTCCCGACTGAATTGCGAGGGCAGCTCATCCTGCTTGCGCGTAGTCAGCATCCCGTCTTTCAGGAACATGACCGGATTTCCGAACCGTTTAATCAGCCCGAGGTCATGGGTCGCGACAACGACCGTCGTTCCGATCTTATTCAGCTCCTGGAACAGATACATCAGCCGCAGTCCCATTTCCGCGTCCATGCTCCCCGTTGGTTCGTCGGCGATCAGGAGTTGCGGGCGGTTGATGACCGCGCGGGCGATGGCAACGCGTTGTTTCTCGCCGCCCGAGAGGGTTGGCGGTTTCGCATCCACCTGCCGGCCGAGGCCCACCCATTCGAGCAGTTCCGCGACATGCTGGTAAATCTGACTGTTCTTGGCGCCGGCTATCTTGAGCGGCAGGGCGACATTTTCCAGCGCCGAAAGATGGTCGAGCAGGCGAAAATCCTGAAAAACAACGCCGATTTTACGGCGCATCGCCGGAAGATCGTCGCGCGCAAGGGAGGAAACCTCCTTGTTGAACAGGGTAATCAGGCCACGGCTCGGCCTATGCGACAGCGCGAGCAGTTTCAGCAGCGAGCTTTTGCCTGCGCCCGTCGGCCCGGTCAGAAAATGGAAGGAGCCGGGCTGCAGGTGAAAGCTGATATCGCGCAAGACCTCCGGTCCCAGGCCATAACGCATGCCGACATTTTCGAACCTGACCAATCATTCCTCCCAAAGGTTACGCGACTGAACATAAACTATGTTAGATTTATCAGCCAGTCTTGTGCATGTCCAAGCAAACGCCTATAAAAAAGAAACTTTAATCCGTGAGATGGTGACTCTCGCCAATGATTTTAACCTGTCCAAGTTGCGCAACCCGTTATTCGATTGACGCGATTACCATCGGCCCGGAAGGGCGCGCCGTGAAATGCGCCAAATGCGGGCATAAATGGCGGGAGTATCCGCCGACGGATATGCCGAAGACACTGACCGAGCCGCCGCCGGCAGTTGACAGCGCCCCGCCGCAAGAGCAGGGCATGAGCATCGAGCAGATGACGAAGGGGCAAGCGCCCGGCCCGGCGAAGGTCGCCTCCGGCAAACCCCGGCGCTGGATCGCCTGGCTGTTGTTGCTTCTGGTCTTGGCTGCGCTTGTTGGCGGCGCCTATTTCGGGCGCAATTACGTGGTCATGGCGTGGCCCGCCTCGGCGCAAATGTACCAGTATCTGCGCATCGATGTTGAAACACAGAATATGCTCGGCCTCGAAATCCATGACCTTCGAACCAAGTCCGTCCTGCAAAATGGCGTGACCACGCTGACGGTCTCCGGCATTATCAAGAATATCACCGACAGTCCGCAACCATTGCCGCGGATCAAGATTGCACTTATCGATGCCGAGGGGCAAAGTGTCTACAGCTGGACAACGACTGTCGAGGAACCGGAAGTCATGCCCTGGGGGCAGGTGGAGTTTTCCAGCAGTATGAATCAGCCGCCCGAAGAGGCGAAAAATGTCAAAGTCGATCTTATCGACCCCGAGAATTAATCGCCGGCCATTCGTGAGGCCGGTACCGCCGCTATTTTTGGAAGGACCATTATGAGCAAGGCTGAAATGAAGCCGGACATCGAAATTTTGTTCGCAAGCGCGGATATCGCGAAGCGCAACGAAGAGCTCGCGGAGGAAATCGCCGCGACGATGGGGTCGGATATCCTTGTTATCGCCGTTCTCAAGGGGAGCTTTGTTTTTGCGGCCGACCTGATCCGGGCTCTGCATCATGCCGGGGTCAATCCGCAGATCGATTTCATGGCCCTCTCCTCCTATGGCGACAAGACCGTCAGCAGCGGCTCCGTGGTCATCACCCGCGACATCGTCGATACGGTCAAGGGTCGCAAGGTGTTGCTGATCGATGATATTCTGGAATCCGGGCGCACCATGGCCTTCGCGACGGCGGAACTGCTCGGTCGCGGCGCCGCGACGGTGAAGACCTGCCTGATGCTGGATAAGAAGGGAAAGCGCGTCTCCGATTTCGAGGCGGATTTCGTCGGCTTTGACTGTCCCGACCTGTTTGTCGTCGGGTACGGCCTCGATTACGCCCATTACTACCGCGAACTTCCCTATATCGGGTATATCGTCAAGCATTGAACGGAGGGCAGGTATGGCGCGCATTTTGATTGCTGAGGACGAAGCCGCCCTTCGGGAATTCATCAGCCGCGCCCTGACCCATCATGGCCATGAAGTCGTGGCGGTCGCGGATGGCGCGGAGGCGCTTTCCGTCCTGCAAAAGAAAACGCCGTTCGATCTTTTGCTGACCGATATTGTCATGCCCATCATGGACGGAATCGCCCTTGCCCTCAAGGTATCCAAGGATTTTCCGGGCCTCAAGGTTCTGATGATGACGGGCTACGCGGCGGAACGGCAGCGGGCCTATAACCTGGACATGCTCATCCACGACGTCATTGCCAAACCCTTCACCCTTGATGAAATCTGTGAAAAAGTGACCGAGGCGCTGGCCAGCGACCCTGCGCCCCATAATCCCGCCACCACGTCCGATGCCGGACTGCTTTCGAAAAACAAGAACAGATAGCGTTCCCGGCATCTCTTTAAACGACTTCAGGTTGCTCAAGATTTCATCGCCATCCTTCCTTTTTGTTAAGGAATTTGCGGTACATTTCAGACCATCTGCATTGAACGATGTTTTCTGAATTTAGGGACCTGTTTTGACCGCTGAACGCGTTTTTATGTTTTTGCTGCTATGGCTTACCTGTTTCGTGGTTTTGCCGGCGCAACTTGCAACCGATCCGGACATCTTCGCGCCCAAGCAGCCGGATGCCTTTATGCGTCTGGAGCGGGTGAATACGCTGGTCGAGACGGGCAACTGGTATGATGGCCATATCGCCCGCGCCGCCGGCGCGGAGGGTGCCGATATTCACTGGACGCGGCCGATGGATCTGCTGATCCTTGGCGTCGCGGCGCCCCTGGTCCCGTTTATGCAAACCAGGCAGGCCATAGAGATCGCGGGCGTTGCATTGCCGGCGCTTATGTCACTCATTCTCGTCTTCGTCTGTATCTGGGCGGTGATGCCGTTGATGCAGCCCGGGAATTTGTTCTCGATCGTCATACTCCTCGCCGTCCAGCCGATTATCCAGAACTATTTCGGTATCGGGCGGGTGGATCACCATATGGTCCTTGCGGTCCTAACGGCGGCCGTCCTCGGGTATCTTATCCGGCTTGATAAATCCGGCAGTAATTCGCGCCCGGCGTTGCTCGCGGGAATTCTGACTGGTCTTGGCATATGGATCAGCCTGGAATTTCTTGTCGTCTATGTTCCGGTAACGCTGGGTCTCGGTGTTTGCTGGCTCCTGTGGGGAACATCCTGGCGGCGGATAAATCGCGATTTTGCGCTCGGCGTCGGTCTCGCCTGCCTTGCGGCCGTCCTTGTCGATGTGTCACCGGATAACTGGCTGACGGCCCGTTACGATCGCATTTCAATTGCCCAGCTTTTCCTGGTTTCCTGTCCGGCCGTCTTCTGGATTCTTGTGGCAAAGACAAGCGAATGCGGCGGCACTATTACTGCTCGCATGGTCGGGGCCGGGCTGTTTGCCATCGTCTGTCTGGCGCTGATAAAATTCTGGTATCCGGGTCTGTTTATCGGACCGGAAGCGGAGGCGGACCCGCGCATTGCCGCAATCTGGTATGACAATGTCAGCGAAATGCTTCCCCTGTTCACCAGTATTCGAAAGATGATCCTCTTTTGTCTTTTGCCGTTCTGCGGAATTGTCTACGGCCTGTTCGTTCTCTCGGGGAAGCGGCATCAGGAGCAGCGGCATACATGGGTTCTGCTGTCGCTAGTCCTTGTTTGCACGGGCGCGCTTGCCCTCGCGCATATGCGGACGGCGTTGTATCTCTCGGTTGCCGGGGTTATCGCGGCCGGCCCCCTCATGGAGGACGTGCTGAACGCCGTGAGCGCGCGTTTCAGCGGATGGAGAAAAGGAGCGACGGGCCTGCTGGTCCGCGCCGTCATTATTCTCGGCCCCTTCTCGCTGGCGGTTTTGGTGGGTGCCTTTGCAAACGGACTGAAACCGGCGGCGGCCACCACGGTGACACAGGCGGCGGAGACAGAGTGCACTGTCCGGGACATCGCCGGTTTTCTCGCCGATGATAAATTCATTCAGGGCCGCGGCGTTCTGCGCTTTGCCAATAACCTCGATTACGGACCGGAGCTTATATACCGCACGCGGCATCACTTTCTTGCCGTGCCCTATCACCGGAACGGCGAGACGATTTTGGACACATATGACCTGATGACGGCGGTGGAATTCAGCCGGAGCCGCGACCTTCTCGGGAAATACGGGATTGACTATATTCTTATATGCCCCAATGCTTCGGACGAAACATACTTTCGGAAGTCTGCAGAGGCATCCGTTCTCTATAACCGTCTGGTCAATGGAGATTTGCCGGAGGAACTGGTGCCCGTTGAGGCGGCGCCCAAACCCTGGATGCTCTTCGAATATAGGGGTAATGCGATGTGACCCAAAGTTATTTGCGCGAACGGCTGGAGGTTCATGAGAAAACCGCGAAGACGGAATATGTTCCGTCGATTGCGGTCATGGTGCCTTGCCTGAACGAGGAATTGACGATCGGCAAGGTCATCGCCGACTTCCGGGCCGCGCTGCCACGGGCCAGGATCGTCATTTGCGATAACGCCTCGACCGACAATACCGCGGCTGTCGCCGAAAATGCGGGGGCCGAGGTCATCTATGAAGAGCTGCCCGGTAAGGGCAACGCCATCCGGCGGCTTTTTTCCGACATTGACGCGGATATCTATGTGATGGTCGACGGCGATGACACCTACGAGGCCGGCCTTGCGCCAAAACTGGTTGCACAGCTGTGGGAACATCGCCTCGATATGGTTTGTGCAAAGCGCGTTGCATCGGCGAATGCGGCCTATCGCAAGGGGCATGTTTTCGGAAACCGGATGTTTTCCGGCATCGTTGCCCGCGTGTTCGGCCGGCGGTTTGCCGATATCCTGACCGGGTATCGGGTATTTTCACGGCGTTTCGTCAAATCCTTTCCCATCCTGTCGGAAGGCTTCGAGATCGAGACCGAGCTCACCATTCATGCGCTTGAACTGAATATGCCGGTTGCTGAAATTGCGAGTGCCTATAATGAACGCCCGGAAGGGTCCGACAGCAAGCTACATACCTTTTCCGATGGGCTCAAGATCTCAAAACTCATCTTCAAGCTGGTCAAGGACGAACGCCCGATGACCTTTTTCGGGGCGCTGTTTCTCCTGTTTGCGGCGATGTCGATCATTCTCGCCATCCCCATCACCCTCACCTTCATCGAGACGGGACTGGTTCCGAGATTGCCGACGGCGGTGCTGTCGAGTGCCTGCATGCTGCTATCCTTTCTCTTCCTTGCCTGCGGATTTATCCTGGATTCGGTGACCCGCGGCAGACGGGAACGGAAGCGAATTTCCTACCTGTCCATTGCCGGTCCGGCGGCGATCAACGTGCGATCGCAGACCGAGGCTGCCCCGGCGCGGGAATTCAGGGAGTACGCGGACTAGTTGGCAGTTTGCGTAAGATGTCGGATGAACCGCGAAACCACGAATAAAATCAGGTTTGTACTGGAAGATTTATTGCCGCCGTTGTTGCGGGATTCGGTTTTGTTCAAATGGCTCGCCAAGGCCATCTGGGGCGACCATATCGTCGCGCTCGCGGAGTTTCGCAAGAATGCGCCTTTTCTGACCGACGAGGAATATGAGAAGCTCTACCGCCAGCATCCCCGCGTCCATGACCTCACGGATAACTCGGACGCCTGCATTCGCCGCATTGCCGAGGAAGTTGTCGGACGGTCCATAATCGACGTCGGATGCGGAACCGGATATCTGCTCCGGCGAATTATGGAAATCCGCGGGGAAGAATTTGACAGGGTGACGGGAACGGACCTGATCGTCCCCGACGCGCAGGAGGGCATCGAACTCGTCCCGGCGAAAATCGAGAAACTGCCGTTTGCGGACGACGCGTTCGATACGGTGATCTGCACGCATGTGATTGAACATATCCTCGACTACCGCACCGCGATACAGGAGCTTCGCCGTATCTGCCGCAGGAAGCTTATCATCGTTGTGCCGCGGGAGCGGGAGTATCGGTATACGTTCAACCCGCATTTCAATTTTTTCCCGTACCCGGAGAGTTTCCTGAGGGCGATGCAGCCGGTGCCCGCCGATTATTCGTGCGAGGACATCAACCGGGACATTTTTTACTGCGAGACGCGCGAGTCGTGAGGAGGAAGTAATGGATTTTGCAAAAGATGCGGCCCTGATCATGCTGCCCATCGTTATTGCCGTTGGGCAGATCCTCTTCAAGATCACCAGCCGCGACGTCGCGGCGCTGGATGTCGCGTCGCTGCTGAAGCTATCCGTGAACGGCTATTTTATTGTTGCGTTGCTGCTGTACGCGGTGGCGACCGTGGCCTGGGTTTATGTGCTGCGGCATTTTCCGCTCAGCAAGGCCTATATGTTCATGGGCCTCACCTTTGTTTTCGTGCCGCTGTTGAGCTACTGGTTCTTGAAGGAGCCGATAAGTCTCCGGTATCTGGCGGGCGCGGCCTTTATCGTTCTCGGGATCTGGCTGGCCCGGACGGCCTGAACGTCACATGACCTTGATAAACTGGTAGAAAACCACGAAGCCGGCCGCGGCGATGGCAACGCCATAAGGAAGCTGCAAGCCCAACGCCTTACCGGCCTGTAACATCGGCGCCGGTTTCTTCAGAACAGTCATGAAAAACCAGTCAACCAGCCCGGAAACGGCCGGCATTCGGTAAATTATCATCGGAATGACATAGATCAGGGCGAGAATGCCGCCGGCAAGGCAGGTCATCAGCAAAAGCAGCATCAGTTGATCCGGCCCGGCCCAGAAGGCGAGAGCCGCCAGCAGCTTGACATCGCCACCGCCGAGCCAGCCCAGCGAAAAAATGAAAATCCCGACGACGAGAACGGCCATTCCGCACAGCAGATGCCAGGGCATTTCCGCCCAGTCTCCGGCAAATCCCGCGTCGACGAAGTACAGCGCCGCGATAATGAGCGGCAGCAAATTCGGAATCCGGCGGGAGAATACATCCCATGCCGCAGCAAGAAGAACCAGGCCACCGGCGGACATCATCAGGACAGGCATTTACGCATCCTCTGGAGCAAAGCAGTAACGATTGCCGTAAATCCTAGCCGCCAGTTATTAGGATATGGTTAAGGAAAGGCGACCGCGAAAGTGGGAAATCTGCGATATGCCGGTGGTGCCCCTGGCCTGACTCGAACAGGCACGCCCTAAGGACAACAGATTTTGAGTCTGTCGCGTCTACCAATTCCGCCACAGGGGCCCGTGTGGAAAATCCGCACTATAGCGATGAATTTTGAAGGGTCAATAGGACTTCTCGCCGATGATATCATTAGATGAAATCGACGATAAGCATTGTGGCCGCGCGCGAAAACGGCTAGAAAGTTTAGTCTTTATTTGGTTTTGTCTAGCTTTTGGTCCGCCTATGTTGCGACGTTTGTATGATTTCACGATGGGACTGGCGGCAAAGCCGCGAGCGAAATGGTTTCTCGGCGGCGTTTCCTTCGCCGAAAGTTCGTTCTTTCCGATCCCGCCCGATGTTCTGCTGATCCCCATGGTGCTGGCCAATCGCAAGGAAGCCTGGCGCCTTGCGTTTCTCTGCAGCCTGACCTCGGTGGTTGGCGGGATGTTCGGCTATCTGGTCGGCTATCTCTTTTTCGACTGGATCGGCGCGCCAATTATCGATTTTTACGGCTATACGGACAAGTTTGACAATTTTACCGACGCCTATAACGAATGGGGTGGATGGATCGTCGCCTTTTTCGGGCTGACGCCGTTTCCCTACAAGGTCATCACGATCGCCAGCGGCGTCACCCATCTCGATCTTCTGGTTTTTATCGTCGCATCGGTCCTGTCCCGCAGCCTCCGGTTCTTCCTGGTCGCCGGGCTTCTCTGGAAGTTCGGGGCGCCGATACAGCTGTTTATCGAGAAATACCTCGGCCTCCTGACCATTCTCTTTTTCATTCTGCTCATTGGCGGGTTCGTGGCGATCAAATATATGCTGTAGAAGACGAGAAAGGACCCGGCCGCTTTGCCAATTTTGAGAAAAAACGCACTTTGGGTGGCCCTGCTCGCGAGTATGGGAGCCTTGGGAACTGCTTTTGTCGCACAGTATGTATTTGATCTCTGGCCCTGCGTCCTCTGCCTCTATCAGCGCTGGCCCTATGCGGCCGTCATTGTGATCGCGATTGCCGGGATCGCCCTGCAACGGCGTATGGGGGCGGGACCCTTCCTCCTCCTGTGCGCCGTCGGGTTTCTCGCAACCGCCGCAATTGGCGGTTTCCATGTGGGCGTCGAGCAGGGCTGGTGGGAAGGAACCGCGGAATGTGTCGGCGATACCAGCAAGGTGGATAATCTCCAGGATCTGAAGGCCAAGATCATGTCGACGCCGATTGTCCGCTGCGATGAGGTGGCATGGTCGCTCTTTGGCATATCGATGGCGGGATATAATGTCATTGCGGCGACGATTCTTGCTGTTTTTTGCCTGTTCTCCGCGCTAACTTCAAGGAAGAGCGAGTTGGAGGCGTAAATGAGAAAAAAGACCGCGAAAGACACCAAACCGGCCTTCGGGCGCCAGCCCGGCGACCTCAGCCCCCGGGAGCAGATTGAACGGATCATCCGTGTCGATCATGCCGGTGAATTCGGCGCGGTGCGGATTTACGAAGGTCAGCTTGCCGTCCTTGAAAAAACCGAATCCGGAGAGACGCTTCGCCATATGAAAGCGCAGGAAGAGGTTCATAGGCAGAAATTCGAGGAATTGCTGAGCGAGAGACGCGTCCGCCCGACTATTTTAAGCCCGCTCTGGCACGTCGCCGGATTCGCTCTTGGCGCCGGCACGGCGATGCTGGGCAAGGAAGCGGCGATGGCCTGCACGGAGGCCGTCGAGGAAGTGATTGACGAGCATTATCGCGATCAGCTCGACACGCTGGATGACAGCGAGGGGGAGCTGAAGGAAATTATATCCAGATATCGCGATGAAGAGATTGAGCATCGGGATATCGCCCGCGAGCAGGGCGCAAGTGAAGCGCCCGGCTATGAACTTCTGACCTCCGCCGTAAAGGCCGGATCGAAGCTTGCCATCTGGCTGTCCTCACGGATCTGACGATCCATAGACTTACGGGAAATCGCAGCGCGTCGCCGAAATGGTGGCGAAGCTTTGCTTGCCGGCAAGAATGCTGAAGCGATACTCGTTGGGTCCGAAAACCACGCTTTTATGCAGCGGCAGAACACCGGTGAGTTTTTCCGTCTGGCCACCCAGCTGCGTGAAGAGGATCTCGACCGGCTGGTTCGGGTCATACCAGGCTTCGACCTTTCCTTCCGAATTGGTAACCGAGGTCCCGTTTCCCGTTACCGTAATGGTGCCATCGCCAAGGCTGATGGAATTTCCCGGGCTCGAGAAAATCGGGGTATTGACGATAAAGCGCTTCGTTTCGGGCGCCGCGTCGCAATTCTGGCTGTTCTGCGCGAGCGTAATCAGGGAAATCAGCCGCTCCGGCTCCAGCCCGTCGGCCAGGCGTTTCTGCACCAGATCGAGAATATCGCGCGTCGGCCCGCTCGGGATTTCATTCTCAAACTTGTCGCGCCAGACACGGGCTTCCGCCAGCGCGGCGCTCTGCTTGTCGAGTGCGGCCCGGGCCTGATCGTTCAGGCGGTCATTTTCTGTCGTCAAAACGATGACCTGGCCTTCGATATCGGCAATGCGCCGATCCGCATTTGCCTGGCCTTCATAATATCCATAGACGCCGGCACCGGCCAGCAGCGCGATGTAGAAGACGAACTTGAAGAAGCGGTTGCGCCGTTGCCGCGCTAGTTTTTTTTCTGAAAGACCGAGGCCATAACTCATTGTGCGTCACATCTCAACGGTGAAAGGAACAGGTGTAAATTGGCTATTATATAGACGCCGAAGCGCGGTAAAGGCAAGTGGGGGTTGGGAAAATCGCTTATTCTTCGAGTTCTGTGTCCCAGTAGAGATAATCCCGCCAGCTTTCATGCAGGTAATTGGGCGGGAAGGCGCGGCCCTGTTTGTTGAGCATTTGCGGCGTGGGTATGTAAGGACGGATTTCCGGGAACATATTTACTTCCCGGGGAAGCCTGCCTCCTTTCCTCATGTTGCAGGGCGCGCAAGCCGTTGTGATATTCTCCCAGACGGTCTGTCCGCCGAGGCGGCGCGGCAGCACATGATCGAAGGTCAGTTCCTCAAGCGATCCGCAGTACTGGCAACGGAATCCGTCGCGCAGGAATACGTTAAAGCGGGTGAAGGCCGGCTGCTTGCTCTGTTTGATATAGCGCTTGAGACTGATCACGCTCGGCAGGCGCATCTCGAAGCTGGGGGAGCGGACGACCCGGTCATATTCAGAGACAATATCGACGCGCTCAAGAAACACCGATTTGAGCGTATCCTGCCAGGACCACAATGACAGCGGAAAATAGCTCAACGGCCGGTAATCGGCGTTTAAAACCAGGGCCGGATATTTTTCCACGGACGTTTGCAAGGCTATCGTAGTCTCCAAACAGGATGTTTTCGTTGAAAGTTTGGCCTGTCCCTCCGAAAATTGCAAACCCTAATACAGCATTTTGTATGAAATATTTTTGAAACTACCGCATGTTGAGGGCTTTATTCTGCCAAACCGACGCTCCCTTTAAGATAGAGTTGTCCGGGTAGATTGTCGAGCGGTCCGGGAGATAACGCCGCCTTATTGCGCGGTGTTTTTCCGGCGTGTTGGCGCCTGGACGACATCGGCATAATAGCGCCAGAGGATCCGCGCGGCGAACGTCCGGTAGGGCCGAAGCGGTTCCGCCAGCGCGTCCATTGTGGCGATGTCCGGCCGGTCGGGCAGTTTCTTAAGATGACCGAGGGCGGCCTGCAGCGCGACATCGCCCGCCGGCCAGATATCCGTCCGGCCGAGACAGGAGATCATGTAGATTTCCGCCGTCCATCGGCCAATCCCCTTCACCTGGGTGAGCTGGTCTCGCACGGCGTCGTCATCATGGCCGTGAAGCGCCTCCAGAAGCAGTCGGCCCTCGATGATCTCTTCGGCGAGGGCGCGGCAATATCGCGCCTTTTGACGACTGAGCCCGAGGGCGCGCAACTCTTCCTCGCCATGCCTGATCAGGCGGTCCGGCGTAAACGGCGTCACCGCAGCGGTCAGCCGCCGCCAGATGGCCTCGGCGCTGGCCAGCGACACTTGCTGTTCGACGATGATTTTCGTCAGATGTTCAAACCCAGCCGGTCGCCCGCGATCCGGCAGGGGTTGAATTAGGGTGAGGGCATGAGCGAAGTCCGGGTCGCGGTCGGCGATAAATGCCAGAGCCGCTGCACTATCGCCGTCCGCCGTCATTGCGTTGTCGCAAAGGCCGTCGTCATCCCGGTCGAGCAGTTCAGGCTTTGCGCGGCCAGTGCGATCTGCTGCGCATCGCTTTCGCCGTCTTCAACCTTGTGCGGGATGTCCGGCGTCAGGCCGACGCCGTGGAAGGTCGGGCCGCCGCCTGTGGTAAAGCGTCCGGTGGTCAGGCGGAGCCCGCCGCCATTGCGCAGCGGCATCAGCGACTGCATCAGGCCCTTGCCATAACTCTGTTCGCCGAACAGCTTTGCCCGGGCCTGATATTTGAGGGCGCCCGCCACGATTTCAGACGACGAGGCGGATTTCTTGTTCAGCATGACAACGATAGGCGCGCCTTGCGTCTGGTCTCCGCTGTCCGCCTCGCGGGCGACAAGTTCGCGGCCGCGGTTTTCGACGGAATAGATATTGCCGCCATCGAGAAAGGCATCCGCAACGATCTCGGCGGCGGAGACGAGGCCGCCGGGGTTGTTCCGCATGTCGAGAACGATACCGCAAAGGCCGGACCCCAGCCTGTACCGGATATCCTGTAGCGCGGTGGTCACGCCCGGGCCGGTTTTCTTGGTAAAGGAGAAAATCCGGATATAGCCGACATTCCCCTCGATATGATGGGCGACGGCGGCAACTTCCACTTCACGGCGTGTCACGGAAATCTTGAGCGGTGTCGGCGCATTCACCCGTTTGATGGTCAGCGCCGCCACAGTATTTTCTGGGCCGCGCAGCCGTTTGCGCGCCTGCGCCAGAGTAAGGCCATCGATCGGATCGCCATCAACATGGGTGATGATATCCTTTTCCTGCACGCCGGCTTCCTCGGCGCCGGAGCCGGCAAGCAGGCTCATGACGGTCAGTTGGCCGTCAATCGTCCGGATATGTATGCCGAGGCCGACGAAATGGCCGTCCAGGCTTTCGCGGTAAGAGGAAAAGCTTTGCGGCGCCATATAGCCGGTATAGCGATCCATCGACGCGAGCATGGCATTCAGCGCGCGGGTGGTCGGATCACTCTCTCCTTCATCGTCCTCGGGAATTGCTTTCAGGCCCTCTATGGCCTTGTCGATAAGATCTTCGGGGTTGACGTCATCCACATAGCGCCGATCCACTGTCTGCAGCACATCGGCCATAATGCCAATATTCTGCGCCATCATGGGATCATTCTTGACCGTCTCGCGATAGGCCATTTCGTACCGGTCCATCGCAACATTGACATCATGGTCTCTGGTAATCGGAATCGCACAGGCCGTCACCAGCATCAATATGTTCAGTGCGATCAATATTCTTTTAAACATTTGTCTCGCCCGTTGAAATTTTTTATAATTAACAAAATATTAACAAAGGCTAGCGCCGGGCCGGTTGGCTGACAAGAAAAACAGATAAAATTTTAGATGTATTTGAGTATTTTTTTCGGACCGACCTCCTTGTTAACTATATGGTAACTATAACGCGTTTCGCGCCAAGCCCAACAGGTTTTCTTCATCTCGGACATGTTTATTCGGCATCGCTCGCCCGCAGGAGGGCGCGTGAGGATGGCGGGAAATTCCTGCTCCGGATCGAGGATATCGATGTCACCAGATGCCGCCCGGAATTCGAGGAGGCGATCTACGAGGACCTGGCCTGGCTGGGTCTCGACTGGGATGCGCCGGTACGCCGCCAGAGCGATCATTTAGACGACTATGCCGCCCTGCTCGAGAAGCTCAGCGACCGCGATTTGATCTATCCCTGTTTTTGCACGAGAAAGGAAATTGCGGCGGAGATCGCCCGCAGCAATACCGCGCCGCATGGCCCCGAAGGTCCAGCATATCCGGGCACTTGCCGTAACATGACGGATGCCGAGCGGCAGTCCCGGTTCGCGCGCGGTGACGCATACGCGCTTCGGCTGAATATGGTTAATGCGGTTGCCTCGGTTGACCTCGCCGCCCTGCGGTTTGAGGAAATCGGAAAGGGCTTCATCCTATGTGATCCGTTGCCCTTCGGGGACATCGTACTTGCCCGGAAAGAGACACCGGCGAGCTATCATCTGACGGTCACCTTTGACGATGCGATCCAGAATGTTAACCATGTTATCCGGGGGCAGGACCTGTTCCCCTCGACCCATATTCACCGGTTACTGCAGGCGCTTCTTGACCTGCCGACGCCCGCCTATTTTCACCATGGACTGATCTCCGACAACAAGGGCCGGCGCCTGTCGAAACGTGACAAGGATGCAACAATCAAATCTTTACGTGAATATGGTTACCGTCCCGAGGAGGTTCTGAAAATGGTCGATTATGGTTAATTTTCGGCACTTTTCTGCGAATCTTCCCACCGGGCTTTCTATCAGGCGACATCCTCGTATTTCATGATCATGTCGACCATATCGATAACGATCCCGGCCATGTCGAAATCCTTCGGCGTGTAGATCGCGCTGACCCCTGCTTTTTTGAGCGTGTCGGCATCCTCCGCCGGGATGATGCCGCCGACGACGACGGGGACATCGCCAAGACCGGCCGCTTTCAGCTTCTCGCAGACCTCCCTCGCGAGCGGAACATGCGATCCGGACAGGATCGACAGACCGACAAGATCGACGGTGCCGGCCTTGGCCGCCGTGACGATCTGCTCCGGCGTCAGGCGGATGCCTTCATAGACGACCTGCATACCACTATCGCGTGCAGCAACGGCAATCTGCTCCGCGCCGTTCGAATGGCCGTCAAGGCCGGGCTTGCCAACCAGTACCTTGAGCGGACGGCCGAGCTTCTGCGCCGCGAGGGCGACTTTTTCGCGCGCCGGTTCCAGAATGTCATTCTCGGCATTTGAAACGGCGGTGCCAACACCGGTCGGGGCGCGGTATTCGCCATATACATGACGGAGCGCTTCCGACCATTCGCCGGTGGTAACCCCCGCCTTGGCGGCGGCGATCGACGGCGGCATGATATTCTGCCCTTCTTTCGCCGCTCGTGTGAGAGCCTCCAACGCTTTGTTGACGGCGGCGTCGTCCCGGCCCGCGCGCCAGTCGCGAAGCCGTTCGATCTGTTCGGCTTCCGCCGCCGTATCGACGGTCATGATGCCGCCATCGGCCTCCTGCGTGAGGGGGGAGGGGGCGGATTCGGTGAATTTGTTGACGCCAATGACAGGGAGGTCACCGGCAATGACGGACTGCACCCGCGCGGTATTCGAATTGACGAGGCTTTCCTTGAGATACCCGGTGTCGACAGCGGCAACGGCGCCGCCCATTTCCTCGATCAGGCGAAGCTCTTCCCGCGCGGCGGCTTTCAGCTCCTCCACCTTGCGGTCGATTTCGACGGAGCCTTCGAAAATATCGCCGAATTCCAGGAGGTCGGTTTCATAGGCAACGATTTGCTGCAGCCGGAGCGACCATTGCTGGTCCCAGGGGCGGGGAAGGCCCAGCGCCTCGTTCCACGCCGGAAGCTGAACGGCACGCGCACGCGCCTTCTTGGACAGCACGACTGCCAGCATCTCAAGAAGAATGCGATAGACATTGTTTTCCGGCTGCTGCTCCGTCAGGCCGAGGGAGTTCACCTGAACCCCGTAGCGGAAGCGGCGGAATTTTTCGTCCTTGACGCCATAGCGGTCCCGCAGGATCTCGTCCCAGAGATCGACGAACGCGCGCATCTTGCACATTTCGGTGATGAAGCGGATACCGGCGTTAACGAAGAAGCTGATCCGGCCAGTGGCGGAGGGGAAATCCTCGGCGCTGATCTGTCCGCTCTCTTTCACGGCATCAAGCACGGCAATCGCCGTTGCGAGGGCGAAGGAGAGTTCCTGCACCGGTGTCGCGCCCGCTTCCTGCAGGTGGTAGGAGCAGACGTTGGTGGGATTCCATTTCGGCATTTCCCGGTAGGTATAGCTGACGACATCCGTAATCAGACGCATGCTCGGCGTCGGCGGGAAGATATAGGTCCCGCGCGAGAGATATTCCTTGATGATGTCATTCTGCACGGTACCCTGAAGCGCGGAGACGTCGGCGCCCTGTTCCTCGGCAACCGCGACATAGAGCGCAAGCAGCCAGGCCGACGTCGCGTTGATCGTCATCGAGGTGTTCATTTTTTCCAGCGGGATGCCGTCGAACAGGGTGCGCATGTCGCCAAGATGGCAGATCGGCACCCCGACCTTGCCAACTTCACCGCGGGCGAGAATATGATCCGAATCATAACCCGTCTGTGTCGGCAGATCGAAGGCGACGGACAGACCGGTCTGGCCGCGCGCCAGGTTCGTTTTATAGAGTTCGTTCGACGCTTTCGCCGAGGAATGGCCGGAATAGGTGCGGAACAGCCAGGGGCGATCTTTCCTTTGGGCGCCGGTATTTACGGCTTCCTTGTCGTCTTTTGCCATAATTTTCTTTCGTTTTATTACTCTTAAAAGACCGGTTGTTACGTGTTCTTGTTGCCGCACGTAATAACATAACTTTGTGCTGCAGCGCAAAAAAAACTTGTTATCTGATCAAAGGTCAGTAATCTTCTCATAAACCGGGCCAAAGTAAAGGTCTCTGTTTCGTTTTTTGATGCAATGCGATATAAGAGGGCGAGAAAACGGGAATTTATGAATTCTAAATACCGACGCCCTATAAACCAAAAACCATGCAAAAGATGAGGGATGTTTTTTAATGTCAAATACGCAAGCTTCTGCGCTGTCTGAAGAAGGTATCGAAACGCCGGCCGGCGAGATAAAGGATCTGTACGAAGTCGGGGAAATCCCGCCGCTCGGTCACGTCCCCTCCAAGATGTATGCCTGGGCGATCCGCCGCGAACGCCACGGCGAGCCGGAAAAGGCGATGCAGGTTGAGGTCGTCGATACGCCGGAACTGGACAGTCATGACGTGCTGATCCTCGTGATGGCGGCGGGCGTCAACTATAACGGCGTCTGGGCCGCCCTTGGCGAGCCGATCTCTCCCTTTGATTACCATAAACAGCCCTATCATATTGCCGGGTCGGATGCCTCCGGGATCGTCTATGCGGTTGGCAACAAGGTCAAGCGCTTCAAGATCGGGGATGAAGTGGTCGTGCATTGTAACCAGGACGATGGCGACGATGAGGAATGCAACGGCGGCGATCCGATGTTCTCCCCCAGCCAGCGGATTTGGGGTTATGAGACACCGGATGGCTCTTTCGCGCAGTTTGCGCGCGTGCAGGACCGTCAGCTGATGCCCCGCCCCAAGCATCTGACCTGGGAAGAGAGCGCCTGCTACACGCTCACCCTTGCAACGGCGTATCGGATGCTGTTCGGTCACCGCCCTCATATCCTGCGGCCCGGCCATAATGTTCTGATCTGGGGCGCGTCGGGCGGCCTCGGCTCCATGGCGATCCAGATTTGCGCGGCCGCCGGGGCGAATGCCATCGGCGTTATTTCCGATGAAAGCAAGCGCGAGTTCGTGATGTCCCTTGGCGCCAAGGGCGTTCTCAACCGCAAGGATTTTGACTGCTGGGGTCAGCTGCCCAAGGTCAACGGCGAGGGCTTTGGCGACTATATGAAGAAGACCCGCGAATTCGGCAAGGCGATCTGGGAAATCACCGGCAAGGGCAACGACGTTGATTTCGTGTTCGAACATCCGGGCGAACAGACCTTCCCGGTATCGTGCAACATCGTGAAGCGCGGCGGTATGGTGGTGTTCTGCGCCGGAACGACCGGTTTTAACCTGACCATGGATGCCCGCTTCGTCTGGATGCGCCAGAAACGGATTCAGGGGAGCCATTTCGCCAACCTGAAACAGGCGTCGCAGGCCAACAATCTGGTGGTGGAACGGCGGATCGATCCCTGCATGTCGGAAGTCTTCTCCTGGGACGATATTCCGCGCGCCCATACGAAAATGATGAATAATCAGCATAAACCGGGCAATATGGCCGTGCTGGTTTCGGCAAAGTACCCGGGCCTGAGAACGGTCGAGGATGCAATCGAAGCCGGTAACGAATAAGCGAAAGTCATAACCCAAAAGGAAGAAAAATAATGACAATGTCGGAAATGATTGACGCGCCCGGCGCACTCTTGCTGGACGGGCTGGACGGCCTTTGTGAAAAAGCACTGGGCGCCGCCGAGTCATTCAAGCAACAGGCGATCATGGCGGTCGCGGATATCACCCGTGGCGGCAACGGCCGGATCAGCGCCGAACTGGTGGAAGCCAATCAATATGCGACCCACGGCCTTGCCTGGCTTGCGACCTATGTCGAGGCCTTGCGGGAGACCCTTAACTGGTCGCGTCATCTCGCCGCAGAGGGAAAATATGGCGAGTTGGAGCAATTGATCCTGCAGGCCGGATTCAGCGAGTATTTGAGCCAGATCACCGGCGGCATTCCGATGACGCTCGGCGAAATTATCCGTCCGGCCGACCTTGGTCTGGACGACGCGGCGATTGCCAAGTTTAAAACGCCTGCGGTCATGGCGCTGATCGAGGCCGGATATACCGCCGATGTCAAGGAACGCATCGCCGAGCTGGTCGCCGAAGGCATGGACACCGGCCATTTCGGCGATCCCGGCCTGGACGAGACGTTCGCGATGATTCGCGATCAGTTCCGCCGCTTCGCCAATGAAGAGGTGATGCCGTTCGCCCATGATTGGCACCTGAAGGATGAACTGATCCCGATGCCGGTTGTCGAGAAAATGTCGGAACTCGGCGTGTTCGGCCTGACGGTGCCGGAAAAATATGACGGGCTCGGGCTTGGCAAGATGTCAATGTGCGTGGTGTCGGAAGAACTGTCGCGCGGCTATATCGGCGTTGGCTCCCTCGGCACGCGGTCGGAAATTGCGGCGGAGCTGATTCTGACCGGCGGCACGGAGGTGCAGAAGGAAAAATGGCTTCCCGCCATTGCCACGGGCGCGATCCTGCCGACCGCCGTTTTCACCGAGCCGAACACCGGATCCGATCTCGCCTCCCTCAAGACACGCGCCGTCAGGGATGGCGATGTCTACAAGGTGACGGGAAACAAGACCTGGATTACCCATGCGGCGCGCGCCGATGTCATGACAATGCTGGTCCGCACCAATCCGAATGAGCCGGGCTACAAGGGCCTCTCGATGTTCCTCGCAGAAAAGCCGCATATGACCGAGGACGAGGATTTCCCGGCCGACGGCATGACCGGCGGAGAGATCGAGGTTCTCGGCTATCGCGGCATGAAGGAATATGAACTCGGGTTTGATAACTTCGAGATCAAGGCGGAAAACCTTCTTGGCGAGGAAGAGGGCAATGGTTTCAAGCAGTTGATGCAGACGTTCGAAAGCGCCCGCATCCAGACGGCGGCCCGCGCCCTCGGGGTTGCCCAGAACGCCATGGAACTTGGGCTTCGCTATGCGCTCGACCGTATCCAGTTCTCGCGCCCCATCATCAAATTCCCGCGTGTCGCCGGCAAACTCGCCTGGATGGCGGTGGAAATCATGATGGCGCGGCAACTGACCTATGCCTCCGCCCGGGCCAAGGACGAAGGCCGGCGCTGCGATCTTGAGGCCGGGATGGCCAAGCTTCTCGGCGCCCGCGTCGCCTGGAATGCGGCGGACAATGCGCTGCAGATTCACGGCGGCAACGGCTTCGCGCTGGAATATCCGATCAGCCGGGTCTTGTGCGATGCGCGCATTCTCAATATCTTCGAAGGGGCCGGTGAAATTCAGGCACAGGTGATCGCCCGCCGCCTGCTTGAGGGGGCGAACTAACAAGGGTTCCCCATGGATCAACGACTTTCGCTGATCACGCTTGGCGTCAGGGATCTGGCGCGAAGCACGGCGTTCTTCGAAAAACTCGGCTGGAAGCGTTCCGTGAAGGACGCTCCCGGCGTCTCCTTTTTTCAGTGTGGCTCGATTGCTTTTGGCCTGTTTCCGCGTGACGAGCTTGCGAATGATGCGGGCGTCTCGCCGGAGGGGTCCGGCTTCGAAGGTTTCTCCATCGCCTATAACGCCCGCAGCAAGGAAGAGGTCGACGAGGTTCTGACGGCCGTCCAGGCGCTCGGCGCGGACATCGTCAAGCCCGCCGCGGATGTCTTCTGGGGTGGCTATTCGGGCTATTTCCGGGATCTTGACGGGCACCTCTGGGAGGTGGCCTGGAATCCCGGTTTCGAGATCGATGCGACCGGTGCCGTGAACCTTCCGGATTAATCGGGACCGTTACCGTTTTTTCATGTCGGCGGTAAACTCGAAACCGAGAACGGCGGCGATCGTCGCGCCGAAAAGAACAATCCCCCAGCTGACATAGAGCCAGATGAGAAAGAGCGGAATGGCAGCCATGGCGCCATAGACGACCTCATAGGACGGAAAATATTCAAGGTAGAGCTTGAACATGAACTTTCCGAACAGGAAAAGCGCCGTCGCAATTGCCGCCCCGATAAAGGCATGCCGCCATTTAACGTCGCAGGCGGGAACGATCCTATACAGTATGAAAAGAATGATGAAGGGCAACAGGATGGGCATAATTGAGCTTAATACCGCCATTGCGCCCGTCAGGTGAAATCCGGTTGCCTCCTCGCTGATATCAATGATCCAACGAACGAGCGTCAGGCTGGAGCCGACCGCGATGGGCCCGATCAGTGTTATCAATATATAGGTCATCAATCGCTTGAACGGATTGCGTGTCGCCGCCACCTGCCATATCTGGCTGAAAATCTCTTCAATGCTTGCCATCAGCATCAGCGCCGTAATGGCGATACCGGCAAGGCCGATATAGGTCAGCTGTCCCGCATTGACGGCGAAGTTACTCAGCGCCGCGTCGACGGTGGATATCTTCGAGGGCAACAGGTTGTCGAATAAGAGCGTCGTCACCTTTTGTTTTAAATGGGTGAAGGCGGGAATCGCGGTGAACAGGGCAAAAACAACCGCCGCCAGCGGGACAATGGCCAGCAGCGTCTGATAGCTGAGCGCCGTCGCCATGCGCAGACAATGCTGCTCCTTGAAGTGACGCCAGATCCGCGCCAACAACGCGATCAAAAAGATTCTCCGCACCTCAGTCCCTTACCATCATTGTCTAGTCCGGAAATTTTATCGCAGCGAGCTCCCCGCCAAGTCCCCAATCCTCCTTGGCGACATTATTGATGACCACATGTACGCTCGCTTCGCTGCATCCGGTGATCCGCACCATTTCAGAGGTAATCGATTTTACCAGTTCCTGCTTCGTCTTGCGGTCCCGGCCTTCAAACATATCAATCCTGACAATTGGCATTCCCTATCCCTCACGTTTACCTAAACGATATTATGCTCAGAAACAGCCTCGCCTGTCACCAGCCGCGAAAAGGAGAGGCGGGAGAGGTCAAGGCTGCGGTATTCGCCATGGATGATCAGTTCGGCGATGGCGCGTCCGACCGCGGGCGACTGCTGCAGTCCATGGCCCGAGAAACCGTTCGCAAAGTAAAAATTAGCAATCTCCGGATGGGGCCCGAGGACCGCGTTCTGATCGAGCAGGTTATAGGCATAATGCCCGGCCCAGGCGTTTTCGAGCTTGATGGCCTCAAAGGCCGGCACGCGATGGGCGAGGATCGGCCAGATATGTTCCTCGAACCAGCCATAGTCGATTTCGAAATCGGTGCAGTCGGGATCATTCGCGGGATCCGGGGAGCAACCGGCGAGAAACTGGGTGCCTTCGGGGCGAAAATGGACCCCGCTGGGATCGATCACCAGCGGACAGCCCGATATTTCGCTCCGGCAGCTGAAGGAATAGGCGAAGCGCTTGCGGGACCGGACGGGAAGGTCGATTTTCGCCCAGGTGGCGACGGTGGCCGCGGCGGGACCGGCGGCATTGACGACGGCGCCGGCGGCAATGCGCGATCCGTCGGCGAGCCGGACGGCAAGAATCCGGCTTTCCGACCTATCAAGGCCCACGGCCTCGACTGCCCGATATTCCGCGCCGAGGGAAATTGCCTTTTTCCGAAACGCCTGATTTAGGCTGTAGGCGTCCAGCCAGCCTTCGCCGCTCAGGCCGAGAGACCCGCCGGCAAGGTCGTGGACATTCATCCAGGGATACCCACTGGCGAGATCGTCCTGATCCAGCAGCGCGACATTAACGCCGAGCCCGCGCTGGATGGCGTTGTTGCTGTAGAGTTGCGGGATATGGCGGTCCTCGGCGAGGAACAGATAGCCGCGCTCCCGGAAATTCACGTCCACGGGCGTATCATCAATGCCGAGATGGCGCGTAATTTCACCCAAAAACTCCTCAGTGAATCGGGAAATCAGGATATTCTCGGGTGTTGAGAATTGCTGCCGGACACCGCCCCAGGAGCGCGCCGTGGAGCCGAATTCGTAGCTCGGGTCTTTTTCCAGAACGGTGACCGTGCCGGCGAACCCTGGCGCCGCCGTCAGAAAATAGGCGATGGCGGAGCCGATAACGCCGCCGCCGATAATTACAATATCCCGGGTTGCTTCCATGAAAAATCCTGTCCATATAAGACATGAGGGTGTAGCGTTAGGTGCCGCATTCTTATATGACAGATCGGACCGATTATGATCAATTATTTCATTATTGCCGCCGTCGTCGCAACGGCCCTCGTCCTCCTGTTCGGCGTGCTGACATTTGCCCGGGGCGGCGATTTCAACCGCCGCTATGGGAACAAATTGATGCGCCTGCGCATTGCGATGCAAGCCCTTGCCGTTGTTTTGATCATGGTAGGTCTTTGGATTGCCAATTCGGGCAGCTGACAGCAAACACAAAGGCAATCATGGTAAAGCTGACAAAAATCTATACACGCGGCGGCGATAAGGGAAAAACCTCGCTGGGCGATGGCGCCCGCGTCAGCAAGACGGATGCGCGAGTCGAGGCCTATGGCGACGTCGACGAGACGAATGCGGTGATCGGCCTGGTGCGCCTGCATGTCGACGGCGAGGCGGATGAAATGCTCGCGCGCATCCAGAATGACCTTTTCGACCTTGGCGCAGATCTTTGTACGCCGTCGCAAGAAAATCCGAAATATCCGCCGCTGCGCATCGCACAGGAACAGGTCGAGCGGCTGGAGAAGGAAATCGACCGGCTCAATGCCGATCTGGCGCCGCTGAACTCCTTCATTCTGCCGGGGGGATCGGCGGCGGCGGCATATCTCCATCTTGCCCGGACCGTTTGCCGACGGGCCGAGCGGCGGATTATCGCGCTTGGTGATTCGGAAGACATCAACCCGGTTGCGATCGCCTATGTGAACAGACTTTCCGATTTTCTCTTCGTTCTGGGCCGTTTTCTCAATAATAAGGGCAGAGAGGACGTTCTTTGGGTTCCCGGCGCCAACAGATGACGGAATCTGGTGGATTTCGCCCTCGAAACCGCGCCTTATGGCTGCGTTAAAATGTCCTGCTTGGGCGAATTGACAGATTGTCATTAGCTATTTATTGTGCACTGCCGAATTTGAGTGTCTTATAATCTGAAATTCATGCCTGCGGAAAATGGGTTTCCGTAGGATCTTGAAGAAACTATGACCCCGGGAGTAGACCGATCCATGAAAGTTCTCGTCGCTGTTAAACGTGTCGTGGACTACAACGTTAAGATCCGTGTTAAAGCGGACAAGACTGGTGTAGACCTCGCTAACGTTAAAATGTCCATGAACCCCTTTGATGAAATTGCCGTCGAGGAAGGACTTCGCCTTCGCGAAGCCGGCGTGGCCACCGAAGTTGTTGCCATGTCCGTCGGTCCGCAGGCCGCGCAGGAAACTCTGCGGACTGCGCTCGCCATGGGCGCCGATCGGGGTATTCTGGTGAAGACTGACGAAACCGTTGAGCCTCTCGGTGTGGCAAAGCTGATGAAGGCGGTCGCCGAAGAGGAGAAGCCGGACCTGATCATCGTCGGCAAGCAGGCCATTGACGATGACTCCAACCAGACCGGCCAGATGCTGGCGGCGTTGCTGGGATGGTCCCAGGGCACTTTCGCCTCCGAGGTCAATCTCGACGGCGGCACCGCCAAGGTCACCCGCGAAGTCGACGGCGGCCTGCAGACGATCGAGCTGAAAATGCCGGCGGTCGTTACGACGGACCTTCGCCTGAACGAGCCGCGCTATGCCTCGCTTCCGAACATCATGAAGGCCAAGAAAAAGCCGATCGATGAAAAGACGCCGGAAGATCTCGGCGTTGATATCTCACCGCGTCTGAAGACGCTGAAAGTGGAAGAACCGGCGAAACGCGAAGCCGGCGTAAGGGTAGAGTCTGTCGCCGAACTGGTCGACAAGCTGAAAAATGAAGCGGGGGTTATCTGATGACTGTTCTTGTTCTTGCCGATCATGACAATAAGGCGCTTGGCGCGGCGACATTGAACGCGGTAACGGCCGCGACGGAACTTGGCGGCGATGTTCATGTTCTTGTCGCGGGGAACGGATGTGCGGCGGTCGCGGACGAGGCGGCCAAGGTTGCCGGCGTTGCAAAGGTTCTCCTGGCGGAAGATGCGATGTATGCCGATGCGCTCGCGGAAAACATGGCGGCGCTGATTGTCTCGCTCGCGGACAGCTACGACGTCATTCTCGCCGCGGCGACGACGTCCGGTAAAAATATCCTGCCGCGGGTTGCTGCGCTTCTCGATGTCGCGCAGATTTCCGAAATTGTCGAGGTTGTGTCCCCCGATACCTTTGTCCGTCCGATCTATGCCGGTAACGCCATGGCCACCGTGCAGTCGAGCGATGCCAAGAAGGTGATCACGGTTCGCTCGACCAATTTTGCGGCTGCGGCAGCGACAGGCGGCTCCGCCAGCGTCGAAGCGGCAAGCGCGGCGGCGGACACCGGCCTTTCAACATTTGTCGGCGCCGAATTGTCAAAATCCGAACGGCCCGAGCTTACTTCTGCAAAGATCGTGATCTCCGGTGGTCGTGGCATGCAGTCGGGCGATAACTTCCATCTGCTTGAGAAAGTGGCCGACAAACTCGGTGCGGCGGTCGGCGCGAGCCGCGCGGCCGTTGATGCGGGCTTCGTCCCCAACGATTATCAGGTGGGCCAGACGGGCAAGGTTGTCGCGCCTCAGCTGTATATCGCCGTGGGTATTTCCGGCGCCATTCAGCATCTGGCCGGCATGAAAGACAGCAAGGTCATCGTGGCCATCAACAAGGACGAGGAGGCCCCGATTTTCCAGGTGGCGGACTATGGCCTTGTGGCAGACCTGTTCAAGGCGCTGCCGGAGCTGGATGAAGCTCTCGGATGACGCGGCAGGGTCAGATTTTCGGCGGTTTAATCGCGCTCAACTTTATGCTTGGAATGAGGCAATGATAAAAAAAGTAAGTGTGATTGGCGCCGGCCAGATGGGCAATGGTATTGCCCATGTTCTGGCGATTGCCGATATCGATGTTTTCCTGAAGGATATCTCCAAGGAACAGCTTGATAAAGCCTTGGAGACGATTGAGCATAACCTGCGGCGGCAAGTCGGCCGCGGGGCGCTCTCTGAAGGGGATATCACCAAGGCATTGGCTCATATCAATCCCGTAACCGACGATGCCCATCTTGCGGAAGTCGATCTGGTGATTGAGGCGGCGACCGAGAATGAAGAGATAAAGAAGTCCATTCTCTCTGCTCTCGGCCCGAAACTGAAACCGGAAGCGATTATTGCCACCAACACCTCCTCGATCTCCGTGACGCGCCTTGCCGCGATTACGGACCGGCCGGAGAAGTTCATCGGCATGCATTTCATGAACCCGGTTCCGGTGATGCAGCTGGTCGAGCTTATCCGCGGGATCGCAACGAATGAGGAAACTTTCGAGACCATCCGGGAACTGGCGGTCCGGCTTCATAAAACACCGACGCCAGCAGAGGATTTTCCCGCCTTCATCGTCAATCGCATCCTGTTGCCGATGATCAATGAGGCGATCTACACGCTGTACGAAGGCGTCGGGTCCGTTCGCGCGATCGATACGGCAATGCGTCTTGGCGCCAACCATCCGATGGGGCCGCTCCAACTCGCGGATTTCATCGGCCTCGATGTCTGCCTTGCCATCATGCAGGTTCTCTATGAGGGACTGGCCGATACCAAATACCGCCCCTGTCCGCTTCTCGTTAAATATGTCGAGGCGGGCTGGCTTGGCCGGAAATCTGGCCGTGGCTTTTACGATTACACGGGGGATGAGCCCATTCCGACACGGTAAGGCTATTCCACAAGCCGGTCAAAATTCTTTGAGCCACAAAAAAACCCCGGAAAATTTCCGGGGTTTTCTTTTTGAATGTCGGCGGATCAGTTGACTTCAAACAGTCCTGCAGCGCCCATACCCCCGCCGATACACATCGTGACAACGACATATTTCGCGCCGCGACGTTTGCCCTCGATCAGGGCATGGCCGGCAAGACGGGCACCCGACATCCCGTAGGGATGACCGATGGAGATTGCCCCACCATCGACGTTCAGCAGCTCGTTCGGGATGCCGAGCTTGTCGCGGCAGTAAAGTACCTGCACGGCGAAGGCCTCGTTCAGCTCCCACAGACCGATGTCATCCATCTTGAGGCCGTTGCGCTGCAGCAATTTCGGCACGGCGAAGACCGGGCCGATGCCCATTTCATCCGGCTCGCAGCCGGCGACGACCAGGCCGCGGTAGGTCCCGAGCGGCTCGATATTGCGCTGCTCGGCAAGTTTGCTGTCCATGACGACGCAGGCGGACGCCCCGTCGGAAAGCTGGCTCGCGTTACCTGCGGTAATGAAACAATCCTCGCCAAGCACGGGCTTCAGGCTGGACAGCCCTTCAAGTGTCGTGCTCGGGCGGTTGCCCTCGTCCTGGGTGAGGGTCACTTCCTCATGCAGGGTTTCCCCAGTTTCCTTGTTCTCCATCACCTTGATCGTGGTCATCGGAACAATTTCCTTGTCGAACCGGCCGGCTTCCTGCCCGGCGGCGGTGCGCATCTGGCTCTGGTAGCTATATTCGTCCATTGCCTCGCGCGTGATGCCGTAGCGCGTTGCCACCGTCTCCGCGGTTTTCAGCATCGGATCATAAATGGACGGCTTATTTTCCAGAAGCCATTCATTCTGCGCCCGGTAACGGTTCATATGCTCGTTCTGGACAAGGCTGATGCTGTCCATGCCGCCCGCCACCATGACCGGAACCTTGTCGACCAGCACGCGCTGTGCGGCCATGGAAATGGTCTGTAGACCCGAGGAGCAGAAACGGTTGACCGTCGTGCCGGACGTCGTGATCGGCAGGCCGGCCCTCAACAATGCCTGACGGGCAATATTGCCGCCTGTCGCGCCTTCCGGGTTGGCGACGCCGAAGATCACGTCCTCAACTTCCGCAGGGTCCACGCCCGCCCGTTCGACGGCGTGCTTGATGACATGGCCGCCAAGATCGGCGCCATGGGTATTATTGAACGCCCCGCGATAGGCTTTACCGATTGGGGTTCTGGCGGTGGATACGATAACGGCGTCTGCCATAAGAATTCTCCTCGTTTGTTATTATTTATGCGCCCGTGCCCGGTAAACGCAGGCGGGAATTGTCGGCAATTCTATATATAGTGGTTGCCGATGAAAAGGCCGAATCTGCATATCCGTGCGAAGTGGCGACAAATCCGGCGAATAGGCGGTTCTTGCGTTTAAAGAATGTCCAGGACGGACTCCGGCGGGCGTCCCACGCGTGCCTTGCCGTTCGCGAAAACAATGGGCCGTTCAATCAGTTTCGGATGATCGACCATTGCCTGGATAAGTTTGGCATCGCCAAGCGCCGGATCACCAAGATTATTTTCCTTGTATTCCGCTTCGCCTTTTCGCATCAGGTCGCGCGGTTTCATGTTCAGAAGATCAAGGATTTCCGTCAGCCGTTCCTTGCTGGGGGGCGAAACAAGATATTCCGTGATCACCGGGTCGACCCCGTTTTCCTGCAACAGGGCAAGTGTCTGGCGGGATTTGCTGCACCGCGGATTATGAAAGATTTCAACCGACATTATTTGCGTGTCTCCATTGGTGTTTTTTAACTGATCTTTCTTGCGCTTCTTTATTAGCGTAGTCCGACGGACAACGCCAGTCTTTGGCGCGGCGGACCGGCGGGAAACAAATTGAGTGCTTGCCTGACTGTCAGCGATTGCATATTTAAGCCCCATGACCATACAAACCGAAACCTCAAGTGGCGTTCGCGGGCAGAGCGCGTTGTTACATCTTGCCTCAATGATTGGCCTCGTAAACTGGCGGGGGATGACGACCCTCCTGTGGAAGGAGGTGCGCCGTTTTCTGAAGGTGCCGCTGCAAACAGTGCTGGCGCCGATGATGACGACGATCCTTTTCCTGGCCATATTCACCCTGGCTTTTGGCGGCAGCGGGCGGTATGTGGGTGAGGTTTCCTACGCGAACTTCCTGGCGCCCGGCCTTATCATGATGGCCGTCATCCAGAATGCCTTCGCCAATACCTCGTCTTCGATCCTGATATCCAAAATTCAGGGAAATATTGTCGACATCCTGATGCCGCCGCTATCCGCGGCGGAGCTCACCCTCGCCTATGTCCTCTCCGGCCTTGCGCGCGGCGCGGCGGTCGCCCTGGTGGTCGGACTGTCCATGTGGATACTCATTGATTTCACCGTCCATTCCTGGCTTGCCATCCTGTACTTTGTCACCGGCGCCGGACTGATGCTCTCCCTTCTCGGGATGATCGCCGGCATCATATCGGAGAAGTTCGATCACATGGCGGCAGTGACGAACTTTATCATCATGCCGCTGTCCTTTCTTTCCGGCACCTTCTATTCCATTGAACGGCTGACCGGCGTCTGGTACCAGATCAGCCATCTCAACCCGTTTTTCTTCATGATCGACGGCTTCCGCTACGGCTTTATCGGAACGTCGGACAGTAATATCTGGGTGGGGGCCGGTGTGATTGCGGCGCTGGATATTCTCCTCTACATCGGCGTTTGGGCGTTGATAAAAAGCGGATATCGCCTGAAAGCCTAAAATATTGTATCAGGGTCAAGAGATTGATTGACAGGAACCGCTCTCCTGTCAATACTTCCGCGCTTTCTGGCAGCGGAAACTGGCCGGTTGTCCTTTTGTTTCGTGGAGAAAGCATATGATTCCTGCGTTGTTATCAAATTATGCTCCTGCAGACCTTTCCTTTGAAAAAGGGGAGGGCATGTACCTCTACGGGAATGACGGCCGACGATACCTCGATTTCGCGGCCGGCATCGCGGTGAGCGCCCTTGGCCATGCGCATCCGAAACTGGTGGGCGCGCTGACCGAACAGGCGAAAAAAGTCTGGCATGTCTCCAACCTGTTCCGGATTCCCGGGCAGGAAGAGCTTGCGAAAAAGCTGGTTGCCGCGACATTCGCCGATGCCGTCTATTTCTGCAACTCCGGCGCGGAGGCCAACGAATGCGGGATCAAGATGGTGCGGAAATATTTCAGCACCAACGGACATCCGGAAAAATACCGGATTATCGCCTTCGAAAACTCCTTCCATGGGCGGACGCTTGCGACCATCGCCGCCGCCGGGCAGGAGAAACTTCTGGCGGGCTTCGGTCCCGTCGTTGAGGGATTCGATCATGTTCCGGTCGGGGATATTGAAAAGGTCAAGGCGGCGATTACCGAGGAAACGGCAGCCGTCCTGATCGAGCCGGTGCTGGGTGAAGGCGGCATACAGGTCGTCGAGCCGGCATTCCTGCGGGCCCTTCGCAAGCTCTGCGACGAGCATGGCCTGCTGCTGATGCTGGATGAGATCCAGACCGGCATGGGACGGACGGGCAAACTGTTTGCGCATGAACATGCGGGGATTACGCCGGATATCCTGACCTCCGCCAAGGCGCTCGGCGGCGGGTTCCCTGTGGGCGCCTGCCTTGCCGTCGAGAAAGTCGCGAAGACGATGACGGTCGGCAGCCACGGGTCCACCTATGGCGGCAACCCTCTCGCCATGGCGGTTGCGGGCGCGGTGGTCGATGTGATGACGGAAGAGGGGTTCCTGGATCATGTGGTCGAGATGGGAAATCATCTCAAGCAGGGTCTTACCGGTGTCGTCGACCGTCACCCGGATATCCTGGAGGAGATCCGTGGCATCGGGCTGCATCTCGGACTGAAATGCAAGGTGGAAAACACGTTGGTCGCCACCAAGCTTCTGGAACATGGGGTTCTGACGGCGAAAGGCGGTGATAACGTTGTTCGCCTGCTGCCGCCGCTGATTGTCGAGGATGCGCAAATCTCGGAATTCATCGCTGTTCTGGATGACGTTTGCACGGAGCTTGAAAATGGCTAGGCCGCACCATTTCCTGGACCTGAACCAGCTGTCGAAATCCGACCTGCGTGCCATCATCGACGACGGCATCGCGCTGAAAAAGGCGCGCACGGGCCTGCCGAAAGGGACAACGGACAAGCAAGCGCCGCTTGCCGGACTGACGCTTGCGGCGATCTTCGAGTTTCCCTCGACCCGGACGCGCGTGTCCTTCGATATGGCGATGCGCCAGCTCGGCGGGCATACCATCGTTCTCAACAGCAACGACATGCAGCTTGGCCGTGGCGAGACGATCGCCGATACGGCGCGGGTTCTCTCGCGCTATGTCGATGCGATCATGATCCGGACCGATGAGCATGCGAAACTGCTCGAACTGGCGGAAAATGCGACAGTGCCGGTGATCAACGGGCTTACCAACAACAGCCACCCTTGCCAGCTGATGGCGGATGTGATGACGTTTGAAGAGCACCGCGGCCCCATCAAGGATAAGGTGGTTGCCTGGTGCGGGGATGGCAATAACATGGTGACGTCCTGGATCCATGCGGCGGGTCAGTTCGGTTTCGAATTCCGCGTTGCCTGCCCGGAGGAACTCTCGCCGGACCCAGCTGCTCTCGCCTGGGCGAAGGAGGCGGGCGCCAACGTTCATGTCACGCAAAGCGCGGCGGAAGCGGCGGCCGACGCAAATTGCATTGTTGCCGATACCTGGGTTTCGATGGGGGATGACGCAGCGAACCGGCATAATCTCCTGTCCCCCTATCAGGTTGATGATGCATTGATGGCGCGCGCGGCGTCCGATGCGATCTTTATGCATTGCCTTCCCGCCCATCGCGGGGAGGAGGCGACGGCCGAGGTAATGGACGGCCCCCAGTCCGTCATCTTCGACGAGGCCGAAAACCGCCTGCATGCGCAAAAAGCGGTGCTGCGCTGGTGCCTTGGCGCCTGAGACTCCTTTAGTAACCGAACGAAAGACATACGATGGCCGATACGGGTCAAAAAATTATTGTCGATAATCTGATCCAGCCTTTTCAAATGGCGAAGGCGGGTGTCCGTGGCCGAACCGTGCGGTTGGGCAGTGTCATTGACGATATTCTCGGCCGCCACGGTTATCCGGATGCGGTTGCACGGTTTCTTGGCGAAGGCCTGGTGCTCGCCGCGATGCTGGGCGGCGCGCTTAAATTTGACGGCATCTTCACCGTACAGACCAAAGGCGACGGCGCCATCAGTATGATTGCCGCCGACATGACGACGCCGGGCAACATGCGTGGCTACGCGTCCTTCGATGAAAACAAGCTGGGCGAGGTTGTCGCGGCTGCGGGCCAGTCGGCGGTCAAATCCTATCTCGGCACCGGCTACATCGCGTTTACAATTGACGCCGGATCGGAGCGCAAGCGGTATCAGGGCATCGTCGATCTGGAAGGGGACAGCCTGGCCGACTGCATGGAGAATTATTTCGACAAGTCAGAACAGATCGACACTCTCCTGCGTGTTGCCGTCGACAAGATCGATGGAAAATGGCGCGCCGGTGGATTTATGATCCAGCGGCTCCCGGATGAAAACGCGAAGGAGTTTACGCAGGAGCTCGAAGAGGAAAATTGGCGCAATGCCAAAGCCCTCGCGGCAACAGTGACGCCGGAAGAACTCACCAGCCCGATCCTCAAGTCACCGGAGCTTTTATACAAGATTTTCCATGAAGAGGGCGTGTGGCTCTACGATCCGCAGGAACTCCTTGATAACTGCAGTTGCAGCGCGGAGCGACTTGTGAATACCCTGAAAACCTTTGGCGGCGAGGATTTGCGGGATATGGCGAAGGACGGCGTTATCGTGGCCGATTGCCAGTTCTGCTCAAGCAAATACGAGATCCCGATCGACGATATTCTCTAACAGCGCCGCTGGCCTGCCGCTAAACAGAGGGTTGAATTCCGCCCACAGACCGTAATAGAGTGAAGCCGGTTTCATCCTTTGTAAAGGCGAGAGTAAAATGGCAGGCATCCCGCGTTTTCTGGCAATCGTTACCCTATTGATGACCACGGCTCTCTTCGGTTGTGCGAAGGCTCCGCCCAATCCGGTTTATCCGGAAATTACCTTTCAGCATCTCAACCCGCTGTATCTGAATGTCGGCGAAATCAAGATCATTGATGAATTCAAGCCGCCGTTGAAGCTGCCGCATGTCGAACATGAACTGCCGGTGTCGATCGATCAGTCGGTGCGTAACTGGGTCAGGGACCGTCTTCGCACGACCGGAAACAGCAGTGCCGTCGCGACCGTCACCATCAAGGATGCCAGCGCAGTCGAAAAGGGCCTGCAAAAGGAAACCGGCCTAAAGGGCATCATCACGAAGGACCAGTCGGAGCTATATGAATTCCATCTTTTGGTCGAGTTAAAGATCACCGAGATTTCCGGCTCCTCCGCCTTTGTCACCGCCGAAGCGACGCGCAGCAAATCGGTGCCGGAAGGAATAACGCTCAATCAGCGCGAAAAGATGTATTTCACACAGGTCGAAGCCCTGATGCGGGCGTTCGATCCGGAAATGGAGAAGAATATCCGGACCTTTATGGGCGCCTATTTGCGCTAGGGCCACTACCCGCGGCCCATCCGTCCGGGGCTTTTCGGGCGGAGGTCAAAGGTCTGGTTTTGGCGCTTGCCGAGGATGAGACTTTGCCGTAGTTTGTCAAAGTTCAAACGATTGACCTAATAAGATGTCAGAGACAAAGCTATCCGCTTCCGACCGGATGATAGAAGCAGCGGGGCGGCTGTTCGCCGACCGGCCCTTTGATTCTGTCTCGACCCGCGAAATCGCCGCCGCCGCCGACGTAAATCTTTCTGCGATCTCCTATCATTTCGAGAGCAAGGAGGGTCTCTACCGCGCAATATTCGAGAAGATCGTGCGGGACATGAAGCCGGTGCGCGTGAATCTGGCGCTGGTACTTGAGCACCAGCTTGCCGACGCGGGGGATGACCGCAAGGCTTATGCGGATATCCTGGCACTTTTTATTTCCCGGCTGATCGACAGTGCAATTTCGCCGGTCACGCGCTGGCGCATGCGCCTGATCAAGCGGGAAATCGAGATGCCGACCGAGTGTTTTCAGATTATCATGGACGGGCATATCAATATCATTCATGACCTTCTTGGCATTCTGATCGCGCGGATTTCCGGGGAGTCGCCCACAAGCGAACGTGTCAGGCTGGAGGCGACATCGGTCCTTGCCCTTTGTTTGCAATATGCGCTCAACGAGGAAATTGTGAAGGTCCGGCTTGGATGGCAGACAATCGGCCCCGAAGAAATCAGGAAAATAAAGAATTCGATGACAGACATGATTCTCTGCTCCCTCGATCTCGGGGAATATATCGATTTTGTCAGAAAGGGGTCGTAGCGTGAGGCTCGTCCTGAAAATACTGTCGCCGCTCCTCATTCTGGGGGCCGGCGCCGGGCTAGCCGCCTATCTCATTGCGACCAAGCCGGTAGTCGAGCCCGAGGTTGTCGAAGAAAGGGTCTGGACCGTCGCCGCGGTGCCGGTCGAAATAAAAGATCAATCGGTTGACCTCAATCTCTTCGGATCGCTCAAAGCCGTTCGCGATGTCGAGTTACGCTCGCTTGTCGGCGGAGAGGTGATCGAGGTTGGCGAAAATTTCCGCGAAGGCGGGCTTCTTGAAAAAGGCGATCTTCTTGTGCGCGTCGATCCCTTCGAGTTCGAGGCAAGCCTCAACGAGAACAAGGCATCGCTTCTGGAGGCGAGATCCCGGCTCAACGAACTGGTTGCGACCCAGGACTCGGAGATAGCGGCGCTCAACCGGGAGCGTGAAGTGCTGGAACGGGAAGTCCGCAACGTCGAGCGAGCGGAAAGTCTCGCCAAGCGCGGCAATATTTCGGTGAAATCCCTGGACGATGCGCGCTCCGCGCTCAGCCGGCAACGGCAGACTGTCGAACTTCGCGAGGCGCAGCTCGAAATTCTGAAAGCGCGGATCGGTCAGCAGCGCGCGGTTATCGACCGTCTCGAGGTTGGTGTTCTCCGGGCGGAGAGGAATCTGAAAAACACCAGCCTCCGCGCGCCGTTCCGGGGATATGTCACGGACGTCAATGCCGAGTTCGGAAAGAATATCGGCGCAAGCGACAAGGTCGCCCGCCTGATTGACGCCACGCAGATGGAGGCACGGTTCTTACTTTCCGACAGCCAGTATGGCCTGTTGCTTGGCAGTAATGCCGGCATTATCGGACGGCCGATTACCGTCACCTGGCAGTCCGGTGATGCCGAGCTGGCCTTCAGCGGCCGGGTCGCGCGACTCAGCCCCGAGATTAGTTCCGATACCGGGGGCGTTGAAGTATTTGCGGTGCTGGAGCCCAGCGAATATACCCCCTTTTTGCGCCCGGGCGCGTTTGTCGAAGTGGTACTGTCCGGCAATCGATATCCGAACGCCGCGAGGCTTTCGGACAGCAGCCTTTTTAATGGCGACACCGTTTACGTTGTCGAAGAGGGAAGGTTGCAGCCGCGGAAGGTGGAGATCGTCGCCCGGAATGGTGATGAAATATTACTTCGTGGCGATATTTCCGACGGCGATCTCGTTGTGACGACCCGGCTTCCTGAAATCGGTCCGAACCTTAAAGTCGAGGTGCGTTGATGGACTTGACGCGCTTCGTCAAAATGTTCGTCCGTCATGAGAATGCGGCCAATCTTCTGATGATCATGATGATCATGATGATCGTCATCGGCGTCGCCTCGATTTTCCGCCTGAATACCCAATTCTTCCCTGACTTCGGCACCGAGGTCATCACGACGACGATTGTCTGGCCCGGGGCAAGCGCCGAGGATGTCGACAGCAACATCACGACGGCAATCCTCCCGGAGGTCCGCTTCCTGAACGGGGTAAAACGCGTGACCTCCTACTCCGTTGAAGGGAGCAGCATTGTCGTCGTCGAATTCGAGCCTGGTACGGACATGCAGGCGGCCCTCTCCGAAGTCGAGCAGGGTATCGCGCAGATCACCACCTTTCCCGATACCACCGAAACACCCATTATAAATCGAATCGTCTTATATGATCCGATCGCCCGTCTGTCTGTCTCGGGGCCATATTCGGAAGAGGCGCTCAAAAAATACGCAAAAACCATCCGTGATGACCTGCTTGATCTCGGCATCGACAAAATCACCCTCTTCGGCGCTCGCGATGAGGAAATCTGGGTCGATGTTGAAAAACGCGACCTTCGCCGGCTTAATCTCAGTCTTACCGATATCGCGACGATCATCCGCAATAATTCTCAGGATGTCCCGCTCGGCACCGTGTCCGGCAGTTTCGAGCGGCAGCTCCGCTCGCTTGAGCAGAAAGCAAACGCGAAATCGCTTGGGGCGCTCGAGATTAAATCCTTTGATGATGGCCAGAAAATATACCTCCGTGACATCGCCAATGTCCGCGACCAGTTCGCGGAGAAGGGGCAGACCGGGTGGCATAAGGGCGACAAAGCCATTGAGATCAGCATTCAGCGCGCCCAGTCGACCGATGCCCTCAAGGCGGCGAAGATTGTCTCCGATTATTTTGAACGCGAGAAGGCCCGGTGGCCGCCAGAGCTGGAAATCAAGCAATATGACGTACAGGCCAGTCTGATCGAGGACCGCATCCGTCTGCTCCTGACGAACGGGGCAAGCGGACTGGTGTTGGTGCTGATCGTCCTCTTCATCTTTCTCAATGTCCGCGTGGCCTTCTGGGTGGCCGCCGGTATTCCCGTGGCGATCCTTGCAACGGCGGGCGTCATGCTGGTAACCGGACAATCGATCAATATGATCAGCCTGTTCGCTATCATCATGTCGCTCGGGATTATCGTCGATGACGCCATCGTCGTCGGGGAGCATGCCTCCCATCTGCGATCGACAGGATTGTCCGCGGCGGAAGCGGCGGAGCGGGGCGCGCTTCGGATGCTGGCGCCGGTGTTCGCGTCCAGCCTGACCACCATTGCGGCCTTCCTTCCGATCTTTCTGATCGGAGACGTCATCGGCCAGATAATCCGCGCCATTCCGGCGGTCGTCGTCTCGGTCCTGATCGCAAGCCTGATCGAATGTTTTCTGATCCTGCCCGGCCATATGCGCCAGGCGCTCCGCGCCCAGGGCGCCCGAACCAGCCGGCTGCGCGAATGGTTCGATGCGAAATTCTTCTATTTCCAGACGCATCTCTTCCGCCGCGTCGTTGAAGCGACGGTGAACTGGCGGTATGCGACCCTTGCCGCGGCTTTCGCCATGCTGATCATTTCGGTCGGATTCATGCTTGGCGGACGGGTTGGATTTACCTTCTTTCCGTCCCCGGAGGCCAATGTCGTGAATGCAAATGTCGTCTTCGCGCCGGGCAGTGCGCGAAGCGGGACGGAAGCCATGGTCAAGGAACTTGAGAGGGCGTTGTACAAGGCGGAAAATGACCTGACGGACGGCGAGGGCGGATTGATTGTCATGGCGCTTGGCAAGGTTGGCGTCAGCACGGGAGACCAGTTCAGCGCTGTTTCTGGCGATAATCGCGGCGGCATGATGGTGGAGCTCATCTCGGCGGACCTTCGCGATGTCCGCACGGCGGATTTCATCGCCGCCTGGCGACAGGAAATCAGGGAAATGCCGGGGCTGCAGCGCATCGCGCTGACGGAAAGAATTGGCGGGCCGCCGGGTCGGGAGCTCGATATCCGTCTCAAGGGGAACAATGTCGAAGGGCTGAAGAACGCGGCGGAGGAGGTAAAGGCACTCCTCACGAAATTCCGCGGCGTATCCGATATTGAGGACGACCTGCCCATCGGCAAGCAGGAAATCATTCTCGAATTGACCCCGCGCGGTCGCGCGCTCGGATTCACGACGGAAGATATTGCGTCGCAGGTACGGGCCGGGTTCGAAGGCGTCATCGCGCGGAAATTTGCCCGTGGCGATGAGGAAGTGACCATCCGGGTCCAGCTTCCACGTGACCAGGTCGCCGCCGAAGCCCTGCAGGATTTCTATCTGAAAAGCAGCTCCGGTGTCGAAGTACCGTTGTCGGCGGTGGTGACGGAACGCACCCAGGTCGGCTTCGCCCGCATCAAGCGCGAAGACGGCGTGCGGGAAGTCGCGATTACGGCTGAAATAGACGAGAACCTGACATCCTCGGATCAGGTGCTGAGCGCATTGCCCGAAAGTGGGCTGGAGGCGATCGCCGCGAAATACGATCTCCGGTACCGTTTCGCCGGAAAGTCGGAAGAACAGGCGGATACCATAGCCGACATGAAATTCGGCGCCATTGTGGGACTGTCGGCAATTTACCTTGTCCTCGCCTGGGTGTTTTCCTCCTACTGGCGTCCTGTTGTTGTGATGTCGATTATTCCCTTCGGTCTGGTCGGCGCTATTCTTGGTCATTACCTGCTTGGCTTTAACCTGACGATCCTTTCGCTGATTGCCTTGCTGGGGCTGTCGGGCATTCTGGTCAATAATTCGATCATTCTTGTCAGTGTGATTAACGAGCGGCTCACCAAGGGGGAAGAATATTCTTCCGCGGTTATCGGCGGGACATGTGACCGGCTCAGGGCTGTCCTGCTGACCTCCCTGACGACCATCGGCGGATTGACACCCCTTCTTTTCGAGACGAGCCTGCAGGCCCAGTTCCTGATCCCGATGGCGATTACCCTCGTCTTCGGCCTGATGGCCGCGACTTTCCTCGTGCTATTTCTGGTGCCCGCGCTTCTCCTGATCCAGCAGGACATTGGCTTTATCTCAGAGTGGATAAAATCGCTTTACCGTCCAAAGGCGAGAAGCTGAACGGGCTCACAGTTGCCAGAACCGGCGCGAAAAAAGCACCAGCACCGTGAAAAGTTCGAGGCGCCCCAGCAGCATGGCCAGTGACATCAGCCATTTCGCCGTATCAGAGAGGGACTGAAAGGTTCCGGAGGGACCGACAACTTCACCAAGCCCCGGGCCAACATTGGTGATGGAGGTGGCGGCGCTTGAAATCGCGGTCAGAAAGTCGAGACCGGTCAGGCTGAGCCCGATCGTTATCAGGGCAAAGATGGTCAGGAAGAGAAAGACAAAGCTCGCGACCGAGGAGATGGTTTCATCTGCAAGCGCCTGTCCGTTATAGCGTGGCTTGAAAATTGCGCTTGGCCGGAGGAGCTGCATCAACTGGCATCGAACGGTCTCCACGAGAATCTGGATACGAAAAACCTTGATGCTGCAGGACGCCGATCCGGCGCAGCCGCCGATAAACATGAAGAAGAAGAAGGATGCGGTGCCGAATCCGCCCCAGTCGCTGTAATCGACCGTGGCGTATCCCGTGCCTGTGATAATCGATGTGACATTAAAGGTCGCGTGACGCAGGGCGATCCAGAAGGGCACGTTTTCGCTCAGGATCTGCCACCAGACCATGGCGGCAATGCCGACCAGAACCAGCGACAGGAACCAGCGGACCTGACTATCCATCAGGAAGCTTCCCGGCTTGCCCTTGACGATATGCAGATACATCAGGAAGGGCAGCGCCCCCATGATCATGAAGACGACCATGATGCTTTCGACCAGCGGACTTTCAAAATCACCGGCCGATCTATCCGACGTCGAGAAACCGCCCGTAGAAATGGTCGTCATGGCATGGGTGACGGCGTCGAACAGACTCATTCCCGTCATCCACAGGGCCATCGTGCAGACGAGGCTGAGAACCAGGTAGATATAGCCAATGGCCTTGACGATATCGGCGACGCGGGGCAGGGCCTTCTCGGAGGTCGCCTCGGAAGCTTCCATCCGGAACAGCTGCATGCCGCCGACGCGCAGCAGCGGCATGATTGCAATGGCCATGACGATGATGCCGATGCCGCCGAACCATTGCAAAAGCGCCCGCCACATGAGAATGCCGGGCGGTGCGTTGTCAAGGCCCGTCAGCACCGTCGAGCCCGTGGTGGTCAGGCCCGACATTGCCTCGAAATAGGCATCCGTATAGGGAATATTCATCTCGCTGAAGGTAAAGGGCATCGCCGCGGCCGCCGGCATCAGGACCCATACGGCGGTCGTTAAAATGAAGGCTTGCTGGCGGCCAAGAACGAGGCTGCCGCCGCGGCTGGTGAGGAACAGTCCGCCGCCGATAAACAGCGAAACCGCCGCAGACACGAGAAACACCTGCCAGTCCCTGTGTCCGGCGAACAGATCGACGGCCGCCGGAATAAGCATCGCCAGCCCGGTAACAACGAGCATAATCCCGAGAATGGCGAAAATCAGGCGAAAATTAATCACGGACTTGCCGCACTCAGCCTTTGTCGATGAACGCGAGTAACTCCCGCCGGGTGATATCGGATCGTCGGAAGATACCGAGCATGGTGCTGGTGATCATGGTCACCCCGTCCTTGTGAACGCCGCGCGTCGTCATGCATTGATGGGCGCTTTCGATGATGACTGCCACGCCCTTCGGCTGCAGTGTCCGTTCGATCGTCTCGGCAATCTGGCGGGTCAGTTTTTCCTGTATCTGGAGCCGTTTCGAATAGGCATCGACGACGCGGGCGAGCTTCGAGATGCCGACGACCCGGCTGCTCGGCATATAGGCGACATGGGCGACGCCGATAATCGGCACCATATGGTGCTCGCAATAGCTTTCGACACGAATATCCTTCAGAACAACCATTTCGTCATAGCCGTTCACCTCTTCGAAGGTGCGGGAAAGATAGGCGTCCGGGTCTTCCTTGTATCCGGCGAAGAATTCGAGATAGGAGCGGGTCACCCTGTCGGGCGTGCCGACGAGACCCTCGCGTGCGGGATCATCCCCCGCCCAGCGGATAAGTGTCCGCACGGCTTCCTCGGCTTCTTCTTTGGTTGGCCTGTCGGTCGTCGGATCGTTCGGATGACAATGCTTGTTCATTTTAAAATTATTTCCCAAAACGTGGTTTGCGCCGCCGATCAGTGAAGGGCCGAGATAGCGTCAGGGCTATCGAGTGAGAAGGCTGGGATATCGACTGCGAACAGAATACCCTCTTCCGATTCCATGTCATAGGATCCGACCATTATCCCGGACGGCGTTGAAAGGGGTGTCCCGCTGGCATATTCGTAGACTTCGCCCGGCGCGAGGACCGGCTGTTCGCCAACGACGCCCTCGCCATCGACGGTTTCCGTCCGTCCTTCCGCATCCGTAATTCGCCAATGCCGGTTTCGGAGCGTTACCGTGCCCGTGCCCTGATTTTCGATCCGGACCTGATAGGCCCAGACATACAGGCCGTCATCCGGGCGTGAGCGGTCCTGAAGATAAACAGGCGTCACTGAAACCCGGATATTCTCCGTGATCTTGCTGTAGGCGCCAGCGATCCCCATGTGAAACTCCGTCCTTATGCCCGATTGGCTCCGTTCCCTTGAATATTGCGCCATAGGGACGCTTTGTCCAGTAAATCGGTAAACCGGCCCTGCCGGGGGCGGCGCCTTGTGGTCACCGCCGTATCCCGATTTAGGCGTTCTGACGGCTCAGCGCGTAACCCAGATCCTCGATCAGGTCATCGACATCCTCGAGCCCGACCGACATCCGAACCATGCTCTCGGTAATGCCGAGTTCCTGCTTGGTTGCGTCATCGACGCTTGAATGGGTCGTTGTCGTCGGATGGGTAATCAACGACTTGGCATCGCCGAGATTGTTGCTGATGTCGATCAGCGACAGGCGGTTGAGGAACGCAAAGGCGTCACCTTGATTGTCGGCGACCTCGAAGGTCACAAGCGTGCCGCCGTGCGACATTTGCCGCTTGGCGAGGGCATGCTGCGGATGATTTTCCTGCCCCGGATAAATGACCCGTTTTACCGCCGGATGGCCATCAAGAAACGCGGCGATCTTCTCCGCGTTGTCGCATTGCTTCTCGACGCGAAGCTTCAGCGTTTCAAGACCTTTCAGAAGGTTCCATGCATTGAACGGGCTGAGCGCCGGACCGGTATGCTTGAGATAGGGCGCGAGGGTATCCTCGACATATTCTTCGGAGCCAAGGACGATCCCGCCAAGACAGCGGCCCTGCCCGTCGATATGTTTGGTCGCGGAATAGACGACGATATCCGCCCCGAGCATGATGGGTTGCTGCAGGATAGGCGTTGCGAAAACATTGTCGACAATGACCTTGGCGCCGACTTTATGGGCAAGCTCGGAAATGGCGGCAATGTCCATGACCTCAAGCGCCGGATTGGAGGGCGTTTCAAAAAAGACGCAGGTCGTCTTTTCATTAATCGCGTTCTTCCATTGATCAATATCCGTTCCGTCTATCAGCGAAATATTGACGCCGAATCGCGGCAAAATCGTCTGGATAATATAGAGGCAGGAGCCAAAAAGGGCCTTCGGCGCCACCACATGATCCTCGGCCTTGACCAGAGACATGAGCGCACCGTTCACCGCCGCCATGCCGCTCGCGGTGGCGCGCGCGGCCTCCGCTCCCTCTTCCAGCAGGATCATCCGGTCCTCGAACATGGAAAGGGTCGGATTGGCGTAACGGGAGTAGATAAATCCCTCGTTCTCGCCCTTGAAGCGTCCCGCCGCCTGTTCGGCGCTGTCGTAAACGAAGCCGGAATTCATAAAAATGGCTTCGCTGGTTTCTTTAAACTGGGAGCGTTTGGTGCCACCGCGCACTAGTTTTGTCGCGGTTCTGCAATCACTGATGCGCGTGGGCGCTATCTCTTTTTTGTCTGTCATGTCTTCCTCGAGGCATAAAAAAACCCCGACCATCGATCAGGGTTCCTGCGAGCCCCGACCTTTTAGCGTTTCTTTTAACGTGGCCGCAAGCCGGTCGGCACAAATCACCACGGAAAAATCTTTAGCGAGACGGTTCTCGGCTGTCAAGAATTTCTATTGCGGAAAAACGCGTCTTTCTGTAGTTACAAGAGACATCGCGGGCGTAGCTCAATGGCAGAGCAGAAGCTTCCCAAGCTTACGACGAGGGTTCGATTCCCTTCGCCCGCTCCAGCTTTCTTCCGCTTACTCCCCTACCATATCCTCGGGCCGGACCCAGTCGTCGAATTGGTCTTCGGTGAGGAGGTTCAGCGCAAGGGCGGCCTCTTTCAGGCTGCTGTTGTCCGCATAGGCTTTCTTGGCGATTTTTGCCGCCTTGTCATAGCCGATATGCGGATTGAGCGCGGTCACCAGCATCAGCGATTGCGCCATCAATTCCCTGATCCGCCCTTCATTGGCTTCAATCCCGACGACACAGTTGTCGGTGAAGCTGCGAAGCGCATCCCCCAGCAGCCGTATCGATTGCAGGACGTTATAAATGATCACCGGCTTGAAAGCGTTCAGCTCGAAATGACCGGTTGAACCGGCGATGGTGACCGTGACGTGATTCCCCATGACCTGGGCGCAGACTTGCGTCACCGCCTCGCACTGGGTCGGATTGACCTTGCCCGGCATGATGGAGGAGCCGGGCTCGTTCGCCGGCAGGATCAGCTCGCCAAGGCCGCTTCTCGGGCCACTCGCGAGGAAGCGGATGTCGTTGGCGATTTTCATCGAACTTGTCGCGATGACATTTAGAACGCCGGAAAGCTCGACCAGCGCGTCATGAGCCGCAATTGCCTCGAACTTGTTTGCCGCGCTGGAAAACGGCAGCCCGGTAAGGTCGGAGACAGTGGTAACGAAAAGGTCTGCAAATCCGGGCGCGGCGTTGAGGCCGGTCCCGACCGCCGTGCCCCCCTGCGCGAGTTCCATGACGCGCGGAAGGACGTCCCTTAGCCGCTCCATCGCAAGTTCGACCTGACGCATATAGCCTGAAAATTCCTGGCCGAGCGTGATTGGCACGGCATCCTGCGTATGCGTCCGGCCGATCTTGACGATATCCTTGAACGTCGCCGATTTCTCCGACAGTGCCTGATAAAGGTGATTGAGCGCCGGGAGAAGATGGTGGGTCACCTGCTCGGCGGCGGCAATGGACATGGCGGTCGGAAAACTGTCATTGGAGCTTTGGCCCATATTGACATGATCGTTGGGGTGAACCGGGCTCTTGCTGCCGAGCGGCGAGCCGAGGATTTCATTGGCGCGGTTGGCGATGACCTCGTTGGTGTTCATGTTGCTCTGGGTGCCCGAGCCCGTCTGCCAGATCACCAGCGGGAAATGGTCGAGAAGGTCGCCATTGATCACCTCGTCCGCCGCCAGAACGATGGCATCGGCGAGGCGGGACTCGAGCCGGCCGAGGCTCTGATTACTGAGCGCCGCCGCCTTTTTCTGAGTCCCGAGAGCCCGGATGAGCGGCACGGGCAGATGCTCGGTGCCGATCCTGAAATTTTCAAATGACCGTTCCGTTTGCGCCCCCCAGTAACGATCTGCAGGAACAGAGACATCTCCCATGGTGTCGGTTTCCGTGCGCATTGCGGGCATGTGTAATCTCCTTTTGAAACTTCAGAATGTCCAGCTATGTGGTATTACACCATCGCATATACAAGCAATGCCTGCAAACCGAGATAGATGGCAATAGCGATCAGGAACAGATTAAGCGTGCGGTCGGCCACCTTGCCCATTTCCTTCAGCTTTTTCGCAAAAAGAATACGCGCGATGAACAGGATGACGAAAGCGACGGAAAGTATTTTCAGGATCATTCCGCGGCCGCCAGATCATCGCCACTGTTTGCGTCCGCATCGGTTTCCTCCGCCGGGATATAGACGGAAATATCGTTGCCGCCGCGGGATTTTACCTCATACATCTGATTGTCGGCAATATCGACCAGCGCCGTCCAGTCGCCGACATTGGCGCTTTGCCGGTCGACGATGCCGAAACTTGCCGTGACCATCTTGCCGTCGGGCCGGGTGCCGAGACCGATGTTGCGCAGCCGGCGAACGGATTTCAGCGCGCCTTCGGCATCTGTATTGGGCAGAAGAATGACAAACTCCTCCCCGCCCCAGCGGATCAACACATCGGATCCGCGGGCGTTGCGGCGGATATTCGACGCCGCCCCGGCAAGCACCCGATCCCCCGCCTCGTGGCCATATTTGTCGTTGATCGATTTAAACCTGTCGAGATCGACGAAGACGATGGAGAAGGGCGTATTCTGCCGCTTGGAAATTTTAAACTGAACATCGATGATTTCCTCGCCACTGTTACGGCTATAGCAATGGGTGAGGGCGTCGATGGACGCCTGATCGATGAGAAGCGACATATAAAGCAGCTGGCTGATCGCCGCAAAGGTGCAAAGCCCACCGGTAACCGTCAGCGTCAGGAGAAGGCCCAGCCTTTGATGCGGATCGGCATTCTCCGGCATCAGGATGAGGACCAGCATCTGGATCACGAAGAGCAGGACGAGGGTAAGCACGGATTCCTTGACCGTAAGCGGGAAAACCGCGATGCAGGCAATGATCAGGAAGGGAAACAGCACATACCCGGCGGCGGCGAGGCTGGTCACCTCAAAGACATCCGAAACATCCAGCAGGGGCTGATACATGGTCTGGAATGTCAACAGAATGGCAAAAAAGATGCCGAGCGCCCGATAGGCGTCCCGCAGCGTTTCCCCGCCGCTGATCCCGAAGAACAGGGCGAGAAAGAGGGCCGCCATCAGGATGCGCGTAATGCCGAGGGTGACATAGCTTTCGACATCGAATGTCGCCATGTCGAGCAGGATCCCGAGGGGAAAGGCGAAGACGCATATAAGGCTTAGGAAACGGACCCGCGAGATGATGACGCGCGCGCGGCGGCGGCGGAGAAGGGGAGAATGGCTCTGGTTTGAAAAAAGACGCTCCAGCCCCTCGACCGACAGTGACTGGCGGCCGCCCCCCGAAAAAACGTCATACAAATAAACCAGCACTGGATGCCTTCCCCCGACGCGGCAGATCCGATGCCCCTTTCATAACAAATAAACGCGGGGATAGGTAATTTTTTCGGCCGCCTGAAGGGGTGCGATACAGATTACCGCGGGCGGTTCAGGAACTTTTCCATCATCCGCTGCGGCTCGTCACTCTCGTAGGAGCGGGAGAAGGCATCGATACCGAGCTGGATACCATCGCGTAGTGAATTGTTTTCCCAGTCATTGCAAAGCTGTTTCTGGATGGCCATTGCGGTGCGCCCGCCCTCGAGAATTTCATCCACCGCCTTCTCGACCTCCGCATCAAGCGCGTCATCCTCGGCAAGGCGCTGGACAAGACCGGCATCAAATGCTTCCTGCGCGCTGAGGCTCCGACCGGTCAGCACCAGATCGCGCGCAAGATTGAAACCGAGGATCCGTGGCAGGAGGGCGGCGTCGATAACCGAGGGGATGCCGACACGCACTTCCGGCATGGAAAATTGCGCGGATTTGCAGGCGATAACCAGATCGCAGGCCGCCGCAAGCTCCATTCCGGCACCGAGGGAGAATCCGTTCACCCGCGCGATGACCGGCGCATGAAAAAACCGCGCCCGGCGGCAGGCGTGATGCATATTGGTGATGAAGGTACGCGCCGTCGCCGGGTCAAGGCCGACCATTTCGGAGATGTCGGCGCCGCCCACAAAGCTTTTCTCGCCGGCCCCGGTTAGCACCAGAACGGCAATATCCTTGTCGTCATCGAGGCTCGCGAGCGTATCGTTGAGTTCCCCAATAACCCTGGAATTCAGGGTGTTGAGCTTGCGCTGATTATCGATTGCGACACGTGCTACCTTGCCTTCCGGCCTTTCTTCCAGTACCGTCCTGACAAAATTGGCCATTGTTTTCTCCGTTATTATTATTAATTTACAGCTATATGGATGCCGCCTTTATGGCAGCAACACGATGTTCCGTCATCCCTTAAGTGGCAACAGAGACAAAAAGATGTTTATTCAGACGAAGCCAGGCGAAAATGCTACCGAGCTCGAATTTTTTCCCGCCGAGAAGGTCTATGAAAATGGACCGCTCGCGATTGCGCGTGAGGAGGCCGACAAAAAGTCGCCGCTGGCGGCGCGCCTTTACGGGATCGAGGGCGTATCGGCCGTGACGCTGACGGCCGACAGCATTATTGTCGCCAAGGCGGATACGCGAGACTGGGCGTCGCTTCGGACGGAAATCTTCGGCGCCATCGTCGCGCATTTCCAAAGTGGCGATGATACGATGACCGATGCCGGCGATGCCCCCGGTGAGTTCGATGCCGAGATAATCGACCAGATCAAGGATTTGCTGTCGACCCGGATCGTTCCGGCGGTCACGCAATCGGGCGGCGATGTCGCTTTTCACAGCTACAAGAACGGCAAGCTTTACCTGAAGTTCCAGGGTCCGGCCTTCTCCATGCTGACCGGCATTCAGAATATGCTGCGCCATTATATTCCGGAAATCACCGCCGTTCTTGACTACCGCGAAGCGCTGCCGAAGCCGGGGCTTAAAACGCCGGAAGGAGTCGCCATCCGCAAGCTGCTGGAGGAAAAGATCAATCCGTCCATTGCCGCGCATGGCGGGCGCATCACGCTGGTCGACCTGCAGAAGGATCGCGCCTATGTCCGGCTGGACGGCGGATGCCAGGGTTGCGGCATGGCCGATGTGACGTTGAAGCAGGGGGTTGCCGTCGAAATTCAGAACCTCGTTCCCTCAATCACCGAGGTTCTGGACGTGACCGACCATGCCGACGGCACCAACCCCTATTATCAGCCGGCGTGATAAAGCGGATCAATCCAGACGGTAGATCGTGACGGGATCATGCCGGCCCTTCAGCCGGTAATCCCCGATCCTTTCCGCCTTTACATCGGTGGTGGCCTCGAAGGTGGCATCGGTCACGAGTATCAGGACGTCATCGGTCTGATCGGGGGAGAGTGTTTTGCCATACTGCTCCATCCGCTGGGCGATATTCACCGTGTCGCCGACAACGGTGTAGTTGAGCCGGCCCGCCGATCCGATATTGCCGACGACCAGCGGTCCGGTATGAATTCCGATGCGCATATGCACATCGCCAAGGCCCTGTTTTCTGCGCTCTTCATTGTCCGCGATAATGGCTTTTTTGATGGCGAGACCGGCGCGGCAGGCGCGGGCGGCGTGGTCCGGCTGATGATCCGGCGCGCCCCAGAACGCCATTACGGCATCGCCGATGAATTTGTCGACAGTGCCGCCCTCCGCCTCTATGCAGCTTGTCACGAGTTCGAAATGGTGATTGAGGAAGTCGGCGACGTCTTCCGACGACATGCTCTCGGCCTGCGGCGTAAATCCGGCGATATCCGTGAACATCACCGTCACGACGCGCTCTTCTGACCTCGCCTCCCCGCTTTCCATCAGCTTGCGGACAAGGGACTTTGGCACGTAGGTCTCGAACCAGGTGAGTCCGCGCAGCATGCGATTATAGGCGTTATTCGCTTCATCGACCTCGGTAAACCGGCTGCGGGGGAGAGATTTGACGGTGCTGAAATCGAGCTGTGAGATCTGCCGGGATGCGGCGGATAAGGCAAGCACGGGGCGGGAAATGCGCCGCCCGATCACAATTGCGACGACAGCGCTGAGCAGCATGATACCGAGTCCCGCAAATCCGGCGATCATCAGCCGGCGCAGCTCGACCGCGACATCGTCATTGAGAATGTAATAGCCAATCGTGAAGGGCCGATCGGCATATCCCTCCAGGTCCTTATAGACGAAGATATATCCCTTTCCACCCACCTCCAGGTAATGGCTGTTGAAAGTCGCGTCATCGCCCAGCAATTCGAGCTTTTCCCCGTTCTTCGACCAGATGTTCCGCAATACGGGATCGTCTATTTCTTCGAGCTTCGGAATGACATTATCCATGCTGAGGCCCGTATCCGGTTTGTCGATGCCCTCCTGCGTCAGAACGCGGCCTGTTCCATAGAGAATAAAGCGTTTGCCGTTGGTCAGCAGGGGACCCGCATTCATCCTGGCATTGACGATTGTTGCCGGGACAGTCGCAATCAGCGCGCCGATAAATTCACCATCCCGGATAACCGGCTCTCTATAATTGAGGACTGTCTCCGCCAGCGTCGAAACATAGACAAGCGGGCCCCAGCTCCCGTCCTTGCGGCCGGAAATATCGGCAAGGCCCCGCCTTGCAACCGGATCGTTGCTTTCATCAAGGGTAATCACCCGGCGGCTTGTGCGGTTGGCGGCGGTCACCTGAAAATTGGGGGCAACGAAAGTGAGAGAGGAAATCTGCGGCGTTCCGGCGAGGGCGCCCAGAAGAAAGTCGGAGAGCTGATCCCTGTCGTCGATTTTCAGCTGGCCCGATGTGATCAACCGCGAGATATAGGTTGTCTGAAAAGCCGCCGGATCCAGAAGGTCACGAAGGTCGTATTCCGTTGTCTTCATCGCCGCTTCGGCCTTGTCCGTCAGGAGGTCGCGCGTATTGCGAAGGCCTGATACAAGGCTTATACCGAGGACAATAACGACCGTGATGACAACCAGCGTACCGAAGCTGACGGCGAGGACCGTCGCGATCGGCAAGGATTTCATCGGTTTATCCGGTGAGGTCGAAATCGGCATACTCCTGAAAAGCGAATATTCTGCCTTAGCATGAGACGTGACGGCGTTCAAAGCCTAACCTGCGCCCTTTAGTAGACAAAATTCCGTAAGTCGGTATACTCGCGCCATGAATCTGGTCGTTGCGTTCGAAGCAATTTTGGTGGTTTGTTGCCTGATTTCCCTGAATCTGGCGCGCCAGGCCTTTTTTCCAGCCAGTCTTTTCTGGGCTTTCGGTATTATAACCATTGGCATTACGGCGACCCTGGGCGGCTTCAAGTTCGCCGGTTACAGTGGTGTCGAGACATATCACACGACAGCCAAATATTTTTCCGGATCGATCGGAATCGCTGCCTTGACCCTTGGCGCCGTCGCGGGCCTGTTCGCGAATTTCTTCATCCGATTTTACTGGTGGATATTGCTGCTTTTGATTGTCGTCCTGTGCGTGGCGATGCTACTGGGGCAGTGGCGGCTGTCCTCAAATATCCAGATGGGGCTGGTGGGCGTCATATTGCTCGTCGGGCTGGTCCGGCTGATATCGTCGGGAATGTTGGCGGTATATCTTCTTCTGGCCGTCGGCTGCCTGCTGCTTTCCGATATTGCCGTCAAATGGCTTGCACTGAATAGCGGAATGGAAGAGGTCAATATCTATCACGTCCTGATATCGCTCGCCGTGGTCTCGTTCGGCCTGTCGGCATCGCGCGATAACTGGGAGTAAAGATTTTCGTCATATTGCATGCCGCGCATTGCTTCTTTGAATATTCCCGCTATAACCGGCGCATATTATTTAGGAAACCCGTCGTCTGATCGACGGGGGATCAAACTTTAATGTAAAGAGGTGTCATGACGGAGACGGCTTCAAAGTCTGAAAACGGATTGTTCGTTGTATTTGGCGGCAAAGTGGCGGACACGCGGGGCAAGGATTTCATTGATCTGAAGGAAATGGATGTCCGGGGTTTTTTCGACAACTACGATGACGCCCTCGCAGCCTGGCGGGCGGCAAGTCAGTTGCAGGTGGATGACGCCTTCACAAAATATGTGATTGTCCGTCTCTGGTAGTCGAACTTGTTCCGTACCGCGGAAAAACTTCCAAAACAGTCTTTGCGCTTTTGCACATCGTCCTGACATGGCGTAATCTACGTCGTCCCCAACAATAAAGAAAAAAGGTGTCCCTTGCGCAATTTCTATCAAGCCGGCCGTTCCGTGACCTATGGTGTGAATGGCGCTGTCGCCACGTCGAGTACGCATTCCAGTCAGGCCGCCCTCAGCATTCTTAAATCGGGCGGTAACGCGATGGATGCCGCCATTGCGGCCTGCGCCATTCAATGCGTTGTCGATCCGATGCAGACCGGCATCGGCGGGGATTGCTTTGCCCTTGTTGCCGTGGGCGGCGGCGGCGACATCGAGGGGCTGAATGGGTCCGGCAAGGCGCCGGCGGCGTTGAGTGCGGATTATCTGATGTCAAAGGGCATCAACAAACTCGACCCCGAGAGCGCTCATTCCGTCACTATTCCCGGCGCGATTGTTGCCTGGACGCGGCTCCATGAAAAATACGGCAGTATGGATTTCGCCGACCTTCTTGCTCCCGCCATTGACTATGCGGAAAACGGATTTCCGGTTACGCAGCGTACGTCTCTTGATTGGGAAATGGGCGTCAAGCGGCTTTTGAAGAACAAGGCAGCGAGTGACCTGTATCTGAAAGGCGGCAAGGCGCCAGCGGCAGGCTCCATCTGGCGATTGCCGAAGTTGGCCGCCACGCTCAAAGCCGTGGCGAAGAAGGGTCGTAGCGCCTTCTATGAAGGCGAGATCGCCGAACAGATGGCGGAAACTCTCCGGGCCGTCGGCGGTGTGCATGAGGCGGCGGATTTCGCGGCTACCCATGCGGATTTCGTCACGCCAATTCATTCGGAATATGAGGGTCACCACGTCCACCAGATTCCGCCGAACGGTCAGGGTATTACGGCGCTTATCATGTTGAATATCCTGAAAAGATATGATCACGACGGACTGGATCCCAACGGCGCGATGCGCCTGCATCTGGAAGCGGAGGCGGCGCGGCTCGCCTATCTTGCGCGGAACAAGTATGTCGCGGACCCGACCAAGGCGGACGTCCCCATCGATATGCTGCTCTCCGATGAATTTGCCGAACATCTCTGCGGCTATATAGAAGTTGGAAAAGCCGGCGATCCGACCGGCGCCAACGCGCTCGAGCGGCATCGCGATACTGTTTATATCTCGGTCGTCGACAAGGACCGTAACGCGGTTTCCTTCATCAATTCGCTCTTCCAGGGATTCGGCTCCGGCATCGCCTGCGCGAAGACCGGTGTGATCTTTCAGAACAGGGGATATGGATTCGTGGTTGATCCCGACCATCCGAACTGCATCGCGCCCGGAAAACGCCCGATGCACACGATTATTCCGGGAATGGTGACCAAAGGCGGAAAGGCGGCGATCAGCTATGGCGTCATGGGCGGCGGCTATCAGCCCGTGGGCCATGCGCATGTGCTCACGAATATCTGGAATTTCGGCATGGACGTGCAGGAAGCGATCGACAGTCCGCGCGCCTTTTACGATGCGGGTATTCTGGAAGTCGAGGAGGGCATCCCCGCCTCTGTCCGCGCGGAGCTTGTCGGCATGGGATATGAGCTTGCCGACACGACGATGCCGCTTGGCGGTGGCCAGATGATCGCCATCGATCCGGAAACGGGCGTTCTCTCCGCCGGCTCGGAAAGCCGCAAAGACGGCTGCGCCATCGCCTATTGATGGCGGTCGAGGCTAAAGGGTTACGGTTTTTCCGACTGACGGGCGAGGGCGAAGCGTTTCGCGTCCTCGAAGCTGGCGGCCAGCAATAGATTGCCGCCATTCTTCTCCTCCTGCATCCGCGTGAGCAATTTGAGCGGCGTCGGCTGCGCTTCGGAAAGTATGATCACCTGACCTTTGCTGAGGCTGCGGTCGACAAAATCCGAAAGCGCCGTTGCGCCGGTTGCGTCAATCATCGGGACCTTGGCGAGACGGAGGATGATAACCTCGGTCGTGACGTCAATCCTGTCCAGCACGTCGGCGAGAAGCGAAACGGTGCCGAAGAAAAACGGGCCGGTAATCTCATAGGTCTCTATCCCTTTGGGCAGTCCGTGGCCCGGAACATAGGCGCTTTGGGACGAATCTGCGAGATCATCCCGGTCGCCTTCGAGGAGGGTCACATGGGTCGCGATTTCCACAGCCCCGGCCATCCTGTGCATAAAGACAAGCGCCGCAAAGACAACGCCGACTTCAATAGCGACCGTGAGATCGACAAGCACGGTGAGAAGGAAGGTTGTGACAAGCACAAGCCGGTCGCCCATGGGCGCTTTCAGGAGATTAACGAAGCGGTCAAATTCGCTCATATTCCAGGCGACGATCACCAGAACGGCCGCAAGGCAGGCGAGGGGCACATAGACGGCGAGCGGCGCGAAGAGCAACATGATCAGCAACAGGAAAACCGCATGCAGCATACCGGCGACCGGCGTGCGCCCGCCCGACTTGATATTGGTGGCGGTTCGCGCGATGGCGCCGGTGGCGGGCATGCCGCCAAAAAAGCCGGACGCCATATTTGCTACTCCTTGCGCCACCAGCTCACAATTGGACCGGTGACGGCGACCGGTCATGCCATCGGCGACGACGGCGGAGAGCAGCGATTCCACGCCGGCGAGAAAGGCAATGGTGAAGGCGCTTGGCAAAAGTGCCGGTATCTCCTGCAGGCTGAATTGGGGCAGCGACGGTGCCGGTAGAAATTTCGGAAGGTCGCCAAACTGTGAGCCGATGGTTGCCACCGGCAGGCTGAAAAGCACCGCGATGACTGCGCCGAGCATCAGGGCGACCAGGAATCCGGGCGCTTTGGGCATATAAACGCGCATCAGGATAATCAGCGCGAGCGTAGCGGCCGCAAGACCGGATGTGATGGGGTCAATGCGGGACAGGCTGGAAAGATAGGTCGTCCATTCGCCGATCACATTGGCGGACAGCCCGTCTATGCCAAAACCAAAGAAGGCATTTAGCTGACTTGAGAAGATGATAACGGCGATTCCGCTCGTGAAACCTGTGACGACCGGCTGCGGGATATATTTGATGAAGGTGCCAAGGCGCATCAGGCCCGCGATGACCAACATGAAGCCCGCCATGATGGTCGAAACGATCAAGCCGTCGTAGCCGTGCCGATTGATGACGTCGAAGACAACGACGACAAAGGCGCCCGTCGGTCCGCCGATTTGAAACCGGCTCCCGCCGAGGGCGGAGATGAGAAAACCCGCGATGATCGCCGTTATCAGACCCTTGTCGGGCGTCGCACCGGATGCGATCGCCAGTGCCATGGCGAGCGGCAGGGCGACAATCGCAACGGTCAGCCCGGCGATGGCGTCATGGCGCAAATCCGTCCATGAATATCCAAGACGGAGGAGAGTATAGAGCTTGGGTACGAAGAGATGCCATGTCGGCGCACTCTTGGCTGTTTTTGCCTTATCATTTTGGTACATGTTTTTGCGTTATGTCCGCTCTTGCGCGTTGAGGAGGTTGGTCTTGACCTGATCCAGCAGTGACAACAGTTTCTCCTGATCCTGCTTGGAGATGCCGGCAAGGGCATCGGCGCGAACGCCGGCACCAACCTGTTCAAGTTCGGAGAGAATTGGCTGGGCCGATTCGGCGAAAAATATCCGGAAGACGCGCCGGTCCTTCGGATCTTTCCGGCGGACAACGAAGCCCCGCTGCACCAGTCGGTCGATCAGTCGGCCGACCGTCGATTTATCCAGCTCCAGATACTCGGCCAGTTCCGTCTGGGTGATCCCTTCGCGGCGGTCAAGAACGCCAAGGGCGAGCCATTTCGCCCGTGTCAGATTATAGGGGTCAACCCGCCGGTCAATGAGTGTGCGCAGTAAATGCGCGACCTCGTGAACCAGCGTGCCCAGGGTATTTTCATCCTTGCTCAGCATAATCCCGGCAATATAGTTGCTATACCTACTATTGGCAAGGCAACAAAAAAGGCCGCGCAATCTGCGCGGCCCTTTCCTGGTAATCCGGAGGTGTTTACACGTCGGCGATCGACTTGCCGGTGGCGCCCAGCTCCTGGCAGGCCTGCTGCACGCGATCGGCCATCGACTTTTCGCATTCCCGCAACCAGGCGCGCGGATCGTAGTGTTTCTTGAATGGCGTGCCGTCAACCGGGTCGATCTGGTATTTGAAGGCTTTCGGATGCGCCTCCACATAATCGCCGACCGGTTTGGAGAAGGCGAACTGCGTGTCGGTGTCGACATTCATCTTGAACACGCCATAGCTTACGGCCTCTGCAATTTCTTCGGGGCTGGAGCCGGAGCCGCCATGGAAAACGAAGTCGAGTGGCTTTTCCTTCGTGTCGTAAATACTTTGCACGTGCTGTTGCGACGCCTGGAGGATTTCGGGGCGAAGTTGGACATTTCCCGGCTTGTAAACGCCATGTACGTTGCCAAAGGCCGCGGCGACAGAGAAATGCCCGATTGGCGAGAGGCGTTCATAGGCCTGCAATACTTCTTCAGGCTGGGTATAGAGCTTGCTGTTGTCCATGGCATCGACATCACTGCCGACGCCATCCTCCTCGCCGCCGGTCACGCCAAGCTCGATTTCGAGGCTCATGTCGATTTTTGCGAGGCGTTTCAGTATGCGTTCGCATTCCGCGAGATTTTCCTCAATCGGCTCTTCGGAAAGATCCAGCATATGGGAACTGAAAAGCGGTTTTCCGGTCGCAGCAAATTCGGCTTCGCTCGCATCAATCATGCTTTCCACCCAGGGAACAAGTCCCTTGTTCGCATGGTCGGTATGCAGGACGACGCAGATGCCATATTCTTTGGCCACGGTATGCGCGTGACGGGCGGCCGAGATTGCGCCGACAACGCGGGCCTTGTCGACATCCTTGATGCCCTTGCCCGCAAAGAACTGCGCGCCGCCGTTGGACAGCTGAATGATAATGTCAGACTTGCTGAGCATTGCCCCTTCCAGTGCCGCATTCAGCGTATTGGTGCTGGTGACGTTGATCGCGGGCAGTGCAAAGCCCTGCGCCTTGCAGTTTCGAACGAGAGTCAGATAGTCGCTACCTGTAACGACACCTGGTTTAAGTTTCTTCATTTCCTCTTGCACGATGTATTCCTCTTGATTACGGGTTACGCAGTTTGCGCGAAAAGATATGAGACAAGTATTTAAAATTCTTTACATTCTTTCAGGAACGTCAATTCCGAGAACGAAAAGTATCTGCTCCATCTGCCGAAGCGTAATGGCGCAGAGACGGAGGCGGGACGCGCGGATGTCAGCATTCGCTTCACCCAGCACCGGGCATTCATGATAGAAGGCGTTGAATTCCTGACTTAAGGAATAGACGTGATCGCAGAGAATGTTAGGCGCGTTTTTCTCACTGGCTCCCGCCACGGCTTCCGGAAGTGCCGCAAGCGCCAGCATCAGGTTCCGCTCCGCGTCATGCGTTGCCATCAGGCGCCCGTCAACGAGTTTTTGTTCCGCCGCCTTTCGCAGCATCGACTTGATACGGACGGCAGCATACATCTGATAAGGACCCGTCCGGCCCTCGAATTTCGTAAATCTCTCCAGATCGAAGATGTAATTCGACATTCGCTGGTTCGATAGGTCGGCAAATTTGATCGCCGCAATGCCAACCTTTGTCGCGATATCGTCAAGTTCCGCCGGCTCAAAACGTTCGGCCATGCCGGTATCGCGGACCACCTTCCGCGCTTCGTCGACTGCGTCCTCTATGAGACTGCGCAGGCGAACGACGCCGCCATCGCGGGTTTTAAGCGGCTTTCCGTCGCGGCCATTGACGGTGCCGAAGCCGATATGTTCCAGATGGCATGCCGGTTTCAGGCTGTGGCATTTTCTCGCCGCGCGGAACACCTGCTCGAAGTGCAGGCTCTGCCGCGCATCGACCACATAGAGGATGCTATCGGGATCATGGAGTTCGCTTCGTATCTCGATGGTGGCCAGATCGGTGGTGCCATACATCACCGCGCCATCCGACTTTTCGAGAATAAGCGGCGGCATTTCCTTTTTATCGCCCTCTTCCGCCACATTGACCACGATGGCGCCTTCGGACATTTCCGAATAACCCTCCGCTTTCAGGCGGGCCAGCATCACCGGAATATGGTCGTTCGTATCCGCCTCGCCCTTCCATTCGGTGAACTGCGCGCCCAGCAGATCAAAATCCGTGCGCGTTTCGGCGATGGAGATATCGCGCATATGCTGCCACAGTGCGCGATAGCCGGGACGGCCCTTTTGCAGGTCGAAGGTGGCAAGGCGCGCCGCTTCAAGAAAGGCCGGATCCTCTTTGCTGCGGGCGGAGGCGGCGGGATAAATCTCCTGAAGCTCCTCGACCGTCACGGGCGACGTGTCGGGATAGGGCCCTGCGAATTTCTCATCGAAATAGGGCAGGTCGGGGTTTCGCCGCTCGATTTCCTTGATCAGCAGGCCCATGGGCAGGCCCCAGTCACCGAAATGCACATCGCTGATCACCTCATCCCCGAGAAAGACCCGCAGGCGACGGAGGCTTTCGCCGATGATGGTCGCGCGCAAATGCCCGACATGCATCGCCTTGGCGACATTCGGTCCGCCGTAATCGAGAATGACTTTCTGCGGTGTATGGAAGCTCCGGCATCCGAAATGAGGGTCTTCGGCAAGATCGCTGATATGGCCGAGAAGGAAATCATCGGTAAGCCGCATATTGATAAAGCCCGGCCCGGCGAGCGTAATCTCGGAAAATAGGCCTGACTTCTCGAGTTCAGCCATGACCTCCGCGCCGATATCCCGCGGGTTCCGCCCGGCCTGCTTCGCCGCCGCAAGGGCACCGTTGCACTGGAACTGGCCCAGATCGCGCCGCTGCGAGGGAAAGGTCGTGCCGAAAGAGGGATCGATTCCAACCGCCCCGAAGGCCTGACCGACGATGTGACTGAGTTGCGTAAGGAGGGATGTCGTCACGGAAATTTTGCGCCTTTTAACGATTCTTCACTTGTATGGACACCGCCCATAACTTATGTGCGGGGCAGGCGTTGGGGCTTTATCTACTGGAAAATCCGGATCACGCCAAGAAATTTGGCGCTCATTGACGGCAAATCGTCGAATAATTCACGGAACGACGGTTTACAAAGGAATTTTTTCTCATCCCTTGACAGCCGCTTAGCTTTTTATTACATCCCTAGCGAATTTGTTAGCACTCTTACCTGGAGAGTGCTAACAATCAATTTAACGACTACTTATTCTAGGATGAGGGAGACTTTAATGAAATTTCGTCCATTGCACGATCGCGTATTGGTGAAGCGCGTTGAGGCTGAAGAAAAAACAGCCGGCGGCATTATCCTTGTGGATAGTGCGCAGGAAAAACCATCTCAAGGCGATGTTCTTGCCGTGGGTAACGGCGCGATTGCGGAAGATGGAACCGTCCGACCGCTCGACGTGAAAGTCGGCGACAAGGTTGTTTTCGGAAAATGGTCCGGAACCGAGATCAAGGTCGACGGTGAAGACGTCTTGATCATGAAAGAATCAGACATCATGGGCATTTTGGCCTAAATCAGCACATTTGTGATTGAGGAAATTAGACATGGCAAAAGAAGTCAAATTTAACACAGACGCTCGCCGGCGCATGCTGAAGGGCGTAAACACCCTTGCGGACGCTGTGAAAGTGACCCTCGGCCCGAAAGGCCGCAACGTCGTTATCGACAAATCTTTCGGCTCTCCGCGCATCACCAAAGACGGTGTGACCGTTGCCAAGGAAATCGAACTTGAAGACAAGTTTGAAAATATGGGCGCGCAGATGGTCAAGGAAGTTGCATCCAAGACCAACGACATTGCCGGTGACGGCACGACGACGGCGACGGTGCTGGCCCAGTCCATCATCCAGGAAGGCCTGAAGGCGGTTGCCGCGGCCATGAACCCGATGGATCTGAAACGCGGTATCGACCTTGCCGTTGCCAAGGCTGTTGCATCCATTAAGGACATGTCCAAGCCGGTTTCCAGCCAGGACGAAATCGCCCAGGTCGGCACGATCTCCGCGAATGGCGAATCTGAAATTGGCAACATTATTTCCGAAGCCATGCAGCGCGTCGGCAACGAAGGCGTTATCACGGTTGAGGAAGCAAAAGGTCTCGCGACCGAACTGGACGTTGTTGAAGGCATGCAGTTTGACCGCGGTTACCTCTCACCTTACTTCGTGACCAATGCAGAGAAAATGGTTGCCGACATGGACAGCCCCTACATCCTGCTTCACGAAAAGAAACTCACCAACCTGCAGCCGATGCTGCCGCTTCTTGAAGCCGTTGTTCAGGCTGGCAAGCCGCTTCTCATTATCGCAGAAGATATTGAAGGTGAGGCTCTTGCCACGCTCGTGGTCAACAAGCTCCGTGGCGGCCTGAAAATCGCTGCGGTGAAGGCTCCGGGCTTCGGCGATCGTCGCAAGGCGATGCTCGAAGATATCGCGATCCTGACCGGTGGCCAGGTGATCTCCGAAGAACTCGGTATCAAGCTCGAAAATGTCGGTCTTGATATGCTGGGTACGGCGAAATCCGTTTCGATCTCCAAGGAAGAAACCACCATCATTGATGGTGCTGGTGAGAAGGCGGATATCGAAGGCCGTTGCAACCAGATCCGCAGCCAGATCGAGGAAACCTCCTCTGATTATGACCGCGAAAAACTGCAGGAACGTCTGGCTAAACTTGCCGGCGGTGTTGCCGTGATCAAGGTTGGCGGTGCGACGGAAACCGAAGTGAAGGAACGCAAAGACCGCGTCGATGATGCGCTTCATGCAACCCGCGCGGCTGTTGAAGAAGGCATTGTTGCCGGTGGCGGTGTTGCGCTGCTGTACGCATCCCGTGCGCTTGACGGCCTTAAAGGCGAGAATGAAGATCAGAACGTTGGTATCAAAATTGTTCGTCGCGCTCTTCAGGCTCCCTGCCGCCAGATTGCCGAAAACGCTGGCTCCGATGGCGCCGTTGTTGTCGGCAAGCTGCTTGAGCAGAAGAGCAACAGCTATGGCTTCAACGCCCAGACCGGCAATTATGGCGATATGCCTGCCGATGGTGTTATCGATCCGGCCAAGGTTGTCCGCGCTGCATTGGAAGATGCGGCCTCGATCGCTGGCCTGCTGATTACGACCGAAGCCATGATCGCCGATCTTCCGGCGAAAGACTCCGGCGCGCCGGCTATGCCCGACATGGGTGGCATGGGCGGTATGGGCGGCATGGGCTTCTAAGCTCTTCGCCATATCGAAGATAATCGGGCCGCCCCTCGGGGCGGCCCTTTTTCATGGCCCGGCTTTCAGGTTTTTTCGAAGAGATGCAAAAAATTATTCGCGGGCATCGGTCTTGCGATCAAATGCCGAATGCCGTTCTTTGACGCTTCGTCCATTACATCCCGGATGTCCCGCACGCCAAATTCGCCGTCACGCGCCTTCAACCAGCCATCGAATTCCTCATTGGACCGGGATGTGTGCTCGCCATCGTATTTGAAGGGACCGTAGAGAATAAGCCGTCCACCCTTCGGCAGGATGCGACCGGCACCCGCCATCAATCCTTCGCAGGTTTGCCAGGGCGAGATATGGATCATATTGGCATTAAAGATCGCGGTAATGGGCGCGCCATTGTAGTGAGCCTCTTCAACGGGCCAGAGCGGATCCGTCACGTCAAGCGTCACTGGCGGCAACAAGTTCTCAGAGGGGCTGTGGGCGATCCAGTCGGTAACGCTCTCCATCTGGTCTATCTCGCGGTTGCTGGGTTGCCACTTGACTGGCGTGATGCGGGGCGCGAAAAATACGGCATGCTCGCCGGTGCCGCTGGCGATTTCCAGCACCGTACCCGTCTCCGGCAGCCAGGCTTTAAGGACATTCAGAATCGGGGTCCGGTTTCGCTCCGTTGCGGGAGCGAATTGTCTGCGGTCCGTCATTCAGCGGCGTCTTTTTTCGGCTTTGGCGCTTTTTTCGGCGGGTGGAAGCCCTTCATGAAAAAAGCCGCGCGTTTGTCCTCCGGCAGAGATTTCGCGAGCTCCAGCATCGTCGCCTGTAAATAGCTTTCGATCTGGATCTGCTTGGCGATCATGTCCGCATAGGTCTGGTTGATGGCCGGAAGATCGAGAGTTTCGGCACTGAACAATTCCGCGAGTTTCTCACGATATTGACGGAACTCCTTGAAATAGGGACGGAGGCTGCTCCGTCTTTCCTTCCAGAGCTGCTCGAATTTTTCCTGCTGCTCATCGCCGAGAACGGTCGCGGCGGCCCGTCTGTCGAAATGAAACCTGTCGTGACGCCGCTTGTCGCCGTGATCAACCCATTGAGTGATGACGAAACCGCCGATGACGACATTAACGGCAAGCGACAAGATCAGCGCGGCGGAGAGTATTTTTTGCCTAGAGATTCTCATATTCAGTTTCCAAATCGATCATGGTTCCGCCGCTGAACACGGTATCATTCAGCGTATATTCATCACCATTGTTGAGAATATTGGGGCTCGAAAAACCCAGCAGGATACCGATACAGGCCGCCACTGCCATTCCCGCCGCAGGCTGCCAGAGGGAGCCGAAGGGCCAGAGGCTCCGGAAGAGAGAACCCTGGTTGATGTCCTCGGCATTGACCAGCACGCGACCCAGCAAATCCGACGACGCGACGATAGGCCGCGACTGTTCCTGAAGAAGCAGGTCGAATTTCTTTTCCTGGCGCAGCAGGCTCCGGGCAACATCGGAGGTCTCCAGCAGCCTTTGCATCATCTCGTGATCGGCCGCCGGCCAGGCTTCCTCACGCGCGCCGTATGTCTCTACGACCGCCTTGAACCGTTCAAGATCTGTCGACAGGATATCCTTCATCTGTCCTCTCCATCCATCAAGCGCCGGGCGGGCAGCAGCAGTTCCTTCAATTTACGCCGGCCCCGCGCAAGCAGGGATTCCAGAGCGTCAACCGAAATATCCATAATGGCCGCTGCCTCTATATTTCCACATTCCTCAAAATGCACCAGCGAAATCGCGATACGCTGCCGGGCCGGAAGCTTTTGCAGGGCTTCGGTGACTTTGTCGCCGAGCTGCTGCTGTGCCTTAATCTCTAGCACACCTGGCCTGGGATCTTCCACATCCGGAATTTCATCATCACTATACCGCTTTTGCTTGCGCAAATAATCAACACATAAATTATGGGTGACGCGATGCAGCCAGGTTTTTATCTGGGCTTTCGCCTGCCATTTCGGTGCCTGTTTCCACAGCCGGATAAAGGCCTCCTGCGCCATATCTTCAGCGAGGCCGTTATCTCCCAGAATACGCATCGCCAAGCGGTAGGATCCGTTAAGATACAGATCGGCAATGATCCGGCTCGCGGAAGCGTTGCCGTCGGCGACTTCCTGCATAAGCGCAGCATCTTTATCAATCTCGCTTAGACTATGCATCATCACCTGACGGTTCCATGGAAGGGCGGTCTGCCGCACGTCACGATTATCCATTGAACGGGCGGCAGGCAGAATTCCGTCGCGAAAAAGGCTTCAATGCGACGCAAGGACGGAAAAAACGGGGAAGCTTAGGCAGATTCCTTTTCTTCGTCAGCGTCAGCCGCTTCTTTCGACTTGTCCTTGCTGTTTTCCATTTCCGCGAGGAGGCTTCCCTGCTCCCCGGCGATTTTTTTCATTGTCCCGCCGATTTCTCCGCCCGGTTCAATCTCGATCTCGCCGTAGCTGATGTTACCGGTGACCTTGCCGGTCTTGCGGATGACGAGGCGCTTGCGGGCCTTCATGGTGCCATCAAACTGGCCGGAAATATCGGCCGTATCGATATCGACGGTGCCATTGAAGATGCCGCTCTTGCTGATCTCGATTTCCTTGCTGGTCATCGAGGCCTCGACCTTGCCTTCGACGATCAGGCGATCGCAGGAGGTAATTTCACCTTTCAGATGAATATCCGCGCCGACATGAAGCTTGCTGCCTTCCTTTTTTTCCTCTGCCCCCATGCCGTAGGGGGCGGGTTTCGGACGCAAACCATTATCAATGCCAAAGCTTCTTGTTCCGCCAGTTGTAGTCATCGGTTTTACTCTGCTTTCCAGTTTCTGTTCCGGTGTAGATGATGTTTCCTGCTTTTCCTCGGGAGCATCCGTCAATTTCGGTTTCTTGTGAAACATATTAATCCTCAATAGTACTCTTTCTAAATATGCCGGATTTGGCCATACAATAATGTCCGGCATGCGTTGGCTTTTTGTCAAAAATATGGCAATCGCCGCGTGTTTTCCTTTATGTGGCGCGCCACTATGGTTAACATGACGACTGTAATTAATACCGCAAAATTCGCTGGATGACGATGAACTCTCGAAAAATAATTGGGCTGGCAGGACTGCTCGTTCTTCTGACCGCCTATTGCGCAATATGCCTGTTCATCGCCGTGCAGTTTCTGCCCGCCAACAAGCTCGCGGAACTGATTTTTTATCCACTCGCGGGCGTCATCTGGATATTCCCGGCAATGAGAATAGTAAAGTGGATGCAATCACCGCCCGGTTCCAAGTAACGGCATAAAAAAAGCCGGACCGAGAGGGGGGATCGATCCGGCTTTATATTGCCTTTCGATGGGAGAGGGGGACTTTCCCAAGGATCAGCAAAGGTTTGATAGCGTCTGTACTAAGCTATACACCCTATTTGGTGCTTTTTTTATTAATGTCCAGTGATCGATATCACTCTTTTTTCAGGTGCGTAGCCGGATCAGGACGCCAAATCAATGTCGCCGCCAAATAGGTTTTTATTTTAATGGCTTAGCGAACAATCGCCTACTCGACTGCAAGTAAAAACTAGGCGAAAAATATGACCGATTTACGGCAGTTTAGTATAAATTTTCCTAAGCTAGCGCATATTGCCGATACGCTCCGTTGCCAGGATCAGACGCGTAATGTCATCCGGCTCGGAGAGGCGATGGTCGCCGTTTTTTATCAGGGACACGGTCACATCTTCGCTGACCAGCGCTTCCTGTATCTTGAGGGCGGTTTGCCAGGGTACGCTATCGTCCTTCATGCCCTGAAGCAGATGAACGGGGCAGGTCACATCGATCGGCCCGTCCAGCAAAAAGTTGCGCGGCCCGTCATCCAGAAGCTTTTTGGTAATGATATAGGGTTCGTCCGAATATTCCGATGGCTGTTCCCAGAATCCCTTGCTTTTGATCGCCTCTTTCCCGTCTGGCGGCATATCCTCCCACATGCGCGCGGTAAAATCCGGCGCGGCGGCAATACCGACGAATCCGGCAATGCGCTCCGGACGCAGCAACGCCATGCGCAGGCCGATCCAGCCGCCCATGGAAGAGCCGACGATAATTTGCGGGCCCGCCGTGCAATCGTCGAGGATCGCAAGCGCATCATCTGTCCAGCGGCTGATCGTGCCGTCGGTAAAATTACCGGTCGATTGCCCGTGCCCCAGATAATCAAATCGTGTATAGCTGCGGTGAAGGGCTTTCATCGCCTTTTCAAGGGCGGTGGCTTTTGTCCCTTCCATATCCGACATGAAGCCCGAGCAGAATATTACTCCGGGCGAGAAGCCGGCGGTATGATGATAGGCGAGGGATTGACCATCCGGCCGGGGCAGCATACTAGGTGTGTCAGTCGAAGTCATTTTTGAGCAATAGTAACCGTTGATGAACGAAACCGATCCCGAGCATAGCACTCCTTCACCTGAGGGTGAAAGGCGTCATCCGACTGTTTTGCAAATTCTGCCAAGTTTAAATGGCGGCGGCGTTGAGCGCGGCACCATCGAGATGGCGTCGGCGCTGAAGGAAAGGGGCTGGACACCTATCGTCGCTTCGTCTGGCGGGATCATGACTCATGAGCTGAAAAGGATCGGCGTTCGCCATATCACGCTTCCGGTTGCGTCGAAGAACCCGTTTGTCATGCGCCGCAATATTAGCCGGATCGCGGCGATCATTGAGGAATATGATGTTGATATCGTTCATGCGCGAAGCCGCGCGCCCGCCTGGAGCGCCTATTTCGCCGCGAAAAGGACCGGCGTGCATTTCGTAACCACCTTCCATGCCGCCTATAACCGCGGCGGTTATTTCAAGAACGCCTATAACGCGATCATGGCGAAGGGCGAGCGTGTCATTGCAATTTCCGATTTCATCGCCGACCATATCCGTGCGCATTATGATGTGGCGCCGGAGAGGATAGTGACCATTCCGCGCGGCGTCGATTGCCGTAAGTTCAATCCCGCCGCTATCCATGCCGAACGGATCATGGATATGTCGCGAAGCTGGGGTTTGCCGGACGGAGTTCCCGTGATCATGTTGCCCGGCCGTCTTACGCGGTTGAAAGGCCATACCACCTTTATCGAGGCGCTGGCGAGGATCAGGGACAAGGAATTTCTGGCGCTGCTTGTCGGCAGCACGGAAGGGCGGGAGGCCTATTGCGCGGAGCTCAACAAACTGGTGGTCTCCTTTGGTCTTGAAGGCCGGGTCCAGATAAAAGGGCATTGCGATGACATGGCGGTGGCGCTGATGCTTTCCGACGTTGTTGTCTCGGCAACCTCGGTACCCGAAGGCTTTGGCAGGATTGCAGTCGAGGCGCAGGCAATGGGGCGGCCCGTGATCGCGACGGCGCATGGCGGGTCGATGGAGACGATCCTCGACGGGGAAACTGGATGGCTGGTGCCGGTTGGCGACGTCGAGGCGATGGCGGATGCGCTGGCCGCGGCGATTGACCTGTCATCGGATGCGCGTGAAGCTGTGGCCTCGCGGGCGCGCCAGCATGTCCTCGCGCATTTCGCGATTGAGCATATGTGCGCTTCTACAATTGCACTTTATGAGGACGTGCTCGGAAACTAGTCTCTTCCGGGATGCAACCTTTTCCACGTTAATTGGGTTTCCCGGGCGGCTATCGCTTGACATGCCCCGCCAGTTTTCTAAAGTCCCCCGCATGATCGCGGATCCAGGACAGGGTGTTGTTCGGGACCGGTCATGGAATGGATGGTACCCAATGGCAAACGGACAAGTAGAGATTACGCTCCCCGACGGGAGCAAGCGGGTTTTCGATAATCCGGTTTCAGGCGCGGAGTTGGCGCAGGATATCGGACCGGGCCTTGCGAAAGCGGCGCTTGCGCTGCGCATTGATGGCGAGATGAAGGATCTGAAAACGGTTCTGGATCAGGACACTGCGATAGAAATTGTCACGTCGCGCGATGAGGATGAAGGTGTTCTTGAACTTCTGCGTCATGACGCCGCGCATGTGATGGCGGAAGCCGTGAAAGAGTTATATCCGGAAACCCAGGTGACGATCGGTCCGGCCATTGAGAATGGCTTTTACTATGATTTCGCCCGCAAGGAGCCCTTTACTCCCGACGATCTTGAAAAGATCGAAAAGCGGATGCATGAAATTGTCGACCGGGATGAGGAAATTACCCGCGAGGAATGGTCCCGCAACGATGCCGTCGAGTTTTTCAAGAACTCCGGCGAGCATTACAAGGCGGAGATTATCCATGCGATTCCGGAAGATCAGCCGATCGGCATCTATCGCCAGGGTGATTTTCAGGATTTGTGCCGGGGGCCGCATCTTCCCTCAACCAAGAAGCTTGGTCATGCCTTCAAGCTGATGAAGCTGGCGGGCGCCTATTGGCGTGGCGATTCCCGCAATGAGATGCTGCAGCGGATTTACGGCACCGCCTGGCGGAATGAGAAGGAACTGAAGGCCTATCTCCATCGGCTGGAGGAAGCGGAACGCCGCGACCACCGGAAACTCGGCCGTGAGATGGATCTCTTCCATTTGCAGGAAGAGGCCGTCGGCATGGTCTTCTGGCATGAGAAGGGCTGGACCCTTTACCGCACCCTTGAACGGTACCTCCGCCACAAGCTGGAAGAGGCCAACTATAAGGAAGTGAAAACCCCGCAGCTTGTCGATCGCAAGCTCTGGGAGGCGTCGGGCCATTGGGAGAAGTTCGGTGAGCATATGTACACCACCGAATCCGAGGAACGGACCTTCGCGCTCAAGCCCATGAACTGCCCCTGCCATGTGCAGATCTTCAATCAGGGCATCACCAGTTACCGGGATCTGCCGCTCCGGATGGCTGAGTTCGGGTCCTGTCACAGGTACGAACCATCGGGCGCCTTGCATGGCATCATGCGGGTTCGCGGCTTTACGCAGGACGATGCGCATATCTTCTGCACTGAAGACCAGATCATGTCCGAGACCGAAATCTTCTGCGAGCTCCTGCTCGATGTCTACAAGGATTTCGGCTTCACCGAAGTGAAGGTGAAATTCTCGGACCGACCCGCGGTGCGGGCGGGCGAGGACGCGATCTGGGATAAAGCCGAAGGCGCCCTTCGGGATGCAATCGAGGCGACAAATATCGCCTACACCATGAATCCGGGCGAAGGCGCCTTCTATGGCCCGAAGCTGGAATTCGTGCTGACCGACGCGATTGGCCGTGACTGGCAATGCGGGACGCTGCAGGTCGATTTCGTGCTGCCGGAACGTCTGAATGCCAATTATATCGGTGAGGACGGAGCGAAACATCGTCCGGTCATGCTGCATCGGGCCATTTTCGGTTCGATGGAGCGGTTTATCGGCATTCTGATCGAGGAATATGCGGGGCGCTTCCCGCTCTGGCTGGCGCCGGAGCAGGTGGTCGTCGCCACCATCACCGACGAGGCGGATGATTATGCCCGGGAAGTGCTGGCGGCGCTGAAGGCAAATGGGATACGCGCGAGCCTGGATCTTCGCAATGAGAAGATTAACTACAAGGTTCGCGAGCATTCTCTCGCCAAGGTTCCGGCATTGCTGGTTGCCGGCAAGCGTGAATCGGAAGAAAAGACAATCTCGATCCGACGGCTGGGTGAAAAACACCAGAAAGTTTTACCACTTGACGAGGCGATTGCCGCCCTCGTCGCGGAAGCAAAGGTGCCCGGGCAATGAATTGTTCCGGGCACCTAAAGAAGCTGTGGCAATAAATCATTAAAAAATATAGAGTAACAAGGTTAAACTCTTTCCGTGAAAGAGGACGTGGATCAATTATTCAAGGAGAAAGTAAATAGCTCGCCCACAGAGAAATACGGTTCCCACAAAAGAGGGGCCGCGCACCAATGAAGATATCAATGTCGTCAGCGTTCGGTTGATTAACGAGGAAGGCGACAATATTGGCCTGGTTTCCATACAGGCCGCCATGGGACTGGCCGACGAGGCCGGACTTGATCTTGTGGAAGTGTCTCCCGGCGAAACACCGGTCTGCAAACTGATGGATTTCGGGCGTGCCCGGTTCGAGGCCCAGAAAAAGGCTGCCAAGGCCCGCAAGAAACAGAAAACCTTCGAAATCAAGGAAATAAAGATGCGCCCGAACATCGACCAGCATGACTATGAAGTCAAAATGCGGGCGGTGAACAAATTTCTGAACGCCGGTGACAAGGTCAAGGTGACAATGCGCTTTCGTGGCCGCGAAATGGCTCATCAGGAACTCGGCATGAAGCTTCTGAACAAAGTTCGCGACGAGACGGAGGAGCTTGCGAAGGTCGAGCAGCATCCGAAAATGGAAGGCCGTCAGATGACGATGGTCATCGCGCCGACCAAATAGAGCTACTCTGAGTTTGTAATTATAAGGCCTGCATCTGTTCCCGGACAATGCAGGCCTTTTATTGTTCAGAACGCGTCATCTATTGACCCGAGTCAATGTTTTGTCCCGGCGAGAAGCTATTTTATGAAGCCTCAACCCATTGAGTTTCATAAAAGAGGTGTAATCATGTCTAGAAAAATTTCTGTTCATCGCAATACTGACTGGTGGCCGGATGTTTTCGAGCCATTTCGTTCTTTCGGATATCGCGTTCAAGATTTTTTCTCACCTACCGCGGAAGCTGGCTCGACAGAGAATGATTATGATATTTCCATGGAACTTCCAGGCGTCAAGGAGAAGGATATTGAAATTTCCCTTGATGATAACGTGCTGACGATTAAGGGAGAGAAGCATTCGGAAAAGGAAAAAAAGGGAAAGACCTTTTATTTTTCCGAGCGGGCATACGGCTCCTTTGAACGGACTTTCCGGCTGCCGGCCAATGTTGATTCGAATAAGATAGAGGCCGATTTTGAAGATGGCGTGCTGCGTATAAAAATGCCAAAATCAAAAGAGATTTCAACGTCGACCAAGAAAATTGCGATTGGCAAGAAAGGCTGATGTAATTTGATTTAAGGGCCGCTCTCAGATTTTATCTCGGGGCGGCCCTTTCAATTTGATGAGCCGAAGAAACCAAAGCTAGAGTCCTTGTAGAATTCACGCGCGCTGACAGCCGAACCTGGAACCGTCGCGCCTTCATGGCGGCGGGGAATGGCTATTGTCAAATCCGCTTCAAAAAGACCCTAAAAAGGCTTGAATTTGGCGGAAGGCAAGAGTATAACCCTCGCTTCGCTGAGCATTCCGGCCAATTGGGGCTGCCGAGTCTGCTCAATTGCTTCAATGGTTATTTTAGAGGAAGCCAGAAATGCCCAAGTTAAAGACCAAGAGCAGCGTGAAAAAGCGTTTCTCTCTCACCGCATCGGGGAAAGTCCGTGCCAACCAGGCTGGCAAGCAGCATGGCATGATCAAGCGGACCCAGAAACAGATCCGTAATCAGCGCGGGACGACTATTCTCGCTGATCAGGATGCCCGCATCGTCAAAAAATTTATGCCTTACGGCTAAGGAGAGAGATCCATGGCACGTGTAAAACGCGGCGTCACCACGCACGCCCGCCACAGAAAAGTCATCAAGGCAGCCAAAGGTTACTATGGCCGCCGCAAGAACACCTTCCGCACGGCAGTACAGGCAGTTGAAAAAGCCGGCCAGTATGCTTACCGGGACCGCCGGGCCAAGAAGCGGAATTTCCGCAGCCTGTGGATCCAGCGCATCAACGCAGCCTCGCGCGAGCTGGGCATGACCTATGGAAACTTTATGCACGGCCTCAAGCTGGCTGGCATTGAAGTAGACCGCAAGGTTCTTGCCGATATTGCCGTACGCGAGCCTGAGGCCTTCAAGGCATTGGTTGATGCAGCACAGCAGGCTGCCGCCAAAGCCTGATAATCCGGGCCCTCGAAAACCTAGACATTTTCGTAGACCACTTTATTAAAAGGGGGCCCAGTTTGTGGCCCCTTTTTTATTGCGAGTTATGATGCAGGATATTGAAAAGCTTGAACAGGAATTGCTGGAGCAGATCGGGAACGTAACCGATCTGGAGGCGCTCGAATCTTTGCGAATTTCGGCGCTGGGCAAAAAGGGCAGCGTCAGTCTGATGATGCGCGGCCTCGGCCAGATGGACCCGGCGGAACGCCAGATCGTTGCGCCGAAGCTTAACAAGTTGAAAACCATCGTCGGTGACGCGATTGACAATGCCAAGGCGGCGCTTCATGCGGCGGCGCTCGATGCGAAGCTGGCTGAGGAACGGATCGACATTACCCTGCCGGTCCGACCGGAGGCGATGGGTCGCATTCACCCGATCAGCCAGGTCATGGATGAGATCACGGAGATCTTTGCCGGCATGGGTTTCGATGTTGCCGAAGGCCCGGACATCGATGACGATTTCCACAATTTCACCGCGCTCAATATCCCGCCGGAACATCCGGCGCGGCAGATGCATGACACCTTCTACCTGCCGGAAAAGGAAGACGGCTCGCGCCAGCTTCTGCGCACGCATACATCGACGGTTCAGATCCGGACCATGCAGTCGAAGAAGCCGCCGCATCGCATTATCGTGCCGGGGCGTACCTTCCGATGCGATTCCGACCAGACGCATACCCCGATGTTCCACCAGATCGAGGGGCTTGTTATCGACAAGACCAGCCATATGGGTCATCTGAAAGGCGTGCTCGCGGAATTCTGCAAGGCCTTTTTCGAGCTTGATGAGGTCACCATGCGGTTTCGCCCGTCCTATTTCCCCTTCACCGAACCGTCGGCGGAGATGGATATCCGCTGCACGTTCGCCGGCGATCATATCAAGGTCGGCGAGGGTGAGGACTGGCTCGAGATTCTTGGTTGCGGCATGGTCAATCCGCGGGTTTTGGAGCATTGCGGCCTTGACCCGGCGGAATATCAGGGCTTTGCCTGGGGTATGGGCATCGACCGGATCGCCATGCTGAAATACGGCATTCCGGATCTTCGTGCCTTCTTCGATTCAGATCTGCGCTGGCTTAAACATTACGGATTTGTCCCGCTGGATGTCCCGACGCTGGGGGGAGGGTTGTCACGATGAAATTCACGATATCCTGGCTGAAAGAGCATCTTGACTATGATGCGCCCTTGGAGGCGCTGTCCGACCGCCTGACATCCATCGGGCTCGAGGTTGAGGGGATTACGGATCGCGCAAAGGAACTGGCCGCGTTTCGAGTTGCCCATGTGGTTGAGGCCGTCCAGCATCCCGATGCGGACCGTTTGCGGGTCTGCAAGGTTGATACGGGCAGCGAAGTCGTCCAGGTGGTGTGCGGGGCGCCCAACGCGCGAACGGGGATGAAGGGTGTCTTCGCGCCGTCCGGCTCCTACGTGCCGGGGACGGATCTCTGGTTGAAACCGTCAAAAATCCGCGGTGTCGAAAGCAACGGCATGCTGGTCTCGGAGCGCGAGATGGGCATATCAGACGAACATGACGGCATTATCGAAATGCCGGAGGATACGGAAATCGGCGCGTCGTTCGCGGCGCTCGCCGGTCTGGATGATCCGGTCATTGAAATCGCCATTACGCCCAACCATCAGGATGCCCTCGGCGTTTACGGAATTGCGCGGGATCTCGCAGCGAGCGGCTTTGGCACGTTGAAACCGCTCGATACCAGTCCGATTGCCGGAAAATTCAAGAGCCCGATCGGGGTTAAGCTTAATTTCGAGAAGGTAAGCCCGCTTCCCTGCTCGAAGTTCGTCGGGCGCTATGTGCGCGGCGTCAAGAATGGTCCGAGCCCGAAATGGCTGCAGGACAAGCTCCGTGCGATTGGTCTTCGGCCGATCTCGGCCCTGGTTGATATCACCAACTTCGTGACCTACGATCTCGCCCGCCCGCTTCATGTGTTTGACGCGGATAAAGTGAGTGGTGATATTCAGGCGCGCCTCGCGACGGCGGGTGAAAAGCTCCTGGCGCTCGATGGGGAGGAGTATGACCTCGAAAGTGATGCCTGCGTAATTGCCGATGACAAAGCGGCGCTCGGTCTTGGCGGCATCATGGGCGGAGAAACCTCAGGCTGTTCCGAAACCACACGCAATGTCTTTATCGAGGCGGCGCTGTTTGATCCGATCAGCATCGCCACAACGGGCCGTAAGCTCGGCATTGAATCCGATGCGCGGTATCGCTTCGAGCGGGGCGTTGATCCGGCCTTCGTGGAACCGGCCATGGAAGTCGCAACGCGGCTTGTTCTTGAGCTGTGCGGCGGTGAACCGAGCGACGTGGTTGTCGCCGGAGAGGGACCGAAATGGCAGAAATCTGTCAGCCTTCGTAAATCCCGCGTGAAGGAGCTTGGCGGGGTGAATGTGCCTGTCGCCGACATGATCACAATTCTCGACCGGCTCGGTTTTGCGCCAAAAGAGACGGGCGACGTTATCGAGACCGAGGTTCCTTCCTGGCGTATGGATGTGGATGGCGAGGCGGATCTCGTGGAGGAAATTCTTCGCATCCATGGATATGATAATATCGACCCGGTCCCGCTTCCGACGGAGACTGTTGTCGCCAAGCCGGCGGTGAACGCAAGGCAGCGCCGGGTACGTATTGCGAAACGGGCGCTTGCCGCCCGTGGCATGATGGAGGCTGTGACCTGGTCGTTCCTGCCGCGGGCCCATGCGGACCTGTTTGGCGGCGTGCCGGACGAAATTGTGCTCGTCAATCCGATCAGCGCGGATTTGGACGCCATGCGGCCATCGCTGCTGCCGAACCTGATTGCAGCGGCGGGACGAAACCATGCCCGAGGATTTTCCGATCTCTCTTTGTTTGAAGTGGGTTCGGAATATCATTCCGATCAGCCGGACGGACAGATTATGGTTGCAGGCGGAATTCGCACCGGGCAAACATCATCGCGCCATTGGGCCGGCAACGGGCGCAAGTTCGATGCCTATGATGTAAAAGCCGATGCCCTCGCCATGCTCGAGGCAGTTGGCGGTCCCGCCGAGTCGGTTCAGGTCGTGACCGGCGCTCCCGACTGGTATCATCCGGGGCGTTCCGGTGTGATGCAGCTGGGCCCGAAAAACCGGCTTGCCGCGTTCGGTGAGATTCACCCGCGGGTGCTGGAGGCCATGAAAGTGAAGGGACCGATTGTCGGTTTCGAGATTTATCTCGACAACGTTCCCCTGCCGAAATCACGGGATACGGCGCGTCCACCCTTGACGATCTCGGATTATCAGGCGGTGGAACGGGATTTCGCCTTCGAAGTTGATGTTGATATTCCTGCCGAAGCCATCATTCGGGCGGTACGGGGCAGCGACAAGAAAATGATTACGGACGTATCGATTTTCGATGTCTATCAAGGGGATCGCATCGCAGCGGGCAAAAAATCGGTGGCCCTGTCGATCCGATTGCAGCCGATGGACCGGACCCTCACCGAGGATGAGATCGAGGCGGTGGCGACCAAGGTGATTGGCAGTGTCGAGAAGGCAACCGGCGGCAGCTTGCGCCACTGATATCCTGCCAAAGTGAATAGGAGGGGAGCAGCAATTGCTCCCCTTGTTCTGTTTCTGGAGAAAAAAGAAATGACCAACGACGTACCAGAAGGTTTCATAGAATTTCCCGGCACGATGGGATTTATCGAGACAACGGGACAGCTGATGATCAAACAGCTGGACAATGATGCCTATCTCGGCCTCCGGATCGAGGCAAAACATTGCAATCCCGCGAATATCTGCCATGGTGGCATGCTGATGACCTTTGCGGATATGCAGCTGGGAATTGGCGCGCAGGCCTTGACCGGTGTGCAAAAATTTCTGCCGACGGTCCAGATGTCCTGCGATTTTGTCGCGCCGGCACCGAACGGGGCCTGGCTTGAGGGGCGGACACAGCTTATCAAACGGACCCGGTCATTGATTTTTGCGACCTGCATCCTGACGGCGGACGAAAAAACCGTCTTTAGCTGTTCAGGGATCATGAAAATTCCGTCCGACAACGGCAGCTTCTCCGATGTCGCCTTGCCGTCGAAAAAATAGCAATTGAATTTGTCCATAAAGCTGTTACTTGGATGTGCAGAAAACCATTTGAAAAGCGTTAGATGACAGACCTCAGTAAAATCAGGAACTTCTCGATCATTGCCCATATCGATCACGGCAAGTCGACGCTGGCCGACCGTCTTATCCAGATGTGCGGCGGCCTTGACGAGCGCGAGATGCAGCAGCAGGTTCTGGACAGCATGGACATCGAGCGTGAGCGCGGCATCACGATCAAGGCGCAGACCGTTCGGCTGCTCTATACGGCCAAGGACGGGGAAACCTATACGCTGAACCTGATTGATACGCCCGGCCATGTGGATTTCGCCTATGAGGTGAACCGCTCCCTTTCCGCTTGCGAAGGGTCGGTCCTTGTCGTCGATGCCAGTCAGGGAGTGGAGGCGCAGACCCTCGCCAATGTCTATCAGGCCATTGAGGTCAATCATGAAATCCTGCCGGTTCTGAACAAGGTTGACTTGCCCGCCGCCGATGTTGACCGCGTGGTCGAGCAGATCGAGGAAGTGATCGGTATCGACGCAAGCGGTGCCATTCCCATTTCGGCAAAAACGGGGAAAGGCGTGGATGAGGTGCTCGAAGCGATCGTCGCCCATATTCCGCCGCCAAAAGGCGATCGCACTGCGCCGCTTCAGGCCCTGCTGATTGACAGTTGGTATGACGCCTATCTCGGGGTGGTCGTCCTGTTCCGCGTGCGGCAGGGCGTCATCAAGAAGGGCCAGAAAATCAGGATGATGGAAACAGGGGCCAGCTATCTTGTCGATCGCGTTGGCGTTTTCACGCCGAAGGGACTGGTGGTCGACGAACTGGGCCCTGGCGAAATCGGGTTCATGACGGCGGCCATCAAGCAGGTTGCGGATACCAAGGTCGGCGACACCATTACTGATGACAGAAGACCAGCGGCCACCCCGCTGCCTGGCTTCAAGCCCAACCAGCCGGTGGTTTTTTGCGGTCTTTTCCCTGTTGATAGCGCGGATTTTACGGAGTTGAAATCGAGCCTCGGCAAGCTTCGCCTCAACGACGCGAGCTTTTCGTTCGAGGCAGAAACCTCCGCCGCGCTCGGCTTCGGTTTTCGCTGCGGATTTCTTGGCCTGCTGCATCTTGAGATCATTCAGGAGCGGCTGGAGCGGGAATTCGATCTTGATCTGATCACCACCGCGCCATCGGTCGTCTATCATCTTTTCATGCGCAACGGCACGATGATAGAGATGCATAATCCGGCCGATATGCCCGATGTCATGCAGATCGACCGGATTGAGGAGCCCTGGATCAAGGCAACGATCATGGTGCCGGACGAATATCTCGGTCAGGTTCTGAAGCTTTGCGAGGACAAGCGCGGTGTACAGGCGGACCTCACCTATGCCGGCAATCGCGCGATGGTCGTCTACCGATTGCCGCTCAACGAGGTCGTGTTCGATTTCTATGACCGTCTGAAATCGGTAACCCGCGGATATGCAAGCTTCGACTATGAACTCGACAGCTATCAGGAAAGCGATCTGGTCAAACTTTCCATTCTTGTAAACGGCGATCCCGTCGATGCGCTTGCCATGATCGTCCACAGGGACCAGGCCGAAGCGCGCGGGCGCCAGCTCTGCGAACGGCTCAAGGATCTCATCCCCCGCCAGCTGTTCAAGATCGCGCTGCAGGCGGCGATCGGCGGCAAGGTGGTGGCGCGCGAGACGATCTCGGCCCTTCGCAAGGACGTGACGGCGAAATGTTATGGCGGCGACATTACCCGCAAGAAAAAGCTTCTCGAGAAACAGAAGAAAGGCAAGAAGCGGATGCGCTCCGTCGGCAATGTCGACATCCCGCAGGAGGCCTTCCTTGCGGCTCTCAAGATGGGGGATGACTAGGCGGAGTAGCCGCGTCTCTCGGCTTTTCGTCTTTTTCGAAAGAGAAGAAGCAGGACAATTCCCGGCACCAGAAAGACCAGCCAGGCCGGCCACAGCAACAGGGTAACGATTACGGGATCCCAGAGTGCCGGCCAGACGTAGCGCTGGATTACGGCCTGCACAAGATTGAGCCCCTCCGGGTTCAGGCGGAACCACAATTCTCCGGCAAGGATCGAATGCCAGGTTTCACTGTTCAGATACTGCAAAAGGTCATGTCCCAGCACCACAAAGGCGGCGCCAATCAGGGCCCAGGAAATGAGACGGCCGATAATCACATTCTTGCTTCCCGCTTGTTGAAGAACCGGCGCATGGTACGTTGAAACAGCATCGAGTTCAAAGTTTCTGTCGGCATCTCACCGCATTGTCATTGCCAGGTGACTAAATTTACCGAAGTTGGCTTTGAACCCTTGCATTCTCGCGCCCCTCAAGTATATTCCCCGCGCGTCCCCCCGGAAATGCGGGGGACGCACCCTGCGGAGGGGTGGCCGAGTGGCTGAAGGCGCACGCCTGGAAAGTGTGTATACGGCGAAACCGTATCGGGGGTTCGAATCCCCCTCCCTCCGCCACCCACCCCTGAGGCACTGTCAGAAGAAAATTGCTTGATGGTCATTTGCTCGTCGACTAGCTTCCGAGCATGACAAAACAGAACTCATTTCGTTATTTCAAGACGTCACCTGAGATCATCCGGCTGGCGGTGATGATGTATGTCCGATTTCCGCTTTCACTTCGCAATGTTGAAGACCTTCTTCATGAGCGCGGTATCGACATTTGCCATGAGACTGTACGCTATTGGTGGAACCGGTTTGGTCCACTGTTTGCGCGCGAGATCCGGAAGAAACGTAATTTTCCTTCCCAGTATTATTCCAACTGGCGATGGCATTTGGACGAAATATTTGTGAAGATCAATGGTGAAACACATTACCTGTGGCGTGCGGTTGATCATGAAGGAGAAGTCCTGGAAGTCTATGTTTCTAAACGCCGCGATCGCAAGGCAGCCTTGGTGTTCCTTAAAAAACTTATGAAGCGGCATGGAAAACCAAATGAAATAGTAACGGATAGATTACGGTCATATCGTGCCGCAATGAAGACCATCGGAAATGCTGAGGTTCAAGAGGCTGGCCGATGGAAGAACAATCGCTGCGAAAATTCCCACCTCCCATTTCGACGACGAGAGCAGGCGATGCTGAAATTCAGGCGCCGGCGAAGTTTGCAGAAATTCGTCTCAATCCATGCATCCGTCCACAACCACTTCAACCATGAGCGCCACCTAAACAACAGAGAAACGTTCAAGCTTCAACGAAATGCCGCACTGGTCGAGTGGCAGCAACTTAGTGCGGCATAGTAGTGGCACCTTATCGTCAATTTACGCCAAACGGAGACGACGTCGCATTCGTCTGACAGCACCTGTTCGATTGTTACTCCATGTGGAATCTTTGCGTGTGGGTTGAAGTGCTTAATGTTTACAGCTTGTGGATCGCACGCATTTTTTTCTAGCTCGATTGCATTCATATATGTGGCTCTACGCTCTTTAAAGTTGCTTAGTAGTTTACAACTTGGTGAAGGGATGGTTGTATAATGAAAATCTAAAATTGATTGGTGGGGGTATTATGCAGGGTCAAATATGCTTTTACAATGACGAAAGAGGTTTTGGGTTTATTAAAACAAACCATGAGCAAGATTGCTATTTTCATATTGAATCTGTGGAAAATAATGAAGAGAAGATTGCGGTTGGTTCTTTAGTCGAATTTGATGAGAGAATTTTTTCGGGAAGAAAAAGAGCAACCCGAGTAAAGATTCTACCCTCTACTTCTAAACAACGAAGCTCAACTGATGGCTCAAAGAAATTTTTTAAAACAGCAGATTACGCGGGCGAATTCTTAGTGTTATCAAGTAATGAAATTGACCAAACCCTCATAGAAATATCGAACTGGAAGTTGGAAGCTAAATTAGAGGATACAATAAGATATTTTCTTCCAATGCCAGAAGTTGGGGAAATACTGCGAGGCAGACGTTCCTATGTAATCGGACGGAAGGGGACTGGAAAATCTGCAATTGTTTCTCATTTGTATGATATCTCTGATAAGGAAATTTATACAGAAAAGCTTAGCTTCAAGAATTTTCCTTTCAACGATTTATATGATTTAAACGACTCCCATTTTACGAAACCTAATCAGTACATCACTCTATGGAAATATATAATTTATTCTTCAATTGTTCAGATGATGGGCACTTCGAAGGGAATTGACAAAAAAATTAGAAAAAAAATACACAAGGTATATCCGGAACGAGACGTGTCTGATCTGAAAGGTTTATTGAGAAAATGGACATCCGGAGATTTTTCGATAAGTGTTTTGGGGCATGGTTTTTCATTCGCGAATTGGTTTTCCAAAAAAGTTGAAAGTTCTTGGATGGAAAGAGTTGATCGTTTGGAAGGGTTTGTCGCAGAAAACTGTGACGAAGCCACTTATTTAGTTCTCTTTGACGAACTAGATGAAGATTATAAGGAAATGATGACTCAATTTATTAACGGTGGATATATTCATCTACTAACAAGTTTATTCAAGGCTGTTCAAGACATCAGAAGTGTTATGGGAAAATACTCAAAAAATATTTACCCAGTAATTTTTCTTAGAGACGATATTTATGACTTAATAACGGACGCTGATAAAACCAAATGGCTGGATTTAACAACTCGTTTGGATTGGACAATTCCAGAAATACAGAAACTATTAAAATACAGAATAGAAAAAGCAGCGAATACGCAAGGCTTAGGTTTCAATCCAGTATGGCATTCTATCTTTGATGTTAAATCTGTACCCTACGCAAATAGGAAAAAAAGCCTGCATTCTTTTGACTACATTACACGGAGCACTCAAGGTAGACCTAGAGACTTCATTCACTACCTCCAAGTTTGTGCGGAAAGCCAACTTGAGAACGGCGGCGGTAAAATTAGCGCAAAAACTATATTGAGCGCGGACAAAGCTTATTCGAACTATCTAAAAAGTGAATTGATTGATGAAATCCATGGAGTAATTCCAGATATCAACACAATACTAAGAATATTCACTCAAATACGGAAATGGATTCTTACGATTGATGAATTTCGAAGAATATATAGGGACTATGTGGACCGGCAAATAATAGAAACTAAGGATCCAGATTTTGTTTTACAAACTCTGTTCTATTTTTCAGTCATTGGAAACGTATCGAGACAGCGAAATTATCATATATTCCGGCACGAACATTCAGAAGCTGTACTGAATTTCCATGAGAATATTGTGATACATAGAGGGCTGATGAAATCACTTCAAATAATATGATGCTATTGCAGATAGTAAAAAAATATGAAGATCCCCCCCCCACCTAATTAAAACGAGAACCCAAGAGGAAAAGGCTTTTTTGTTTACGCCCCAAACACCCGATAAGGTGGGGTCCAACGACGGTTTATCTGGTTTGTTAAGGATAGGTCAGTTGTTAAACTAAACGGTGCCACGAACGCTCTTACTCCTGAACTTCCCTTTCCACGAAATGCGCTGCCAGAGCTGTGGCGGGAAACCGGCTTCAAAGATAATGAAGTGACAAGTGCGGGGATAAACCTAGTGTTTAAGTAAGTAGTATAGGTAAACCATAGCCATTTGCAATCAATTGCAATTTCACGGGACTGGTACAGAAAACTGGTACAGGATCAAGTGATGCAAGGAGGCAGTGTAGCTCTAACCCCTTGATATAATTACATCGGAAAAACGCGGCGGTTTCTCCCCCTCCCTCCGCCACCCACCCCTGATAATTCGTCTCTGTTCTTGCCTGGCGTCGTAACCGCCCATAACAGGGCGATATTTCGCCGCCATTCCCTTTCCAGGCATCGTCTCCGAACCGTCAGATACCGGTTTTGTGGTGCCCATCTGCCCGCTGGTCTCTGGCCGCCTGATGGTAGGGTGAGTTTTATAAGAACAGGCCGTTAACAGGGAATTTTTGATAAAAACGGCCGTTAACAGGGTAAAATCAGAGTTCCTTCGCGTAAAAGAAAATATTTTATGGCGTAAAAACAGTAGTTTAGAGATCATTTCCGCCACTTTCCTGTTATTGGCCATAACAGGGTGATTTTAGGCCATAACAGGCCCTGTTATTGCGATTAACAGGGCGTTTTAAGCCTGTTAACAGGTGAATTAAGGAATTTTCCGTCAGGCGCTTGATCTGCCCTCAATCCGTGCTTTCAATCCCGAACTTGCGCCGCTGATCGGACCAGAGGAGCGGGATATTTTCCTTCATCAGAAGGGCCAGTGTCAGATGGTCGGGCTGCCGCCCGTCGAGAATGATTTTCTGGATATCGGGTGCGAGAAACGCAAGACGCACCAGATTGCGTTTCCAGGGGGAGGTGGGGGCTGCCTGCAGGACGGGCCCTTTTCCTGAATCCCGATCCAGCATCGAATGCGCACTGCGCAGGGCTCTGATCAAAGATGCGTCCGGCTGCGGCGTGTTTCTGTCGCCGGCAAGGATGTCGGTCTTTCCGCCCCGCGTCTGCATCCGTCAGGGCAGGGTCAACCGTAGCTGATCCGGGTGCATCAGATCGGGCACAACCTGTTCTCCAGTATGAAGCTTTTCCCTGATCTTTCCGATAAACTTGTTCGGCAGAAGAAGCTCGACATACCTTGCATGAATCTCGATGCGACTTATAAATTTGAGCGGGTCCTCCTGCTGTTTGGGCAGAAGACGGGTCAGTGTCTTGATCATCCGACTTTCAAGCGTTGCCGCAGAGACACGTCGTGGTGCGTTGTCCTGCTGGTCCCGTTTTGCCCCCCACTGCAAAGAGGCGGACACATAATAGCGATACAGCTTACCGCTGCGCCCATGGGCGAAGGTTGGGGACATCGGTTGCCCGTCCGTATCGAAGAGGCGCCCCGCGAGCGGCGACCCTGCAACACTCTTTCCGGTCGCCTTGCGACGCCGGCTGTTCTCGTCCAGCTGTGCCTGCACCGCGACAAAGAGTTCCTCGTCGATAATGGCCTCGTGCAGGCCGGGATGAGACTGATCCTTGTGGGGAACCTCGCCGAGATAGACACGGCTGCGCAGCAGATGATACAGCGCCCCGCGGCTGAAGGGCTGGCCTCCGATGGTTCTTCCTTTCAGCGTTGTCCGGACCTTTGATCGAATACCCTTTTCTTTTAGGTCTCTTACCAGAGCATGAACGGATTTGAGTTCAAGATATCTCTCAAAGATCCTGCGGACTGTCTCCGCCTCCGCTTTATTTATCCGCAAAGCATAAGAACCGGCCTCCGGCAGATCATAGCCGAGCGGCGGACTGCCGCCCATCCACATGCCCTTCTTCTTGGAGGCAGCGATCTTGTCGCGGATCCGCTCTCCGGTGACTTCCCGTTCGAACTGGGCAAAGGAGAGCAGTACATTGAGGGTCAGCCGTCCCATGCTGGAGGTGGTGTTGAAGGATTGCGTGACACTTACGAAACTAACGTCGTGCTGCTCGAACAACTCCACCATGCGGGCAAAATCCGCAAGTGAACGCGTCAACCGGTCTATCTTGTAGACGACGACAATGTCGATCTTTCCCAATGAGATATCGGCAAGCAGTTGTTTTAGGCCGGGCCGCTCCATACTGCCACCGGAATAGTCGCCATCGTCATAGCGGGCGGGGAGGGCCCGCCAGCCTTCGCTGGCCTGGCTCTTAATGTAAGCCTCACAGGCTTCATGCTGGGCATCAAGGCTGTTGAAGCTTTGATCGAGCCCTTCCTCGGAGCTCTTGCGGGTATAGAGGGCGCAGCGTCGGGGAGGGGGCTTCATGGAGCATCCTCCCGCAGTCCGAAGAAGCGCGGTCCGTTCCAGCGGGTGCCGGTCGCGGCGCGTGCAATGGCCGAGAGGCTGGGGTAAGTCTCTCCCTCCCAGAGAAAGCCATCCGCCCTGACCACAACCTCGATCTGCCGACCCTGCCAGTCGCGCCGCAGGATGGCCCCATCCCCCAGAGCACGGCCTTCGGGAGCTATGGCCCCGCGCCGGCGCAGCAAACGGCGTGTCTCGGGCGTGAGTCCGCCCAAAGCTTCCGCCTGCAGACGCCAGGCCAGCAGCAGACGGAGCAGCTCCTCGGAGCGCAGTTTGGGCGGTGGCCCGACGTGCACGGCCCAGATTGATCGCAGATCACCCAGTCCAAGCACCTCCAGTGATTTGATCTCTTTCTCAAGATCTGAACCACCCGTCATTCCGTCTCTCCGATCCGGTATCGACGGATGCCGTCGATCTTCTCTGATGTTATCACATGGCCTTTCTTCTTTAATGAGCCGGCAATCGCGCCCCGCACCGAATGGATCTGCCATCCGGTAATAGTGCAAAGCTCCTCAAGAGACGCGCCCTTCTTCTGACGAAGAAGAGTGACCACCCGGTCGAGTTTGGAAGGTTTGGCTGTTGCGGCTTTGCTAACCGCTGCAGTGTTTGCTTTGCTCTTCTTGTGGTTGGATGATTTGGGAGTTTGGGATGCCATAGTTTGTCCTCCTGTTATCGGGCGGAACCCTTCCGTCCCTACCGACAACAGCCCGGCAGACGGGCATAGCAACAGTGACGCTCCTTTGTGCGCCGAAGTCCAGTCTTTCTCCCCCGTTGAGGGCTATAAAGGTTGGCGGCTATTGGATTCTTCTATAAAATACTACATATGGTGTAATTATGTCATTGGATATACGAGATGAATGAAGGGCCAGACATTAAAAACCAGTTGAGCGTGACCTATCTTCGGTTAAGCGATCTGGTGCCGGATCCGAGAAATGCGCGCACCCATTCGAAAAAGCAGATCGAGCAGATCAGAGCGTCGATCGAGGAGTTCGGTTTTACCAACCCGATCCTGGCTGATCCTCAAGGCAATCTGATTGCCGGACACGGACGCTTGCTTGCAGCTAAGGCGATGGGCCTGAATGAAGTGCCGGTTATTACCCTCACGGGACTCACAGAAACGCAAAAGCGCGCCCTTCGCCTGGCGGATAACAAGATAGCGCTTAATGCCGGCTGGGATCTCGAGGTGCTGAAGCTGGAGCTTTCTGAACTCGCCACGCTTGATGTCGATATGGATGTGACGCTCACCGGGTTCTCGACAGGAGAGATCGATGTAATCCTGGACGGGCAGGATGATCCCGATGATGAGGTTATTCCCGCCGTTCCGGAAACGCCCAGAACCAAAGCGCGGGATATCTGGATACTGGGCGATCACCGTATCGGTTGCGGCGATGGCCGGGAACCTGCCTTCTTAAAAAGAGTGGTTGGTACAGATGCACAGGTCGATGCGGCCTTCCTCGATCCACCCTATAATGTCCGGATCAGTGGTCATGCCAATACCGGCGACCGGCATCGGGAGTTCGCCATGGCCTCGGGCGAGATGAGTGAGACAGAGTTCCGCACCTTCCTCAAAGAGACACTCGGCGCCTGCGCCACTGTCTCCCGCGATGGCGCCGTTCACTTTGTCTGTATGGACTGGCGGCATATGGAGGATGTAACCGCTGTTGCCCATGATATCTATGGGGCCTTTCTTAATCTTTGCATCTGGAACAAGTCCAATGCCGGCATGGGTTCGCTCTATCGCTCGAAGCATGAACTGATATTTGTCTATCGGGTCGGGGAGGCGGCGCATCTCAATATGGTGGAACTTGGCAAGCATGGCCGCAACCGGACCAATGTCTGGGATTATGCGTCGGTCAATTCCTTCCGTGGGAGCCGCCGCGAGGATCTTGTGCTGCATCCCACGGTCAAGCCGACGGGACTGGTGACGGATGCGATCAAGGATATAACCCGGCATGGGGACCTCGTCCTCGATATCTTTCTGGGCTCGGGCACGACCCTGATTGCGGCCGAACGGGCAGGGCGCCGCTTCCGCGGTGTGGAGATTGATCCGGCCTATGTCGATGTCGCCCTTGAGCGATGGTCTGCGCTGTCGGGCAAGGAGCCACGCCTTGAGGAGAGAGAGGAAATGACGGACAAACCAACACGAGGCAATCCTCCCGTCTCGGGGCGGTTCAAGAAGGGCCAGAGCGGAAACCTCAAGGGTCGCCCGAAATCGAAAGTTGAGACTTCCAAAACGTCTGCCGTCGAAGTGATCCTGGACAAGACCCTCACGGTTATGCGCGGTGGAGTTCCGCGTGAGATCACCATGGAAGAAGCTTTGCAGCAACACACGCTTCAACAGGCCTTGGAGGGGAACCGTTCGGCGCAGCGTGAGGTGCTGAAATGGATTGCAAAAAGAGACAAATACTTTGCAGCAGAAAACCAACGGAAATCTCCGCAAGTGGTGACGTCCAGGATAACGACAGATCCCGCCAATGCGGATGACGCCCTGTTGCTGCTTGAAATTACAGCTCTTGACCCCAGGCGTCAGGACATTAAGGCAGATCGGCCACAAATGTTGCTCGAGCCCTGGGCGGTGCAGGCGGCGTTGAGCCGGCGTCGCGGGGGCCAGAAGCTGATCGAAACGGAAGTCGCGGATATTCGTCGCTGTACACGGGATCCGGATAGTCTGAACTGGCCGAGAGGGACGGACGTATGATGGATGATGGAAGCGGAGGCGACAGGGAGGCGGGGTATAAAAAGCCGCCTGTCGCGACGCGATTTAAGAAGGGCCAGAGCGGCAATCCAAAGGGTCGTCCGAGGGGACGCTACAGCGAAGCGCCCTATGAGGCGGTACTGGGCCAGCTGGTGACGATCCGGGAGGAAGGCGTTGAGCGCAAAGTCACAGCGGAGGAAGCTTTCATACTGCGGATTACCAAGCGCGGGCTGGAAGGGGATATCTCGGCTGCCCGGTATACCATGACTATTATCGCGGAAGGGAAAGCGCTGCGGGCCGTCAATGATCCGGGTTTCTCCGAGATGATTATAAACGCGGTCTCGCCCGGGAGCGTCAACACAGCCCTCGAACCTTTGCGGATGGCAAAGAAACTTGATGCTTATCGAGACACCGCCCGTATGGCGTTGGAGCCCTGGATTGTCGAGGCCGCCCTCGAACGCCTCGGGGAGCGGCGTCTCACCCGGGAGAAGCAGCGCACTATCGTCAAAGCAACACGGACGCCCTGGAAGGTCAGCTGGCCTGACTGGTGGGAGGAGAGGCCGTAGGCAGCTGGCGATTGTAAGGAGCCACTAGTAGGATAATCGATGTGAAAACTCCCAATTCCCGTTCCGGCGACGAGAGTAGACGATGCTGAACCTCAGGCGCATGCAAAGCTTAAAAAAATTCGTTTCCACTCACGCGTCCCTCCACAATCATTTCAAACATGAGCGTCACCTAACCAAGCGAAAAATATTCAAGCTTCAACGCCATGCCGCGCTGGCCGAGTGGCAACAACTTAGCGCGGCATAATAGGGGCAGGTTTGAGCCATTTTGCGCTAAACTGAGACGTAATCGCATTCGTCTGACACCGCCCAAATTAGTGTATCTCAAAGTAAGCATGAATGCACACCAGTATGACGGCAGTTATTGAACTAGCGTAAGAAACGCCAAGCCATACACAACAAATGCCCAGCCAGTTCCTAGTTGCACAAGCTTCAATCCTCGTTGTGACAAAAACTGGCGATGGAACAGTCGGACTAGCACAACGATTATCATGTGAGCTAGATAGCACAATATCGAAAAAGTAAATCCCATGATGGCAGCCTGTGGCAGCATTGGTATGTTCGGCGCCAAGAACGGGAGAAACAGCGCAGACAACAACAGAATGGCTTTTGGGTTCGTCACAGCTACAACCAAAGCCTCAATGAATAGTGCCCGAGGTTGGATTTGGTTCCGTGCCTCTAATGTAACGGCAGGAGAATTCGGATCGCGCGCGATCAAATTGCGAATGCCGAGTACGATCAGATAGCCAGCTCCACACCATTTGACTAGCATGAATACAGTCGGCGCCGTATTCAACAGCATGCCCAGCCCAAATGTAACGGCAAAACCAAGGATGAGTAGGCCGATGCTATTACCTAGTGCTGACCAAGCCGTGGCTCGACCGCCAAACCGGACAGTATTGTGGAGTGCGAGCAGCATCGCCGGGCCAGGGCTTAACGCTGGTGCGATGCTGATCAGGATGAATAGAGTCCAATTGGTGATACTCATAGCGCGGCCGCCGGCTCAACTACGGCATAATGATGGCCGGAGCTCTCACCGTCGCTGTCGAACGATAGCCTTCCAATACATGTCTCGAACTGGTAGCCGTGAATAATCATGGCGACATCAGGAGGTTTGGGGCTCGCCGAGCGGGTCAACGCCTCAAGCAAAACCTCCCCAGCGGCTTGGCCGAGAAGCCGATACTGCTGGAATTGGTCATCCGATCCAGTGTTCTGTCCGTTGGGCAGCAAGCGAACGAACCTTAGCGTCCGCCGAGCACTGGCAGAGAGGCCGGTAAGATCAACGTTCCCGCCAGCCTCGAAACAAAGTAAGAGGCTATTTGGTTGGGTGACGCCTAGGTGAAGCAGGACGCGGCGCATAATTTCAGCATTATGCCCAGCGTAAAAAATGGCCCGTGGATAGTTTGAATCTGCACCACGGAAGATTTTTGCGAGATTTGTATCCCTCTCGATGTAAAGAACTTTGCACGTTTTGCGGCGGTGATGCTTCAAACGATCGAGCAGCGCCTGTTTCTGGCTGTCGCCGGTGACGCCAGCTTCTGCAACGATCGCAAAAGCATGTCTCGGAAACTCAGCCGTTGCATAGTCGATCATGAGTTCGGCTTGCCGCCCATCATTGCCACAGATCCTGAACTGGAGACCGTTATCGGATAGGTGTATGCCGTTGCTTGTCGCAGCCGGGATGAGATGCAGCATGCCTGCTGCTCGGTAAATATTCAAAGCGGCGCTTGTTGCATCCGAGCATAAATGTACTATAACAAAACGCGTATCAGTGCTGAAAATCCCAATCGCCTTGCGGATTGCTTGAGAAGCATCGCATGCGTCATCATAAATTTCAGGCCGTATTTTCTCGCTAAGGTCGCCAATGTCTCTTAGCTGTCTAAATGCTAATTCAACCCCATTCATCAAGGCTTTACATACGTTTGACATGGGGCCGCGCCGTGCTGTGACGACGACTATACGAGTGTGATGGCTTGGAGGCACGAGTCTCATTGTTAATGTCCGGAGCAGAAAGAATCATTTTAATTGTTGACAAACATTTAATTCATATGCATACATTAATGCAACAATTAAATTTGTCAGACACATTTATCAAGGAGCGGTGCATGTCGCGGAGAGCATCAGATGAAGAGTTGGTGGCGGGTAGAGATGTCACTTTACCAAGCGATGCTGAACTGAATATGTCGACGGGGCCGGTTCACGTGTCGGATCATGTATTGCGCTCGCAGTTGAGCGCTGCGTTTTCACCGCATCATGAAAATTTTCGCTCGATCTATCTGGATCTTTGCGATCGCGTGAAAAGAGTCCTGCGGACGGAGCAGGACCTGCTTATCATGCACGGCTCGATCCGGGTCGGTCTTGATATTGTGTTGGCGAATATGATCGGTCCCGGCGCCAAGATTCTGGCGCTAAGCAATGGTTACTGGGGTAGTTACATTGCGGACAACGCCCGTGCACACGGTGCGGATGTGATCGTGTATGAATCAAATCCCTGGCATCCAATTGACGCCGAAGAAGTCGACCGAATTCTGTCGCAGCACCCTGATATAGATATGGTAACGGCGGTTCATATAGAGACGAGTACCGGGATTAAAAATGCAATCCGAGAGATCGGCGGTGTGGTGGCCAAGTATAATGCCATATTCTTCGTGGATACGGCGTGTTCGGCTGGTGCAATCGCTGTAAATACCGATGATTGGAAGATCGATATCTCGGTGACCGGTACTCAGAAGACATTTGGCAGCCTGCCGGGCCTCAGCATTATTACGATGAGCGAGAAGGCGTGGGCGACGTATGAACGAGCGCCGGGAACAGGGAGGCCGGGACACCTCAATCTGCGTTACCTGTTCGACGCCAATCTCCAGGAGATCGTTCGTCCGGCTTATACGCAGCCGACGTCCTTAATTGTCGCTTTCAACGCGGCAATAGAAGAAATTGAGCGTGAAGGCATAGACAACTGGTTTCATCTGCATGCGGATGCCGGCGCATTGCTGTTAAAGTCGTTGCGAGAGAAGGGTTTTGAATTGATTGCAGACGAACACCGAAACATATCCGGAACGGGAGACGATGCGGATTTCTCTTGTACCGTATTCGCCGTGAAAGTACCGGACGGTCTTGACGAAACCGCCTTCCGGAACGAGTTGCGCAGAGCATTCGGTATCTTCGTCATAGGGAACGTCGGGGCCTTGGCCGGTCTGTCTTTTCGGATCGGGTTGATGAGTTCGGTTCAGATGAATCCGCGGAACATCCTTGCGACCGTCGCGGCACTCTCCGAGACTCGTGATAAGCTGTGCCGCGACAAAGGAAAAAGAGGATTATAGAAATGTCGAAAGCGACAAACGCAAAACGTGTGCATATTGCCCTTGCTGTTGATGATCTAGAGGACGCCATCGCGGAATTCACAGAACGGCTGGGTGTTCCGCCGCGAGCCATTGCGGGTGGGGAATATGCGCTCTTTCTTACGCCGATCTTGAACTTGTCGATCTCCGAGGTGGCTGGTCAGGCAGGAAAGCTGAGGCATCTCGGTTTTGAAGATGACACAGCGCCATCGTTCACGATCGAAACAGATTCCAACGGATTTATCTGGGAGCACTTCACGCTTGGTCAACAGGCGGAAGAAATCAATGCATACTGGCCTAAAACGGGCTGGAACCCGGGTCCCGAGGAGTAGAGGGCCTGACGCAGGACCTATTGAAACCAGCTCTTATAGAGGGAGGCTGAAATGCATAAACTACTAAAAATGGGCGCGCTCGTCGTGGTCATGATCACGATGGCAACAGCTGCCATTGCAGATGGCACGAAAAGTCGTCTTGAGGAGATAAAGGAGCGCGGATATCTGATCGTCGGCGTTACTTCTGAAGCACCCCCGTTCGGCTTTATCGATGATAAGAACGAACTCGTCGGATATGAGATCGACGTCGCTAAACTTATTGCTAAGGCTTTTTTCAAGGACGAGAACAAGATTGAGTTTGTAAAGCAGTCGTTCTCGGCCAGATGGTCGAATATCGATACCGGAAAGATCGACTTTGGCATTCAAGTTACGACGGTATATCCAGAGCGCCTGCTTCGGGTGGCGTTCACGCGGCCATATATCAACAGCGGTACTGCAGTTGTTGTGCGTAAAGCGGATGGGATCAGCACGATTGCGGACCTGAACAAAGACGGTATCCGCGCCGGATTGATTACGAACCCGCAGCAGGAAGAGCGCCGCAAGCGCTATTTCCCGAAGACAACGCCGGTAACGTTCGATGGTTGGACGCCGATGTTACTTGGGCTGCGGGCAAACCGCGTCGATCTGATCCAGATGGACCTGCCGCAGGCGCAATGGTTCGCGGCAACCAGCGACGACCTGCTTGTGCTTCCCGGTTTGATTAGTGAGCCGACTTACAACGCGATATTCTCAAAGCACGGCGACTTTCCACTTTGGCTGGCGCTCGACCAACTAGTGGCAAGCATGCGAGGGGGGCCGTTGTACGCGGAATACACCGCAATCTTTAAGAAATGGTTTGGCGTAGAGCCAGAGCGGGTATCTCCCTAACCCGTGGCATCGGACGGCGGGGTGTCCAGACCCCGCCGACCGACCTTGCAGGTACGAAGACTTACAAGTTAGCTCAAACACAATCTTACAAAGTTTTTTAGAAACATGCAGCTATATTATATCGAACGAACGCTTCCGGATTTACTGGCAGGATTGGCTCTTTCAGCAGAACTGGCCGTTTTCGGCATTCTGTTTGCGTTCATTTGGGCGTGGCTTTTGGTCGGCGGCCAGCGCTCGCAGCTTCCGCCGATACGCATGGCGTCCCAGGTCCTGGTTGATTTTGCCCGCTATACGCCTGTGCTATTGCAATTGTTCGTGCTGTATTTCGGTTTGCCACTGATCGGAATCACTCTGTCGGCATTTTTCTGTGGGGTCGCGGCACTGGCGTTTCAGCAGGGCGCCTACCTCGCGGAAATATTTCGCGGCGGTATCAATTCAATAGACAAACATCAGGTTCAGTGTGGTGTCGCGCTCGGACTCAAACGCCGTACGGTGTTTTATTCGATCATCCTTCCTCAGGCGCTGATCAAGATGCTTCCGGCAATCGGTAATCAGGTTATCTTGCTGTTTAAAGACACGACGATCGTCGCCGCGATAGGAATAATGGAGGCAACGATGACAGCGAAAGTTCTCTCGGAACAAAGCGGGGCAACTTACTTCCTTTTCCTGATGGTGGCCGTGATATTCATTGTGGCGACGTCTGTGCTCGGCCTCGTGGTGCGGTATCTGGAGGGAATTCGACGCAGGAGGTATGGTATCTGATGGACATTTTAATTGATGCTTTTCCATATTTGGCCAAGGCGGCTTTTCAGACTGTCTGGCTTTCCGTTGCCACCATTTTGCTGGCGACGGCCGTTGGTAGCGTATTGGGCGTCATGAGTGTGCTTTATAAGCATGTTTTTGGGCCGCTGATCAGCGTGTATGTGTTCTTGATCCGTGGAGTTCCGATCTTAGTACTAATTTTTGTCGCCTACTTCTCGTTCCCCACATTTGGATTGTATCTAAACGATTACGTCGCAGTATTGCTCGTCCTCGTTTTCTATGGTGCCGCGTTGATTTCTGAAATCGTGCGCGGTGCAATTCTCGCAGTGCCGTACGCGCAGACGCAATCCGCTCAGGGACTAGGCCTGCGTCGTTGGCAAATCATGACCTACGTGTTGTTACCCCAGGCTTTGCGTTCCTGTATCCCGCCGTTGCTGAACAACTATGTGCACCTTGTGAAGTGCACGAGTTTTGTCTCTGTGGTCGGTGTTTGGGAACTTACCCTAGCGGCGCGCGAGGTAACTGAGCGAACGGGAGCGCCGTTCACTATTCTGCTCACCGTGATGCTGTTTTATTACGCCATATGCTATCCGATGGCAAAAGTCGGTCGTCGTCTTGAGCGTAATCTTGGATCTTCAGAGGAGGCTCTATAATGAATGCCGGTCAAATACAGGAAGTCGCATTGCGAAGAGAGGACAAGTCATTGTCTGACTCGGCTCTCACCAGGTCAGAAGGAGCGCGGCATTTTATTGACGTAAATGACGTCGAAAAATGGTTTGGTCAGTTGCAAGTCCTAAAGGGAATCAATTTCGAAGTCACCCAGGGACAGGTGGTTGCATTGATCGGCCCGAGCGGGTCGGGCAAGTCGACGATGTTGCGATGTCTGAATTTCACCGAGCAGTACGATAGCGGAGAAATATGGATTGATGGCGAAACGGTCGGATACAGATTTGACGGCCAAGGGCGCCGAACTGTTCGGCCGGAATCGGAGATAGCCAGATTTCGCTCTCATGTCGGGATTGTCTATCAGAGTTATAATCTGTTCCCGCATATCAGCGTGCTCAAGAACATAATGCTGGCGCCGGTAAAAGTTCTTGGACATTCCAAGACGAAAGCCCGTGAAACGGCAATGGACCTTCTCGCCAAGGTAGGTTTGTCCGAAAAGGCAGATGCGTTTCCAATCAATTTGTCGGGTGGACAGCAGCAACGTGTCGCGATTGCCCGGGCGCTGGCGATGGAGCCGAAAATTATGCTGTTCGACGAGGTTACGTCGGCACTGGACCCTGAACTCGTCGGCGAGGTGCTGAACGTGATGAGGCAGCTGGCGGCCGACGGCATGACAATGGTCGTTGTTACCCACGAAATTCAATTTGCACGTGAAGTCGCTGACAAAGTGATATTCATGGATCATGGCGTGATTGTGGAAAGTGGTGTGCCGTCAGAGGTCTTGGATAATCCAAAGACTGAGAGATTACAGTCTTTCCTGCAGCGGCATTTCGATAGCCGGAGTTAAACATAGATGAATACGAACCAAGAAAAGATGGAATTACAATCAGAGGGTCAGCTCTTTGTTTTGCACAGAGTAGATGACCCATCGAAATCACTTCGGCGGCATGAACTTCGGTCGGCACATTTAGATTATCTGGCCGAGTTTGAGGCTCATATTCTCATGGCTGGGGCATATGTTGATGAAGAAACAGGCGATGAACTCGGTAGCCACTATTTGCTTCGATTCACAAGTGAGCGCGAAGCGCGCAAGTTCGTGGACGGAGACCCATTTGTGATGGAAGGGCTTTTCGCAGATCTAGATCTGAATCGATGCGAAATGCGGCTTGGCTCACTGCTCAGCGAGCAAGCATCGCCGCAGAGTGTAAACAAACTCGCCGAGCCGACTTCAAATCGAGCGCAAGGAGAACCGCTTGGCAAGGGCGAAAGCGCAAAAGTGACGCTGGAGTTCTCTGATGGAGAGACTGCGATGGTCCCAATAGACGCCGGGACGTCGATCATGGAAGGCATGCGTCAAGCGGGGATATCAATGGCATATGACTGCCGTCAAGGTCAATGTCAGACCTGCAAGTGTGATTTGGATGATGGAAATGTCTCGTACCCAGAGGGACATGACATCACCCTGTCGGAAAGCGAACGGGCTGGCGGCGCGGCGCTACCCTGCGTCGCCCGTCCGGCAACGACGACTTTAAAGCTTCGAGCCCCGTACGACCGGTCGAAGTTATTGCCGATTAAGAACAAGAAGGTCGAGGTGGTTGCCATTGAGAAGCTTTCCGAGACGGTTATCGGGTTAAAGTGCAAGTATAGCCCGGCAGTGAAGATCAACTTTCTTCCAGGCCAATACATTCGAATCAAAATTCCTGGAACGGGCGAGGACCGTTGTTTCTCGTTCGCGACCGCATTAGAGGACTGGCCGCACCTAGGGTTCCTTATCCGCATGTTGCCGAATGGAAAAATGTCCAATTACCTGAAAAGGCTCAAGAGCGGAGACAAAATCACGATTCAAGGGCCGTATGGCAGTTTTTATCTGCGTGATCGCCCTGGGCGTATTGTTATGGTCGCCGGTGGCACGGGATTGGCGCCCATGCTGTCGATGCTGAAGACGCTTGAGTACCGGGGGGATACGGAGCGTGACATGGTGCTTTGCTTCGGCGTTACGAATCCAGGGGACGCCTTCATGCTTTCAGAGCTTGCAGACCTTCGCGATGTTTTCTCTAACATCGATGTCAGGCTGTCCATGATGAATGCGGATAAATCTTGGCCTCATGCGGCTGGAACTGCAGTCGACTTGTTGTATGGTAGTGACGCCGATGGTTTGTCTGACGACGATGCCGCGTACTTGTGCGGCCCGCCGATCATGGTTGAAGCAGCCAAGGATAAACTTGCCTCAATGGGCTTTAAACCGGATCAGATTGTTTGCGAAGAATTTATTCCAAGTGGCATACTGGCGGACAGCTAGTATTGTGGAAGCCTATCATGTTGCGCGACCGAAAACAGTGGAGGAGTAATGGGGAAGCCGAACTATACACTGGACGAACCAAGAGATGGTTCGGACCCTATTTATCAGAGAATCGAGCGAATGATTCTTCGTGAAGTCGATCGAGGAACTCTTAAGGAAGGTGATCGCCTTCCATCTGTGCGGGCGCTCGCAAATGATCTAAATGTCAACGCTGTTACGGTGTCGCGAGCATACCGGGAGTTGTCTCGGCGCGGTATCCTGACTGGGCGTGGCAGAGGTGGGACGGTGATAGCACATACATCGGCCAAACGCCACGCTAGCAGTTCTAGGCCGATAGATCCTAGCATGGCCGAGATATCACACTTGCGAACGGTTACAGGCAACCGAGCATTTCAACAGATGCTGGCTGCTAGCCAGTCTGAGCATCTAATTCAACTGACAAAAGCATATCCCTCAAGTGACTTGGTATGGACACCTGATGTCCACAAAACATTTCGAGACGTTAGCCGCAAGGCAGGCCCTGAATTGTTCGAATATACCTCGTCGGCAGGTAGTCTTGACCTTCGTCGCGCGATTTTAGTGTATGTCTCGGCGCAGGGCATGGAAGCTACAACAGACGAGATTATTATTACCAGTGGCGCGCAGCAGGGATTGGATATCGTGACGCGCACACTCATGCGAGCCGGAGACAAAATCATTATGGAGAGACCAACGTACTTCGGTATGTTGGATTTGCTACGATCTTCAGGGATCCAGCCTGTAACGGTCGAAATGCTGAATGACGGCGTGTCTCCTGAAGCATTGGAGGAGGCCATCGTGACCCATGGTCCGAAGGCTTTCTACACAATGCCGACGTTCCATAATCCGGCAGGCGTGACACAGAGTCTCGAACGCAGGCGCCAGGTCGTCGAGATTTGTGCTCGGTACAACCTACCTATTATTGAGGACGATTATGCGCCAGAGTTACGTTTCTCAGGTGAACCGCTTCCGACCTTGTGGTCGCTCGCTAGGGAAGAAGGAAATAGTTGCAGTGTGTTTTATGTCAGGGGATTTTCAAAAACATACCTGCCAGGAGTTCGTTTAGGATTCGTTCTTGTGCCGCGATCTGAGTACGAGAATGTCCTTTCCAGCCGAAGTTTGAGCACGCTTCATTCTTCCAATCTGGTTCAGCTTTTCGGCGTCGCATATTTTAAGAGTGAAGTTTGGCTGAGTGTGCGCGATCAACTGGTTAAAACCTACAGCAAACGGCAGTCCGCACTCGTAAAGAGCTTAAAGTCAAACTTGCCGAGAACGGCTCGGATTCTAGCACCGGACGGTGGCTTGAACGTTTGGCTGCATCTACCTGATGAGATTGATGCAACCGAAATGTTCTATACGGCGATCCGGAACGGAGTTTCCTATTTTGCGGGTGAGCTGTTCTTTGCGGACAAACCAGCATTGAATACCATGCGGGTCAGTTTCGGAGCTTTGAGCGAAGCGGAGATTCCGGATGCGGCCGCGCGCTTGGGTGCCACAGTGTCACAGCAAATGGGCGAAAAGGCACCTTCCGTAACAATGGTCCTTTAATGTTCGGAACCAGTCTTTACCGTTTGGTTGCCGCGTCGTCCGATTTTTTTTGTTTGGGTGAGGAAAATGGGCAAATCGATTTACGACAAGATTTTTGAAAGCCATATAGTCGGTATGGTTGATGATGAAACGTATCAGCTATATGTCGATCGCCATCTAATTCACGAAGTCACTAGCCCACAGGCTTTTCAGAATATCGCTGCGTCCGGACGTTCAGTCCGAAAGCCGGAATCGATACTCGCTGTAGCAGATCATAACGTTCCCACCGATCCAAACAGGCTCTCAAGTGGAATATCTGACCCGGTCTCGCAAAGACAGGTTGATGCGTTGGTGGAAAACACGCGGACTTGGGGCATCCCATATTTCCCGCTCGATGACCCGCGTCAAGGAATCGTCCATATAGTCGGACCCGAGCAAGGAATGACGCATCCCGGCATGCTGGTCGTATGTGGCGATAGTCATACGTCGACCCATGGTGCTTTTGGAGCGCTGGCTTTTGGAATCGGTACGTCCGAGGTCGAGCACGTGCTGGCGACACAGACTTTGCTTCAGAAGCGCGCAAAAAACTATCATGTGTCAATTAATGGCGTATTACCTATCGGTGTCTACGGGAAGGATGTGGTTTTGTCATTAATCGCGCGCATCGGAACTGCGGGCGGGACCGGACATGTCATTGAGTATTCGGGGTCGGCAATCGAGAAGATGTCGATGGAAAGTCGCATGACAATCTGCAACATGACCATCGAAGCCGGCGCACGCGCAGGGCTTATGCAACCGGATGAGACGACGTTTGAGTATCTCAAGGGACGACCCCTGTCTCCGGGTGTAGAATACTGGCAGGCTGCATTAGAACACTGGGAGAATTTTTTGCCTGATTCTGATGCGGAGTATTCGAAGATGGCCGATATCGACGTGAATGGTTTGGAGCCGTTCGTGACTTGGGGCACCAGCCCTGAGGATGGGATCTCGGTCCTCGGAAAAGTGCCGGATCCCAGTCACATTGAGGACCCAATCCGTACCCGAGCGATCGAACGTTCGCTCGAGTATATGGGGCTGGAAGCCGGGCAGCCCGTGAGAGGATTGCCGATCGATCAGGTTTTCGTAGGCTCATGTACAAATGGGCGGATCGAGGATCTGCGCCTTGCTGCGTCGGTCGTTCGTGGACGCCAGGTGAACAGCCGAACTCGGGCGTGGGTCGTGCCAGGTTCGGGGCTTGTTAAACGCCAGGCAGAGGAGGAGGGACTCGCCAAGGTATTTGTCGATGCTGGGTTTGAATGGCGTGAACCAGGTTGTTCGATGTGTCTGGGAATGAATCCCGATAGGCTCCAAACAGAAGAACGATGTGTCTCGACATCCAACCGGAATTTCGAAGGCCGTCAGGGGCGGGGCGGTCGAACTCATCTCGCGAGTCCGGCCACTGCGGCAGCGAGCGCAATTGCGGGTTACATCGAAGATCCGCGTGAGCTAATTACAGGTCAGGCCGATTGACAATGGAAAAATTCGATAAGCTTACCGGCGTAGCGGCGCCTCTCGATATGATCAATGTCGATACGGATAAAATTATTCCAAAGCAACACTTGAAGTCCGTAGAGCGGGGAAATCTGGCTGAAGCACTGTTTGATGAATTGCGGTATTTGGACGATGGCACGGAGAATCCAGATTTTATCCTGAACAAGGACTCGCACCGTTCATCGGAAATTCTTATAGCAGGAGAGAACTTTGGGTGCGGCTCAAGCCGCGAACACGCACCTTGGGCAATTCGTGATTTTGGTATTCGCTGCGTCATTGCACCAAGTTTTGCTGATATTTTTTTCTCCAACAGTTTCAAGAATGGGATGCTCCTGATTACGCTACCGCGTGAAGTTCTTGAACCGTTGATGGAGAAGGCATCTCGTGGCGCGAATGCCACATTTACAGTGAACCTGGAAAGACAGGTAATTGTCGATCCTGATGGCGAAGAAACGGCTTTCGAGGTCGATGGTTTCCGTCGAAAATGCCTGCTAAACGGAACTGATGAAATAGGCCTCAGCCTCGAAAATATTGAGGATATTAACACGTACGAAACACGTCGCTCTTCGTCGCTGCCGTGGCTGGAGTAGAAACGTCGGCTTTGATAATATGGTTTGTTGCTGCTGCACAATATTTGCTTTCGGTATAGGAGCGAGAGTATGACCCTAGAGGCCTTTGTGGATAGAGCTTCTATAGCTTTATATGTTGCGGAGCCATTTTCTTCACAACCGCTTTCAAGCTACCCGTACACTCGAGCCGTCTATCCTAGCGGCACTGTGGAACCGGTGGCCTCATGAATCCATGATCGAAATGCCATAACGGGACCATAGTCGATGTCCTGGTTTGAGATCATCAAATAGTAAGCGGCGTCAGTTGGGATAACGTCATCGATGAGAACCAGCAGTTCTCCACTGTTGATTTCTTGTTGAATAAGGAACTTGGGCAGTAGAGCGATACCAAGTCCCGCGACTGCGGCTTGTGTCGCTGACGAAAATTGCTCAAAAAACATACCTGAGTCATGATGCGGTTCGACATCATGAGCGGCAAACCATTCGGTCCATGCATCTGCCCTGCTGGCAAGATGCAACAGTGGATAATTGGCGATGACATCAGCGGCAATTTTGCCATCGTCTTGCATGAGAGCTGGCGACGCTGTTGGCACAGCTTCGTCTGGCATTAGAAAGACCGCTTGGGCGCCGTGCCAGTCCGGCTTGCCGAAATGTATTGCTGCATGAATCCCTTCCATGGACATATCGAATGGGTGCAATTTGGTTACGAAATTGATTGTAATTCCAGGGTGCTGTTCGATAAAAGAGCTCAATCGCGGGATTAGCCAGCGAGTTCCGAAAGTGGGTAAGATGGCAATGTTTAGCATTCCAGAACTCGGGTTCGTCTGGACACTCAATGTCGCTGAGCGAATGCGTTTGAGCGCCAGGTTAACTTCGCGGGCATAGGCACGTCCGGCATCCGTCAAGGTGATCGTTTTGTTTTTGCGTTCGAACAACCGAACGCCGAGTTGTTCTTCCAGTGCACGTACCTGACGGCTGATTGCACCCTGAGTGAGATTCAGGCTCTTTGCAGCAATCGTGAAGCTATTGAATTGTGCCGCTGCGTCAAAAGCGACGAGCATACTTGAGCTCGGGACAAAGGAGCGTAATCTGGTGTGATCCATTACCATCTGTATCTCATCTATGAAAATTTGTGGTTTGTAACGATTCCTGTTCTGCGTAACACTGATTTCATCAAAACACCTTAATGAGGTGCTTTGAAACGAGAATATAGCAAAGCCGCTCTGAAAAAGCGATCTGCAATTCTGCGTTCTGAAAGCGAAACAAGCAAGAATATATGTAAAGATGGTAATGTGAAATGATCAACGAATATCAAGCTACACCTCGCGAGACCGCGTTCCTCAACCAGGTCGAGAACGGCAAATACAATCGCGAGATCATTACCGGGCTCGCGAAGTTCTTTTCAGGCGACGTGCCGGACGAGATGAAGGGGTTTTACTCCGAATCTGAACTCGATGCTCTGAGAGCGCTCGATAACTCGGATCGGGATACGCAGAAACGTATGCCCGTCAAAATCACCCGCCACTATTTTGAGAAAGCAAAAAACAGTCCCTCGTTGCAGGTACTGATCAAGGCGAGTCCAAAGGAAACGGTCGATCTTGCAGGGTCAGAAGACCCCGGGAAACAGTTGACCTATAGCCCGGTTGAAGGTCTCATCCACAAATATGAGCTTGGCCTTTTGTATGTCGCTTCCACATGCTCGGCCCATTGCCGATTCTGTTATCGTGAAGAACTCATCGCCAAGAAGGAAATTCAGCGCAAAGACGGGACGGTGGCGCCGAAAGGTCTCGCGAAAATTAGCGAAATTGTTCCCTATATTCGCGATCACAATCGTGAAGTCGATGCGAACGGGGGCCGGCATCCTTCGACTGGGCGAGAGAAGCTGCGCGAAATTTTGATGTCCGGCGGTGATCCGATGGTTCTTGGAAACAAGAATATCGCGCAGTGGCTCGCCGCGCTTTCCGAGGCGGGAATCGAATCGATACGGATTGGGACAAAAGAGTTAGCGTTCTTCCCGGACAGGTTTGATGAGACGTTCTTCGCGATGCTTGACAAGTTTCACGAGACCTATCCAGAAACAAACCTTCGGATGATGGTTCATTTTAATCACCCAGACGAGTTTTTGGTCAAAGATGCTGGAGGTAACTACGTCAGCAATCCCGACGGCGGCCTTGAATGGAATTCGAATGTTCGAGCTGCTGTGAAAGGGCTTCGTTCCCGTAGTTGGATCAACATCGACAATCAGGCACCAATTATCAAAGATATTAATGATGACCCCGATGCGCTTCGAATTATGCAACGTGAGTTAAAGCGCAACGGCGTAGAAAATCATTATTTCTTTTGCGGTCGGGATATTGTCGGTCACAAAGCCTTCAATGTGCCCATCGAAGAGGCATGGAAAATCCTGAACGAATCACAAAAAGGACTTTCGGGAACGGAGGCTCATGCTCGCCTGTCGATCACTCATTATAAAGGAAAGACGGAAGTAGCCGCCGTTGTCGAAGAGCCCATCCCGGGCTTGCCAGGTGCTGAGAATGGTGTTGTCATCTTTAAATTGTTGCGATCTGCAGAGTCAGCGCCGGACCGTGCGAAAGTCACGATTGTAGGACGTAATCCCGAGGCTATCTGGTTCAGTGGATACGACGACCGGGTGTTGTTTGATGAAGCCGGACTCTATTCCATGTATGGCATCGGATTGCTCGGCCAAGAGAATGCCGCCTAGTTGTTCTCGGCACCTTTCAATCTTGATCGGAATTCTATCGTCTTTAAAACGCATGCGGCTTTCAGGCATTGGGAAGGATCGCTTATGACATTCGTTGTTACAGATAAATGCATCAATTGCAAATACACGGACTGCGTAGAGGTTTGTCCTGTCGACTGCTTCTATGAGGGAGAAAATTTTCTAGCTATTCATCCGGATGAATGTATCGATTGTGCCGCTTGTGTGCCAGCGTGTCCAGTTGATGCAATTCTGGATGAATCGGACCTGACGGCAGACCAGAGTGTATTCTTGAATCTGAACCGGGAGATGGCGGAGGCCTGCCCTAATATCAGCGTACGGCGGGCGCCGCTTCCAGATGCAGAGAAGTGGGCAGGCGCCAAGGGCAAAATCGACGAACTGGTGCGCCCATGAGTGTATCGGTGCTCAATACATGCTTCGACGCCGTATCAAGTATTCGCGAGGGTTCAACCGTTTTAATCGGTGGATTTGGTGAGGCGGGGAGTCCAGTTGAGCTGATCCATGCTCTCATCGATCACGGCGTCCGAGACTTGACTGTAGTCAATAACAATGCCGGAAATGGAGAAGTCGGGCTCGCAGCATTGATCAAAAACCGGCAGGTGAGGAAAATGATCTGTTCGTTCCCCAAATCAAGTCGGTCGACAGTTTTTGAGCAGTTGTATCGTTCCGGTAGCATTGAACTCGAATTGGTGCCTCAGGGAACACTTGCAGAGCGTATCCGCGCAGGCGGCGCGGGTATACCTGCGTTTTTTACGGCCACCTCAATCGGAACCCAGCTCGCTATCGGCAAGGAGTCGCGGCGCTTTAAAGATAGTCGGGATTATGTTCTCGAATTCGGCATTCAGGCCGATGTAGCGCTTATCAAATGTGCGACCGCCGATGAGAAAGGTAATCTGACCTTCAACAAAACGGCACGAAACTTCAATCCAATTATGTGTACGGCGGCACTAGAAACGATCGTTCAGGCGAGCGAAATTGTTAAAGCCGGTGAAATTGATCCTGAATGTGTGATTACGCCTGGTGTGTTCGTTAATAAGCTGGTGCATGTGCCTTCACCGGTATCGGAGTCACAGCTCATCGAGGATGGAATAAGTTACCCATGAATATTTCAACGGTCTCTCGTTCAGGATGGACACGCGAGCAAATTGCTGAGCAGGTAGCTGGGGACATCGCGGATGGTTCCTACGTTAATCTGGGTATCGGCATGCCTGAAATGGTCTCGAAGTTCGTGCCAAATGGCCGCGAGTTTATATATCACACCGAGAACGGATTGCTGGGAATGGGGGGTACGCCGAAGGCCGGCGCTGTCGATCTAGATCTCATCAATGCGGGAAAGAAGCCTGTAACGATTGTTCCCGGAGCAAGCTTTTTCCACCACGCTGATAGCTTTGCGATGGTCAGGGGCGGTCACATCGACGTGTGCGTCTTGGGGGCGATGCAGGTTGCGGAGAACGGAGATCTCGCAAACTGGTCGACCGGCGAGCCGGACGCGATCCCGGCAGTGGGCGGCGCCATGGACTTGGTTGCCGGCGTAAAGACGGTTTACGTGATGACTCAGCATGTCACCAAAGACGAACGTTTCAAATTAGTCGAGTATTGCAGTTACCCGCTTACCGGTTCTGGCGTCGTTGATCGTGTCTATACCAATCTTGCCGTCATCGATGTGACCGATCGAGGGTTCATGCTCAACAGACTCGCCCCGGGTGTTACTTACGAAGAAGTATGCGAAGCAACCGGGGCCAAAGTTCATATCGGAAAAACAGAAGGGATAAATACAAATGCCTGATGCCGCTTCGAGATCCGCCAGGCTTTTTGCGCGGGCGCAGGAATTCCTTCCAGGTGGCGTGAGCAGAAACACGCTGCTTTATGATGGTCCGATGCTCTATGCATCTTATGCGAAAGGGTGTCGCGTCGTAGATGTCGACGGTCGCGAAAGAATAGATTTTGCGAATAATGTCGCGTCTCATATTCATGGGCATGCTTATCCGCCGATTGTTGAAGCGGTTTCCGAACAAATCGGACGCGGTACCGGATTTACTATGGCAACAGAAATCGAGATCGACTTCGCGGAACTGCTTTGCGGGCGATCTGACAGTTTCGACAAGATCAGGTTTGTGAATTCCGGAACCGAAGCCGTGATGGCCGGCATGAAAGCTGCGCGGGCATATACAGGTCGTAGCAAGATTGCGAAGGTAGAAGGCGGATACCACGGCGCCTATGATTACGCCGAGGTCAGCCAAGCACCCAGTCCCGAAAACTGGGGGGCAGCGGATTGTCCTGCTGCCGTTCCACTTGCGAAAGGGACGCCAAGAGGGCTTGTCGATGATACGATCGTCATTCCGTACAACGATACCGAGGTAGCCCTCAAGATATTGAACCGGCATGCGCACGAAATCGCCGCTGTCGTCATCGACCCGCTGCCGCACCGCGTCTGCATGGTCCCCGCTTCCGGAAACTTCGTGAACGCTCTGAGAAGATGGACGATTGAGAATCACGCTTTGTTGATATTTGACGAAGTCATCACGTTCCGCTCGGAGGTCGGTGGCATGCAAGCACACTATGAGGTCCGTCCGGATCTGACTGCAATGGGAAAGATGATTGGTGGCGGGTTTCCAGTCGGTGCACTTGCGGGTGTAAATGACGTGATGCAGGTTTTTGTATCCGGAGAGTATGGAGTGCCCCTGCCTCTATCAGGAACCTTCTCAGCGAATCCGGTGACGATGACAGCCGGGTATACGGCATTGCGGTATTTCGGACCTTCGGAGGTAGCGAAGTTGAACGAGCTTGGAGATTACGCGCGGAAGAATCTGACCGAACTGTTTCGAACGCTTGATATTCCGGTTTGTGTAACAGGGATTGGGTCCCTGTTTCGGGTGCACCTGAAGCCGGAACCGCCGAAGAACTTCCGTGAAACTTTTCAGGCACCGGCAGAAAAAGCTGTCGTCGGCGCTATCGTCCGGTCTCTTTACGAGGAAGGTTTCATGATGATCCACACGTGTTCGGCGGCGCTGTCGACACCGATGACCCGGCTGGAGATCGATATGCTGGTCGATGCACTCAACCGGATTTTAAAATCATTGAGACCGCGAATTCTGGAAGTGGCGGCGTGAACGGAGCACGCCTCATTGCTACGATCACGACATACCTCTGCCGGACAGGAGGTGGCTTTGCTATATGCGCAATGTACATCAGTGTTGGCCAAGCGATCGCATTGTTGCTGGAGCGGGTTTCGATAAAGGAATTTGCGATCCAATAGGCGATCCTTAGATTACCTGAAGCTTTTTTGGCGCCAATTGACGTAACAATACCCTTTTTAAATCACTGTGGTTTCACAACTAACATGTAAAAATTGCATATTATGAGTATTCCGCGTCGATACTTGCCATCGATAAGCCTTCTCGCCGCGTTTGAGGCCACGATACGCAACGGTAGCATATCTGCAGCTGCGCGTGAGCTGTCTCTGACACAAGGCGCCGTAAGCCGACAGGTACAGGCGATCGAAGATCAACTCGGTGTCGAACTGTTTCGCCGCGAGAGAAAACGTCTTATGCCAACTAGCCGAGCGAAGGCTTACGCACTAGAAGTAAAGGACGCACTCGATCGAATTGGACGGGCATCCGTTGATCTGACGGCAAATCCCGACGGCGGGGTTCTGAACTTGGCGATCCTGCCGACCTTCGGGACGCGATGGCTGGCGCCCAGGCTCGGCCGTTTTCTTTCCTCGCACCTCGGCATTACCGTCAATATGGCGACACGTCTGCGACCGTTCGACTTTGGGCTCGAGCGCTTTGATGCCGCCATTCACTTCGGCAGGCCGGACTGGCCAGGGGGAGAGTGCGTCCATTTGATGAAGGAATGGGTTGTGCCATGTTGCAGTAAGAACCTGCGCGATGGCCTTGATCCGATGACGCCAGCGGCTCTTCTTGATGCGCCGCTGCTTTATCTGGAATCGCGGCCGGAAGCCTGGCTACATTGGTTCAAACGGCACGACGTACCGGTGTCCGAGGTCCGCAGCATGCAGTTCGATCAGTTCGCGACGATGGCCCGTGCGGCGTCGGTTGGTCTCGGTATCGCCTTGCTGCCGATTTTTCTGGTTGAGACCGAACTCGCCGAAGGCAGCCTTGTGAGTGCCTTCGGCGAGCCGTGCAGCAGCGACGGGGAATACTACCTCGTCTGGCCTGCAGGAAGCGGAGAGTATCCACCGCTGAAACGCTTCCGAGATTGGATTGGCGCGGAGATCATTCAGTCGGACCCGGTGCACATCGGCGATTCCAAGGCCCGCCAACACACTACTTCATAAGCCCCGCGTCGTTGATCCAATCCTGGATCTTCGCGGCGATTACGTCGCTGTTCCGATCCATCATCATCATATGCGTGTTGCCCTTGATACCCATCTCCGGAAGATGCCAGACGGTGACCGGCACGCCGGCTTTCTTCAGGTCATCCTGATAGGATTCGAGCGTCGGTAGGAGGGTTTCACCCCAGATCGGCACATCCTTCAGATAGTCACCCCAGATAAAAAGGTGCGGGATGCCCGACATCTTCGCTAGCTCATCGGTCGATGCGTCAATACGGCCCGACGGTTCAACGGCGATGATCGCCTTGATTAGGTCGGGGTGGCGCAATGCCTCCTTGAATCCGAAGCTGCTCGCCTGGCTATGCAGCATAAGTACGCACGGACATTGCTTCTGGACGTAGGCGTCATACGCAGCTTGAGTTGGCGCGTTATTTTCCGAACCCCAGCGTGGGACGGCCTGTTTCATGAGCTGGTCGAACGAGCCGGTGGGAAACTGTTGGCCGTCATATTCCTTCCGCCCTTCAAAGGTCGGTCCGATACGGGAGATGGTCCACGCCTGGGCTTTAGTCCGGAAGAAAGGTTCCGTCTTGTAGATTTCGGGGTAGCGCGCCCAGGATGCCCTGCCGCGCTCCATGGCATCCGATACGTAAACGTCATGACCGGCTTTGAGGAAGAAGGATTGCCATCCAAGTTGGCCATCCGGTTTCGTCTCCCATGTAACGCCGCTCATTCCGCCGCCGTGCCACATTAGCAGCGGATACTTCGCTTTGGGATCGGCGAGACGTACGTACTGCACATACATCTGCTCCACCTCGAAACGACCGTTCGGATCACTCTTGAGCGGCTTAGCGTCCGGCGTGAACTTCAGCATCTTCACCGGCAGACCTTCCAGGTGTACCTCGCGGCCGCCGACGTGATAGCTGCCGATTTCCTTAACATTAAATGCATCGTCGGCGAACGCCGGGCCGGTCAGCGCCAGCATAACCATTGTCGCGCCGACGAATTTAGTCACATTAATCATCGTTTTCATTGTATTTCCCTGCTTGTAAGTCTTTTCTCAGTCGTCCCGTGTATGGCGGTGTGCCGGATGACCTCCTTCATTTACCGAGCGGGCGCGGAGCGCGCCGCTTCACAGATATGATGACTGGTTCGGCGTCCGTGAAAAATCGATGTTTGTGCATGGGGAACATTCGGATTCTGAATGATCGTCAAACTGGGGCATTGTCAAGTTAACGCTTAATACGAGGGGGCGCTGTCAGAAGAAAATAGCTTGTCGTCCTATTTGTCATTTTCTACTCTCCCTGAATGAAAAATCATAATCCATTTCGCTATTTCAAAACCTCCCCCGAGATCATCCGCCTGGCGGTGATGATGTATGTCAGGTTTCCCCTTTCGCTTCGCAATGTTGAAGACCTTCTTCATGAACGGGGCATCGATATTTGCCATGAGACTGTGCGTTATTGGTGGAATAGATTTGGCCCCCTGTTTGCGCGCGAGATCCGAAAGAAACGTATTTATCCCTCCCCAAATGACTCCAACTGGCGATGGCACCTGGACGAAGTTTTTGTAAAGATCAATGGCGAGACATATTACCTGTGGCGTGCCGTCGACCACGAGGGGGAAGTGCTGGAATGCTTTGTTTCTAAGCACCGCGATCGCAAGGCAGCCCTTGTTTTTCTTAAGAAACTTATGAAACGGTATGGAAAACCTCAAGTGATTGTAACGGACAGATTGCGTTCTTACCGTGCCGCGATGAAGGTAATTGAAAATGAAGCATCGCAAGAAACAGGTCGTTGGTTGAACAATCGCTGTGAGAACTCCCATCTTCCTTTCCGGCGACGAGAGCA
>NZ_WTVA01000001.1:0-485980 GCF_009882935.1 Sneathiella chungangensis
ACTCCCAGCGCCGATGGTACTTTGTCTTAAGGCACGGAAGAGTAGGTCGCCGCCAGGCCCGCAAAAAACAGAAGATCCTCTCACTCTATCAAACTCAAAAGCACCCAAACGGGTGCTTTTTACATCCATACCAACGCGGGGTGGAGCAGCCCGGTAGCTCGTCAGGCTCATAACCTGAAGGTCGCAGGTTCAAATCCTGCCCCCGCAACCAAAACGTCATAACCCGGCCTCGCGCCGGGTTTGTCGTTTTTGATGGGTGGGAGAAGGAATTGAAGCTTGGAAAAGGTTTGTGACGACAAAGCTTTGACAGGTTCGCGGCCGAAGGACGCTACGGAGCACGGCAACGCCGCGCGCACGCTAAATCCTGCCTCCGCAACCAGATCATTTGATACGCATATCACTATTTCAAGTAACGCCCCGGACCGACAATCCGGGGCGTTTTCTATCCATCGGAAAGCTCTCGGGAACGGGCCAGATTCAGGGCCAGCTCTTCAGCGGCTCTATGGGCGTTGGCAACGGACCTTATGTGGCGCTCGTCGTTAAATTCCTGATATTCCGCGTTGATCTCGTGGACTGTTTCAACGCCCAGATAATGGCTCAATGTCCGTATATGGGGCCCCAGGTGGTTCATTTTTTCGCGGATACCGCCAATTCCGAAACCGAATTCACCGCTGGACGTTATCAGGACCAGTATTTTGCCTGACATAATGGGTTCCAGCGGAAAGTCCCCGCGAGCCAGGTCAAAGGTGAATGTCTTGTTGAGGCGGATCACTTGATCAAACCAGGCCTTCAAGGCGGCGGGCATGCCGTAATTATACATGGATGACGACATGACAATGATGTCCGCCTGCTCGACCTCCCGGATCAACGTATCCGACAGGGAAAGCAGCGCCTTCTGGTCGTCGGTCTTGGCGGCATCCGACGTAAAGACAGCGGCAATCCAGTCCTGACTGATAAAGGCAGGCGGGTTCACGCCCACATCCCTATGGATGATTTTATCTTCTCTATCAATTGCACGCCATTTCCGTATGAATGTGGCGGCGACGGATTTGGATATGGAGTTGTATGCCGCAACTGAATTGGTTGTTTTTCGCGCACTCGCGTCGATATGAAGCAAAGTTTTCATCTGTTTTCCTTTCATGGGGCCGATTGATCGTTGACGGAAATATGGCAATGGAAAGGACGTTTGACGAATGGTTATTTCTTACTTATAGATGAAATAAGTTCATCTATTTAGAGGTGTTCAATGGACGCGAGGCTACCCTCCCTTAATGTTCTTAGAACGTTTGATGCGGCGGCAAGACTGAAAAGCTTCAAAAAGGCGGCTGAGGCGTTACATGTGACGCCGACGGCGGTCTCTCACCAAATCAAGGCACTGGAGGAGGGGCTCGGGACCCGCCTGTTTGAGCGCCAGACCCGTGCCGTCAAGCTGACAAGGGAGGGGGAATTACTTGCCGATACCACCTTCAACGTCTTTCGCCAGCTTAACGACACCGTCAACGAAATCGTCGGCGCCAAAGAGACGCTGACGATCAGTACAACATCGTCTTTCGCCTCCATGTGGCTGGTGCCGAACCTGGAAAAGTTTTACAGGGCACATCCGGGTATCGATATTTCCCTTCAAACCGGAGAGCAGAAGATTGATGTCCTGCGCGACCGCCGCATCGATCTTGCGATCAGTTATGGGCAGTACGATCCCGCGTTGCCTCACACTGCAAAACTCGTCACGGAAAAATTTGGCCTGTACGCGACGCCGGCATATCTTGAAAAATTCACCGGCCTGAAGGATGCGCAACTCCTGGAGACGGTGTGGGTGAACAAATCCTTGCCATCAATTACCTGGGACGCGCTGATCAATGAACAAGGGCGCGCGGAAGGTCAGCCGAGCTACACGGTGCGGCGGTTTGATCAGGAACATCATGTCATTCAAGCCGCTCTGGCGGGCCAGGGAATTGCCCTCGTAAGCTCGATACTGGTCGGAAACGCCGTGAAAGAACAATGGCTTGTTCCTTTTTCCGACACTGGCGTGAGGGGCGACATTGCCGGTTTGACATACTATCTTGTCGTGCCCCCGCATAATCAGCGTAACAAATCCGTTCTGGCCTTTACGGAATGGTTGTTGTCGGAATTCCAAAAGAGCCTTTCCTGATCGATATCCGGTTTTTTGCTTAGGCCCTGATCGGTCTGTTGTACGGTCGATTGCCGTAGCCAGTGGCGATCCGGAAACAGGCGGCGGGGGCGGCATCCCGCGCGCCATGTCTCTTGCTGTTAGCTTGAGGAACCCGCCGCCTCGGCCCGCAGCCGCGCGATTTCCGCCTCAAGCTCGGCAATATGGGCGTCGCGCTCGTCAAGGGCGCGGGCGACATCCTCAGCCTCGATGCGCTGCGGGATATGCTTCGGGCAATTGATATCCCAGGTCAGGATATCGAAGAGCAGAACCTGTTCGGGACGCGCGTCGTAGCCGGGCGGCATCAGCCGCTCGATCAGCTCCGGGTCATCCTCGACAATCCGCGCCTCGCCCCAGATCTTGACCCGCCGGCGATGGACATAGTCGATCAGGAACAGATGCGCCTTCGGATTCTCCGCAAGATTTCCCTGCGAGATATACTGGCGGTTTCCCGTGAAATCGACGAAGCCGAGGGTGGTCGGGGAGACGATTTTCAGAAAACCCGGCGGGCCGCCGCGATGCTGGATATAGGGGGCGCCGTCGCTCGAGACGGTGGCAAGGAACAGGCTCCGCTGCGTCGCGATAAAGCCGGCGAGTTCCTCGGTGATTTCGCGCCGCTCCACGCCCTTTTCCTCCATCCGCGCATAGCCGTCCCGGGATCCCTTGCGGGTCTGGACCGCCTTGACGGCGGGAGTGAAGGCGAATTTCCCAAGAAGTGAGGACATCTGTCAGCTCCTGTTACAGCCCAAGCTCGGTCAGTCCCGGATGGTCGGCGGGTCGGGGACCCTGAACCCAGCGAAACAACCGCTCATCCTCGCGAATGGCGAGGTCATTGATACTGGCGTAACGGTGCCGCATCAGGCCCTCGGCGTCAAATTCCCAGTTCTCGTTGCCGTAGGCGCGGAACCAGTTGCCTGCCGGGTCGCAATATTCATAGGCATAGCGGACCGCGATCCTGTTGCCATCGAAGGCGAAGAGCTCCTTGATCAGGCGGTAGTCTCTCTCCTGTTGCCATTTACGGGTCAGGAAGCGGACGATCTCCTCCCGGCCCTGGAGGAAGTTATCGCGGTTACGCCAGCGGCTGTCTTCGCTATAGGCGAGCGAGACCGCCTCCGGATTGCGGCTGTTCCAGCCGTTTTCGGCAAGGCGGACTTTTTCCATGGCGGTGTCGCGGGTAAAGGGGGGAAGCGGGGGACGCATGATAGATATCTCCTTTCGGCGGTCATCGACCCCGGTCCGACGGACCGGGGCCTCGCATGTCCTGGTCAGGCGGCGATTTTCGAGACGGTCGGAAAATCGATCGCGGTGTCGAGCACTGAATTCATGTAATTGGTCAGCGTATTGAGCGCGACATGGGCGATGATTTCGACGATCTCGGCGTCGCTATAGCCCGCGGCCTTGACCTTCTCGACCGCTTCGGCGGGGACGCCGCCACGGCTGAGGACAATCTCGACGGCGAAGCGCACAGCGGCGTCGGCCTTGGCATCGGAGGAGCCGCCCTTGCGGTTGGCGAGGATTTCCGCGCCCGTCAGCTTTGCGATATGCTCCGCCAGGTAGCTATGGGCGGCGAGGCAGTAGTCGCATCCGTTGATCTCAGCAACGGCGAGGGCGATCCGCTCCCGCGTGGGTGCGGAGAGGGCGCCTTTTGCGAGCGCGCCGTTGAGGCCGAGATATCCCTCCAGCGCCGCCGGGCTGTTGGAGACGATGCGGAACAGGTTGGGGGCGCTGCCCAGCTGTTTCTGGACGGCCTGGAGCAACTCCCGGGAGGCTTCCGGGGCGGCGTCGATGGAGGAGGGGGTCGGGATTCGGGACATTGGATCTTCCTTTCTCTGTTTATCGAAACGTTGGTTTTAAACCGCGCCAATCGCGCTCCCCACAAGATGATAACTTGCCAATAAAGAAACAATAATGTAAAAATAAAATAGAATATTTCAGAAAATAGAATAATAAAAAGCCATGGATCATATCCGCGCCCTGGAGACATTCATCGCCGTCGCCGATAGCGGCAGCTTTTCGGGGGCCGGGCGCAAGCTGGGGATCAGCGCGCCGTCGGTGACCCGCGTCATTGGCGAGCTTGAGGCCGATCTTGGCGTTTTGCTGCTTCACCGGACGACGCGGGCGGTCTCGCTCACCGATCCGGGGCAGACCTATCTGCAGGATGCCCGCCGGCTCGTGCAGGAATTTGCCGCCGCGCGCGATGCCATGCGCGGCCGCCATGGCGAACCGACGGGCTGTCTGCGCATCACCGCGCCGGTGCTGTTCGGGCAGCATTATGTCTCGCCGCTGTTGATGGAATTTCTCGACCGCTTTCCGGCGGCCAGCGTCGAGGCGACCTTCCTCGATCGCGTCGTCAATGTCGTCGAGGAGGGGTTTGATGTGGCGATCCGCATCGGCCCGCTCATGGATTCAAGCCTGATGGCGACCCGCATCGGCGCGGTGCGCCGGGTCGTCTGCGGCTGTCCCGATTATTTCGAGAAATATGGCCTGCCCGCGGTTCCGGCCGACCTGACGCGCCACCGGATTATCGCCGCCCGCTCGCTCGGCACCACCGGCGACTGGCGCTTTGCCGGGGATGTCGCGGTGCGGCTCCAGCCCAGATATATCGTCAATCACGTGCCGGCGGCCATTGCGGCGGCGAAATCGGGCTGGGGGCTGACGCGGGTTTTATCCTATCAGATCGGCCCGGAGCTCGGCGATGGCGGATTGCAGACGGTCCTTGGCGAGTATGAACCGGAATCCCTGCCGATCCATATCGTCCATCCGGAAGGGCATGCGGCCTCCGCGAAGGTGCGCGCCTTCGTCGACCTGGCGCGCGAGCGGATCCGCGCCAACGCCTATCTGAACAGCTAGCGCCCGGCCATCGCGTCAGGGACTGTCGTGGGTTACCTTCGGGGTGAAGACGTAACCGGCGCCATAGATGGTCCGGATCATGCTCGGGTTCTTCGAATCATCATTCAGTTTCTTGCGAAGCCGCGATATCCGCGTATCGATGGAACGATCGAAGACATCCGCCGCGACGATCTGGCAGCGGTCCAGCAGCGCATCGCGCGTCAGCACCTTGCCCGGCGATTCGACGAAGGCCTTCAGCAGGCTGGCGTCGGCGGCACTCATCGTTTCCTCGGCATTATCCGGGGAGGTCAGCACATAGGTCGAAAAATCCACCGTCCAGCCGGCGAAATGGAACACCGGGCTGTCGTCCGCCGCGCGCGCCGCCGAGGCCCGCCGGCGCAGCATCGAGCGGACCCGGGCCGCAAGCTCGAGGGCATCAACCGGCTTGACCAGATAGTCGTCGGCACCGAGATCGAGCCCGCGGATCTTGTCACTGAGCGTGCCGCGGCCGCTGACAATTATAGCGGGAATGGAATGGCCCTTGAGCGTCTGCTGGAGGACATTCAGCCCGTCGCCGTCGGGCAGGGTGAGATCGAGGATGCAGAGATCGGGCAGGCGCTCCGCCAGCAGGTCGGAAAATCCGGAGATCGTATGGGCGGCGGCAACATCGAATCCCTGATGCGTGAGTTCCCGTTCGAAGACAGCGGCCACATCCCTATTGTCTTCCAGTATGTAGATCAGCGTTTTCATTGACTCCGTTTCCCGATGTCCCCGTCGTCGATACGTCCCGTATTGCGTCTTGCAGGGCTTTTATATCGAACGGCTTTCTTAGTATCGTCAGGGTATGGCCCTGAACTGATTTGGTTGTATAGGTATCTGCATGCCCCGTCATCAACACAATTTTGACGCCGGGTTTGGCGCGGATCACCTCGCTCGCCAGATCATAGCCCGATTGCCCGCCCGGCATGGCGATATCGCTGAGGACGAAGGAGATACCTTCCACGGCATCCAGAAGCGAGAGGGCGGCCTCGACGCTGTCGGCCTCAAGGACACCATAGCCGAGGCTGATGAGATCGCGCCGGCAGACCGCGCGCACTTCCTCCTCGTCATCGACCAAGAGGGCGATCTCCGGCTGCGTCAGGCGCGAGGGGAGGGCGTCGTCGGCGGATTCTGAATCCTCCGCCGGGGCGACGGTCGGCAGCAATATGGTGATCTGCGTGCCCTCGCCGGGTTTCGAGGTGATATCGAGATCGCCCTTCGACTGCTCGACGAAGCTTTGCGCCATGCTGAGGCCGAGACCGGTGCCGCCGTTATCGCCCTTGGTGGTGAAGAAGGGATCGAAAATCTTTTTCACCAGCTCTTCATCCATCCCGACGCCGTTATCCAAGACGCGGATCTGCGCCATGCCGTCGATCTCGGCGAGGGAGATTTCGATGCGGCCATGCCCGGTGATCGCCTGCAGCGCATTGATCAGCAGGTTGAGAAGGGAGCTTTCAAGCTGACTGCGATCGAGATGCGCATATATCGGTCCCTCCGGCAGCTGGTCGATCAGCTCGACCCCGCCCGGCAGCGAGGATTTCATGATCTTGACGACGCTTTGCAGGCAGTCGGACAGTTCGATGACTTTCGGAGTCAGAGGCTGGCGGCGGGCGAAGGCGAGCAGCTGCTCGGTCAGGCCGGCGCCGCGCTGCGCCGCCCGGAGCGCGGGCTCGATCATGTCGGTTTTCAGATGCTCCGTCTCGATGGCGTCATAGAGCGCGCGGAGATTGCCGAGGATGATCGTCAGCAGATTGTTGAAATCATGGGCGATGCCGCTCGACAGCCGGCCGACGGCCTCCATTTTCTGGGCTTGGGCGAGGGCGGCCTCCGCCTGTTTCTGGCGCGTGACATTGACCGAGAGGACGTAGAAACCGCGCGCCGAACCGTCCTGGCGGAAATCGGGATGCAGATAGGTCTGGATATACCGCTCCTTGCCGTCGACCAGCGTGATCTCCATGCCGAAATCCGAATGCTTGCCGGCGATGGCGAGCTCGAACCGCGACCGCGCGACGCTGAAGGTCTTGTCGCCCAGCAGATCCTGCGCCGGGGTGCCGATCGTCTCATCGGGGGTCTTGCCGTAGCCGCGCGCGAAACGGATATTGGCAAAGCGGATGATAAAGTCGGAATCAAGATAGGCGATGCCCGCCGGCACCTCGTTGGCGATTAGGCGGAGCCGTTCCTCGCTATGCCGGAGTTCGCGGGTGCGTTCGGTGATCAGCATTTCCTGCTTGATCTCATGCTGCCGCTGGGCGGTGATGTCCGTATAGATCGTCGCGAAGCCGCCGATATCGAGCGGCTGGCCGCTGACCCGGATGAAGATGCCGTTCGGCCGCTGCCGCTCGACGACGTGGGATTCGAACTTTCTGGCGGTTTCCATGCGGATATTGACCATCTCGTCGATATCGCCGATGCCATATTCGCCGATCATCGCGTTGTAGCGGAATATCGATTCCAGCGTCGTTCCCTTGACCATATATTCGTAGGGCAGGCCAAGCAGGTCATGCACCCGCGAATTCGCATAGACGAGATTGAGGTCCTGGTCGAAGATGGTCATGGCCTGGTCGATATTGTCGAGCCCCGCCATGATCATGTTCAACTGATCGGTTACCGCTGATGCCGCCTCGCTCCTGAGCGGATTGATGTCACCCATGTCCTGCACCTGTCGATCTGCGCCTGGTCCGTTAAAATCAGGAAAAGATTATGAAACATTATGCGGGCGGGGAAAAGGTCCGATATTGCCCGCGCCGTGGCACCGCCTTTGCGGGCCGGTGATGAATTTGTCTGCGATGGTGGCCTGCGTTATGATAGAATGAGTAAATAAAAGCTGTCGTGGACGGCACCCCCGGGAGGGCCGCCACCGCATCGTTTCCATCCGTGAACGGCGCGGCGGCGTAAATTTTTTCACCTGACACATTTGCGTACATTCTGGAAATATTTGCGACAATGTGGCGGTGTATAAGGGGGTCAACTAAGCAGGAACCGCCCCGGAGTAGGGAGCCGTTGTAAAAACGGTAAAGGGGCGTTGGGGAGAAAAACTGTGTCGACCAATGATCCGATGCTGGACGTGCGGAACGTTTCGATCCGCTTCGGCGGCGTTTCCGCGCTGACGGATGTATCGTTCTATGTCAACCGCAACGAAATCTTTTCGCTGATCGGTCCGAACGGCGCGGGAAAGACGTCCATGCTGAACTGCATTTCCGGGCGTTACAAGCCGCAGCAGGGCGAGATCCTGTTCAAGGGCGAGCATCTGCTGCCGCGCAGCATCAACGACCGGGCGCATCTCGGCATCGGCCGGACCTTCCAGAACCTCGCGGTTTTCAGCCATATGTCGGTGATCGACAATATCATGGTCGGGCTGCATCACAAGCTGAAGAACAATTTCCTGACCGGGATGTTCTACTGGGTCGGCGGCGCCCAGAAGGAGGAGGCCGAGGCCCGCCTCAAGGTCGAGGACATCATCGATTTTCTGGAAATCCAGCATGTGCGCAACGAATCCGCGGGCTCGCTGTCCTACGGGCTGCGCAAGCGCGTCGAGCTGGCCCGCGCGATCGCCATCGGGCCGGAGCTGTTGCTGCTCGATGAGCCGATGGCGGGCATGAATCTCGAGGAGAAGGAGGATATGGCCCGCTATATCCTCGAGCTGAACGAGCAGTTCGGCATCACCGTGGTGATGATCGAGCATGACATGGCGGTGGTCGTGGATATTTCCGACCGGGTCGCGGTGCTTGATTTCGGAGAGAAGATCGCCGAGGGGCGCCCCGAAGAGGTCATGGCCGACGAGCGCGTCAAGACCGCCTATCTTGGCGTGGAAGAGTCAGCGGAAGCCAGGGAGGACGCCTGATGACGGGGCCTGTGAATATGTCCGGCCTGTCAAGGGCCATGGTAACGGGAGAGATTGCGAACTGGGGTCCGGCCGGGGGCAACCTGCCGGATGTGACGGTTTATGACACCCTGCCCAAGCTGCTGCGCAAGAACGCGCAGGATGCCCCGAACGAGGTGGCGCAGCGCGAGAAGGATTTCGGCATCTGGAACGAGGTGACCTGGCGCGATTTCAACGATCATGTCTCGAAAATGGCGGTGGCCATGCGCGAGATGGGCGTTGAGGCCGGCGGTGTCGTCGCGCTGATCGGCGACAACCGGCCCGAATGGGTCTGGGGTGAGGTCGCGGCCCATGCGACCGGCGCGATGAGCATGGGGATCTACCGCGAGGCGCTTGAGGACGAAATCCTCTATCTGCTGAACTATACCAAGCCGCTGCTCGTCATCGCCGAGGATGAAGAGCAGGTCGACAAGCTGCTGAACCTCGGGGATCGCATTCCCTATGTGCAGCGGATCGTCTATTCCGATCCGCGCGGCATGAGCAAATATGACGATGAGCGGCTGTGGAACCTGGAGCGGTTCGAGGAAGCGGGGGCGGCGGCCCTGAAATCGGAGCCTGAGCTCTATGACCGGATGGTCGATGCGACCAACGCCGAGGATGTCGCCATTCTCTGTACGACCTCGGGAACCACCTCCAATCCGAAGCTCGCGATGTGGCAGAGCCGGGCGTTTCTCGGCCATGCGGTGAATTACCTGAAGGCGGACCCGAAGGACAGTTCCGATGAATATCTGTCGATCCTGCCGCTGTCCTGGGTGATGGAGCAGATGTATGCGGTCGGCTGGAACATGATTGCCCGCATGACCGTCAATTTCCCCGAGGAGGAATCGACGGCGATGGCCGACATGCGCGAGATCGGCCCGAGTTTCGTTCTCCTGTCGCCGCGCGTCTGGGAAATCGTCGCGGCGGAGGTGCGGGCCCGCATGATGGAATCGACGCCCTGGAAACAGGCGATCTATTACTGGGCCGAGAAACGCGGCATGGAGGCCGTCAGCAAGGGCCAGAAAGACGGCCTGTCGGAATGGCTGCTGTTCCGGGCGCTGCGCGACCGCCTCGGTTTTTCGAACCTGAAATCGGCGGCGACCGGCGGCGCCGCGATGGGCCCCGAGATTTTCAAGTTTTTCCAGGCCATGGGCGTGCCGCTGAAACAGCTCTACGGACAGACCGAGGGGCTTGGCGCCTATACCATCCACAAGAACGGCGCGGTCGATTACAACACCGTCGGCTTTCCGTTCCCCAACTGCACGCTGCAGGTCAAGGACCCGGATGTCGAGGGGGTCGGCGAAATCCTCGTCAAGCATCCGCATATGATGCTCGGCTATTACAAGAACGAGGAGGCGACGCGGGAGGTGTTCGACGCGGAAGGCTACTTCCATACCGGCGATGCCGGCTATCTTGACGAGAACAAGCATCTGGTCGTCATCGACCGGATCAGTGACCTTGCGGAAACCTCCGAGGGCGTGCGCTTCTCGCCGCAGTTCATCGAGAACAAGATCAAGTTCTCCACCTTCATCGCCGAGGCGGTGATCGTCGGCAAGGACCGGCCCTATCTGACGGCGATCATCTGCATCCGCTATCCCATCGTCTCGAAATGGGCGGAACAGAAACGGATCGCCTTCACCACCTATACCGACCTTGCCGCCCGTCCGGAAGTCTACGAGATGATGCGCGCCGAGGTGGAGCGGGTGAACGCCGACCTGCTGCCGGCGCAGCGGATCAAGAAATTCGTCCTGCTCTATAAGGAGCTCGATGCGGACGATGGCGAACTGACGCGGACGAAAAAGGTCCGCCGGAAGGTGATCGCGGAGAAATATGCCGACATTATCGGCAATCTCTATTCCGATACCGATTATGTCGACATCGACACCGTGATCAGCTTCCAGGATGGAACCAAGCAGAGAATCAAGACGAAGCTCAAAGTCGAAAAACTGGGAGATGCCGCATGAATACCGAACTTCTGCTCCAGCTTCTTGTCAATGGCGTGATCGTCGGCATGCTCTATGGCGTTGTCGCCATGTGTTTCGTGCTGATCTACAAATCGACGCAGGTCGTGAACTTCGCGCAAGGCGAATTCCTCGTGCTCGGCGGCTGGGTCTGCCTCTCCCTCGTCGTGCAGATGGGGCTGCCCTTCATCCTCGCCTTTATCTTCACCCTCGTCTTCATGGCGATCTTCGGCATCCTCGTCCAGCAGATCATCCTGCGGCCGCTGATCGGCGAGCCGATCATCTCGGTGATCATGGTGACGATCGGCCTGTCGATCTTCATGCAGTCGCTGATGAACTGGATTTTCGGCAATGACGCCAAGCGCTTCCCGGATATTTTCGGCTCGCTTTCCGTCATCACCATCGGCGGGCTCAATGTCGAGACGGCCTATGTGATGAGCCTGGTGCTGTCGCTGCTGATCATGGCGGTCTTCTACTTCTTCTTCCGCTTCACCCGGCACGGGCTGGCCATGCGGGCGACGGCCTTCAACCAGCAGATCGCCCAGTCGCTCGGCATTTCCGTCAAGCAGACCTTCGCCATGGCCTGGGCGATTTCGGCCCTGGTTTCGGGGGTTGCGGGCGTGGTGATGGGCATCGTCAGCGCGGTGTCGAACTCGCTCGCCTTCGTCGGCATCAAGGTGTTCCCGGCGGTGATTGTCGGCGGACTGGATTCGATCGTCGGCGCGGTGGTCGGCGGGTTGATCATCGGCGTGCTTGAAAATCTCGCGGAATTTGCCGACGGCGAATATCTGCATATCGGCAACCTCTATACGATCGCGCCTTTCTACGTCCTGATCGTCATCCTCATGATCAAGCCTTACGGCCTGTTCGGCACCAAAGACATCGAAAGGATCTAACCGTGGGTCACGTTCCAAATCCACGCCCCGCAGGCGATTTCCGCACCAGCTACATCGACGATGCGTCCCTGTTCAAGACACGGTTCGAGGGCCGGGCGGCGGTTGCGATCGTCGTCGCCCTCGCGGTCGCGGCCCCGTTTTTGAGCAACTATATGCTGTCGCAGATGATCCTGATCGGCATCTACAGCATCGCCGCGCTCGGCCTGAATATCCTGGTCGGCATCACCGGACAGATTTCGCTCGGCCACGGCGCCTTCTTCGGCTTCGGCGCCTTCGCCAGCGCCTGGATCGTCAACAGCTTCGGCATTCCGGCGATCATCGCCATTCCGCTCGCCGGCGTGCTGACCACCGCCATCGGCATGATCTTCGGCGTCCCGGCGGCGCGCATCAAGGGGCTGTATCTGGCCATCGCCACGCTGGCCTCGCAATTCATCCTCGAGGATTTCTTCGCCCGGGCCGACTGGTTTTCCGGCGGCGTCTATGGGTCGCTGGCGGCGCGGCCGTCGATCTTCGGCTTCGCCCTCGACACGGACCTGAGATATTTCTTCCTGGTCCTGTTCTGGACGGTGGTGTCGGTCGTTGCCGTCACCAACCTGCTGCGCAGCCGCGACGGGCGCGCGCTCGTCGCCGTGCGCGATCATTATCTCTCCGCCGAGATCATGGGCGTCAATCTCACGAAATACAGGATCCTGTCGTTCGGGATTTCGTCCTTCTTCGCCGGTCTCGCGGGCGCGCTGTTCGGCCATTATCTGGAATTCGTCTCCGTCGAGGGATTCACCATCCTGCTGTCGATCCAGTTCCTGGCGATGATCATCATCGGCGGCCTGGGTTCGGTCTACGGCACCATTCTCGGCGTGATTTTCGTTCTGCTGCTGCCGCAGGTCATGGAAATGGCGGCGACTTCGGCGGCGGATCTGGTCCCGGCGCTTGCCTCGGGCAAGGCCTATATCAAGGAAATGTCGGTCGGCGCGGCGATCATCCTGTTCCTGATCTTCGAGCCGGAAGGTCTCATCCATCGTTGGCGGGTTATTCGGGCGAGCTGGAAGCTCTTCCCGTTCGCACGGTAAAAAAATGTTGAAGCAACTTTAAGTCTAACAAGGAGGAATGACAATGAAGTTAAAATCACTCTCACTCGCGTTAATGGCCGGGAGCATGTTCGCGGCCAGCGCCCAGGCCGACTCGGTTTTCGTCGGCCATCTGGTGGATTATACCGGTCCGACGGCCTTCGTCGGAACGACCTACGGGCCCGGCGTTGCCGACGCCGTCAAATATATCAATGCCAACGGCGGTATCGACGGCACGACCATCGAGATTGAATCGATCGACTATGCCTACAAGGTGCCGGATGCCATCGCCAACTACAAACGCTGGCAGGGCAAGGGCATGGTCGCCATGCAGGGTTGGGGAACGGGCGATACCGAAGCCCTGATTTCCTTCGTCGCCAAGGACGAGATCCCGGTCTATTCCGCGTCCTATTCCGCCCATCTGACGGACCCGACGGGGGCCAACCCGGCAACGAAAAAGCCGGCGCCCTATAACTTCTTCTACGGCCCGTCCTATTCCGACGCCTGCCGCGCGCTTGTCCAGTGGGCCGCGGGCGATGCCAAGAAGAAGGGCATAGAAAAGCCCATCTTCCTGCATACCGGGGACAACCATCCCTATCCGAACGCCCCCAAGGAGGCCTGCGCCGCCTATGCGGAGGAACTTGGCATGACCGTCGCGACGCCGGTCGTCGTGCCGCTGAAGCCGGGTGATTTCAAGGCGCAATGCCTGACGATCAAGGAATCCGGCGCGCAGTATGTCTATATGGGCAACCTCGGCGGATCGGTGGTCTCGCTGCTGAAATCCTGCGGCACCGTCGGCGTTGACGTGAACTATATGGGCAATGTCTGGGCCGGCGACTACAAGACCGTCGAAAGCTCCGAGGCGAAGGAAATCATCTTCCCGTCCTCGACCCCCTTCTACGGCCAGGATGTTCCCGGCATGGAAACCGTCAAGGCCATTCTCGCCGGTGGCGGGGGTGAAGTCGGCGACCGCCCGACCCATCACTATATCCGTGGCATCTGCTCCGCCTTCTATATGAAGGAAGCGATGGAATGGGCCAAGGCCAACGGCGGCATCACCGGTCCCAACATCAAGAAGGGCATGTATGTGAAGAAGGACTGGGTTCCGGCCGGTCTTGAAGGCGTCTGCCTGCCGTCTACCTGGACGGAAAAGGACCATCGCGGCCTGATGACCGTCGCGATCAACCGCGGTTCGTTCGAAAATGGCGAAGTCAAGATCGAACGGATCGAGGAAGTCCATCTGCCGCGCCGGGACGACTGGCTGGGTCAGTAATCGGGCCCGGTGGACCGGTAACCGTAATCTCAGAACGTAAACAGGGTAGGATAATGTCAGCAGAAATTGAAACTGTAGTCAGCGAGGGAGCGGCAGGTGATGCTGCGTCAGGCGTTGCCGATGACGTTATCCTCTCTGTGAACAATGTCGAGGTCGTCTTCAACGAAGTGATCCTCGTCCTGAGAGGGCTTAATCTCAAGGCAAGGCGGGGCAAGATAACCGCCTTGCTTGGAACCAACGGCGCGGGGAAATCGACCTCGCTCAAGGCGATCACCAATCTTCTGGCAATGGAGGATGGCGAGGTGACGCGCGGTTCCATCGAATATGAAGGACAGAATGTCACCCATGTCGGGCCGGAAAAACTGGTCCGGCAGGGGATCTTCCTGGTCATGGAGGGACGCGGCATTCTTCAGGACATGACGGTGACGGAAAATCTGCGGCTCGGCGCCTATTCGCGCCCCAAGGTCAATATGAAATCCGAAATCGAGCGGGTCTATTCCTATTTCCCCCGGTTGCAGGAACGAACCGGGCTTGCCGGCTATCTGTCCGGCGGCGAACAGCAGATGCTGGCAATCGGCCGCGCCCTGATGGCGGAGCCGAAGCTGATCCTGATGGACGAGCCGTCGATGGGCCTGTCGCCGCGGCTGGTGAAGGAGGTTTTCGAGATCATCCAGCGGCTGAACAAGGAACTCGGCATCACCATCCTGCTGGTCGAGCAGAACGCGAAAATGGCGCTGAAAATCGCCGATGACGCCTACATCATGGAAAACGGCAAGATCGTCCTCGACGGCAGTGCCGAAGAGCTGATGGAGAATGAGGACGTCAAGGAATTCTACCTCGGTGGCGGCGGCGAGCGGCGCTCCTTCAAGAATCTCAAAAGTTTCAAACGGCGCAAACGATGGCTCTAGGAAAATGACAATGAACAAGACAGCCGGAAAAAGCGGCGGCCACGGCGCACGCGCCGACGAACAGGACCTGCTGGCGAAGCTCCGGGCGCAGATCCGCAATGCCAAGGAAAATTCGCCCTACTGGTCGGCGACGCTGGCCGATATTGAGGCCGACTCCCTTGCCACGCTCGCCGATATCGGGCAGCTGCCGGTGCTGCGCAAGTCGCAGCTCATCGCGCTGCAGTCCGAACGTTATCTTGGCGATCTGGCAACCCGGAATTCCGGCCGGCCGAGCCATGTCTTCTTCTCGCCGGGACCGATTGTCGAGCCCGAACCGATCGCCGCGAAAGACGCCTGGCGGATGTCGGCGGCGCTGCTGAACGCCGGTTTCAAGCCCGAGGATACGGCGGCCAACTGCTTCAGCTACCATCTCACGCCCGCCGGACTGATGTTCGACCAGGCGCTGCAGGTGGTCGGCTGCACGATCTTTCCCGCCGGCGTCCAGCGGGTCGAGACATTGATCGACGCGTTTCACCAGCTGTCGGTCACGGCCTATGTCGGCACGCCCGATTTCCTCAAGATCATCCTGGAAAAGGCTGACGATCTCGGCCGGCCGATCGGCACCGTGCGCAAGGCCATGGTCTCCGGCGGCGCCCTGTTTCCAGAATTGAAGGACTGGTACATCCAGCGCGGCATCCGCGTGAAGCAAAGCTACGGCACGGCCGAGCTCGGGCTCATCGCCTATGAGACCGAGGATGACGAACCGGGCATGCGGGTCGCCGATGACTGCATCGTCGAGATTGTCCGCCCCGGCTCGAACGAGGCGGTGGAGGATGGCGAGGTGGGCGAGGTTGTCGTCACCACCTTCGATCCGCATTATCCGCTGATCCGCTTCGGCACTGGCGATCTGTCGGCCATCGTCACGCCCGCGCCGCCGCCGGGAACGGCGGGCAGGCGGCTTAAGGGCTGGATGGGGCGCGCCGACCAGACGACGAAGATCAAGGGGATGTTCGTTCATCCCGGACAGGTCGAGAAGGCGATGCGGCAGATACCCGGGGCGCTCAAGGTGCGCGTCGAGGTCCGGCTGGTCGATGGTCGGGACCAGATGCTGTTCCTCTGCGAACGCGAAGACCAGTCGCAACGCTTCATCGCCGACATCAAGGAGATCGTCAAGGCCGAATGCCGCGTCAACGGCGAAATCCGCATCGTCCCCCCGAAAAGCCTGCCCAATGACGGCAAGGTGATCGACGATCTGCGCGCCGTCGGCGTCTGATACCCGCCCGCGTTAGGTTCCGCTGGTGACTTTGGTGATCCGGCTCATGATGAAGTCCCGGGCCTGGTCGTAATCGGGCGTCGAAAAAGCCTCCGCGTGGATTGCTTTGGTGTCGGCGACCGCCTCCATCAGGCGATTGACGGGGGCAATGGAGTCATCGGGGGTGACGGAGACGGTAAAGACGCGCCGGATGCCGGCCTCGCGGAAAATATCCCCGAAATAGAGCAGCTGGACATAGGTGATGACGCTGTCATGGTTGTCGCGGTTATCGAAGATGGAGAAGAAATTTTCGCTTGTGTTGAGGTCCAGCGCGAATTTGATGAAGGGAAACCGTTCTTCCTTGCCCACGGTGCCCATGATCCTGGCGGCATGGATATACTCGCCATGATACTCATAGGTGACATAGGTCAGATTCCGGGACGAGCCGGACGATATCTTGCGCCATTCCATTTGCGAACTGGGCCCTCAACTAATGGTAGATAAAAATCACTCTATCGGCAGATGGCACCGCTGGCAACACGGCGCTGCGCCGCCTCCGGCTGCGTATCCGCTTACGAGGCGGATATTTCCGCAAAGTTGTCCTTTGCGCGCAGTTCGGCAATTGCCTGCCTGATGATGATTGTGGCGCCCTGCAGGGCAAGCGCCGCGATGATGATGGCGACGGCGATATCCGGCCATCCCGTGCCGGTGCTGAAGACGCCGAGAGCCGCCAGCAATACCGCCAGATTGCCGAGAACGTCATTGCGCGTGCAAATCCAGGCGGATCGCATATTCGCATCGCCGTCGCGATGCCGCCATAGCAGCCAGAAGGAGAGCGCATTGGCAATCAAAGCGGTCATGCCGATGCCACCCATAGTCATGGCTCCGGGCAAGGTCCCCTCGAGGATATGCCACAAAGTGATACCAAGAACCCAGACACCGAAGAGCGCCATCGTCGCGCCCTTGATGAGGGCAGCGCGGGCACGGTAGCTCAGCGCCATGCCGACGACAATCAGGCTTATTGCGTAATTGGCGGCATCGCCGAAGAAGTCCAGCGCGTCTGCCAGCAGCGAGACGGAACCCGACATGAGACCCGCGCCAATTTCAACGATGAACATGACCGCGTTGATCGTTAGCACAGCCCACAACACACGCCGATAGATGGCCTGCTCGCGCGGATCGTCGCCGATGTTCTGTTCCTGGTGGCCGCAGCAATGCGTACCCATATCCATCATTCACTTTCTTTTGTCGTCCTGGTTATCCATATATAAACCCTGTAGCAACTATAGGGTCAAGCCATGGGTAATATGACGATCGGCCGACTGGGACGGGAAACCTCGACCAAGGTTGAAACCATTCGCTATTACGAGAAAATCGGGCTGCTGCCGGAGCCGCGCCGCACGGCAGCGAATTACCGGGTTTACACGGACGCCCATCTCAATTTGCTGGGATTCATCCGGCGCGCCCGGGAACTCGGCTTTTCGATCGACGATATTCGGGACCTGCTGAGGCTCGCCGCCCATGGTGAGGCGCCCTGCGACGATATCGACAGGATCGCCGCGCAGCATCTGGAGACGACGGAGAAAAAGATCGCGTTGCTGATGCAATTGAGACGTGAGCTTCGGGACACGCTGGAGTCCTGTAAGGGCGGTCGGGTTGCCGAATGCAAGGTGATAGTGGCGCTATCTCCCGAACCCAGAGGCGGCCAAACCGGAGCTTGAGCACGGAGCGCGGCGGCGCAGTGCTCCTGTGGGCGGCGCCTATACCAGACCCGCCTCCCGACCGCTTGCAGATGCGCCGTATTTGCCCGCACCCCTGCGGCCTCGGAGTATCTGCACCTGCCGGGAAGGGGGACATAGGGGAATATGATAGATAACAAACGGTTTCGTCATGGGCTCTGTTGTATTTCGTTGTTTTTGCTGCCCGCCGGTTTGACGGATTTTTCGCTTTCCGCAAGATAGTCGAGCACCGCCGCGGGATGCAGGCGGCTCTGGCCGGCATAGGCAAAGATCACGAGGCTGAGCAGTGCGGCGAGGGCGAGGTCCCAGCCGAAGGGGATGAGCCCGCGGCCATCGCCGAAATTCCCGAAATAGGAGAGCAGGCCGAGGCCGACAAGATAGGGCAGCAGCCAGAGCGCCTCGCGCAGGTCAAGGCTTTCCCGCGTGTCCGACAGGCGGCGGAACAGGAGGAACAGGACCAGCCCGGCGAGGATCAGGAAGAGCAGGAGGCGGATCGATGTCCAGCCGCTCCAGTACAGCGTGAGGGTGGCGGCGATAAAGCCGAGATTGGCGAGCAGGCCGACGGCGGGCAGGCGGAAATAGCGGGGGCGGTCCGGCAGCTGGCGGCGCAGGGCATGGACGGCGATGGGCCCGGAGACCAGCGAGAGCACGATGGCCGCGCTCGTCAGGCTGACCATCTGCTGGAAGGTCGCGAGGGCGAGCGCCGCCGCGCCGATGCACCAGTTGAGCAGCAGCGCATAGAGCGGCACGCCTTCGGGCGAGATGCGGGCGATCAGCTTCGGAAACTGCCCGTTACTTGCCATCGCCATGGCGAGCCGCGCATTCGATCCCGTCGAGACGAGGCCGCCGCCGAAGGGCGCGATGATGGCGCTCGCATAGATCAGGCTCAACAACCAGACCAGCCCGAGCGACAGGCCGAGATCGGCGAACGGCCCGTAATCATGACCGAAGTCGAGCGCCTGCCAGCCGCCGCCGAGCTCCGTCCCGGTGAGAGCGCCGGTAAAGGCCGCCTGCGCGCCGATATAGATGACAAGGCAGAAGAGCAGCGCCGAGATCAGCGCGATCGGGATCGTCCGGTGCGGGCTCCGGACCTCCCCGGCGAGATCGATGGCATGGCGGAAGCCGAGAAAGGCGAAGATCACGCCGCCCGTCGAGACGCCGGTCAGGATGCCCTCATATCCGAACGGCGCGAAGGAGGGGGTGGTGAAATTGGCGAGATCGAACCGCTCGCTCAGGAAGGCGCCGACGATGATCGCCGGCAGCAGCACCTTGATCCAGGTCAGGCCGCTGTTCACCCGGGTGAAGATATGCACGCCCCAGGCGTTGATGAAGACCATGACCGCAAGGATGCCGAGGCCGGCCAGCAGCGCCATGAGGGGCAGGCGGCCATCGCCCGCGCGCTCGAATTCGGGGATCCAGGCGGACATGTATTTCATCATCGCCGACACCTCGATCGGCGCCGTCACCGCATAGCCGACCCAGGCCGTCCAGGCCATCACCGTGCTGACCAGCTTGCCGTGGCTGAACAGCGGCACCTGCGCCAGCCCGCCGGCGACGGGGAGCATCCCGGACACCTCGGCGAAGGTGAGCGCGAGGAGGAGCATGATCACCGCGCCGATCACCCAGGAGAGGATCGCCGCCGGCCCGGCATCGCGCGCCACCAGTTCCGGCGCAAACAACCAGCCCGAGCCCAGAATCCCCCCCGTCGCAATCAACGTCAACCCAACCAACCCGATGGAACGATTAAGTTTCATGAGATTATGATTTCCAGTTTTCTAGTCAAAAAAGAACCGCAAATGACCGCGACAGATGTCGCTGTCCCTCTTTGGGTAGAAAATCAAGAATCGGTATGCGAGTAAAGGTATAATCTTGGAATCGCGGAAAAGATGCCGATTTTATGTTTGTTTACGGGACCTCGCGTTTTCGATTGTCTTCCGTATTTTCCTGTCAAGAAACCAGGATAAATGCCGCGTGTTTCGGTGGTTTCCGAGCTGGCTCATCGCCGTCAACATCTCCGGAAATATTTCCGTGGCCGTGTCCAGGTAAGGCTGGGCGGCGTATTCTCCGGATTCTGCCTCGATTGTGCTTGCTTTCGCGTAATAAGCGATGCCGGTAATGAAATTCGTGAAATATGTCGTCTCAAGTTCCATGGACCGCCGTCCGACTTCGATCGCTTTGTCAAAATCCGTTCGAATATAGATCAGGAATGAGGCGTATGTATTCAGATGGGAGGGGCGCGGTGCATAATCGATGGCTTTCAGGTACCAGACTTCCGCCTCGTCGTATCCTCTCGAAAAGCGGTAACTGTTGGCCAACTCAAAAAGCGCATGATGATACGCAGATTTGTCGGTAACTTCCTGATCCAGCACGAACTGATAAAGCAGCTTCGCCGCATCATATTTTCTTTCACCGAACAGTATCTTCGCATTGTATAAATACAGCCACGGGGATTTTGATCCCAGTGCATCCGCCATTTGCAGGGCTTGCCGCGCCTGTTCGAACTCGCCCCAGTAAATATGGGCAAATGCGATAGGAAGATACGCATCCGCATAGGACGGCTCCAGGTTCAATGCCTGCCGCGCGGCGGCCTGAACTCTGTCCGTCGTTCCTTCCGCATAACTTGGTCGCAAATTATTGCTTAATTGGCCGGGATCGAAACCCAAGAGAAATGTCAGACGCGCATAGGCAACGTAAGCCGGTGCGAAATTCAGGTTCGCCTTGATAATCTCACCAAGGAGGACATTTGCCTCCTTAAGACCTGCGGGGTTTCTGCCAGGGCTTTCGATAAGCGTCACCGCTTTGCTGTATTTCTCAAACAACGCCGGGTATTCGGCCTGATATTTCGCCTCAACAGGTGACAGGGGGCCGGCCGCATGAACGCCGCCAGTTGACAGGCAGAATAGGAATAGACAGATAAAGGCGCCCTTGCTGAAATTCATAATAATTCTCACTTTTTCCGTCGCATGGATGACCGGCAAACCTTTCCGTGACATCGCCTTAGTTGCAGAAATATTCCCTGTTTCTCCGGACGAGCCATAAATAATAGGCGGAGGGAAGCAGGATGACGATGAGTCCGACCTTGGCCCTGAGTTGCGTTGACGGCGCGGCGACGTATTCGGCGATGAATCCAATGTCTCGCTCGCTCGGCGGAGCGATAGCGAGCAAGTATTTCAACATGAAAGTTTCGTCGAGAATATTGACGACGCCGATTAAGAGGGCGACGGCGAAATTGATGATGATGTAGGTAAAGGCGAGGGGATATCCCCATTCCTTCCGCGTCATTAAGGCAAAGAGAAGCGCCAAACCGCCCCAGAACGAAAAACCGAAATAGGCGTATAGGGGAAATTCGAAGTAATAGGATTCCGCAACGTCAAAAATGCCGGGAGTAAAGAAAACAGCGTCCACCGTTTCCCAGATTCCGAAAGAAATACTGATTACCATAAGAAGTAGAAACCAAATCCGCATCCTGAAGCCTCTGTAGCGGCGCGTCGTAAATTATCAAAGTGTCGCTACATTTCGTTAAAATTTAGTATTGATGGGAAAATTATACAATTTAAGGGTACGGATCGGCATCTTTGGTAATCAGGCGACATAGCGCCGTATTATCCCCCTCCATTTTTCCCATCTCCCGGCTTGCTATCGTCAAATTGACATGGCTATAGTAAGTCTCGTGTGTAAATGCGGAACAAATACGTCTTTAACAGGTAATAGGTGGACTAGAGGATGGCTGAATTTTCCGGGAATATCCCTGTGGGTCTCGCGCTGCTGAGCGAGCCGGTTTTGAACAAGGGCACGGCCTTCACCCTTGATGAGCGGCAGAAATACGGGCTTCTCGGCCTGTTGCCGCCGCATATCGAGACGCTGGAGGAGCAGACGGACCGCGCCTACCGGGCGCTGCAGGCGAAGGATACGGACCTTGAGCGGCATATTTACCTCCGCGCCCTTCAGGACACCAACGAGGTGCTGTTCTACAACCTCGTCATCCGCCATGTCGCCGAGATGATGCCGCTGATCTATACGCCCGTGGTCGGCGAGGCCTGCGAGCAGTTCAGCGAGATTTACCGCCGCCCGCGCGGCCTGTTCATCTCCTATCCGCACCGCCACGAGATCGACCGGATCCTCGACAATGCGCTGAACGAGACGGTCGAGGCGATCGTGGTCACCGACGGCGAGCGCATCCTCGGCCTCGGCGACCAGGGCACCGGCGGCATGGGCATCCCGATCGGCAAGCTCGCGCTCTATACGGCGGCGGGCGGGGTCGATCCCTCTGTGACGCTGCCGATCATCCTCGATGTCGGCACCAATAACGAGGAGCGGCTGAAGGACCCGCTCTATATCGGCTGGCGGCATGAGCGGATCACCGGCGATGACTATTTCGATTTCGTCGATCAGTTCATCCAGGCGGTGAAGCGCAAATGGCCGGGCGTGCTCCTGCAGTTCGAGGATTTCGCCCAGCCCCATGCCGAACCGCTGCTCGCGAAATACCGCGACGAGCTCTGCACCTATAACGATGATATCCAGGGCACGGCGGCGGTCGCGGCGGGCACGCTGCTGGCCGCCTGCAAGATGCTGGACAAGCCGCTTTCGGAGCATCATATCGCCTTCCTCGGCGCGGGCTCGGCGGGCGCCGGCATCGCCGAGCAGCTGATCCGCGTGATGATCGACGAGGGGCTGTCGGATGCCGAGGCGCGAAAGCGCGTCTATATGGTCGACCGTTATGGCCTGCTGCACAGCGACATGGAGGGGTTGATGGCGTTCCAGGAACAGCTGACGCAGGATCATGCGAGCGTTGCCTCCTGGTCGAGCGCCGCCGATGGTTCGATCAGCCTGCTCGATGTGGTCAAGAACGGCATGCCGAGCATCCTGATCGGCGTCTCCGGTCAGCATGGCCTGTTCACCGAGGAGATTATCCGCGAAATGGCGAAGAATACCGAGCGGCCGATCATCTTCCCGCTCTCCAACCCGACCTCGCGCGCCGAGGCGGTGCCCGAGGATATCCTCGAATGGACCGACGGCCAGGCCCTGATCGGCACGGGCAGCCCGTTCGAGCCCGTCACCTTCAAGGGTAAGACCCATCATATCTCCCAGAGCAACAACACCTATATCTTCCCCGGCGTCGGGCTCGGCGTGCTGGCAGGCGGGGCGACGCGGGTGACCGACAATATGTTCATGGCCTCCTCGCGCGCGCTTGCCGAGCTGTCACCGGCGCTGCAAGACCCGCATGCGGCGCTGCTGCCGCCGATTTCCGATATCCGCGAGGTCAGCAAGGCCGTCGCGCTTGCAGTCGCGAAGCAGGCGGTGCAGGATAAGGTCGCGCCGGATTTGAGCGGCGCCGAGCTCGTCCGGCGGATCGAGGAACGGTTCTGGACCCCGGCCTATCAGGAGCTGACGTAACGTGAGATGGGGCGAAAGGCGTATCGGATGTTTTACATCATGACAATGTTAGGGACGCGGGAGTTCGTTAATGTCGACCTCTGACGCACGGGACGGACAGGCCAACTCCCTGATTTACCTGTCGCTGATACTGGGCGGCGTGGTCGCGCTCACGTTTCTAAAGGAAATTTTCGGCGGCGACCCGCTCGACAGCATGGTGATACAATCTTTCGAGCATGTTTTTGCGCTCGATGCCGCTGCGGATTCATGGGCCCCCATGTATCTTGCGGCGCTCGAGAAAATCAACAACCCTGATGTGGGTATTTACCAGACAATTTTTTTCGAAAACCACGTCAAATTCCAATATCCACCGATAAGCCTGCTGCCCTTTATGGTGTTCGTCTGGCTCGATATAACCTATGAAAGCATCGTTTATTATCTGAACCTGGTCTCACTCGTCTCGATCGTCGGAATTGCGGTCTGTTTATATGTCCTGGCGATCAAGGTGGCGGAACAGTTTAACGGCCGCGTCGCGCATTCGATCGGCGTAAAGATCGTGTTTTTTCTTCTCATGCTGATCGGCACCTTTTCGTTTTATCCCCTTCTGAGGGGATACGAACTTGGGCAAATTCAGACACTGCTGGACTTTCTGATCAGCCTTGCCTTCGTGGCCTGGCTAATTAACGGCAAGCTGTTTGCCGGGGTCCTGATTGCCCTGGCGACGCTGGTGAAGCCGCATTTCGGTCTCCTGATAATCTGGGCCATGATTAGGAAAGAGGGCCGGTTTTGCGTAGGAATGCTCCTTGTTTTGATACCGGCGGGGATCGTTTCACTCCTTGTTTTCGGGTTTCGCGAACATCTGGATTATCTTTCCGTCCTGTCCCATATCGGCAAACATGGCGAGGTTTACTGGCCCAACCAGAGTATCAACGGACTGCTCAACCGCCTCTTCAGTGACATCAATCCGCTGGTTTGGATGGCAGAGAGCTATGCGCCGTATAATAGCTATGTACGTTTCGGCACGCTGATCTCTACAATAGGCTTCCTCCTGTTCGGGCTCCTGTATCGGCAGAGGAATGCGGCCAACAATCCCGTCCTGTCCGCTCTGGACCTGTCGATGATGATCATCCTGTTGACAATTGCCTCTCCGATTGCCTGGGAACATCATTACGGCGCGATCTGGCCGGTTATTATCCTGGTACTGAGCGCCGCGATTAATCTTGCGAAGACAGCTCCGAACTGGACCGTGAAGCTGTGCCTTGCGTTGGCGGTGTTGGGGTACTATCTGGATGCCAATCTTTTTCAGTTTGTCACGCAGGAAAATTTCATCACGGCACCGGTAAATCTGATTCAGTCCTACTTTTTCTATGGCGCCCTTCTCCTGTTGGCGTCCGTAATTATCCTTCGCAAGCAGTTGAAATCGCTCTATGATCCGGTCAGGATGGGGGAAAACGACAATAAATCTGTCCATAAGCCGGCCTGACCGGCCACAGGCGGAAAGCAAAATACGACAAAGGGAAGAGGCAATGGCGTTTGATTACCAGAACTACCAGCCGAAGGGAGACAAGAAGAACTCCGATTTCTTCAACGAGTTCCGCCCGAAAATCTACGAGCGGCGGAAATCGAGCGGGATCGAGGATCTGGTCGGCGGCATGCGCGTCGTGGTCATGCAGGTGGAGCCGGGAACCAGCGTCGAGACCATGGTCGAGCTCTATGCGATGACGCCCTATCGCCATGCGGCGAGCTATATTGGCGAGACGCACCGCTTCCATGTGCTGCACAGCCGCCCGGTCTTCCCGGCGATCATTCTGATGGAGCCCTTAAGCCCGTCGTTCGAGGAATATGTCACGCGCATTAACCGCATGTATCCGCTCTCGCGCGCGACGCCGCACAGCCGCTATATCGGCGAGATATACGAGGGCGGGCCGCTTGACGAGATCCGCGGCGCCCTCGAGGATCAGGCGGTCCGCTTCGAATATCCGGGGGAGGTCGAGAATCCCTTCTACACGGCGGAGGGCTTTCTGTTCTCCATGCCCTCCGACTTCACCGGCAACCGCATCGGCTACAGCGGCCATGATTTCAACGATCCGGACAGCCTTGGCCTCGGCGGGCGGTTCGCGCTGACGGCGGCGGAGCAGGCAAGGCTCGATGCGGCGGCGGATTTTGCTGAAAGCTCGGGCGTCGGCGAGCTCCTGCTCGGTATCGACCATATGGCGACGCGCATTCTCGCCGCCGACCGGGAGGATGCGATCCTCGAATTCCTGACCCAGGTGCCCTATTATTTCTGGGGCGCCTATAACATCAAGGACATGAATTCCTCGACCAACGTCAACCGCAACGGCTCGGTCATGGATGACAAGCTGTCGCCGGCCAAGGTCTTCACCGCCAACAACACGCCGTCCTTCGTCAATTCCTTCGAGAACCGGCCGATGCCGACGGAGACGTTCGTGCGCAACTACGGCCGACGCATGCATCATATCGCGATCGAGGTGCAGGACGGCGATCATGCCGCGGGCGAGAAGAATGTCGATTTCGTCGTCGAGGCGCTGAAGGAAAGGGGCGTGCCGTTCCTTGCCCATGTGGTCGGCGAATGCAAGGACGAGCCGAACCTCAAGCAGATCTTCTCGAAACATTCGAAAAACACCCTCCTGATCACCGAATATGTCGAGCGTTGCCATGGCTTCGATGGCTTCTTCACCAAGGACAATGTCGCCGCGCTGACCGAGGCGGCGGGACAGGATGAGCAATTCAAGCATGGACAGGTCTTCGACTGACGGGGTAGCCTGAGGAGGGTTTTACAAATAGGGGACGGGTACATATGGCGCGAAATATTTTCTGGGGAATATCCGTTACCGGCTTCGTCCTGATTTTTCTCGTTCAGTTCTTCTGGCCCTGGGTTCTGCATCTTCTCTGGATTCTGGTGCCCTATTTCCTGCTCGGCCTTTATGACATGCGCTTTGCCCGTCATAATGTGCTCCGGAATTATCCGGTGGTCGGGCATCTGCGCTACGCGTTTGAGTTCATCAGCCCGGAAATCCAGCAATATTTCATCGAAACCAACGAGAGCGGCCGTCCCTATAACCGGATGCAGCGCAATCTCGTCTATGCGCGGGCGCGGCGCGGCCTCGATACGCAGCCCTTCGGCACGCAATGGGATATCCGCGCGGTCGGCTATCAGCGGGCCAGCCATTCGCTCTCGCCCAAGCATGTCGCGCCGGAGAAGGCGCGGATCACGGTCGGCGGCCCGCAATGCAAGCGGCCCTATAACGCCTCGCGCCTCAATATCTCGGCGATGAGCTTCGGCGCCCTCAGCCCGAACGCGATCCATGCCCTCAACGCCGGGGCGAAGCGCGGCGGTTTTGCCCATAACACCGGGGAAGGGGGGCTCAGCCCCTATCACCTGGCGGGTGGCGGCGACATCATCTGGCAGATCGGCACCGGCTATTTCGGCTGCCGGACGGAGGATGGCAATTTCGACGCGGAGAAATTCAAGGTGAATGCCAATCGCGACGTCGTCAAGATGATCGAGATCAAGCTCAGCCAGGGCGCCAAGCCGGCCCATGGCGGTGTGCTGCCGGCGGCCAAGGTGGATGAGGAAATCTCCCGCATCCGCGGTGTGCCCATGGGCAAGGACGTGCTCTCGCCGCCCGCCCATTCCGCCTTCTCGACGCCGGAGGGGCTGCTGCAGTTCGTCGCTGAACTCCGCGAGATGACCGACGGCAAGCCGATCGGCTTCAAGCTCTGCATCGGGCGGCGGAGCGAGTTCATGGGTATCTGCAAGGCGATGCTGAAAACCGGCATCCTCCCCGATTTCATCACCGTCGACGGGGCGGAAGGCGGCACCGGCGCGGCGCCGCTCGAATTTTCCAACCGTCTCGGCGTGCCCATCGACGAGGCGCTGATCTTCGTGCATAACTGCCTGGTCGGCACCGGGTTTCGCAAGGATATCCGCATCATCGCCAGCGGCAAGGTGGTCACTGGCTTCGACCTGATGGAGAAGGTCGCGCTCGGCGCCGATATGTGCAATGTCGCCCGGCCGATGATGTTCGCGCTCGGCTGTATCCAGTCGCTCCGCTGCAACACCAACACCTGCCCGACGGGCATCGCGACGCAGGACCGCATCCGCGCCCGCGCCGTCGATATCGAGACGCGGCAAGTACATGTCGCCAATTACCATGACGCCACGATCGAGAGTTTCCGCGAATTGCTCGGCGCCATCGGCCTCGACGATCCGGAGGATCTGACGCCGCATCATATCTATCAGCGCATCGCCGATCAGACCGAACTCACCACAGACCAGATCTATGAATATCTGGACAACGGGGAGCTGCTCTCGGATACCATCCGGCCGAGCTATCTCGCCGACTGGACAAACGCCCGAGCCGAAGCCTTTTAGGGATTACTGCAGGACCGCCGCGTCTTTCAGCGCGCTTGAAATCTCCGCCGCCGTGACGACGCCGGTGATATCGGCGGCGGTCGCCGCGTTCGGCGCGCGCGAGACGAGGGCGATATCCGCCTGCACCTCCCGCAGCTGTTGCAGCACGTCAATCATGCTGGCGGTCTCGGCGACGATCACGTAATTCTCCGGCGCGCCGGCCGACAGCGATTCCCCGGGCCGGTTCCGATCGACGAAGCGCCGCTCCGTCACGGCGACCGTGCCGCCGCGCGTCCAGATCACGATGCCCGGGCGGTCGGGCGGCGTCTCGCCTTCACCCAGCACCGTGAAATCGCGGCTCATGATGTCGCGGATGGCCTTGGCCGCGAGAAAGGCGGAGGTCAGCCCCTCCGGCACCGAATGGCCGCGGCGGTTGAGCTTGAGCGTATAGATGCTGGCCGGTGAGAGATGGCGGCGCACAACGTAGGCGACCCCCGTCGCGAGGACCGTCGGCAGCACCGTATTGTGATCGCCGGTCATCTCCGCCAGCATCACGACGCTGGTGAAGACCGCGCCGGTGGTCGAGCCGATCATTGCCGCCATGCCGGCGATGGCGAAGACGGGTATACCGACGGCGAGCCCCGGAAAGATCATATGCATGACGCTGCCGAACGCCGCGCCGAGCGTCGCGCCCATGAAGAGGGAGGGCGAGAATACGCCGCCCGAGGCGCCGGAGCCGAGGGTGAGGCAGGTCGCGATCATTTTGAGCGCGAACAGCAGCAGCAGGAACCACGGGTCCGACAGCGCGCCGACCAGCACGTCGAGGATGGTCGCATAGCCGACGCCCTGCACATAGAAATGCCCGGCATAGAGCTGGATCAGGTAGATCATCACGCCGACCACCGCCATGCCGATCATATGGCGGCTGTAGTAATTGCCGGGCATGGCGTCGAACTTGTCCTCCGCCCAGTAGATTGCCCGCACGAACAGCGTACCCGCAAGCCCGCAAAGTATCCCGAAGGGCAGGAACAGGATCAGGCCCCAGTTCGCGCCGATCCCGAAATCCGGAATCTGCAGCGCCGGCACATCGAAGCTGGGCGTCATGCCGAGCAGCTGGCGGCCGATATAGGTCGCCATGATGGTCGAGGCGGCGACGAGGAAAATGCTTTGGGCGCTGACCGAGACCAGCAGCAGTTCCACCGCGAAGAGGATGCCGCCCAAGGGCGCGTTGAAGGTTGCCGCGATCCCGGCGCCGGCGCCCGCCGCCATCAGGATCACCCGCTGGCGCGCCGGCATCTCCACCCAGCTGCCGATCATCGAGCCGAAAGTCGCGCCGATCTGGATGATCGGCCCCTCCCGGCCGATGGCGCCGCCGCTGCCGATGGAAAGGGCGGAGGCGAGGGACTTCACGATCACGACGACCGGGCGAATGCGCCCCTCGTTATAATAGATGGCGTCCATCACCTCGGGTACGCCATGGCCCTTGGCTTCCGGCGCGAAGGTCTTGACCAGCCAGGCGACGCCGACGGCGCCGATCACCGGCACCAGGATCACCCAGGGCCCCCAGACGTCGGTCGGGGTATGGACATTGGCGTCATATTGCAGGCTGAACTCGCCGAGGAACAGGAGATTATGGAATAATCCGATCAGCAGCCGGAAGATCCAGGCGCCGATACCGCCGACGACGCCGACCACCACGGCCAGCACACAGAGCAGAATGATGCTCCGGTTGTTAGTTGACACCATTTTTTCCCCTTTTGCGAAAATTTCCGACATCATAGCCATTTTACGGGCTGGATAAAGTCATTATCCGGCAAGGCGGAAATTACCGGCGAACCGGGGGAAACTCAGCCGTAGACCGCCGTGCCCCAGAGCTGGCTGTCCGTATAGCGGGCGCCATGGGCGAATCCGACGGGGAGGATCCTCTCAATTTCGGCAAGGTCGGATGCCGTCAGGGTCATTTCCGCCGCGTCCGCACATTCCTTGAGATGCGCCGCCGTTCGCGTGCCGGGGATCGGGATCATGTCGCCCGGTTGCGCGAGCAGCCAGGCAATGGCGAGGGTTGCCGGGGACACACCCTTATCGGCGGCCATCTCATTAAACGGCTCCAACGCCTTCATATTGTAAGAGAAATTCGGCTCGACGAAGCGCGGGTTATGCTTCCGGAAATCCGTTTCCTTGAAGGTCGCGGGATCGAGCGGTTTTTTGCTGAAGATGCCGCGCCCGACCGGCGAGAAGGGCACGAAGGTGACGCCAAGTTCCTCGCAGGTCTGCACCATGCCGAGTTCGGGCAACCGGGTCCAGAGGGAATATTCGCTCTGCACCGCCATCACCGGATGCACCGCCTGGGCCCGGCGGAGGGTTGCGGGCGCAATCTCGGAAAACCCGAAACCGCCGATCTTGCCTTCCTGCTTGAACTTCGCCAGCGTTTCCGTCACTTCCTCGATGGGGCGACTCTGGTCCTGCCGGTGGATGTAATAGAGATCGACATATTCGACGCCAAGCCGTTTAAGTGATTTCTCAAGTTCACCGCGTAAATAGGCTTCACTGTTATCAAATGTTCGCTCTGTTGCGCCGGGTTCGCGCTTGATGCCGCCCTTGGTCGCGATCTTGAAGAAATTCGGATGATCCTTGATGAAGGCGCCGATAATCTCCTCCGACTTGCCCGCGCCATAGACATTGGCGGTATCGAGGAAATCGACCCCGAGCTCCATCGCCGCGGCCAGCGTTGCGTGGCTTTCCTTGATATCCGTGGATCCGTAGAACCCGGCGAAACTCATACATCCAAGGCCCACGGCCCCGACCTTCAGGCCGTTTTTTCCAAGCGGTCGCTTTTGCATCAAATCTTCTTCCTTTTTCCGCGTCTTGTGTTTTTTTCCGAGATGTTACTATGTTAGGATCACGGCGCAACAGGTAAAACAATAAATAGAAGGGCCTGCCCCGATGCATAAACTCGAATTTTTCTTTGATTGTTCCAGCCCCTGGACCTATCTCGGCTTTGAAAGCCTGCAACAGATGATCGCCCGCCACCCCGATCTCGAGGTCAGCTATCACCCGTTTCTGGTCGGCGGCGTCTTCAATACGGTCAATCCGTCGGTCTATGCCTCGCGCGAGAATCCGGTGATCCCGAAGCAGCGCTACATGCAGAAGGATTTGCAGGACTGGGCGGCCTTTGTCGGCATCAAGATCATCCCGACGTCGAAACTTCCGGTCTTTCCGGTCAACAGCGTGAAGGCCATGCGCGGCGCCTTCGTCGCGATTGAGGAAGGCTGCATCGTACCCTACGCCCGCCGGGTGTTCGAGCGCTACTGGAGCGAGGGCGGGGATATCTCCGAGGATGAGGTGATTGCGGGGATTGCCGCCGATGTCGGGCTGGGCAAGGCGGATTTCTTCGCGAAAATCAACGATCCCGCCTATAAGGACCGGCTCAAGGCGACGACCGCCGAGGTGATCGAGCGCGGCGGCTTCGGCACGCCGACCATGTTCCTCGACAAGAGCGACATGTTCTTCGGCAACGACCGCTTCCCCCTCATCGAAGCGAAAATTTCGGGAAAGTAACCGCATGATCGATCTTTATTACTGGCCGACGCCGAACGGGTGGAAAATCTCCATCGCGCTAGAGGAAATGGGCCTCGACTATCGCGTTATCCCGATCAATATCGGCAAGGGGGAGCAGTTCGAACCGGACTTCCTCGCCATCAGCCCCAACAACCGCATGCCCGCGATCATCGACCAAAATCCGGCGGACGGCGGCGCGTCCATCTCCGTCTTCGAGACCGGGGCGATCCTGATTTACCTTGCCGAGAAGACGGGGAAATTCATGCCCGCCGACTTGCGCGGGCGCAAAGAAGTGATTGAATGGGTGATGTGGCAGATGGCCGGCCTCGGCCCGATGCTTGGCCAGAACGGCCATTTCAAATTCTATGCGCCGGAGAAAATCCCGTACGCGCAGGAGCGCTACACCACGGAAGTGCTGCGGCTCTTCGATGTGTTGAATTCGCGTCTGGAGGGGCGGGACTATATCTGCGGCGATTATTCCATCGCCGACATGGCCTGCTGGCCCTGGATTCTCACCTACAAGCGCCAGGAGATCGACCTCAGCGAATTTCCCAATATCCGCCGCTGGTACGACAGCCTCAAGACGCGACCGGCGCTCCGGCGCGGCTACGAGGTCGGGCGGGAGTTCGGCAAACCCTCCGGCAACTGGGATGAGGAGGCGCGCAAGAACCTGATGGCGCAGCGCCGTCCCGCCAAAACCTGACGGTGGAGGATGAGCGCGGCGGCCGCGTATGCGAGCCTGTTCCTCAGCGCCTTTCTCTCGGCGACCTTGCTTCCCGGCACGTCGGAGGCTTTGTTTACCGGTTTCATCCTTGAAGAGGTGGGAACGCCGACCGGACTCCTGATCGCGGCGGTCACCGGTAATGTACTGGGCTCTCTCGTCAACTGGATTCTCGGGCGGTTCTTCGCGGAATTCCGGGACCGCAAATGGTTCCCGGTGAAAGAGCGGCATTATGAGCGGGCGGTCCGCTGGTTCGCAAAATACGGGAAATGGTCGCTGCTGCTTGCCTGGGCGCCGATTGTCGGTGATCCGCTCACCATCGTCGCCGGTGCCCTCCGGGTGCCGTTCGGCCCCTTCCTGCTGCTGGTGAGCATTGGCAAGCTGGCGCGCTACCTGTTCATTCTTCAGGCCGCGCTTTTCTGGATGGGGTAGTCTGCGCGGTCCGGATATTCCCGGGACCGCGCTATTTCGGGGGCCGTCCTACTCCGGGCGGTCGGCCTCGAGATACTGGCCGGCGGTCCAGCCGACCATGCCGTTATACTGGATATTGCACCATTTGCGCCGCGTCTCGACCTTGCGGATGGCGGTGGTGGAATTGCGCCATTCAAGATAGGGCATGCCGACATGACAGCCGAGATTGACGATTCCCTGCGCCTCGGCGGGGAGGGAGCCGATCTTCTTGGCTTTCAGCGACGGATCCTGACGGACATTCAGGCTCGCGCCCGGCTTCATATTGACGCGGAAATAATCCGGATCATCGGGTTCAGCGGACGCCGTTGACACGAGAGGGGAAAGGGCAAAACCGAGCCCCGCGGTCAACACGCCGACATAGAGGGCGGATTTAACGGCGGCGGCGGACTTTGCGGTAACTTCTTGCAGTAAATGGCTCACAATACACCTCATCGGAAATGTAATCTAAATTGACAATTTCCAATGATCAACAAGAGTTATTAAAAAACGGTTTTTAATGAAGGTTAAGAGGAGGTTAATCGGTTGCAAGCGGGGCCGGATCGGGCGGTGAAGGCCATGACGATTCCCCGATTTGAGCCTCTGTCACGAGCGGAAATAGCGCTTTAAAAACATCGGCACTAGCTGTCGGCGGGAGCGTTTCGGGCATCATCTCCGCCGGGCGCGGAGGGTGGGCCTTTAGAAAATCCGGCCGTTCATTTTTTGTTAACCGTAAATGAAGAAAACCCTCTAATGCATTGAATTTTATTAAATTTATTTTTTTGAAAAAAAACGCATCCATCCCCTGAATGAGGTATGCGCGGGGCACTTTTCCTGTCTATTTTGATCAGACTGCAAGACCCGTCGGCGGACATACTGTCCCGTTCGGGCGGGCATTCGATGGAATGAGTGATGGTCAAGGAAGACGCAGCAGTCGTGACGATTTTTGCCGGTGACGAGAGTGACGGTCTCTTCATCGCGTCCGTTGCGCATGACCCGGCGGTCCTCGAAATTATTAACGAATTTTCACCCATGCTCGGCAGTGAAGGCGAGGAATTCGTCCTTGATGTGGCGGCCTATGAGGTTGCCGACGAGATGTCGGATATCCCGGTGGAGTTCGATGAGGGGGGCTTCGATGTCGATCTCGTCATCGCCCGGGCGACCGGCGAGAGCGTCGAGCCGCTGCCCGACTGGGACGGCGATCCGCTGCTGCCCGATGTCGCCGAGGTGCCGGTCAATCTCGATCAGATCTTCGATTCCGTCCAGGCCGGCAGTGTCCCGGATGCGGGGGATATCGCCTATATGGACGCGCAGCTGCCGCCCTTGAGCCCGCCCGCGCAGACCGTGGCGCTCGAGAGCAGCTTCCTGCCGGCAACCGGCGCCGAGCTTCTCGATCCCGGCGTCGCGCTCGAAAATCTCTTCAAGTCGCTGGTCACTGCCGACGAAAGCTGACCGCCCGCCAAGATATACCCTGTAGACGCCTCATGCTCCCGGTCCCCCGCCGGGTGTTTTTATTCGCCCCCGGATCGCACCAACAAGGGCGGGCGCAGGATCGGCTTTGACGCCGCCACCGGTTCCGCTATCATTCTCTCAGCATCGCAAGAGCAATAATAAAGAGGAGCGACGATGATCGACCATGCCAATGTCTTCCTGCCCCAGGTCTATGCGACCTACGCCCGTTTTCACCCGGACAAGGAGGCGGTCATCTGCGGCGAGGCACGGCGGACATGGGGGGCGTTCGATGCCAACATGAGCCGTATCGCGAATGCGCTGATTGCCCGCGGGATCGGCCGCGGCGACAAGGTCGCGGTGCTGGTCGGCAATAATATCGAGGGGCTGGAGGTCATGCTCGGCACCGTGCGCGCCGGGGCCTGCATCGTCCCGTTGAGCGGGCTGCTGACGGCGGCGCAGCTGCTCACGCTCGTCGATGACTGCGACGCCTGCTTCCTGATCGGGGCGGAGACCTACCGCGCGCGCATCGATGAAATCCGTGCGAAGCTCGATAAAATACCGGCGGGGAATTTCGTCGCCATGGATTTCACCGCGCCGGGATGGGAGAGTTATGAGAGTTTCCTCGCCGGGGCCTCCAGTGACATGCCGCCCGTCGCCTATGAGCTCGAGGATGACTATAACATCATCTATTCCTCCGGCACCACGGGGCTGCCGAAGGGCATCGTCCAGACCCACCGGGTGCGCCAGCAATGGTCCTACAGCAACGCCATCGAGCTGCGCTTTCACGAGGAGGCGCGGGCGATGACCACCACCTCGCTCTATTCGAACGGCACCATGCTGATGGCGCTGCCGATCCTGTTCGTCGGCGGCACCCTCGTGATCATGCCGGAATTCAGCCCCAAGGCCTTTCTCGAGACCGTGGTGCGCGAGAAGATCACCCATACCTTCATGGTGCCGACGCAGTTTATCGTCACCCTCGACCATCCGGACTTCGATGATTATGACCTCTCGGGGCTGGAGGCGGTGCTCTCCGCCGGATCGCCGCTCCGCCGCGACACCAAGGAGACGGCGCTGAAACGCTTGACGCCGAATATTTACGAGCTCTATGGCTATTCGGAAGGGTTCGCCTCGCTCTGCAAGCCGCATATGCATGCCACGAAGCCCGACAGCGTCGGCTTTCCCGTGCTCGGCTTCGATGTGAAGATCTTCGATGACACGGGCAACGAGCTGCCACGCGGGGAGATTGGCGAGATCTGCGGCTATGGCGCGGGCATGATGAAGGAATATCACAGGCGCGACGACCTGACCGAGGCGATGATCGTCCGCGCGGCCGACGGGCGGACCTTCCTCCGCTCGGGCGATATCGGGCGGCTGGACGCGGAGGGATATCTCTATATCATGGATCGCAAGAAGGATATGATCATCTCCGGCGGCTTCAACATCTTTCCCGCCGATATCGAGGAGGTCATCGGCGAGCATCCGGACGTTCTCGACGTGACGGTGATCGGCGTGCCGCATGAGAAATGGGGCGAGAGCCCGTTCGCCCTCGTCATCGGGCGGAAAGGCGTCACCGATACCGCCGCCCTGGTCGACTGGGCCAACCAGCGGCTTGCCAAGAACCAGCGGATCATCGGCGCGGAGCTGCGCGAGGACTTTCCGCGAAATGCGCTCGGCAAGGTCTTGAAACGGGAGCTGCGCGACCCCTATTGGAAATAGAGGCAGGATTTTAACGAAGGAGCGGGACGTGCGGACGGATAAAGTGACTTTTGAAGGAACGGACGGCACGCTCGCGGCGCGGCTCGACCTGCCGGTCGGCAAGCCGTTGACCTATGCGCTCTTCGCCCATTGCTTCACCTGCTCGAAGGATATCCATGCGGCCTCCCGCGTGTCCGGCGCGCTTGCCGCCCTCGGCATCGCCACCTTGCGCTTCGATTTCACCGGCCTTGGCGAGAGCGACGGGGAATTCGCCAACACCAATTTCACTTCCAACATCGCCGATCTTCTGAAGGCGGCGGAATTTCTGCAATCGGAGCATGAGGCGCCGAGCCTGCTGATCGGCCACAGCCTCGGCGGCGCGGCGGTGCTGGCGGCGGCGACGGAGCTGCCGGCGGTGAGCGCGGTGGCGACCATCGGCGCGCCCTTTGATCCCGCCCATGCGGGCCATCATTTTCTGGACGCCCATGAGAAGATCCGCGCCGACGGAGCCGTTACCGTCGATATCGGCGGCCGCCCGTTCAAGGTCAGCCGGCAGTTCCTTGAGGATATCGAGGACCAGAACCAGGAAGCGCGGCTTAAACATCTGCGCAAGGCCCTGCTGATCTTCCACAGCCCGCTGGATAACGTGGTCGGCATCAATAACGCGACGAATATTTTCGTCGCCGCCAAGCATCCGAAAAGCTTTATCTCCCTCGACGGGGCGGATCATCTCCTGAGCCGGCCGGCCGATGCCGCCTATGTTGCCGATGTGATCGCGAGCTGGGCGACGCGCTATATCCCGGCGCTCAACGAGGATATGCCGAAAAGCGGCCTCAACGCGGCGGCGGGCGATACGCTGGTGATCGAGGCGGGGACGGGGTTCCTCCAGCATATCGACAGCAACGATCACCGGCTGCTCGCCGATGAACCCTTCACTGTCGGCGGCACCAATCGCGGCCCGTCGCCCTATGACCTGCTGCTGTCCGGGCTCGGCGCCTGTACCTCGATGACGATCCGGATGTATGCGGCGCGCAAGAAATGGCCGCTGACGAAAGTGGCGGTGCGCCTGCACCATGATAAAATCCATGCGGAGGATTGCGCCGACTGCGAAACCCGGGAGGGGAAAATCGACTTTATCGAGCGCGAGATCGAGCTGTCCGGCGATCTGACGGAGGAACAGCGGGCGCGGCTGATGGAAATTGCCGACCGCTGCCCGGTCCATCGCACGCTGCATTCGGAAGTCAAGATCGAGACGCGCCTCGTCTAAGACGCCCTCGGCGCGGGCGGAAGATCCCCGTTCCGGCGGCATCGGGCGGGGAAATTTCCCTGAATCACCGCCCGACCATAGTTTCGCCATGATTGTATTGCATAATCTTAAAATTAGATAAATTTTTATCCAAATGCCACACAAAAGCCACGCTTTTTAACCCCCCGAAAATATACTTCAGCCCCCGCCACCCGATCTTAACGAAATGTTAAGAGTTTCGTCGCAAAGTATCGGGAGGACCATTGTATCCATCGTTTTTGTATTGAGTATCGATGTAAGGGCATATTCTCGTGACTGAACAATTTCATAGGAATTTTGGGGTAATACTGGCTTTTCTTGCAGCCCTTTTTGCGTTGCTGTTTTTCTGGACCTACCAGGTTTATTCATTGAACGCGCCGGCGCGGTGGATGGATGCCGACCGGCATTTCTCGGACACCACAAACACCAGCGAACAGGTGACGAGCCTTGTCGGCTTCCATAGCATGATCCACAACTTCAAGGATTATTTGCTGCGTGGGGAGACGGCGGACAAGGAACAATTCTTCACGCATTTCGAGGACGCCCGGCTGGAGCTGAAGGCGCTGCGCGATCATTTCGGCGCGGAGGTGGAACCGCAGATCGAGGCGATCGATGCGACCCTTCGCGACTATTTCGTCTCCATCAACCGCATCGACCAGCTGCGCGAGGCGGGCGAAAGTATCGCCGGCATCGACAGCAGCATCTCGATCAATGACGACAAGGCGTTCGAAGCGTTCCGGGAAATCCTCAAGATGTATGAGCAGGAAAAGGCGGAGGTCCGCACCCTCGTGCTGTCGGCCATGGATCAGGACCGCAGCAACCTGCAATCCCTCTATACGACGCTTTTCGCCATCGGGCTGTTGCTGGTGGTCGCCGTGGTCATGGGGCTTCGGTTCGAATATCTCAAGCGCCGCGCGATGCAGGAACGCTCCGAAACCAAGTCGCTGCTGGAGACCTTTCTCGATAATTCGACGGTGCCCTTCCTGATCGCCGGGTCCGACCGGATCATCCGCCATTGCAATGTCGCCGCGGCGAAGCTGCTGGAGACGCAGCCCGCCAATCTCGTCGGCGCCTCGCTCACGCAGATTCTCGAGGAGGATTTGTCGGATGCGGAGGCGCAGACGCTGGCCGCCGGCCGGGCCAAGCGCATCCGCACGGCGATCGAGCTGCAGAGCGGGCGGCGCATCCCGGTGCATGCCGATTTCTCGACCAACCGCGACGGCACCATGCGCATCGTCGCGCTGTTCGACCAGAGTTCCGAGCTCCGCCTGCGCGAGCGGATCCTGTTCGAGGCCGAGCACAAGCTGACCAACGAGACAATCGACGGCAGCCTGTCGATCCGCCGCGATATCCAGAAGTTCAATGACCTGGTCGCCGAGTTCACCTCTCATGTCGGGCGCGACGAGAAGGATTTCGCCGACCGCGCGCTCGAAATTTCCGGGGCGCTCAAATCCCATGTCGCGGATTTCCTCGCGCTCGCCAATCCGGTGACGGAAGGCCGCCTCGCGGTCAATCTCGACGGCCCGGCCACCCAGAAGATCAACGAGACGATCTCGGCGACGCTGGATCGCTTCACCACGGTCATCGAGGACAAGCAGCTGATGTTCAACTGGGTCAACCGCGTGCCGGAGGGCCGCGAGATCGACTTCCCGGCGCAGCTGCAGCGGATCGTGCAGAACCTCGTCAGCAATGCGGTCAACTACACCAAGCCCGGCGGCGCGGTGAAGATCACCACGTCACTTGAGGAGGAATCGCTCATTCTCAAGGTCGAGGATACGGGTATCGGTATCGAGGAGGAGGATGTGCCGCGCATTTTTGAGCGGGGCGTGCGCATGAAGAATGCGGCGCAGATGGCCGGCGGCCTCGGCATCGGGCTCTATTCGGTGCAGGAGACGCTCCGCAATCTCGGCGGCGAGATTACCTGCAGCTCCTACGCCGGGATCGGCTCCGACTTTGTCGTCCGCATCCCGACGGGACCGCAGACCGGCAATGTCATCGCCATCCCGCGCCTGCGGAAAGATCGGGCGGACGCCGCGCCCGCGAAAAAAATGAAGGAATTGAAAGAGGCGGAGATCAGAGACGCGTAACGCCCTTTTCCAAAAGTGTCTCCGTGATGAGGCCGCGCAGCCAGTCGCTATGATCAAGATAGCTCTCGCGCGCGGCCTTTTCATTGGCGGCGAGGAGCAGCTCCTTGACGGCGTTGTGATCGCGCAGGCAGCGTTCCTTGTCCCGCCGCGCAAGATGGCGCAGCGCCTCCAGGTTGGCCCGCTGGATCACGTCGCGAAAGAAGAGGCCGGTTTCCTGTAGCTTCGCATTGCCGTTGAGGATAAAGAGGCTGCGGTGGAATTTCTCGTCCGCGTCCGCCCAGACGTCGTGATTATCTCCGCGCAGCGCCGTTTCCTCGCCCGAGAGCGCATAGAGCAGCGGCATGATGTCCGTGCGGGAGAGTTTGCGCGCACAGATATTGCCAATCGCCTGGAGCTCGAGGCCTGTCACGACCTGGTAGTAATCGCTCAGCTCCCCGGCGGTGAGGGCGAGAATGCGGATGCCGCGCTTGGGCACGATCTCCACCACCTTCTCCGTCTGCAGGCGCAGCATCGCCTCGCGGATCGGCGTCCGGCTCATGTCGAGTTGGCGTTCGATTTCCGGAATATCGATGAAGCTGTCGAGCGGAATTTTCCCGGCATTGATCTCGGCCTTGATGGCGGAATAGGCCATGTCGGTCAGCGACTGTTTCTTCGGGACGAGCGACGGGCGTGCCCTGTAATTCAATGCGGATGTCATAATGCAGGCAGTTTTGCACCCGGATGGTTGCGAAAGCGTTAATTAAAACGGGGATTTCCGTAAAATTTTACAGAAGAATCGCCGCCTAGCGCCATTTCAGGAAATATTTCTCGGCCCGGCCGATGATCCAGGCGAAAATCAGCCCTAGGATCGAGAGAAGGGCGACGCCGGTGATCAACTGGTCCGTCGCCATCAGGCTGCCGGCGAGCAGGATATAGGCGCCGATGCCATATTCGGCCGCGATCATCTCGGCGGCGACAAGCAGGATAATGGCGATGGCGGCGGAAATGCGCGCACCCGAAAGAATGGCGGGCAGGGCGCCCGGCAGGATGATCTTGCGGATGATCGACATCCGGGTAAGCCCGAAGGACTGCCCCATGCGGATCAGGCCGCGATCCACATTATCGATGCCGCCATAGGTGGCGATCACGGTGGGGAAGAAGGTGCCGAACAGGATGGTCGCGACCTTCGATCCCTCGCCAATGCCGAACCAGATAATAAAGAGCGGCAGCAGCGCGATTTTCGGGATGGGGAAGATGGCGGAGACCAGCGGCGACAGGCCGGAGCGGGCGAGCGAGAAAAGCCCGATCAGGGTGCCGACGATAATGCCGAGCAGGGTGCCCGAGAACCAGCCGATCAGCAGCCGTTGCAGAGAGGCCGCTAAATGCTGCCAGAGCAGGCCCGTGTTTACGAGATTGAGGAAGGCATCGAACGCCTCCGACGGGGCGGGCAGGACCAGCGGGCTGATGAAGCCGCTGCGCGATCCGAATTCCCAGAAGGCGATCAGGGCGATAAAGACGACGGGCGCGACAATTTTCTTAGGGCGGGGCAGGAACCCGCCGCCGCGAAACGGGACGGGCTTGCCCTCATGGTTTTTTTCGGCCGTCTTGTCACTCATCGACCAGCTCCATATCGGCGGCGCGGGCCTCGTCGCGCATCAGCTGCCAGAGCCGTTTCTGGATGGCTTCGAGCTCCGTATTCTCAGTGGTGCGCGCGGACAGCGGCATGTCGATCTCGACGATATCGCGGATTTCCCCCGGGCGGCGGGAGAGGACGACGATCTTGTGCCCGAGCCGGACGGCTTCCGCCAGGTTATGCGTGACGTAGGCGGCGGTGTAATTTTCCTTCTCCCACAGATCGACGAGGTCATCCATCAGCAGCTCCCGCGTCTGGCTATCGAGCGCCGACAGGGGCTCGTCCATCAGGAGCACGGCGGGGCGGACAGCGAGTGCACGGGCGATGGCGACGCGCTGCTTCATGCCGCCCGAAAGCTGGCGCGGATAGGCTTTTCTGAAATCACTGAGCTTGGTGCGGGCAAGCACATCCTGGATAATCTCTTGGCGCGCCGCGGCGTCCATCGGGTGATCCTCCAGCACCAGGCTGACATTTCCCTCCACCGTCCGCCAGGGCAGCAGCGCGAAATCCTGGAAGATATAGGTGAGCGGGTTCAGGCAGTCGGCGGGCGGAACGCCAAGTTGCAGCACCTCACCGGCGGTTGGCCGCTCGAGCCCGCCGATCATGCGCAGCAGGGTCGACTTGCCGCAGCCGGACGGCCCGATGATGCAGACGATCTGACCGCGGCGGATATCGAGATTGATATCGCGAAGGACCTCAACGTCGTCATAACGATGGGAAATATGGCGAAGATTGAGGTCCATCGGCCGGGTTAGAAAATCTCGACGTAGTCGGTATTGACCAGCGTTTCGATGGCGATATCGTTGGAGACGAGGCCTTCCGCCTTGAACCAGTCGAGCTGGTCCTTGACATTCGTCAGGTTGAGCGCCGCATCCTTGTTGATGCGCATGGCGCCGTTCTTGATCGACGGACCGGCCTTTTCGATCGGCTGGTCGGCATAGACATATTTATGGATCAGCTCGACCATCGCCGCGGCGCCGGCCTCTCCCTCGGTATTATCGACGAGGGCGGCGTTAAAGTCATCCGCGCCCTTCGAGAAGGCCTTGAGGAAACGCTTCACGAGATCGGGCTTGGTTTCGGCAATCTCGGTCGAGGTGAAGACCGTCGTCACCTGATAATCGGGGATATAATCCGCGACCATGCCGATCTGCATGATTTCGCCGCCCTTCAGAAGCGCCTTGGCGATATGCGGGACGATGGACCAGCTATCGACCTGGCCGGATTTCAGCGCACCGATGATCGCGCCCACCTTCTGCAGCGGCACGAGCTTGATGTCGGCGGTGGCGAAGCCTTCCTTCTCGGCGATTTTGGACGCCATGTAATGGAAGGAGGACCCGGCCTGCGTGATGCCGAAGCTGCGGCTCTTCAATTTGGCCGGGCTGGTGACGCCCTCATCATAGGCGGCTTTGGAGACGAGGATGATCTGCCCGTCGATGCCCGGCTCCTCCTGCAACGCGCCGCCGATCACCTTGATCGCACCCTTTTCGGCGAGATTGATCAGCCCGCCGGAAATCGCCGTGATGCCGAAATCCACATCGCCCGAGGCAATGGCGACGGCCATCGGCTGCGCGGCTTGGAAGAATTTGAACTCGACCTCCAGCCCCTCGTCGGTGAAATAGCCCTTCTCGAAGGCGACGAAGCTCGGCGCATGCGAGGTGAAGCGGAGCGCGCCCACGGTGATCTTGTCCGCGGCCAGCGCCGGGACCGTCAGGGCGGAGAGGGCAACAAGGGCGGCGAGGGAGCCCAGCGCCGCCTTTTTGAAAGACCGTCTTGTCATCGAAATCATGTAAATATTCCTCCCGAAAGGATAGGGTTCTTGTTCTGCCTTATTACGCATGTTCTACGGGGTTCGCGGCGGCAAAGTCAACGAAATAACGGCGCGCCTCAGACGCCGCCGATCCAGCTTTTGAGGAGGCGCAGATCGCCATCCATCAGCACCAGATCGGCGCGGAAACCGGGGGCTATGCGGCCATGGGTCTGATCGAGGCCGAGGAAGGCCGCCGGGTTTTCTGTCGCCAGTCCCGCCGCCTCGGCCAGCGGGAGGCCAAGCAACGCGACCGCATTGCGCACGGCGCCCGCCATATTGAGGTTCGAGCCCGCGAGCGTGCCGTCCGCCGTCGTCAGCCGCCCGCCGTCAATTCGGATCTCCGTCTCGCCAAGTCGGAAGGAGATCATCTCCGTGCCGACCGAGGCCATGGCGTCGGTCACCAGCATCATGCGCGCCGGTCCCTTGATGGTGAGGGCGGCTTTCAGCGTTGCCGGATGGACATGGTGGCCGTCATTGATGATGCCGCAATAGCAGCCGGAGGAGAGCAGCGCCGCGCCGACGAGGCCGGGCTCCCGCGACTGCATCGGCGGCATGCCGTTATAGAGATGGGTAATGCCGGTGATCCCCGCCTCGAACGCCGCGACCGCCTCGTCATAGGTGGCGGCGCTATGTCCGGCGGAGACGATCACGCCCTTCGCGGCCAGCTCGCGGATGACATCCATCGGCACTCTTTCCGGGGCGAGGGTGACAACCACTCGGCCGAGATCGCCCGCCGTCACCAGCTCCACGAATTTCTCGTCCAACCGGCGGATTTTCGCCTCATCATGCACGCCTTTTCGCGCAGGGTTGAGATAGGGTCCCTCGAAATGCACACCGAGAAGGCCGGGAAGGCCGTCCGCCATCGCCCCGCGGATCAGCGCGGCGGTCTCCGTCATCCGCGCCCAGTCGTCGGTGATCAGGGTCGGCAGCAGGCCGGTCGTGCCGAAGCGCCGGTGCGCCCGGGCAATCATCGCAATATCGGCGACGCTGCGCGCGTCGTTCAGCATCATGCCGCCGCCGCCGTTCACCTGCACATCGATGAAGCCGGGCAGCAGCCGCCCGCCTGCCAGATCCTCGATTTCGTATCCCGGCGGTATTTCGCTGTCGGCAACCACTTTTTCGATGTGATCACCATCGATCAGCAGCGCGGCCTGGTTTTGCCAGGCGCCGCCGGTCAGGATCTGGGCGTTGGTGAGCGCCTTTTTCATACCCGCGCCTTTCCCGATTTATTGATGAGCCCGGTGCGGTTGTTAACCAGCCGCAGCGCCCCGTCGAAGACATCGCCTCGCGGCTGCGCCGTATAGCGCCCGAGGGACTTGTCGAGCCAGGGTTGGATCGGTTCGGCCAGGCCGCCGATATGATGCACCTCCTCGACGTCGCGCTTGACCAGTGCCCGGATGAGCTGGTTGATCTCCTCGGCGATCGTGCGCACAAGATTGACCGCCACCTCGTCCTCCTTCTTCGCGTAAGTGAAGACGATCCGGGTGAGCGCCGCGTAATCGGCGGGCCGCGCGCTGAAGGACCAGCGGGCGATTTCCGGCGGGTGGGTGCCGACCTCTTTCAGGATCGCCTTGCAGAAGGGGGAGCTCGGCAGGATTTCGTCATAGGCCTGCAACGCCCGGCGAAGGGCGAGATGGCCAAGGCGCGCGCCCGATCCCTGGTCGGACACCGGAAAGCCCCAGCCGCCGATATAGAATTTCTCGCTGCCCGCCACCGCGAAGCCGCAGGAGCCGGTGCCGGTGATCAGGATCCCGCCGTCACCGCCGGCAAAGGCGCCAAGCTGGGCGACGAAGGCGTCGGTTTCCGCGGTCATCGAGGCGAAGGGATGGGGAATCCGCACGAATTCCTCGCGCCGCTCCTGCTCGATCAGTCCGGCGACGGCAAGGCCGGCATGCAGGCGGGAGAGGGGGATCGTCTCGCCGTCGAGCTTGCCAAGCGCCGCCCGCGTCGCCCGGAAAATCTCGCTCATCACCTGATCGAGGCCGAGCGAGGCATTGGCCGGGCCGCCGCGCCCCTCCGCCAGCATCATGCCATCCTCGTCATACAGCCGGACGCGACAATGGCTGCCGCCACAGTCCGCCGCCAGATAGACCGGTGTGTCCTCCGTTGTTGCCATGAAATGCCGACGCCCGCTTCAACCTTAAAGAATTTTCTTATTCCCTTTGTTCCAAAATGAAATTCGGAACCGGGACCAGCATCTATAGTATTGCGCCAACGAACAAGCTGCAATGGCGTCAACGGGAAAATAATTATGAAAACGCAAGTTGCCATTATCGGGAGCGGTCCGTCGGGCCTATTGCTGGGTCAATTGCTGCATCAACAGGGGATCGACAATATCCTTCTCGACCGGGTGAGTCCGGCCTATATCCTCGGCCGCATCCGCGCCGGGGTGATCGAGCAGGGCTTTGTCGGGCTGATGAAGGAGGCGGGGGTCGCCGAACGGATGCTGCGCGAGGGGGAGATCCATCATGAAGTGGACATCGCCGTCCATGGGGACTATCACACCATCAACCTCACCGAGCTCACGGGCGGAAAATCGGTCACCGTCTACGGCCAGACGGAAATCACCCATGATCTGATGGAGGCGCGCACCGCCTCCGGCCAGCTTTCCTTTTACGAGGCGACGAATGTCAAGCCCCACGATATGAAAAGTGATAAGCCCTTTGTGACCTTCGAGAAGGATGGCGAGACGCACCGCATCGACTGCGACTATATCGCCGGCTGCGATGGCTCTCACGGGGTCTGCCGCGCCGCCATCCCGAAGGGCATTCTGACCGAGTATGAGCGGATCTATCCCTTTGGCTGGCTCGGTCTCCTTTCCGATACGCCGCCGGTCAATTATGAACTGATTTATGTCAAGAGCGACGAGGGCTTCGCGCTGTGCAGCAAGCGGTCGGAGACGCGCAGCCGCTATTATGTGCAGGTGCCGCTCGATGAGAAGGTGGAGAACTGGTCCGATGACCGCTTCTGGGACGAGCTTAAACGCCGGATCCCGGAGGATGCGGCCAACCGGCTGGTGACCGGCCCGTCCATCGAGAAGAGCATTGCGCCGCTTCGCAGCTTCGTGGTGGAGCCGATGCAATATGGCCGCCTGTTCCTGCTCGGCGATGCCGCCCATATCGTGCCGCCGACGGGGGCGAAGGGCCTCAATCTCGCGGCCAGCGACGTCAACACGCTCTACCGTATTCTGATCAAGACCTATAAGGAGGGACGGACGGACCTCACCCAACGCTATAGCGAGATTGCGCTTCGCCGTGTCTGGAACGGGGTGCGCTTTTCCTGGTGGATGACCAATATGCTGCATCATTTCTACCGCGACAGCATCGAGGACAAGATCCGCGATTCCGAACTGAACTTCTTTCTCGCCTCCGAACATCGCCGGCGCATCCTCGCCGAGCAATATGTCGGCCTGCCCTATGAGGATATCGACTAGAGGCTGTTAAGGCGGTGTCGGCGAATAAACGCCGATCGGTTCACTGAGGCCGCGCACCTCGGTCTCGCCAATCCGCTGCAGCAGGCCCGGCCGGACCTGTTTTGCCGTGGAGTCCGCCACCAGCAGGGAAGTGCCGAATTCCTTGTTCAGGTTTTCCAGCCGGGCCGCGAGATTGACCGGATCGCCATAGACCGTGTAACTCTGCCGCCCGCCGCCGCCCACATTCCCGGCGATTACCGGGCCGGAACTGATGCCGATCCGAATAGTGAGCCGTTCTCCGGCAAAGCTCTCGTTTTCCGCCATTTTCAGCAGGTCCATCGCCGCATCGAGGGCGCGCTGCGCATGCTCGCCGTCCTCAATCGGGACATTGAAGGTAGCGAGAATGGCATCGCCCAGAAACTGCGTGACGACGCCGTTATGGCGGCCGATAATCTCGGATGAGGCATCGAAGAAGGCATTGAAGGTATCGACAATCGCCCGCGGCCCCTTGCTTTCCGTCATCCGGGTGAAACCCGCGACATCCGTGAACAGGATCGTCGCGTGACGCTCGACTGGGTTCAGAACGCCGTCGTCCTTGATCATCTCCTCGGCCACCGCCTTGGGCACGAACCGGCCGAACATCTGTGAAATCAGCGATGTCTCGCGTTCCGCCGCCAGTTGCCGCCGCACCGTTTGCCTTGCCCGGCGCATGACGATGGCGATCAGCACCGCCACCACCAGGAAGAGGAGGGCTTCCTGCAGCCGGGTGCCGGTGCCGGCAAACGCGGGGCTCAGAAAAATATCGAGAAACTCCTGCGGGGTGGGCGCGGCCGGCATATCCGTCCATTCGAGCCTCTGCTCCATGCCCGAGCGAACCCGGAGGAAGGCGCCGAACCAACCGGCGGCGCCGACGAGCCCGGTCCAGAGGAGAAGCCCCGGCGAAAAGCTGAAGGCCGCGACGCCGAGAAACAGGAAATAAATGGGGAAGACGCCGAAGCGGAAAATCATGATTTGCGGAAGATCGGTTGACGGCTCCGGCGGAAGCAGGGCCACCGCCGCGGACAGCAGGGCGATGTCGATGGTCATAAAGACATATTTCACCCAGCTGCGGTCATACCGGGATCCGATGATCAGGTAATGGGCGATCCCGAGAGCGCCGAACAGGAGCCCGGCCATGATATAATCGGGCGCCCGGTCGGCACCGCGCGTGAGGGACATCAGCAGCGTCAGCAGCAGCACGGTGACAAGCCGCCCCTTGATGGCAAGCTTCAGGCCCGCCTGCTCGGCGGCGTTAAAGAGGTCTTCCGATTGTTGCGCGGACGCCTTGACGGTCATATCGAAAAGCTTGCCAGCAGTTTGGCCACAAGTAAATCCTCATTGCGGGACAATGTGTCCGCCGTCATAAAGAAGGCTGTTCGCGCTACCAGACGCCGAAATAGATTCCGCGCTTCTTGGCCGTATCGGTCCGCTCCTCGATGACGTCATGAGCCATTGTCGTGCGATTGCGCCGATGGCGGAGCCAGTGGTTGAGCGTTTCCTCCATCTCATTGCGGATTTCCGCATGCAATTCGCTCGTGCCGAGATCGATCAGCTCATTCGGGTCTTTCTCAAGATCGAACAATTGCGGGCGGAACTGATCATAGGAGATATATTTCCACCGCTCCGTGCGGATCATATAGGCGCGGGTCTGATCGGGCGGCAGCTTCAGCGCGAGGCGGGCGCCGCGCCAGGCGTAATCGGCCTCGCTCACCGCAAAGTCCCGCCAGCCAGCCGGATTTTCTCCCCGCAACAGCGGCAGGAGGGACTTTCCTTCCAGAACATGCGGCTTGGCCTCCCCACCCAGGGCGTCCACGAAGGTCGGGATCAGGTCGATCGCCTCAGTCAGCGCATGAATGCGGCCGCCGCGCGTTGCGTCGCAGTCGCGGCTCGGATCGACAATAATCATCGGGATGCGGACGCTTTCCTCATGGAACATCTCCTTCTCGCCGAGCCAGTGATCGCCGAGATAATCGCCATGATCGCTGGTGAACACGATAAGGGTATCGTCAAGCCGGCCCTGTTCCTCGAGGAAGGCCATCAGCCGGCCGATATGGTCATCAATCTCCGTGATCAGGCCCATATAGGCCGGGATCACATGGCGGCGCTTTTCCTCGTCGGAGAAATTGACGCTTTCCTCATGGCCCATGAAGGCTTTGATCACCGGATGTGGATCGGCTTTCTCCTTTTCCCCGCGATTGGCGGCGATCACGTCCTGCGGCGAATACATATTGTGATAGGGCGCGGGCGCGATATAGGGCCAATGCGGCTTGATATAGCTGAGATGCAGACACCAGGGCGTGTCGCCAAGCTCCGCGATCTTGTCCATGGCGCGGTTGGTCATATAGGCGGTTTCCGAATGCGCCTTGTCGATCCGGGCGGCGAGATGGGCGTTGCGCAGGTACCAACCGCTCGCCACCTCGCCCTTTTCGTCGATGCCGGAATTGGCGAAGCTGTGCCAGGGATTGTCGCCCTCATAGCCCTGCTCGCGCAGATAGTCATTATAGGCGAGATTGGGATCGACGAAGGCGTCCGGATGCAGGCCGTCATCGCGCTCCCACGGTTCGAACCCGCATTCGGCGGCGAGGACGCCCTGAATGCTGCCCTTATCGATACCGAGCCGCTTCATTCCCGCAAGATCGGCCTGCATATGGGTCTTGCCGATGAGGCCGGTGGAAACGCCGAGCTCGCGCATATGATCGCCGACGGTCCGCTCACCGATTTTGAGCGGCACATTATTATAGGTCGCGCCATGCGACTGCACGTAACGCCCGGTGTAGAAGGACATCCGCGACGAGCCGCAGACCGGCGCCTGACAGAAGGCGTTGGTGAAGATCACGCCGCGCGCCGCCAGTGCGTCGATATTCGGCGTCTTGAGCGTCGGGTGACCGGTGCAGGCGAGGTAATCGGCGCGCAGCTGGTCGCACATGATGAAGAGGATGTTTTTTACGCGACTCATGGAATTCTGTTCTTATTGTTGTTGTTGGTGGTAAGGGCGCCTAGAGCAGCGGATCGTCTAGCCGGTTCACAAAGAAGGAGATATATCCCTTGATGTCCAGCATCTCGCGGAACGGTTCCTCATAGGACCAGGCGATATTCTTCTCGGTGCCGAAGGTCCAGTAGCTGGCGATTCCCTTGTACGGGCAATAGGTGTCCTTGTCGGTCATATGCGCCTGCTTGAGCTGGACATCGGCGGGCGGGAAATAGACGACGGGCGGATAATTCCCCTCCCGCAGGACGATCGCCTGGTGGCTGCGGGCGATCTCGACACCCTCAAGCGTCGCGACAAACTCGCGATCGGGCTTTTCAAGGATAATCTGGTACTCGGGATTTTTGGCGAAACCGGGGGCGGCCTCGATCCCGGCCGTCTGTGATTCTGTTTCCATCATCATCTCCCTTTTCCGTAAAGTTCGGGATGGGTGTCCAGTATGACCACGCGCGGGCCTCGAGTTCAAGCAGCTTTTTTTACCATTGGACCGGCGAGGTCATGGGGTGCCGCTAGGGTCATTTTTTCGGCCGTGAAAGGGTGAATGAATTCAAGGCGTTCCGCGTGAAGTTGCAGGCGGGCCGCGCGCCGCCGGTTTTCCGCGTCCGCATAAAAACGATCGCCAAGGATCGGATGGCCGATGGCGGCGCAATGCAGGCGAAGCTGATGGGTACGCCCGGTCTCGGGGTTGAGCGCGAGCAGGCTGGCATTGTCGCGCCGGTCGAGAACCCGCCAGCGGGTGAGGGCGGGCTTGCCGTTTTCCAAATCGATCTTCTGAAGCGGCCGGTTCGGCCAGTCGACCATCAGCGGCAGATCGATCTCGCCGTCCTCTTCCAAAGGCCCGCCCGCGACCCAGGCGAGATAACGTTTTTCGACGGCCCGCCGCTGAAAGAGGAGGCTGAGCTGCCGGTGCGCCGCCGCGCCCTTGCCAAAGAGCAGCAGGCCGGAGGTATCCATATCGAGCCGGTGGACCGTGCGGGCGTTGCGGTCATGGGCCTTCGCCCGCGCCTCCGCGCAGTCCTGAAGATGCGCCTCGCGTCCCGGCACCGACAGCAGCCCACTCGGCTTGTTGACGGCGATCAGGAACTCATCTTCGAAAAGGATATCGCGCGGGCGGGGCGCGGGCGGGTCGTAGGCGAGATCTGCCGGGCGATCAAGCATCGCTCGAGAGTTTCATCAGCACGAGGCCGGAGACGATCAGTGCTGCCGCGCCTAAGCGCATCGGGTTCGCCGCCTCGCCAAGGATCATGATGCCGACAAGAAACGCCCCGACGGCGCCGATGCCGGTCCAGACCGTATAGGCGGTGCCGAGCGGCAGGGAGCGCATGGCGAGTGCCAGCAGCGCGAAACTCGCGATCATGGTGACGAGGGTGACGATGGACGGGGTGAGGCGGGAGAAGCCCTCGGATTGCTTCATGGAATAAGCCCAGATCACTTCGAGGATCCCGGCGGCGACAACATAAATCCAGGCCATTTCATGGCTCCTTCAAATGGCCGGGTCGTCCCGGAAATCACACTCATGAGAGGGTCGTCCCTTTCCCCGCCTAGATAATATATGCGGTGCGCCGGTGCAAGGGGAATTGGCGGCGATGCTCAGCCGCGCTCCAGCATCACCGCATTGACCTTCGTGCGCGTGCGGAAACCGAGATTCTCATAGACGCGGATGGCGCGGGTATTGGTGGCGAACACCTGCAAATAGGGCTGCTCCCCGCGCGCCATGATCTGCTCCGCCACCTTCACGCAGAGCGCATGGGCGAGGCCGCGGCCGAGGTAATCGGGATGGGTGCAGACGCCGCTTATCTCGCTATAGCCCGGATGCTTGAACCGTTCTCCCGCCATGGCGATGAGCTTGCCGTCCTCCTTCACGCCCCAGAAATCGCCAAGAAGGCGGGTATCGCGAAGATACGGTCCGGGCTTGGTCAGCGTCGCGAGATTGAGCATATCTTCCGCGTCCGCCTCGGTCAGCCGTATAATTTCAGGCGCGCTCCTTGCCAGGGCTTTCAGATTTTCCAGCACCATCTGGCAGCCTTCCGCGGCTTTGGCGGCGCGGACCCCGTCCGGCAGGACCACCGGCGCCACCTGGATCAGGAAGAGATTCCCGTCCTCCGGCATCAGGCGGGCGAGCGCGGCGAGGCTGTCCGCGCTCTCATCCCGGACGCCCGCGAAGATACTGACGTTTGGCGTGAAGCGGCGGGCGCCGCCGTCGCCGATGGCGAAGGGGCCATGCGCCGTGGTGAGCGAGTTCCAGATCGGCCGATCGAGAATATGGTCATTCATTGGTATTGCCCTCCTTCGTTTCCATGACACGGCTATAGAGCGATTTTTCCTGCAGGCGGGTCTCGAGCGCGTCGAGCTGATCGAGGAGCGGGCCGTCCGTGTCGGCGCAGATATCGGCAAGATGCGTCTCGATCAGCGGCCAGATGGTTTGGCGTCCGTCGGCGACCAAAGTGCGGCCTTTCTCCGTTAGCTCGACACGTCTTTTCCGTTGATCGCGCGATCCACGCCGGACGGTGACGACACCCTGTTTGGCGAGCTGGCCGACGCTGCGCGTGACGCCGGGCTGACTGACACCGAGCGCGGCGGCGAGATCGCCGATGGTCATCGGGCCCATCTCGTCGAGCGCGGCGAGAAGAGGATATTGCCCCGTCTGCACCGCGAGTCCCGCCGCGTCTATCAATTGCTGGACATCCGCCTGAAGCCGGTCCCCGATGCGCTTGAACCGGGTGCCGAGAGTGAGATAGCCCTTGCCGCGAACAAAATCCTCAACCATTGCCTTTCCCGATTTTGCCAAATTCAGCGCATAATATATAACAGGTTATATAAACCGTCAATATCCTGAAATAGGGGAGGGACGGGACAGCCGCAAGGCGGTTCACTGCGGGCGGGGTCTGTGGTAGTCTCTTTCCATGGAGGATACCTTCGCATCGCTGGCAAGACTGGAGCTGGACGGCGTTTCCCTTGCCTATGACGACAGCGGGACGGGCGCGCCGGTCGTTCTCGTGCATGGCGGGGCGTCGGATATCCGCACCTGGTCGGGGCAGGTCCCGGCTTTGTCGCCGCATTTCCGCGTGATCAGCTACAGCCGCCGCTACGCCCGGCCCAATGCGCCCTTACTCGATGGCGCCGACGATCCCATCGACGTTCATATCGAGGACCTCGCGCGCCTGCTGGACAGGCTGGACGCCAGCCCCGCGCATCTGGTCGGGCATTCCTGGGGCGGGCTGATCGTTTTGTTACTGGCGCTGCGGCAGCCCGAAAGGCTCCGCTCCATGACCCTGATCGAGCCGCCGGTCCTGCCGCTCTTTACCGATGTGCCGCCGAAGCTGTCGCAGCTCCTGCCGCTTCTGATCAGCGACCCGCGCACCGCCATTGCCATCCTCAAATTCGGCCTCGGTGTCATGGCCCCGGTCGAGCGGGCGTTCCGGCGCGGGGACGACAAAAAAGCCATAGAGATATTCGGCAAGGGCGTGCTGGGGCCGGAAAAATTTGCCGGGCTGTCCGACGCGCGCTATGCGCAAGTCTGGGACAACCGCGCCACCGATAAGGCGCAGATGCTCGGGCAGAATTTCCCAAGCCTGGACGCGGACGCAATAAAACGCCTGAACATCCCGACCCTGCTGCTGGCGGGGGCGGAGAGCCCGCCGCTCTTTCACCGGCTATGCGAGGCCCTTGGCGATCTGCTACCCGAGGCCGAACTTCATGTCTTGCCCGGCGCCTCCCATATCGTGCAGGAGGACGCGCGGGAAGAGATGAATGCCCGGCTGCTCGATTTCCTCAGTCGGCAAGCAGGTCGCGGCTGATAATTTCCTTCATGATCTCGGTGGTGCCGCCGGCGATGCGGGCCATGCGGTTATCGGCCCAGGCGCGGCAGATGGGATATTCCCACATATAGCCATAACCGCCGTGGAGCTGCACGCAGTCATCGAGAACCTCCCAGAGAACCTCCGTCGATTGCATCTTGGCCATGGCGGCGGTAACGGAATCGAGCTCGCCCTTCAGATGCGCGGCAATGCAGCGATCGACAAAGGCGCGCATCATCACCGCCTTCGACTTGATCTCGGCGAGCTTGAAGCGGGTGTTCTGGAAATCCGCGATGCTCTGGCCGAACGCCTTGCGTTCCTTGGTGTATTCAACGGTCCAGTCCAGCGCCGTCTCGATACTGGTGGCGGAGCGCACGGCGATGACCAGCCGCTCCTGCGGGAGTTGCTGCATAAGCTGCTTGAAGCCGCGCCCTTCGACGCCCAGCAGGTTCGATTTCGGCACCCGCACGTCGTTGAAGAAGAGTTCGGACGTGTCCTGCGCCTTGTAGCCTGCTTTCTCAAGGTTACGACCGCGCGAGAACCCTTCCCGGTCGCCCTCGACCAGCACCAGCGAAACCCCCTTACCGCCCGCAGAAGGGTCCGTCTTGCAGGCAAGCACGACAAGATCGGCAAGCTGGCCATTGCTGATAAAGACCTTCTGGCCGTTGATCACATAGTCATCGCCATCGGCAATGGCGGTGGTGCGGATATTCTGCAAATCCGACCCCGCGCCGGGCTCGCTCATGGCGACGGCCGCAATGGCTTCGCCCTTCACCAGCTTGGGCAGCCAGTGCTTTTTTTGCTCCTCCGTGCCATAGGCGGTGATATAGGGGGCGACAATCTCCGAATGCAGATGAAACGACGGGCCGCTGGTTCCGGCGCGCGCAAGTTCCTCAAGGAAGATCGCGCCAAACAGGAAATCACCGCCCGCGCCGCCATATTCCTCCGGCACCGAACAGCAGAGAAATCCACCTTCGCCGGCCTCGCGCCAGACCTCCCGGCTGACCTGGCCGTCTTTTTCCCACTGGGCGTGGAAGGGGACAATCCGCTCCTCGACGAAGCGGCGGGCGGAGGCCCGGAATAGCTCATGTTCTTCACTGAATAGGTCGCGCTGCATGGGGTTTCCCCTTGTTCTTGTTATTTTTTCCCGATTGCCCCGTTATACCCCCGCGCCGCGGCAAAGTAAATTCCCGCCATCGCCGCCCCGCGACGACCGCAATGCGGGTCGCTACCGCAAATTGCCGTGGTTAACATCTATGGTTAATTTATATTTAAAATCAAATAATTGACAGTTGTATAAAATTTGTCATAAAACAAGGGCATGCTGGGAATCGATAAAGATTCGTTTGTTCATTCAATCATGACGTGGGGGTTTTCATGAAAAAATTACTCGGACTGGCATTGCTCGGCAGCCTGGTGTTCGCAGGCGCCGCCGACGCGGCCTTCTACCGCGTCGATTTCAGCGGCGCCGTTATTTCTAATGGTTCTGTAAGTGGGAGCTATGATGGTTATTTCACTTATGACACGGATGGCCTTAATTTGGATGGATCAAATGGGACTGCTGCGACACCCGATGGTGCAGATGATCTTCCCAGCGCGGGTTTTGAATCAGAATTGCTTTTCAACTATAGTTTTCCAGGCGTAGGCGGAAGCTTCGATGAGAACAGTGGTGGTGTTGGATACTTATCCTTCTCTTCTGGTAAATTAATCAATTGGTTCATTGGGGGCAACACAAGGAGCCTTAATACAGTTTTCTTGGGTGGCCCTAACAATGATTCCTTTGACCTCGGTCTTTGCGGGAACTGTTCGAACTTCTCAGGTTACCTTGCCACACTGAATTATGACGAAGTTCCTCTTACTTTTCCCAATTGGCAAGTAACCGAAATCTCGGCTGTGCCTTTGCCCGCTGCGGTCTGGGCCTTTGGCGCCGGATTGCTTGGCCTGCTCGGGCTGAAGCGGCGGCGGAAGATGAAGATGCTGCGCACGGCGACGGCCTGATCGCTCTCCTCCTCAACTCAAAACCCGGCCCCGCGCCGGGTTTTTTTACGCCTCGGCAGGGTGGGCACCGCGACAGGCCGGGGAGGGGCGATGACGATCGTGAGTTGACTTGCGGTGAATTTCTTCTACTTTTGTCGGAAGGCGAGCGCAAAAGGGCCGGGGATCCGCCGGCACCGCCGCGACAGCGGAGCGCGAGGGAAGGCCGCGCGAGAAGTAACCACAGTAATAAATCAGTAAAAAATCCTTATATTACTTCGACAGTTTTACGTAAAATAATCCTTCTTGGTAAAAGTAAAATATCTGTTCAGTTTTGTAAGTATAACTATATCATTCCTGCTGTTTTTACGTGTTTTCACTATATTTAAGCACCATTTTTTAATAATGATTTCATATCGGTATCAGGCAAATAATATTTTTGTCTATGTCCATTGACGAGGCCGGTTCGGTTTCACTATGCTGGGGACCAACTCAGGCAAAAATGATTGAAATCGCGACATTATTTGCGTCGAAGAGGAAAATTATGGTCGCAAAATGAACAAAAAGGCTTCTGAAAAAATGTGAAAATCGCAGAATCCGGACATCTATTAAAACGTAACTGCAAATTGAAAATTAATCGGATAGGGAGATAAGCAATATGTCAGTAAAAAAGATGGATCATGAAGCGCCAGGGCGCATCCATCCCATGATCGAAGACGTCAAGGAACAATACAAGAGCGGCAAGATGGACCGCCGGGAATTCCTCCGCACCTCAACCTTGCTCGGCCTGTCGGCCGCCGCCGCCTATTCTTTCGTCGGCATTGCGGACCCGACGATGGAGGCAAAGGCGGCAACGCCGAAAAAGGGCGGCATCCTGAAAATCTCCATGGAAGTGCAGGAGATGAACGATCCGGCCGTCTATAGCTGGACGCCGCCGTCCAACGTTGCGCGGCAGATGTGCGAATATCTCGTCATGACCGGCCCGGACAATGTCACGCGGCCGTATCTGGCGGAAAGCTGGTCCGCATCGGACGATCTCAAGACCTGGACCTTCAAGTTGCGCCAAGGCGTCAAATGGCATAACGGCGATGATTTCAACGCCGATGACGTGATGTTCAACTTCACCCGCTGGCTCGATCCGAACACCGGCTCGTCCAACGTCGGGCTGTTCGATTCCATGCTCACGACCGTGGGCGAGGGCGACAATGCCAAGAAGGTGATGACGGAAGGCGCGCTCGAAAAGGTCGATGACTATACCATCCGCCTGCATCTGAATTCGCCGGTGCTGTCGATCCCGGAAAACCTTTATAACTATCCGACAATGATCGTCCATCGCGACTTCAAGGGTAACCTGGTCGAGCAGCCGAACGGCACGGGCCCCTTCACTCTCGTTGACTTCGCGGTCGGGGAAAAGGCGGTTCTCAAGCGCGTTGATCAGCCCTACTGGGGTGAAAAATACCCGGACGAGCCCTTCTGGGGCGGCGAGGTCTATCTCGACGAGATCCATTATTTCGACCATGGCGCCGGGTCCGCGGCCCAGCTGGCCGCCGTTGCCTCCGGTCAGGTGGATATGAACTACGAGTTCGATATCGCCTCCCTCGGCATGGCGCAGTCGATCCCGGGCATGAAAATCCTCGAGGCCCGGACGGCGCAGACCGGCGTGATGCGCATGAACATCACGCAGAAGCCGTTTGATGACAAGCGGGTGCGTCAGGCCCTGATGGCCTGCGTCGATGCGGAAAAATACAACGAGTTGGTCTATCAGGGACGCGGCGATGTCGGTGAACATCACCATGTGTCCCCGATCCATCCGGAATATTTCGCGCTGAACCGGCGGGAGCGGGATATCGACAAAGCGAAGCTTCTGCTCGCCGAGGCGGGTTATCCGGACGGTATCGAGCTGACCATCGATGTCGGTAACACCAACGGCCCGTGGCAGCAGCAGGTCTGTGAAATCCTGAAGGAGCAGGCCGCCGAAGCCGGGATCACGCTCAACCTCAACCTGATGCCGGCCTCGAAATACTGGGAAATCTGGGCAACGACGCCGTTCGGCATCACCGCCTGGACCCATCGTCCGCTCGGCACCATGGTGCTCAGCCTGGCCTATCGCGCCGGGGTGCCGTGGAACGAAACCGGGTATAACAACCCCGCATTCGAGAAGGCCCTCGACAAGGCGGAATCCCTGGTCGACGCGGAGAAGCGCAAGGCCGCGATGGAGGAAGTCGAGAAAATCCTCCAGGACGACGCCATCATCATTCAGCCGATCTGGCAGCCGAAATTCTTCCTGGCGAGCGAGAAGGTCATGAATGTGGAGGCGCATCCGACCCAGTACCACCAGCTTTATAAAGTCTGGATCAACAGCTAAACCGGACAGTCAAGATAAGGGCGATATTTTATCGCCCTTATCTGTTTTCTGCGCTATTTTGCCCCAGGGGGGAGCAAACACATGCTGATACTGGCGTTTCGTCGATTTCTTTCAATGGCCCTGATCATGGTCATTGTCTCCTTTACGCTTTTCGCGATTTTCGAATCCGATAAACTCGCCGTCGCCGGCAAGGTCCTTGGACCCTATTCAAGCACCGAACAGCGGGAGCTGTGGCTGGAGAATAACGGCTATAACGAACCATTTCTGGAACGCTACGTCACCTGGGTCGGCAATGCGCTCACCGGTGATTTCGGCTATTCCATCCAGTACAAGTCGCCGGTCGCCGACGTGCTCTGGCCGCGGCTTGCCAATACGGCCATCCTTGCGGGGCTCTATATGGCCTTCATGATCCCGCTCTCGCTCACCCTCGGGGTGATCGCCGGCATGAAGGAAGGCTCATTCCAGGATCGCGCGGTCTCGGTGGGATCAGTGCTCACCACATCGGTTCCGGAATTCGCGAGCGCCACCTTCTTCTCCGCCATCTTTGTCTTCTGGCTGGGCTGGCTGCCCGGCACCTCGGCGATGACCAGCGGTTTCAGTTGGGCGGAGATCTTCCTGCCTGTCTTCGTGCTGGTGATCTACGGCTTCGGCTATACGGCGCGGATGACCCGCGCGTCCATGGCGGAGGTCATGACATCGCATTATATCCGCACGGCGGTCCTCAAGGGCATTCCCTATCGCCGGGTGATCATGCGCCATGCGCTGCGCAACGCGCTGATCGCGCCCTTTACGGTCATCATCCTGCAGCTTAACTGGCTGCTCTCGGGCGTCATCGTGGTCGAGGTGTTCTTCGCCTACAAGGGCTTCGGCAAGCTGCTCCTCGACGGGGCGCTGTTCGGCGATATCTTCGTGATCGAGGCCTGCACACTCGTCGCCGTGTTCGTCGCGGTGTTCTCGCAATTCATCTCGGATATCGGCTATACGCTGCTGAATCCGCGGATCCGGTTCACATAAGGGAGGGACGGTCATGACTGCTGATGTTCAGAATAACGACGCTTCTCCCTCCGCGATCGGGAAGTTCTTCAAATCCCTCGGCCTGCTCAGGGAAAGCCCGATTGCCATTTTCGGCCTCGCGCTGATCCTGTTCTGGGTGATCCTCGCGATCCTCGCGCCGGTGCTCCCGCTTTACGATCCGAACGCCCCGCTGGAGCCGTTCAAATTCCCGATGTCGGAGGCGCGCGATGGCGGGCTCTACTGGCTCGGCACCGACCATAAGGGCCGGGATATCCTCTCGCGCGTCATCTTCGGCGCGCAGCAGGTGCTGATCTGGGCGACCACGGCCACGGCCGTCGCCTATATCGTCGGCATGCTGATGGGGGTTGTCGCGGGCTATCTCGGCGGCTGGTACGACGAGGTTATTTCCTTTATCTCCAACGTCCTGCTCTCCTTCCCGGTGATCGTGCTTTATATCATCATCATCACCTATCTCGGCGCGACGGGCTTCAACATCGTGCTCGCTGTGACCTTTGCGTCAGCCCCCGGCATCATGCGTATCGTGCGCGGCCTCGTGCTCGATCTTCGAACGCGGGACTATATCTTCGCGGCGCAGACAAGGGGCGAGAGCGCCATGTATATCATGCTGGTCGAATTGCTCCCGAACGCCCGCGGGCCGCTCATCGTCGATGCCTGCCTGCGGCTTGGCTATACGACCATCACCATCGCCATGCTCGGCTATCTCGGCCTCGGCCTGCCGCCACCAGATCCCGACTGGGGCAAGATGATCGCCGAAACCCAGCCGCTCGGCAGCTTCGCCGGTCATATGGCGGTGGTCCCGGCGGCGGCGATTTCCTCGCTCGTGCTCGGCTTTAACCTGCTGGCCGACGGCCTTCGCGAAATTTCATTGAAGGATTAGGAGAAAAGCGATGGAACAGACACCCATTCTGGAATGCCGCGATCTCTGCATCTCCTATGAGACCCGCGCCGGCGAAATACCGGCGGTCATTGATTTCAACATGAAGGTGATGCCGGGGCAGGGCGTCGGCATCGTCGGCGAAAGCGGCTGCGGCAAGTCCACGGTCGCCCTCGCCATCATGCAGTATCTCGGCTCCAACGGCTATATCAAGAGCGGCGAGATATTCTTCCATGGCCGCGACATGCGCACCATGAGCGAAGAGGAACTGCGCAGCATCCGCGGATCCAAGATCGCCATGATCTATCAGGAGCCGATGGCCTCGCTCAACCCGTCGATGAAGATCGGCGACCAGCTGGCCGAGGTGCCGCTCTTTCATGAGGATGTGACGCGGGCCGAAGCATTGGAGCGGGCGCTTGCCCTGCTGGAGGCGGTGAAGCTGCCCGATCCGAAGCGGATCATGGACGCCTATCCGCACCAGATTTCCGGCGGCCAGCAGCAGCGCGTGGTGATCGCCATGGCGCTCTTGTCCAAGCCCGATCTCCTGCTGCTTGACGAGCCGACCACCGCGCTTGACGTGACGGTGGAGCGGGGGATTGTCGAGCTGGTCAAGGAAATCTCCGAGGAATTCGGCACGGCGATGATCTATATCTCGCATAATCTCGGGCTGATCCTGGATACCTGCGACCGGGTGACGGTCATGTATTCCGGCGAGGCGGTCGAGGACGGCACCATCAACGAGGTGTTCGATGCCATGTGCCATCCCTATACGAGCGGGCTGTTCGCCTCGATCCCGCTGCCCGGCGCCGACAAGAACGAACGGCCGCTGGTCCCCATTCCGGGGCAGCTTCCGCTCCCGCATCAGCGGCCGAAGGGCTGCTTCTTCGGGCCGCGCTGCGCCTTCTTCAAGGCGGGGACCTGCGATCAGGACAAGGTCCCCATGCGCTCCGTCGCCGGGGAGGAGGGGCATAAGGTCCGCTGCGCCCGGTTCGAGGAGATCGACTGGGCCGAGGGCGATCATACGGCGGTAACGGTGAAATCCGTGAAGTCGGGCAAGGTCGTGCTTGAAGTGCGCAACATGAAGAAATATTACGAGATCCGCTCAAGTTCGATCCTCGCGATGATCCGCGGCGATGCGGTGAAAACCGTGAAGGCGAACGAGGATATCAATTTCAATGCGCGCGAGGCGGAGACCGTCGCCATCGTCGGGGAATCGGGCTGCGGCAAGTCGACCTTCGCCAAGGTACTGATGGGCCTGGAAGAAGCGACAGGCGGCGAGGTGATCCTCAACGGGGAGGATCTCGCCCATGTTTCCGTGCAGAAACGCAAGGCGCGCACCGTCGGGCATCTGCAGATGGTCTTCCAGAACCCCTTCGATACGCTCAATCCCTCGCATTCGGTAGGCAGCCAGATCGCCCGCGTGATCCGTAAATTCGGTGTCGAGACGGACAAGGAAAAGGTCCGCCAGAAGGTCAATGACCTCTTGGATCTCGTGAAACTGCCGCGAGATTTCGCGCATCGCCGGCCGCGCCAGCTCTCGGGCGGTCAGAAACAGCGGATCGGCATCGCCCGCGCCTTCGCCGGCAACCCGGCCGTGGTGGTGGCGGACGAGCCTGTCTCGGCGCTCGATGTGTCGGTGCAGGCGGCGGTGACGGGGCTGCTCACGGAAATCCAGAACGAGCTCCGCTCGACGCTGCTCTTCATCAGCCATGACTTGAGCGTCGTCCGCTATCTCTCTGATCGCGTTGTGGTTATGTATCTTGGGCATATCGTGGAGCAGGGGACGACGGACGAGGTGTTCTCGCCGCCCTATCATCCCTATACGGAGGCGCTCCTGTCCGCGGTGCCGATTGCCGATACCTCGGTCGAGCAAAAACAGATCATCCTGAAAGGCGATATTCCGTCTGCGATGAACCCGCCGCCCGGCTGCCCGTTCCAGACCCGCTGCCCACGCAAGATCGGCGCGATCTGCGAGACGGAAGTGCCGCCGGTCAAGGAACTTTCCCCCGGCCATACGATCTTCTGCCATCTCGAGGAAGAGGTGCTGAACGCCATGGAACCGGTCATCGTCATGCATGACGAAGCCGCGGAATAACCCCCTCACATAAAACGCAAAAAGGCGCTCCTCGGGGCGCCTTTTTTGTGGGCGGAGAAAATCGGGGAAAATCCGGCGATATTAACGGTTTGTTTATCCTGACTGGTTAGGCTCGGGGCCTGATCATGAAAAAATGAGCCCTCGGGACGTTAGAATGACGCCGGACAAACCGAAATATTCGCAATATGTCGTGCAGACGCTGTTTGACACCAAATGGCGCAGTTTCGGCCGCTACGACGCGGAAATGCCGGCGCAGGACATCGCGCGCCAGCTCGTCGAAGAGTGGGGCAAGGCGCGGGTGCGCATTCTCGGCGGCTATTTCTCGCCCAAAAAGGACCGCATGGTCTATTACAAGGTCGATATCCGCGACGCCTTCCGCCTGCGCTCCTCGCGCGCGTTCCAGACGTCGAAATTCCTGATCGGCAGCACGGCCCTTGGCGGGGCGATGCTGGCGGTCTTCCTGGTGGCCTATAACATTATCACTCCCATGTCATCGATGGCGGCAGACGGGAAGGGACCGGAGCTGGCGTCAAACGGACGACCGACCCCGGTCGCTCCCATTGCGAAGCCCGTCAATTTGCGCGCGCGCTTTACTGAAGTGATCAAAGTCCCCTACGACAAGGTCTGGGACTTCGATACCGTGCCCTTGCGGCTACGGGGAGCCTGGAGCACGGCTTGCAATGCAGACGGAAGGAAAGTCGTCCTCGGCGAGCGGGATCTGATGCGCTCTGCGCAGGGAGACACCGCCGAACCGTTGACATCCGTCTGGCAGACCGGCCAGCGCTACGGCCTGGTCCGTGAAAGCGGCTCTGTTGAGATGGTGGACATGATCTCCGCCGATCGACTGCGGAAAATCGGCACCATGAGCCGCGACGGCGAATTCCTCGCCGATACCTCCGGGGCCATCCTGTACCGCTGCCTCTGAAGGCCGGACCCTCATCAACCCGCTCTCAGTCGTCGGATTGACCGTTCCGGTAGCTCTCGGGGCCGATCAAACCCCCGGCAGACGGCGTCCGGCACGCCGAATTACGAATACCCGCAAGACTTACCTAACGAACGCCGGGTACCCTTTATTCACATATATATGGAATTCAGCTGAAAGGGGCAGCCACCCCTTGCCACGCACCGCGACCTCTCAAGCCGCAACGTGGAGATGTAATTATATAGGAATATTGCGTGGTATGCAAGTAAATAGATAGCCGAATTTTGACTTTATACTAATTATGGCTGTGCTAAAATTTGCAATAGTTAAAATGTGCAAAAAGTTTTAGGGCGGGTATAAATGAGATGAACGCTGACGAAAAATTGCATGTAATTCCTGAGCATTGGAAAAATGGTAGATTGCATTTTTTTAAGTACGTCTCTGCGAAAACTGCAAAAATTATTCTTGAAAACAGAACACTTCGATGGACAACTCCAATCAATTTAAACGATCCATTTGATTTGCAATTCGGACTAAAGGTAAAAGTAGATTTTTTTAAGCTAAAAAAGATATGTCGTGAAAAGCTTTGGGAAATATACAAACAAGATAAAACAGAGAACTCCATAAATATGATTGGGGGAATGGTAAAAACGATCAAATCCATACCCATTGATTTGAATAAAGAAGAATTTATAGAAATTATCGATGCCGGAATAGAAACGGCATACAACACTATATATGAGCGTCTTCCAGAATTTAATGCGGGTCTAATAGAAGGATTATCTAATAGTAAAATTCTTTGTATGACCATCAAGCCAAACAATAAGCTAATGTGGGCGCACTATGCGGATAATCATCGCGGAGTAGTATTGAGATTTCGCTCTGTTCCTGCATTTGATAGTGCATATGGTTCAGCGATGCCTATGAACTATGTCGATGAAATTCCAGAATTGATGGATTTGGACTATATGGCCGATTTTGTATGTGGCTTTAGAACCTTTGATCATGATGAAAGGATGAAAATTATGGACAAGGTTGTTTATACAAAATCTTCGGAGTGGCGATACGAAGATGAATGGCGTATGCATGCTGGTTCCGGCCGAAGCCATTCAGCGTCATTTGAAGATATACCATTTAGTAAGAATGAATTAGACGGAATAGTTTTCGGTTTAAAAATTTCAGATAGAGATAGGGCAGAAATAGAGAGTTTATCAAAAAACTATCCTAATATTCAATTGATGTCCGCAAAGCGTTCGGACGGGGAGTTTAATATAATTGTAGAAAATTATTAGAATTTTTTTACTTTTTGCGTTTCTATCTCTCATCAATTACTTCTATATTATAGGCCCTAATCCCCCATCCAAAAATTTCACACGCCAAATATCCCCGTAAAGTTGCGAGGCCCCGCATTCGCGTCGCTGAGTTTACTCTACGTCCGGCTTTCACGCTCCACCCAACTTTTGAACACCGGCGGGTGGCGGGTTGGGAGGGGGCGCCCTGGAGGACCGAGTTGTTATTTGTATTAAGCGATTACTCAGGATAACATGACCGTCGAGCAGGCCCTTTTCATCTACATCATTATCAGGAGCTGGAATGTTTAGTCATATTATGGTTGGCGCGGACGATGTCGAGGCCGCGAAAGTCTTTTACGATGCCGTTCTTGGCGCCCTCGGCCATGCGCCGGGCGTGATTGACGCAAAAGGGCGGTGCTTTTACCGCACGAAAACAGGTGTGTTCGCGATCAGCAAACCGATCGATGGCGACCCCGCCTGTCACGGCAACGGCAGCACGATCGGTTTCGCGGCCTCTGATCCCGCGGCGGCGGACAGGTGGCATGCCGCCGGTCTCGCAAATGGCGGCGTGACTTGCGAGGACCCTCCCGGCGTTCGCGAAGGGGCAAACGGTAATCTTTACCTTGCCTATCTCCGCGATCCATCGGGCAATAAGATTTGCGCCCTGCATCGCATGGGGTAGTGCCATGTCATTAAAAGTGATCAGCTTGGGCGTCGGCAGAACGGGCACATATTCCCTTAAGCTCGCGATCAATCAGGTCGGGCTGGGACCCTGTCACCATATGGAAGAAGTGCTTCATCATCATCCGGTGCAAGTCCCTCTGTGGTTGGCCGCGGTCAACGGCGCGCCTGACTGGACGAAGATCTATGAGGGATATCAAAGTGCCGTCGACTGGCCCACGGCAGGATTTTTCCGGGAATTGTACGCAGTCTTCCCAACCGCCAAATTCATCCTGACGCATCGCACGCCGGAAAGCTGGGCGCAAAGCTTTTCACAGACGATCTACCGATTGCTGTCCGAGTGGGACAAGATGCCGGAGGACCTGCAGGACTGGCTTGTCATGACCAGCCGGGTTATTGCCAAAACCGGATTTCCTCCGGGTCTGAGTGACGCAGATCTTATGGCGGCGTTCATCGCGCATAATGAGGCCGTCAAAGCGGCAATTCCCGCAGATCAACTCCTTGTCTATCAGGTAAAGGAAGGCTGGGCGCCTCTCTGCGCCTTCCTGAATGTGCCGGTTCCGGACGCGCCTTTTCCGCGCACCAATGATCGCCTGGAGTTTTGGGACCGCGTCTCCGGCAAGATCTGACGCGCCCGCCTATACCGGAAGGGCAGGCGGTATGCTCTACGCCCGGCTTTCGCGTTCCAGGCAGCGTTTGAAGGCCGGCAGATGGCGGCTTTGGGAGGAGTCGCGGAGGTTCGCGAGGACGCCCTGGAGGACCGGGTCGTCGGTCTGGGCGAGCAGGCGCTCATACATCCCGGCATTCTCGACCTCGGCGGCGATGGCGGCCTCGCAGGCCTCGCGCAGGGTGGCGGGCACCTCGATATCATGGGCCGCCCAGTTGTTATGCGGCGGCTTGAGGCCGAGGCGCTGATACTGCTGGAGGAGGGCCGCGGCATGGCGCCCCTCCGATTCCACGATATTCACGAACGGCTTGACCGGGCCGAAGGTATGGATGATCGCGGCATAGGTCGCGCGCGCCTTGAATTCATCCTCCAGCGCCTCATCGAGGATCTTTTGCAGCCGGTCGTCGCTCATGGTCATTCTCCTGTTCGGGCCGGTCCGTGCGGGGCCGGCCCGGTTGTGGGGGCCTAAACCTCTGTTACGCGGAGGTAGGGACGGATTTCATCCCAGCCCTGCGGGAAGATATCCTTGGCCGCCTCGTTGCTGATCGACGGCGGGATGATGACCTTCTGCCCGGGGCGCCAGTCGGCCGGTGTGGCCACCTTTTTCGCATCGCCCAGCTGCAACGCGTCGATGACGCGCAGGATCTCGTCGAAATTCCGGCCGCAACTCATGGGATAGGTCATGGTGAGGCGGATTTTCTTGTTCGGATCGATGATGAAGACGCTGCGCACGGCGGCGGTTTCGCTTTCCGACGGATGGATCATCTCGTAAAGCTTCGCAACCTTCAGGTCCGGATCGGCGACGATCGGGAAGGTGAGGGTGGTGTTCTGGGTATCGTTCACATCGAGGATCCAGTTCTTATGCTCCTCCACCGTGTCGGTCGAGAGGCCAAGCGATTTCACGTTGCGTTTCGCAAACTCGTCGGAGAGCTGCGCGGTGCGGCCCATTTCCGTGGTGCAGACCGGCGTGAAGTCGGCGGGATGGCTGAAGAAGAAGCACCAGCTGTCGCCGATCCATTCATGAAAATCGATGGGGCCGTTGGTTGTATCGACATGAAAATTCGGGGCTGTATCACCAATTCGCAAACTCATTTTCTATTCCTTTCGTAGTACCTGTGCTGTTGATCGAGGGAATTAACCGGACCGCCCATGCAGATGGACATCATGGGCGGAATGCTTTTTCAGTATGTCCACGGCTTTTCTACCATGCGCCTCGTCCCGCGCGCGGACCCAGAGGAGAAGGCCGCCACGGTCGAGCTGTTCCTGAAGATAATCGGCGTGATGCGCGCCGACGAAGCTGGCCAGAATACCGCCGAGCGCCGCGCCGGCCCCGCCCGCCGCAATGACGGCGGCGATGGTGAGCGCAATCGGGCCGCCGGCCGCGACCATGACCCCGGCCGTCGTTGCCGCCGCGAGATACATTGGCGTGCCGATCAGCGCGCCTTCGGCCTCGCCAATCGACTCATTGGGAACATAGATCGTGGTCGGCACCTTCGGGTCATCTTCCAGTTCCTCAACCCGTGTATATACATGGCCAAGCTTTTCTTCGACGGCCTGTTCCCCGGCGACGAAGCTGAGGTCCGCCCGGTCAAAACCGGCGCTTTGTAGCGCGTCTATCGCGTCCTGCATCGTCTCGACGGTATCGAAGACGGCGACAGCCTCCCGCACAAGCGGTTTTCCTGCATCAGATGACATCACATGCTCCTTGATTTCTTTATTCGGAATAATGTGCATCATTGACAGGGGCTGTCCTTGATCGAGGTCAATCGTTGCGCCGTTCGGGAAATTATCGTCTATGTGAGTGAAGCGAAATATACCGCCCTCGCGGCGCGACAGCAACCCGCGAGGAAAATTTTTTCGCGCTGTGGGCGGGTTCTAGAGCGCGAAGGCGTCGAGAAAGGCTTTTTCCCCGCGCGGGGAAAAGGCGACGATGCGCGATCCCTCGATCCGCCGGGCCCAGCCGAGATCGTAGAAGCGGGTGAGCAGGGCGCTGCCGAGGGAACCGGCAAGATGGCTGCGCCGGTTGCTCCAGTCGAGGCAGGATTTGCACATCGGGCGGCGGGATTTTTCCAGCGGTTCAAGATCGATCGAGAAGCCCTCGGCGAAGGCGCGGCCATCGTCGGTGAGGCCAAGCCCCTCATTCTCCGGCGTGAGAAATCCCTTGGCGAGCAGGCTGTCCATCATCCGCACGCCGAGATCGCCCGCAAGATGGTTGTAGCAGACCCGCGCATAGCGGAGCGCCGGATCCTTGGGCCCGGTGCGGGTGCGCAGATGGCCTTTCTTGGCGGCGAGGCCCATCATCGTCTCCAGCAGGCTGCCGACATCGTCATCGGCCAGCGCGAAATAGCGGTGGCGCCCCTGGCGCCGCTGCTGAAGGAGGCCGCCTGCCTCCATCTTCGATAGATGCGTGCTCGCGGTCTGCGGGGTTATCCCGGCCTCCGCCGCCAGCTCGCTCGCCGTCAGCGCCTTGCCCGAGAGCAGCGCCGTCAGCATATTCGCGCGCGCCGGATCGCCGATGAGCGAGCCGAGAAAGGCAATGTCTGGTCCTTCTTTCATAGTTCGATGCTAGCCGAAGCATATACGTCATGCAAGCGGTAAAATCACCCTCCATAGAAGGAGAGAAAAATGATCACCTGCGTAATCCGTTACCATATCGACCCGACGAAGAAAGAGCAGTTCACGCAGTATGCGCGGAACTGGGGGGAGGCGATCCCGCGATGCGGTGCTGATCTCATCGGCTATTTCGCGCCGCATGAGGGATCGAGCACGCGCGCCTACGGGATCTATAATATCGAGAGCCTCGCCGCCTATGAGGCCTATCGCGCGCGGCTTGCCGCCGATCCGCTGGGGCGGGAGAATTACGAGTTCGCGATGGCGGAGAAATTTATCCTGCGGGAGGACCGGACCTTCCTCACCCTTGCCTCAGCGCCGCACGGCCCGCTGGTAAAATTCTGAGCGGTTTTCCGGCGCGGCGCGGAAATAGAAATAGAGAAGCGAGCTTGCCGCCGCGGCGAAGAAGCACCAGACCGAGATGAAGGTCGCCACATAGGCATAGGCGGAGATGGCGAAACCGACGAGGATGACGCCGCCGAAGGCCCCGATCAAGGGTCGCGACGAGAGGAACAGCGCCCCGCAGGTGCAGAGGAAATAGGGGAACATCTGCCAGGACAGGCGGGTCGGCTCCACCGCGTAATCGATGCTGTGATTATTGATGGCGGCGAGGGAGGGCTCGTTCAGCAGGCCGATGAACAGATTGACCGAGATAAACAGCCCGATCGCGGCAAAGGCGATCAGGAACCGCCGCCGTACCTCGCTGGTCTCGATCAGGAAGACGGCGATGGGCGTATAGGCGGGCCAGATGACCTTGGCGAAGACCTGAAAGGCGAAGGAGAGGGTGGCGATATGCCCGGCGTTGCCCTCTCCGCTCAGTTCCAGCCAGAGCAGCCCCTCGATCGTCTGCTGAAGGGCGAACAGGAACGGGGTAAGGGCAATTAGGATTTCGCGGGGATGGGCGGCCTGGCGGGCCGCAACGATGCCGATGACCGCGGTGACGGCGGCGACGGAGAAGCTTGCGGTGGCGGAAAAGCACATTATCGTGCGGCCAGGGGCCGCGGCCCGTTGTTTTGCATCCATCTGCATGACATGTTTCACGCGGCCGCACCAGTTATTAATCAAGAAATCCGCGGCGGAGGGCGCGGTTACGGGGCGAGTTCTTTCGGCATTATCGAGGGCGGCAGGCCGTCTTTTGCGAGCACCGGGCGGCGGATCGCGAAGAGGCGGGTCGCCTCCTCCCTCTTGCCGAGGCGCAGCAGCGCATGAAGCAGCGTGAATTCCAGTAGGTCGCGTTGGGCGCGGCTACCGCCAAGGCGTTCATGGGTCCCCATGATCGGGACCAGCCGGTCGACGACCGCCTGCCAGTCGGACTGTGCATAGGCCGTGAAGACATCGGCAAGGGCATTGACCATATCGCTTGCCCATCCCGCAGAAGTTTCACGGAGTGTCATCAACGCCTCTGTATCGCCCGCCATGGCATGTGCAATGGCCGCATGTGCATCGGCAAAGCTGACCCCGGGAGTTGGATAGTGAATGGCGGCATATTGCGCGATTTCCTGCCAGAGATGGTTCCGTCTTGGTTCCCCAGCGATTTCGGCCCGTACCAGAAAGGCCGCCGTATCGTTGAGAACGTTGATCGGCGGCCCCCAGGCCTTGCCCGGCCGGATGGCTGTGTCCACCGTCTCCCAGGCGGATTTGCTATGGCCAAGCTCAAGAGCCCAGAGCGCCTCATGCCAGCTGATATGGCAATGCATCAGGCTCTCCGGATTATAACTTTTCAGCCATTTACGGACAAAGTCCCATCCGGCTTTATGCTCTCCCGCCTCGTAATGAAAATGTCCCTTGTAATGAACCGCATTGGCGTTCGCCGGATTGGCGGCATAGGAGCGTTCGATCAGGGGCTCGGCGTCGCGCAAACGGCCAATTTCCGTGAGCGCGAAGGAGAAAATGGAATCGAACCACCAGTCATTGTCATACGCATGCTTGAGATGATCAAAAAAAGCAAAAATCTCCGCCTCGCGCCCGATCCGCCCGCTAAATCCGATTAACCCGAAAACCCCGGCGCAGGGCTGCAGGATCACGATGTCGCGGGGATATTCAGCTGTGTGTTTCAGGATACTGTTGTAGGCGCCCTCATTATCGCCGTCGATCAGCTGGCCGATGATGGCGATATGGGCCTGCTCGCGCGCCGTGAAGCCGGCACCGAGTTCACGCGCCGAGATCATCGCCTTCATGGCCTCCAGCGGGCGGGCATACATCTGGTGATGGCGGGCGAGGGCGGCATGGGCGAGGGCGAAGGACGGATCCTCGGCGATCGCGCGCTCGAACGCCGCCTCGGCGCCCGCCTGCGCGGAGAGAAACAGATCCACCCCCTCGACATAGGCATCGAGGGCGGATCGCGATCCGGTGCTGACCTCATTCCCATATCGATCCTGCATAAGAAAACTCTCCTGATCATAGTGACGTGAGGGCAAAGGGTAACAAGATCCGGCCCACCTGTCACGGGGCGTCCTTTTTTGGAAATGCTGGGCGGGCGCGGCGTTAGTTACGGGCGAGCGGCTGGCCGGCTGATGTCCAGGCGAGGATGCCGCCATCGAGATGGATCACTTCCGTGAAATTTAATTCCCGCATCACGGGAAGGGCGCGGCCGCTCCGGTTGCCCGAACGGCAATGGAGAAGATAGCGGGCGGCGGGATCGAGGGCGGCGAGCTGCGCGGCGAAGTCCTTCGCGTAATAGTCGATATTGACGGCGCCCGCGAGATGGCCATCCGCGAATTCCTCCGCCGTGCGGATATCGAGGATGATTATGTCAGGCGTCGCCGCAACTATTTGCGCCGCCTCGGGCGCCTTGACGTGAAGATATCCGTATTTATCCCGCGCTTCCGCCGCCTGCAGGGGCGCAGGCAGGGCGGCAAGCAGCAGCATATTCATGACAACAGCCGCGACAAGCAGGAATCGGGGAAGGCGAAGCGGCGTCATTCCGGCCTAAACGTGGAAGGAGGAGCCACAGCCGCAGCGGCCTTTTTCATTGGGATTTTCGAAGGTAAAGCGCGAATGCAGGCCTTCTTCCAGCCAGTCCATCTCGGTCCCGGCCACATATTGCACGGCATCATGGTCGATCAACAGGGTAATCTCGCCCGCATCCACAATCGCATCATCCGGTTTCTGGTCGGTTGCGTAATTCATGGTATAGCTGAGGCCGTTGCAGCCGGTGTTGGTGATGCCGATGCGAAGGCCGAGGGGTTTTTCCGTCGCCTTGCCGAGCAATGCCTTCACGCGCGTTGCCGCCCGGTCCGTCAATGTCATAATCTGCGTATCAGTCATATGTCACCTTTAACCCTAATATAAGCGCGCCGTTAAAACATTCCAAGGTCGAGTTTTGCCGCTTCCGACATATTGTCCGGCGTCCAGGGCGGATCCCAAAGGATTTCCACCTCGACATTCTTCACCCCGTCGACGGGGGTGAGGGCATCGCGGACCCAGATCGGGATTTCCCCGGCCACCGGGCAGCCCGGCGCGGTCAGGGTCATGCCGACGAAGACATCGCCATTCTCAGCGATATCAATGACATAGATCAGGCCGAGATCGAAGATGTTGACCGGGATTTCCGGGTCATACACCTCACGCAGCGCCGCAACAATGGGTTCTTCCAGCGGTGAGCCCGTCGAGCCTTCCTCGAAGGGGCCGGTCGCGACCGGGCGGTCGATTTTTTCAATGGCGGTCATCAGTTACTCCGTCGAGACTTCCGTTTTGTCATCCATGGCCGAGGTCATGGCGTGCCAGGCGAGGGTGGCGCATTTGACGCGCATGGGGAATTCCTTGACCCCGGCCAGCATCATCAGTTTTTCCGTATCCTCGCCCGCATCGAAATCATTTTCCTCGCCCTTCACCAGCTTCTGAAAGCCGTCAAAGATATGGCGGGCCTCGCTCTCCGTCTTGCCCTTGATAATTTCTGTCATCATGGAAGCGGAGGCGAGCGAGATGGCGCAGCCCTTGCCCTCGAACGCGGCATCCTCGATCAGGCCGTTATGGCCCATCTTGAGATAGACATTGACCGTATCGCCGCAGAGCGGGTTATAGCCATGGGCCTCATGGTTCGCATCCGCCGGATGGCGGAAATTGCGGGGTTTTTTCGAATGATCCAGGATCACTTCCTGATACAGTTCTCTGAGGTCATCAAACATCAGCCAAAAATCTCCTGTACCGAGCGGACCGAGGCGACGAGGGCATCGACGTCGGCGCGGTTGTTGTAAAGCGCGAAGGACGCGCGGGCCGTCGCCGCCACATCGAAATGATCCATCAAGGGCTGGGCGCAATGATGGCCGACCCGGATGGCGACGCCGCCGCGATCGACGATGGTGCCAATATCATGCGGATGCACATCATCGAGGGTGAACGAGATGATCGCAGCTTTATGCTTTGCCTGACCAATGATGCGCAAGCTGTTGATCTGGCTCAATTGTTCCGTCGCGTAGGCGAGCAGCATCTGCTCATGCGCGCCGATCTTATCGAAGCCGATGGCGTTCACATAATCGATCGCCGCGCCAAGGCCGATGGCCTCGACGATGGGGGGTGTGCCCGCCTCGAATTTCGAATGGCCCTTGGCAAAGGTGGTTTTGGCGAATGTCACGCGCTCGATCATGTCGCCGCCACCCAGAAACGGCGGCATGGCTTCCAGCATCTCCGCCTTGCCATAGAGGACGCCTATGCCCGTGGGCCCGAAGACCTTATGACCGGTGAAAACATAGAAATCCGCATCGAGCGCCTGCATATCGAGCTTCATATGCGGCGCGGCCTGGCTTCCGTCGATCAGCACGACCGCGCCCGAGTCATGGGCGGCGTCGATGATCTCGCGGACCGGCGTGATGGTGCCGATGGCGTTGGAGATATGGGTGACCGCGACGATCTTCGTCTTCGGCCCCAGCATGTTGAGATAGTCATCCAGCATAAACTCGCCCTGCGCATCGATGGGTACGGCCCTCACGACGGCGCCGGTTTTCTCGGCGATCAGCTGCCAGGGCACGATGTTCGAATGATGCTCCAGCGTGGAGAGAATGATCTCATCGCCCGGCTTCAGGTTTGCCCAGCCATAGGCATTGGCGACGAGATTGATGCTTTCCGTCGCGTTCTTGGTGAAGATGATCTCCTCCACGCTCGCCGCATTCATATGGGCGCGGACGATCTCCCGCGCGCCTTCATAAAGCTCGGTCGAGACCTGGCTCAGGTAATGCACCCCGCGATGGACATTGGCATAGGTTTCCAGATAGGCCTTCTCCATCGCGTCGATGACCACCTGCGGCTTCTGCGCCGAGGCACCGCTGTCGAGGAAGGTGAGCGGCTTGCCATGGACCTCGCGCGAAAAAATCGGGAAATCGCGGCGGATTTTCTCGACATCGAAGGTTGTCATGTCATTCATGGCCTAGACCTCCTCCATCCAGCGGGCGGTGACCTTGGCGAAATAGGTCCGCACGGCGTCATCGGAAATTTCCTCCAGCACATCGGCGAGGAAGGCATCGATCAGCATTTTTCTTGCCGCCTTTTCCTCGATCCCGCGCGATTGCAGGTAAAAGAGCGCATCTTCATCGAGCTCGCCCGAGGAGGCGCCGTGAGAACATTTCACATCGTCCGCATGGATTTCAAGCTCCGGCTTGACCGAAACAGACGCGCGGTCGGAGAGGAGCAGCGCCCGGCTTAGCTGGTCGCCGGAGACCTTCTGCGCATCCGGAACGATCTGGATCTTGCCCTGAAAGACGCCCTGCGCCTCCCCGTCAAGAATCCCTTTATAGACCTGCTTGCTGTCGTTTTCCGGCACCAGATGGCGGGTGAGGGTGGTAGTATCCGCATGCTGCTGCCCGCGGATCAGATAGGCGCCGTTCAGGATGCTGGTCGCGCCCGCGCCCATGATCCGGCTTTCCAGCTCGTTGCGGGCAAGCCGCGCCCCGGTGGTGAGCGCAAAATTCTCATAGGTCGCGCCGGTGGCTAGATCCGTATCCGTATTGGCGAGATGAAAGGCCGCGTCACTTTCCGCCTGATATTTATAATGACGGAGCGTCGCGCCTTCGGCCAGCGTGATATCGGTGACCGGATTGGCGAAATAGGCATGGCCATCGATGCCGACATGCTCTTCCAGCAGGGTTGTGGCCGCGCCCTTGCCAAGGCGGATCACATTGCGGAGGTGATGGGATACCTCCCCCGATCCCGGCAGGCTGACAAAGCGGACGAGAAGGGGCGCATCAAGCGTGACACCATCCTCGACCTGCAGCACGAAGCCGTCCGCCATAAAGGCGGTGTTGAGCGCGACGACGGGGCGGTTTTCTTCTGTATCCGCGCCGAGCACGACACTGTTGCCTGCATCCAGCTCCGCCGCGAGGGAGGAAAGCTTTATCCCCTCCGGCAGTTGGTCAAGATGACTTTCGTTTGGCGAGAACCGGCCATTGATAAAGGTCATGACATGGGGCGTGTCAAACTCGGCTGCGGGCAGGTCGGCATTCGCCGCCGCCGCTGCCGGTTCAATCCCCTTGGTCAGCGGCGCGAGATTGGTGAAGCGCCATTCCTCGACTTTCCGGCCCGGAAAATCGAGCGCCTTGAACCGCGCGAAACCGGTCTCGCGCAAGGCCGCCACCACCGGGATCTGATGGCCGGGCAGGGAGCTCCGCGCCGCATCGAAGCGGTCAAGATATGTCTGAGCTAAAGGTGTTAAGGTTTTCATATTGCTCATCAATTTCTGATCACGCCGCGCTGAGCGCCGCATAACCTTTTTCTTCAAGTTCATGCGCCAGTGACTTGTCGCCCGACTTGACGATCTTGCCGTCGGCCAGCACATGTACGAAATCCGGCACGATATAGTCGAGCAGGCGCTGATAATGGGTGATGACTAGCGCCGCGCGTTCGGGGCTGCGCAGGCGATTGACACCCTCCGCCGCGATTTTAAGCGCGTCGATATCAAGCCCCGAGTCCGTTTCATCGAGCAGCATCAGGTCCGGCTCCAGCAGGGACATCTGCAACACCTCGTTCCGCTTCTTCTCGCCGCCGGAGAAGCCTACATTGACGGCGCGTTTCAGCATATCGTCCTTGATGCCGAGCTCTTTCGTTTTCACGCGGATGAGTTTCAGGAATTCCATGGCGTCCACTTCGGGCTCCCCGCGCGCCTTGCGCTGCGCGTTATAGGCGGTTTTCAGGAAGGTAGCCGAGGCGACGCCCGGAATTTCAACGGGATACTGGAAGGCGAGGAAAATGCCCTTCGCCGCCCGCTCATCGGGGGAAAGGTCGAGCAGGTTCTCGCCCTTGTAGAGGACCTCGCCCGACGTCACTTCATAGCCATCGCGGCCCGCAAGCACATAGGAGAGGGTCGATTTGCCCGCGCCGTTCGGCCCCATGACCGCATGAACCTCGCCCGCCTTGATGGTGAGATTAATGCCCTTGAGGATTTCCTTGCCCCCAACAGTGGCGTGTAAGTTTTTGATTTCCAACATAACTTTATCTTTCCTTAGCCGACGCTGCCTTCAAGGCTGATGCCGACGAGTTTCTGGGCTTCCACCGCGAATTCCATGGGGAGTTTCTGCAGCACTTCCTTGCAGAAACCATTGACGATGAGCGCCATGCTTTCCTCTTCGGAGAGGCCGCGCTGCTGACAGTAAAAGAGCTGCTCCTCACTCACTTTGGAGGTCGTCGCCTCATGCTCGATCGTCGCGGTGCGGCTCTGGTTCTCGATATAGGGGACCGTGTGGGCGCCGCATTTATCGCCGATGAGCAGGCTGTCGCAGACCGTGTGGTTGCGCGCATTTTCGGCCTTGCGGCCCATGCGCACCAGCCCGCGATAGGTATTCTGCGCCTTGCCGGCGGAGATTCCCTTGGAGATGATCGTGCTCGAGGTGTTCTTGCCAAGATGGATCATCTTGGTGCCGGTATCGGCCTGCTGCATATTGTTGGCGATGGCGATGGAATAAAACTCGCCCACTGAATTATCGCCCTGCAGGATGCAGGAGGGGTACTTCCAGGTAATCGCCGAGCCGGTCTCGACCTGCGTCCAGGAGACTTTCGCATTCTCCCCGCGGCAGGCGGCCCGCTTGGTGACGAAGTTGTAAATACCACCAACGCCGTTCTCATCGCCCGGATACCAGTTCTGCACCGTCGAATATTTGATCTCGGCGTCCTTCTTGATGATCAGCTCGACCACCGCCGCATGCAGCTGGTTCTCGTCGCGCATTGGCGCGGTGCAGCCCTCAAGGTAGCTCACATAGCTTTCATCCTCGGCGATGATCAGGGTGCGTTCAAACTGCCCGGTCTGGGCGGCATTGATGCGGAAATAGGTCGAAAGCTCCATCGGGCAGCGCACCCCCTTCGGGATGTAGCAGAAGGAGCCGTCGGTAAAGACCGCCGAGTTGAGCGCCGCATAATAATTGTCCGTATAGGGCACGACCGAGCCCATATATTCCTTCACGAGGTCGGGATGGTCGCGCACAGCTTCGGAAATCGGGCAGAAGATGACGCCCTCTTTTTCGAGCCGCGCCTTGAAGGTGGTGGCGACGGAAACGCTATCGAACACTGCATCGACGGCGACGTTATAAGCACCCTCAACACCGGCGAGCACTTCCTGCTCCTTCAAGGGAATGCCGAGCTTCTTGTAAACCTCAAGCAGTTCCGGATCGACCTCGTCGAGGCTTTTCAGCTTGTCCTTCTGTTTCGGGGCGGAATAGTAGTAGATATCCTGAAAATCGATCTTCGGATAATGCACATTCGCCCATTCCGGCTCTTCCATGGTCAGCCAGTAGCGATAGGCCTTCAGCCGCCATTCGAGCAGCCATTCCGGCTCTTCCTTCTTGGCGGAGATAAAGCGGACGATATCCTCGGAGAGGCCGATCGGCGCGGTATCCGCCTCGATATCGCTGATGAATCCGTATTTGTACTTGTCGGAAACAGAGGCGACCTGCTCTACGGTTTCTCGGGCAATAGCCATTTCGTTACTCCGCTTGGATCAGGGGGGAGGCCGCGGCTTTCAAGGCCGCCCGCGTCCCCATATGAATGTCTTGCGTATCCTCGCACATATCGGCGAGGGTCACTTCCTCGAGCGCGGTATTGAGCGCCCGGTTGATCTTCTGCCAGCCGCCGCGCATGGGGCAGCATTCCTCGACCGTGCAGTCCGGCGCACTGTCATCGGCGCAGGAGGTGACGGCGACCGGTCCCTCCATCGCGCGGACGATCTCGGCGATCGAGATTTCCTTGGGCGCCCGGGCCAGGTTATAGCCGCCATGGGCGCCGCGCTGCGAATTCAGGAACGGGCTTTTCGCCAGTATCCTCAATATCTTCGCCGCCGTCGGCACCGGCAGGCCGGTATAGAGCGACACGTCGGGCGCGGTCATCGTCCGCTCCGGCTTGCGCGCCATTTCGGACATGATAACGACCCCGTAGTCGGTCATTTTGCTGAGCTTGATCATGATGCTTATCTATATCGTACCAATTCAGTCTGTTTTCAACCGGTTTTATAACAGACGAAATTGGTCTTGTATAGGGGAGTCACGCCCAAGAAAAGCAAATTTGCCCCGGCTGCGACTTTTTAACGCAAGCAGCCGCAAGAGACTTGACAAAAGAGGGGGAACTGCCGTTTAAATACGCCCATGGCATACAACATGAACATTATTGTGGTGAAGATTCTCTCCATTCCCCGAATGGCGGAAGTCTGTATGCCCTGACGGCTATGACCCAACCGCCTTCGAGGCGGTTTTTTATTGCATCCGTCTCCGAAGGCCCCCCAAACAGGAGACAAAAGGATGTTACTCAGTACCCAGGAAGAAGAAACGACACCGCCCAGCGAGGAACCGCAGAGCATGCGGAACGCGCCGGTCCTCTATCTGCTGGCGGGCAAGATCGGCGCGGGCAAGTCAACGCTCGCCGGCAAGCTGGCGCGGCGGCCCGGCACCTTCCTCTTTTCCGAAGATGTGCTGCTGGCCGAGCTTTACCCAGGCGAGGTCAAGGATCTCGGCGATTATATCCGCGCCTCGATCCGGCTGAAGCATGCGCTGAAGGACCATATCGTCGGGCTGCTCAAGGCCGGTTTTTCCGTCGTCCTTGATTTCCCGGCCAATACGCCGGAGAGCCGCCGCTGGGGCAAGGAGCTGTTCGAGGCGGCCGATGTGGCGCATGAGCTGCATTATCTCGATATCCCGAACACGATCTGCAAATCGCGGCTGCGCGCCCGCAACGCGAAGGGCGAGCATCCCTTCCAGACGAGCGACGCCGTGTTTGACAAGATCAGCAGCTACTTCATCCCGCCCATGCCGGAAGAGGGCTTCACCGTCATCCGCCACGTGAAATAATGCCCCGCGCCGTCACAGGGAATTGCCGGACCGGGTCATTCGATGTTAGAAGCCTTGGCAACGCTTCTGACATCCCTGATTAAGGCACGTAATTTCCATGGCGGCTCCCATTCTGGCCCTGCAAAACGCCCGCGTTACCTTTGGCGGCGGTGATCTTTTTTCCGATATCTCGCTCGGGATCGAGCCGGGGATGCGCATTGCCCTGATGGGGCGCAATGGCTCGGGAAAGTCGACGCTGTTGAAGGCGCTCGCAGGCGATATCGATCTCGACGGCGGGGAGCGTTTCCGCCAGAGCGGCATCCGGGTGAGCTATCTCCGGCAGCAGCCGGACATCACGCCCGGCATCACCGTTCATGAACAGGTAGCGAAGGGTCTCAAATCCCGCGAGGAGGAGGGGGATACCGGCTATCTCGTCGATCAGGTGCTGGCGGGCGTCGGGATTGACGGCGCGCGCCGTCTCGAAACCCTCTCGGGCGGGGAGGCGCGGCGGGTTTCCCTCGCCGAGGCGCTCGTCTCCGAGCCGGACGTGCTGCTGCTCGACGAGCCGACCAACCATCTCGATATCACCACCATTCTCTGGCTGGAGGAGGAGCTGAAAGCCTTCAAGGGCGCGCTGCTCATCATCAGCCATGACCGGCAGTTCCTGAAAAACCTCACCAACCGGCTGTTCTGGCTCGACCGGGGGCGCTTGCGTACCCATGGCAAGGGGTTTGCCGCCTTCGAGGAATGGTCCGAGGAAATCCTCCGCCGCGAGGAAGTGGAGGCCAAAAAGCTCGACAAGAAAATCGCCGAGGAGACGGACTGGTCGCGCAAAGGCATCACCGCGCGCCGCGCCCGCAACGAGGGACGGCTGCGTGCATTGCAGCGCCTGCGGGCCGAGCGGGCCGAACGCGCGGCGCCCGTGGGCAGCGCCAAGCTCAACGTCAAGAGCGGATCCAAAAGCGGCAAGCTGGTGATCGAAGCGAAAGACATCTCCAAGACCTATGAGGGTAAAGACGGGCAAAAACATGAGGTTCTGCGGAAATTCTCAACCCGGATCCAAAGGGGCGACCGGGTCGGCATCATCGGCGCGAACGGCGCCGGCAAGACGACGCTGCTGAAAATCCTGATGGGGGAGCTCGCGCCCACCACGGGCACGGTCACGCTCGGCACCAACCTCACGCCCGCCATTTTCGATCAGAACCGCGACAGCCTCGATCCGGACATGAGCCTCTGGGACACGCTCGCCGATCCGGGCAGCGGCCAGCTCATTGTCCAGGGGGAGGTGCGCCATGTGGTCGCCTATCTTCGCGATTTCCTGTTCGAGGATAAACAGGCGAAAAGCCCGGTGCGCGCCCTCTCGGGCGGGGAGCGTAACCGCCTCCTGCTCGCGAAGCTTCTGGCGAGGGAGAGCAACCTTCTGGTCCTCGACGAGCCGACCAACGATCTCGACATGGAAACCCTCGATCTGTTGCAGGACATGCTGTCAAACTATGACGGCACGCTGCTGCTGGTCAGCCATGACCGCGAATTCCTCGACCAGCTCGTGACCTCGACCATCGTCATTGAGGAGGGTGGGCGCGCGGCCGAATATGTCGGCGGCTACAGCGACTATATGCGCATGAAAAAGCAGGCGGAAGCGGCGCCCGCGCGGGCCGCGAAACCGAAGGAGGCGGCGGAAAGGCCGGCGCAACCGCGCAAGAAACTCACCTATAGAGACCAGCGGGATTACGAGCGGCTCCCCGCCGTGATCGAGGAGCTCGAAAAGCGGATCAAGACGCTCGAGACAGAGCTCGCCGATCCCGCGCTGTTCACCAAAAATCCCGATGCCTTCAATAAAAAAGCCGCCGAGCTCTCAACCGCGCAAGCCGATAAGGACAACGCCGAGACCCGCTGGCTGGAACTCGAGATCCTGCAGGAAGAGATTGGGGGGAGTGAAAGCGTTTACAGGAATTCACTACCGTAGTATGGCTTATAAGAACCTATTTTCTAGGTAAAGATGAGAATGGTTGTGAATTTTGTCCGTTTCATTGCGGCTATTTTTTTGTCAGCACTGATCCTGGCAGGCATTTTATATGGAATATATCTCTTCGCGCAGTTTACAGGGGTTATGGGCGCATCAGGCCTATTCGGTTCATATGCCCCAATCGTGCGCAGCTTCATCTTCGAACTCGCCAAAGCGACGCTGGTCCTTGTGGCACCTGCAATCATTGTCGCCTGCTTCAGGTATCAATATTCGAAATGGGCACGGACAAAGGCGGCGATGACGGGGTTTGGGATAGCAATGATCGGTTTTGTCGTTTGGTTCGCCATTTTATTCACGATGTTACATCTGAACGAATCCTTGTTCTTTTCTGTCCAGTTACAGATTGAAATCTTTACCTTCTCCTTCCTTACCTTTGTTTCCGGATTTGCAACTTCCCGGCTGGTTCCCGTGCTGGATCAGCGCCCACTACAGCGACGTCCCGGAACCATCCTGATTTTCGAAGGCGTCTGCTATTTTATGCTTATTGCGGGTTTACTCCATCTCGCGTTCAGATATCCGGATATATTGAGCTTATCCCGAAAATTAAACAGCTCAAACCACACAAGCCCTTTTGTTATTACACCGGTGTTAGCTTTCCAGTTCCTGGGTTTTAACGTTAACATATGGTTTGTTATCCTGATTGGCCGTTTTGGCAGTGTTATGGCTCGAAACAGCTATATCGTCTATGTAGCCGTTGGTTTCGTATTCATTTCCTACATGACGGTGATAAATTTGGGCAGGGACGCTTTTTTATATACTTTGACAGATTATCTTCTGACCTTCGGTGGATTCGCGGGATCATTTATCGGCATCGGCCTTCTGTTAACCCCCTCGGCGCGAAAATGGATCAATCGCGAGAGGGACGACATGGCGCCGCAACCGGCGTAAGCTCACTCGATCGGCAGGTTGTTGAGCTTGAGGAAGCTGAGTTTGTCCCAGTAGCCGCGCTGGAACCGGATCAGGCCGTCTTTTACCGTGAAGAAGCCGCAGCCGCGCAGGCCCAGCGGATCGCGCCACTCCAATATGGCGACGTCGCCCGCCTCATGGATGATCTCGGGGATGCAGTGCATGTCGGCGGCGGCGAATTCGCGCTCGAACATCGCCTTGATGGCGGCGCGGCCCACGACGGGATCCTGCGTTACCTGATGATTGACGGCCTCCTCCGCATAGAGGACGGCGAGGGCGTCGGCATCCGCCGCGTTGAAGCGGTCCACCCAATTCTCGACAACGTCGCGCGGTGTTTTCATGAGCGGGGCGGGATCGGTTGCAGGCCGCAGGTGCGCAGCACCATGGAGACGATAAAGTCGGTGGCGGCGTCGAAATCCTCGGCCTTCAGCTTTTTCTTTCGGCCAAGGACGGCGGCCCATTGCACCTCGAAATCCGCCCAGGTCTGGGTCATCGCCCAGATATGGAAGATGAGGCGCTTGCTGTCGACCGGGGCCATGCGCCCTTCCTCGATCCAGTGATCGAGAATGGCGGCCTTCTCCTCGACCCAGTCCTTGAGCTCCGATTCGAGATAGCTGTTGATGCGCGGCGCACCGCGGATCAGCTCATTGGCGAAGACCTTCGAGGCGTTGGGCCGGTTCTGTGAAAGCTGCATCTTCGCGCGGATATAGTCGGCGAGGGTGGTCGCCGGATCGTCATTCTCCCCGATCTCGCGGAAGGAGGAGAGCCAGAGCACGAGGATATCGTCCAGCACCGCGCGGTAGAGCTTCGCCTTGGTGCCGAAATAATAATGGATATTGGCTTTTGGCAGGCCCGCCTCCTTGGCGATGGCCGCCGTGGTCGCGCCGCGAAAGCCATTGGCGGCAAAGACATGCTCCGCCGCCTTCATGATCCGCTCGATATTTTCCTGGCGGATTCGTCCCTGCGAGGTATCGTCTGCCGTGATTTCCGTTTTTTGATCCATTTGCGGCCCGAAGGTGACAAAATACTGATATTCCCCAAAGCCATAAATCGACTATTTTTTTGCGCTTTGCAACTAAATTTAAATAGAACTTGACCGTTTGGTCAGGTTTTGTCTATGGTTTTTTAAAGGCTTGGGGCGGCGGACATCGGCCGCTTTTTTCAGACATGAATAGGGGAGTGCAGGTCATGAGCGACATCGCTGCGGGACGACTTTCTGGAGAGGAACTGGCGGAGAATTTCGCCGATATTCACCCGCCGCTGGATGCCAGGACCGCGCATATCGAGGCGAGCCGCTGCTACTTCTGCTATGACGCCCCCTGCATGGAGGCCTGCCCGACGGGCATCGACATCCCGAGTTTTATCCGCAAGATCGCCACCGGCAATGTCCGCGGCTCCGCCATCGACATTCTGGAGGAAAATATCATGGGCGGGGCCTGCGCGCGGGTCTGCCCGACAGAGGTCCTTTGCGAGGGGGCCTGCGTGCGCACGGCGCAGGAGGGCAAGCCGGTGACCATCGGCGCCCTGCAACGCTTCGCCACCGATGATATGATGGCACGCGGGGAACAGCCGTTCGAGAGGGCCGACGCCACGGGCCGGAAAGTCGCCATCATCGGCGCGGGGCCGGCGGGGCTGGCCGCCGCGCATCGTCTCGCCCAGCTCGGGCATGAATGCGAGGTGTTTGAGGCATTGCCGAAATCCGGCGGGCTCAATGAGTATGGCATTGCCGATTACAAGGTGGTCGATGACTTCGCACAGAAGGAGGTTCGTTTTATCCTCGGGATCGGCGGCATCACGGTGCAGAACGGCAAGGCGCTCGGCCGCGATATCCAGCTCGGCGATCTCCGGAACAGATATGACGCGGTCTTTATCGGCGGCGGCCTTGGCGCGGTGCAGGCGCTCGGTCTGGAGGGCGAGAGGATCGAGGGCGTTTTTAACGCGGTCGACTATATTGCCGATCTCCGCCAGACGAAGGACAAGGGCACGCTGGCCATCGGGCGGCGCGTCGTCGTCATCGGCGGTGGCAGCACGGCCATCGATATCGCGGTGAAATCGAAGCGATTGGGCGCGGAGGATGTCACCATCGTCTACCGGCGCGGGGCGGAGGCCATGAGCGCGACGGCGAAGGAGCAGGAATTTGCGCAAGTGAACGGCGTGAAGATCAAGCACTGGATGCGGCCCGCCGCGATCCTCTCCGATGGCGGCGCGGTGAGCGGTATCGAATTTGAATATACAAAACAGGGCGCGGACGGCAAACTCACCGGCACTGGCGAGAAAGCGCGGCTCGCCGCCGATATGGTCTTCAAGGCGATCGGTCAGGTTTTCGTGCCCGATCCGGTTTCCGGCACCGCGGCGCAGCTGGAGCTTAAAAATGGCCGGATCGCGGTCGATGACAGCTACGCAACCTCGCTCGAGGGCGTGTACGCGGGCGGCGACTGCATCGATGGCAATATTGGGCTCACCGTTGCGGCGGTGCAGGACGGCAAGCTCGCCGCCCATGCAATCAATGACTATCTGGCGAAGAAATAGGGAGAAAGAGACATGGCTGACCTTTCATATAATTTCGCTGGTATCAAGTCCCCGAACCCCTTCTGGCTGGCGAGCGCGCCGCCGACGGATAAGGAATATAACGTCGTCCGCGCGTTCGAGGCGGGCTGGGGCGGCGTCGTCTGGAAGACGCTGGGCGAGGATCCGCCCGTCGTCAATGTCTCGTCCCGCTACGGCGCGGTTCAGCTGAATGGTCAGCGGATGATGGGCTTTAGCAATATCGAGCTGATCACCGACCGCCCGCTCGACGTGAATTTGCAGGAGATCGCCCGGGTCAAGAAGAACTGGCCGGACCGCGCGGTCGTGGTCTCCCTGATGGTGCCCTGCGAGGAGGAGCCGTGGCGCAAGATCCTGAAAAAGGTCGAGGATACCGGCGCCGACGGGGTGGAGCTTAATTTCGGCTGTCCGCATGGCATGTCGGAACGCGGCATGGGCTCCGCCGTCGGGCAGGTCCCGGAATATGTCGAGATGGTGACCCGCTGGTGCAAGGAACATTCCGATATGCCCGTCATCGTCAAGCTGACGCCCAATATCACCGATATCCGAACGGCGGCGCGGGCGGCGGTGCGCGGCGGCGCGGATGCGGTCTCGCTGATCAACACCATCAATTCCATCGTCAGCGTCGATCTCGATCAGATGGCGCCAACCCCCATCGTGGACGGCAAGGGCGCCCATGCCGGTTATTGCGGGCCCGCCGTGAAGCCGATCGCGCTCAATATGGTCGCCGAGATCGCCCGCGATCCCGAATGCAAGGGCATCCCGGTCTCCGGCATCGGCGGCATCGCCAACTGGCGCGACGGGGCGGAGTTCATGGCGCTCGGCTGCGGCACGGTGCAGGTCTGCACCGCCGCCATGCATTATGGCTTCCGCATTGTCGATGACATGATCACCGGGCTTTCCAACTGGATGGACGAGAAGGGCTATAAATCCATCGATGATTTCCGTTCCATGGCGGTGCCGAACGTCGCCAACTGGAACGAGCTCAACATGAACTATGACATCAAGGCGCTGATCAACCAGGACCTCTGCATCAAATGCGGTCTGTGTCATATCGCCTGCGAGGATACGTCGCATCAGGCGATCACGACGGCGCGGGTCGATGGCGCCCGGCGCTACGAAGTGATAGACAAGGAATGTGTGGGATGTAATCTGTGTATGCTGGCCTGCCCGGTCGACGACTGCATCACCATGGTCGAGGTCGATAACGGCAAGCCCTACATGAACTGGAACCAGGATCCGCGCAATCCGTTCTCGACGGCGGCGGAATAGAGACGAAGGAAACCGATGCAGAACATGAATGTCAAAGGCGACCGCCTGTGGGACAGCCTTATGGAAATGGCGAAGATCGGCGCGACCGAGAAGGGGGGCTGCTGCCGCCTCGCGCTCACCGATCTCGATAAAGAGGGACGCGATCTTTTCTCAAATTGGTGCAAGGAGGCGGGCTGCACCATAAAAGTCGATAAAATGGGCAATATCTTTGCCCGCCGCGCCGGAACGCGGGACGATCTGCCGCCGGTGATGATGGGCTCGCATCTCGACACCCAGCCGACGGGCGGGAAATACGACGGGGTGTTCGGCGTGCTGGCGGGTCTGGAAGTTCTCCGCACCCTCAATGATTTCGATGTGAAGACCGAGCATCCGGTGGAGGTTGCGGTCTGGACGAACGAGGAAGGCTCCCGCTTTGCGCCGGCCATGGTTGCCTCCGGCGTTTTTGCCGGCGTCTTCGATCTCGACTACGGGCTATCCCGCGCCGATCTCGACGGCAAGACCATGGGCGAGGAGTTGAAGCGCATCGGCTATGCCGGAACGGAAGAGGTCGGCGGCCGCGAGATCAAGGCCTTTTTCGAGGCGCATATCGAGCAGGGCCCGATCCTTGAGCATGAGGAGAAGACCATCGGCGTCGTCATGGGCGCACAAGGTCAACGCTGGTACGAAATCACCATCACCGGGCAGGAGGCCCATGCCGGGCCGACCCCGATGGCGCGGCGCAAAGACGCCCTCGTCGCCGCCTCCAAAATCATCACCGAGGTCAACCGCATCGGCCTCGATAACCAGCCCTTCGCCTGTGCCACCGTCGGCCTCATCCAGTCAAGCCCGAATTCGCGCAACACCATTCCAGGCAAGGTCTTCTTCACCGTCGATTTCCGCCATCCGAAGGACGAGATCCTCAGCAAGATGGACGCGGAGCTCCGCGCCTTCGCCGAGAAAACCGCCTCCGAGGGCGGCTTCGAGATGGCGTTCGAGGAAATCTGGTACTCCCCGCCGGTCGAGTTCGACAAAGACTGCGTGAATGCGGTCCGCAAGGGCGCGGAGATTGCCGGTTTCTCCCATATGGATATCATTTCCGGCGCCGGGCACGATGCCTGCTATATCTCCCGCGTCGCGCCGACGGGCATGATCTTCGTGCCTTGCGAGAACGGCATCAGCCATAACGAGGAAGAGGAAGCGACCCCTGAAGATCTTGCCGCCGGATGCAACGTCCTGCTGCACGCGATTGTGGAGCGGGCCAACATTGTCTGAGGCGAGTTCAAAAGCGGTGATCGAGATCGAGAACCTCGATCTTGTCTTCCAGACGGCGGATACGCCTGTACATGCCCTTGCAGATATCGACCTGACGGTCAATGCGGGCGATTTCGTCTCCTTCATCGGCCCGTCGGGCTGCGGCAAGACGACCCTGATGCGGGTGATTGCCGATCTCGAAAAGCCGACGGGCGGGCATATCTCGGTCAACGGCATGACACCGGAGGAGGCGCGGCAGAAACGCGCCTATGGCTATGTGTTTCAGGCCCCGGCGCTCTATCCCTGGCGGACGGTGGAGAAGAATATCAGGCTGCCGCTCGAGATCATGGGCCTCAGCGGAGACGAGCAAAAGGCGCGGGCGGCGCGCAACCTCGCCATGGTCAATCTTGAAGGATTCGAGAAGAAATTTCCCTGGCAGCTCTCGGGCGGCATGCAGCAGCGGGTCTCCATCGCCCGGGCGCTCTCGGTGGAGCCGGATTTGTTGCTGATGGACGAGCCCTTCGGCGCGCTTGACGAAATTACCCGCGACCATCTGAATGAACAGCTTCTCAATCTCTGGGATACGACGAAGAAGACGGTCATTTTCGTGACCCATTCGATCCCGGAGGCGGTGTTCCTCTCCTCCAAGATCGTGGTGATGAGCCCGCGGCCCGGCAAGATCATCGATATCATCGAGAGCAGCCTGCCGCGGGTGCGCAATCTCGATATCCGCGAGACGCCGGAGTTTCTGGAAATTTCCCACCGCGTGCGCGAGGGGCTGAGATCGGGGCACAGCTACGATGACTGACGCCGTCCAGCCACAAGTGATACCGAGCTGGCGCCGTCTTTATGATGGCAAGGTCATCCCCGTCGCAACGGTCTTGATCGCCCTCCTCATCCTGTGGCTTGCGGGCGCGGTCTATATGAATTCGCCGCAGCTGATCGACCAGTACAAGCGGGGAAACGTTGAATGGACCTTCGGCAAGCTGGTCCGGGATTCCTGGTCGATGGAGCGGCCGATCCTGCCGGCCCCGCAGCAGATTGTCGTGGAGCTGGACAAGACCGTTCTGGATAAGAAAATCACGTCGAAGCGCAGCCTCGTCTATCATGCCTGGGTGACGCTGTCCTCGACCTTGCTGGGCTTCGCCTTCGGCACGATACTCGGCATCCTGCTGGCCGTCGGCATCGTCCATATCCAGACGCTCGACCGCAGCCTGATGCCCTGGATCATCGCATCGCAAACCGTGCCGATCCTCGCCATCGCGCCGATGATCATCGTTGTCCTCGGCAACATTGGCCTCACCGGACTGGTGCCGAAGGCGCTTATCTCCATGTATCTCTGCTTCTTCCCGATCACCATCGGCATGGTGAAGGGCTTAAGATCGCCGGATGTGCTGCAGCTTGACCTCATGAAAACCTACAGCGCGAGCGCGGCGCAGGTGTTCTGGAAGCTCCGCATTCCCGCTTCGATCCCGTTTCTCTTTACCAGCCTCAAGGTCGCCATCGCCATCAGCCTGGTCGGCGCCATCGTCGCGGAACTGCCGACCGGCGCCATCGAGGGGTTGGGCGCGCGGCTTCTTGCCGGGTCCTACTATGGCCAGACAATCCAGATCTGGTCGGCGCTGACCGTCGCCTCGCTCCTCGGCATGCTGCTGGTCTGGGCCGTGGCCCTCTCCGAAAAGCTGGTTCTCTCGCGGATGGGAGGGCAGGCGGCATGAAAAAGCATGATTATGTGCTGATCGAATTCCTGTTCCTCACCGTCGTCTCCTTCGCCGTTCCGGTGGGGCAGGTGGAGGGCGTCTCCGTTTACTGGTGGTTTGACAGCGCTGCGCTGATTCTGGTTCTGGCCTCCCTCGGCATCGGATTTTTCCATCTTGTCCGCGGGCGCGATGGCCTCGCGGCCGGGCTTCTGGTCGCGCTCGGGACGGTGCTCGGCACGCTCGCGCCGCTTCAACTGATCGGCAGCATTGAGACAGGGGAGATTCTCAACCTCGGCTACCGGGTGTTCCTGGTCGCGCCGGGCCTGTGGATTTACGTGATCGCCCTCGGCCTGCTGGCCTGGCGCGCCATGACCCTGCTGTCGAAGGTGGCGGACGGCAACCGCCTGATTGCGCTTGCGATCCCGGCGCTGTTCGGTGTCTGGCTGCTCTATCTCTGGCAGGTGATTACCACGGGGCTTGGCATCCCCTCCGTTCTCCTGCCGTCGCCGGGTCAGATCGGCGATGCGATTTCGAATAATGGATCGACCCTCTATGCGGATTTCTACCAGACGGTGGTGAAATCGGTGCTGTCGGGCTTCGCCTTTGGTTGCGGATCGGGGTTCCTTGTCGCCGTCCTCGTCGACCGCGTGCCCTTCATGCAGCGCGGGCTGTTGCCGCTGGGCTCGCTGGTCAGCGCCGTGCCCATCGTCGGCATCGCGCCGATCATGGTCATGTGGTTCGGCTTTGATTGGGAATCGAAGGCCGCCGTTATCGTCGTCATGACCTTCTTCCCGATGCTGATCAACACCCTCGCCGGGCTGCAGGCGACCAGCCATATCGAGAAGGACCTCATGCGCTCCTATGCCGCGAGCTACTGGCAGACGCTGCTGTTCCTGCGCCTGCCGAACGCCATGCCGTTTATTTTCAACGCCCTAAAGATAAATTCGACGCTCGCCATGATCGGTGCGATTGTGGCGGAGTTCTTCGGCACCCCCATCGTCGGCATGGGCTTTCGCATCTCGACGGAGGTTGGACGGATGAATGTCGATATTGTTTGGGCCACCATTGCGGTCGCCGCCGTCGTCGGATCGCTGTTTTACGGAATTCTCGCCCTGCTGGAGCGCCGCGTGACCTTCTGGCACGCGTCCTACAGGCGGGCGAAATAGAATGAGTCCCCATTACCATGTATGTTTGAATGCTTTACTTCAAAAAGGGAGAGGAAGAACAGGATGAAAAAACTAACCTTACTACTCGCGGCCTCGGCCATGAGCCTTGCCGCCTATACGGCCTCGGCCGCCGATGAGCTGACCTTGCAGCTGAAATGGGTCACCCAGGCCCAGTTCGCCGGTTATTATGTCGCCAAGGACAAGGGCTTCTATGATGAAGTCGATCTCGACGTCACCATCAAGCCGGGCGGACCGGACGTCGCACCGGCGCAGGTGATTGCCGGGGGCGGGGCCGATGTCGTGGTTGACTGGATGCCCGCCGCACTTGCAACGCGCGAGAAGGGCGTGCCGCTCGTGAATATTTCGCAAGTCTTCTCCCGCTCCGGCATGATGCTGACCTGCCGCAAGGACATGGGCGTCGAAACGCCCGAGGATTTCAAGGGCAAGACCCTTGGCGTCTGGTTCTTCGGGAATGAATATCCGTTCCTGTCCTGGATGGATAAGCTGAAATACAAGACCGAAGGCGCCGATGCGGACATCAAGGTCCTGAAGCAGGGCTTCAACGTCGATCCGCTGCTGCAGAAGCAGGCGGCCTGCGTTTCCACCATGACCTACAACGAATACTGGCAGGTCATCGATGGCGGGCTGACACCGGCGGAACTGACGGTCTTCCCTTATGAAGATCAGGGCGTTGCCACCCTCGAAGATGGTCTTTATGTCATGGAAAAAAGCCTTGAAGACGAGGCGATGAAAGACAAGCTGGCCCGCTTCATCAAGGCATCGATGAAGGGCTGGAAATATGCCATCGAAAATACGGATGAGGCCGCGGAAATCGTGCTCGAAAATGACGCGACCGGTGCCCAGACCGAAAAGCATCAGAAGCGGATGATGGCGGAAATCGCCAAGCTGATTGACACGGAAAACCTCGGCAAGCTGAACGAGGAATCCTACAATCGCACGGTCAATATCCTGCTGGCGGGCGATTCAAAACTCGTCATCTCCAAGGAGCCGGAAGGCGCCTTCACCCAGGAAATCTGGGAACGCGCCCAGAAATAACCTGACCGCGAGGCTATACGAAAAGGGAAGGGAAACCTTCCCTTTTTTTGTTGCGTTGAGCGCCTGTCGGTTTCATGTCCCGAACCAACGAATTTTCCCGTTTTCTTATGCTTGACGATTTAGGACAAATGTCCTATTCATTGCTCTAGGACAAACGACCTAATTAGCGGTATGAGGCGATGAAAGAAGTGACGACAAGGGATCAGATAGTGGCTGTTGCCGATCAGATGTTCTATCAGCAGGGCTATGAAAACACCTCATTCGCCGACATTGCGAATGCGATCGGAATCTCGCGAGGGAACTTTTACTACCACTTCAAAACCAAGGACGACATCCTTGAAGCCGTCATTGACCGGCGTTTGCAGGACCGCAAGGACATGGTGGCGCAATGGGACGCTGATGAGGAAAGCCCCGAAATCCGTATCTGCAAATTTATTGATATTCTGATTGTGAACGGGGAGAAGATCAAGAAATTCGGCTGCCCCATCGGCACGCTGAGCAGTGAACTCGCCAAACTCAATCATCCCAACCAAGACGGCGCGAATGCGCTCTTCGGCCTGTTTCAGGCCTGGCTCCGGTGCCAGTTCGTGGCTCTTGGCCGGGAAGACGATGCCGACTATCTGGCGGCGCATCTTCTTGCCCGAAGTCAAGGCGTTGCGATGCTGGCGAATGCTTTTCAGGATGATGAGTTCATCAGGCGGGAAGTCGAACAGATGCACGGCTGGGTCGCCGCTCAGGCAGCCCTGCCGGGCCGTGGGGCAACAGGAAATTGCTGATCTGAAACCATATTCGGCGGCAGTCGGACCACGCATACAGCTTACTTCAGGGAGAAACAAAAATGTTCATCATTCTGCTTAAATTTTCGGAGAAAAGAGAACAGGCGACCGCCTTCATGGACGCGCATAAGGCCTGGATCAAACGCGGCCTTGAAGACGGGGTGTTTCTCTTGATTGGCAGCCTGCAGCCGAACGCCGGCGGGGCGATACTGGCGCATAATGCATCGCGTGATGAAATTCAGCACCGCGTCGATACTGATCCCTTCGTTGAAGAAAATGTCGTCACGGCGGAAGTGCTGGAATTCACGCCGGCGATGGCTGACGACCGGGTGAAATTCCTGGTCGGCTGATGGATCTTCGCACGTGACGTTGCAGGCAAGCCAGGCGGCGTGAGGCCGGAAAAAAATCATTGCCGAAAATAGCCCGCTGGCCGGGCGTGATCCGAAAAGGGACGGGAGACCTTCCCTTTTTTTTGTGGCTGTGGCTTAATTGGGGAAAATATCCAAGGAAATGCACCATGCTCTCCTCCAATACCGTCAAGTCGCCCGATTTTCTCAATCCGGATATTCCGGAGGATCTGCCGCATCTCGACATGCCCGTGATCATCGCGACGGACGCGGCGTTGAAAGGCTATGGCCGGCTCGTCACCGATTACGAGAATTTCCCGGTCGAGATCGTCACCTGGCCGACCTCCACGGGGGCGCGCCCGGTCGATGAGGGCACCGGGAACCAGGGCGGCACGGTCGACGGAATTTTCGAATTCTGGTGGGAAGGCGATGTGCTCTGGGGTCGCAACAACGCGGTGAAGGACACCTATATCCTCGGCTGGTCCGTGAGCCCGGAAAAGGCGGACCGCAAGATGGCGACGCGGGAGCAGGACCAGGTGCTGCTCTGGCATGCGAACTATCATCCCGACGGCGGGCAGCTGTTCTATTCGCTGGACGGAACGCCCTTCATGGTGCCCCTCGCGCTGCCCGGTGACGATGTGCAGCCGGAGGATTTCGTCGCCTTCTATTGCGACGGCACGAAGGGCCTCTATATCCATCCCAATATCTGGCATGAGGGCGTCTTTCCCATCCGCGAGAAGGGCCGCTTCTACGACCGGCAGGGCAAGGTGCACGCCCGCGTTTCCGTCAATTTCGCCGAGGAATTCGGCCTGCTCCTCCGTGTGCCTTTAAAAACGCCGTAACCGGTGCCGGCAAATATCGCCGGATGAAATCAGCCGTGCATCTTTGCGCCCTTGGTGATCTTGTCGACGATCTTCTTCTCTGCCCGCAAGGCGAGGCCGACGACATTTTCCTCGTCCGGGCCATGCTGGCGAAAGACCGCGCGATTGGCTTCGTCATGGCCGGTCGCAAACATTTCCTCGATATAGACGGCGGTATCGATTCCCCGGTCGCGGGCGCGGTTTCGCGCATTGCGAAGGACATTCGCCGCCCCCGTCAGGACAATGACCGGCTGAATTGAAAGGCCCATATGGTCATGCCCTTCGGCATCGACATAGCGCTCCCCGATAAGGTCCGGCGTCGCATTGGTGATGCCGCTCATCAGGAAAGCAGTGACATTCAGCTTTTGCCAGACCGCAAGATCCTCCCGCACCATTATGGCAATCTTCGTATCAAACATGCGCCGTTTTTCCTTTTGTCGGCTGAAATGCGGCAAGCCGCTTCAACAGGTCCCAAAGTTTATCCGCATCCTCTCCAAAGGCGTTGGCCACCTCGGCATTGAGGTGATCCATCTGGGCCTGCAATTCACCGATAAGAGCCGCGCCCGTGGGCGTCAGGAACAAGCGGTTCGCCCGCCTGTCGGAGGCATCGGGACGACGCTCCAGCATGTCAATGCGGCAAAGCCGGTCAATGACGCCTGTGATCGTCGCGCTGTCGATAAGCAGATAGGCCGTAAGGTCCGACGCTTTCCGTCCCGGCGCCTCCCAGACCGCCTGAAGGACGGCAAATTGGATGGGCGTGATGTCATGCTGGCCCAATCGCGAACGGGAGTGTCTGGCGATATTCTGCGCCGCCTTGCCCGACAGGAAACTGATACAGCTTTCAATGGATTCCATCCCGGAATCTCCTTTTATCTAGTGTACGTATATTTAGTATACAAGATAAATATATCTGTCCAGACCGTTTTGCCCCGTCAACCGGCTGGAATTCGTAAAAAAAGGCCCCGGCGCCGGAGCACCGAGACCTTTTCCAGGAGAAGCCCGGGAGGAATGATTATTCGGCGGCCTCCGCGGTGCGGGAGACCTTGCGAGGCGCCGTTTCCTTGCGGCGTTTTTCGAGCGCGCCGAAATGCGTGTTGAAGGTCGGGCGCTTGATATAGCGACCCGCGCCCTTGACCACATTGAGCTGACCGTCCTTGAAGACGACCTTGCCCTGGCTGATCGTATGGCTCGGGCTGCCCTTCACTTCCATGCCTTCAAAGATATTGAAATCGATATTCTGGTGATGGGTTTTGGCCGAGATGGTGCGCGTCATTTCCGGATCCCACACCACGATGTCGGCATCGGCGCCGACGGAGAGCGAGCCTTTGCGCGGATGGATATTGAAGATCTGCGCGGCGTTGGTGGAGGTGACCTTGACAAATTCGTTCATGGTCAGCTTGCCGGAATTCACCCCGTGATGCCAGAGCACCGCCATGCGATCCTCAACGCCGGAGGTACCGTTCGGGATCAGGGTGAAGTTATCGCGCCCGGCCGCCTTCTGCGGCGCGCAGAAGCAACAGTGATCGGTCGCCGTGGTTTGCAGGTTCCCCGATTGCAGCCCGCGCCAGAGCGCCCGCTGATGATCCTTCGGACGGAAGGGCGGGCTCATCACATGGGCGGCGGCATATTCGAAATCGTCGTTGTAATAGACGCTGTCATCGATCAGCAGATGCCCGGCGAGACATTCCCCGAAGACCCGCTGACCCTCCAGCCGGGCGCGGGTGATGGCTTCGAGCGATTCCTTGCAGGAAACATGAACGATATAGACCGGCGTTTGCAGGACCTGCGCCGTCCGGATGGCGCGGTTGGCGGCTTCGCCCTCAACTTCCGGCGGGCGCGACTGCGGATGCCCTTCCGGTCCGGTGATGCCTTTCGCCAGCATTTCCTGTTGCAGGTAATAGACCATCTCGCCGTTTTCCGCATGGACGGTGGCCATCGCGCCCAGTTCGCGGCAGCGTGCGAAGCTGGCCAGCATCATCTCGTCGGAGACCATGATGGCGTTCTTGTAGGCCATGAAATGCTTGAAAGAATTCACGCCCTCTTTCTCGGCGAGGATGCCCATGTCCCGATGCACCGTATCGTCCCACCAGGTGATGGCGACATGAAAACTGTAGTCGGAAACGGATTTCTCCGCCCAGCCGCGCCATTTCTGGTACGCGTCCATGAGTGGTTCTTCAGGATCGGGGATGACAAAGTCGATGATCTGCGTCGTCCCGCCCGCGAGCGCGGCGGCGGTACCGGTCTCGAAATCCTCCGACGCGACGGTGCCCATGAAGGGCAGCTGCATATGGGTATGCGGATCGATTCCGCCCGGCATCACATATTGCCCGCCGGCGTCGACAACCTCGGCGTTCGACGGCGCCTCCAGATCGTTACCGATGGCCTTGATCACGCCGTCATCGCACAGAATATCAGCCCGGAAGGTGGTTTCGGAGGTAACGACGGTGCCCCCGCGTATGAAAGTCGACATATTCATCTCCTCGTCCTGCAGGTATTTTTTCGTAGCCTGATTTTGACGGTATTTTAGCTTTGCCTTTTCAAAATTGATAGTTAAAATCCTGACCAAACGGTCAAAAAATGCAAAAAATTTGATCCCATTCCGCGGATAAAGGAGACGATCGATGACAACGGTACGGGCAGGGCTAATCCAGATGGGCCTCAAGGGCAACACGGACATGAGCCCGGAGCAAATTCGCGATAAAATGATCGAGGCGCATATCCCCCTGATCGAGGAGGCGGGCAAGAAGGGCGTGCAGGTGCTCTCCTTTCAGGAGGTGTTCACGCAACCTTATTTCTGCCCCTCGCAAGATTCCAAATGGTACGCGGCGACGGAAAGCATTCCGGACGGCCCCACCGTCAAGCTGATGCAGGACTATGCGAAGAAGCATAACATGGTCATCGTCGTGCCGATCTATGAGCAGGAAAAGACCGGCATTTACTATAATACCGCCGCCGTCATCGATGCGGACGGAAAATATCTTGGCAAGTACCGCAAGACCCACATCCCGCAGGTCGCCGGTTTCTGGGAGAAATTCTTCTTCCGCCCCGGTAATTCCGGCTGGCCGGTGTTCCAGACCGCCTATTGCAAGCTTGGCGTCTATATCTGTTATGACCGGCATTTCCCGGAAGGCTGGCGGGCGCTTGCGCTGAACGGCGCGGAATATATCGTCAACCCGTCGGCGACCGTGAAGGGCGTCAGCCAGTATCTGTGGGAGCTCGAACAACCCGCCTCGGCGGTGGCGAACGGCGTCTATATCGGCGCGACCAACCGGGTCGGCACCGAGGCCCCCTGGAATATCGGGGAGTTTTACGGATCCTCCTATGTGGTCAATCCGCGCGGCGAGATCATCGCCCAGGCCTCCGAGGATAAAGATGAGCTGGTCGTCGCCGACATGGATATGGACATGATCAAGGAGATCCGCGACAACTGGCAGTTCTTCCGCGACCGCCGCCCGGAAATGTACGGCGACCTCGCCGATATCGGAACGAGCTAACTCAGGCCTTTTTGATCTGGTTCTCCCGGTAGAGGATATAGAGGCCGCTGGCGACGATGATGACGGCGCCGAGGATGGTGAAATTGTCCGGGAAATTGCCGAAGACGAAATAGCCGAAGACGGCCATCCAGATCAATTGCGTATATTGGAACGGCGCGACGGTCGAGGCCGCCGTGTAATCGAACGCCTTGATGATAATGAAATGGCTGAAGCCGCCGATAAAGCCGATCACCCCGAGGATCAGCCAGCCGTGCAAATCCGGCATCACCCAGAAGAAGGGCACGACGGCGCTCATGACGACGGTACCGACGAGGGCGGAATAGGTGATGGTGGTGACAGGATCATCGATGCCGGAGAGGAACCGCGTGGAAATCTGATAGAGCGAATAGAAAATCGATGTGCCGATGACCAGGAACAGGGCCGGATGAATTTCCAGCATGCCGGGCCTGAGCACGATCATCGCCCCGCCAAAGCCGATGGCGACCGCCACCCATCGCCGGACGTTGACTTTCTCCTTGAGCAGAATGACGGAAAAGATGATGACGAAGAGCGGCGCCGTCGCCCCGAGGGCCGCCGCATCGGCGAGCGGCACATATTTCACCGCCGTAAAGAAACTGACGGTGGCCAGCAGCAGGAAGATGGAGCGGATAAGCTGCATCTTCAGCGCCTTCGTCCGGATCAGCCGCGTGCCATGCTTGGGTAGCAGGATCGCCGCCATCAGCACCGTATGAAAGAAATAGCGCGCCCAGACGACCTGCACCGGCGGATAGGTCTCGTTCGCATATTTGACGATGGTGTCCATGACCGCGAAGAAGAAAATCGCGGAACAGAAGAGGAAGATGCCTTTGTAGGAGAAGCTGGAATCGGCGGGCGTCGATGTTGCGGACATTGGGTTCCTTGATCGCTTTTTTTATTTTTGAGGTTGAACCCCTGATTGCTTTCAACGATCCTCCCTATAGGGTGTAATGTCAAGTATTCCGACGGCAACCGTATTCAGGCTGGCGGCCGCCGGGAGGCGCGCAAGTCGCCGCATTTTCCAAAGATGGCGCGGCTTTACGCGGATTTCACGGAGGAGAGAGAAATGAATCTGGCAGATATTGTGGATTTTGACCACCATCCGCTCGAGGATGCCGGCTTTCGCGCCGCCTGCCGGAAGCGGCTGAATGACGACGGCGTGCTGGTCCTGCCGGAATTCGCGACGCCAGCGGCGATCGCGGCCATTCAGGCCGAAGGGGAGGTCCATCGCGACAAGGTCTATGCGAAACGCGAGGAGCATACGGTCTATCTCAGCGCCGTCGATCCGTCCTTTCCCCCTGATCATACCCGCAACCGGATGGTCATTTCTTCCAAGGGCTGCATCACCGATGACCAGTTGCCAGAGGGTTCCCCGCTCAAGACCCTGTATGATGCGCCGGAATTTCGTGATTTTCTCTGCGATATCCTGGGGGAGGAGACGCTGTACGACTATGCCGACCCGCTCTCCTCGGTCAATCTGCATTATGCGGAGACGGGGCAGGAACTCGGCTGGCATTTCGATAATTCCTCCTTCGCGATCACTTTGATGGTGCAGCCCGCAACAAGCGGCGGGGAGTTTGAATATGTCACGGCGCTTCGCGATGCTGATGCGGGCGATATGAATTACGACGGCGTCGCCGATGTGCTGGACGGGCGGACGCCAGTGAAGCGGCTCGCCCTCGATGCCGGGGCGCTTGTCCTGTTTCGCGGTCGCAATGCCCTGCACCGGGTGACGCCAAACGCGGGAACGCGCACCCGCCTGCTGGCCGTCCTTGCCTATAACACGGAACCGGGGATCGCCCTTTCGACGGAAGCGCAGATGACCTTCTACGGCCGCACCGCCTGAGATTAGCGGGAATAATTGTTCGGCGGCGCATTTCGCGCTTCCTATTTCCGGATCAATTGGGTAGCTTGGCGCTATGACTGAAGCTCTTTTATATGAACAAGATGGGGGAGTTGTAACCCTCACGATCAATCGGCCGGAGGAGCGTAATGCCCTCTCCGATGATGTCATCTTCGACGCATTCCTGAGTGCGGCGGACCGTATCAACAAAGACAACAGCGTGCGCTGCGTGATCCTGACGGGGGCGGGCAAGGCCTTCTCCGCCGGCGGGAATGTCAAGCATATGCGCGACAAGGAAGGGCTGTTCGCGGGTTCCCCGACGGAGCTGCGCCAGGGATATCGCCACGGCATCCAGAAAATTCCGCTGGCCTTCTATGACCTTGAAGTGCCGACCATTGCCGCCGTGAACGGTCCGGCCGTCGGCGCGGGCTGCGATCTTGCCTGCATGTGCGATATCCGCATTGCCGGAAAATCCGCCAAGTTCGCGGAAAGTTTCGTGAAACTCGGCATCATTCCGGGCGATGGCGGGGCCTGGTTCCTGCCGCGGGTTATCGGGCGCAGCCGCGCCGCGGAACTGACCTTCACCGGCGACATGATTGACGCCGCAACCGCACTCGATTGGGGCCTTGTCTCCCGGATCGTGGAGGATGCGGAGCTGATGACGGCGGCGAAGGACCTTGCCAATCGCATCGCGGCGAACCCGCCCCATGCGCTTCGCATGTCCAAGAAACTCCTGCGCGAAGGGGAGCATATGCGCCTCGACAGCCTGCTGGAGATGTCGGCGGCCTTCCAGGCGGCTTCCCATCACACCAAGGACCATGCGGAGGCCATCAACGCCTTCTTTGAGAAACGACCGGGTAATTTTAAAGGTGAGTGATCCCATCCTGATCCTTGAGGGCAGACGGGCCGCCAGCTGGCTGGCGATGCAGGACTATGACATCGGGCTGCATAGTCCGGCCTGCTACCCGCAGGGAGAGGCCGGGGAAATCGTTAAGGTAAATCTTGAAATCTGCCTTGCAAGAGGCGTAAAAATAACGAAGAAAATTGAAGACAGATGGCGGGAATCGACGCCGGACGATCTTGTCCTGCACCGTCCCCCCGCCGCAGTGCGGCCGCGTCTCGATGCGCTGTTTACCGGCGGCGCCTGACCGGTCCGGGTGATTGGTCGATGACGGAAAACTGCGATTCGCTGAAAAGTCTCCTGACGGAAATCCGCGCCTGCCGGATCTGCGAGGCGCATCTGCCGCTCGGGCCGCGCCCCGTTCTTGTCGCCGATGTCTCGGCACCCATCCTGATCGCCGGGCAGGCCCCGGGCACCAAGGTCCATGCGAGCGGTATTCCCTGGGATGATCCGTCGGGGGACCGGCTGCGCGATTGGCTCGGCGTCGATAAGGAGACCTTCTATAATCCGAAATATTTCGCGATCGTGCCGCAGGGATTCTGTTATCCGGGCAAACTTGCGAAGGGCGGCGATGCGCCGCCGCGCCCCGAATGCGCGCAAACCTGGCATCCGCGCCTGATCCCGCTGCTGGAAAAGGTGAATCTGACCCTGGCCGTCGGGCAATATGCGCATAAATATTACCTGTCCTCGGCGCGCAAGAAGACCCTGACGGAAACGGTGGCGAGCCATCGGAACTATGCGCCGGACCTCCTGCCGCTGCCGCATCCAAGCTGGCGGGTGGTCGGCTGGATGAAGAAAAACGACTGGTTCGAGCGGGAGGTTATCCCGGAGCTGCGCGCCCGGGTGCAGGGGCTATTGAAAGAGAGGGATCGATGAACTCCGTGATCCGCCTTGCCGCGGCAATCTGGCTCGGCGCCCTTGTGGTGGCCTGCGCGCCGGTGGTGCAGGAAGCGGGGGAGCAGAATATCGCGGCGGAGCTGAACGGCGATCATCTCAAGAGCCCGGACGGCGAAACCCTGCCTGTCAAGGTCTGGCCCGCCGAGGGCGATCCCGCCGCTATCCTCATCGCCGTGCATGGCTTCAACGATTACAGCAATTCCTATGCCTTCCCCGCGAGCTGGTGGATGGGGCAGGGCATTACCACCATCGCCTATGATCAGCGCGGCTTTGGCAGGGCGCTGAATTTCGGCATCTGGCCGGGGCAGGAGCTACTGATCAGGGATCTTGCGACCATGGTCCGCGAAGTGAGGGGAAAATATCCGGGCAAGCCGATCTACCTCATTGGCGAGAGCATGGGCGGCGCGGTGGTGATCACGGCGGTGACGAGCGACGGCTTCCCGAAGGTTGACGGCATCATCCTCTCGGCCCCGGCGGTCTGGGGCTGGCAGTCGCTCAATCCCTTCTATCAAGCGGTTCTCTGGACCGCCGCGCATACCTTTCCAAGCGTCAAGCTGACCGGGCGGGGGCTCGGCATCCAGGCCTCCGACAATATCTCGATGCTGCGCAACCTCGGCGCCGATCCGCTGTTCATCAAGGAAACCCGGATCGACAGCGTCTATGGCCTCGTCGGCCTCATGGACGCCGCCTATGACGCGGCGAAGGACATCAGGCTGCCGATCCTGATGCTCTATGGCGCGAATGACCAGCTGGTGCCGAAGGACCCGGTGGAAAAGGTCGCCGCCGAGCTGCCGCCGGGCGCCGATATCGTGCTTTATGAGAACGGCTGGCATATGCTGCTGCGCGATTTGCAGGGGCCAGTCGTCTGGCGCGATATCGCCGACTGGATCAAGACCCGGCAGATCCCGTCCGGCAACAAAATTGCCTCCCTCCCGCTCTTTAAAGAGGAATAAGCCGGATATCGGCCTCAATTTATTATTGTGAATCTTCCCGCGGCAGGGTAGGAGGGGAGACAGCAATAAAATTTTCAGGTGTCTCTATGCGTATCGTTCTTTCCCTCATTGCATTTCTTGTTCTTGTTGGCTGTTCTGCCAGTGGTCCGTTGTACACAGAAAGGAACAACATCAATACGCCGGCACCGGGCAAGGCTCTTGTTTATGTCTATCGGATCGACACCATAATCGGATCCGGCGTGTCCGCACATCTATTAGACGATGGAAAAGACGTTGGGGCCGTAAATGTCGGCGGGTATTTTGTTTATGAAGCCGATCCAGGGGTACATACTCTCTTCACCGAAACGACCGGCATAGATGAGCCCACAAAAATCGAGATGGTTGCCGGTCAGACATATTATCTACGAATTGACTATGAACCGGGCACTTGGACCGGAACCTTCACTGTCAAACTTTTGCTTGAGGATCAGGCGCTTCCGGAACTCAAACTCACGCGCTATCAGGGCACGTAAACCCCTCCACACCACTACTTTCTAACAATCTCAACCAGGTTTAGAGAGGAATTCCATGCGTATCGTTCTTTCCCTCATTGCTTTTCTTGTTCTCGCAGGCTGCGCGTCCGCCAGTGGTCCCAAATTTTCCGAATATAACGCGGGATTAAAACCGGAACCGGGCAAAGCGCTTGTTTACGTATACAGGGTCAGTACTCAATTAAAGGGGAGCGGTGGAACGACACCCTTCGTCGCCGGCGGTCAACTGATCGGAGAACTTCATACCGGTGGATATCTCACTCATCAGATGGAGCCCGGAACACATAAATTCCATACGGATGGCATGTATATAGATCAGGAGTTTATTCTTGAGGTTGTTGAAGGCAAAACCTACTATCTCAAGGTATTCCAGGAAGGGACTTACCTTCTGACCTATTACACCGTATTTGTCCCCGAACAGACGGCCTTGAGCGAGATTCAGGACATGCGATATGAGGGAGGCTGATGTCAGCCCTCAAAGCGATTTGATCAGCGGGAACAGCTCGTTGAAGTGATCGATGATGTGATCGGGGCCCAATTCATGGACCGGGGTTTCCGTATAGCCGAAGCTGACCGCGACGCTCGGGATGCCGGCGTTGCGCGCGGCCAGAATATCGTTGATGGAATCCCCGATCATGAAGGCCCTGCCGCCGTTATGGCCCATCAGATCGAGCGTGCCGGTGATATGGCCCGCATCGGGTTTTTTGACCGCAAAGCTGTCGCCGCCGGTGGTGGCAGAGAAAAACCGGCTCAGATCGAGATTTTCAAGGAGCGGCGTCGCAAACTGGATTGACTTGTTGGTGCAGACCCCCATCCTGGCGCCCTCCGCCTGAAACGCCTCGAGCGCCGCGACGACGCCGTCAAAGGGTCTGCTTCGGTCGCTGAGGTGGCTCAGGTAATAGTCGAAGAAAATGGTTACAAGCTCTTCAAATTTCTCGCTTTCCGGCATGCCGCCCGTCACGATCAGGCCTTTTTGAAGGAGCGCGCGGGCGCCCTGGCCAATCAGGTCGCGAACCTGCGCCAGGTCAAGGGTGGCGCGCCCCGCAAGGCGCAGCGTGTGATTGAGCGTGTCATGAATGTCCGGCGCGGTATCGACAAGCGTGCCGTCGAGGTCGAAAATTATTGCAATATCCTGCATCTATGTAAAATCCGGTAACATTTTTTTATTTGTTTATCCTGTAGGATTAGGTGTTATTTAGGCCAAAGTATAGTCAAGTTTGCTGAAAAACGAGTAAAGATATGTCATCCATCGCCGCCGTTGTCCTTGCCGCCGGAGCCGGAACCCGCATGAAATCGGCCAAGGCCAAAGTCATGCATGAAGTGGGCGGACGGCCGATGATTTCGCATCTGCTGGCCACCGTTGGCGGCCTCGATCCCGCGAAGATCGTGGTGGTCACCGCGCCGGGCATGGAGGCGGTGCAGAAGGAGGTCGCGCCCGCCGAGATTGCCATCCAGCAGGAAGCCCTCGGCACCGGCCATGCGGTCGCTGCGGCGCTCGGGAGCCTCAAGGGGTTCACCGGCGATGTGCTGATCCTCTATGGCGACACCCCGCTGATCGAGGCGGCGACGTTGCATAAAATGATCGAAAAGCGCCGCGCCGAGAAGGATTGCGCCGTCGTCGTGCTGGGATTCGAGCCGGACGATCCGGCGGAATATGGCCGTCTGGTGACGGATGCGAGCGGCAATCTCACCGCCATTGTCGAATTCGCCGACGCGAGCGCCGAAGAACGCGCTGTCGGCCTCTGTAATTCCGGCGTGATGGCGATTGACGGTGCACATCTCGCGCATCTTATCGAGGCGGTCGACAACAAGAACGCCAAGGGCGAATATTATCTCACCGATATTGTCGGGATTGCGATCGGGAACGGCCTTACCTGCGCCTATGTGAAGGGCGAGGAAGAGGAGCTCCTGGGCGTCAACAACCGCGCCCAGCTGGCCGAGGCGGAAGCCATCGCGCAAAAGCGCTGGCGCGCGGCGGCGATGGCAGACGGGGCGACCCTGATCGACCCCGACACCGTCTGGTTCAGCCATGACACCAAACTCGGGCGCGATGTGGTGATCGAACCCGGTGTTTTCTTCGGACCCAGGGTCACCGTGGGTGACAATGTCCGCATCAAGGCCTATAGCCATCTGGAAGGAACGACAATTGGCGAGGCGGCGCAGATCGGTCCCTTCGCGCGGCTGCGCCCCGGCGCGGAGATTGCGAAGGATGTGAAGATCGGCAATTTCGTCGAGGTGAAGAAGTCGCAAATCGAGATGGGCGCGAAGGTCAGCCATCTTTCCTATATCGGCGATGCGCGCATCGGCGCGGAGGCAAATATCGGCGCGGGCACCATCACCTGCAATTACGACGGTTTTGACAAGTTCAAGACCGATATCGGGGCCGGGGCCTTCATCGGCTCCAATACCGCGCTTGTCGCGCCGGTGAAGATCGGCGACGGCGCGATTGTCGGCGCGGGCAGCACGATCTCGAAGGATGTGGCGGCGGATGCGCTCGTGATCGAGCGGGCCGAGGAGAAACAGAAACCGGGCTGGGCGAAACGCTTCCGGGACTTGAAAGCGAAACTCGCGAAATAGCGCGGGACTGATTTAAAGGATCATTGGAATATGTGCGGAATTATCGGCGTTCTCGGCAAGAAGGATGTAGTGCCGTCCCTGATCGGCGGGCTGAAGCGCCTGGAATATCGCGGCTATGACAGCGCCGGGATCGCGACCCTGACCGCGGGCGGGATTGACCGCCGCCGCGCCGAGGGCAAGCTCGAGAACCTTGAAAGGGTGCTGGAGGGCAACAGCCTGCAAGGGCTGGCGGGCATCGGCCATACCCGCTGGGCGACCCATGGCGTGCCGAACGAGGTCAATGCCCATCCGCATATGACCAAGCAGATCGCGCTCGTCCATAACGGCATTATCGAGAATTACCGCGAGCTCGCCGATGAGCTGACCGCGAAGGGCTATACGTTCGAATCCGAGACCGATACGGAGATCGCGGCGCAATATATCACCAGCTATATCGACGATGGCAAAACCCCGGAGGAGGCCATGGCCGCCGTGCTGAAACATTTGCATGGCGCCTTTTCGCTTGCCGTGATTTTCAAGGGCCATGACAACCTGATGATCGGCGCCCGTCGCGGCGCGCCGCTGGCCGTTGGCTGGGGCGACGGGGAGATGTTCCTCGGCTCCGACGCGCTTGCGCTCGCGCCGCTCACCGTGCGGATTTCCTATCTCGAGGAGGATGACTGGGCCGTGCTCACCCGCGACGGCGCCACCTTCTATGACAAGGACGGCAAGCAGGTCGAACGACCGATCAAACAGACGCAGCTTTCCGGCGCGATGATCGGCAAGGGCAATCACCGCCATTTCATGATGAAGGAAATCGCCGAGCAGCCCGCCGTGATGGGCGAGACGCTAAACGCCTTCTTCAATCCGAAAAGCCGCACCATCACGCTGCCCGACCTGCCGTTCGACTGGAACGATCTGCCGAAAATGACCATCGTTGCCTGCGGCACGTCCTTTTACGCCGGGATGATCGCGAAATACTGGTTCGAGGGGATTGCGGATCTCAATGTCGAGGTCGATATCGCCTCCGAATTCCGTTACCGGCAGATGCCGCTCAAAAAAGGCGGTCTCGCGCTCTTTATCTCGCAGTCCGGCGAGACGGCGGATACGTTGGCCGCGCTCAAATATGCGAAGGAACATGGGCAGCATATTGCCTCCATCGTCAATGTGGAGGAAAGCTCCATGGGGCGGGAATCGGATTTCGTCTTCCATACCCAGGCCGGGCCGGAAATCGGCGTCGCCTCCACCAAGGCCTTTACCTGCCAGCTGGTGACGCTCGCCTGTATCGCCATTGATGCCGGGGTCAAGCGCGGGATCATTGATCATGAGGAGGAGGCGCGGCTCTGCGCGGCGCTCTCTGAGGTGCCGGCGCGCGCCGCCGAAATCCTTGACAGTGACGAGAATATCAAGGCGCTCGCGGAAGCCATCTTCGAGGCGCGGGACGTTCTTTATATCGGCCGCGGCACGGGCTATCCCATCGCGCTAGAGGGCGCGCTGAAACTGAAGGAAATCTCCTATATCCATGCGGAAGGCTATGCGGCCGGGGAACTCAAGCACGGCCCCATCGCGCTGATTGACGAGTTGGTGCCGGTGATTGTCGTCGCGCCCTCCGATCCCTATTTCGAGAAGACCGCCTCCAACATGCAGGAGGTGATGGCTCGGAATGCCCGGGTGATCTTCCTCTCCGACGCGGACGGCATTAAGCAGCTTGGCGGGCGGGCCCTGGGCTCGATCGAGCTGCCGAAGGTCGACCCGTTTGTTGCCCCGATCCTCTATGCGATCCCGGTGCAGATCCTCGCCTATCATGTTGCCGTGTTGAAAGGCACCGACGTCGACCAGCCCCGCAACCTCGCAAAATCCGTAACGGTGGAGTAGGGGCGTCTATTCCGCCGCGATGCGGGCCGGGTTGAGCTCGTTTTCCTCGATCTCGGTGATATAGCCGCGGGTCAGCGGCAGATCCAGCAGACGCTTGGAGAGCTGGATCTGGAAGACGACGAGGCCGCTGTTGCGGAAGGACACCTCGCTGGCGCACAGGTAGAAATCCCACATCCGGCAGAACCGCTCGTCATACAGCGCCGTCACCTCGTCTAGGCGAGCGAGGAACCGCTGCCGCCAGGCCCGCAGGGTATCGGCGTAATGCACACGCAAAATCTCGACATCCGTGACATAGAGCCCGGCCTTCTCGATTTCCGGCATCACCTGCGAGAGCGGCGGGATATAGCCGCCGGGGAAGATATATTTGTCGATCCAGGCATTGGTCGGCGAGGGGCGGTCGGCGGTGCCGATGGTATGCAGGAGCGCGACGCCGTCATCGGTGAGGATGGATTTCACCTTGCGGAAAAACTCCCCGTAATGCGGAACACCGACATGCTCGAACATGCCGACGGAGACGATGCGGTCGAATTTGTCGGTCACGTCGCGGTAATCGACGAGGCGGTAATCGACCTTGCTTGCAAGGCCCATCTGTTGCGCCTTTTCCCGGGCATAGCCATGCTGGTTCTTGGAGAGCGTGACGCCGGTCGCCTCAACATCGGCATTCTCGGCGAGAAAACGGGCCATGCCGCCCCAGCCGCAGCCGATATCCAGCACCTTCAGGCCCGGCTTGAGGGCGAGTTTGGCGGCGATATGCGCCATTTTTTGAAGCTGCGCCTGTTCCAGGCTATCCTCCGGCGTCTTGAAATAGGCGCAGGAATACTGCCGGTTCTCATCGAGGAAGAGGGCGTAGAAATCATCGCCGAGATCATAATGATGGGCGACGTTCCGCTGCGCCCGGCCGCGCGGGTTGAACTGCCTGAAAAACCAGTAGATGCGGTAGAGGGTATCGCCGAAAGTGGCGAGCGGATGACGCGAGCCCCAGCCGAGATTGCGCGTGAACAGGTCGAGAAGATCGTAGATATCGCCGCCATCGAGGGTGATATCGCCGTCCATATAGGCTTCGCCGAGATAGAGCTTGGGATAGAGCGCGAGTTTGAGCGCCGTCTTTTTCGAATGCAGGCGGAGTGTGACCGTCGGTCCGTCTTCCGTTCCCTTGTAGAAATGTTCACGGCCGTCCGCGTCAAAAACAGTGAGAGTTCCCTGCTTGATGATGCGTTTGAGTATTTGCGACAATAGGAACATAGCAACTCCTGTTCATTATTCGCGTCGGGGAGACAACAGTCCGGCTACCTTCCTAAATAGCCGGAAATTCAGGTTTCTGTTGCTTCCCGCTTCAAATAAAGCTGTCAATTCCGCGATGTTGCGTCTTGGCACGCGACAAGACCGGTCAGTTCAAGACGCCGCTCCTCTTTCTTTCTCTTAACCTTCACAAATCCGGACATATAAATGAATTCTGAAACCTTGCAGGCCCAAAATCAAGATTAAATTTACGTCCCGATTGCGTCATTTCCGTGAAAAGGAACAGAAAATAGCGGCGGAACATGACGGATCGCGGGCCGTTTCCGTGACGGCCGGCGGGTTATTCGATCAGGGCGATGGCGCCGAGAATGAAGCGGATTTCCCCCGCGGCATCGGCAAGCGGGCAGTCGACGCTTTCGAAATTCCGCGCTTTGTCCGCCGATACATCAACGATTCCGGTGCATCGGCGGCATTTCCCGCCCGCAACAATAGTATCGAAATAGTCCGCGAGACGCCGCAGCTCGGGCAGCGGGCTGGTTGCCGAGATTTCGTGCCCGCGCAGCGATGCCCCGACAATATCGACAACCGCTTCACCGTTCAGCCGGTAAATATAATTGCCGGGGCCGACCACCTCGATCAGATAGAGCGAGGGCGCCGTCGCCCAGTGGCGCGAGATATCGAAATCCTCCCGTTTGGGGAGGGCGGGCTGAAACCCTTCCCACCAGAAATAGAGGTTGCGCACGGCCGCTGTCCGGAAGTCGTCCTGCGACGTCACCTCCAGGCGGAATACTTTCTTGAAATTATCGGACCGGTCCTCTTCCTCTACTATTCTCAAATCCACGCAATTTTCTCCTTGTTATTATTCGCTTGGTTGCGGTCGCGGGTTGGCCCGGGCATGGGCGATAAAGCTCTGCGCCTCGATAAAGACGCGACGCACATCGGGATAGGTCTCCTTGACGCGAATCTCGAGCGCGCTGATCGCGGCCTCGACCTCGGTCGAGGTCAGGTCATCGGCGAAATCGAGGCTGACATTGACCAGGATATCCTTTGGTCCCAGATGCATGGTCAGCAATTCGTTGACGCGGAGGATGCGGCTGTCGTCGCACATGATCGTCGTGATCCCCTCGGTGACGGCCCGCCCGGCGCTCTCGCCGATCAGCAGCCCCTTGCATTCGATCGCCAGCAGCACCGCGACGCTCGCAAGGATGATGGCGATGACGACGGAGGCGGCGCCGTCCAGCTCCGGTATGCCGAGATACTGCGCGAAGAAAATCCCGATCAGCGCCGCAAAAAGGCCGAGCATGGCGGCCGTATCCTCGAACAGGATGGTGAAGATGGTCGGGTCCTTGCTGTGCCGGACCTCCTGCCAGAAGCTGCGCTTGCCCCGGCCGCGCTGAAACTCGCTAAAGGCGACGTACCAGGCCCAGCCCTCGAAAAGGATCGCCAGGCCGAGAACGACATAATTCCAGGTCGGATCGGTGATGATTTCGGGATGGCGGATATGCTTGATCCCCTCGTAAAGCGAGATCCCGGCGCCGAGCGCAAAAATCAGGATGGCGACGACGAAGGCCCAGAAATACAGCTCCATCCCGTATCCGAAGGGATGATCCTTGTCCGCCCGTTTCGCCGCCCGCTTGAGGCCGTGCAGCATCAGGATCTGGTTGCCCGTATCGACGAGGGAATGCACCCCCTCGGACAGCATCGCCGAGGAGCCGGTGAAAAAGGCGGCCGTGAATTTGGAAACGGCGATCAGGGAGTTCCCGAGCAGCGCCGCGTAAATGACTTTTTTCGAACCGCTTGCCAAAAAACCGCTCCCCTCATCAGATCTTGCGCTGAACCGCGCACAAGCATCTGATATTCTACAAAAGTCTCTGTAAAATCAAGAAAGCATTGAGGATGGAAGATTGACTATTAGATTAACTGGCATAAACTCCGGCCACGGCTGACGCGCCGTCGGCGCGGCGCTGACTAACCTCGAACCCAAGGAGCAGGACATGCTGGACAAGACAACGAACCCGCTAAATCTCAAGGACCCCGATTTATTGAGAATGCAGGGCCTTGTCGGCGGTAAATGGTGCGATGCCGATGGTGGCAAGTCGCTCGATGTGACCAACCCGGCAACCGGCGAGGTGATCGGCACCGCGCCGATGATGGGCGCCGCCGAGACCCGCCGCGCGATCGAGGCGGCAAAAGCGGCCATGCCCGACTGGGCCGGCAAGACCGCGAAGGAGCGCGCCAATATCCTCCGGAAATGGCATGACCTGATGCTCGAAAATACGGACGACCTCGCGAAGATCATGACCGTCGAGATGGGCAAGCCGCTCGCCGAGGCGAAGGGGGAGGTTGCCTATGCCGCCTCCTTCATCGAATGGTTCGCCGAGGAAGGCAAGCGCATCTATGGCGATACCATCCCCGAACATCAGAACGACAAACGCATCGTCGTGCTCAAGCAGCCGATCGGCGTGACCGTCGCGATTACGCCCTGGAACTTTCCGATCGCCATGATCACGCGCAAAGCCGCGCCGGCGCTGGCCGCCGGTTGTCCGATGGTGATCAAGCCCGCCGAGCTTACGCCCTTTTCCGCCTTCGCCATGGCGGTGCTGGCGGAACGGGCGGGGATCCCCTCCGGCATTCTCAGCATCGTTACCGGCGATGCGCCCGCCATCGGCACGGAGATGACCTCGAACTCGATTGTCGCGAAACTGACCTTCACCGGCTCCACCGCCGTCGGCAAGCTGTTGATGGAGCAATGCGCGGGCACGGTCAAGAAAACCTCGATGGAGCTTGGCGGCAACGCGCCCTTCATCGTCTTTGATGACGCCAACCTCGACGAGGCGGTCGAGGCGGCGATGGCCTGCAAATACCGCAACGCCGGGCAGACCTGCGTCTGCGCCAACCGCATCTATGTGCAGGAGGGCATCCATGACGCCTTCGTCGACCGGCTGACCGAGCGGGTCAAGGCGCTTAAAGTCGGCAACGGCCTCGAGGACGGGGTCATGCAGGGCCCGCTGATCACGGAAAATGCGGTGAAGAAGGTCGAGACCCATATCGAGGATGCGGTCAAGAAAGGCGCGAAGGTCCTTCTCGGCGGCCACCGCCATCCGCTCGGCCATACCTTTTTCGAGCCGACAATCCTGACCGGCGTGACGCAGGAGATGCGCGTCGCCAAGGAGGAAACCTTCGGCCCCATGGCGCCTATCTTCACCTTCAAGGACGAGGCCGAGGTGATTGCCATGGCGAATGATACGGAATTCGGCCTTGCCGCCTATCTCTGCGCGCGCGATATCGGCCGCATCTGGCGGGTCAGCGAGGCCCTCGAATACGGCATCGTCGGCATCAATACCGGCATCATCTCGACCGAGGTGGCGCCCTTTGGCGGCGTCAAGCAGTCGGGCATCGGCCGCGAAGGATCGAAATACGGCATTGATGATTACCTCGAGATTAAATACATGTGCATTGGTGGCATCAACAGCTGACCGCCAGAAACAAACCCGGGGCCGCGAAAACCAGACGCCGCAATCGGCGTCCGACTGAGGATAAGTCAAGTGAAATACGATTATGATCTGTTTGTCATCGGCGCCGGTTCCGGCGGCGTCCGGGCCTCGCGCATCTCGTCAAGCCTCGGGGCGAAAGTCGCCATTGCCGAGGAATACCGCGTCGGCGGCACCTGCGTGATCCGCGGCTGCGTGCCGAAGAAACTGCTGGTCTATGCGAGCCATTTCTCGGAGGATTTCGAGGATGCCGCCGCCTATGGCTGGACCGTCGGGGAGCGCAGCCATTCCTGGAAGAAGCTGATCGCCAACAAGGATAAAGAGATCGACCGGCTCAACAGCATCTATCATTCGATCCTCGAGAATAACAATGTCGAGCTCTACCAGGCGCGGGCGACGCTGATTGACAAGCATACGGTCCGGGTCGGCGAGGAGACGGTGACGGCGAAATATATCCTTATCGCCACCGGCGGCGCGCCATCGATGCCGGACGTGCCGGGCATCGAATATGCCATCTCGTCGAACGAGGCGTTTCATCTCGAGGAGATGCCGAAACGCATCATCGTTGTCGGCGGCGGCTATATCGCCGTCGAATTCGCCGGGATTTTCAACGGCCTCGGCGCCAAGGTGACGCAGCTGTACCGCGGCGAGCATATCCTGCGCGGTTTCGATCGCGATGTGCAGATTTTCCTCTCGGGCGAAATCCGCAAGAAAGGCATCGACCTGCGCACCCATGCCAATCCGGCGCGCATCGAGAAGACCAACGCCGGCCTCAAGGTCACGCTCGAAGACGGGCAGGTGCTGGAAACCGACGCCATCATGTATGCGACGGGCCGGGCGCCGAACACCAAGGGCCTCGGGCTCGAAAAGGTTGGCGTAACGCTGAAGCAGAACGGCGCAGTCAAGGTCAAGGCGGATTCCCAGACTTCGGTTGACAATATATACGCCGTTGGCGACGTCACCGACCGGATCGCGCTGACCCCGGTCGCCATCCATGAAGGCATGGCCTTCGCCGAGACGGTCTTCGGCAAGCGCCCGAAAGTCGCCGATCACGAAAATGTCCCCTCCGCCGTCTTTTCCCAGCCGCAGGTCGGCACCGTCGGTTTGACGGAAGAGGAGGCGCGCGCCAAATACGGAGAGGTGGATATCTACAAGTCGCAGTTCCGGCCGATGAAGCAGACGCTGACCGGCGGATCGGAGCAGGCCTTCGTCAAGCTGATCGTCGATCAGAAGACGGATATCGTCGTCGGCGCCCATATTATCGGGGCCGATGCGGCGGAAATCATCCAGTCCGTCGGCATCGCGCTCAAATGCCGGGCGACCAAGGCGCAGTTCGACGCGACCGTCGGGGTGCATCCCTCGCTTGCCGAGGAAATCGTCACCATGCGGGAAAAGTTCGTCGCCGCATAAGGGGAAGATTTGCCGCAAACTGGAACGGTTTAGGCCGATTTTTTGACCAAATGCCCCAAAAAGGGCAGGTTATTGATTGCGAAATCAATAAAAGGCTGTAGATAATAGTTTTTCATGCGCATGAGATTTGAGGAATAGAGAGATGTCGAAACCCTGGACCCCTGAAAGCTGGAAGCAAAAGCCCGTTCGCCAGCTGCCGACCTATCCGGACCTCCAGGCATTGGCCGCCGTGGAAGATGAGCTGAAGAATTTTCCGCCGCTCGTATTTGCAGGTGAGGCGAGAAGCCTTCGGAAAAAGCTCGCCGAGGTGGCTCATGGCCGCGCCTTCCTGCTGCAGGGCGGAGACTGCGCCGAGAGTTTCGCCGAATTCCACCCGAACACCATTCGCGACACCTTCAAGGTGCTGCTGCAGATGGCCGTCGTCCTCACCTTCGGCGCCAATTGCCCGATCGTCAAGGTCGGCCGTCTTGCCGGCCAGTTCGCCAAGCCGCGCTCCAGCGATACGGAAACCGTGGGCGGCGTCGAGCTGCCGAGCTATCGCGGCGATATCATCAACGGCTTCGATTTCGACGCCGAGCAGCGCGTGCCCGACCCGCAGCGCATGCTGAAGGCCTATTCGCAGGCCGCCTCGACCCTCAACCTGCTGCGCGCCTTCGCGCAGGGCGGCTATGCGGACCTGCATCAGGTGCATAGCTGGAACATGGGCTTTGTTGCCAGCGGCCCGCAGGGCGAACGCTACCAGGAAATGGCCGACCGCATCCATGACGCGCTCGCCTTCATGGAGGCTTGCGGCGTGACCTCGACCAATACCCCGGAAATGGGCCGGACGGATTTCTATACCTCCCATGAGGCGCTGCTGCTGCCGTACGAACAGTCGCTGACCCGCGTCGACAGCACGTCGGGCGATTACTACGACACCTCCGCCCATATGCTGTGGATCGGCGATCGCACCCGCGATCCGGACGAGGCGCATGTCGAATTCCTGCGTGGTGTCGCCAACCCGATCGGCGTCAAGGCCGGTCCGACGCAGACGCCCGATGGGCTGATGCGCTTGATCGATGCGTTGAACCCGAAGAATGACGCGGGCCGCATGACCGTGATCTGCCGCTTCGGCGCGGATAATGTGGAAAAGCACCTGCCGGAGATGATCCGCAAGATCGAGAAGGAGGGGCGGACCGTCGTCTGGTCCTGCGATCCGATGCATGGCAATACCATCAAATCCTCGACCGGCTACAAGACCCGTCCGGTCGATCGCATCCTGACCGAGGTGCGGCAGTTCTTCGACGTGCACCAGGCCGAGGGAACCTACGCCGGCGGCGTGCATTTCGAGATGACGGGGCAGAATGTCACCGAATGCATCGGCGGCGCCTTCGAGGTGACCGAGGAAGGGCTCAGCGACCGCTACCATACGGCCTGCGACCCCCGGCTCAATGCGAACCAGGCCCTGGAACTTGCGTTCCTGATTTCCGAAATGATCAAGAAGGAGAGGGGGAACGGGGCAGCCATCGCAGCCGTCTCGTAATTCCGCACGAACATGACCAGCCAGACGCCAGTTGCCAAACGCGAGGCGGTGGATACATCCATCGCCGACCACACCGACCAGTATTTTAACAAGACGAAACGTGTTATCGGGCAATTCGGCGATATAACAGTGACTTACGCTGTTTTCATGAGACGCCCGGTGATCTTCTGCCCGCGGATCATGGTCGACTGGCTGGATAGCGTCGCGCAAATGCGCGGCCAGAGCTTCAAGATCGAACCCTGCTTCGAGGAGGGCGACTGGGTCGGCGCCGGGGAGCCGCTTGTCTATATCACCGGCAGCTTCTATGACCTTGTCGATCTGGAAACCCTGTATCTGCAGAAGCTCGGGCCCGCCTGCGTCGCCGCCTATAACGCCTATAGCATGTGCGCCCATCTGCCGGAGGCCAGCTTCCTCGCCATGGACGCGCGCCATTGCGCGGGCGCGGAGATGGCGGACATGATGGCCTATGCGGCCGCCGTCGGCAGCCGCGCGGCGAAGAAGGAAATCGGCGCCACCGGCTTCATCGGCAACGCGAATAACGCGACCGCCCATTATTTCGGCAACGACAAGGGCCTCGGCACCATGCCGCATGCCCTGATTGGCTATGCGGGCAGCACGGTACGCGCCGCCGAGATGTTCCATGAGAGTTTTCCCGGCGATCCGCTCACTGTCCTTGTCGATTATTACGGCAAGGAGATCAGCGACGCGCTCGCCACCTGCGAACGCTTCCCCGACATGGCGCAGAGCGGCAAGCTTGCGGTCCGCATGGACACCCATGGCGGCCGCTTTATCGAGGGGCTGGACCCGGCCACTTCCTATGCGGTGCTGGAACGGCACATGCCCCGCGGCATCCGGCAGTACCGCTCGGAGCAGGAGCTGAAATGGCTGGTCGGCACCGGCGTCTCGGCGGCGGCGATCTATTTTATGCGGGAAAAACTGGACGAGGCGGGCTTCAAGAAGGTGCGGATCGTTGCCTCCTCCGGCTTCTCGCCGGAAAAATGCCGGGTCATGGGCAGCATGAAGGCCCCCATCGACGTGGTCGGGACGGGCTCGTTCCTGCCGGAAATCTGGCCCGAGACCTATGCGACCGCCGACATCATTTCCTATGACGGCGTGCCGGCGGTAAAGGTCGGCCGGGAATTCCTGCTTCGCAAGGAAAAATCCTGACTTCTGCTTTGGAACAATTAATGTCGTATTGCGATTGGCATCGGGCGGCAATTATGATCAAAAGCGATTGGATATAATCGCCTCTTTCTGAACGGATGGCCATGTACGCTGCGGTTAAAAATTCCTGGCCACTCCTCCTCGGACTGGGCCTCCTGATGCTTGGCAACGGCCTGCAGATCAGCCTTGTCGGTATCCGCGCGTCGCTGGAGGGGTTTCCCGCCGCCGTCACCGGCCTTGTCATGTCCGGATATTACGCGGGCTTCCTTATCGGATCCATCGTCACCCCCAAGATTCTTGCCAATGTCGGCCATGTCCGGGTGTTCGCGGCGCTGGCCTCGCTCGCCTCCTCGGCGGCGCTGATCTATGTCGTCTTCGTCGATCCGATCGTCTGGGGCGCGATGCGCCTGCTGACGGGATTTTCCTTCGCCGGTCTCTATATCGTCTGTGAAAGCTGGCTCAACGACGCCGCTACGAACGAGACGCGCGGCCAGCTTCTCTCCGTCTATATGATCATCATGATGGGCGGCATGGCGATCGGGCAGCTGTTCCTGAACCTCGCCGATCCGGGCGGCTATACGCTCTTCATCTTTATCTCGGTGCTGATTTCCTTCGCCCTGATCCCGATGGCCCTGACCGCCAATCCGGCGCCCAATTTCACCCTGAGCACGCGGCTGAAACTGAAGGAACTTTACAAGATTTCCCCGCTCGGCATCGTCGGCATGTTCGCGCAAGGGATCACCGGCGGCGCCTTCTACGGCATGGCCGCGGTCTATGGCGACAATATCGGCCTTTCGGTCGCGCAGATTTCGAGCTTCATCAGTATCATGATCATGGGCGGCGTCATCCTGCAATGGCCGGTCGGGCGGCTCTCCGACAAGTTCGACCGGCGCATGGTGCTGATGGTCACCACCATGTTGAGCGGCGCGGCGGCATTGCTGGCTCTCTATGCCGGGGAGAGCGGGAATTTCCTCTTGTTTCTGTGCGCCGCGGCCCTGTTCGGCGGCTTTTCCGTGCCGCTTTACTCCCTCTGTATCGCCCATACTAATGACCATCTGGAACCCTCCAAAATGGTGGCGGCGTCGAGCGGGCTGATCCTGGTGAACGGCGCCGGCGCCATCTTCGGCCCGATTCTCGTCGGTCCCCTGATGTCGCTGGTCGGCAGCATGGTCTTCTTCGGCTGGATCGCCTTCGGTCATATCGCCATCGGGATTTTCGCCATCTACCGCATGTATCGCGCGCCCGCGACGCCGATGGACGAGCAGGGCACCTTCGTCGCCATGCCCGTGCGCACCGGCAGCGGCGTTGCCCAGATGAATCCGGAGACCGAGGAATGGGAGGAGGAGGAAGAGGCCGCTCCTTCCACCGCCGATGCGGGAGAGGAGGAGGAAATCCCGGAAATTCTCGATGACGGACCGGCGCTCGGCTCGCAAAATCAGTAATCATCTAAAAAATCGATCTTTTTCCGCCTAAAAGCGTCTCCCGATGCTTGCTGATGGCGTCAAGGCGGGTTAGATATCCTTCATGACCGATCAGTTGAAAATTGCGCTTGCGCAGGCGAACCCGACCCTCGGCGATATCGAGGGCAATTTCGCGCTCGCCCGCGCCTTCCGCGAGGAGGCGGAGGCGCTTGGGGCGGATATCGTCGTCTATCCCGAGCTTTTCCTCACCGGCTATCCGCCGGAGGACCTGGTGACGAAGCCGGCGTTTCAGCGCGCCGCATGGAAGGCGATGGAGGATCTTGCCGACATGACCCTCGATGGCGGCCCGGCGATGCTGATGAGCGCGCCGATGGTCGAGGAGGGCAAGCTCTATAATGCCGTCTGCCTGCTCGAAGCGGGCAAGGTGTCGGCCCGGCGCTTCAAGAACAAGCTGCCGAACTATGGCGTCTTCGATGAACTCCGTATATTCGAGGCGGGGCCGCTGCCCGGGCCGATCCCGTTCAAGGGGGTGCGTCTCGGCGTCATGATCTGCGAGGATATGTGGTTTCCGGAGGTTGCCGAATGCCTCGCCGAAACCGGCGCGGAAATGCTCATCGTGCCGAACGGCAGTCCCTTCGATCATGCAAAATCCGACGAGCGGCTCAATCACGCCGTCCACCGGGTGACCGAGACCGGCCTGCCGCTCGTCTATCTCAACCAGATCGGCGGGCAGGATGAGCTGGTCTTCGACGGCGCCTCCTTCGTGATGAATGCCGACCGCTCGCTGCCCGTCCAGATGGCGAGCTGGAAGGAAAGCCTGGTCGTCACCGACTGGCGGCGGCAGGCGGACGGCAGCTGGAAATGCGAGACGGAGGAACTTGTCGATCCCGGCCAACCGATGGAGCGGATCTATCACGCCATGGTGCTGGGGCTGAAGGATTATGTCGAGAAGAACCGCTTTCCGGGCGTGGTTCTTGGCCTCTCCGGCGGGATCGACAGTGCCTTGAGCGCCGCCGTCGCCGTCGATGCGTTGGGGGCGGAGCGGGTCCATTGCGTCATGATGCCCTCGAAATATACCTCAACCGAGAGCCTCGACGATGCGGCGGAATGCGCTCGGCTTCTCGGCACGCGGCTCGATACCATCTCCATCGCGCCGGCGGTCGAGGCCTTCGATGCCATGCTAGAGGCGCCCTTCGCAGGGCTTGAGCCGGATATCACGGAAGAAAATATCCAGTCGCGCATTCGTGGCATGACCCTGATGGCGCTCTCCAACAAGCTCGGGCCGATGGTGCTGACCACCGGCAACAAGTCGGAGATGTCGGTCGGCTATGCGACGCTGTACGGCGATATGTGCGGCGGCTATTCGGTGCTGAAGGATGTCTACAAGAGCACCTGTTTCAAACTCTCCACCTGGCGGAACACGCATTTCTCCCCGCTTTTCAAGGGGCCGGAGGGCGCGGTGATGCCACAGAATGTGATCACCAAGCCGCCGACGGCGGAACTGCGCGAGGACCAGAAGGACGAGGACAGCCTGCCGCCCTATCATATTCTTGACGGCATTCTCTATGGTCTGGTCGAGCAGGAGAAATCCTTCAAGGAACTGGTCGAGGCGGGCTTCGAGCCGGCGACGGTCAGCCGCATCCAGAACCTGCTCTATATCGCCGAATACAAACGCCGCCAGTCCCCGCCCGGCGTCAAGATTTCGACGAAGAATTTCGGGCGCGACCGGCGCTATCCGATCACCAACGCCTTCAGGGACAAAAGATGAGCACCAGATACCGCTTTGCGCCAAGTCCTACGGGATATCTCCATGTAGGAAATGCCCGGCTCGCCCTGATTAACTGGCTGTCCGCCAAAAAAGACGGCGGGGAGATGATCCTGCGCCTTGACGATACGGATGAGGACCGCTCGACCGAGGCATATGCCGCCGCCATTCAGGAGGATCTGAAATGGCTCGGCCTCGACTGGTCGGAACTGAAAAAGCAATCGGAGCGCAGCGAGGCCTATCGGCGCGCCTTCGAGACGCTGAAGGCCGCCGGCCGGCTCTATCCCTGCTATGAGACGGGGGAGGAGCTGGATTACAAGCGCAAGCGCCGGCTCGCCCGCAAGCTGCCGCCGGTCTATGATCGCGCGGCGCTTGAGCTTACGGAGGCGGACAAGGCGAAGCTGGAAGCGGAGGGGCGGAAACCCCATTGGCGCTTCAAGCTCGATCAGGTCGTCATCCGCTGGGAGGATATGGTGCGCGGATCCGTCGAGGTCGATGGCGCGAGCATGTCCGACCCGGTGCTGATCCGCTCCGACGGGCGGCCGCTCTATCACATGCCCTCCGTCGTCGATGATATCGACTTTGCCATCACCCATGTCATTCGCGGCGAGGATCATGTCAGCAACACGGCGCTGCATATCCAGATTTTCGAGGCCCTGGGCGCCTCCGTTCCCACCTTCGGCCATATCCCTCTGCTGATGGGGCCGGACGGCGGGCCGCTTTCCAAGCGCGAGGGGAGCCAGAGCCTCCGTGAGTTGCGGGCAAATGGGATCGAGGCAATGGCGGTGGACAGCCTGCTCGCGCGTCTCGGCACCTCCGAAAATGTCGAGATTTGCCATTCCCTTGAGGAGATTGTCGCCGGGTTCGATATCCATCATTTCAGCCGCGCCGCCGCCAAGTTCGACCCGGCGGAACTTGCCAACCTCAACGCCAAACTGCTACATCAGCTGGACTGGGCGGAGGTGAAGGATCGGCTCGCCATCCCCGGGGCCGATGAAACCTTCTGGAACGCCGTCCGCGGCAATCTCACAAAACTTGACGATGCAAAAGACTGGTGGCAGGTGGTGAGGGGGCCGATGACACCGGTCGTTGAGAATGCCGATTTCCTGCGCGCCGCGGCGGAGCAGTTGCCCGACGGCGAGATCACGCCGGAGAGCTGGAAAGCCTGGACCACGGCGGTGAAGGAGACGACCGGCGCGAAAGGCAAGGCGCTGTTCATGCCGCTCCGTCTCGCGCTGACCGGACGGCCGCACGGGCCGGAGATGAACAATCTGTTGCCCCTGATCGGCCGGGAAAATATACTCGCGCGCCTGACCGGCCGCGCTGGCTGAGAATAAGGACGATCTCGTGACGCTGCATCTTTACAATACCGCCCACCGACGGAAAGAAGAATTCGTGCCCCTGAAGCCGGGCAAGGTCGGCATGTATGTCTGCGGGCCGACGGTCTATGACACGGCCCATATCGGCAATGCGCGCCCGGTGGTAATCTTCGATGTGCTGGCGCGTCTCTTGCGGCATCTGGGTTATGATCTCACCTATGTCCGCAATATCACCGATGTCGAGGACAAGATCATCGAGGCGGCGGCGAAAAACGGCGAGAGTATCGAGGCGCTGACGACGCGCACAACCAAGGCCTATCACGACGATATGGCGGCGCTGAATGCGCTGCCGCCGGACCTTGAGCCCCGCGCGACCGAGCATATCGACGGCATGATCAAGATGATTTCGACACTGATCGAGAAGGGGCATGCTTATGAGGCGGAAGGCCATGTCCTCTTCGATGTGACCAGCATGGCCGATTACGGCAAGCTATCGGGCCGCAACCGCGACGACATGATCGCCGGCGCCCGGGTCGAGGTTGCGCCCTATAAGAAGGACCCCGCCGATTTCGTGCTCTGGAAGCCCTCCACCGAGGACATGCCGGGATGGGACAGCCCCTGGGGCCGCGGGCGGCCGGGCTGGCATATCGAATGCTCGGTTATGAGCGAGGCGACGCTTGGCATCACCTTCGATATCCATGGCGGCGGGCGCGACCTGATCTTCCCGCATCATGAAAATGAGGTGGCGCAAAGCTGCTGCGCCCATGACGGGGCGGAATTTGCCCGCTACTGGGTGCATAACGGTTTTCTCACGGTCGAGGGCGACAAGATGTCGAAATCCCTCGGTAATTTCCGCACCGTGCGGGAGCTGTTGGCGGAAGCGCCGGGGGAAGCCCTGCGCCTCAACATGCTCTCCACCCATTACCGCCAGCCGCTCGACTGGACGGCGGAAGGGGTCAAGCGCGCCAAGACCAATCTCGACCGGCTCTATACCGCGCTCCAGCATCTGGAAGGCGTCGAGGCCGGACCGCTGGAGCCCGCGCCCGATGTGATCGCCGCGCTTGAGGATGATCTCAACACGCCGCAGGCGCTCGCCGCGCTCTTCGCCCTCGGCGGGGAGGCCAACAAGGCGACGGATGACGCGGCGAAAGCGCGCATCAAGGGACAATTGCTTGGCTCCGGCGCGCTTTTGGGTCTATTACAACAAACGCCAAAAGAATGGTTCCAAGGCGGGACGGTTCATTTGAAGGCAGATTCAATAGAAGCAAGATCAGAACTTGGATCACCGGTACTGACATCTGTAATTTCAAAAGAAAATATTGAAGCCTTAATCGCCGAGCGCGATGAAGCAAAGAAACAAAGGAATTATGCGCGGGCAGATGAAATCCGCGATAACTTGAAAGCTGAAGGGATCATCCTAGAGGATGGTCCGAACGGCACCACATGGAAGAGGGCGTAATGGCACGCGAGAGACTTTATCTTTTTGACACAACGCTGCGCGACGGGGCGCAGACACAGGGCGTGGATTTCAGTGTCGAGGATAAGGCGAATATTGCGAAGGCGCTCGACGGCCTCGGCATTGATTATATCGAGGGCGGCTGGCCCGGCGCCAACCCGAGCGATACGGCCTTTTTCGCCAATCCGCCGGAGTTCCGGCACGCCAAGTTCACCGCCTTCGGCATGACCCGGCGGCCCGGCCGCAGCGTCTCCAACGATCCGGGCCTCAATGAAATTCTGGACGCCAAGACGCCCGCCGTCTGCATCGTCGGCAAGAGCTGGGATTTCCATGTCGATGTCGCGCTCGGGATCAGCCTCGAGGAAAATCTCGAGCTCATCGCCGACAGCATCGCCGAGATCGTCCGGCAGGGGCGCGAAGCGATGTATGACGCGGAGCATTTCTTCGATGGCTATAAGGCTAATCCGGACTTCGCGCTCGCCTGCCTCAAGGCGGCCTATGGCGCGGGCGCCCGCTGGATGGTGCTCTGCGATACCAACGGCGGCACCCTGCCGGACGAGGTCGAGCGGATCGTCACCGAGGTGACCGAGCATATCCCCGGCAGCCATCTCGGCATCCATACCCATAACGACACGGAGAACGCCGTCGCCAATACCCTGATGGCGGTGAAGGCGGGCGTGCGTCAGGTGCAGGGCACGTTAAACGGCCTGGGGGAGCGGTGCGGTAACGCCAATATCATCTCGCTGATCCCGTCGCTGGTCCTGAAGGAGCCGTTCAAATCCATGGTCGAGACAGGCATCACGGCGGAGGGGCTGAAATCCATCACCTCGGTCTCCCGTCTTCTCGATGAGATCCTCAATCGCTCCCCGAACCGCCATCAGGCCTATGTCGGCGCCTCGGCCTTTGCCCACAAGGGCGGCCTGCATGTCTCCGCGGTCGAGAAGGATCCCAAAACCTACGAGCATGTTGAGCCGGAAGTCGTCGGCAACAAGCGGCATCTGCTGATCTCCGATCAGGCGGGGCGGTCCAACATCCTTGCCCAGCTCCGCGAATTCGGCCTCGATGTCGATCCGAAGGACCCGAAGATCAACCGCCTGCTCGAGGAAGTGAAGGAGCGAGAGTTCGACGGCTTTTCCTATGACGGCGCGCTCGCCAGTTTCGAGCTGATGGCCCGGCGGCGGCTGGGGCAGGTGCCGAAATATTTCGACGTGGAAAGCTTCCGCGTACAGGTTGAGCGGCGCCATAACGCCAAGGGTCAGCTTCTCACTGTCTCCGACGCCGTAGTCAAGCTGATCATCGACGGGGAACGCTATCTTTCCGTGGGCGAGGGGAACGGCCCGGTCAACGCCCTTGATGCGGCGCTGCGCAAGGATCTCGGTAAATTTTCCGACTATATCGATGATCTCCGCCTCGTGGATTTCAAGGTGCGGATCCTCACCTCGGGCACCGAGGCCGTGACGCGCGTCCTGATCGAGAGCACGGACAAATCGAACAAGCGCTGGTTCACCGTCGGGGTGTCGCCCAATATCGTCGATGCCTCCTTCGCCGCGCTGATCGACAGCATCACCTACAAGCTGTATCAGGCGGGCGCGCCGTCGGGCGGGAAGTAAATCTGCATGTCAGGCGCTGCACAGCCGGCGATCATCCTCGTCGAGCCGCAAATGGGCGAGAATATCGGTGCGGCGGCGCGGGCGATGCTGAATTTCGGCCTGACGGACCTCCGCCTTGTGAACCCTCGCGACGGCTGGCCCAACGATCGGGCGGTCGCCATGGCCTCCGGCGCCCGGATCGTGCTGGAGAACACACGGGTCTTTGAGACGACCGAGGCGGCGATTGCCGACCTCAACCATGTCTTTGCGACAACGGCGCGGCCGCGCGACGTCATCAAGGAAGTCGCGACCCCGAAGGCGGCGGCCATTGAGCTTCGCAAAAAGGCGGGGCATGGCGCCCGGACCGGCATTCTGTTCGGCAAGGAAAGCGTCGGCCTCTCGCGGGAGGATGTGGCGCTCGCCGATGCCATCATCTCGGTGCCGCTCAATCCCGATTTCTCCTCCATCAATCTCGCGCAGGCGGTGCTGCTGGTCGGCTATGAATGGTTCCAGGCCGCCGATGACACGCCGCCGGTCAAAATCCTGAATGAGGAACGCCCGGCCAACAAGGCGGAGCTGTCGCATCTGTTCGAGCGGATCGAGCGGGAGCTGGATGCCCGCGGCTATTTCGATCCGATCCAGCAGCGAAAGCATGTTATCCTTCGCAACATGCGCAATATGTTCCAGCGGCTCGGCCTGATGGAATCGGATGTGCGGGCCTTTCAGGGGATTATCAAGGGCCTCACCATGAAGCTGAAGGACAGGAAAGATGACGGCGATCCATCATAAACGGGCGGAGCTTACGGATATCAGCCTGCATTATGCCGAATGCGGGGCGGAGAATGACGAACTCGTCCTCATGCTCCATGGCTTTCCGGAATTCTGGTATTGCTGGAAGGACCAGTTGCCTGTCGTCGGCGAGAAATATCACGCGGTCGCGCCGGACATGCGCGGCTATAACCTCTCTGACAAGCCGGAGGGGGTGAAGGCCTACCGCATCGGTCCTCTGGTCCGGGACATGATCGAGCTTGCGGATCATTTCGGCAAGGAAAGCTTCTATCTGGTCGCCCATGACTGGGGCGCGGCCATTGCCTATGCGGTCGCCATCGCCCATCCGGAGCGGATCAAGGGGCTGATGATCCTGAACGGCGCGCATCCCTATATCTTTGCGGACCTGCTCAGCAACAATGACGAGCAGATCGCCAACAGCCAGTATATGGCCTATTTCCGCAATCCGAACGCGGAGGCGGAAATGCTCGCGAATAACGGTCAATGGCTGCTGGACTGGACCTTTCGGGAGATTATCGAGAGGGGCCTGATGACCGAGGAGGACGCGGACGCCTACCGCGCGGCCTGGGCGCAGCCCGGCGCGATGACGGCGATGGTCAACTATTACCGCGCGTCGCCGCTCGTCCCGGCAACGAAAGAGACGAAGGGCAAAGGGTTCGGCCTCAATCCCGAGGACTTCAAGGTGCATGTCCCCACCTTCGTTCTCTGGGGGGAGGCGGATCACGCCCTGATTAAAGAGAATCTTGTCGGCCTCGAGAATTTCATCGATGATCTCACCATCAAGCGGCTGCCAGGCATCACCCATTGGGTCACCCATGAAGCGCCGGAGATCGTGTCCGCCGAGATCCTCGCCTTTATCGACCGGATCCGTCCCGAAAAAGCGTCGTAAAGGCTTGACAAGCGGGCGTTAGTTTCTATGATGCGCGCCTTGTGCAGGCCTCGTCGGCGTGCCTTTTTCCTGAATAGAAAACTGGATCAAGTAAATGAGCAAACGCATTCAAGCGAAATACAAAATCGATCGCCGCATGGGCGAGAACCTCTGGGGCCGCCCGAAAAGCCCGGTTAACCGCCGCGAATATGGACCGGGCCAGCATGGCCAGGGCCGCCGGGGCAAGATCTCCGACTTCGGTATCCATCTCCGCGCGAAACAGAAACTTAAGGGCTATTACGGCTCGATTACCGAGAAGGGCTTCCGCCGTCTGTACGAAGAAGCCACACGCCTGAAGGGCGATACCTCCGAGAACCTGATCGGCCTGCTGGAGCGGCGCCTTGACGCCGTCGTCTACCGCATGAAATTCGTGCCGACCGTTTTCGCGGCCCGCCAGTTCGTCAACCACGGCCATGTGATGGTCAACGGCAAGAAGGTCAACATCGCCTCCTACCAGGTGAAGCCCGGTGACGTGATCGAGGTCCGCCAGAAATCCAAGCAGATGGCGCTTGTCCTCGAATCCGTGGATAGCCCGGAGCGCGACGTCCCCGAATATATCGACGTCGACCACAAGGCCATGAAGGGCACCTTCAATGCCATCCCGAAGCTGGCCGACGTGCCTTATCCGGTGATGATGGAGCCGAACCTGATCGTCGAATTCTACTCACGCTAAGCGCTGAGATCCCGAACAAAAGCCGGAGCGCCTCGCGCCTCCGGCTTTTTTCATGGGCGAGGTGGACGGAGCCTACAGCCCGCCGTCCTGCTTTTCCTCATTGATGGATTTTTTAACGCGGTGATAATCATCGATGCCGATCAACAGGCTGATGACGGCAATCGGCAGGAGCCCCCAGCCGACGACGTTAAGCCATTGATCCTCGACCAGCTTTGTCAGCGCGATTGATCCGGCAACGAGGGCGATCGTCGTCCGGACATAGGCCATCAGTGTACGACGGTTCGCGAGCTCGGTCCGGTGCACGGCCAGCTTGAATGTATCGACATTCCGCCGCTCATTCTGGTTGATATTCTTTTGCTCTGTCATGATGCTGTGATAGTAGAGCAAAAAATTTTCCGTTCAACTCCGCTGAAGGCGGAACCGGCGCGATCAGGGCGCAGGCACGTCCGTCGGCAGGATCGTCCGCACGAACGTCTCGTCGCCCTTCACCACCTTCATGATCGTCACCGACTTGGTCGGGATCTGGCTGCCGTCCGTGAAACTGATCTCGCCGGTGATGCCCTTGAAACCCGTGAGGGTCGAGAGGGCGGCCTTGACGGCGTTCACATCGCTGCTGCCCGCCTTGTCGATGGCGGCGGCCACCAGCTTCACCGTATCATAGCCGAGCGCGGCGAAGGCATCCGGCTCAGCGTCCGGAAATTTCTTCTTGAAGGCGGCGCGGAAGGCAATGACCTCCGCGTTTTTGTCATTGGCGCTGACATCCGCATGGGTCGTGAAATAGACGTTCGATTCATCGGGCAGATTCGCCCAGTCCATGCCGATATCGAAACCGTCGCCGCTCAGGATCGGGACGGTGAACCCGGCATCGCGCAACGCCCTGACCGCGCTCACCACCTCGTCGGGGGAAGCGGAGAGATAGATGAAATCGGCGGCGGGCAGGGAGGCGACGGCGTCAGTGAAGTTGGCTTTCGTATAGCCCCGGCTGAAAATGACCTCCCCGCCGAGGGCCTGGAAGCTCTCCTCGAAATAGCCGCGCAGCAGCTCCGTATAGGACATCTGCTCCTTATAGAGCACCGCGACCTTTTTAAGCTTCAGCTCGTCATGGGCGAAGGTGGCGGCGGCGGCGGCCTGCACATTATCGCCGTAGCAGGCGAGGAAGAGATATCCCGGTACTTCTTTGGGCAGCCGCGGCGATGTCGCGCCGGAGGTGATGAAAATCCGCTTGTCCCGGGCGGCGACCTTGGCCGCCGCCAGCACCACATCCGTATCCGACATGCCGATCATCACCGGCATATCGGAGTTGGCGGCAATCATCGCGGCAGTTTTCTGCGCGATTACGGCGGGGTCGGTCTCGCCATCCTCGATCAGCAGCGTCGCCTGCCGGCCAAGGATGCCGCCCGCCGCATTGATTTCGTCAATGGCGAGCCGGGCGCCGTGGGAGGACGGGATATCGAGAGATTTCTGATCTCCGCTGAGATTATAGATGGCGCCGATGGTCATTGACGGGTCCCCTCCCTGACAGGCGGTTGCGACAAGGGTCGCCCCGACGAGAATGGCGGCGAGGCGGAATATCCTGCTGGTTGATTTGCCAATCATATCTACGCGTCTTTCAGAAATTTTCAAGTTTCGGATTGATCAGGGCGCCCGTTTCCTCCTCGGCGCGTTCGATCAGCACGCGCGAGCCATGGATCTTGACGCGGTTTTCGGCAACAAGCCGGAGCGAGAGCGGATAGATGCGATGCTCCTGCTCGAGAATGCGGGCGGCGAGGCTGTCCGCGGTGTCCGCCTCCAGGATCGGCACGACGGCCTGGGCGATGATCGGCCCGTTGTCCATTTCGGGCCGCACGAAATGCACCGTGCAGCCGGCGAAGCGCGCGCCAGATTCAATTGCCCGCTCATGCACATGCAACCCCTTAAAGGCGGGGAGCAGCGACGGATGGATGTTGAGAATACGGTCGCGCCAGCGGTTGACGAACTCCGCCGTCAGCAGCCGCATGAATCCGGCAAGGCAGATGAGATCGATGCTCAAATCCTCAAGGTAACTGGTGATCTCGGCCTCGAACGCCTCCCGGCTTTCGAAGTCGCGATGATCGATGGTGCGGGTCGGGATGCTGTTCTCGGCGGCGAATTTGAGGCCCGCCGCCTCAAGGTTGTTCGACAGCACGCAGCAGATTTCGGCGGGAAAATCCGGCGCCCGGCAGGCCTTCACCAGCGACTGCATGTTCGTCCCGCGGGACGAGATGAATACGGCGACTTTCAGCTTTGCCAATTTTCTTCCAACCTGTTGATGATCACCTGCGCCGCATCCCCCTCACGCGCGACCAGCTCGCCGATCCGGTAGACCGTCTCCCCGGCGGCGGTCAGCATCTTCGTGGCGGCCTCCGCCTTTTCTGCCGGGACGACGACAACCATGCCAAGGCCGCAGTTGAAAGTGGTGGCGAGCTCCTTCGCCTCGATATTACCCAGCTCCGCAAGCCAGCGGAAGAGAGGCGGCAGCGGCCAGCTTTTGGCATCGAGCCGCGCCGCGAGATGTTTCGGCAGCACGCGCGGGATATTCTCGTAAAGCCCGCCGCCGGTGATATGCGAGAGCGCGAGGATATGTTTCGCGCGGACCGCCTCAAGGCAGCTTTTCACATAGATGCGGGTCGGCGCGATCAGCGCATCGCCGAGCGTGATCGAGGAATCGAAGGGCGCCGGGGCCGCGTAATCGAGCTTGAAATCGCCGACAATCTTGCGGACCAGAGAAAAGCCGTTCGAGTGCAGACCCGAGGAGGCGAGACCAAGGAGGACGTTCCCGTCATCGAGGCTGTCGGCCTTCAGAAGATCATCACGCTCCACCGCGCCGACGGTGAAGCCCGCGAGGTCATAATCGCCCTTCGCATACATGCCCGGCATTTCCGCCGTCTCGCCGCCGATCAGCGCGCAGCCGGCCTGACGGCACCCCTCAGCGATTCCCTTGATGATATCGCGCGCCGCGGAGACATCGAGGCCGCCGGTCGCGAAATAATCGAGGAAAAAGAGCGGTTCCGCGCCCTGCACGACCAGATCGTTGACGCACATGGCGACCAGATCGATGCCGACCGTATCATGGCGGTTCATGTCGATGGCGACTTTCAGCTTGGTGCCGACGCCATCGGTCGCGGAAATGAGAAGCGGGTCCTTGAAGCCCGCCGCGCGGGGGTCGAAAATCGCGCCAAACCCGCCGAGATCCGCGTCGGCGCCGGCGCGCCGGGTGCTAGCCGCGAGGGGTTTTATGGCCTCAACCAGTGAGTTTCCGGCCACAATATCGACCCCTGCATCCTTGTAGCTGTAACTTTTTTTGGAGCTATCGCTGTTCATAAGTTATGCTGCACCCGAGTTTATGACTATGATCGGGCCAACATACTTTTTTTCCAGTGGTTTGCAATGACGGAAACACAACCAACTTCAATCTTTTCGCGCATCGTGGGACTGGCCGTTCTCATTTTCTGCCTTGCAGGAATTGTAGCGGCGGTGCCGGCGGCGGAGAATATCTACGTCGTGCGCGACATTGCCGTCGATGAAACGGCCGCCTCGGCCTCCGATGCCCGCACCATCGCCGTGCGCAAAGGGCAGGAGCGCGCCATCAATGCGTTGCTCCGCCGTCTGGTGCCGGTGCCGTTCCACAACAGCCTGCCCGATCTCGATGAGGCAACGATCACGCCGCTCGTCGCGTCCTTCCAGGTCGCCAATGAACGGACCTCCGCAAAACGCTATCTCGCCGACCTGACCTTCGAGTTCAAGCGCGACGAAATCCGCCGGCTTCTGCGCGTCAACATGCTGCCTTTTTCCGAATCTTTCGGCAAACCCGTGGTCGTTCTGCCCGTCTTCCTGCAGGAGGATCGGGCCTATCTCTGGGAGTATCCCAATCCCTGGCGCACGGTCTGGATCGATATTATTGATTACGGCCTCCGCCCGCAGGAACCGGACGCCCTCCGCGATGACTGGGCGCAATCCCTGTTGCGGCCGATAATCGTTCCGGCGGGCGATCTGTCGGATTTCAAGGCGATCAACGCGGAGCAGGCAGTCAGTCTCGACGAGGCGGCGCTCAATGCCCTCAAGGAAAGCTACGGCGCGGCGGAAGTGCAGGTAATCACGGCGAGCGAGCGCACCGAAGCGGACGGCACGCTGCTCCTCGATATCACGCAGAATGTCGCCGGGCAGCTCAACGCCGCGGTCGTCCAGACCTACAAGGGCAGCGCGAATGAGGAGGAGCTGATGCAAAGCGTCGTCTTCGACCTGGTCGCCAAGATACAGGAAGACTGGAAACGCCAGAATGTCCTTGATTTCAGTATCGAGAATACCCTTGCGGTCACCACCAATATCAAGAGCCTCGCAGACTGGCTCGCCATTCAGCAAAAGGTCGAGGGCCTGTCCGCGGTGACGGCAACCCGCGTCAAGGAGCTGTCGGTCAGTCAGGCCTTCTGGCATCTCACCTTTGTCGGCAGCATCGACCAGCTGACCGGCGCGCTCGCCCAGCGGGACCTCCTGCTTGTCGAACGCGACGGCTACTGGACGCTGGATCTTAAATAATTACCATAATCTATTGAAATCACGAGATAACATAAGGTTTGGAAGCGGTCTTGAATATTCCCAACTCGATTACATTGATCCGCATGATTATGGTGCCCATCATTGTCTGGCTGATCCTGGCCGAGCAAATGTATGCCGCTTTCCTCGCCTTTCTGCTGGCCGGGGCGTCGGATGCGCTTGACGGGCTGATCGCCAAGCAGTTCGACCTGGTCACGCCGCTCGGCACCTATCTCGATCCGCTGGCCGACAAGATCCTGCTGGTCTCCATCTATGTGACACTGGGCGTGCAGCAGGACCTGCCGAGCTGGCTGGTGATCCTGGTGGTCAGCCGCGATATCCTGATCGTCGGGGCGATTCTCCTGACCTTCCTGCTTGAGCTCAATATCGCCATCGTGCCCTCGAAGCTCAGCAAGCTGAACACCTTCTGCCAGATCAGCCTCGCCGCCATCGTGCTCGGCGATCTCGGCCTGGATATGGGGTTCAGCGGATTGATCGAGCTCTTCGTCTATATCGTATCGGTGACCACGGTGCTCTCGGGGCTCACCTATATCCTGCAATGGTCACGGCAAAACAGCTAGGGACGGGAGGAAACCATGACGCTTAAGCAGCAAATGAAATTCTGGGTCATCGCGCTGGTGGCCTTTGTCCTTTTCCTCGTTCTGTTGAGCGATATCCTGCTGCCGTTTGTTCTCGGCATGGCGGTCGCCTATTTCCTCGATCCGGTGGCCGACCGGATGGAGGCGGCGGGGATCAACCGGACGACGGCGACGGCGATCATTATCGGGCTTTTCCTGGTGCTGGTCATCCTTGCGGTGATCCTGCTGGTGCCGGTCATCATCGACCAGTTTGTCGGGCTTCTCAATAACCTGCCGGGTTATTACCAGAGCCTGCATGACTTCCTGCTGCCGTTCATCGACCGCTTCGTCGATATCCCGGCGTTGCAACAGAGCGCCGAATTCAAGCAGACGGTCGGGCAATATGTCGGCGAGGCGGTGAAGAGCCTCGGCTCGATCTCGAAAAACATCGTCGGCGGCGGGCTGGCGCTGGTGAATATGGTGATGCTGCTTGTCATCTCACCGGTGGTCGCCTTCTATCTGCTGCGCGACTGGGACCATATCGTCGCGCGGATCGACAGCTGGCTGCCGAAGAAGAACGCGGGCCAGGTCCGCATGCTGGCAAAGCATATTGACGACGTGCTGGCCGGATTCGTTCGCGGGCAGTCGACGGTCTGCCTGCTGCTCGCCGCCTATTACGGGATCGCCCTGATGGTGATCGGGCTTGAATTCGGGCTGGTCATCGGCATTGTCACGGGCCTGATTTCCTTCATTCCCTTCGTCGGCGCGATTATCGGCTTTATCGCCTCGGTCGGCGTGGCAACGATCCAGTTCTGGCCCGATTTCATCATTATCGGCATTGTCGGCGGGATTTTCGTCGTCGGCCAGATTCTCGAAGGTTATGTCCTTGTCCCCAATCTCGTTGGCGAGAAGGTCGGGCTGCATCCGGTCTGGGTGATGTTCGGCCTGCTGGCGGGCGGCAGCCTGTTCGGCTTTGTCGGTGTTCTCATCGCCGTGCCCATGGCCGCCGTGATCGGCGTTCTCAGCCGCTTTGCCATCGACCAGTATCTCCAGAGCCCGCTCTATGGCGCGCCGCCGCCGGAAGATCAGGAAAGACTGCTTGAGGATTGATATGCAACCCTCTCAAATTCCAATGAATTTTTCCTTTCGGGCGGCGAGGGAAAGGGATGACTTTCTGGTGACCTCCGCGAATGAGGAGGCGGTCGCCTGGATCGACCGCTGGCCCGACTGGCCCGCGCGCTCGCTGCTGCTGGTCGGCCCGGCGGGATCGGGAAAGACCCATCTCGCGCAGGTCTGGCAGGCGACAAGCGGGGCGCAATCGCTGGCGGCGGGCGATCTGTCCAACCTCGGGATCGAGACGCTGAACGACCTTGCCGCCGGGGCGCTGATTATCGAGGATACGGGCGAGGGGGTCGATGAGAAAATCCTCTTTCATCTCTATAATCTGGTGCAGGAGAAGGGCGGCAGCCTGCTGATCACGGCCCGATCGGCTCCGGCCACCTGGCGGCTCGCGCTCTCCGACCTGTCCTCCCGCCTTGGCACCGTGCCGATCGCCCGCATCCGCGAGCCGGATGACGAGTTGTTCGCGGCGCTGGTCATCAAGCTTTTTTCCGACCGCCAGCTTGCCGTCACGCCGGATGTCGTCCAATATATCGTGCAGCGGCTCGAACGGTCGTTCCAGGAGGCGGGACGCTTCGTTACGAAACTCGACCGGAGCGCGCTCGCCAGAAAAAGAAAAATAACGGTTTCGCTGATCCGCGAAGTCTTCAGGGAAGAAGAGGGATAGAACATGGATTTGGGAATTTCGGGAAAATGGGCGATTGTCTGCGCCTCCAGCAAGGGGCTTGGCCGCGGCTGCGCAGAGGCGCTGGCGGCGGAAGGCGTCAATCTTGTGGTGACCGCGCGCACCAAGGCGACGCTTGAGGAAACGGCGGAGCATATCCGGGCGCAATCCCCGGTCAAGGTGATCGCCGTCGCCGGCGACATCACGACGCCGGAAGGGCGCGCCGATGTGCTGAAGGCCTGCCCCGAGCCCGATATCCTCATCAATAACGCCGGAGGTCCGCCGCCCGGTGATTTCCATAACTGGACGATCGAGGACTGGCAGAAGGCGCTCAACGCCAATATGCTGACCCCGATCGAGCTGATCAAGGCGACGGTCGATGGCATGCGGGCGCGCAAGTTTGGCCGCATCGTCAATATCACCTCGAGCGCGGTGAAGGCGCCGATCGATATTCTCGGCCTTTCCAACGGCGCGCGGGCCGGGCTGACCGGCTTCGTTGCCGGGATCGCGCGGAAAACCGTCGTCGATAATGTGACCATCAACGCGCTGCTGCCGGGCCCCTTCGATACCGACCGGCTGCGCGGCAATTTCGAGGCGGTGGCGAAATCAAGCGGTCGGCCGATCGAGGAAATCCGCAAAGAACGCGCGGCCAGCAACCCGGCGGGCCGGTTCGGCACGGCGGAAGAATTCGGCGCGGCCTGCGCCTTTCTCTGCGGCGACAAGGCGGGCTATATCACGGGACAGAATATCCTGTTGGATGGCGGCGCCTTCCCGGGTACTTTGTAGGAAATTGCAACCATGGGAGGATCTATGATGCGGATTCTGGCGACTTTTCTGGGCCTTTGCGTCGCAACCTTGCTCGCCGCCGCGCCGGCGCGGGCGGATATCACCGGCGTCTGGGCGACGGTGGAGGGGAAAAGCCACGTAAAAATAGAGTCTTGCGGCGACAAGCTCTGCGGCAAGATTATCTGGCTGAAGGAGCCGAACACGCCCGAGGGCAAGCCCAAGACGGACGAGAACAACAGCGACGAGGCGCTGCGAAGCCGCCCGATCCTGGGGCTCGAGCTGCTGAGCGGCCTTGTGCCCGAAGGCCAGAACGAATGGGATGACGGCGAAATCTACAATCCGGAGGACGGCAAGACCTATTCTTCCGAAATGACGCTGGTCAATCCGAAGGAGCTTGAGGTGAAGGGCTGCGTTCTTTTCATCTGCAAGAGCCAGACCTGGACCAAGGTAGAGTGATTTTTTACCATTTGCCTGTAGAATTCCGGGAAATCGGCGCAATCTTTTCGGTTTTGTCATAATTCGATGATGCCGACCCTATATACTGGGAAGATGATCGCGTTTTTTTGGATGGGGCAGAAATTAGGATGTCGACGAAATTTGACAGCGTAGGGGACACCGGACCGGGCCTGATTGACAGTCCTGACCGCTTTATCAACCGCGAACTCTCGTGGCTCTCCTTTAACTGGCGGGTGCTCGAGGAATCGGCGAATATCTCCCATCCGTTGTTCGAGCGTCTGCGGTTCCTGTCCATCTCCGCCACCAATCTCGATGAATTCTACATGGTCCGCGTCGCCGGGCTGCTCGGTCAGATCAAGGCCAATATCAAGACCATGAGCGATGACGGCCTGACGCCCGCGCAGCAGCTGGCGGAGGTTGATCACAAGGCGACGCTGCTCATCAACGAACAGATGCGGCAATGGAACAAGCTGACCACGGAGCTTCGCCAGGCCGGGGTGGCGGTCCTCGCGCCGAAGGAACTGACGAAACAGGAACGCGGCTGGCTGGAAGACTATTTCATGCAGCAGATCTATCCGGTCCTGACGCCGATGGCGCTTGACCCGGCGCATCCGTTCCCCTTCATCCAGAATCTCGGCTTCGGCATGTTCCTCGAGCTGGTGGGCAAGCAATCGGAGCGCAATCTCAAGGCGCTGCTTTTGTTGCCGCAGGCGCTCGATCGGTTCATCCGGCTGCCCGGTCCGAAAATCCGCTTCATCAGCCTCGAGAATATCGTGATGCTGTTTCTCGGCCATCTGTTCCCGGGCTATGACGTGGCCAGCAAGGGCATGTTCCGCATCGTCCGCGACAGCGATATCGAGGTCGAGGAAGAGGCGGAGGATCTTGTCCGCCTGTTCGAATCCGCCCTCAAGCGCCGTCGCCGCGGCAGCGTCATCCGCCTCAAGGTCGACAAGGAAATGCCGGAGGAATTCGTTGAGTATCTCAGCCGCGAACTGGGGCTCGACAACCGCGCCGTGGTTGTCGTTGACGGCCTTCTCGGCCTCTCCGACACCTCGCAGCTGATCACCGCCGACCGGCCGGACCTCTGTTTCCAGCCGCATACCCCGCGCTATCCCGAACGGGTGCGGGACGCGGGCGGCGATATTTTCGCCGCGATCAGCACCAAGGACTTCATTGTCCATCATCCCTATGAGAGTTTCGATGTCGTCGTCCAGTTCCTCCGTCAGGCGGCGGCGGACCCCGATGTGGTCGCCATCAAGCATACGCTCTATCGCACCTCGGCCAACTCGCCGGTGGTGAGCGCGCTGATCGAGGCCGCGGAATCGGGCAAGTCGGTCACCGCGCTGATCGAGCTCAAGGCGCGCTTTGACGAGGCGGCGAACATCAAATGGGCGCGCGATCTGGAACGGGCAGGGGCGCAGGTCATCTATGGCTTCATCGACCTCAAGACCCATGCCAAGGTATCGATGGTGGTCCGCCGCGAAGGACGGAACCTCAAGACCTATATGCATTTCGGCACCGGCAACTATCACCCGGTCAATGCGCGGGTCTATTCCGACCTCTCCATGTTCACGACGGATGTGGCGCTGGCCAACGACGCGACGCTGATGTTCAATTACATCACCGGCTATGCCAAGCCGAAGGGCCTGCAGAAACTCGTGCTTTCGCCCTACAGCCTTCGTAGTTCGCTGATCGAGATGATCGAGAAGGAAATCGAATTTGCGAAAGCGGGCAAGCCGGCTGCCATCTGGGCCAAGCTCAATGCCCTTGTCGATCCGATCATTATCGACACGCTCTACCGGGCGAGCAACGCGGGCGTCGATATCCGCCTGGTGATCCGCGGCATCTGCTGCCTGCGCCCGGGGATCAAGGGCCTGTCGGAGAATATCCAGGTGACCAGCATCGTCGGCCGCTTTCTCGAGCATTCGCGCATCGTCTGCTTTGGCAACGGCAAGAAAATGCCGTCGGACGAGGCGCGGGTCTTCATTTCCTCCGCCGACTGGATGCAGCGCAGTTTCGACCGCCGGGTGGAGGCGCTCGTCCCCGTTACCAACGAAACCATCCATCGCCAGGTTCTCGACCAGATCATGGTGGTCTGCCTCAAGGACAACCAGCAGAGCTGGAAACTCCTCGCGAATGGCGAGTATGAGCGGATCGTCCCCGATGGCGATCCCTTCTCGGCGCATAATTATTTTATGACCAACCCGTCTTTATCTGGACGCGGCAAGGCTTTGCTTGTAAAGGAACCTGTACCGAAACTTGTTCCGCCAAGTTAAAATCGAGCCCTATCGTGTTGCAGGTGCGTGGAGAGAATGGAAGATCGGGATAGAGAGCTAGACCCCGTCGTCAAAGTGTCCGACCGGTCTACCGCCGTGATAGATATCGGCTCAAACTCCGTTCGTCTGGTGGTTTTCGACGGCCCCCAGCGGGTGCCGCTCCCCAAGTTCAACGAGAAAGTCCTCTGCGGCCTCGGGCAGGAGCTCGGCACGACCGGACGGCTTGGCGAGAAGGCCATGGCCGATGCGCTCGCCGCGCTCCGCCGCTATGCCGCGCTCGTCCATCATATGGGGATCGAGCGGGTGATGGTGGCCGCCACCGCCGCCGTGCGTGAGGCCGACAACGGTTCCGAATTCGTCTCCGAGATTGAGCAGCAATGCGACCTCAATGTCCAGGTTTTGAGTGGCCGGCAGGAGGCGCGCTATTCCGGTTTGGGTGTCCTTTCAGGCATTCCCCACGCCGACGGTCTTGCCGGAGACCTCGGCGGTGGTAGTCTGGAACTGGTGGAAATCTCGGATTTCCGAATTCACGAAACGGCAACACTCCCCCTCGGCGCGCTGCGCCTCTCCCATATGAACATGCCGGAGAAGAAGCTCCGCAAGTTCATCAACAAGAAATTCGCCAAGGCGGCCTGGCTCGAGGAGATGACGGCGAAGAATTTCTATGCGGTCGGCGGCGCCTGGCGTGTGCTTGCTCGCTATCACATCATCAAGACCAACCATCCGCTCAATATCATCCATAACTATCGCCTGACGGGGGAGGAGATTACGGCGCTGATCGATGAAATCCTCGCGATGTCGATCGAGGATCTGTACAACGCCAACGGTATCCCGAAATCCCGCGCCAACACCATGCATACCGCCGCCATCATCATGCAGGAACTGCTGGAGAAGGTGACGCTGAAGAACGTGATTTTCTCCGGCAACGGCCTGCGCGAGGGGATGCTCTTTTCGGAGCTCAAGAAATCCGTGCGCAAGCGCGACCCGCTTCTCGATGCCTGTCGCGACATGGCCGCCAGCGAGGGCCGGTTCGCCGAGCATGGCGAGGAAATCTTCGACTGGCTGAAGGACCTGGTCCGCATGGCCGACCGTAAGGGCAAGCGGCTGACGCTGGCCGCCGCGACGCTTTCCGATATCGCCTGGTGGGCCAATTCCGACTACCGCGCGGCGCAGGCCTTCCGGCGGATTTTCCGCGCCCCCTTCAACGGCATCGGCCATCGCGGCCGCGCCATGATCGCGCTGTCGGTCTATGCCCGTTACAAGGGCGATTTTTCCGGCCCGGCGCCCGATGACAGCCTCCGCCTGCTGAGCGAGGCGGAAGCGAAAAACGCCCTCACCATCGGCCTCGCGCTTCGGCTGTCGCATACCTTGAGCGGCGGCACCATCGGCATTCTCTCGAAAACCCGGCTGGAGGTTTCCTCGACCACGGTAACCTTGCGAATCCCGACGTCGCTGTCGGCGCTTGTCGGGCAGCATGTCATCAAACAGCTGGAAGATCTCGCGGCGGCGCTCGATCTGAAATCCGAGATTGAGGTTACGCCAAGTCGATTATCCTGATCTTGCCGTCCTCGGAGGAGAGGGCGATTTTGCCATGCTTGAGTTTCAGCGCATCCTCGCCGAAGACGCGGCGGCGCCAGCCCTTCAGCGCCGGTACATCCGCCGTATCATCGGCGGCGATGCGCTCCAGATCCGCCATGTTGCAGACCAGCTTCTGCGCCACTTCATTCTCCTCGCAGCGCAGCTTGAGCAGCACCCGGAGCAATTCCATCAGCGGCCCCGTTCCCTTGGAGGGCGGCGCTTTCCGGGGCAGGCGCGGCGCCTGATCCGCGGGCAGCGCGACGCCTTCCTGCACGGCCTCAAGAAGGCCTTGCCCCATCTTGCCCTCCGCGAATTTATGGCCAATCCCGCGCACATGGGAGAGCGTTTCGGGATCTTTCGGCGGGTTTGAGGCGATCTCGATCAGCGCCTCGTCCCGCAGGATGCGGTTGCGCGGAATATCCTGGCGATGCGCCTGCCGCTCGCGCCAGGCGGCGACGGCCTGCAGGATGCCGAGGAATTTCGGATGATGGTTGCGCGCCTTGATCCGCGTCCAGGCGTTTTCCGGCGGCATAAAATAGGTGTCGGGGGAGAGCAGGATCTCCATCTCCGAGGTCACCCATTCCTCGCGGCCGCGCTCCTTCAGCTTCTTCGCGAGATGTTTGTAAACGTCGCGCAGATGGGTGACGTCCGCCTCCGCATAGGTGAGCTGGCGGTCGGAGAGGGGGCGGCGCGACCAGTCGGTGAAGCGCGAGGATTTGTCGATGCCCTTGCCGGTGATCTTGGAGACCAGCGTGTCATAGCCGACGGAGTCGCCGAAACCGCAGACCATCGCCGCAACCTGCGTGTCGAAAATCGGCCGCGGCACCTCGCCGTTCAGATGATGAAAGATTTCAAGGTCCTGGCGCCCGGCGTGAAAGACCTTGAGTATCTTCTCGTTCTGCAGAAGGCGGAAGAGGGGGGCCAGATCGATGCCCTTCGCCATGGGATCGACAATCGCCGATTCATCCTCCGTCGCCAGTTGGACGAGACAGAGGATCGGCCAGAAAGTGCTCTCGCGCAGGAACTCCGTATCGATGGTGAAATAGGGATGGGCCTCGAACCTTGATACCAGATCTTCAAGGGCCGCGGTTGTCGTAATTATCTGCATTGATTTACTGTGCCCTTTCCGGACAGATACGCGACTTGGGGCACCCAAACGCTGGCTGTTATGTTACAAAGCTTCTCTTTGCGCACAATAGCCGATATTTCTCCATAAAGGAAGGTTGGCGGCGGGCGAAAAACCATGTAATACAGGCGCTCATTGTCCAAATCGGCCCCGGCGGGGTCCAGAAGATTTATAGAGAGTATCGATGCATAGCTACCGAACCCATACTTGCGCCGAGCTGCGCGAGAGTGATGTTGGCAAAACCGTCCGCCTGTCGGGCTGGGTTCATCGCAAGCGCGATCATGGCAACCTCCTGTTTGTCGACCTGCGCGATCACTACGGCATCACCCAATGCGTGATCGAGCATGATGTCGCCAATTTCGAAGCGGTGGAGAGCGTGCGCTCGGAAAGCGTGATCACGATTACCGGGAATGTCGTCGCCCGCAGCGACGAGACGATCAACCCGAACCTGCCGACGGGCCGGATCGAGGTGGATATCACCGACTTCGCGCTGCAATCGGCGGCGGAGGAACTGCCGATGCCGGTATTCGGTGAGCAGGAATATCCGGAGGATATCCGCCTGCGTCATCGCTATCTCGATCTCCGGCGCGAGCGGCTGCATAAAAATATTGTCCTGCGGTCCGATATCATAGCCTCCTTGCGCGATCAGATGCGCGAACAGGGTTTCATGGAGTTCCAGACGCCGATCCTGACCGCCTCCTCGCCGGAGGGGGCGCGGGATTTCCTGGTGCCGAGCCGCCTGCATCCGGGCAAGTTCTATGCGCTGCCGCAGGCGCCGCAGCAGTTCAAGCAGCTGATCATGATGTCGGGCTTCGACCGTTATTTCCAGATCGCGCCCTGTTTCCGCGACGAGGATGCGCGCGCCGACCGCAGCCCGGGCGAATTCTATCAGCTCGATATCGAGATGGCCTTCGTGACACAGGAAGATGTTTTCGCCGCCGTCGAGCCGGTATTGACCAATGTTTTCAAGAAGTTCGCGGGCGACCGTAAAGTCGTGACACCGTTCGAGCGGATCCCCTTCGATGAGGCGATGCTGAAATACGGCTCCGATAAGCCGGACCTTCGCAATCCCATCCTCATCAGCGACGTGACCGAGCCCTTCACGGACTCCGGTTTCGGACTGTTCGCCAAGGCGATTACCGCGGGCTCCATCGTTCGCGCAATCCCGGCACCCGGCGCTGCCGACCGGCCGCGCAGCTTCTATGACAAGATGAACGACTGGGCCCGCAAAGAAGGCGCGGGCGGCCTTGGCTACATCATTTTCAAGGATGGCGAGGCCAAGGGCCCGATCGCCAAGAACCTTGATGATGCGCGCATCGCCAAAATCCGCGAGATCACCGGCGTGGGTGAGGGGGATGCGGTCTTCTTCGCCTGCGACAAGGCGGCAGGCGCGGCGGAACTCGCCGGCAAGGCCCGCACCCGCATCGGCGAGGAGCTGGACATCATCGAGAAGGACGTCTTCCGCTTCTGCTGGGTCATCGATTTTCCCATGTTCGAATATGACGAGGCGGAAAAGAAGATCGATTTCAGCCATAACCCTTTCTCGATGCCGCAGGGCGGGCTTGAAGCCCTAGAGACCATGGATCCGCTGGACATCAAGGGATACCAGTATGATATCGTCTGCAACGGGATCGAGCTGTCGTCCGGCGCCATCCGGAACCACCGCCCGGACATCATGGTCAAGGCCTTCGAAATTGCCGGATATGACGCCGCGGTGGTCGAAGATCGCTTCGGCGGCATGCTGAACGCCTTCCGCTACGGCGCGCCGCCCCATGGCGGTATTGCGCCGGGGGTCGACCGCATTGTCATGCTGCTGGCGGACGAGCCGAATATCCGCGAGGTCATCCTCTTCCCGATGAACCAGCAGGCGCAGGATTTGATGATGCAGGCGCCGGCGGAAGTTCCGCTGAAAAACCTGCGCGAATTGCATATCCGCACGGTCCTGCCGCAGCCGAAAACCGGCGAATAACGCGGCCTAATCCGGCCTGAGAGAAAAAGCCCGCCACCCGGCGGGTTTTTTGTCATTTTTTTCCGTATTTTTCTGATTTGTTAAGAAATGGGCAGTTATTGTTACCCGCAGATTAACCAAAAGGTTGCAAGGTGACAGAAGAAAGCAAATTAGACAGTCTGCGGACCGAGAAGGAGCGCTTCGTCGCATTTTCCTTCGCTGCCGCGGACTTGCTCATCGAACTTGATAACAAGGGTGTGGTTATTTTCGCCTCCGGCGCGGCCAAGGGGCTGACCGGTGTCGAGATGGCGGACCTTAAGGGCGCGTCCTTCGTCGAACTGGTGGCGCAGCAGGACAAGGCGGTCATCGAACATATCCTCGCCAGCATGAAGGTCGGCGACCGCATTACGCCGGTCGTGGCGCGCATGGAGAAAACCAAGGTGTCCGTGATCGTCGGCGCCTGCAAGCTGCCGCGCAATCATGAGCATGTCTTCCTGGCCCTCAATATTTCGAGCATGGCGGCGGCGCGGTCCAACGCCGAATATCGCGATACGGATACCGGCCTTCTTGACCGCAAGGATTTCCTGAAACTCGCCGACCGGCAGATGGCCATGGCCTCGGACGCCGGGCAGCGGACGGAACTCACGCTCCTGCATCTCAACGGCCTGAGCACGCTTCAGGAACATCTCGGCGAAGACGGCATGGCGAATTTCATGGACCGGGTCGGGGTCATTCTGCGCCGCTATTCGCTGGGCGGCGACAGTGCGGGCCGCCTCGACGAGGATAAATACGGCGTCATGCACAGCCCGTCCATCGACGGTAAATTGCTGGAAGACAAGATCACCTCGCTGACGGGCGATGAATCGAAAAACGGATTTTCCGTGCAGCGAAGCACGGTGGACCTCCTGAAAGGGCAGCTTTCCGCCAATCATGCGACGCAGGCCCTGATGTATGTCATCAACCGCTTCGTTGCGAGCGATACGGAAGAATTCAACATCAAGTCGCTGGCCGAAGGCATGGACAACCGCCTCGAAAAGACGATGAACCGTATGCTAGCCCTCAAATCGGTGTTCCAGAACTACAAATTCAAGCTGGTTTATCAGCCGATCGTCCGCATCTCGGACAAGGAAGTGCATCATTACGAAGTGCTCTCACGCTTCAAGGATGGTGAATCCCCGTACGAGACCGTAACCTTCGCCGAGGAGACGGGAATCATCCAGGATCTCGATCTCGGCGTTGCCCAGAAGGTGAAGGACAAGCTGACCGAAATCCAGAAGCGCGGCGATGTACTGCCGAAACTGGCGATCAATGTGTCCGGCTATTCGCTGGAGTCCGATAGCTTTATCGACAGCCTGCTCGCGATGTATCAGGATAACGACGAAATCCGCGAGAATGTCGGCCTGGAAATCACCGAAACCAGCCGCATCAATGACCTGGAGCGCGCCGAGAAGGTGATCCAGCAGATCCGCGCGAGCGGCATGGAGGTCAGCCTCGACGACATGGGCTCGGGCTCCGCCTCCTTCCAGTATATCCGCGCGATGACGGTCGATTACATCAAGATCGACGGCACCTATATCAAGGAAGTCCTCACCAACAAGCGCGATGCGGCGATCCTGAAGGCGCTGTCGCGTCTCTGCCAAGAACTCGATATCGGCACGATCGCGGAGATGGTCGAAACCAAGGAACAGCTGCATGTGCTGAATGTGCTCGGCGTCAATTACGGGCAGGGCTGGTATTTCGGCAAACCGCAGCCGGATATCGAGACCAAGCGCAAGTCGCGTTCGATCACCAAGAATCTCAAGCGCAAGGGATTTGCGACGACCTGGGCCTGATCCCAAGAAAAAAAAGAGCATGTCTCCGGAAACATGCTCTTTTTATAGGGAGTAAGACAAAAAGGTTTAGCAATCCTGAAAGTGCCAAAACGCCGCACTTTCCAACCTTGTTACTCAACGTAAATTTACGTCTTACGCTACGGGGTACGCTACTCTTTTACTCTACGGGGTACGCAACAAAACTCCTGATCTGCCAGATGAAATAAACTGGGCAATCAACTGAACACGTTAATTTTTAGGAACATCCACTGGTGGCGCCGCAGGTATCGCATTTCATGCAGGTGCCGTTCCGCACAAGGGTGAAATTACCGCACTCGCCGCAGCTGTCGCCCTCATATCCCTTCATCCGCGCTTCCATGGCGCGGCTCAGCTTGTCCGGTCCGCCGGGGGCGCCGCCGACAGAGACGCTGGCCGCGGCGACGGAGCCACCGGCCCCGACGCTTGCGGCGGCGGCGCTCACCTGACCCTGACCCAGGCTTGCCGACATGGCGGACAGGCCGCCCTGCAACACCTCGAAATTGTTCGCCCGGACATAACCTGTCGAGGCAAGATTGATCACATTGTTGATCGTGGCCCTGTTCTCGGAATATTCATCCTCGGTGATCTTCGCCTGATCGTCCCCGGTGCCGAGGCTGTCATTATGCAAATCATCAAGCGCGACATGGGCAAGATCGTTGCGCCCGAGATAGGAGATCGCCAGCTCCCGGAACAGGTAATCGAGGATCGAGGTCGACATCTTGATGGCGTCATTGCCCTCGACGATGCCCGACGGCTCGAACCGGGTGAAGGTATAGGCCTCGACGAATTCCTCCAGCGGTACGCCATATTGCAGGCCGATGGAAATGGCGATGGCGAAGTTGTTCATCAGGCTGCGGAAGGCGGCGCCCTCCTTATGCATGTCGATGAAAATCTCGCCAAGGCCGCCATCGTCATATTCGCCGGTGCGCAGGTAAACCTTGTGCCCGCCGACAACCGCCTTCTGGGTGTAGCCCTTGCGCCGGGTCGGCAGTTTCTTGCGCTCCGAGACGATGCGCTCGACGATCCGCTCGGCGATGACGTTGCTCGCCGCCGCCGGGGAGGACTGGATTTCCTCCTGCACCTCGTCGAAGTCGTCCTCATCGAAGGTGAGGGCGGAGAGGGGCTGGCTCAGCTTGGAGCCGTCGCGATAGAGCGCATTGGCCTTGAGGCCGAGCTTCCAGGAAAGAAGATAGGCGTCCTTGCAATCCTCAACGGTGGCGCTGTTGGCCATATTGATCGTTTTCGAGATCGCGCCGGAAATGAAGGGCTGCGCCGCCGCCATCATTTTGATATGGCTCTCGACCGAGAGCATCCGCTTGCCGATCCGCCCGCAGGGATTGGCGCAGTCAAAGACGGAAAGATGCTCGTCCTTCAGATGCGGCGCGCCTTCCAAAGTCATGGCGCCGCAGCAATAGGTATTCGCCGCCTCGATCTCTTTCTTGGTGAAGCCGAGGGCCGCGAGCATGTCGAAATTATAGTCGTTGATGTCCTCGGTCTTCAATTTCAGCACCTCGGTGCAGAAGTCCTCGCCGACCGAATATTTGTTGAACACGAACTTGATATCGAAGCTGGTGCCGAGGTCCGCCTCGATCCGTTCGAGGATATCGTCGGTGAAGCCCTTGCCGCGCAACGCCTCGTGATTGACGCCGGGCGCGTTTTCCAGGGTCCCGTGACCGACCGCATAATCGATGATCGCCTTGACCTCGCCGCGATTATAGCCGAGATGGTTGAGCGCCTCGGGCACCGTACGGTTGATGATCTTGAAATAACCGCCGCCGGCCAGCTTCTTGAACTTGACGATGGCGAAATCGGGCTCGATCCCGGTGGTATCGCAGTCCATGACAAGGCCGATGGTGCCGGTCGGCGCGATAACCGTCGTCTGCGCGTTGCGATAACCGTGCTTCTTGCCAAGGTCGAGCGCCGCGTCCCAGGCATTCTTCGCCGCTTCGGTCAGCCCCGGTTCCGGGCAGTTGATGGCATCGAGGGCGACCGGAATGACATTGAGTCCCTCATAGCCATCGGTCAGGCCATAGGCCGCATTGCGGTGGTTGCGGATGACCCGCAGCATATGCTTTGCGTTCTTCTTGTAGCCCGGGAAGGCGCCGAGTTCCTCGGCCATTTCCGCGCTCGTCTTGTAGGCGGTACCGGTCATGACCGCGGTGATCGCGCCGCAGAGCGCCCGGCCTTCATCCGAATCATAGGACAGGCCGCGCGCCATCAGCAGCCCGCCGATATTGGCGTAGCCGAGGCCGAGGGTGCGGAATTTATAGCTGAGTTTGGCGATTTCCTCCGACGGGAACTGCGCCATCAGCACCGAAATCTCCAGCGTGATCGTCCAGATGCGGACCGCATGCTCGAACGCCTCGATATCGAAGCTCTTGTCGGCGCGGCGGAAGGTCATCAGGTTCAGCGAGGCGAGATTGCAGGCCGTATCATCGAGGAACATATATTCCGAGCAGGGGTTCGATGCATTGATCCGGCCATCTTCGGGGCAGGTGTGCCAGTCATTGATGGTGGTGTCATATTGCAGGCCCGGATCGGCGGACTGCCAGGCGCTCTCGCCGATCTGTTCCCAGAGGTCACGGGCCTTCACCGTCTTCGCGACCCTGCCGTCGGTGCGGCGGATCAGCTTCCAGTCGCCATCCTTCAGCACCGCCTCGATAAAGGCGTCGGTGACGCGCACGGAATTGTTCGAGTTCTGCCCCGACACCGTGAGATAGGCATCCGAATCCCAGTCCGTGTCATAGGTCGGGAATTCAACCTCGGTATAGCCCTGCTTCGCGAACTGGATAACCCGCTGGATATAGTTTTCCGGCACCATCGCCTTGCGCGCGCCGATGATGGCTTTTTTCAGCGACGGATTTTCGGCCGGGATAAAGGCCTCGTCGCCCTTGATCTCGTGGCAGGCCTTGATGACGTTGTTGAGATGAATATTGCACAGCTTCGATCCGGCGACGAGGGAGGCAACCTTCTGTTCCTCAACGGCTTTCCAGCCGATATATTCCTCGATGTCCGGATGGTCGATATCGAGCGTGACCATCTTCGCCGCGCGCCGGGTGGTGCCGCCCGACTTGATCGCGCCCGCCGCCCGGTCGCCGATCTTGAGGAAGCTCATCAGGCCCGAGGACTTGCCGCCGCCGGAAAGGCTCTCGCCCTCACTCCGGAGGCTCGAGAAATTGGTGCCGGTGCCGGAGCCGTATTTAAAGAGCCGCGCCTCGCGGACCCAGAGGTCCATGATCCCGCCCTCGTTGACCAGATCATCATCCACCGACTGGATGAAGCAGGCATGGGGCTGCGGATGCTCGTAGGAATTGACGGATTTCTTCAGCTTGCCGGTCTTGAAATCGACATAGGAATGGCCTTGCGCCGGTCCTTCGATCCCATAGGCCCAATGCAGGCCGGTGTTGAACCATTGCGGGGAGTTGGGCGCGCCCATCTGGCGGGCCAGCATGTAGCGCATTTCATCGAAATAGGCGCGGGCGTCCTCTTCGGTGTCGAAATAGCCGCCTTTCCAGCCCCAGTAGGTCCAGGTCCCGGCGAGCCGGTCGAAAACTTCCGTCGAGGAGGTTTCGCCAATATAGCGCTCATCCTCGGGCAGGGCGCCGAGCGCCTCTTCATCCGGGGTCTGCCGCCACAGCCAGTCCGGCACGTCCTTTTCGGCCACTGGTTTCAGGCGGGCCGGGACGCCGGCTTTGCGGAAATATTTCTGGGCGATAATGTCACAGGCGACCTGCGACCATTCGGCGGGAACATCGATGCCTTCCAGCTTGAAAACGACAGATCCGTCCGGGTTTCTTATTTCACTGGTGGTCTGCCTGAATTTGACGCTCGCGTAGGGAGAAGAATCTTTATTAGTAAACCGTCGCTCAATACGCATCTCAAACCTTCCATTCGCAAGTTCAGTCTTGTCATCTTCAGGGAGGGAATTTGGTCTAAAACGCCGGAAAACGCAGGGTCAGCAACGGGCCCCTCAGCTCCAGCGCCTACTATATATAGTAGACAAATCCCCCTCACGGCCTAGGATCATGTCGTTCTCAAAAATCGAAGTCAACAGCAAATCCACAACATCTTGTGGCTAAAATTTTAGATATCCCGAGATGTCGCGAAATATGGCGGTTTCATGACAAATCGGCGTCAGTATGGTTAACGAAAAATTACCGACGGGTTGCACAAAAGCAACTACGCGATCCGCCGGCGGCCAGAATCATCAGAATCGGACGCATCGCAAAGGCCGCCGGGATATGCCCGGGCGGTGAAAGTTAGACTGGACGAATGGCCCCCACAATGCCATATTCCGGGCAAATAATTGTGTTTCTACTCAGCGAGAAGATTGACATGGCGACGATTGGCACACGGCTTTTTACATGGTGGCGCGGCGAGCAGGTCGGCGAGGACCAGTTCGGCAACCGTTATTACCGGGAAAAAGGCAAGCCGACCGGCCCGGTCGGGCGCGAGCGCCGCTGGGTCATCTATAAGGGGCGTCCGGAAGCCTCGAAGGTGCCGCCGGCCTGGCATATCTGGCTGCATTACACGACGGACGAACTGCCCAAGCAGCAGGACCTCCCGACGGCCGCCTGGCAGGAGGAGCATCTGCCGAACCTGACCGGCACGGACTTCGCCTATCATCCCGGCGGCTCCATCGTGAAGGGCGGCAAGCGGCAAAAAGGCACCGGCGATTACGAGGCCTGGCGTCCCTGATAGCGTAACCAATTCCCCGTCCGGTCACGGACGGAGGCGGAGGAGGATTAAATGAGCAGTAATATCGTTGAAACCGTCATCGGCGCCGTCGTCCTGGCGTTCGCCACCATCTTCCTGGTGTTCGCCTATCGCACGGCCGACGTCAATACGGGAAGCGGCGGGATCCAGCTTACCGCCTCCTTCGACAATGTGGACGGGCTCAGCGTCGGCAGCGACGTCCGGATGAGCGGAATCAAGGTCGGCGCCGTCACCTCGCAGACGCTCGATCCCAAGACCTACCGCGCGGTCCTCCGGATCAGCCTGGAAGAGGATATCAAACTGCCCGAAGACAGCTCCGCCAAGATCACCTCGAGCAGCCTGCTCGGCAACAACTATCTTCAGCTCACGCCGGGCGGGTCGGAAGACATGCTAAAGGACGGTGGCACCATTTCCTATACGCAAGGGGCCGTCAATATCCAGGACCTGATCGCCCAGGCCATCTTCAGCAGCGGCGGCGGTTCGAAGAAATAGCGGGCCGGGATCATTTTGTCATTACTCCGCCATTCTGCCCGGAATTTATTCCTGACCGCCCTTGCGGCCCTCTCGGGGCTTGCCGCCGTGCCGCTGATGTCGGTGGCGCCGGCCGCCGCGGAACCGCTGGAGGGGGATATCGTCGTCCTCCGCGCGCTCGACAAGGTGACGGCGCGGACCAAGGATCTGTTCGTGCCGATCGACGAGACGGCGATCTTCGGCTCCATCGCGATCCGGCCGCGCAAATGCCTCAAGCGCCCGCCGGAGGAAACGCCCGAAACCTCCGCCTTTCTTGAGATTAGCGAGATTCACCAGGGGGCCGACAACCTGACCCTGTTCACCGGCTGGATGTTCGCCTCAAGCCCGGCGATCAACGCGCTCGAGCATCCGGTCTATGACGTCTGGGTGATCGACTGCAGAATCTCCGAACCGGTCAAACCCGCCGGCAAGGAATAGAAATTCCCCTCGCTTTGCAGCGCATTCTTCAGGCGGACGAGATATTCTGCGCGGCTGATCTCGCGTGCGCCGAAGGTCGCCAGATGCGGGGTGATGAACTGCGCGTCAAGCAGCGTGTAACCGCCATGGATCAGCCGCGCGACCAGATAGACGAGGGCGATCTTGCTGGCGTCGGTGACGCGGGTGAACATGCTCTCGCCGCAGAACACGCTCTCGAAGGCGACGCCGTATAGGCCGCCGACAAGCTCGCCATCCTTCCAGCATTCGACGCTATGGGCGAAGCCCCGGTCATGCAGCTCGCCATAAAGCTCAAGGATGGTGTCATTGATCCAGGTGCCGTTATCCTCGCCCCGCGGCGCGGCGCATTCGCGCATGACGCGGCGAAAGGCCGTGTTCACCGTCACCTCGAAGGGCATCCGGCGGATGGTTTTCGCAAGCCGCTTCGGCACATGAAAGTCATCGAGCGGGAAAATGCCGCGCCGCTCCGGCTCGACCCAGAAAAGCTCGTCATCCTCCGCGCTGTCCGCCATCGGAAAAATGCCCATGCGGTAGGCGGCGAGGATCGTATCGGCGGTCAGGGAGGTCATGGCAGCCTAGCGCGAGGCGATGAATTTCTCCAGCCAGTGGATATCATACTTGCCGCGGATAAAGTCCGGGTCATGGATGATTTCCTGATGCAGCGGCAGCGTCGTCTTGATCCCGGTCACGACGAATTCCTCGAGCGCGCGGTTGAGCCGGAGCAGGCATTCCTCCCGGCTTCCCGCATGGATGATCAGCTTGGCGATCAGGCTGTCGTAATAGGGCGGGATGTTGTAACCGGTATAGAGCGCGCTGTCGACGCGAACGCCAAGGCCGCCGGGCGCATGGAACTCGTTGATCGGTCCCGGGCTCGCGGCGAATGTTTTCGGGTCTTCCGCCGTCACACGGCATTCGATGGCATGACCGGAGAAGCGGATATCCTCCTGCTTCAGTTTCAGCGGATGGCCCGCCGCGACATTGATCTGCGCCTGGACGAGATCGAGGCCGGTGATCATTTCGGTCACCGGATGCTCGACCTGCAGGCGCGTGTTCATCTCGATGAAATAAAATTCGTCATTCTCGAACAGGAATTCGATGGTGCCGACGCCCTCATATTTCATGTCGCGGATGGCGTCGGAGACTGTCTTGCCGATGCGGTTGCGCAGCTTGTCATTGATCGCGGGCGAGGGGCTCTCCTCGAGCGCCTTCTGGTGCCGCCGCTGCAGCGAGCAGTCGCGCTCGCCAAGATGCACCACATTGCCCTTGCCGTCGGCGAGGATCTGGATTTCGATATGGCGCGGGCCGCTGAGATATTTCTCCATATAGACGGCATCGTTGCCGAAGGCGAGATTGGCCTCGGAGCGGGCGGAAGAGAAAGCCTCCGACAGTGCGTCCTTATCCACCGCCACCTTCATGCCGCGCCCGCCACCGCCGGCAGAGGCCTTGATGATCACGGGATAGCCCATTTTCTCGGCTTCGCGTTCCGCATCGGCAAGGGTCTCGACCTCGCCCTCCGATCCCGGCACGCAAGGAACGCCGAGCTTGCGCATGGTCTCCTTGGCGGTGATCTTGTCGCCCATCATGCGGATATGATCCGCCGACGGGCCGATAAACTTGATGCCATGCGCGGTGACGATATCGACGAATTTCGCATTCTCCGACAGGAAGCCGTAGCCGGGATGAATGGCATCGGCGTTGGTCACTTCCGCCGCCGCAATGATGGAGGGGATATTGAGATAGCTCTGGGCCGAACTCGGCGGACCGATACAGACGCTCTCGTCGGCGAGGCGCACATGCATGGCATCTGCATCGGCGGAGGAATGGACGGCAACCGTCTTGATGCCCATCTCGCGGCAGGCGCGATGGATACGGAGCGCGATTTCACCGCGGTTGGCAATCAGGATTTTTTCAAACATCGGACTATTTATCGCTTATTCAATAATGGCAAGCGGTTGACCGTATTCCACCGGCTCTTCGTTGTCGACCAGGATCTCGACGACCTTGCCGGCCTTCGGGGCGGCGATCGGGTTCATGGTCTTCATCGCCTCGACGATCAGCAGCGTCTGCCCCTGACTCACCGTGTCGCCCGGCCGCACGAAGGGCGCGGACCCCGGTTCCGGCGAGAGATAGACCGTGCCGACCATCGGCGACTTCACGGCGCCCGGATGGCTGCCCGCGTCGGGGGCGGCCGGGGCGGCGACCGGTGCCGCGGCGGCGGCAGGCATGACCGCCTGGACCGTCTCGGTTACGACGGGCGAGGCGGAGGAGCCGCGCGAGACGCGCAGACGGTGATCACCATTTTCGATCTCGATCTCGCCAAGGCCGGTTTCGTTCATGATCTCGGCAAGCTCGCGGATCGCCTTTTTGTCGATATTGAGTTTATTCATAATGTCCAAGTCTCGGTTACTCTATTTGATAATGTCGGCAAGCGCATCGAGGGCTAGCACATAGCCTTTTGCCCCAAATCCGCAGATAACGCCAGCGGCAACCGGCGAAATATAGCTGTGATGGCGGAATTCTTCACGCGAAAAGACGTTGGAGAGATGCACCTCGATCACCGGCAGGCCGGAGGCCTTGATCGCATCATGGATCGCGACGGAGGTATGGGTATAGGCCGCGGCGTTCAGAATGACGCCGTGATGACGTCCGGCGGCGCCCTGGATGGCATCGACCAGTTCGCCCTCGCTGTTGCTCTGGTAAAACTCGATCTCGAGGCCGATCTCGCCGCCATGGGCGCGGGTCAGCGCCTCGATATCCGTGAGTGTCGTGGATCCGTAAATCTCCGGCTCGCGCTTGCCGAGCAGGTTCAAGTTCGGACCGTTGATGACTAAGACTGATTTCCCCATGGGCACTCCAACTACTCTCCCCACGGCCCGCAGCACCCCCGCCACCGGCCAGACCGCCCCCTTATACAGAAGTATGACAGGAGTTTAAAGCAATCGTGAAAATTAGTCGATGAATGTGTTTTCTGCCGTCGTCTGACGCTCTTTTTTTAACGCCTCGCGCAGGATTGATTTCGCGGATAGACGCCTTATCCTTATAGTATCGGATTGTGCGGTGCGGTATAAGGGGTGGTATGAAGGCGGCGAAACGGGGTATTCTCATAATTTTCTGCGCGGTGGTGCTGTTCGGCCTGCCGCAGATGCTGTCGGTGGCGTTCGGCAATGCCGCCGAGGGGCGGCACTGGTCATCAGCGCGGCGGGATGCGAGCGGACTGTCGCCCGCGCCCGAGACCCATCCGGAGGCTATTATCCAGGTGTTCGGCGCGCGGACCTGGGGCTGGCGCGGCAATTTCGCGATCCATACATGGATTTCCATGAAACGCGAGGGCGCGGCGGCTTACGAGCGCTTTGAGGTGATCGGCTGGCGCGCGCGGAACGGCGGCAATGCGCTGGTGCAAAGCCGCGGCCGGCCCGATAATCACTGGTTCGGCAATACGCCGGAGATCCTCGCCGAGGTGACGGGCGCGGAGGCCGAGGCGCTGATCACCCGCATCGAAACGGTGATCACCGAGTATCCGCATAAATATGAATACCGCGTCTGGCCGGGGCCCAATTCCAACAGCTTCATCGCCCATATCGGCCGCGAGGTGCCGGAACTGGAGCTCGACCTGCCGCCCACCGCCATCGGCAAGGATTTCATCACCGGCGGCATGCCCGTCGGCAACGCGGTGAGCGGGCAGGGGGTGCAGTTTTCAATCCTCGGGCTGGGCGGCTTCGCCCTGAGCCCGGTCGAGGGGGTCGAGGTCCATCTTCTCGGCCTCACCCTCGGCTTTGATATCGATGATTTCGCGTTGAAACTTCCGGGATTCGGCCGGCTGGAGCCTTTCTAGACGGAAAAGCGGCTTATTTCCGGGCCTCCGCCGCCGCATCGAGGCGGTTGAGGAAATGATCGAGCTGCTCGACCTCCTCCGGCGTAAAACCGGCAAGCAGGTCATCCTCGTATTTCTGTGCGAGCGGGGTGATGTCCGCGAGAACGGCCTTTCCCTTGGCGGTGAGATAGAGCGCAGCGGAGCGGCGGTCATCCTTGAGCGTGCGTTTTTCCAGCCGGCCCGCCTTGTGTAGCTTCTCGACCGCGCGGCTGATGCTGACCTTGTCGAGGGACGCAAGCGGGCCGATTTCCCGCGCCGTCAGGCCCGGTTCCGAGCCGAGGATCGCGACGATCCGCCATTCATGGATCGTCAGATCGAATAGCGCCGAATATTTCCCCGCGAGGCTGCGGCTGATGACGCCCGAGAGCTTGGTGAGCCGATAGGGCAGGAACCTCGGCAGGTGGAGATTTCTTTGTACGTCATTCATCGAAACGGCCTTGACTTTGTTCAGAACCCGTTCCATTTTACGGATTAAAGTTACAAATGAAACTACTTTTTTACGGGAGTAAGCGACATGGCTGACTTATGGGACAATCCGATGGAGACGGACGGCTTCGAATTTGTCGAATATGCCGCGCCGGACCCGGAGGCCTTGGGGAAACTCTTTATCTCGATGGGATTTCGGCCGGTGGCCCGGCATCGCTCCAAGGATGTGACGCTCTACCGGCAGGGGGATGTCAATTTCATCGTCAATGCGGAACCCAACAGCTTCGCCCAGTCCTTTGCCCGCATTCATGGGCCCTGCGCCTGTGCCATGGCGTTCCGGGTGAAAAACGCCGCCAAGGCGATCAAGCGGGCGGAGGAACTTGGCGCCTGGGTCGTCGCGTCCGACGCTGGGCCGATGGAGCTCAATATCCCCGCCATCAAGGGGATCGGCGATTCCCTGATCTATCTCGTCGACCGCTATGGCGACAAGGGCTCCATCTATGATGTCGATTTCCTGCCCATCGAGGGGGAGGAGCGGCATCCGGACGGCACCGGCCTCACCTATATCGACCATCTGACCCATAATGTGCATCGCGGGCGCATGGCGGAATGGTCGGAATTTTACGAGCGCCTGTTCAATTTCCGGGAAATCCGCTATTTCGATATCGAGGGCAAGCTGACCGGGCTGAAGAGCAAGGCGATGACCAGCCCCTGCGGCAAGATCCGCATCCCGATCAATGAAAGTTCCGACGAAAAGTCGCAGATCCAGGAATATCTCAATGCCTATCATGGCGAGGGGATCCAGCATATCGCCCTCGGCACCAATGATATCTACACGACCGTCGCCGAGATGAAGACGGCCGGGACGCTGTTCCAGGGCACGCCGGACACCTATTATGAGCAGGTGGATGCGCGCGTGAAGGACCATGGGGAGGATCTGGCGCGGCTGAAAGAGCTGCAAATCCTCGTCGACGGCGCGCCGACGGAGGGGCAGGGGCTGCTGCTGCAGATTTTCACCCAGAATGTCATCGGCCCGATCTTTTTCGAGATCATTCAGCGCAAGGGCAATGAGGGCTTCGGCGAGGGCAATTTCCAGGCCCTTTTCGAATCGATTGAGCTTGACCAGATCCGCCGCGGCGTGATCTGAGGGGCGAAAACCCTAGCTCTCGCTGCCAGCGGCTGGCGCCGGTTTCTCCCGGGCGGCCGCGACGAACTTGAGCATATCCGTATGGGAAATCGCGCCCGGCACGAATTCATCGCCGATGACGAAGGCGGGCGTTCCCTGGATATCCAGTATTTTTGCAAGCCTGTAGTTCTTCTCGATGACGGCGCGGGTTTCCTCGCTCTCCATGTCGGTCTGCAGTTTCTCTGTATCGATCCCGACATCCGTCGCCATATTGAGGATCCGCTCAAGCGTGAGGCCGCCTCGAACGCTCATCATCGCGCGATGCAATTCCATGTATTTGTCCTGACCGGCCGCGGCGATGGCCGCCTGCGCCGCCAGCACCGATTCCGGGCCCAGGACCGGAAACTCCTTTAATACCAGACGGATATTGCCATCTTCCTCAACGGTTTTCATAAGATCGGGAAAGCTCCGCTTGCAATAGCCGCAACGGTAATCGAAGAATTCGACGATCGTCACATCGCCATCGGGATTACCGGCGACGAAGCTGAAACCGTCATTCCTGAGATCCTCCGAAAGCGCCGCCACCCGCTCCTTGCGATCCCTCTCCGCCGCCGCATTCTCCTGCTTGGTGAGCTCCGCAAATACCTCGCGCAGGACCTGCGGATTGGCAAGCAGATAAGCGCGGACCCGCGCGCCGAATTCATCCGCCGTCACCTCCGACTTCGCCATCATATACTGATAGGCGCCGAAACCGATCAGCACGATCAGGGCGCAAAGAGAGAGAATACTGGCGGTACTGAGCTTTCGCGGTTTGGACATCTGCCTGCTTTCCTTGAATAATTTCGCCGATTATGGGGCATGGCATCGCGAAATCAAATAAACTTTCCTGTGAACTTTGCTCCGGACGCCTTCGGGCATAGGAAGGGCGCCTGAATAAACAAGATTGTGCAATTTTCAAAGTCTATTATAGTTAATTCAGCGGGGATCAGCGCAATATCCCGTAAAATAGTAGGAGTAAGCGCATATACTTATTAGAGTTGGGGGTAGTCAATGCTGAAGGAATTTAAAGAATTCGCCATGCGCGGCAATGTTGTCGACATGGCCGTCGGTATCATTATTGGTGCTGCATTTAGCACTATTGTTAAATCACTGGTCGATGACGTTATCATGCCGCCGATCGGCCTGTTGCTGGGCGGTGTCGATTTCACCGATTTCTTCATCACGCTTTCCGGCGGAACCTATGCCACCTTGGCCGCGGCGAAAGAGGCGGGGGCCGTCACCCTCAATTACGGCGCCTTTATCAATACGGTGATCAGCTTCGTAATTGTCGCCTTTGCGGTTTTCCTCCTGATCAAGCAGATCAACCGCCTGACGCCCAAGGAAGAGGAAGCACCGAAAGAGCCGCCGGCACCGCCGCGCGAGGAGGTTCTCCTCGAAGAAATCCGCGATCTCCTGAAAAGCCAGAAATAGGCTGGAAGCTCCCGAAATACGCCGTCCGGATCAGTTCCGGGCGGCTTCGGCCGCCGCCTGATTGGCGATCGTGATGATATCCTGCGTGCGCAGGTATATGGGGCTGCCGATCTTGAAGAAATCCTGCGCCCGTTCGGCATGGAACGCCGCCTTCTGATATTCCCCCTCCAGCAATGACCTCTCGGCACTGGCCAGCGAGAGCATGCCGGTATCGCCGGTCCGGCTATAGGCAATGGCAAGCTGGTCCCAGGTCTGCCCGTTGTTGGGATCATAGGACAGGCTTTCATTGAGGATCGCAATCGCCTTTTCCGAATCCAGCGGATCGCCCGTCGCATTCAGGATCGTCCCGTAAAAGGAGAGGATCAGCGGCTCGCCCGGTGCCAGCGTCACCGCCGTCTCAAGCGAGGGAAGCGCGCCCAGGATATCGCCGTTCTCATAAAGCGCCTGGCCCCGCAACTCGTGGAAATAGGGATCGGCCGGATATTCGGCGATCAGGCTGTCGATCTCGGCAAGCGCCTTTTTCAGGTCCGGATAGCGGAAGAAGCCGATGGCACGGGCATACCGCGCCTCGACGCTGTTATCGCTGACCGGATATTTATGCAGCGTTTTCTGAAGCGGCCGGGTGAATCCGAACAATTTTGCCTGCATGCGCTTGAGCGCAATGACATCCTCATCGCTCGGCGGCACGTCCTTGTAGGGGGAGGCATTGACTCGCTGGCTGAGGGCGGCGACACGCTCGCTGCTGACCGGATGGCTCCGGTAGTAGGAGGAGATGGTGTTCTGCGGCTGATATTCGCCCCGGCCGATGATATCGAGAAATTCGACCATGCCGCGGCCGGACTGGCCGGTCCGGTTGAGATAGGTGATCGCCGCCTGGTCGGCGGAGGATTCCTGCGTCCGGCTGTAGCTGAGGAAGGATTTCGTTGCCGCGTCCTGCGATCCGATGGCCACCGCCGCGCCCGCGCCGCCGCCACCGGCCGCCGCCGCCGCGAGGCCGAGAATCATGCCGACGATGCTCTTGATATTGGCGTTTTTAAGCGCATCCTGCGTCCGCGCCAGATGACCGCCGGCGATATGGCCCGTTTCATGGGCGATCACGCCCTTGAGCTGATCCGGTGTCTCGACACGCTCCAGCAGGCCGCGAAACATGAACAGCCGCTGGCCGCCCGCGACAAAGGCGTTTAAATCGCCGCTATTGATGATATAAATCTCGACATCGTCGCCATTCAGTCCCGCCGCCCTGAACAGAGGCCTTGCGTAAGAGCGAAGGGTATGTTCAATTTCTGCGTCACGGATAAAGGAGGGTGCCGTCTGTTTGGCAACCGCCCCTTCCAGGGAGAGTAACAGGACCAGAAATATGGATACCGGCGTTAAGATGCGTTTAATCAAGAAAAAATTCCTTTTATCACGTCCTAAAACTAGGAACTGTAGCGGGCCGCGTCAATGGATACGGCACCTGTTATTTCTCCCGGTGATTGCGCCCGCCCTTCTTACCGCGTGCGGCGGGCCGAGCGTGCCGCTTGGCGAAATCGGCAATGTCGAGGGAAATCTCGGCGGTGCGGCGTCGGATGAACCGCGCGCAACCCTGGTGGCGGAGGATATTCTTTCCTCCGGCGGCACGGCGGCGGATGCGGCGGCGGCGCTCTATTTCACGCTCGCCGTGACCTATCCGGTGGCCGCCTCGATGGGTGGCGGCGGGGAATGCATTGTCTATCATAATGAGACCAACAAACTCGAAAATCTGCAATTCTACAATCAGGCTCCCGCCGCGGGCGGCGCCATCGCCATCCCCGGCAATATTCGCGGCATGGCCGCGCTGCAGGCCCGCTACGGCAAGCTTGAATGGTCCCAACTTCTCGCCCCGGCGGAACAGATTGCCGCCTTTGGCGAGCCGCTCTCGCGCGCCCAGCATATGGCCATGGTCCTCAACAAGGATCAGCTGATCCTCGACTATAACATCCAGAACATTTTCATGGATAAACAAGGTGAGTTTGTGGCAGAGGGCGCAAAAATCCGCCAGATCCGGCTTGCCAGCCTGCTCTCAGCGCTACGATCGGAGGGCGGGGCGTCCTTTTATAACGGCAACTGGGCCCGCACCTTCGTCGAGGATGCGCGGATCGCCGGCGGAACCATCACGGTGTCGGACCTGCTGAATTACAAACCGATCTGGCGCGACGCCCAGACATTCCGCGTCGATACCAATATGGTCGGCGTTTCCACCGGGCCGTCCGGCGACGTCTATCGCGAGCTCTGGCGAACCCTGTTCGAGGGCAAGGGCATCCTCGGCGTCGATGTGGCGATCCCGCAAAGCGAAATCGCCGCCGCAACGGCCGCCGTTTTTGCGCGGCAGACGGCCATTTCCCCCTTCATCAGCCACGGCATATCCTCCTTCGTCACTGCCGATAACAAGGGTAACGCGGTCGCCTGCGTCGTCGGTCTCGGCTTTCCCTTCGGATCGGGCCAGATGGGGGAAATCAGCGGCATCGTCATGGCGGGGAACCTCGCGCCGGAAAACCGCGAGTTCATGACCTCGCCCATGTTGGTGGTCAACCTTCCGAACAAGGACTTCTATTACGCGAGCGCGGCGACCGGCGGCGCGGCGGCAACGGTCGCGTCGGTCTCGACGGGGCTCAGCCTCTTCGCCAAGGGCGGCAACCTGGAACCCGCCATCGACGCGCCGCGCCTGTTCACCATGGGCAACCAGTTGCCGCTGCTCTACGAAACATCGATGCCGGCGGCGGATGTGGCAGCGCTTAAAGGCAGCTTTCCGGTCATGGTGGAGGTCGACCGGCTCGCCTCGGTCAATGCGATCTATTGCCGGGACGGAAAGGTCTATAACTGCCGATCCCGCCATGATCCGCGCGGCTATGGCCTGTCGCTGATCGAAAACTGATATTCCCGGATCAAGGATAAGAGCATGAACCGCAGCAAGGGCAGGGAGATCAGTCCCTTCATCGCCATGGAAGTCCTGAAGGCCGCCAACAGGCGCGAGCAGGCGGGCGGGGAGGTCTTCCATATGGAGGTCGGGCAGCCGGGCACGCGCGCGCCCTCGAAGGTTATCGCCGCCGCGAAGGAGGCGCTGGACCGCCAGCAGATCGGCTATACGGACGCCCTCGGCATTCCGCCGCTGCGTGCCGCCATCGCCCGGCATTACAAGGATTTTTACGGCGTCGAGCTGCCGCCGGAGCGCGTCGTCGTCACCACCGGATCATCGGTCGGCTTTCTGCTCACCTTTCTGTCCGCCTTCAATAAGGGGGAGGGGGTTGTCCTCGCCGAGCCGGGCTATCCGGCCTATCGCAATATCCTGACGTCGCTCGATCTCGTGCCGGTTGGCCTGCCTTGCCATGCGGAGACGAATTTCCAGCCGACGCCGGAGCTGATCGACCGCCTCGAGGATCCCATCCACGGCCTGCTGGTCGCCAGCCCGTCAAATCCGACGGGCACCATGATCCACCATGACGAGCTTGGGGCGCTTGTCGATTACTGCGCGGAGCGAAAACTGCAGTTCATTTCCGACGAGATTTATCATGGCATCTGTTACGAGGAGCCGGCGACCACCGCGCTGGCGCTCACCGATGACGCCATCATCATCAATTCCTTCTCGAAATTCTTCTCGATGACCGGTTGGCGGCTCGGCTGGATGGTCGTGCCGGAGCATCTGGTCGCCAGCATCGAGAAACTCGCGCAGAACCTCTTCATCTCGGCGCCCGCGCTCAGCCAGTATGCGGCCGTCGCCGCCTTTGACTGCATGGAGGAGATGGAGGCGAATGTCCGCGTCTATGCCCGCAACCGCGATATTCTGCTGCGGGAGTTTCCGAAGCTCGGGCTCACCCGGTTTGCCGCCGCCGACGGCGCCTTCTATGTCTATGCGGATGTCCGCGACTTCACCAATGATTCGGTTGATTTCTGCACCCGCATGCTGAACGAGACCGGCGTTGCGGCGACGCCCGGCCTTGATTTCGATCCGCATCGGGGCAATGGCTATGTGCGCTTTTCCTTTGCCGGATCGACGGCGACCATTGAAGGCGCGATTGCCCGCCTCAAGGACTGGTCCGGCCTCAAAAAAGGGAGCCGTTAAGCTCCCTTTTTCGCCACCTCATTCAAATTAAGTGCCTAGCCGCGCCGCCACCAGCCGCTGCGCTTCGGCTTTTTCTCGGTCACGACTTCCTCGGCCGCCTCTTCCGTCACCAGGGTAACGGAAACGGGCTTGTCCGCCGCGAGGGCCTCCGCCGGAGCGTTAGCCGGAGCGGGTTCCGCCGCCGGGGCAGGGGTTTCTTCTGCCTTTTCGTCAGTGTCGGCCGGTTTTTCCTCAGGCTGGGGCGCGGCGTCCGCCGTTTCCTCTTCCGTCTTTGCGGCCTTGCGGCGACGTGGCGCTCTCTTGGGTTTTTCCGCCGCTTCTTCCGCGGTTGCCTCAGCGCTCTCCGCCTCATCCGCCTTCGGCTTGCGTCGGGACCGGCGGGGTTTCTTCTCTGCCACTTCCGGGGCTTCCTCAGGGGCCGCGTCCACCGCAACCGGCGCCTCAGCATCCTGCGTCAGTTCCGCCGTCTCACCGTCTTTCACGGCGATCGGGATAACAACCGCATCGGTACCGGCATCGGTATCGGTTTCGGTACCAGTATCAGCATCTGCACTGGCCTCGGTCTTGTCCGCGGCCTCATCCTGCCGATCCGTCTCCTCCGAGCTTTGCTGCTCGTCCGCATGGGCGTTGCGGGACCGGCGACGGCCTCCGCGCTTGCCCCGGCGGCGGCGTTTGGGTTCACCGGATTCGCCGTCCTCGCCATTTTCGGAGGGCTGCTCGCCCTCGGATTTATCCGCCGGCGTGGCCTCCTGCTGCGGTGCATTTTCATCGCGAGGCTTGCGCCGGCGGCGACGGCGGCGGCGCTTGCGCTCGGTTCCTTCGTCGTCCTCGTCGGCGCTTCTTGCCGGACGCTCGTCCTCTTCATCCTCGTCCTCGATATTGGTCGGGCTGTAGCTGGCCGCCACGTCACGGGAGACAGGTGTAAGATCGCCGGGCTTGCCTTTCTCGCGCTCGATCACGTGATCATTGAGATTTATCGTCGGATCCGCCAGGATGACGATGGCCATGCCATAGAGATTCTCAAGCTCCTGAATGACCGCGCGCTTCTGGTTAAGCAGGTAAATCGCCACATCCGTATGGACCGTTACCGTGATCTTGGCGACGCGTTCGCGAACGCCCTCCTCTTCCAGGGTGCGGATAATCAAAAGAGCCGTCGATTCAATCGAGCGCACAAAGCCTGAGCCGCCACAGGTATGGCAGACATTGGTGCTGGTTTCCAGGAAGCTCGGCCGCAGACGCTGACGCGACATTTCCATCAGGCCGAAGGGGCTGATCCGCCCGACCTGGATGCGGGCCCGGTCGGATTTCAGGCAGTCCTTCATCCGTCGTTCGACGGCGCGATTGTTGCGGTTATCATCCATATCGATAAAGTCGATGACGATCAAGCCCGCAAGATCGCGCAGGCGCAATTGCCGGGCAATTTCCTCCGCCGCCTCCAGATTGGTCTTGGTCGCCGTATCCTCGACATTACGCTCGCGCGTTGCCTTGCCGGAGTTGACGTCGATGGAAACAAGGGCCTCCGTCGGGTTGATGACGATGTAGCCGCCCGATTTCAACTGCACTTCCGGATTATACATCGAGGCGAACTGCTGCTCGACCTGGAAGCGGTGGAAGAGGGGGATCTTGTCCTTGTAGGGCTGCACCTTCTTGGCATGGCTCGGCATCAGCTTGCGCATGAAGTCTTTCGCCACCTTGTAGCCTTCATCGCCCTCGACCAGGATTTCGCCGACTTCCTTGTTGTAGAGATCGCGGATGCAGCGCTTGATGAGGTTCGCTTCCTCATAGACGCAGAACGGCGCGATGGATTTGAGCGTCAGCTCGCGGATATCATCCCACAGCCGCATCAGGAATTCATAGTCGCGCTTGATCTCGACCTTGGTGCGGCTGAGGCCGGCCGTGCGGATAATCACACCAATCCCTTTCGGGACGTCCAGCTCCGCCGCAATCTTCTTGAGGCGCTTGCGGTCCGCCGGGTTGCTGATCTTGCGGCTGATCCCGCCGCCACGGCCGGTATTCGGCATCAGCACGCTGTAGCGGCCGGGAAGGGAGATATAGGTGGTCAGCGCCGCGCCCTTGTTGCCGCGTTCCTCTTTCACCACCTGCACCAGCAGAATCTGCCGGCGCTTGATGACTTCCTGGATTTTGTAGTTGCGCCGGGGCTGTGCCGCGCGGCGATCCTCGACATCGTCCTCGCCGCCGATCGCCTCGACATAATCATCGACGCTGCTGTCGACAACCTCGAGCCCGCCGTCGGCATCCTCGACGTCGTCAACGACACCGTCTTCCTCGTCCTCGTCACCGGACGTGACGGCGTCGGTCATCAGTTCGGCGTCTGCCTCGTCTTCGGCGGTAGCATCGGATTTCTTGCCGGATTTTTTCGCGATCTCCGCTTCCTCGCGGTCGCTTGCCTCCCGTTCGGCGGCGGCTTCCTGCTCGATCAGGACCTCGCGGTCGGAAATCGGCACCTGGTAATAGTCGGGATGGATTTCATTGAAGGGGAGAAAGCCGTGGCGATTACCGCCATATTCAACAAAGGCCGCCTGCAACGAGGGTTCGACCCGTGTCACTTTTGCAAGATATATGTTGCCTTTGAGTTGTTTTCTTGATGCCGTCTCGTAATCAAATTCCTCGAGACGGGTACCTCTTACTATTACGACGCGAGTCTCTTCTTCGTGAGACGCGTCGATCAGCATACGCGTAGCCATACTTCAGCTCCGTGACTGCATACCCTCCGTATGAGTTATAAAGGGTAACAGCCTATTTCTGTGGAAATCGTCGGCGCCGCCCGTTTTTCTGAACAAAACGTTTTCCAGACCTCTTTTTTGCGGTCTGAGCTTCTGGCTGCCGGAACCTGTCATCGACATTGACGACAGAGAACGATTTCTGTTTCACCTATTTTCACTGCATTGTCTTAAGCGCTGCTGCCTGACGCTCCGGGGATTGAAAATCTTTCAATGCCTACAAAAGCTGTCGGAAACGGCGCCGCCCTGTCTCATATATATGAGCATGGAACTGACCACAGGAACTCACGCGTATATGATAGCGCCATTCTCTCCGACATACCAAGTGAATAATGACGCCCTGTCAAAAATATTCACACTATTCGGACCACGCGCATTGATTACCGGACGCGAAGCCGCTAATTTAGGCCCGTTCGGCGGCCCTGGGCCGTAAAATTCGTAGCGTAGAAAATTTGTGATCCGGATATGGATATGTTCAATCGCTTTTTCCGACCCGCCCTGACGGTCTGCCTGGTGACGGCGGGGCTTTTTTTGTCGGCAGCGGCGATCGCGGCGCCCGTCATTGACGTGTCTTCCGTGCGGCTTGGCCAGCATGACAACAGGACGCGCTTCGTCATGGAGATGAGCGCGGCGCCGGAATTCGATATTTTCCTGCTCGCCGATCCCTACCGCATCGTCATCGACCTGCCGGAGCTCAACTGGGTTGCCGGGGAGAGCGACAACCGGAAGAAGGGCATCGTCGAGAATTACCGCTGGGGCCTGTTCAAGAAGGATACTTCCCGCGTCGTCCTCGATGTCGGCGGGCCGGTGAAAATCCTGCGTACCGTCGTGCTGCCGCCCTCGTCGGGCAAGCCCTATCGCTTCTTTATCGATATCCAGGAAACCGATTTCGGGACCTTCCGCAAGGAACTGGCGGAACGACGCAAGGAACAGGCGGCAACGCAGAAAATCGCCCTTGTCGCGCCGCCGCCACCCGCCGAGAGCCGGAAGTACACGATTGTTGTCGATGCTGGGCATGGCGGCATCGATCCCGGCGCCATCGGCAAGAGCGGCGTTTATGAGAAGAAAATCACCCTTGAGGTGGCACAGAAAATCCGCGATCTCCTCGCCCGCAACGACAAGTACAACGTCATCATGACGCGCGATGACGATACCTTCCTCAGCCTGCGCGAACGCGTTGCGGTGGGCCGGCATGCGGCGGCGGATCTCTTCATCTCGATCCATGCCGATTCGATCAGCCGGCCGGATTTCCGCGGCGCCACGGTCTATACCCTGTCCGAGAACGCCTCCGACGACGAGGCGGCGGAACTGGCAAAGAGCGAGAATAAATCCGACCTTATCGCCGGGGTCGACCTGAGCTCGCAGGACGATACCGTGCAGGGCATCCTGATCGATCTGGCGCAGCGCGAAACCATGAATTTCTCGGTCAAATTCGCCGAGATGATCACCCCGGAGATTGCCAAGTCGGGCATGAAAACCCGTGGCCGGTCGCACCGTTTCGCAGGATTTCGGGTGCTGAAGGCGCCGGATGTCCCCTCGGTGCTGGTGGAGCTTGGCTATCTGTCCAACCGCGAGGATGAGAAAATCCTGAAATCAGCCAAGGGTCAGCAACGGCTGGCGCAGGCGATCGTCACGGCGGTGGACAAGTATTTTAAAACGGTCGATCCGTAAAACGGGGGCGCGATCGGCCGCCCATTGGAAAAAACGAATATTTCTGCCTGAAATTTGCCAATTCTGTTCTATATTCACAATTTGAATATGTAATTTGAGATTAGTCAGCTTATGAAGCGTTTCGCAAAATTTCTTTTTCTCTGTCTCGCTCTCGGGATTTTTTTCGGGGTCATCGGGGTCGGAGCCATCGGCTATGGCCTGTATCATTTCGGCCGCGGACTGCCCGAATATGACCAGCTGACGAAATACGAGCCGCCGGTGATGACGCGGGTGCATGCCGCCGATGGCAGCCTGATCGCGGAATATGCCCATCAGCGCCGCCTGTTCGTGCCGATCGAGACGATTCCCGAAATCGTCAAGCAGGCCTTCATCGCGGCGGAAGACCAGAATTACTACCAGCATCCCGGCGTCGATTTTCAGGGTATTGCCCGCGCCGTTGTCACCAATCTGAAAAATCTCGGCCGCGGGCGGCGGCCGGTCGGCGCCTCGACCATTACCCAGCAGGTCGCCAAGAACATGCTGCTGACGAACGAAGTCTCCTATGAGCGCAAGGCGAAGGAGGCGATCCTCGCGCTCCGGATCAACCGGGCGCTGACCAAGGATCAGGTGCTGGAGCTCTATCTCAATGAGATCTATCTTGGCCATCGCGCCTATGGCGTGGCGGCGGCGGCGCTTTATTATTTCGACAAGCCGCTCGACAAGCTGACGGTCGCCGAGGCCGCCTACCTCGGGGCCCTGCCGAAGGCGCCGAACAACTACAATCCCTTTAAGTATCCCGAGCGGGCCGTCGATAGGCGGAATTATGTGATCGGCCGCATGCTGGAGGATGGCTACATCACGAAGGAGCAGGCCGACGAGGCGCTGGCGATGCCGCTGCTGGCGCGCAAGGGTGGGGACGCCGAGGTGATCAGCGCCGAATGGTTCGTCGAACAGGTCCGCCGCGAGCTCTATGATCTTTACGGCGAGAAGGCGCTCTATGACGGCGGCCTTTCGGTCCGAACGACCATGAACACGACGTTGCAGCAGCTCGGCGAGCGCATCCTCCGCGAGGGACTGCGCGACTATGACCGCCGCCATGGCTGGCGCGGCCCGCTCTCCTCGATTGAGGTGGGCGAGGACTGGACCGTCAAGATGATCAAGTTTCCCCGCCCGAAAGGGCTGGGCGACTGGTATATGGCTGTCGTGCTGGAACTCGATGACGAGGCGGCGACCATCGGCTTTTCCGACACCTCCACCGGGCGCATCCTGCTGGAGGATCTGACATGGGCGCGCGCCTATATCGATGTGGACGAGCGGGGTCCGGCCATTAAAAAGCCGTCGGACGTGCTGAAAATCGGCGATATCATCGCTGTCTCCCCGAAAGAGGACGCGAAAGCCACGGACAAGCTGTTCTCCCTTGAACAGATCCCGGAGATTTCCGGCGGTCTCGTCGCGATGGACCCGCATACGGGGCGCGTGCATGCGATCGTCGGCGGCTGGAGCCCGGAAGCCTCGGAGTTTAACCGCGCCGTGCAGGCCTACCGCCAGCCGGGATCGGCCTTCAAGCCCTTCGTCTATGCCGCCGCCCTCGATAACGGATTCACGCCCGCCGACAAGGTGATGGACGGGCCTTTCGTGCTGACCCAGCCGAATGGCGAGCGCTGGAAACCGTCGAACTATTCGAACCGCTTTTACGGGCCGAGCACGCTCCGCCTCGGCATCGAGAAATCGCGGAACCTGATGACCGTGCGCCTGGCCCGTGCCATCGGCATGGAACCGGTGGTGGACTATGCGCATCGCTTCGGCATTACCGACAACCTGATGCCGACGCTCTCCATGGCGCTCGGGGCGGGGGAGACGACGCTGCTCAAGCTGACGACAGCCTATGCGGAACTGGTGAACGGCGGCAAGAAGATCACGCCGACCATGATCGACCGCGTGCAGGACCGGCGCGGCAAGACCATCTACCGCCATGACGAGCGGGCCTGCGAGGCCTGCAATGTGGAGGCCTGGAACAATCAGGAAGAGCCGCAGCTTCCCGATGACCGCGAGCAGATCCTGCCGGCGACCACCGCCTACCAGATCGTCTCAATGCTGGAAGGGGTCGTCAAGCGCGGCACCGGCGTGCGCATCAATGCGATCGGCAAGCCCATCGGCGGCAAGACGGGCACGACCAACGACAGCCAGGACACCTGGTTCATGGGCTTCTCGCCGGACCTTGCCGTCGGTGTCTATGTCGGTTTCGATACGCCGCGCAGCCTCGGCAAGAAGGAAACCGGCTCTTCCGTCGCCGTTCCGATCTTCCGCGACTTCATGATGGAGGCCCTGAAGGATCAGCCGGCGACCCCGTTCCGTGTGCCCGAGGGCATCCGCCTTGTCCGTGTCAACCAGCAAACGGGCGAGCCGGCCCAGCGGGGCGACAGGAATGTCATCCTCGAGGCCTTCAAGACCTCGACCAGCCGCCTGACCAGCAATGGCGTGCTGGACGGATCCGACAGCAGCTTCGCGCCGGCCGCCACCGGCACCGTTCCCGACAAGACGATCCGCTCCGGCACGGGCGGTCTTTACTGATCGGCTTTTTCGGATTACCTTCCCGCCAGAATTTTTACAGTCGTTGGAGCGAAGAATGCGTGCAGAACACCAGTCGTTAGTTGATGAGATCAAGCAGGGCATGGCCTTGCTGAGGAGGTATCTTTGACTGGGACAACGCAACCCGCCGCCTGGAGGAGCTGAACGCCCTCGTCGAGGATCCTGATCTGTGGAACAACGCCGCCAAGGCGCAGGCGATGATGCGCGAGCGGACCAGCCTTGACGGCGCGCTCGCGGCCTATAACCGGATCGAGCAGGAACTGACCGATAATTGCGACCTTATCGACCTCGCCGAGGAGGAGGAGGATGAGGAAACCCTCGCCGATGCCGAAGCCGCGCTCAAATCCTTACTCACTGAAGTGAACCGCCGCCGCCTGGAGAGCATGCTTTCGGGCGAGGTGGATGCCAATGATTGCTATCTCGAAATCCATTCCGGCGCGGGCGGCACGGAATCGCAGGACTGGGCGCAAATGCTGCTGCGCATGTATATGCGCTGGGCCGACCAGCATGGCTACAAGGTCAAGGTGCTGGAGGAAAGCGCCGGGGAAGAGGCAGGGATCAAGTCCGTCACCATCGAGGTGGCGGGCGAAAATGCCTATGGCTGGCTCAAGACGGAAAGCGGCGTGCACCGCCTCGTGCGCATCTCGCCGTTTGATTCCAACGCCCGCCGACATACCAGCTTCTGCTCCGTCGGCGTCTATCCGGTGATCGATGACGATATCGATATCGAGATTGACGACAAGGACCTCCGCATCGATGTCTATCGCGCTTCCGGCGCCGGCGGACAGCATGTCAACCGGACGGAATCGGCGGTCCGCATCACCCATATCCCGACGAATGTCGTCGTCCAGTGCCAGAACGACCGTTCCCAGCACAAGAACAAGGCGGAGGCGATGAAGATGCTGAAATCGCGCCTCTATGAGCTGGAGCTGCAAAAGCGCGAGGCCGAGGCGCAGGAAACCCGCGACAGCCAGACGGATATCGGCTGGGGCCACCAGATCCGCTCCTATGTGCTGCATCCCTACCAGATGGTGAAGGACCTCCGCACCGGGGTCGAGAAGGGCAATGCGCAGGGCGTGCTCGATGGCGATCTTGATGACTATCTCGCGGCGGCGCTGGCCCAGCGGGTCGGCGGCGAAGAGGATGCGGCCTGATTAATTACTCGCCGCTGACGGCGTGACGCAATGCCTCCGCCGCCTGACGCAGCGCCTTGTCGGCCTGCGGCAGCAGCGCCGTCATCGACATGAAGCCATGCACCATGCTCGGGTACCGGACGGCGCCGACGCGCACGCCCGCCGCCTGCAACGCCCGGCCATAGCTTTCGGCCTCGTCGCGCAAGGGATCGAAGCCGGCGGTGATGATCAGGGACGGCGGCAATCCCGCCAGGTCCGGATTAAGGAGCGGGGAGGCACGAACATCATCCCGTTCCGCCGCAGTATTGAGATACATGTCCCGGTAATCGCGAATACGGTCGTAGGTCAGGAAATAGCCCTCTTCGAACAGCTTGTAGCTGTCGGCGGACAAATGCGCATCCAGCGTCGGATAGAGCAGCATCTGGAAGACGGGCAGGGCGCCGCCCCGCGCCTTGGCCTGCTGCGCCACCGCCGCCGCGAGACATCCGCCCGAGCTATCGCCGCCCACAGCAACCTTTTCGGGATCAAGGCCATGGTCCGCGCCATACTGGACGGCCCAGTCAAAAGCCGTTATCGCGTCGTCAACGGCGGCAGGAAACTTATGTTCCGGTGCCAACCGGTAATCAACGGAGAGGACCGCAAAGCCGCCATACCGCGCCAGCCGCGCACAGAGCCCGTCATGGCTGGCGATCGAGCCGCGGATATAGCCACCGCCGTGATAATAGACAAGAACGGGAAGGGACGGGTCCGCCGTGGGCCGGTAGAGCCGCGCGGGAAGAGGGCCTGCGGCGGTCGGAATTTCAATATCCTCAGTGGACTGGAGCGGGGGTTGCTTGCCCGCGAGGGCGCCCGCCAGACGCTCCATATTGGCGCGGGTAGTCTCGACCGGGGTGTCGCGGACCGGCGTCGCCGTCTTGCGATCGATATCGCAGAGCAGCCGGGCCTTGCTGTCGAGCCGCTGCCCGTCGATGACCACGGGTTTCAATCCGTAGCAGAGGCGGAAAAAGGATTCGGGCAACAGGGCGATGAGCGCGATTAGCAACCGCTGCATCATCAGGCCTCACAACAAGCCGGAAGGTGAACCGGGCGACCGCTCACGCGGAGGCGCGGGCGACCTGCTTCTCGTCGAGAATTCCCTGCAATTCGCCGGTTTCGAACATTTCGCGCATGATGTCGCAACCGCCAACGAACTCACCCTTGACATAAAGCTGCGGAATGGTCGGCCACTGGCTGTATTCCTTGATGCCTTCGCGGATGGCGGGATCGCTCAATACATCGATGCCTTTGAATTTGACATCGAGATGGGAGAGGATCTGAACCGCCGTTGCGGAGAATCCGCATTGCGGGAAGATGGCCGATCCCTTCATGAACAGGACGACATCATTGCCGCCGATTTCCTGGGAAATTCGATCTTTGGTTACTTGATCAAGCATTTATCGATCCTTTTTAATGTTAGAACTGACTATTGGCCGTCCGGCACGGAGGTTTGCAGGGCGAGCGCATGCAGCTTCCCGCCCATATTCCCTTTCAGCGCGTCATAGACCATCTGGTGCTGGCGGACCCGTGGCAGACCGGCAAAACTCGCGGAGGTCACCATGGCCGCGTAATGATCGCCATCGCCGCGCAAATCCGTGATTTCCACTGTTGCATCAGGAATGCCTTCCTTGATGAGCCGTTCAATTTCACTCGCATCCATTGCCATGGACCAAAACTCCTATTCGCTGCCCGGACGAGACATGAGGGCAGGCAGCCATCCTGCATGTACATCCCGTAAGTCATTTACGGATATGGTAAGGCAGCCCTCGATTTTCAATTCAGTATGACCGATCGTTCCAATAATGTGTAGGGGAATATCGTCGGCAAGGGCCAATCCCCGGACCAGTTCGACATTCTCCGGTTTGACGGTGATGACATAACAGGCCTGATCCTCGGCGAACAGGGCCGCGTGTGGCGGAATGGCTGTCTCGAGCCGGATCGACGCGCCGATATTGCCGGCAATCGCCATTTCGGCAAGCGCAACGCCAAGGCCGCCGTCGGACATATCATGGGCGGCGGTCACATGCCCGCGGTTAATCATCTCGCGGAGATAGTCGCCATGCTTGCGTTCCTTTTCAAGGTCGACCCGTGGCGGCGCCCCTTCCTCACGCCCCTCGATTTCCCGAAGATACAGCGACTGGCCCATCTCGCCGGAAAGATCGCCGAGCAGCAGCACCACATCCCCCTCCGACTTGAAGGCGAGGGTGGTCATCTTCGCATAATCCGCGAGGATGCCGACGCCGCCGATGGCCGGGGTCGGATGAATGCCGGTGCCGTTGGTCTCGTTATAGAGCGAGACATTGCCGGAAATCACCGGGAAATCGAGCGTCGTGCAGGCGCGGCGCATGCCGTTGATGCAGCCGACGAACTGGCCCATGATCTCGGGCCGCTGCGGGTTGCCGAAATTCATGCAGTCGGTGATGGCAAGCGGCTGTCCGCCGGTCGCCGTGATATTCCGCCAGGCCTCCGCCACGGCCTGCGCGCCGCCGGTCTCCGGATCGGCATAGCAATAGCGCGGGGTACAGTCGGTGGTGATGGCAAGTGCCTTCTTGGTGCCATGGACACGGACCACGGCCGCATCGCCGCCGGGCCGCTGGATGGTATCGCCCATGACCATATGGTCATACTGCTCCCAGATCCATTTGCGGCTGGCAATCTCGGAGGAGCCCATGAGCTTGAGCAGAACCTCGCCAAGATCATTGGGCGCGGCGACATCCTCTGCCCTGATGACGGCGGGCGGCTCGGTTTTTGTCCAGGGCCGGTCATATTCCGGCGCCGCATCGGCAAGCGGCGCGACGGGAAGATCGGCGGCCACTTCACCGTTCATGGTGAGCACCATCCGGCCCGTATCGGTCACCTTGCCGATGACCGCGAAATCGAGCTCCCATTTCTCGAAAATCTTGCGCGCTTCCTCTTCGCGGCCCGGTTTCAGGACCATCAGCATCCGCTCCTGGCTTTCGGAGAGCATGATTTCATAGGGAGTCATGCCTTCCTCGCGCATCGGCACATGATCGAGGTTGAGCTCGATGCCGACGCCGCCCTTGTCCGCCATCTCGAAGGATGAGGAGGTGAGGCCCGCCGCGCCCATATCCTGGATCGCGACGATCGCATCGGTCGCCATGAGCTCGAGACAGGCCTCGAGCAGGAGCTTTTCCGTGAACGGATCGCCCACCTGAACCGTGGGGCGCTTTTCCTCGCTGTCATCGTCAAACTCGGCGGAGGCCATGGTCGCGCCGTGGATACCGTCCCGCCCGGTCTTGGAGCCGACATAGACAACCGGATTGCCGACACCGGCGGCGGCGGAATAGAAGATCTTTTTCGTCTCGGCAAGGCCCACCGTCATCGCGTTCACGAGGATATTGCCATCATAGGCGGCATGGAAATTCGTCTCGCCGCCGACCGTCGGCACACCCATGCAGTTCCCATACCCCGCGATCCCGGCAATAACGCCGGAGACAAGATGCCCGGTTTTCGGATGATCCGGCCGCCCGAAGCGCAGCGCGTTCATATTGGCGATGGGGCGCGCGCCCATGGTGAAGACATCGCGCATGATCCCGCCAACCCCGGTCGCCGCGCCCTGGTAGGGCTCGATGAAGGAGGGGTGGTTATGGCTTTCCATCTTGAAAATCGCTGCCTGCCCATCACCGATATCGATGACGCCGGCATTCTCGCCGGGCCCGCAAATCACCCAGGGTGCCTCTGTGGGCAGGGTTTTCAGCCATTTTTTGGAGGATTTATAGGAGCAATGCTCACTCCACATCACGGAGAAGATTCCGAGTTCCGTCAGGTTCGGCGTCCGGCCGAGAATCCTGAGGACCTCTTCATACTCGCCTTCGGTCAGGCCATGCTCGGCAACGATTTCTTTGGTAATTTCAGTCATATTTTCAAACGATGGAATTTACGAGATGATCGAAAAAGCGCTTGCCGTCGGTGCCGCCGAGCTCTTCGGAGATCAGCCGCTCGGGATGCGGCATCAGGCCGAGGACATTGCCCGCCTTGTTGTAGATCCCGGCGATATTGTTGAGCGAGCCGTTGGGATTGGCGGCGTCGGTTAGCTCGCCCTCCGCGCTGGCATATTTGAACGCCACCTGGCCTTCACCCTCCAGTTCGTGAAGGGTCTCCTCATCGGCATAATAATTGCCGTCATGATGGGCGACGGGAAAGCGGACGACTTCGCCCTGCTCGAACCCGCCGACGAAGCGTTCATTCCGCGCGGTGATGAGAAGATCGACATCCCTGCAGACGAATTTCTGACCGGCATTGCGCAGCAGCGCGCCGGGAAGCATGCCGGTTTCCGTGGCGATCTGAAAGCCGTTGCAGATTGCGAGGACCGGCGTGCCGGCCTGCGCCTTTTTCACCACCTCGCGCATGATCGGCGAATTGGCGGCCATGGCGCCGGCGCGAAGATAGTCGCCATAGGAGAAGCCGCCCGGAATGGCAATCAGGTCCGTCTCGGGAAGCTCGCTATCGCCATGCCAGACCATATCCGGATCACGTCCCATGGCCTGGGCCAGGGCGACCTTCAGGTCACGGTCACAATTGGAGGCGGGAAATACGATAACAGCGGCCTTCATTGTCCAAAACTCCCTGTCCGGTCAATCCAGCATTTCGATGGTATAGTTTTCGATCACCGTGTTGGCGAGAAGCTGCTGACACATTTTCTCGACTTCCGCCTCGGCCGCCGCGCGATCCATGTCCTTGAGGTCGAGATCGATGGTCTTGCCCTGCCGGGCGTCGAGAACATTCTTGAATCCCAGACCCTGAAGCGAATGGGAAATCGCCTTGCCCTGCGGGTCGAGGACCCCGTTTTTCAGGGAAATATAGACACGTGCTTTCATCTAATCCTCTTTACCTACGTAAAAAAAAGGCGCCAATGCGCCTTTACTGAATCGCGTTTGTCCCCTGCAAGTCGCCCGGGCCACCTTCGGGAATAATGCCAAGCCGCCGCGCGACTTCCTGATAGGCATCCTCGACGCCGCCGAGATCCCGGCGGAAACGGTCCTTGTCGAGCTTCTTGTTGGTCGCCGCATCCCACAGCCGGCAATTATCCGGGCTGATCTCGTCGGCGAGAATGATCTGCATCTCGTCGCCCTCATAATAGCGGCCGAATTCCAGCTTGAAATCAACCAGCCGGATGCCGATCCCGGAGAAGAGACCGAGCAGGAAGTCGTTGACGCGCAGCGACTGGCTCATGATGTCATCAAGCTCGAGCGGGTTGGCCCAGCCGAAGGCGGTGATATGTTCTTCCGAGACCAGCGGGTCGTTCAGCTCGTCGGACTTGAAGCAATATTCGATGATCGGCCGGGGCAGGGGCGTTCCCTCCGATATGCCAAGTCGCTTGCAGATCGAGCCCGCGGCGATATTGCGGATAATCACCTCGACCGGGATGATCTCGACTTCCTTGATCAGCTGCTCGCGCATGTTGAGGCGGCGGATGAAATGGTTCTGGATGCCGATTTCCGCGAGCTTGAGCATCAGATGTTCCGAGATCCGGTTGTTCAGAACGCCCTTGCCGGTGACTGTTGCTTTCTTCTCGCCATTGAATGCGGTGGCGTCATCCTTGAAATACTGCACGAGAGTGCCCGGTTCCGGACCTTCAAAGAGAACTTTTGCCTTGCCTTCGTAGACTCGTCTACGTCGGGTCATGGATAAACTCCAACTCGTCGAAAAGGCGGCCAGCCGCCAGAGAAAAATATCTAAACAGCCGCAGTTCGGATATCGAAAGTGCTGTCAGGGCCTATTGCCAGAGCGTCGCCGCAAAAGCAAGCGGAACATAATGCAGAAATCCTGTAAAGACAACATTTCCTGTCACGCTTTTGTTGTATATTCTCGAGAAAATCACTTGCGAGGCTAGGCGACGCACACCATCTTAGGTATAAGGCATTGCCGGTGTTCGGATTGGTGATTGGAAACAAGATTAGGGACTGAATAGATATGGCAGGATTCGACGATCGCAAAAAAGGTCAGGAAAGCAAATTCGCGCATGATCAGGAAATGGAATTCAAGATCATGGTGCGCCGGAACAAGCTGCTCGGCGCCTGGGCGGCGGAACTGATGGGCAAGACCGGCGAGGCCGCTGATGTCTATGCCAAGGAAGTCATCATCTCGGACATGGAAGAGAAGGGCGATGAAGACGTCTTTCGGAAAATCCGTGGGGACCTTGATGCGGCAAATGTCGAAATGTCCGACCACCGCATCCGCCGCCAGATGGAAGAATTGCTGGCAACCGCGCGTCAGCAGATCCTGGCGGACAAATAGACCCGAAGATATTGTAGAAAAGGAGGCGCAGGCGACTGCGCCTCTTTTTTTTGCCTAGTCGCCGAACACCCGGCGGAAAATCGTATCCACATGCTTGGTGTGATATTCGAGATCGAAGACGCCCTCGACCTGCGCCGGCGTCAGGGCCTTCATTACATCGGCGTCTGCCTTCAAGAGCTCCATGAAATCCTCGCCGTTCTGCCAGACTCGCATGGCATTCCGCTGCACAAGGCGATAGCTGTCCTCGCGGCTGACACCGGCCTGCGTGAGCGCCAGCAGCACGCGCTGCGAATGGATGAGGCCGCCGAGCTTGTTCATATTGTCCATCATGTTTTCCGGATAGACCACCAGCTTCTCGACCACTGAGGTGAGGCGAGCGAGGGCGAAATCAAGGGTGATCGTCGCATCCGGCCCGATCCCGCGCTCGACGGAGGAATGGGAGATGTCCCGCTCATGCCAGAGCGCGACATTTTCCATCGCCGGGATGGTTGCCATGCGAACGAGGCGGGCGAGGCCGGTGAGGTTCTCGGTCAGCACCGGATTGCGCTTGTGTGGCATGGCTGAGGAGCCTTTCTGGCCCGGCGCGAAATATTCTTCCGCTTCCAGCACTTCCGTCCGCTGCAGATGACGGATCTCAACGGCGAGACGCTCGATCGAGCTGGCGATGACGCCGAGGGTCGCGAAAAACATCGCATGGCGGTCGCGCGGGATCACCTGGGTGGAGGCGGGCTCCGGCGCGAGACCGAGCGCCTTGGCGACATGCTCTTCCACGTAAGGGTCGATATTGGCAAATGTCCCGACGGCGCCGGAAATCGCACAGGTGGCGATGTCTTTTCGCGCGTTCACCAGCCGCTCGCGATTGCGGGAAAATTCCGCATAGGCCTGCGCCATTTTCAGGCCAAAGGTCACCGGCTCCGCATGGATGCCGTGGGAGCGGCCGACGCAGACATCATCCTTATGCTGATAGGCTTTCGCCTTCAACGCTGCGAGAAGCTGGTCCATATCGGTGAGAAGAATGTCGCAGGCCTTGGTCAGCTGCACCGAAAGGCAGGTATCGAGAACGTCCGAGGACGTCATGCCCTGATGCACAAACCGCGCCTCATCGCCGACATATTCGGCGAGGTTGGTGAGGAAGGCGATCACGTCATGCTTGGTCTCGCGTTCGATCTCGTCAATCCGCTCGATATCGAAATTGCCGCGCTCCCAGACGGCCTTGGCGGCGGCTTCGGGAATCACCCCAAGCTTCGCCTGGGCATCGCAGGCATGGGCCTCGATCTCGAACCAGATACGGAATTTGCTTTGCGGCTCCCAGATTGCGGTCATCTCGGGGCGGGCATAACGGGGGATCATGGCGGGTCCAACTTTCTGACTAGGTTGTTCGGAAGAAGGGCTGACTAGCAGAGATAACGGAAAATCTCAACCAGTTAACGGCAGGAGCGCCGCCCTCACATCAGGCCGAGGGATTTGAAACTGACGCAGTCCTTGTCGCCGACGATGATATGATCGTGAATGCGGATGTTGAGGGCCGCCGCGGCGCTGACGATATCGGACGTCATGTCGATATCCGCCTTCGAGGGCGTGGTGTCGCCGGACGGGTGGTTATGCACGAGGATCAGTGCCGTCGCGCCAAGCTCGAGCGCGCGCTTCACCACCTCGCGCGGATAGACGGCGGTGTGATTGACCGTGCCGGTCTGCTGCACCTCATCCGAGATCAGGTGATTCTTGTTATTGAGGAACAGTATCCGGAAATGCTCGATCTTGCGGCCGCTCATCGTGCCCTGGCAATATTCGAGCAACGCCTGCCAGGATCCGAGCACGTTCCGCTTCTCGATTTCCGTCCGGAGCAGGCGTTCGCCCAGCGTCTCGGCGATTTTGAGGGTTGCGATCACCGCATCGCCGACCTTGTCGACCTTGCGAAGTTCATCCGGTTCCGCCTTCAGGACCTTGGCAAGGCTACCGAAGCGGGAGATCAGGTTCTTCGCCACCGGTTTCGTATCGCCGCGCGGCGCGGCGGCGAAGAGCAGCATCTCGAGGATCTGGTAATCGGCGAGGCTGCGCGCGCCCGCGTTCAGCACCTGCGCGCGCATCCGCTCGCGATGACCGAGCCGGTGATCGTCCGCCGCCGTCTTCGCCGGTGCGCTTTCCTCCAGCCCGAGGGAAAAGGAGGGGTTGTCCAATTCTTGCAAACCGGGTCGCGCCGGTGAAGTCTTGGCGTCAGACGTCATAGGGCGGCTTGTCCAGTCCCTTCGGTGAGAGGGTGAAAATCTCGTATCCCGTCTCGGTCACGCCGAGGGAATGCTCGAACTGGGCGGAGAGGGAGCGGTCTTTCGTCACCGCCGTCCAGCCATCATCTAGCACCTTGACCTGCCAGGTGCCGAGATTGATCATCGGCTCGATCGTGAAGATCATGCCGGGCTTCAGCTCCACGCCTTCGCCGGGTGTGCCGTAATGAACGATGTTCGGAACATCATGAAAAACCCGGCCAAGGCCATGGCCGCAGAAATCCCGGACGACCGAGCAGCGCTTGCCCTCGGCATAATTCTGGATCGCATAGCCGATATCGCCGGTCGTTGCGCCGGGTTTCACCACCTCGATCCCGCGCATCAGGGATTCATAGGTGATATCGATCAGGCGCGCGGCCTTCACGCTCGGCTTGCCGGCAATATACATGCGGCTGCTGTCGCCATGCCAGCCATCGACGATAGGGGTCACGTCGATATTGACGATATCCCCGTTCTGCAACTTCTTCGGCCCAGGAATGCCATGGCAGACCACATGGTTGATGGAAGTGCAGATCGATTTCGGAAAGCCGCGGTAATTCAGTGGCGCGGAAATGCCGCCGCGCTCCGCGATAAACTCGGCGCAGAGCGTGTTCAGCTCGTCCGTCGTCACGCCCGGCACCACATGCTCGGCGATCATGTCCAGCGTTTCCGCCGCCAGTCGGCCAGCCTTGCGCATCCCTTCGAAAGCGTCGGGACCATGCAGCTTTATCACGCCGGTATTGCGATCCGGCGCCGTTATACTCGTTTCATATCTCATAAGCGCTCATCAACTTTTTGCAAAATAATACCCCATCTCCGGCAGAAAACAAACTAGGGAATAACCGGAACAGGGGAGCCGAGACAAATCCCGGCAGGGGTTATGTGGCAGTCATAGCACAAAATTTCAACTCCCGCAGCCCGCGCTTCGGCGAATGCCGCGGCATAGGCCGGATCGATATCGGCGGCCAGGCGGAAAGCGCCGCAATCCGCCCGCTGGACCAGATAGAACATCACCGCCCGGTGACCGGCCGCCACCATCGCGGAAAGCTCCTTCAGATGCTTCGCGCCGCGCGCGGTGACCGAATCCGGAAATTCCGCATGGCGCGAATCGCGCTTCAGCGTGACATTCTTGATCTCGACATAACAATCGGGCTTATCGCCGCCAGAGAGCAGGATATCGATGCGCGAATTCTCGCCGTACTTGACCTCCCGCGTCAGATGGTCGTAGCCGGAGAGGGCCGGGACGTCGCCCCGCTCGATCGCCGCCGCCACGATGCCGTTCGGATGCGCGGTATTGATGCCGACGAGCGCGCCGTCCGCCTCCACCAGTTCCCAGCTATAGGGGAGTTTGCGTTTCGGGTTATCGGATTCTGACAGCCAGACGGTCATGCCTTCGTCCTTCAGCCCCATCATCGAGCCGGGATTGGCGACATGGGCCGTGATCACATTGCCATCCTCAAGTTCGATATCGGCAAGGAAGCGCTTGTAGCGCCGGATCAGGCGGCCCTTGAGGAGGGGAGCGGGGAATTTCATGATTTTACGTCGACCATATTCCGGTAGGTGAAAATAGCTGATGCCCTTTGTAATCGGTTTGCTATGATATGGCCAACCCGAAGTCGGCAAATTACAAGGTACCTTTATGTCAGATAAGTCAGGCGCGAAAAAAATCGTGACGGCCGCCGTGGTGGTGATCGGCGACGAGATCCTCTCGGGCCGCACACAGGACAAGAACATGGCCTGGATCGCGGTCCGTCTGAACGAGATCGGCGTGCAGCTGCGCGAGGTGCGGGTGGTGCCGGATATCGAGGCGGAGATTGTCGCCGCGGTCAACGCGCTCCGTGCAAAGTTCGACTATGTCTTCACGACCGGCGGCATCGGCCCGACCCATGACGATATCACCGCCGATTCCATTGCCGCGGCCTTCGACGTCGGCATCGATTTTCATCCCGAGGCCATGGCGCTGCTGACCCGGCATTACGAGACCAGCGGGATCGAGTTCAATGACGCGCGCAAACGCATGGCCCGCATTCCCGATGGCGCATCGCTGATCAATAATCCCGTCAGCAAGGCCCCGGGCTTTTGCATCGAGAATGTCTATGTCATGGCGGGGGTGCCGACGATCATGCAGGCCATGTTCGAGGAGATCGCGCCGACGCTTCATGGCGGTCCGAAAATGCTGAGCCGGACCATCGGCGCGGGATTGCCCGAAGGACGGGTCGCGGAAAAGCTCGGCGCGCTGCAGAAGGCCTATCCCGATGTCTCGATGGGGTCCTACCCCTATTTCCGGCAAGGGGAGGTGGGCACCAATCTCGTCCTGCGCTCGACCGAGAAAGCGGATCTGGATGCCGCCTTCGGTGAATTGGTGGAATATTTGAAGGGGGAGGGCGTCCACGTCGTGGAAACCACCTGATAACAGACGTCGGGCGACAACGATCGGCTAGGGGGGACCTGTCACCAATCATTGTCGCCGCGACGAACGGGGACCTGCTGGAGAATGCAGGCCCGGCAAGGGTTACTTGCTCGGCGGCAGGATCACCGTATCGATCACATGAATGACGCCGTTGCTGGCCATCACGTCGGCGGCAACCACCTTGGCGGAGCCGTTCAGCATGACGCCGTCCATGCCGTTGATCATGATGGTGCTGCCCTCTACGCTGGTGGCATCAACCATCTTGCCGACCACCGCAGATGCCGGCACGTTGCCCGAGACCACATGATAGGTCAGGACCTGGACCAGCTTTTCCTTGTTTTCCGGCTTCAGCAAATTTTCGACGGTTCCCGCCGGCAGCTTGGCAAAGGCGTCATCCGTCGGCGCAAACACCGTGAACGGTCCGGGGCTTTGCAGGGTTTCCACCAGTCCGGCTGCCTTCAGGGCCGCGACCAGGGTATTGAACTGGCCCGCATCAACGGCGGTGGCGACGATATCTTTCTCGGCCGGCATCGGCTTTTTCGCCATCTTGGCGTCCTGCGCGCAGGCCGTGGCAAAGACGCCAACAATCAGAAACGTGGAGACTAGTTTTAGGATTTTGGACATTTTCCCTCCTCTGGGGTTCAGGTACATCGATAAAAACCCAGTCGCGATCTGCGTTTGGAAAGGAATACGGGGGCGGGGGGAAATCGGATCAACAGAAATAAACTTTTCCCATCACCATATTGTGAAATGGCGAGGCGAACGTCACGGCCGGGATCGGGAATACGACTCCAAAATTCGATCCGGAGGCATTATCTCCTTGTTTCGCAAAACCGATTTAGTTAGTTTGCAAGGCGCCGCCCGCATGGTGAAATTGGTAAACACAGTAGACTTAAAATCTGCCGCCCGTAAGGGCTTCCCGGTTCAATTCCGGGTGCGGGCACCATTTCCGGCGCAATAAAGCCTTTTGCAATTTATCTTCAAAGCCATAGAATAATTCCCCGGGGCGAGATGACGGTATGGGGAGAGGGTTTTTTGCGGCGACTTCGCGACATTGCGCTTGCATTGGGGATCGTGGCGGCCGTCGTTGCCGGGGGCGCGCCCGCCAGCGCCGGCGAGCGGGCGACGCGGGCCCAGGCGGTCATCGCCGGGCTGTCGGGCCAGGCGAAAGCTATTCTCTCGCAACCGGACAAACCGCTGGCGTCGCGGGAAAGTCATCTTGCCGCGATCATCGGCCGGAACTTTCATTTCACCCTTATCGCGGAACTCGTCATCGGGCCGGAGTGGGAGACGCTGCCGCAGGAGCGGCGGCAGGAATTCCTTGAACTGTTCCGCGATTTCTTCCTGCAGGCCTACGGCAGCCAGCTGGGCGGCTATCCGGGCGACGAATTCACCGTGCTGTCGGTGGAGGAGAAGGGATCGCGCGACGCCTATGTCCATTCCCGGCTGATCCGGCCGCAGCGCGAGGCGGTGGAGATTGACTGGCGGCTTCGGGAAATTCTCGGAACGCCGCTCATCATCGATATCATCATCAACGGCACCAGCGTCGCGCTCAGCCACCGCGAGGCCTTCTATCCGGTGCTGAGACGCGAGGGGATCGGCGGCCTCATCACGCTGTTCAAGATCCGCGCCGAGCGGCTGAACACCGATACGCAGAGCTTCGCCGCCGGCAAGGCGCTGTTCGAACAGGGCCGCTTTACCGAGGCCCTGGCGCTCTGGCAGGACCTGGCGGAGAAGGGCAACCCGGCCGCGCAGTTCGGCCTCTCGGTCCTCTATGAGGAAGGGCGCGGCGTCGATCCGGATAGCGTCAAGGCCGAGTTCTGGAACAATAAGGCGGTCGCGGCGGGCTATCCGCCGGCGCTGCATAATCACGCGCTCCGCCTGCTCGCGGACAGGAAATACACGCCCGCGATGGCGGCGCTTGAAACGGCGGCCCGCGACGGGTTCGCGCCCTCGCAATATACGCTCGGCAAGATGTATATCTACGGCATCGGCACGGAGGAGAACCCGGAGCGCGCCGTCGAAAATATCCGCCTTGCGGCCGGCGCGGGCATGGCGGCAGCGCAGTATAATCTTGGCAAGATCTACCGAGACGGCTATGGCACGGCGGTCGATATGGCGGCCTCCTTCACCTGGTTCGAAAAGGCGGCCCGCCAGGGCCATGGCAAGGCGCTGGGCAAGCTCGCCGCCCGCTACAGCGAGGGCGAGGGGGTCGCAAAGAATGACATAGAGGCGCTGAAATGGGCGCTCCTCGCGGTCAAAGAGGGGGATGACGAGGCAGAGAGGTGGGAAACCCTCCTCAAGAGCCGCATGAGCGCAAGCGACATCGCCCGCGCCGAAACCCTCGCAAGGGAATTCAAACCGGAGCGCGAATAATCGCCGCAAGACCGGACATCAAATCCGGAACCGATAGCGGAGCGCAAGACCGATCAGAAAACTTAAGCTCCTTTTCCTGATGCAGATTTAGCTATATCAAGCAAATTTGGCGGCGGAGCATCATGATTCTTATCAGCATCTGTTGGTCTAAATAATGCATTTAGAATCAAAATGCGCTCGTCATTACCAAGATTTGCTTTCTCATCATTAGCTAGTGCGAGATAAGTTGCAACCATTGTTTGCCGTTGTGCTGCATCCGATGCCAAATTTAAATTATGTATGAATAACTTCGCGAAAACACGAAGCCCCCATGCGATGGCAGCGGCTGGAATTGAAACGACAACGATTGAAGCCAATCCAATGTCTCCATTATTATTTCGCGGAATATGAGCAAATATCTCGTCTACGTACTTGTAGGCCAAACCTAGCGCGCCAAGAATACAAGCTATGAAAATTACGGCAAAAAGTGCTGCAGCCCACCTTTGATTAGTTTTGCGTGAACTCCAATATGTGGCCGGTGCCTCCAATTGCAGTTTTTTATGATATGTATCTTCAAGCGTCTGTACTTGCTCAGTAGCTGTTTTATAAAAATTGCTAAATTTCTCAATTATTTTGTTTTTTTCGTCTTCAAATTTTTTTATGGAATTTTCTACGTTCATTAATGCATCATCGTTCTGTTTTTGATTTTTGGACAATTCTAAATAGATTTCATCTTTTATTTTATTCCAATCCTTAGCGATGACATTTGACAGTTCTTCATGAGATTTTTTTAAGATAGTGGCATCAATTTGCGCCACTCTTCCCCTGGCAATTCCATCTATATACTTGGTTAAATTTAATATATTTTGATTTGGTATATTTTGACCTACCGTAGCCGCAAGCAACATTAACGCAGCTGCAGGGTCGTAGTCTGAAAGCGTGATTATTGATCTGCCTGAGCTTGATCGCGCGCTCACAAACCTCTCACTATTCATGAGATTGTCTAATTTTTCCCGAAAAGCATCATATACTTGTTTTTTATATTCATCTTCGTATTCTTCCTCGTCTCCAACCACTAAATTAAGGTACCCATTTAATGCATCCTTAGCTTGGATAAGATCACTTTTGATTAAGTATGAGGAATCACGATCTCTATATATTCCCTCATTTTTTGTTTTTTCAGAAAATTCTTCCCACAAATTTATCTCGTCTTCGAGCCATTCTTTTATTTCTGATACATCTTTAAATACAAATGTTTCACTAGTATTAAGTCGAATTTCGATAGGTTCATCAGCAGAATATTTACCAGTCATGTTAGTTTCCCCTCATACTAAATGGCCGCAACCAATCACCACCCCCGCTATTATACCCAATATTCTATTAAATCGCCCGCATAATCCTGTGGGGCGGAAAGAGTTGTCGGGCGGGGCGGTTTCTGGTAGGACCAGAGGACATGCTTGGGGCATGCGTACACACTCATATCAAGTGGAAAAAATCGTGGGCGAGCTGATGGATCTGGAGACGACCTTCCTCAAATGCCTGGATCAGGCGGGCTACACGGATGATCCCTATGATCTGTGGGAGCTGAACGGCGTTTTTCCCGACGCGGTCGTGGACGATCTGCTGACCCTTAAAATCGGGCCCGGCGATATGGACTATAAGGTCGGCCGGCGCGAGATCAACAACGACAAGCGCAACTATTTCGATGCCGAGCGGCAGCGGACGACGCCGGTCATCCGGAGTATCTCGGAGCTGTTCCAGGCGACGGAAATCGTCGCGGCGATCGAGAAGAAATTCGCCATCGACCTCACCGGCACGTTTCTGCGCATCGAATATACGCAAGATTCAGAAGGATTCTGGCTGGAGCCGCATACCGACATCGGGGTGAAGAAATTCACCATGCAGATCTACCTCTCCCGCGATGCGGAGGCGGGGAGCTGGGGCTCCTCCATCTACAAGGACCGCGAGACCTTCGTGCGCAATGTGCCGTTCAAGAGCAATTCCGCCAATGTTTTCGTGCCCTCCCCACATACCTGGCACGGATTTGAGCCGCGTCCCATCAACGGTATCCGCAAGAGCCTGATCGTGAATTATGTCACCGATAAATGGCGGGCGCGGCATGAACTGGCCTTCCCGGAAACACCGGTCCGCGCCTGAGGGCGCAGCACGCCTCATCCACTGCGGCAACAAATTCGCATAATTATCTGATTATCATAAGAAAATGGTGAGCCCGACAGGATTCGAACCTGTGACCCACTGATTAAAAGTCAGTTGCTCTACCGACTGAGCTACGGGCCCACATTTTGAGGTGTTTATTGCAACCGGCGGCCGGATTGGCACCGTGTAGCGTCGCAATGCGGCTGCAACATAGGGAGGTTGCGGCGGATGGTCAAGCACACTTTTCGTTTTTTTGAGCCGCCTGCCGAATTGCGGTTATTTGCCACATTTGTCTTTTAATGATGGACGCCTCCGCCGCTAAATGGCAGAAAACAGGGCACATCAAGTCAAAGAAAGAGGATGCGGATGATTTCGAAATTTCTATCACGGATATTTCTGGTTCTGGTAATGGCGGGCGCGGCGGCGCTGCCGCTGTCGGCGGCAACGGCGGCCGATCCGGAAAACACCCTCTATCTCGACCTGCAATATGGCCGCGTCGTCATCGAAATGCGTCCCGATCTTGCACCGAACCATGTCGCCCGGATCAAGGAACTGACGCGCGAAGGATTTTACGACGGGGTCAAGTTCCATCGCGTGATCGTCGATTTCATGGCCCAGACCGGCGATCCGACGGGAACGGGAACGGGCGGTTCCGGGCGCCGGTTGCGCGCGGAATTCTCCAACACCCCGCATGTCCGCGGAACCGTCTCCATGGCGCGGGCGAATTCGCCGCATAGCGCCGACAGCCAGTTCTTCATCGTCACCGGGGATTCCCCGTGGCTGGACGGCAAATATACCGTCTGGGGCCGCGTCACCGAGGGTATGGAATTTGTCGACCTGATCAAGAAAGGCGTCGGCAAGAGCGGCATGGTGCCGGGCGAGCCTGACATCGTCGTCAAGATGCAGGTCGCGGCGGACGCCAAGGAATAGCCTCTCAGCGATCCTCCGGCGGATTATCGGCATACCACTGGACAATGGCGGGCATGTCCCGCTCAAACCCGCCGGGGATAAAGATATTGAGAAACCCCGCGCGGGCATCGGTCTCATTCGCGAAATCATGGGTGACGCCGGCGGGAACCCGTAAAAAGGTTCCCTTCGGCGCCTCGACCCGCTTCCCGTCGAGATAAAAGGTCACGACCCCGTCGAGGACATAGAACATATCGTCCTCATCTTCATGGGAATGCGGCCCGCTGCCCGCCTGATGCGGGTCCAGCCACCATTCCGACAGGGAATAGTCGGCGTTCGTCTCCGCTTCATCGGCGAGAAAAAAGCTCGTCATTCCGCCCATATCATAGCGCCGCCCGGCGCCGGGCGCGATATTCAGGATATCCCGTTTTGAGGGTTGAGTCCGGGTCATGGTAACAGATCCTCCCGCGGTCAGACGCAGCGGCCGCCATCAACTTCAAGCGCCACCCCGGTGATGAAGGACGCATCGTCGGACGCGAGCCAGAGCGCGGCATTGGCGAGATCGCGCGGCGTGTTCTCGCGGCCGAGCGGAATGGTGGAGACGAACTTGTTGCGGATCTCCTGCGTATCGACGCCGCCCATAAACTCGACAGACATGCCCGTGCTTGCGAATACCGGGCAGAGGGAATTGACGCGCACCTGCTTCGGTGCGAGTTCCAGGGCCATGGATTTCGACATGGTGACCACCGCGCCCTTGCTGGCGTTATACCATGTCAGGCCCGGACGCGGGCTCAGCGCGGCTGTCGAGGCGATATTGACCACATTGCCTTCCGTCTTGAGGAGATGCGGCACGATTTCTTTGGTCGTCAGGAAGATACTTTTCACATTGACGTCGAAAATCTTGTCAAAGGTCGCTTCATCGACATCGAACATGGAGCCGTTGCGCTGCGGCATGCCGGCATTATTCACGAGAATGTCGATTTTCTGGAAGTTGTCGAGGCATTGCCGGGTCATGGCGGCGATATCTTCGGCATTTGTGACATCGCACTCGCTGCTGATCGCAACGCCACCGGCCTCCGTAATCTCTTTCGTGACCGCCGCCGCGGCGGCGCCATTGATGTCGCTGACAACGACTTTCGCGCCTTCCGCCGCGAACAGTTTCGCCATCGCCTCGCCAAATCCGGAACCGGCGCCCGTGATAATCGCAACCTTGTCTTTCAACCGCATGAACATCCTCCTTTTTATTTCGGAGGATAGTTGACCGTCCGGCGCGATTTGGCAAGAGCGGGAAGGAAAATTTTATAGTGTGTGCCGGGGCGGGGGCTCAGGCTGCTTTCTGGCGGATGCGGTCCTTCGGCAGGAATAGGGTGACGACGGTCCCCTCGCCATACTTGCTGGTCAGCTCCAGTCGCCCTTCATGCATCTCCGCCAGGTTCTTCGACAGCGGCAGGCCGAGCCCCGTGCCGTGGTATTTGCGGCTTTTCTCGCTGTCCACCTGGACGAAGGGGGTGAGGGCCTTCTCGATATCATCCTCATGGATACCGATGCCGTTGTCGCTGACGCTGATCTTCAGCCCCTCATCTTCGAGAAGCTGGACGGAGGTCACGATCCGTCCGCCCGTCGGCGTGAATTTCACGGCGTTCGAGAGGAGATTGATAAGGATCTGCTTGATCATGCGGCGATCGGCGAAGATCTGCGGCAGCAGCGGGTCGAACTCGAGCTTGATATTGATATCATTCTCGATGGCGCGCTGCTGCGTCAGGCGGATGCATTCATTGACGAGAACGTCGACCTCGACTTCCTCCTCGTTGATTTTCTGCTCGCCCGCCTCGATCTTGGAGAAGTCGAGGATGTCGTTGATGAGCTCCAGCAGGTGATGGCCGCTTGCGTTGATATCATGGGCATATTCGAGATACTTCGCGGACCCGACAGGGCCGAAGATCTGGCTGATGATCACCTCGGAAAATCCGATGACCGCGTTCAGCGGGGTCCTCAACTCATGGCTCATGTTGGCGAGGAACTTGCCTTTGATCTGCGCCGCATATTCGGCCTCGTCCTTTGCCTGCTTGAGGAATTCCTCGATCTGCATCTGCGCGGAGATATCCCGGATGACAAGCTGCATCACGATACGGTCCCCGTAGAAGAGGGCGGAGGCGTCCATTTCCACATTCACTTGCGCGCCGTCCTCGCGGATGACCTTGGATTTGAGCGACGGCAGGTTGTTGATACGCTCCACATCATCGGCGGCGCCGAAATAGACGTCCAGCGAGTCGCTGTCCGAATAGGGGAAGTAGCCCGCGATTCTCTGGCCGATCAGGTCATGGCGGTCTTTCTTGTTGAACAAGGTCAGCGCCGCTTCATTGACATAAATGATAAAGCCGCCTTTGTGGGCGACGATCGCATCCGGCGAGAGTTCGACCATGCGGCGGTAGCGGTCCTCGTTTTCCCGAAGGGATTGCTCGGCCATCCGGTTCGACGTCACGTCCGTCACCGTCATGATAAAGCCGCCTTCGCGCCGCAGGCTGTAGGAAATCTCGATAATCTTGCCGCTCGCAAACTGGCGATCGACGGTGCCGGAAATGCGCTGCTCGATTTTCTCGATGGAGGAGGAGACGAATTCTTCCCGGTCGTCGCCCACATTGACGTAATTTTCGAAATTCCATCCGACCATCTCCCGAAAGGTGGTCTCCGGCGTCAATCGCTCCGGGTCGATCTCGATGAGTTCGACATAGCGGTCATTCCATTTCAGTAACCTGAAATTCTCGTCAAAAACACAAAAACCGATGGCGACATTGTCGAACACGGAATCAAGAAGGGAATCCTTGAACTTCATCACCTTCCGGTAATTTCTTGACCGTTTCGCCTGAAGAAAGGCAAGCACGGCGCAGGCCAGAAGGCCGACGACCGCAATCCGGCTCACGAAATCGAAATAGGCATGATCGAAGAAAACGGACAAAAACAGCAGAACGGCCAGCGTGCCCGCGATCAACGCGATCCCGCTGGATCCCCGCAAATATTTCAGATACCGACTATTCATTGCCCGTCTTCAGGCCCCATATTTACATTGCTTCGCAATGCGCCAGAAAGTTGGCCGTGATTCTACCCGGTTAATCTTAATAGTACGTTTACAGAGTAAGTCTCATCGCCGCCGATGCGCCGGAAATTTAAAAAGACAGCGTCTGGCCTTCGTGCTAATCTCGGGGCGGGATCAGGAAAATCCGGTAAACCAGTAATTTTAATATTGTTTTAGAGATAAGTGGCGAGACATGTTCAAGAAGACGAATGATGCGGACACGCCCGGCGATGACGAGAAAAAACCGCTTCTGGTCGAGCCTGCGCCGAAAGTCAGTCCGCTCGCGCGCCTGCGCACCTATTTCCTGACCGGCATCGTCGTCACCGCGCCGATCGCGATTACGATTTACCTGACCTATGTCTTTGTCTCCTTCGTCGATGCGAATATCACGCCGCTGATCCCGGCGCGCTATAACCCGGAAACCTATCTGCCGTTCAGTGTTCCCGGCCTTGGCGTCATCATTGCGGCCTTCGCGCTTATCCTGATCGGCTTCCTGACCGCCAATTATCTCGGCCGGTCGCTGCTGACCCTCGGGGAGCGGATCGTCGGGCGGATGCCGGTCGTGCGCACCATTTATCATGCGCTCAAGCAGATCATGGAAACCGTGCTTGCGCAGTCGAGTACGTCCTTTCGCGATGTCGTCCTTCTCGAATATCCCCGCAAAGGCATCTGGGCGCTGGCCTTCGTCACCAGCCAGGCGAGAGGGGAAGTCAACAAGCTGGCGGAGGAGGATATGATCAGCATCTTCCTGCCGACGACGCCGAACCCGACGTCCGGCTTCCTGCTGTTCGTGCCCAAAAGCGACCTCATCTATCTCGATATGTCGGTGGAGGAGGGGGTCAAGCTCGTCATTTCCGCCGGCATGATCTGGCCCGAGCCGCCAAAGCCGGACGCGGGCGAAAAGGAAAAGAAAAAAATTGCGCCGCCGAAGAACGGCACCGGGGCAAAACCCAAATCAGCCTGACAGATACTTGATCGCGTTGTCCCGCTCGAACAGATAGAGCAGGATTTTGAGCGCCTTGCCGCGTTCCGTTTCCAGTGCCTGATCCTTCTCGAGAACAAGCCGGGCATCGTCGCGGGCGATGGCAAGCAGGCGCGAATGGGCGTGCAGGTCCGCAAGCCTGAATTCGGGAAGCCCGCTCTGCCGGGTTCCGAGAAGCTCCCCGGCGCCGCGCAGGCGCAAATCCTCCTCGGCGATGCGGAACCCGTCCTCGCTCTCGCGCAGGATACCGAGCCGTGCCTTCTGCGTCTCGCTGAGCGGCCCGGAATAGAGCAGGAGACAGGTGCCCGGCAGGCCGCCGCGTCCGACCCGGCCGCGAAGCTGGTGAAGCTGGGCGAGGCCGAAACGCTCCGCATGTTCGATGATCATCACCGTCGCCTCCGGCACGTCGACGCCCACCTCGATCACCGTCGTCGCGACAAGGACGCTGATCTCGCCGGTCATGAAGCGCTGCATGGTCTCGTCTTTTTCCTCCGCCTTCAGCCGACCGTGGATCAGGCCGACCTGATCGCCATAGAGATGATGCAGCGATTCGAACCGTTCCTCCGCCGCGGCGACGTCGAGAACCTGCGATTCCTCAACCAGCGGGCAGACCCAGTAAATCCGCTCCCCGGCGGCGAGCTTGCGATCGAGGCCTTCGGCGACGTCATTCAGGCGCGATAGATCGATGGCCCGCGTATCGACCGGTTTTCGCCCGGGCGGTTTCTCGGCGATGATCGACACATCCATATCCCCGTAGGCGGTGAGCGCGAGGGTGCGGGGGATTGGCGTTGCCGTCATCACCAACACATCGACACCGCCCTTGCCGTCGCGTCCCTTGGCGCTGAGGGCAAGGCGCTGATGCACGCCGAAGCGATGCTGTTCGTCGATGATGGCAAGTCCGAGGTCGTGGAACCGCACATCCTCCTGAAACAGGGCGTGGGTGCCGACGACAAGATCGACCCGGCCGCTTTCGAGCGCGCCCAGCACCTCCTCCCGCTTCTTGCCCTTAAGGCGCCCGGTTACGAGCATACAGGTCATCCCGGCCTTCGCGGCGAGCGGCTCGATGGCGTTGTAATGCTGATGCGCGAGGATTTCCGTCGGCGCCATGATCGTCGCCTGCGCGCCAGCCTCGACCGCCTGCGCCATGGCCAACAGCGCGACCACGGTCTTCCCGCTGCCGACATCGCCCTGCAGGAGGCGAAGCATGCGGTGCGGGCCGGCCATATCCTCCTCGATCTCCTGAAGCGCCGAGGATTGCGCGGCGGTCAGGGTGAAGGGGAGGTCATTCAGGATCTTCCGGCGGATGTCGCCGGTGCCGGGCAGGGAGCGTCCGGGCTTTCGCTTCATGCTGCGCCGGACGAGTTCGAGGGCGAGCTGGTTCGCCAACAGTTCGTCATAGGCAAGCCGCGCGCGGGCGGGGGCGTCGCGGTCGAAATCCGCCTCCGTCTTCGGCGCATGGGCCTCCAACAGGCTGTCTTTCCAGCCGGTCCACTGCTCCCGCGCGAGCAGGCTCCGGTCCAGCCATTCCGGCAAATCGGGCAGCATGGGGAGAAACTGGCGCGCCGCCTTGAGGAAGGTCGCGTTGGTCAGGCCGGCGGTCAGCGGATAGACCGGTTCGAACAGCGGTACCGTGTCCATCGTCTCCCGCGTCGCGACGTGATCGGGATGGGTTATCTGGTAGACGCCTGCATATTCCTCGAGCTTGCCGCTGACAATCCGCTCGCCGCCTTCGGGGAACTGCTGGCGCAGATATTGTTCGCGCCCGTTGAAGAAGGTGAGGGTGAGCGGCGTATCCCCCGCATGACACTGGATTTTATAGGGAACGCGGCGGTTGCGGGACGGATGATGCTGGTCAATATGAAGCGTCACGACGATATTCTGGTCGACGAGATCCGGCGTCAGATGTTCCACCTTGTGTCGCGTGACCAGGCCCACCGGCAGATGCCAGGCCAGATCGATGATATTCGGTCCGGCCAGCTTTTCGATCAGCGCCGTCAGGCGCGGCCCGATACCGGTGAGCTTGCTGACCGGCGAAAATAATTGAAACAGGACTTCTGGACGCACCGCTTCCCCCGTGAGTTATGGCCCGGTATTTTGGCGGCTGTTTTGCACAAAGGTCAATGGCGCATCACGGGAAATCGCGCCGGATCGTCACTTACTGCTGACAGCGTGCGCGAGAAAGGCTATATCCATGCTCAATTCATCAAGAGAATGAGATCATGACCGAAGATATCACCATTCGCCGCAAGCGGCTTATTCATCGTTCCCGCTATACCGGCATGAAGGAGACCGATCTGCTGCTGGGCGGCTTTGCCGGCAAATATCTCGGTGATTTCTCGATGCAGGAGCTCGATATCTACGAAGCGTTGCTTGAGGCGGGCGATCCCAATATCTATGTCTGGGCGGTTGGGCGCGAACCGGTGCCCGAAGAATACCAGACGAGCGTTATGAAAAAACTGCAGGAATATGGCCAGCATGAACTGGCCCGCAACGACTAGCCTTAGATGAGCGAAACCCGCACCTCACGCCTTGGCGCCCGGATAACGGAACTGGCGGAAGACCGCCGCGCCTTTCGCCTTGAATCGGTTCCCGAAGGCTATGACGCCTATCTCCTCGGGCAGCTCGCCCGCGAGAGCCGCAAGGATATCCTGTTCGTGCTGCGCGACGATCTGCGCATGGCCGCGAGCGAGGCCGCGCTGGCCTTTTTCGGTCCCGAAATCGAGATCATCAGCTTTCCCGCCTGGGATTGCCTGCCCTATGACCGCGTCTCGCCCAACCCGGAGATCGTCGCCCACCGGATGACCAGCCTCGGCCGGATGACCGAGACGGCCTCTGCCCCACGGATCTTTCTCACCACGCTGAACGCGGCGACGCAGCGGGTGCCGCCCGTCGAGATGGTCAGGGACAGCCGCCTCAGCGTCCGTGTCGGCGACCGGATCGATGGCGCGGAACTGACCGCCTATCTGATCGCCAATGGCTTTTCCCGCATCGGCACGGTGATGGAGCCGGGCGAATTCGCCGTGCGCGGCGGGCTCATCGATATCTTTCCGCCCGGCGCCGAAAACCCGGTCCGGCTTGATCTGTTCGGCGATTCCGTCGATGGCATTCGCGAATTCGACGCCCTCAGCCAGCGATCGACGGGCAAGCTGGATCAACTGGAATTCACCGCCGCGTCCGAATTTCTCCTGAACGATACCTCGGTGCCGCTGTTCCGCTCCCGCTACCGGGAGGAATTCGGCGCCGTCACCCAGGATGACCCACTCTATGAGGCGGTAAGCGAGAAGCGCCGCCATGCGGGCATGGAGCACTGGCTACCGCTCTACCACGACAGGATGGCGACGGTTCTCGACTATCTGCCCGAAGCGGTCGTCTTCCTCGACCACAGGCTGGAGGAGGCGCTCGCCGCCCGGCATGAGACGGTCATCGATTATTTCGAGACCCGCAAGGCCGCGGCAACGTCGGGTGGGGCGGATTACAAGCCGCTCGACCCCCGTTATCTCTATCTCGATCCCGATGAATGGCATCAGGCGCTCTCGACCCGCGCCGCCGGGCAGTTCTCGCCCTTCAAAAGCGGCACCGCGGAGGCCGCCACACTCGATGCCGACGGTCACGCCGGGCGCGACTTCGCCCCCGAACGGGCGCGCCACGAAGCCAATATCTACGACTATCTCAAATCCCACGTGATCGAGAAACTGGGCGAGAAAAAGCAGGTTATCCTTGCCTATTTCACGAACGGTTCGCGCAGCCGCAACAAGACGGTGCTCGCCGATCACGGGATCGAGCCGGTGCGCGAAATTGAAAATTTCCGCGATATCAGCGGCCCGAACATTCCGAACCTGGCGATCCTGCCCATCGAGAAGGGCTTCGAGACGCCGGATTTCGTGATCATCGGGGAGCAGGATGTGCTGGGCGACCGGCTGGTGCGGCCGCGCAAATCCTCCCGCCGGCACGAGAATTTCATCGCCGCCGCCTCTCAGCTCTCGCCGGGTGACTATGTGGTTCATGTCGATCACGGCATCGCCCAGTATGAGGGGCTGACGACGATTGAAATCTCCGGCGCACCGCATGACTGCGTGACGCTTCTCTATGCGGGCGGCGACAAGATCTATCTGCCGGTCGAGAATATCGAGATGCTGTCGCGCTACGGCGGCAGCGATACGGCGGCGGTCCTCGACAAGCTCGGCGGTTCCGGCTGGCAGGCGCGCAAGGCGAAGCTGAAGAAACGGGTCATGGAAATGGCCGACCAGCTCATCAAGATCGCCGCCGCCCGGCAGCTTCGCAAGGCGGAGCGACTGGCGCCACCGGACGGGCTCTACGCCGAATTCTGCGCCGATTTCCCGTTTGAGGAGACGGAGGATCAATTAAGGGCCATCGAGGATACGCTCGCTGATATGTCGAGCGGCAAGCCGATGGACCGCCTTATCTGCGGCGATGTCGGCTTCGGCAAGACCGAAGTCGCGCTCCGGGCCGCCTTCACCGCCGCCATGGCGGGCAAGCAGGTCGCCATCGTCACACCGACGACGCTGCTGGCGCGCCAGCATTTCAAGGGCTTTACCGCGCGCTTTGCCGATCTGCCCGTCCGTATCGCGCAGCTCTCGCGCATGGTGACCACGAAAGAGGCGAACCAGACGAAGGCCGACCTTGCCTCAGGCCAGATCGATATCGTCATCGGCACCCATGCCTTGCTCGCGAAATCCATTGAATTCAAGAACCTCGGGCTTGTCATCGTCGATGAGGAACAGCATTTCGGCGTTGCGCATAAAGAACGGCTGAAGGAACTGCGTGCCGATGTGCATGTACTCACCCTGACGGCGACGCCGATCCCGCGCACGCTGCAACTTGCCATGTCCGGCATCCGCGATCTGTCCATTATCGCGACGCCACCGGTTGACCGGCTCGCCATCCGTACCTTCGTGCTGCCGTTCGATCCGGTCGTCCTGCGCGAGGCGCTGCTGCGGGAGCATTACCGAGGCGGGCAGAGCTTCATCGTCGTGCCGCGCCTCACCGATCTTCCGGAAGTCGGGGAATTCCTGCGCGACCATGTGCCGGAGGTGAAATATGTCACCGCCCATGGCCAGCTTCCAGCCAAAGAGCTCGACAGTGTGATGAACGCCTTCTATGACGGCTCCTATGACGTGTTGGTGGCGACGAATATCGTCGAATCCGGCCTCGATATCCCCTCCGCCAATACACTTATTACCTATCGCGCGGATATGTTCGGGCTGGCCCAGCTCTACCAGATCCGGGGGCGCATCGGCCGTTCGAAGACACGGGCCTATGCCTATCTGACGCTGCCGCCGCGCAAGCGCCTGACCGATGCGGCGGAGAAACGCCTCCGCGTGTTGCAATCGCTCGATACCTTGGGCGCGGGCTTCACACTCGCGAGCCATGACCTGGATATTCGCGGGGCAGGGAACCTGCTCGGCGATGAGCAGTCGGGCCATATCAAGGAAGTCGGCTTCGAGCTTTATCAGGAAATGCTGGAGGAGGCGGTCGCAACGGCCCGCGAAACGGAGCTTGGCCATGCGATCGAGGCGGAGGATAAATGGTCGCCGAGCATCAATATCGGCACCTCGGTCCTGATCCCGGAGCATTATGTCGCCGATCTCAGCCTCCGGATGGAGCTCTACCGGCGGATTGCCGCGCAGGAAACCGCGGAGGAGATCAACGCCTTCGCGATCGAGCTGGTGGACCGTTTCGGCCCGCTGCCCGACGAGGTGTCGCATCTGATCGAAGTGATGATGATCAAGTATTTCTGCCGTCAGGCCAATATCGAAAAAATCGAGGCGGGGCCGAAAGGCGCGGTCCTCAGTTTCCGCGAGAACCGCTTCGATAACCCCGGCGGCCTTGTCGAGTTTATTTCGCGCGCGCCGGGATCAACAAAACTCCGCGCCGACCACAAGCTGGTCCACAGCCGCAGCTGGCAGCATCCGGAGGATCGGTTGAAAGGGGTGCTCTGGCTCGCGCAGAATCTCGCGAAGATCGCGAAGGCCGCCTAGCTATTCAGGATCGGAGGGAGCGCTTGCCACTTCTTCCGCGATTTTATCGAAAGCCGCCAGAAAGGCCGCCGCGTCCTGGGCGCCCGACAGGGCATATTTGTTGTCCAGAATGAAGAAGGGAACCCCGGAGATCCCCATCTGACGGGCGCGCATATCCTCTTCGCTGACGATGTCGCTGTCCGCATTCTTCGCTAGAAGGTCAGCGACAAGCTGCGTGTCCATGCCCGCCTCCTCTGCGGCGGCAATCAGCACCGCATGATCGCCGATATCCTCGCCATCGATGAAGAAGCGGCGGAAGAGGATCTCGACCATCCGGTCCTGGCAGCCGGCGGAATAGGCCCAGCGGATCAGCCGGTGGGAATCGAGGGTATTGGGGCTGCGTTCGATCTTTTCGAACTGGAAGGGAATTTTGACAGTCTCACCCGCCATCTTCACATTCTCGTATAAATCCTTGGCGCGTTCATGGCTGCCGAACTTGCGGGCGATGAACTCCTTGCGGTCCGCGCCGCCTTTCGGCATGTCGGGATGCAACTGGAAGGGATGCCAGGTAATCTCGACATCGAGATCGGGCCGCTCGGCGAGGGCCTGTTCAAGCTTGCGCTTGCCGATGAAGCACCAGGGACAGACAGTATCGGAAACAATATCAATTTTCATACCCTGACTATAGGGTCGGGATGGGCACGGGGCAAGAATTTATTGGAACGATCGGTCCGGTATGGACGGGTCAGGCGGCTTTTTCTTCACCCATGCCAAGGGTCAGGCCGCGCTCGACCACATCCTCGATCCGATCACCGGGCGCCACTTCGGCAAGACCGACATAGGTTTCCACCCGCACAGGCGCGGGCAGCGGCGAGAGGGAAAATTCGGTTGCCCGCAGCACACCCTCGACACGCTTGAGGGCAATCAGCGCCTCCTGGCTCCGGGTGCCGGGCAGGGCAATCAGGAAATGACCGCGGTCGTAATGGCAGCAGAAATCCTCCCCCCGCACAAGAAAGCCAAGGGTCGAACCAACCTGCCGGAGCAGCTGATCCGCCGAGGGATAGCCATGCGCTTCCGTCACTTCGTCGAGATTGGTGATGCGGATAGAGGCGATGCTCAGGAACTTGTTCTGCCGGGCATGATGATCGAACATCACCGGCAGATGCGCGCGCATGAACCCGCTGGAATAAAGGTTCGTCGGGCCGTCGGCCACCGGATGCGGCTTGGCGATGCGAAACAGCTTCTGGATGGCGAAGCGGTAGCGGTATTGTTGGATCTGCAGCCCGACGCGATTGACCAGGGCATCCATTTCGCGCTCGTGCAGAACAATGTCGGAAACGCCGTGGATATAGGCCGCGCGCCGGTTCTCGCAATTCTCCAGCACCATGATCACCGGCAGGTTATAGAGGCGGCTGTCGGCGCGGATATCGTAGCAGAGACGGAGGTTGCTGTCGCCATGGCCAACGCCCGACAGGATGACCGCATCGAACTTCATGGACCGCAGATCATCGAGCGCCATTTCCGGATTTTTGCAGATATTGATTTTGGTTTGAGTGTCGAGCCGCAGCAGAATATTGCCGAGCACAACCGTCTTGTTGCCGACGATAAGGATATTGGCATCCCCGATATCCGGCTCCGGCGCCGTTACGCCGGTCAGGTCGACCCCGTAGGTTTCGGTCGTCGCGATCCGTCGCGCCAGTTCCTGCTCCATATTTTCAAGGCGGATAAGCGCGCCGACGCGGCTCCGCAGTTCCAAATCGCAGTAACCGGGAGAAATCGTCTGGATCCGGCATTTGATGTCCGCCGGCCCGATCAGCAGCGTCGGAAAGCCGTTTTCCGCCGCCATTTTCGCGATTTCCTTCACATTGACATGGGCGGTGTTGTTCTCGCCATCGATCAGGATCAGGTCAAACGATTGATCGCCGAATTCCTGCTCGAACATCTCAAGGAACGAGAGGCGCACGCAATGATATCCGGCCTCCGTGAGGCAGGGTTCGATGGTATTTGCCGGGCTGTCCGAGACAACCAGAAGATTGGCGGCATAACGCATAACAAGGTCTCCAGTATTCCTGGCCGCCAGTTTAGGAAGAAAAATCTTAAAATTATGTGAGTTTTCCGCAAGTTTACGGCGCGCCCGCCGCGATATCTTGCCGCGAGCGGAAATGGAGCCTTGATTTTACGCCGGGGACGGGAAATCATGGGCGCCACACGGCAGAAGAACAAAAAGAAACGTATCGGGAGAAAATAGATGACATCGCCTCACATTCTTGAGGGAAAACATGCCTTGGTGACCGGGGCCTCCTCCGGTCTCGGCTGGCAATTTGCGCTGACGCTCGCGCGCGCCGGGGCGAAGGTGACGATCGCGGCGCGGCGAACGGAAAAGCTGGAGGCGCTGGCGAAGGAAATCGCTGCCTTTGACGGGCGGGCGCTGCCGGTCCGCATGGATGTCACCGATGTGGCGAGCATTCATGACGCGGTGCATGTCGCGGAAACGGAACTGGGGCCCGTCAATATCCTCGTCAATAATTCCGGCGTAAGTGCGCAATGCCGGGCCGAGGAGGTGACGGAGGAGGATTTCGACTATGTCATGGACACCAACGGCAAAGGCGCCTTTTTCGTCGCCCAGGCGGTCGGCCAGAGCATGATCCGCCATGGCCAGGGCGGCAAGATCATCAATATCGCCTCTGTCGCCGCATCGCGGGTTCTCAAGCAGAGCATCACCTATTGCATGTCGAAAGCCGCCGTTCAGCATATGACCCGCGCGCTCGCCGACGAATGGGGCCGCTACAAAATCCAGGTCAACTGCATCAATCCGGGCTATATCGTCACCGAGCTGAACCGCGACTATTGGGAGACCGAGTCCGGCAAACGCCTGATCTCGAAACTGCCCGGCCGCCGGGTCGGGGAGCCGGCGGTTCTGGACGGCGCGCTTCTTCTGCTCGCCGGATCGGGATCGGATTTCATGACCGGCTCGATCCTCGAGGTCGATGACGGCCTCACTGTTTCCGGGTTTTGAGGGACGAAGATGGGAACCTTCAGCGGAATGATTGCAGGCGGCGGGCTGGTCGGCCTGACCCTCGCGCTCGCGCTGCATGAAAAAGGGATCAAGGTCCGCGTTTTTGAGGCCGTCAAGGAAATCAGGCCGCTCGGCGTCGGCGTCAATCTGCTGCCACATTCGGTACAAAATCTCGAAAAGCTGGGACTGCTGCCGGAACTCGAGAAAGTCGCCATAAAGACCTCGAGCCTTGCCTATTACACCGAGGACGGCAAGACCATCTGGCGGGAGCCGCGCGGGCTCGACGCGGGATATGACGTGCCCCAATTCTCCATCCATCGCGGCGATTTCCATATGATCCTGCTGAATGCCGCGCGCGAGCGTCTCGGCGCGGAAAATATCGTCAGCGGCCATCATTTCCAGTCCTTCGAACAGGATGGCGGCGGGGTCACCGCCCATTTCACCGACCGCGAAACGGGGGAGGCCGTCGGGACGGCGCGCGGCGATTTCCTGGTCGGCGCCGACGGCATCAATTCGCGCCTTCGGCAGATTTTCTATCCCGACGAAGGCCCGCCCAAATATTCCGGCCAGATGCTCTGGCGCGGCGTGACGGAAATGGAGCCATTTCTCGATGGCCGCTCCATGTTCATGGCCGGTCATAACGACCTCAAGCTGGTCGCCTATCCGATCCGCAGCGACAGCGCAAAACGCGGCACGTCCTATATCAACTGGATTGCCGAGCGGCGCATCCCCTCGGACCTTGCTACGCGCAGCGCGGACTGGAACGAGAAGGGGCTGATCGAGGAATTCAAACCCTATTTCGCCAGCTGGAATCTCGGCTGGCTCGATATCAACAGGCTGTTCGAAAACGCCATTTCCATCCATAAATTCCCGATGGTCGACCGCGATCCGGTGCCGCAATGGTCCTTCGGGCGGGTGACTCTGATGGGGGATGCCGCCCATGCCATGTATCCGAACGGCTCCAACGGGGTGTCGCAGGGCGTGCTGGACGCCATGACCTTCGCCGATCTCATGGAGAATGCGACGGATATCGAGACGACGCTGACCGCCTATGACGATGCGCGGCGGGAGGCGACGGCGAAGATCTCGCTCGCCAACCGGCAGACGGGACCGGAGCTTGTCATGCAGATGGTGAAGGATCAATGCCCCGGCACCTGCGGTGAGACGCACAGCTGTATTCCAAAGGATGTACTGGAAGAAGTCGCGACGGCCTACAAGAAGCTTGCCGGTTTCGACAAGCAGACACTGAAGTCCGCGCGTTAGGGGTTACATTCCGTTCTTGTAGAGTTTGAGATTCTGCACGCTGGCGCGAACCGGCGCCATTGCCTTCGCAGTTTCCACAAGGAATTCAAGGACATATAGAAGCCGCGCCCGGAGGCGATTATCCAAATCCGTTGGCGGGTTGCTGACGAACAATCCCTCCACCTGGCGCAGGATCATGTGATCGGGCATCCACCAGAGGAAATTGTTCTTGTAGCCGCTCATCCGCAGTTCGGCGACGGGGTAGGCGCCGCCCATGCCCGAGCTGACCGTCACCAGCAGCGCCGGCTTATGGGCAAGCTCGCCGCCATCGCACATGAGCAGAAAGTTTTTCAGATGCGGCGGGGCCATGCCGGCCCATTCGGGGCTGATCACGACAAACCCGGCGCAGGATTTGAGCCGGTCCGAGATCGGCTTCCAGAATGTCTGCAGATCGCTGCCGCTCTCCCATTTATCCTCATGCCAGAGGGGGATTTCAAGATCACGGAGCTGAAACAGTTCTACCTCGATTGACGGATCAAATTCACCCAGCAAGTCATTGATATATTTCCCGATACGGTCTGATTGTGATTTTTTCCGGATACTTCCGACGACAATTCCGATTGTTGTCTTCGACATCAGTTTTCAATTCCCTTCAGTCCCGGCGCCCAGGGGACAGCGCCCAAGGCGCGGCCGGAGTTTGATGGTTTCTCAGGCGTCAACAACATTCTTTCTTGCAGTTTTTACCGCGTCTGTAAATGTCACCGGACGAATTTTACTGGGTCCGGCGCAAAAAACATAAGGGCGGTAATTTTCAAGCATTCTCTAGTCGCCGCCGGATTGCCGGGTAGAGAGGCGAGGGCGGATTCGCATCATTCCCCGGCGCATTTGAAATGGCATATCAGTTCCTTGGGTGATATTCTTCATGCATGTCAGACGAGAGCAAAATCGCGACCGGTTTTTCATCGCCCCCCTGTTTCGCCCATGAGTTGGAGCTTGATGACAACGGCTATTTGGGTGTCGATGCGCAGACCGCGCTCGATGTCGTGCGGTTTCGAAAGGCGAAGCGTGACGAGCTGATTGCCGCCCGACTCAAATTGACCGTCAAAGAGCGGCGGGCAATTGCCGCGGCGATCGCGGCAGAACTTGATCACATTATCTCCCCGGCGGGTGGGATGACCATCAGCCTTTACTGGCCGATACGGGGGGAGCCGGATATGCGCGGCTGGATGACCCGGGTGATTGAAACCGGCGCGCGCATCGCGCTTCCCGTCGTGAAGGTCAAGGCACAACCGATGATCTTTCGCGAATGGACACCCGGATGCGCGATGGCGCCCGGTATCTGGCAGATCCCCGTGCCAGCAGACGGAGAGGAGATCATTCCCGACGTCGTCATCTCGCCGCTTGTCGGATTTGACGCGGAGTGTTACCGCCTCGGCTATGGCGGCGGCTATTTCGACCGGACGCTCGCCGCGCTGTCGCCGCGCCCGAAAGTCATCGGAATCGGCTATGCGGCAAGCCGACTGTCAACGATCTTCCCGCAGCCCCATGATATCCCGATGGATCATATCGCCACGGGAAGCGGCGATATTCTGACCCGCGGCGGCTGACTAGCCCGGCCAGACCTCCGGCACCGATGTCGCCAGCCAATGGATTAGCGCGGCATTCACCTCTCTCGGCTTTTCCTGCGCCATCCAGTGGCCGCATTTGATATTGCGGATGGTGAGATTTCGGCAATATTCCTTCATCGGCTCGGCCAGCGGCGAGCGCAGGCATTCGGCGGTATAGTCATATTCCGCAAGCAGAAAGAGGGTCGGCAGATCGATATAGCCGCCGTTCACCGCCTCCTTCGCATAGTCGGCATTCGCCGGATTGTTCATATAATAGGAATCGGGCCCGAAAAATCCATTCCGGGTAAGGGCGGCGGCGTAAACTCGCAAATCCTCCTCGGTGATCACGTCCCCGTCGCGCGGGATATCCGGCGCCTCATCCGCGCCGCCGTACCAGCCGTTCGTCTGGCGCATATAGGCGGTGAGCGCCGGCCTGTCGGTATAGCCGGGCTTGCCCTTGCGAAAAAGCGCCTTCACCGAATTATAGGGATTGGCGTCGAACACCGAACAGGCCTTGTCGAAATTCTCCTCATAGAAGCGCACATATTCCCATTGTCCCGCCGGAAACTCCTCTTCGGGATACAGGTCCCGGTCGATGTACTGCAGGCAATAATCCAGCCCCCGTTCAAGGGTATGGTAGGGAATGCATAGATTGGCGACGGCGTGGCAACGCTCCGGATGGTGGCTGGCGATATTCCAGACCGTCGGGCTGCCCCAGTCATGGCCGACCCAGACCGCCTTTTCATGGCCGAGGTGATCGAGAAGCTCGATCATGTCGGCAACGACCTCGCGCTGTGCATAGTCGCTGTGCCGTTTATAGAGGCTGGAGCCGCCGTAACCGCGCATGTCCGGCGCGACCGCATGAAAGCCGAGACCGGCGAGGACGGGCAGCTGGTGCCGCCAACTCAGCGAAAGTTCCGGCCAGCCATGCACGAAAATAACGAGCGGTCCCCCCTCCGGCCCGGCCTCAAGATAAAAACTGGTATGGCGTGCGCTTTTCGCGACGTTTTCCGTTATCGTTGTGACAGTCATTGTTCGCTTCCCAATTTTCTTTTTGACTGAACTCCCGTCAATCCTAGCACCGGTAGAGGGAAAGTCACGCGGCAAACCGGGGGCGGACCGGAGCACGGCGTTTAGGCTCTATCATCATTTGACGACAAACAGTATTCTAGGACGCAGGAACCAATTAATAATAAAGAACCGGAGCTTTCCTTCATGGCGACCAGCAAACTTTTCTCACCGCTTTCCATCCGGGACATGACGCTGAAGAACCGCGTCGTGGTCGCGCCGATGCATCAATATTCCGCCGTCGACGGCCTGCCCAACGACTGGCACCTGATGAATGCCGGTCGGTTCGCTGCCGGCGGCGCGGGGTTGGTGATCATCGAATCGACCAAGGTCGAGCGGCGCGGCTGCGGCACCGTTGGCGATCTCGGCCTGTGGCGCGACGACCAGGCGGAGGCATTCCGGCGGATCACGTCCTTCATCCGCTCCTGCGGCTCCGTGCCGGCCATCCAGCTCGGCCATAGCGGCCGCAAGGCGCGCTCCGAACGGCCCTGGGAAGGCGGACGGCCGCTTCTTGAGAATCCCGGCATTGCCGATTGGGAGGACTGGCAACCCATCGGGCCGAGCGCGGTCGGCGACAGCCCGGCGGCGATCCCGCGTCCCCTCGCGCGGGAGGAAATCCCGCACGTGATTGACGCCTGGGGCAGGGCAGCCGCGCGCGCCGACGCGGCGGGGTTCGACATGGTCGAAATCCATGCAGCGCACGGCTTCCTGATCCATCAATTCCTCTCGCCCAAAGCCAATCAGCGCAACGATGACTACGGCGGATCGGACACCAACCGCATGCGTTTCGCCGTTGAGGTGGTGGAGGCCGTCCGCGCCAATTTCCCGGCGAACAAGCCTGTCTTCATGCGCTTTTCCGCCGCGGATGGCGCGGGATGGGAGATCGAGAACAGCGTCGCGCTCGCCAAGCTCGTGAAGGAGAAGGGCGTTGACGTGATCGACTGTTCCTCGGGCGGGATCCAGGGCGCGGTCAATACCGCCGCCATCGATTACGGCTATCAGGTGCCCTATGCCGAGAAAATCCGCAGCGAGGCGGAGATCATGACCATGGCGGTCGGCCTCATCGTCAAGGCGCATCAGGCGGAGGCCATCCTGCAGGCGGGGCAGGCCGATCTCATCGCCCTTGCCCGCGAGCTTCTGCACAACCCGAACTGGGCGCTGCAGGCCGCGCTGGACCTGGGCATTGACCAACCCTTCGATCTCGTCCCGGATCAAGCACGCTGGTGGCTGGAGAAGCGGGCGCAAGTCACAAGAAAACTGACGCCGCCTGACGCGTCGGTGCGCTGATGCCACCCCAGGACGTCTCTGCGGCGGGCGGCAAGAATAACCTGAACGGCATTCTCTGGATGATCCTGTTTACGATCGTCATGTCGGGAATGCATGCATCTGTCCGGCATATCTCGCAAAATATGCATCCGTTCGAGGTGGCTTTTTTCCGGCTGATTTTCGGGCTCGTGGCCATTATCCCGTTTTTCTACAAACAGGGCTTCGGCGTGCTCAAGACCAAGCGGCTTCCCATGTTGTGGCTGCGCGGGCTGATCAACGCGGGCTGCATGCTGGGATTTTTCTATGCGCTCTCCATCGGGCCGCTGGCGCGGATCACGGCGCTCGGCTTTACGGCGACCCTCTTTGCCATCGTCCTCGCCGTGCTGATTTTTCGTGAACGGGTCGGTCTCAAGCGCTGGTCGGCAATCCTGTTCGGGTTCGCAGGTATGATCGTCATCGTGCGTCCGGGGTTTGCCGACATCGGGATCGAGAGCATCGTCACGCTCGGCGCTGCGTTCGGCTGGGCGGCCTGTATCATCATCATCAAGGATCTCGCCAAGACGGAGTCGGCGGAGACGATCACCGCCTATATGTCGCTGACCATGGCGCCGATCATCCTGATCCCGGCGCTTTTCGTCTGGACGACCCCGACGCTGTATGATCTCGGCTGGCTGGTCGTGATCGGGATTCTCGGCGGCCTCGGACAGCTGTCCATGGCGAATGCGTTGAAGGAAGGCGAGGCGCAGGTCGTTCTGCCCATCGAGTTTACACGCCTGATCTGGATCGCGGTCATCGCCTTTCTTGCCTTTGGCGAGATACCGGGGCTCTATACCTGGATCGGCGGCGGCATGATCATTGCGGCGACCACCTACCTCACGTTACGTCAAAGCCAGCCCAACCGACCGGCGGCATAATATTCAAATCCGCCGGTCGTCGATCAGGCTATTCGGCTTCGCTAGGGTTTCCAATGCGACAAGGTCATGAAGGCGGACCGTCCCGCCATCGACCGTCACCCCATAGGGTTTCAGCGTATTGAAGGCCCGTGAGAGATTTTCCGGCGTCATCCCGAGAAGCGACGCCAGTGTCCGCTTGTCATAGGGAAGCGACAGCGACCCGTTGCCGCCCTGATCGTGGTGGTAGCGCAGCAGCCGGTTCGCCAGCCGCTCCACGCCGGTCCGCAGCTTCAGGCTCTTATGATCCTTGACGACCGCCCGGTAGCAACTCGCAAGCTCCCGGATGATGGCGGCGGCAAAGGCCTTGTCCTGATCAACCGCGGCGCGCAGATCCTCCGCCGGGATCATCAATATGCGGGATCGCTGGCACGTCCGTGCCGACATGAGGTAAGGCGCATCCTTCAAAACGGCGGCGAGTATAAAGGTGCCGATGGGGGAGACCATGGCGAGTGAGGTTTCCCGGCCGTTTGCATGGGCGAACAATTCAACGCGACCTTCAATGACGACATACAGGAAGTCGGCCGGTTCGCCTTCCTCAATCAGTACCACATGATCCGGGAAGGTCTGGAAATAGGCCGCCTTGACGATCGAATCGAATGTTTCCTCTTTCATGGTTTGAAAAAGGTGAAGTGACCGCACTTCCGGTAAATCAGCAGATCGCATTGGACCTCCAATTGATAAATATCAAGAACGATATTAGCCAACTTTGATCGGCATATCCATTCATTTCAGCGCGACATTTAACATATCCAGATTACGCCTCCGGCATTTGTTTTCGCAGGCCTTGTTTCTGCCGAAAACCCGATTTCCCTTGATTAGAATCAAGTTCCGCCGCGCGGGATTACGCTCAATTTCTCCGGGAATTGTAGCATTTGCAATAGCTAGTCAGTCGAGAGGGTTAAAGGTATGAATAGCAACGGCATCTCAACCGCTGACCAGAACAGAGCCTTGGCGGCCAGTACATTGTCCTTCACCGTCTGCTTTGCGGTCTGGACGATCTTTTCAATTATCGGCATCCGGATCAAATCGGAACTGGGCCTGTCGGACACGCAGTTCGGCATCCTGGTGGCGACCCCCATATTGACCGGGTCCATCAGCCGCATCTTTCTCGGTATCTGGACCGACCAGTATGGCGGACGTATCGTTTATACGCTGCAAATGCTGCTGACGGCTTTCGCCGCCTACCTGCTGACGCTGGTCACTACCTATGAAATGTTTCTCGTTGCGGCGCTTGGCGTCGGACTTGCGGGCGGCAGTTTCGCGGTCGGCGTCGCCTATGTCGCGAAATGGTATCCGAAAGAGAGGCAGGGGACGGCGCTCGGCATCTTCGGCATGGGCAATGTCGGGGCGGCGGTGACCAATTTCGGCGCGCCGTTCCTGCTGATCCTAGTCGGCGGGCAATGGCAGGGCGTCGCGCAGATTTACGCCGTCGTGATGGCAATTGCCGCCGTGCTGTTCTTCCTGTTCACGAAGGAGGATCCCGATGTCGCCGCGCGTAAAAAGGCGGGGCAAAAACACACCTCCTTCCTGGCGCAGCTGGATCCTTTGAAAAATCTCCAGGTCTGGCGGTTCTCGCTATATTATTTCTTCGTCTTCGGTGCCTTCGTCGCGCTGGCGCTCTGGCTGCCGCGCTATTATGTCGGCGCCTATGGCCTGGACCTGAAAACAGCCGGTCTGCTGGCCGCGGCCTATGCGTTACCGGGATCGATTTTTCGCGCCCTGGGCGGATGGATATCCGATAAACTGGGCGCCCGAACGGTGATGTACTGGACGTTCATCGCCAGTGTCGCCTGTACCTTCATTCTCTCATACCCCTCGACAGATTATACGGTGGCGGGGATTGACGGGCCGATCAGTTTCAATATCACCATTCCGCTCTGGCTGTTTGTCGGCCTGACCATCATTCTCGGATTTTTCATGTCCTTGGGGAAGGCCGCCGTCTACAAGCATATCCCGACCTATTACCCGGGACATGTCGGCTCGGTCGGCGGTATCGTCGGCCTGATCGGCGGACTTGGCGGCTTTGTGCTGCCCATTTCCTTCGGCTTCATGAATGACGTCACCGGCGTCTGGACCAGCTGCTTCATGCTGCTGACCATCCTCATCGGGATCGCCCTGACCTGGATGCATTTCACCGTCCGCAGGCTGGAAGGAAAGCGGGTTCCGGATTTGCGCAGGCCGCACGATTTGCCGGAATTCGAGAGCCTGCGCGATTTGCGGGGATGGAATCCGGACGATCCGGTTCAATGGGCCACCGACGGGAAATCCATCGCCACCCGCAACCTGTGGATATCGATCCCGGCGCTGCTCTGCGGATTTGCCGTCTGGCTTTACTGGGGCATTATCAGCGTGCAGATGATGAACCTGGGTTTCCCCTTCACCCAGAGCCAGCTCTTCACATTGACCGCAATTGCGGGCCTGTCCGGGGCGACTTTGCGTATTCCCAGCTCATTCTTCATCCGGATTGGTGGCGGACGGTATACGACCTTTTTTACGACCGTTCTTTTGATCATTCCCGCCCTCGGCGCCGGAATCCTGCTTCAGGATATCAACTCACCCCTCTGGCAGTTCCAGCTCATGGCCCTGCTGAGCGGTCTCGGCGGCGGTAATTTCGCCTCCTCCATGTCCAATATCAGCTTCTTTTATCCGAAGAAAATTCAGGGCTATGCCCTCGGCATGAATGCCGGCATCGGAAACTTCGGCGTTACCACCATGCAAATACTTGTGCCGTTGGTGATGACATTCGCCATGTTCGGCGGCGAGCCGATGGTCCTGCAGGCGTCCTCTGGTACATTGATCGGCAAAATCCCCGCTGGCACGGAGACCTACATACAGAATGCCGGTTTCGTCTGGCTGATTTTCCTCATTCCGCTGGCCGTCGTCGTATGGTTCGGGATGAACAATATCCGCGATGAGCATGTCTCTCCGGACGCGAGTTCCGCCTTTGGCTCATTCCTGAAAATCGGCGGCATGTTGCTCGTTGGATTGGTGACGTCGGTATTCGGATTATGGCTGCTGTTGCCTAGCGATGCGGGCGGATCCGGCTTGGAGCTCTCCAAATGGCTGGTGCTGCCCATCGTGATTGTGCTCACGCTGATGCTGCTGCGGCTGATCCCCGGCACGATCCAGACAAACCTGAAACGGCAGTTCAAGATTTTCAGGAACAAGCATACCTGGGCCATGACTGTCATCTACACCATGACCTTCGGGAGTTTTATCGGCTTTTCCGCGGCGCTGCCGCTGGCCATCAAGGTCATATTCGGCTTCCAGCATGGCATGGTGGACGGGGTCATGACCCATGATGTCGCCAATCCGAATGGGCCGAGCGCGCTTACCTATGCCTGGATGGGACCGTTTATCGGTGCCCTTATCCGGCCCGTCGGGGGCAAGCTCGCCGACCGGTTCGGTGGCGCGCTGGTGACGCAAATCATCAGTGTCGTGATGGTCCTGTCCGCCCTCGGCGTCGCCTATTTCATGAGCGCGGCCTACGGATCAACGACGCCCGAAGCCTACTTCTTCCCGTTCCTGATCCTGTTCCTTGTTCTGTTTGCCGCAACCGGCATCGGTAACGGATCGACCTTCCGCACCATCGCAATTGTTTTCGACAAGGAGCAGGCGGGGCCGGTTCTTGGCTGGACATCGGCGATTGCGGCCTACGGCGCCTTCATCATTCCCCAGGTTTTCGGGGAACAGATCAAGTTGACGACGCCGGAATATGCCCTTTACGGCTTCGCCGTCTTCTATGGCGTCTGTATCGCAATCAACTGGTGGTTCTACCTCCGCAAGAACGCCTATGTGATGAACCCTTAAAAATATCGACCTGGGAGTAATTTGATGAGCAACCTGATAGACCGGTTCACCTATTTCACCGCCAGACCGGAAAAATTCTCCGGCGGTCACGGTATCACGACGGAGGAAAACCGGGACTGGGAGCAGGCCTATCGCGGCCGCTGGGCCCATGACAAGATCGTTCGCTCAACCCATGGGGTGAACTGCACGGGCTCCTGTTCCTGGAAAATCTACGTCAAGAACGGTCTCGTCACCTGGGAAACCCAGCAGACGGATTATCCCCGGACCCGGCCGGATTTGCCGAACCATGAGCCGCGCGGCTGTTCACGCGGGGCCAGCTACAGCTGGTATCTCTATAGCGCCGCGCGCCTGAAATATCCGCTCATCCGAAGCCGCCTCGTCAAGCTCTGGCGGCAGGCGAAAAAGGACCATGCCGATCCGGTCGATGCCTGGGCGAGCATCGCGTCCGATCCGGCCAAGATGCGCGAATACAAGGAAATACGCGGGCGAGGGGGGTTTGTCCGCGCCGACTGGGAAGAGGTCAACGAGATCATCGCGGCGGCGAATATCTATACGGCGAAGGAATACGGACCGGACCGGGTCATCGGCTTTTCCCCGATCCCGGCGATGTCGATGGTCTCCTACGCCGCGGGCAGCCGCTATCTCTCGCTCATCGGCGGTGTCTGCATGAGCTTTTACGACTGGTACTGCGACCTGCCGCCAAGTTCGCCGCAGACATGGGGAGAGCAGACGGACGTGCCCGAGAGCGCGGACTGGTACAATTCGGGCTATATCATCGCCTGGGGCTCGAACGTGCCGCAGACGCGCACGCCGGATGCGCATTTTTTCACCGAAGTTCGCTATAAGGGGACCAAGACTGTTTCGGTCACACCCGATTATTCGGAGGTCGCCAAACTGACCGATCTCTGGCTGAACCCGAGGCAGGGGACAGACAGCGCCATGGCCATGGCCATGGGGCATGTGATCCTGAAGGAATTCCACCTTACCGGTAAATCCACCTATTTCCGCGACTATTGCCGCCAGTACACCGATATGCCGTTCCTTGTCCGGCTCGAAAAGCAGGGCGAGCGGTATGTCGCCGGGCGGACCTTGCGGGCGAGCGAGCTTACCGGTCAACTCGGCGAGAGCGAAAATACCGACTGGAAGCCCGTTCTTTTCGACAGCATATCAAAAAGTCTCAAAGTGCCGAACGGCACCGTCGGATCGCGCTGGGACAAAAGCGCCAAATGGAATCTGGAGATGAAGGACGCCCGCGACGGCAGCGACATCTCTCCGGAAATGACCTTTATTGACGACAAGGACGAGGTCGTTACTGTCGGCTTTCCCTATTTCGGCAACCTCGAGAACGAGCAGCCTATCTTCAAATCCTCAACCCATGAAGGCATCCTGGATCGGAACGTTCCGTCAAAGAAAATCATGACGGAAGAGGGCGAGGTGCTGGTCGCCACCGTGTTTGACCTGATGGTCGCGAATTACGGGATTGATCGGGGTCTCGGCGGCGCGAATGTCGCGAACTCCTTCGATGAGGATATTCCCTACACCCCCGCCTGGCAGGAGCATTTCACCGGCGTTCCGGCGGCAAAGGTCATCAAGGTGGCCCGCGAGTTTGCGGATAATGCCGACAAAACCCATGGCCGCTCCATGGTCATCCTCGGGGCGGGGGTCAATCACTGGTACCATATGGACATGATCTATCGCGGGATCATGAATATGCTGATCATGTGCGGCTGCATCGGACAGTCTGGAGGGGGCTGGTCGCATTATGTCGGGCAGGAAAAACTCCGCCCGCAAACCGGCTGGCAACCGCTCGCCTTCGGCCTCGACTGGAGCCGCCCGCCGCGCCATATGAATTCCACCAGCTTCTTCTACAATCATTCGGACCAGTGGCGGTATGAGAAGCTGAATCTGGACGAAATCCTGTCGCCGACGGCGGATAGGGAAAAGTGGAAAGACCTCTCGCTGATCGACTGCAACGTCCGCTCCGAGCGGATGGGCTGGCTTCCGTCCGCCCCTCAGCTTAGCCAGAACCCGCTGGAGCTCGCGCGCGAAGCTGACGCCGCCGGGATCTCCGGCGCGGATCATGTGGTGAATAAGCTGAAATCCGGCGATTTGCAGTTCGCCTGTGAGGATCCGGACAATCCGAAAAACTTCCCGCGCAACCTGTTCGTCTGGCGCTCCAACCTGCTGGGATCGTCCGGCAAGGGCCATGAATATATGCTCAAGCACCTGCTCGGCACCAATCATGGCGTGCTGGGCAAGGATCTCGGGGAAGACGGGGCGCAAAAGCCCTCCGAAGTCGTCTGGCATGATGAGGCGCCGGAAGGCAAGCTCGATCTCGTCGTGACGCTCGATTTCCGGATGTCCACGACCTGCATCTATTCGGATATTGTGCTGCCGAGCGCGACCTGGTACGAGAAGAACGACCTCAATACCTCGGACATGCACCCCTTCATCCATCCCCTAAGTTGCGCCGTCGATCCGGCGTGGGAAAGCCGGAGCGACTGGGAAATCTACAAGGGGCTGGCGAAGGCCTATTCGGATCTTTGCCCCGGTCATCTCGGCGTGGAAAAGGATATTGTTTCCTTGCCGATCCTCCATGATACGCCGGCGGAACTCGCGCAGGCGATGGACGTCAAGGACTGGAAGAAAGGGGAGGTCGAGCCGGTTCCCGGAAAAACTCTCCCGAACCTGATCACGGTCGAGCGGGATTACCCGAACACTTATCAGCGTTTTACATCGATCGGACCGCTGCTCGAAAAGCTCGGTAACGGCGGCAAGGGAATTACCTGGAATACGGAGGCGGAAGTGGCCTTCCTCGGCCTGCTCAACGGCACGCATTTCAACGGCAGCAATACGGACCGGCCGAAACTGGAGACGGATATTGATGCGGCCGAAATGATCCTCTCCCTCGCGCCGGAGACCAACGGACAGGTGGCCGTCAAGGCATGGGAGGCGCTGGGGCTGGCGACGGGTCGCGATCACACCCACCTTGCCCGGCCGAAGGAGGATGAGAAGCTCCGCTTTCGCGATCTGCAAGCGCAGCCGCGCAAGATCATTTCCTCCCCCACCTGGTCGGGTCTTGAGGATGAGCATGTCAGCTATAATGCCGGCTACACCAATGTCCATGAACTGATCCCCTGGCGCACCCTTACGGGGCGACAGCAATTCTATCAGGATCATGAATGGATGCGCGATTTCGGGGAGGGGTTCTGCCTCTACAAGGGACCGGTCAACACCAAGACCCTCGCGCCGGTCGCCCGCCACGGAAACGGCGACAAGCAGGTCGCGCTCAACTGGATCACGCCGCATCAGAAATGGGGTATCCATTCGACCTACTCGGACAATCTTCTTATGCTGACCTTAAACCGCGGCGGGCCCGTCGTCTGGATCAGCGAAAAGGACGCAAGAAAGATCGAGGTCAAGGATAACGACTGGCTTGAGCTTTATAACGCGAACGGCGCCATTGTCGCGCGCGCGGTTGTCTCCCAGCGCGTGCCGGAAGGCATGACGATGATGTATCACGCGCAGGAGAAAACCATCAATACGCCGAAATCGCCGACAACCGGGGCAAGGGGCGGCATCCATAACTCGGTGACCCGGGCGGTGGTCAAGCCGACCCATATGATCGGCGGCTATGCGCAGTTGTCCTACGGGTTCAACTACTACGGCACCGTCGGATCGAACCGGGATGAATTCGTCATGGTCCGGAAAATCGAAAATGTTGATTTTGGGGATGAAAATCCCGTCACCGAAGCGGCCGAATAGGAGAGTGAAATGAAAGTACGTGCTCAAATCGGCATGGTCCTGAACCTGGATAAATGTATCGGATGCCATACCTGCTCGGTCACCTGCAAGAATGTCTGGACGAGCCGGGCAGGGGTGGAATATGCCTGGTTCAACAATGTTGAGACAAAACCGGGCGTCGGCTATCCGCGCAACTGGGAGGACCAGAAGCAATGGAACGGTGGCTGGACGCGCAAATCGAACGGCAAGATCCAGCCGAAAATGGGCGGGAAATTCCGCCTGCTCTCGAAGATCTTCGCCAATCCGGACCTGCCCGAGATCGACGATTATTACGAGCCCTTCACCTTCGATTACGCGCACCTGCAAACATCGGGGGAAGCGAAGGACATGCCGACGGCGCGGGCACATTCGGCGATTACCGGGGAGCGGATGGAAAAGCCGGAATGGGGCCCAAACTGGGAGGAAATCCTCGGCGGCGAGTTCGAGAAGCGCAGCCAGGATTATAACTTCAAGGACATCGAGAAGGAGATGTATGGAGAGTTCGAAAATACCTTCATGATGTATCTTCCGAGGCTTTGTGAGCATTGCCTGAACCCGGCCTGTGTCGCGTCCTGTCCCTCCGGCGCGATCTACAAACGGGAAGAGGATGGCATCGTCCTGATCGATCAGGATAAATGCCGCGGCTGGCGGATGTGCGTGTCCGGCTGTCCGTACAAGAAGATCTATTTCAACTGGCAGTCCGGAAAATCAGAGAAATGCACCTTCTGCTATCCAAGAATAGAAAATGGCGAACCCACCGTCTGCAGCGAGACCTGCGTTGGCCGTATCCGCTATCTCGGCGTGATCCTTTATGATGCCGACCGGATCGAGGAGGCGGCGAGCGTCAAGGACGAGAAGGACCTCTACGAGGCGCAGATCGATATCTTCCTCAACCCCAACGATCCCGAGGTGATTGCCGCGGCCAAACGCGATGGCGTGCCGGACAGCTGGCTTGCCGCCGCGAAGAAATCGCCCGTCTATAAAATGGCGATGGAGTGGAAGGTCGCCTTTCCGCTGCATCCGGAATACCGCACCCTGCCGATGGTCTGGTATATCCCGCCGCTGAGCCCGATCCAGAGCCGCTGGGAAGACGGCCAGCTGGAAACCGACGGGGTGATCCCGGACGTCAGCAAGCTGCGCATCCCGATCAAATATCTCGCCAACCTGCTGACGGCGGGCAAGGAACAGCCGGTGACCCATGCACTTGAACGCATGCTGGCGATGCGCGCCTATATGCGCACGAAGCATGTCGAGGGGGCGCCGGACCAGGGCATTCTCGATCATGTCGGTCTCGACAAGCCGACGGTCGAGGACATGTACCAGATCATGGCGATCGCCAATTACGAGGACCGCTATGTGATCCCGACCAATCACCGCGAATATGCGGGCAAGACGCCTTTCGACAATGAAATCGCCTTTGCCTCCCGCTCCGAATGCGGCTTCACCTTCGGCGATGGATGTTCCGGCGGCGCACCGAAGAAAAGCCTGTTCGGAACCCGCACCCATGCCAACACCCTCAACGGCCAAATCCGGAGGCAGAAATGAAAAGCTTCAAAATACTGGGATTACTGCTCAGCTATCCTACCGCCGAGCTCCAGCAGGACATGGACGATCTGATTGCGGTCATCCGGCGGGAAAATATTCTGCCGACGAAGCTTGAAAAACAGCTGATTACCTTTATGGAACAGCTAGCCAAGCGCAACCTTTTGACGGCGCAGGAGGATTATGTGTCGCTCTTCGATCGTGGCCGCGGAAACTCCCTCTATCTGTTCGAGCATATTCACGGCGAAAGCCGTGACCGCGGGCAGGCGATGGTCGATCTGATCGATCATTACCGGGAGAAGGGGCTCGCGCTCAACGCCAGGGAACTTCCCGACTATCTGCCGCTGTTCCTCGAATTCCTGTCGATCTGCGCGCCGTCGGAAGCGCAGGAAACTCTAGGAGAGGTCGTGCATATCATCGCGGCGATCGGCGCCAAGCTTAAAAAGCGGGACTCCGGCTACAGCGTCGTCTTCGAGGCCCTCGCCAGATTGACAGATGCCCGGATCGATGAGGAATTCGTGCGCCAGGCATTGATCGAGGAAGCAGCGCGCGATGACAGCCTCGAGGCGCTCGACAAGGAATGGGACGAGGCGCCGGCGTTCGACGGGATCGGCGATTCCGCCTGCAACACCTGCGCCGCCGCCCAGCCCCTTGAGTTCGGGGCAACCCAGCAATCAACCGGCCAACTCAATAGGAGCGGACAATGAGCTATTATCTAAACGAACTCCTGTTCGGCATCTATCCCTATATCGCTATACTCGTGATGGTACTCGGCTGTATTCTCCGCTATGACCAGAACCCCTACAGCTGGAAAGCGGACAGCTCGCAACTGCTCAGGAGCAAGGGCATGCGCTGGGGCAGCAATCTGTTCCATATCGGCATCATCCTGCTGTTTTTCGGCCATCTGGTCGGCCTGCTGACACCGGAGGCGGTTTATCATCTGGTGATGAGCGCCGCCGTGAAGCAAAAACTGGCAATGATCGCCGGCGGCATTTTCGGGGTGATGTGTTTCATTGGCCTCACCATTCTCCTGTGGCGGCGTATCACGGATCCCCGGATACGGGCGACCAGCAAGTTCGCCGATATCCTGATCCTCGTCATTCTGTACCTGCAGCTGATCCTCGGTCTTGCGACCATACCGGCCTCCGCCCAGCATCCGGACGGCAGCAGCATGATCGCGCTCGCCAACTGGGCGCAGCATATCGTTACCTTCCGAGGCGGGGCGGCCGATTTCGTGAGGGGAGAGGCCTTTATCTTCAAGGCCCATATCTTCCTTGGCCTGACGATCTTCCTGATCTTCCCCTTCACGCGCCTTGTGCATGTGTTCAGCGCGCCGGTGAAATATATCCTGCGGCCGGGATATCAGATCGTCCGTAAAAGGGGGTAGCCATGCCGGTTTATGTAAACGATACCGAAATTGACGACAACACCGTCTTCTCCGAGATGCAGTATCATTCGGCACGGAGCATGGAGGAGGCGCGGGATGCGGCGGCCCGGGCCCTTGTGGTAAAGGAGCTCTTGCGACAGGAGGCGGTCCGGCAGGGACTGAGCGATCCCGATGAACCGGGCGAGGCGCTTGAAGCCTCCCTGATGCAACTCATCGAGCGCGAAGTCGTCGCGCCGGCGGCTACCACCGACGCCTGCCGCGCCTATTATGAGCAAAACCTGCAACGGTTTCGTGCCTCCGATGCCAGCAGCGCCATCCTACCCTTTGAGATGGTGGAGGAGAAGATACGCGATTATCTGCATACGAGGAGCATTCGCGAAGGCATCCGCTCCTATATCCTCCATCTCGCCGAATCCGCCCGCATTTCCGGTTTCGACCTGACGGCGTCCCTGTGACCGGAAGAGGGGAGATTGATGGACAGCTATCGGGAACTGATCGAGGGGTACAAGTCGTTTCGGCATAGGTATCTGCGGCAGGATTTCGATGCCTATCAGCGCTGGGCCGCGACCACGCAACGCCCGCGAACCATGATCATCGGCTGCAGCGATTGCCGGGTCAATCCGTCCATCCTCACCCATGCGGGCCTTGGCGATATCTTTGCCGCCAATAATGTCGCGAACATCGTCCCGCCCTTCGAGACGGGACGGCATTCACATCTCTCCATCGGCGCGGCGGTTCAGTTCGCCGTCACCCGTCTCGAAGTCGAGCATATCATCATCATGGCCCATAGCGGCTGCGGCGGGGTGAGGGCGCTGATGTCCCTTGGCGAGGCGGCGGAGGATACGCCGGCGGACGATTATATCCAGGGCTGGGTCAATATCATCCGCGAGGCGAAGGACGCGGTGCTGTCATCGATGGCCCACCGCGATCTCGAGGAGCAATGCAAGGTCTGCGAGATGGAGGGCGCGCTCGTCTCGCTCGCCAATCTGATGCAGTATCCCTATGTGCGCGCGGCACTGGAAAAGGGGACGCTGGACCTCCACGCCTGGTATTTCCATATCGAAAGCGGGGAGCTGCTCAGCTACAATTTCGAAAAGGGCCGCTATCTCCGCCTCGTCCGCCCGCATTAGCCCCGGCGCCGGAATCGGAAGCCCTTTGCCGGCCCTCCGGCATCAGCCCCGATGTTCCGCCTTGCTGTCGGTCGGCGCTTCGTCCCGCTCGAACATCCCGTAATCGCGGATGACGCTGGCGATGCGGATGCGGTAGTCCCGGAAAATATCCGCGCGGCCCTTGGCCTGGGCGCTGCGGTGCGCGGAAATATTGCGCCATTGCTCGACTGCCGCCTCGTCGCGAAAGAAGGAAATCGAGAGAATTTTCGTCTCGTCCGTCAGGCTTTGAAACCGTTCAACCGATATAAATCCGTCGATCTTTTCAAGCGTCGGGCGCAGGCTCGCCGCGATATCCAGATATTGCTGTTTGTGTTTTTCGTGCGGATACACTTCAAAAATAACGGCAATCATTGTGCTGATCCTTTATTTTGGAACGGGGGATGAGATTGGACTAAATGGCTGATTTCCTATTGTTTTGTGCTGGTTTCGGGAAACCGGTTCCGGGTGCGGTTGGTCAATGCGACGAGGGAGAGCATCACCGGAACCTCGACCAGTACGCCGACGACGGTGGCCAGCGCCGCTCCCGAATTCAGGCCAAACAGGCTAATCGCCACGGCGACCGCCAGTTCGAAGAAATTGGACGTGCCGATCATCGCGCAGGGCGCCGCGATCCGGTGCGGAACTTTAAGAAAAAATGCCGCCGCATAGGCAATTGCGAAAATGCCATAGCTCTGGATCAGGATCGGGACGGCGATCAGGCCAATCGTTAGCGGACGCTCGATGATGACATTGCCCTGCAGGCCGAACAGGATGACGACGGTCGCAATCAGGCCGATGACGGACAAGGGCTTGACCCGCGCCTTGAAGGACTCGATCCGTGCCGGGGTCTGAAGCCATCGCCGGGTCGCCAGGCCGGCAGTAAGGGGCAGAACGACATAGAGAACCGTCGCCAGGACCAGCGTTTCCCAGGGAACGGAGATATCCGCAACGCCGAGCAGAAACGCGACGATGGGCGCGAAGGCGAAGACCATGATAAGGTCGTTAACCGACACCTGAACCAGAGTATAGGTTTCATCGCCGCGCGTCAGTTGCGACCATACGAACACCATCGCCGTGCAGGGGGCCGCGCCGAGAAGAATGAGGCCCGCGATATATTGCGCCGCGTCGTCCGGGGCGATCAACGAGGCGAAAAGATACTCAAAGAAGAGAACGGCGAGCAGCGCCATGGTGAAAGGCTTGATCAGCCAGTTCACGACCAAGGTTATCAGCAGGCCTTTGGGTTGCCGGGCGATACCGCTGACGGCGCCAAAATCGACGCCCACCATCATGGGGTAGACCATGGCCCAGATCAAAACGGCGACGACAAGGTTGATCGAGGCGATTTCCGCCGTCGCGATGGCCTCCATCAAACCGGGGAGGAAATTGCCGAGCGTCACGCCGACGATGATCGCCAGGAGGACCCACAGGCTCAGCCAGCGTTCGAAGATGCCAAGGGCGGAACTGCGGGATCCGATTGTATTCGTCATCAGTCAACCTGAAAAATAGATATGCAAGCATTGCCGTGAACCGGCGGGCGGAAAAGATATTCCTGCGGCACGATTAATAATACAAGCACCACCGCCTTTGTCGACGAAAAGGAGCCTGTCCGCGCATTTTTCATCCGCGAATTGATCCGCAGGAAACCAATAACTACCCGTCAGCGGGCTATAGACTGAAGAAAATATGGGGGAGGTGGGGGAGAAACCGCCGCGTTTTTTTTCGATGTAATCATATCAAGGGGTTAGAGCTACACTGCCTCCTTGCAAAGCTGAATCCTGTGCCGGTTTTCTGTCCAAGCCAGTGGATTTGCGCTTAAGTGGAAAAACCTAAATTACGAGGAAATCTCAAATATAATTTTCGTTTAACAAGTATTTCCGCACATTTAATCTTGGTGAATTGGAGAAAAACTTTGATTAAGCCGTTGATTACGCGCGCCTAACCTTAAAAAAACATAGTAAAATTAGATCATTAAGTTTGCCAAAAATATCTTCATATGAATATATTATCGAAAATGGGATTGGCTTATGCGCCTTCCATTCAAAAATATTGAGGGGGGGCAGGGTATGGAAGTACCTTCAGCCAGACCTGCGATGTCAGGGCTGTCCTTCGCCACGTTGAGCGGAAGACAAGGACGCATTGGAGAATTACTTGGAGCTGGTGGACAGGGCGAGGTTTACCATGTCGTCGTTGATGGCCTGCCTTTCGCCCTGAAATGGTATCACCAACACTACACGGAAATTGATACAGGACTAAGGTTGCGGCTGGAACGCGGCGTGAGGCGTGGTGCGCCGACAAACGATTTTCTTTGGCCCCTTGACCTTGTTGAAGTTCCGGGAAATAGCAGCTTTGGCTATATAATGCCATTGCGGAAAAGCGACTTCAGAGGCATCCGCGACCTGATCGCGCCACCGCCGCATCGACTTGAGCTTACGCTTGCCAGCAGAATTCGTCTCTGCCAACAACTGGCCCATAGTTTCTTCGAGCTCCACGCCGGAGGGTTCTGTTATCAGGACATCAATTTTGGCAATATTTTTGTGAATCCGGATACGGCGCGTATTCTCATCTGCGATAATGATAATGTGAATATAGATGGCGCCGACGCGAGCATTTACGGCACGCGTAAATTCATGGCGCCGGAAGTCGTTCGCCGGGAATCCCTGCCAAATAGCCGCACCGACCTGTTCTCAATGGCCGTGTTGTTTTTTTATACGATATTCGGCTGGCATCCGCTTGATGGCCGCAGAGAAAATGACATCAGCGTCTTGAACGCCGATTCAGAAATGTCACTTTACGGCACCAAGCCGATTTTCCTGTTCGACCCGGATACAGATGAAAACGGCCCCGTTGAGGGTGTGCATGACTGGATCGTTGCACGGTGGCACAGTTTGCCCCGGGCCTTGCGACAGCTTTTCATCCGTTCCTTTACGGACGGGCTTCATGATCCGGCTTCGCGCGTGCTTGAAACCGAATGGATGAATGTTTTAAACCTCATACCGGATTCAATTCACATTTGTCACGATTGCGGTTTTGAGCATGTGATTTCACTAGTGAAAAATCAGCCCGCGGCATCCGGTGAATGCCTTTGTTGCGGAGAAATTCTGGAGTTTTCCCCGGTGCTAGTACTGGGATCTCACATCCTTACCATGAGCATCGGGCAAGAAATTCGCGGCGAACAGGTCAATTATACGAAGGATGCGGCCGCCGTTGCGGCGAAAGTTGAGGCACATCCCACTCGAGCGAACCTGATCGGCCTGCGCAATATGACTAATGCTCCTTGGCGGGCGTCACTCCCGGAGGGCACGTCACATCTTGTGCCACCGGGACAAGCCGTCCGCATTGCGCCCGGCACCACCATAGAATTTGGTACAGCCGTCGGAAACATAATTGAGGTCAATAAACTGGAGCTTACTTCATGAGTTCTGATTATCCGAACTGGAAGATAGCTGGCGCCTCAGTGAGAGGGGCGGCGCATTCGCGTTCCGGCCTTCCCAATCAGGATGCGGTTAGGTTCCTGCCGGATACGGGGGCAGGGGCCCGAATAGTCGCCGCGGTTTCGGACGGTCATGGATCCGCGCCCCATTTCCGCTCGTCGACCGGCGCCCGGTTTGCGACACAAGGGGCCACCGATATCTTGGCATGGCATCTTGACACTCAGGAAGATGACGAAATCGAGGGGGCTCTGGTCGGTGAAATTATTTCCCACTGGCAAACATCGGTGATCGCTGATCTGCAAGCGAATCCAATTTCTGAAGAAGACAACATCTATCCCGGTCGTTCGGCGTATACGCCTTATGGCGCAACACTTATTACAGTAGCGGCGGACGAAAACATCGCAATCCTGCTGCAGATCGGCGACGGAGATTTACTGCTCGGCTACGCTGACGGCAGCATAGAGCGTCCACTACGTGACGACGAAGGTCTGCACGGAGAAGAAACCTACTCTCTATGCCAAGATGATGCCGGCCAGTATTTCAGGGTCGCCACAATGTGGAATCAGGGGGATCATCACTGGCCTGACTTCATAATTCTTGCAACTGACGGCGTCGCCAAATCATTCCGCGATAACGATGGATTCGAAGAAGCCATAAAACATTTGCGCACACTTGCGCATGACAATTGGGACGAAACGATAGAAGCACTTCCATCCTGGTTGGAAGAAGTCTCCCGCAACGGCAGTGGGGATGACAGCACGATTTGTATTGCCATCCGCACTGATACCAACATGCCCAGAAAGGAATAAGAATAACTATGGCCAAGAAAAAGAAGCCTGTTATGCCGACGGTGCCCCGCGATCATGACGACGCAAGTCTTTCGGAACTGGTTCCATTTCGCTCCAAAAATATAAAAATATTCAAGAGCCCGTTATTCCTGCTTACCATTCTGCTCGCAATTGGCGTGCCGTTTTTGTTCGCGGCAATGGGCAGTGCTCTTGGAAACCCGGATGATCAGCAGCGGTTCGGTGCCTTGGTTACGATCAACCTGATTATCTGTTTCTTCGTCGTCATGCTGTTTCAGTTGATGATATTCTTCTATTCCAGAACATCGCGACCCATCTGGACATATATGTACCCGTTTGCCGCTGTTTGTGTGATCATGATGACCCCTCTGATCATGCCGTACTTCTTTGTTTTCCGAACAATTCTTCCGGGCAACATCGGCATGGGGGCAAATTCAAATTTTATCATGACATTCATTGGAATGTTTTTTGGCGCCGGCCTGATGGAAGAACTGTTGAAGGCCACGCCCATCCTGTTTGGCGCCTGGTGGACACTCAAGGCGGAGTCGAAGCCGGATCTGAAGGAAAATTTCTTCTGGAAGATTATTCATGTGCGCGGGCCATTGGACGGCGCACTTATGGGAATTTTTGCAGGGGGCGCTTTTACATTTATTGAAACCGGCACGCAATATGTTCCCAATATGGTCCAGGATATTACGAAAGAGACGGGTGATCTTTCACTGGGTATGGCCGGGGGATTGCTACTTCTTATGCCACGGGTCCTCGGTTCTCTGGTGGGGCACATGGCCTATGCCGGAATTGCCGGATATTTCATCGGCCTGGCTGTCATTCGTCCAAAGCAGATGTGGAAATTGCTGGGAATAGGGTGGCTCGCCGCCTCAATTATCCACGCCTTATGGAACAGCGTTTCCGTTATCTCTCCGATGCTAAACTATGTCATTGCAGGGATATCCGCTGTCGGGCTGGTTGCCGCAATTCTAAAGGCTCGCCATATTGACGCGAAAGAAGCGGGCCGCGCTGCGGAAAGTTTCGGATCCATCGTTGTCGAAAATGACCACAAGCCAAAAGCGAAACCGGCCACAACCGCATCACCGCCGCCTGCACAGGCCACGGCAGCTCCGGCTCCGGCTCCGGCTCCGGCGGCCGCGCCAACGGTTGCGAAGGCAGAAATACTGATGCTCGATATAGAGGGGCTGCAAATTCCGCTCAGGGCCAATAGTGCCTTCGATCTGGGGAGTGAACCCGCGCTCAACGGGCGTGGTGCCGGCGTTACCGCTGCCGTTGTGCCCCATCCCACACGGAAAAATGTTATCGGGCTTCGAAACAGCGGCGCCTCTGCCTGGTCTGCGACTTTACGCGATGGCAGCACGCAGATGATCGAAATTAATCAAAACATCCGTCTGGCACCCGGCGTTACAATTGATTTCGGCGGTAACTTGATCGGTACTGTCGTGGGACTGGGGTAGTAATGGCCAAGAAAATTCCACTCGATCCCGCCGCAATCGCTCGGCGGCAACTGCAAATACTGCTGGCGGTCGACTGCTCCGGATCGATGCAGGGCGACCGGATTGCGTCCCTGAATTACGCGATGCGAACCGCTTTACCGGAGTTGAGAAGCGTCGCGGCGGATAATCCTGAAGTCGACGTTAGAATGAGCGTATTGCGGTTTGCCTCTACAGCCGAATGGCAAATAGAAGCCCCGGAACCTGTCGAGAACATTCAATGGACAGACCTGACGGCGGAAGGCGAGACCCATTTGGGCGATGCGCTAAGGCTTTTGGCCGACAGGCTGACCCCGGCGGCCATGCCGGGACGCCAGCTTCCTCCAATACTGGTGCTGGCCTCCGATGGATATCCGACGGACGATTTCGAATCTGGGTTTGACGCGTTCTTTGCGGCTGAACTCACATCGTCGGCGATCCGGCTGGCGATAGCAATAGGATCCGATGCCGATAATGAAATACTTGGCCGCTTTATCCGCCATCCGGAACTAAAACCCTTGAAGGCGAATAATGCAACTGACCTTGTAAAGTATATCAAATGGGCGACTACCGCCCCGGTGAAAGCCGCATCATCGCCAACGAATTCACCCGACCCACTCAAAGCGTTCGCTCAGGAAATTGATGAAAATCAGCCCGTAACGAGCGATATCATCTGGTAAGAGGAAACATTCATGTCCGTTGAAGACCGCTTATATACACTTGTGGACCAGTGCCGGCAGCAGCAGGGTGATGGTTTCCTCCAGTCTCCCGCCCTTCTTGTGCCCCGCCTCAGCAGTCAGGCGCCAGATTTGCACGCCGAAATAAAGGCATTGTCCGCGGCATTTGCCATGAATGCCGCCGGTCGCATTGCTGGCGCTGGCGATAGCGCTGCTGAAACCGAGCAGATCCGAAATGAAATCGCCGTAAATGAAAAATTGTCGGCAGGCGTTGTTGAGACAGCGTTAAATGTCGCAAAAAGAATAGGGTCTCTGGCACCGACAGCCAGTGGCGCGACAGCACCAGCAAGCGATGAATGGGCCGGGGATTCTGTGGTTGTCGGCGGCCCCGCACCACAGCAACATCAACAACCGCATACTGGTCAGACGGGCCCGCAGGCACAAGGTCAGCATGAAGACGATGACGAGGAGGAGGAAGAAAAACCTCCGATATGGAAGGACAAGCGTGTAATTGCAGGCGCTGCGATTGCTGTAGTGGCCTTACTCTACTTTTCGCAGCAGCAGGGGGGAGGGCAGCAACCGGTGCCGCAACCTGCCCCGCAGCCCGCCCCGCAACCCGCGCCACAGCCAATGCCGCAACCTGGGCCTCAGCCGGCGCCGCAACCGGCGCCCCAACCGGGACCGCAGCCAGTTCCCCAGCCGTCCGGACAGCAAACACTCCCGTTGCTTCAGCCTCCGAATGGCCAATTGCCGACCATACAAGCTCAGCAAATGCAGAACGGAAATCTTGGCATTACCTTCTCCATTACAACACAAGTTGGCGCTGCTCCGGCCATGGTCGTGCTGCCCGCCGGGGGCTGGGATATGGGCGAAGGCTTTTTTGGTGTATGGCGTCCCGGTGCCGATGCTAACTCAACTCCTCCCGACAGCCTGGGCGGCGGTATATTTATGCCCTACAATCCGAATGGTACGCCGATACGGGCCCTTTTACCCTTATGGCAGCGCGACAACATCGGCTTGGGAAATATCTGTGTCGCATTCATGGGGTCAATGGGACAGGATGTACAATTATCCGGGTCGACCATGTGCATAATGGATGGAAATTGCGAACAAGCCGCAGCCTGTGGCCGGATACAATAAGAAATGACTGGAAATATCTCTACATATGATTCACTCGCCGAGGTTTTGAAGGCTCTTGTTGAACGCTTCGGCAGTGATATTTTCAATGATCGAAGACGATTGATATCGCTCCTCGCGGACCATCTGCCGGACGCCAAGCGAGAACTGCGCGTTGTGCGGTCTGCCGTGGATGAAGGCGTGCCCGCTGCGCTTGTCAGTACCGAGCGTCATCTTTCCGGACTTGAAATGGACCGTCAGGCCGGCCGCCTGGAATCCGGCACCGGACTTCGTATTGATATTGCCCGGCAGATCGTCCGGGCGTTCGCTTATTCCCTTGGTCTTGGCCCGTTGCCGTCGGTATATGAAACGCCGTCATCAGATGCCGAAAAGCCACCACAGGCGTCAGAGGACACTTGGGCAGGCCTTTCACAACCAGTGCAGCCGGAGACGGGGAGACAAACAAACGTTGTTTCCCCTGAGAACACCAGAACGAACAATGCGAAAAAGGAAGCGACAAAAAAAGCGGCAAACACCATCACCATCGGCCAGTTTTCGCTGGATCGAAAATATGCGGCGATTGCCGTCGTAGTCGTTGCCGTTGTCATATTTGGCTTGCAGGATCAATTCGGCGGTGATGACGTCATTCCATCTCCCGATAATAATGAGCCAGTCGTCGTGCATAACAATCCTGTCAATACCACGGGCTATGCCAACGAATTGGCAGACTGGGGCGTGCCGGCTAAATCAACTCTTGAAAACAATGTTGGATCCGCAACGCCCATTTCAATTCCTGTCGGGCGACGCGTGACGACCGGCGAGGTCCAGAACATGATCGCGCAGGACGCATCAATTCAGCTGATTGATGTATTGGCGAATTCCCATGGATCGACAATAAAAAATGCAGTCCATATACCCTCTGGGGGGTATGGCGGCACCTTCAACGATAACGCCCAGCAGAATTTTGTGGCGTCGCTCCGGTCGTTATTTGGAGGTAGAACATCCGTCCCTATAATCTTCTTTTGTGCCGGGTCTGAATGTTGGGAATCTTATAACGCGGTGCTGCGCGCCAATGCTGCAGGCTACACCAATCTATACTGGTACCGCGGAGGTTTAGCCTCCTGGAGTGCCGCAGGACTGCCGATGCAGCCAACGCCGCCCCCTCGGTAATTCATGCGTTCCATAAAATGGCGGTGCATCAGGGAGAAACCGCCGCGTTTTTCCGATGTAATTATATCAAGGGGTTAGAGCTACACTGCCTCCTTGCAATGCAGAATCCTGTACCAGTTTTTTGTATCAGTCCAATGGATTTGCAATTGATTGCAAATGTCGTTGGTTTCGTTTTAGATTGATAGCTTCTCAAGAAAATTCCCCGTACATCCGAACTTAAACCTCTTAAGGCAGAGGTCACACGTTCGAATCGCATCCGATGCATTAATCTTTTCAATTACTTAGAATAAAATTTAACATGCTTTTCTAACACTGGATCACCCAACGATCACCGGCTAATCGTAAATCCAATATTATAACCCAGATTTCCTGTTGGTATATTCAGAGAATAGATATTGCCACATAATATAAATTTAATCCAAGAGGATAGATGAAGAGTCTCTACGATAGAAAGAATACTATATTTTTAAATCACCAATCCTCCGTTCGCGTCAAATGTCGTCATTTTTCGCGGGCAATTGTGCTAAATTTATGCCTTGGGCAATTGTCTCGCGTGCCCACTTTGCAACTAAAGTCTCAGAAATGCTTTTGCATTTTTGTATAACCAAAGATCGGCTATTTCGGGGTTCATCGGCAGCGCCAGAATTTCTTCGATACATCTTCCAACAGGCTGCATCGGATAAGCAGAGCCGAATATCATCCGGTCCTTCAGCACTGTTTTTCCATACTGTAGCAATGGGCCATAGCCGGACTCTGCGACGCCCAGAAGACGAGGGCGAACAGCGACGAGGCCTATCCACAAGTTAGGTTGGCGCCAGGCAACCGATAACAACTCCAATACCCATGGCCAACCGGGAGGAGAAGCACAAACTCTTAACTCTGGAAAATCACACATCACGCGGTCCAACATTTCAGGACGTCCAAATTCCGGCGAACTTTTTAACGAAAAGTTGACGCCCACATGAATATTTACCGGGATGTCGAGTTCTACGCATTTCGCGTAAACCGGATACATTTTGCGGTCATCAATTGCCAACTGGTTTTCAAAGCATTGGAGGTTTAACCCCTGTAGCCCGAGCTCGCGCACGGCATATTCCAGCTCACGTACGGCGACCATACCCTTGTTGGGATCGACGCCTGCGAAACCAATGAAGCGATCACCATTACTATTGCAAAATTCCGCAACGTCTTCGTTCCGCACGCGGCCGCCAAAGGTGGTTTCCACGTCGCGCGCCTTTATGACGACATGTTCTATGTCTTGAGTGTCGCATTCCTTGAGATAGTTCTCAAGATTAGCCTCAGGCGTATGACGGCCCGACGCTTTCTCGCTGGAGGCATAGACACGTCTGTAATTTTCCAGATGCTCTTGTGACGTCAGCTTTAATTGCGGAACAGGCGGCGTTGCGCCGTAATCTATTATCATATCAGGACCTTTTTTATCGCCACACATCATCGACACGGTCAAAACTGCCAAGCCGGTGGTCTTTACGGTAAGCTGCAAGCTCTGACTTCGCTATTTTGAGAGACGTCGTATGAGGCATGGTGGGAATAAATTCAAGATAACGCGGGATTTTAAAAGTTGCGAGACGCTCACCAGTGAACTCAAATATACCCCTAATTATTTCATCGTTTGGTTTTATACCGTCGCGTAAAACAATATAGGCTTTCACTTCTTCACCGCGGATCGGATCCGGAACCGGAATTAGGGCGGCCTCAACCACCTCATCAATTTCCCTCAGGACACCCTCAACTTCGCGACAGGCAATATTCTCGCCGCTACGCCGGATCATGTCTTTCTTCCGACCAACAATAAAATGATTTCCGATTGCATCTTTATGGAAAAGGTCACCAGTGTGGAACCAGCCATCTTTAAGTGACTGCATCGTTGCTTCGGCGTTGCGGTAATATCCCTGGAAGATACCAGGTCCCTTTATCAATAGTTCCCCGATTTCGCCATCTGCAACGTCTTTTCCGGTTTCATCGACGATCCGCGTTTCCCGAAAAGGAGATGGACGGCCGCAGCTGCCTGAACCGACCATTTCGACGGCCTCCATGGGCATGAACATGCCGGAGCCTATCTCTGTCATTCCAAAAGCTTCCCGAGCGATCAAACCGTACCGCTTTTCCAATGCCGCATGTGCTGACGCCCGTAAACCGTAAATATTGGCCCGCACGACCTTGTTTTGATTATCATGTTCGGCCAGTGGTTGTTTTGCTACCGCTTCGGGAAAAAGACAAAATTCGATTTTATACTGTGAAAGCCATTTGGAAAATTTGCTGGTGCTTTGACGGCGGCCCACGAAAAGTGTAGCTCTCTGGAACATTGCCATTAATAGCAGCCATTGTGGGTCCATATAGGTAAACGGCGTGACAGAGAGTATTCGTCGGAACCGCCGCCCGTCCCGCCACGCATTGACGATGCCCGCGGTTAGCCAATAGCGATGCGAGAGCATGCAACCTTTGGGAAACCCCGTCGTACCAGATGTAAATTGAATATTCATCAGATCATCTAGATCTGTCGCCGGCACTGGACATTTTCCAGGGTCAGCATGGGATACATTCGCGTGCCAAAAATCGGTATTTCCACCAATGAAGAAAATGCGGTCAGAAGGCATAGCGTCGGTCATTTCACCGCTAATTGACGACCTCAGGTCATTGTGGATGAACAAATAGGTCGCCTCGGAGTTTTCAATGACGTATCTCAGCTCTCTTGGACTATAACGAATATTAACGGGCACCATTACTGCACCAAGTCGAGCGAGTGCGAGCCAGATTATTGGCATTTCCAATATATTAGGCAGCATCACTGCAACATGCGTCCCTTTTCCAATACCGAGTTCTGCCAAAGCGGCACCTGCCTGCATTGATGCGCTGCGAACTTCAGAATAGGTTCGCGTAATACCATCGTCGAAAAAATTCAGAAGACACTTGTCCCCTGAATCAATAGCTGCCTGATCGAGAAGATCGCTTATGGACTTTGGCAGCTCTGCTTTTTCGATGGTCGCGCGCCGCTCCTCTGCGGTTTGGTCCGGGGTAGTAACGGGAACAGGTGTCATGTAAAACTCGGCTGCATTTTGGTTTATAGTTATGGGTCATAATCATTGCTTACCTACTTCCTTTCTACTGAATGAGCGTCGGACTCGACAAATATCAATTTGGCCCGAATTTATAACCAAGGAGAATAAAACCTCTCTTCATGATCCTTCATTAGCGTCACATTCTTTTCAGTGCACCAAGTTAAATTGCCAAAATCAATGTAAGAAGTAAGGCGATTGGAAATAGCGCCACATTGCCACCGTTCCCGAACACATAACCTGAAGGAATAAATTATATCCAAAATGAAATTTGACTGACCGAGGAGTTGGGTGATCTATTTACAAATTAAAAAAGCGTGCGCACCGAACCAAGTTTTGCCCAGACAAAAGTTACAATGGCAAAATAATTCTCTCCGCTCTTCGTAGTTTCTTCGCAGAACAGAGAAAAGTATTCAGTGATAGTAACGTTGTAATAACAAAATGGATGGTCACCAGCGACCGCCCAAAATTGCGGTAAAAAACGGGAAGACAGAACAATGCCATCAACGAAAGCACCAATCTGGCAACAAAGTGCAACAGAAATTGCCAAGTCTGTAACAAACCGCGAACTCACGGCTTATGAAGTAACTGAGGCGGTTTTGGCTCGTATTGCGGAAGTTGATAACAAAATTAATGCTTATGCATGCGTCGATGCACCGGGCGCACTGGCGGCCGCGAAAGAACTGGACGCCACTATCGCAGACGGAAAAATGCCGGGGCCATTGGCGGGGGTTCCATTCTCCGTTAAGGATCTGGTAATTACCAAGGGCGTTGAAACGGCCTTCGGGTCCCATATTTTTGCGGGCAATATCCCCGATGTAGATGCAGAAGCAGTGGCACGGTTACGCCGAGCGGGCGCAATTTTAGTCGGCAAGTCCAATACACCGGAATTTGGTATTAAGGCCCTTACCAACAATCCTCGCCACGGATATACACGAAACCCATGGAAAACAGATCGATCCCCGGGCGGCTCAAGTGGCGGCGCGACTTGCGCCGTGGCGGCGGGTATGGGCCCGATCGCCGTTACAACGGACGGGGCCGGTTCATCCCGTATCCCGGCCGCCGTTTGCGGTGTATTAGGTCTGAAACCTACACTTGGCCGAATTCCCAATGAAACAGCAATCGAGCTGTTTTCAAGTTTCGTAAACCTCGGCATTAGCTCTAGGACGACGGATGATCTGGCGCTCGGCCTGACCGTAATGTGCGGTGAATATGAATTGGATCCCTGGTCCATAAAAATTCCGCAGGAAGAATTCAAAGTCTCTGACAACGGGGACATGAGTATGAAAGGGCTAAAGGTATTAACATTCCGCAAGATGGGAAATCGTCTGCTGGACAATGATGTCGAAGCTCTCTTCAATGCTCAGCTTGACAGGCTTCGCGAGCAGGGCGCGACAATCGACGACGGCTCGGATGATTTTGATTGGGATAAGCTACCCCAGATGGCCGCAATGAGGTCATATCAGCATGCACGGCTCAGTCATTATCTGGATGAACATCGTGATATTATGGATCCCATCCTTGTCGATGCTCTTGAGGAAGGGGCAAAACAGAATCTTCTTGATGTACAGAGCGCGCCGGCAAAACGTTCTGACCTTTTTAGAAGAGTTCAGAGCTTGTTCTCTACCTATGATGTGATCGCCACACCAACAGTTTCTGCGCCGCCACCCTATTATGATCACACTCAGAACGATCCAATCTATATCAATAATGAGTTAGCGGGACCATTACGCGCAAATTGGTACGGATATACGGGTACCTTCAATCATACCGGTCATCCGGCAATCAATATTCCAATGGGCTTCACTTCTGACGGGCTGCCGTCGGGTCTGCATGTGGTTGGTCGCTGGTTTGATGAACAGCGTTTACTCGATATTGCAAACACCCTTTCAAAGCTTGCGCCTTGGCACAATGAATGGCCGACGTTGTGACGACTCACGCATATGCCCGTAACCCCTAAGGTGGAGGCGTTTGATCAACCAATGAAAACGACACCTTACTGGTGGGAAGAGTGTCCTCCAATACGGCATCAAGACGACCTTTCCTCTCATATGGATGTCATTATTATCGGGGGAGGATATACAGGATTAAATGCAGCGATAACCCTTCGGCAGGGTGGTGCGTCTGTCGCCGTGCTGGAGGCGCAAGAGTTCGGCCAAGGCGCCAGTTCCAGAAATGCAGGGCATGTAAGCAGCGGAATTAATCTTGGGAAAGGGTCTACATCTGCCGCAAAATCCCCAATGGAACGCCATATGTCTGAGCAAACCATTGCGGGCTTGCGTGAAGAGGCAAGCAAATCATTCGACTTTATAGAACAACGACTTAAAACCTTGCCCGTTGATTCACAATATGTCCGCTCTGGCCGTTTCGTTGCTGCCATGTCACCACAACATTACGCCACTTTGGCTACAAAAATGAAAAAAGTGGCCCCAAATGATGCGGAGCTAATACCCAGTTCTGAACAGGACCGCGAAATAGGATCAACTCTTTTCCATGGAGGTGCCGTCATTGGTCGATCCGGACAACTTCACCCGGCGCGCTATTTACATGGATTGGTTCAGAAAGCGATGCAGGAAGGTGTTCGCTTGTGTTCGAACACGCCGGTAACCAGTATTAGTAGAACGGCCAATAAATGGCAGGTTACGTCGGAAAACAGGCGCCTAAGTTGCGACAAGGTTCTGATTGCCACAAATGGGTACACGGACGGCCTTCAGCCCTGGTTGCGAAGGCGAATAATTCCCGTTGCAAGCTATATCATTGTTACAAACCCGCTCCCCACCAAAATGATGGATCGCTTACTCCCCAATAGGAGGACCTACGCAGACACGCGCCGCTTGCTAAGCTACTTTCGCCCCACGCCTGATGGGCAACGGTTACTCTTTGGGGGACGGGCGACTTTAAGCCATCGAGATCCAGCGCATGTATCACCGGAGTTATTTGCTCGGCTACACCGTATTTTCCCGGAAGTGCGAGACACCGGAATTAGCCATGCCTGGAGTGGGAAGATTGCCTTCACTTTTGACTTCATGCCTCATCTCGGCGAGAACGACGGCATTATCCATTCCGCCGGTTGCAATGGCAGCGGCGTCGCTATGCAAAGCTATCTCGGTCATTGTGCTGCCGAAGGTATGCTCGATCGGCCAAAGAGTCTATTTTGGAACCTGAAGTTTCCTACCCTGCCATTCTATCATCAGCGCCCCTGGTTTTTGCCCCTTATGACTGGTTATTTTCGCCTTATGGATCAGGTAGACAATGTGCAACAGAGGTTTACACGCTGATCTCTAGAAAAAGTCCGTCAAAGCTAACTTCATCACAAGGGTTGTCGTTCTTTTCGAATTGACTACAATTTTTAATCACGAACTAGAAGAAAACACTGGGGGCTAGTTATGCGCATCAAACATCGGCAATTGGAGGGCTTTGTCAAATTTATGGAGACCGGTACGGTGTCTGCCGCTGCTGATGGCATGTGCGTATCTCAACCCGCCATGAGCAAGATGTTGGCGGGACTCGAAATGGATCTATCCCTTACCTTGTTTCGGCGCCATCGCAAACGCTTAGTGCCCACGGACGAAGCCAAACTTCTGTTTCAGGAAGTTCGTCGAATGTTTGCGTCCTTATCCGACATCGAACGGTTCGCACAGGACCTAAAAGCCATGAGAACAGGCGAGTTACGTGTGGTATCTGCCGCCTCTATCGGACGGACATTGGTGGCTGATGCACTTGCTGATTTCTCTCGCGCCAATCCCGCCGTCAAAATCTCTTTAGATGTCTCTACATCTGTTGGAAGTGACGTCATGGGACAAAATGTTGATGTCGGTTTTTCGGTGACACAGCTGCAGCAAGCGGCACTTACAACAAATATTCTTTTTCACGCGAATGCCATTTGTATTATGGCAAAGAACCATCCTCTGGCGACAAAGGACGAAATCGTCCCGAGGGACCTTGCGGGAGAATCATTCGTATCATTTCCGCGCGAGACTCGAATGCGCCATATTATCGACGCTGTTTTTGAACAACATCGTGTTCAAAGGGAAATGAATACCGAAGTGTTTTCCTCTGTTGAAGCCATTGAATTGGTTTCTCGCGGGATGGGAGTCGCGATTGTTGAACCTTTGGGATTGTACTACAAATTCCGCGAAGACATTGCCTTCCGTCCTTTCAGCCCAGCAATTGAGTTTACCTTCAATGTCGTGCTTCCCCGCGATAGAAAGCGCTCCGCGCTAACTGATTCATTTTTGGAGTATCTTCGCCTTAGAGTAGCCGCGTTAATTGATCGCGAAATTGAACAGCCAAATAGTGGTCTCTCAATCAGACTGCCAAGATCAATAAACGCGGAGGACAACACATCAGGCGGAGCTATCTCGCTGGACAAAGAAGGCCAAGCCAGCCACGCGCTCAAGAATTAGAACCGCGAGGAATGTTACAATCACGCTGATGGTCGATATCGCTGCGAGGACAGGGGATGCCCTGTCCTGAATGAATGTAAAAATCTGCACAGGCAATGTCGTAATTTCGGGACCAATCAAAAACATAGTCACAGTTACCTCGTCGAATGAGATAATACCTGAAAACAACAAAGACGTCAGAATACCAGACCGGCACATAGGTAAGATTATATCCTTAAGCGCCCGCCATTCACTTGCCCCCAGAACATTTGCCGCACGCATCAAATCAGGATCGATACTACGCAACGAAATATAGATCGGCCGGTAGGAAAATGGCAGTACGACGATGAGATGCGCCAAAATAATACCTGGTGCCCTCCCGAGAAGACCAAGCTCTGCGATAAGAGCGACCAAGGCGACCCCCATCGCCGCATGAGGGAAAAAGAGGGGAGAGAATATCGCAATTTCCAGCATTGACGCGATACGTGGGGCATAACGCAGCACGTAATAAGCCGTCAAAAAACTAACCGCTGTCGTAATTATTGCGGTAACGGCAGCCATCCAAAAACTCGTTAAAAATGCATCCAGCCATCTTGGATCTGCAAAAGCTTCAAGATACCAGCGCAGGCTCACGCTTTCCGGTGGAAACTGGATATAGGCTCCGCCGTTGAAAGACGCCCCTATAACGATAAAAATTGGTGCCGGAAGAGCGCATAGAAGTATTATTCCAAGCAATTTTAAACTACGATTCATTCTTGGCACGGTTCTACTCCTGTCCGCGCAAAACGCGGCGCTCAATTTTTTTAAGGATCACGAGAGAGAGAAAGCTGAGTGCTAATAGACAAATTGACCATGCTGCCGCTTTATTCATATTGAAGGCATACATTACCTCCTGATAGATCTGTGAGCCGACAAATTTCTGCGACAGTCCCCCGAGCAGGATTGGCGTAACAATTGCGCCAATGCATGCCAGATAGATCACTATTAATGCTGTAAATGCGCCAGGCAACGAAAGTGGAAGAACAATGTAACGGAAAGTTTGAACAGGACCGGCGCCAAGTACACGCGATGCTTCTTCCAAATTGTTCTCAATCTGCAAAAGCGACGACAAAATTGAGATCACCGCGAAAGGTATAAGCACATGGGTAAGGCCAATAATAACGCCAAGATCATTGAACATCAACGACAATGGATCCTCAATTACGCCAATCCATATCAGCATGGAATTGATGAAGCCTTTAGTGCCGAGTAGGACGATCCAGCCATAGGTACGGACGACGAGGCTAACAAGCCAAGGGACGAGCACAATAATCAGCAACATATTGCGCCATTTATCCGCACGCCATAAAAGCAATGCAATCGGATAGGACAGAATCACAGCAAGCAGGGCAACGATAACTGAAGCGATAATTGTGCGTATAAATACGACAATGTAGTCAGGACGGTCGATAATCTGCTGAAAATATTTCATCGAGAAACCGTCGCCCGCGGTAAATGCATTACTGAACAGGTAGATTACTGATCCAAAAAACAGGCCAAGAAGGATCAGTACGGGCAAAATCATTAACGCTTTGGAGGGGCTGAAAGGTTCGCCGGTATTCATTCTCGCTCTCCAAACGCCAAAGCCAAATCACCGGTAAGCGGTGAAAATAATTGAACATTTTCGGCGTCGAACTGAACACTGCAGTGGTCGCCTGTATGCAGGGAGTTTGCGTCGTTGCCCGTCATCGTCAGTGATATTAACTTTAGATTCTTGCATCTCACAGTATTGCGTATCATTGGTCCCAATGCGAGACGGTCTTCAACGACTCCGTCAAAAGAAATTCTGCCCGCGGCGGCGCTACTGCCAGTGGGCAATGTCATGAGTTTTTCAGGACGCAAACAAACAACGCAAGGTGCACCTTCAACGGCAACCAAGCCGTGCGCCGTGGACTTTGGTAAGGAGATGAGGCCTATAGCTGTATCGATTTCAAGCATATCCCCCTTTATCGTGCGGACTGTTCCTGCAAGTTCATTCACTTCACCGATGAACTTGGATACGAACAGCGTTTCCGGCCGTTCATAAATAGATTGCGGTGAGCCAATCTGCTGCACTTCTCCTGCGCTCATAACGACAACCTGATCGGACATGAGAGTCGCTTCTTCCTGATCATGCGTTACGAAAACAAATGTGGTTTTTAAGACCTTCTGGATATCCTTCAGGCTGAACTGCAATTGTTTGCGTAGTTGTAGATCAAGGGCGCTAAGTGGCTCGTCCAGCAGCAGGATCGAAGGCTCAAGGACGAGGGAACGAGCGAGTGCGACCCGTTGCTTTTGACCGCCAGATAACTGGGCTATCCGTCGTTCGCCAAGCCCTTGCAAGCCAACCAACTCAATGAATTGCCCAACGCGAAATTCAATTTCCTTCGAAGAAATTTGTCGTAATTTCAATCCGTAGGCAATGTTCTCATATACCGTAAAATGTGGGAAAAGAGCCAGGTTCTGGAACACCATGCCAATTGGGCGTTTCTGGGTTGGAATACCGTTTACATTCTGCCCATCGATACTAATTTGGCCGCGGGATGGTTCAATAAATCCGGCTATGAGCCGTAAGAGTGTCGTTTTACCACACCCCGACGGGCCAAGTAGAGTCACAAAACTGCCTGACCCGATTGAAAGAGAAACATTGGAAAGAACTTCTGTTTCTCCATAGCTCTTCGAGACATTTTCAATTGTAATACTGCCTTGCGCAGAAGGCGTTCCATCATCAATTTGGCTCACGGAATTCGCGCGGATGTTGGTCATTCAAGACTCCGGTACACAATAATTTTAAATTGGGGTGGGACACATAGTATTTATCCCACCCCGCTGGGAGGCTATTTTTGCGTATTTGCCATAATCTGCTCGACCGCATCCACGCGTTCTTCTCGATTTGCAACAACTACTTTCCAATCAGGAACGTACATTTTGGCCAACAGTTCCTTCATCGGCATTCCAATGCTTTGTTCGAACTCCGGCGGTAATATTACGGTAGTGTTGGTTGGCAGAGATCCTGTTGCAAGTGCCATTGCCTTTTGCGAATGCGCACTGATCAGCCACTCGAGATAGGTAATAGTATCGGCCCGATTGCTAGATCCCTTCGGCACTACCGCCGCGTAGGGCAGCATCAACGCACCCTCTTTCGGAATAACGATATCAAGATTAGTGACACCATCTCTACGCATTTGCCAGATCCGAGTGGAATAATATGGTACAGCAATCACTTCGCCGCGCCCGAGCAGCGTATTCATATGTGCCAGCGACGTATAGGTCGTCAGTGAGTTTGCGATTAATCCCTTCAGAGTGGCCATACCTGGCTCGACATTGTTGGCATCGCCGCCATTAGCGTGGGCGAACATAGTCAAATCATAAGGTGCCGCATAAATTGGCCTTGTAATGGACAGCTTTCCTTTCCATTTTGGATCTGCGAGGTTGTTCCACGAGGCAAAGTCTGCGGCGGTTGCCATGTCGTTCCTGAAGGCAATACCCAAATACCCGAAACTTGTTGGAATGCCGACGATCTTTCCGGCAGAATTACGAACGACCAATTCAGGCGGCAAATTTTGAACTCCCGGGAGTTCGCTATCTTCAAATTCTTCGAGCAGGTCAAGGTCGGCCATAGCAATCGATTCGAAGTATGTAACAGTAACAACATTATACTGCGACGCATTCGGCGAACGAACAGTTCCCGCAGTATTTGGCACCTCAGCTACTTTGGCTACAATTCCGGTTTTCTCTGTAAATGGATCTGTCACGTATTTGGCAAGGTTGATTGCACCTCCACCTCCCCATGTTGCGTGAATGACCTCAGCGATGGCTGAACTGCTCATCGCTGCGCCAAATATCGCCAATGCGAACATAATGAACCAGCGTTTCATGAATCTTTCTCCCTTTTGTTTACCACGGCCTATTTCGAGCGACAGCCGATATTCAATCACTATCGCTAACCGATTGGCGTTTTGTAAAATTCATTTGTCAGCATAATTTATTCCTGTGGGTTATGATTGAATTGAAATACCCATGGGATGAACTTGCTCTTCTTCCGCAATATAACAGTTGTTCGGCTGAGTTGGCGAAAACAACAAACAACCGCCGTTCATAACAATTTCATATGATATGGTGATCATAATTCATTTTTTTTTCATGTGAGATATCGCAAAAGTAAGTTTCATAATTTCTATAAGGGGTAAGAAGAAATGAACGGCGCGGACCTGGTTGTAAAGACGCTGGCAGACTGCGGTGTTGATCTGTGCTTCGCCAATCCGGGCACCTCTGAGATGCATTTTCTCGCTGCCCTGGATCAACGAGCAGACATTCGCCCCGTACTTGCGCTCCAGGAAAATATCGCGACCGGGGCCGCAGACGGATATGGCAGGTTAGCGGGCAAACCAGCTGTTACGCTTTTACATCTTGGGCCTGGTTTGGCGAATGGGCTATCCAACCTTCATAATGCCGCTCGCGCCTTAACGCCAATAGTGAATGTTGTCGGCGATCATGCAACAACGCATCGTGCACTTGATGCCCCTTTGACATCAGATATTGAAGCGCTATCACGTACCGTAAGTGTCTCGACCCTGACGGTTCCCGTTAAGACAGGCGTTGCAAACGCAACTCATACGGCGGTTAAAGCGGCACTTGGGCCGAAACCCGGCGTTTCAACATTGTTGTTACCTGCCGATGCGGCCTGGTCCGAAGCGGATAGTTCCGCGCAGATATCCAGCAATTTCATAAATAGTAATTTTCAACACAGTTCGGCCAGCCTTGACGAAGCTGTACGCATATTGCGACAACCAAACAGTGTCCTACTACTAGGGCATCATGCCGTACGCGGCAAAGCACTTGAGATCGCCGGACAAATTTCCGATAAAACCGGTACACGGCTAATTGCACAAACGACTAACCCGGTTATTGATCGAGGTATTGGGCGGGTTCCCATTACCCGCCTGCCGTTCCCAATTGAAGCGGCGTTGGCCACTCTTCAAAATGTGCCCGCGATGGTGCTGCTCGGCGCGAAGGCTCCCGTCGCTTTTTTTGCCTATCCTGGCAAGCCCGGTCGTCTCACACCCAACGACTGTAAAATTGTAGATTTTTGTCCACCGGCGGGAGATGCAATAGCCTCACTCGCCGCTTTGGCGGATGCGGTTGATGCCTATGGCGTCGCCTCCCATACAACAAAAGCAGGAGACCGTCCCGTATTAACAGGTCTCCTGGATGCCGGTGCCGTTGGGCATATTCTCGCGACCCTTTTACCCGAAGGTGCTGTAATTGTTGATGAGGCAATAACCAATAGTGTGCCGATTGCCGCAGCGACAGCAACAGCCGCACCTCATGAGTGGCTTCAGAACATGGGCGGATCTATCGGTTATGGGGCGCCCGCCGCAACAGGCTGTGCTTTTGCCCGCCCGGACAGGCCTATCGTTACGCTGATAGGTGATGGCTCGGCGATGTATACTCTACAGGCACTTTGGACGCAGGCACGAGAAAACCTACATGTCATTACCATAATTCTGGTGAACCGAACTTACAAAATCCTACAATTAGAGGCTGAAAAACTGGTCACTAGAACTCAAGGTAATGCAATACAGAAAACATTGAACATAGATTCTCCGGAGCTGAATTTCGTCAAGATGGCCGAGGGGATGGGCGTTGCCGCCGAAAGAGTTGAGACGATAAAGGCGTTCCAAAAAACCCTGGAATCCGCTTTTCGCAATCCCGGGCCAACACTTATCGAGGTTATGTTGTGAGCGAAACCGCCGACATCGTTATAGTAGGTGCAGGGATCGCAGGGGCCTCTCTCGCCTGGCGCCTCGCTCCAAAATGCAAAGTCCTGCTACTGGAGGCGGAAGAAACACCCGCATTCCATTCGACGGGCCGCTCCGCGGCCCTGCTGACCCCGTATGCAGGCGCACCCGCCATAAAGGCTTGCAGTCTGGCAAGTCGCAATTTTTTGAGAAATCCGCCTGAGGGATTCACTACCTATCCGCTTGTCTCTGCACGAGGTACATTGCTGATGGCAGACGCGACGCATGAAGAGGAATTAATCGCCAGTGCAAAGGAAATGCAAAATGTCGGCAGGCCCGTTCGGATGGCTCCGCTTTCCGAAGCGAAAAAACTGGGTATCCCGATTTCGGAGCGCGTTGTATCGCTTCTAATTGATGACGAGACGGACGACATCGACGTAAACAGCCTTCATATGGGTTTTCTAACTGGCGCAAAAAAAGAGGGCGCCCAGCTTTATTTGCAAACTCCCGTAACAAAATTATCTCAGCGTTCGGGCATCTGGACGGTTACGGCAGGCGGGCGACAATTCGAAAGCCCAATTGTTGTGAATGCCGCCGGCGCATTTGCGAGTAATGTCGCCACTTTGGCAGGCGCAATGCGGCTACCGTTATCCCCGAAAAAGCGGACGATCGTCATGATTCCCGCCACTGTCCGGGAAAAATCAGAACGTTGGCCATTGATTGCTGATTTGAAATATTCCTTTTACTTGAAACCAGAGGCTACTGGCCTCCTGGTGTCGCCAGTAGACGCCGAGCCCTGTAAGCCGCATGATGTCCAGCCAGACGAAATGGATATCGCCATTGCTATCGACAAAATGCAGCAATGGCTGGATATCCCGGTGAGACGTATTGAACGCTCCTGGGCAGGTCTGCGCAGCTTCTTTCCCGATGAAGATCCCGTGGTCGGATACGATGCGCAGGCCGAAGGTTTCTTCTGGTATGCAGGTCAAGGTGGCTTTGGCGTACAAAGCTCTCCAGCTCTCTCTAAGGTTGGAGCCGCATTATTGCTGAAAGAGCCTTTGCCGGAGTTCTGCGGTTTTGCCGGGCTGCACCAAAATAATTTTTCACCCAACCGAATCATGGAGTTTGCTAGATGAACCGTATTTTCATTGGCGGCATCGCCACGGAAACAAATACATTTTCCGCCGTTCCCACAGGGCTAAAAGACTTTCAGAATGATGGTCTCTTTCGCGGGAATGCGACGCAGTCTCCTCCCACACATTTCACATCTCCGCTGCATTGCTGGCGTCGCCGAGCTGAATCAGATGGGTACGAAGTTATTGAAGGCTTGATGACTTATACGCAGCCCGGTGGAACCACGACGCATGACGCGTGGGAAGCGTTGAAAAACATGCTCCTTGAAGATCTTCGTCAGGCTGGGTCTATCGACATGATCTTACTAAATCTTCATGGTGCGATGGTGGCTGACGGTCATCACGATTGCGAGGGAGAGTTGTTGCAGGCCATCCGCGAGATATCCGGCCCTACGACCATAATTGGCTGCGAACTTGATCTTCACTGCGTGCTGACAAATGAAATGGTCGACGCGGCAACCTTGATTGTTCCTTACAAGGAGTATCCACATACGGATATTCTGGATCGGGCTGAAGATCTCTATACTTTATGTGACCGCGCCATGCGGGGTGAAATTACGCCAGTCGCAGGGCGCGCGGAATGCCATATGTTGAGTGTTTGGCATACGACACGGGAGCCGATGAAATCCTTCGTCGCCGAAATGTTTGCACTTGAAAACGATAACTCAGCAATCCTATCTGTGAGTTTTTGTCATGGCTTCGCCCTTGCAGACACCCCGCAACTTGGTTCCCGTATGCTCGTATATGCTGATAAAGATCCAGAATTGGCGAAGGTAACCGCTGAGAAATGCGCTGAAAAAATTTGGGATATGCGCCATAAGACCCGCCATATTTCACTCGGCGCACAGGAAGTTGTTCAAAAAGCTTTGCAGGCGAAATCAGGGCCGGTTGTCATTGCCGACGCCGCGGACAATCCGGGAACCGGCGCGGGAGGAGATAGCACTTTTATCTTAAGCGCCTTGCTTGATCAGAAAGCAAAGGGCTCCGTCTTCGGATTAATGTATGATCCCATGGCGGTCGCCTCCTGCTGTAACGCCGGCATCGGAACTCGAATGACAGTGCGCGTCGGCGGAAAATTTGGTCCTTTCTCCGGACCGCCTCTGGATTTACAGGCGATTGTTAAAAATATTCGGGAGAATCATACGCAAACCACAGTCGCCGGGCAAACCATGACCACAGGCACCGCCGTTTGGATTGACGTTGACGGCGTTGATGTTGTTTTGTGCGATAAACGCGTCCAGACTTTTCATCCTAACGCGTTTACCGAGATGGGAATTGAGTTGTCAAATCGTCCCATCATCTGCGTGAAATCTACGCAACATTTTTATGCTGGCTTTGCCCCCATCGCAAGCGAAGTGCTTTATTCCCGAACCGAAAGTGCGATCCAGTTTGAAGGGCCCGTGTCCCCCTACAAACACCGCGACGGAAACTATTGGCCGGTTGTGGAAGACCCGAGAGCGGCAGCGCAATAAGCTTTAGCCAGAAAGAGGCAAGGGGGGTGGGGCTCCTGTTCGTAACCTACCCCATTGCTTTTCACTACACTATCGATCATGGTCCCCGCCGTATCGATGCCATAGGGGCCATCACCACCGGCAGCAACAGAGAAATCGGCGTTGAGATTTTGATGAAAGACCAGCGTCAATTGATATCTCAAAAGTTCTATTGGAAGGGCGACGATGGGACAAAATATCCCAATTCTTCACCCCTAAATCTATCAAAGTACTCTCGCTTAATGACACATAAAAATGCACTAAGTTTTGCTTGTTTTGTTGTATTTGCCCATGGCCGCCCACTCAACACGGAAAATCCCATTACATTGAGAAGATGAAAGCAGCCCTTATTGATTATATGGCGGAGGGTCGGGGATTCGAACCCCGGAAGGGCTTGCACCCTTGCTGGTTTTCAAGACCAGTGCATTCAACCGCTCTGCCAACCCTCCCGCGGCGGGCGTTGAAGGATGCGCCGACCTTCCGTGCATCACCACCCGCAACTGGTCCTGATCGTTTAAAGTTCCGGCAGGGGGCTGTCAATATCTTTCAGGGCCGAATTCACAATTCCCGCGCCGCATCCGTTAATCGGTAAAAATCAAGTCTTTTCATGCCGAACCCGTTGCGAATCCTTGGGGTTTGTGGCAAAAAGGAGGGGGTCGTAATTCGGAGTTCAAATGGCAAAGTTATCTGCGCGTAACATTCTTGTACTTTTGTTTGGCATTTTCCTCGTTGCTGTTTCCACGCCGGCTTTCGCCGCGCAGGAGTCATTTGACGTCTGGCTCGAGAAATTCAAGACCGAAGCACGGGAAAAGGGCATCAGCGAGGGCACCCTTGAAAGCGCATTCGCCAATGTGCAATTGATCGAGAAAGTCGTCAAACTCGACCGCAAGCAGCCGGAAGTCGTCCAGACATTTCAGGAATATATGGCGCAGCGCCTGCCGCAATCGCTGATCGATTCCGGCAAGGCCATGCTTAACGAGCATCGTCCCCTGCTTGAAGAAATTGGCCGGAAATATGGCGTGCAGCCTCGATTTATCGTTGCCCTTTGGGGCGTCGAGACGCGCTTTGGCAAATATACCGGCGGCTTCAGCGTCATCGACGCGCTGACGACCCTTGCCTATGACAACCGCCGGGCGGATTATTTCCGCAAGGAATTGCTGCTCGCGCTCCGGATCCTCGATGAGAACCATATCGCGCTTGCCGACATGAAGGGCTCCTGGGCCGGTGCCATGGGTCAGTCGCAGTTCATGCCCTCCAGTTTCGTCAATTTCGCCGTCGACTACGACGCGGACGGGAAACGCGATATCTGGACAACGAAAGCCGACGTCTTCGCCTCCGCCGCCAATTACCTCGCCAAATCCGGCTGGCAGTATGACCAGACATGGGGGAGGGAGGTCCGGCTGCCGGAAGGCTTCGATCCCGCCCTCATCGATCTAGACGTCGCCAAGCCGATGCGCGAATGGGAGGAACTCGGGGTGCGCAAGTCCGATGGCAGTCCGTTGCCGGATCGCCAACTGGTCGGCTCTCTGGTGCAGCCCAAGGGCGGCAACGGCCAGACTTTTCTGGTGTACAACAATTACCGGACCATTCTGAAATGGAACCGGTCAACCTATTTCGCCATGTCCGTCGGCTTTCTCGCCGACCGGATCGGGGACGGCTAGAATATTGAAAGTGCGTAGCGTATAAGGTGGTAGTATGATGACAAAACCGATGCCGAAATCCGGATTCCTGATCCTCGCCGCAACGACAATGCTGCTCGGCGGCTGCTCCGAGGTCAACCTGCTCAGCTATGGCGCAAAGAAATACCATGCCGCCTATGACAAGCAGAACAGCACGGTCACCAGTGCCGGCATCGACCGGGGGACGCCGAAGATCGGCAATCCCTACCAGGTGGACGGTATCTGGTACTATCCGAAGGAAGACAATTCCTATGACGAAACCGGGATCGCGTCCTGGTATGGGGAGCCGTTTCATGGTCGCAAAACCGCGAACGGCGCTGTCTATGACATGCATCAGCTGACCGCCGCCCACAAGACCCTGCCGCTGCCAACGGATGTGCGGGTCACCAACCTGGAAAACGGGCGGTCGATCATCGTGACCGTAAATGACCGGGGACCGTTTGCGCATTCCCGCATCATCGATCTGTCCTATCGCTCCGCCCAGCTTTTGGGAATGGTAGAGAATGGAACAGCGAAGGTCCGCGTGCAGGTGATCAATTCCGATACGATCGACGGCAATACCGTTATCGCCAAACCGAATACGCCGCTTAACGAGAAAAATGCCGTTGCCGCCGCGCCGCAGGCGACCATCGTGGCCGATACCCTTGCGCCGCCGCCGAATGTCAAGGCGGCCCCACTGCCGAAGATTGAGCCACTGCCGGCACCGTCGCCCGCTGTCGAGACCCAGATCGCCAGCACCGCGCCCTACAACGGGCCGACAAATGTGGTGACCGTCGCCCCGGTCGCGCAGAGTGAGATTTTTATTCAGGCGGGCGCCTTTGTCGATTATAACAATGCCAATATCCTGAGTGCGCGGCTCTCGTCCCTCGGTCCGACCAAGGTGAGCCAGGTACTGGTGAACGGGCAGGATTTTTACCGCGTACGGGTTGGTCCGGTTGACAATATCGCCGAAGCCGATCAGTTGCTGGCCAACCTGCTCAATACCGGTCACACGGACGCCCGGATTATAATCGAGTAAGCGGCCACAAACTGGCCTGATTTTGCCGTTAGGGAATTCGGCTGAACATCAACCGGATTCTGTTGACAGACCCAAGTGATAACAATGACTGAAAGCGTAACCGCAATGACATGCAGGACCTTTTCCACCCGGATTTTCTCTCTTCTTTGCCTTTGCATGGCCTTGAGCATCACCGCCGCCCGGGCGGACGCCATCGATACCCCGGCCCGCGAAGCCTTCATTTTTGACATGAATACCGGGGCTATCCTCCTTGAGAAGAATGCCGATGACCTGATGGCGCCGGCATCCATGAGCAAGCTGATGACGATCACGATGCTGTTCGAACGGCTGAAGGAAGGATCGCTGTCGATGGACGACACCTTGCCGGTCAGTGAAAAGGCCTGGAAAAAAGGCGGTTCGAAGATGTTCGTCGAGGTGGATACCCGCGTAAAGATTGGCGATCTTCTGCGCGGGATCATCGTGCAGTCCGGCAATGACGCCTGCATCGTGGTGGCCGAAGGCCTTGGCGGTTCCGAGGAAGCCTTCGCTGACGCCATGACGGCGCGGGCGCGGGAACTGGGTCTTCAGAAAAGCACCTTCGCGAACGCAACGGGCTGGCCCGATCCGAACCATAAAATGACGGCGCGGGAACTGGGAATGCTGGCCAAGCATATCATCGAGGATTTTCCGGAATATTATCCGATTTTCGCGGAAAAGGACTTTACCTACAGCGAGATTAATCAGGGCAACCGCAATCCGCTTCTCTACAAGGATAACGGCGCGGACGGCCTTAAAACCGGGCATACGGAAGAATCCGGTTATGGTCTCGTCGGCTCGTCAGAACGCAACGGACGGCGACTGATCCTTGTGGTGAATGGCCTTGAGAACGCGAAGGAACGCAGCCGCGAATCCGAACGTCTGATGGAATGGGCCTTCCGCGAGTTCGATAACTATGCGCTCTTCAAGGCGGGGGATGTGGTTGACAACGCCCGGGTCTGGCTCGGCAGTCAGGATACCGTGCCGCTGACCGTGGAATCCGACCTGACCGTAACTCTCTCCCGTCAGGCGCGGAAATCCATGGTCGTCAAGGTCGTCTATAACGAACCGATCCCGGCCCCGATCGTCAAGGGAACACCGGTCGCGCAGCTGGTTGTCTCGGCCCCGGAAATGGAGACCGTCTCTGTCCCCCTCGTCGCCATGGAGGATGTCACGCGTCCCGGCCCGTTCAAGCGCCTGACATCGGCGGTCGAATATCTGGTTTTCGGCCCGCCCGCCAATTAGGCGGCCGACCCGGATGGCAAGGGAACCGGTGCAGGGAAAATTCATCACATTGGAAGGTGGGGACGGCAGCGGCAAGTCAACCCAATGCCGTCTTCTCGCCGAATTTCTGGCGACACGTGGCATTGACTGCGTCGTGACCCGGGAACCGGGGGGCGCGCCGGGAGCAGATGAAATCCGCGAGCTAATCCTGACAGGCGAGCCTGACAGATGGGATGCGGTGGGGGAAACCCTGCTGTTCAATGCCGCCCGGCGCAATCATATCCGCCTGACCATCCGCCCGGCACTTGCCGCGGGTAAATGGGTGATTTCCGATCGCTTCGCGGATTCCACCATGGCCTATCAGGGATACGGAAACCAGCTTGGCGAAGCCGCCGTCCGGACAATACAGGATTTCGCCGTTGGCGACTTCAATCCCGACCTGACCTTTATCCTCGATCTCCCGGCAGAGGAGGGGCTCCGCCGCACCGAGGGGCGCACCCATGACGAGGATCGCTTCGAGAAGATGGATCTCGCCTTTCATGAACGGCTGCGCGGTGGTTTTCACGAGATCGCCCGGAAACATCCCGACCGGTGCGTCCTTGTCGATGCGTCGGGCGCGATCGACGCCATTCAGCAGGAAATGCGCGATATCCTGGTTGCGCGGCTGGCGCCGTGAGTGACATTCCCCTTTCCGATAAGCTCGATGGTTATCCGCATCCGCAGGACACCGGGCGCCTTATCGGGCATGAGGCGGCGGAAAAGCTGTTTCTTGGCAACTACCTGAGCGGACGGTTTCATCATGCCTGGCTGGTCACCGGCGCGAAGGGCGTTGGCAAGGCGACCTTTGCCTATCGGGCCGCGAAATTCCTTCTCTGTCAGGATGGGGAGGGAGCAGGGGGACTGTTCGGCCCGCCGGAAACCCTGGATGTTTCGGAAAATCATCCGTCACTTGCGCTTCTGCGGGCCGGATCGCACCCTGGCCTTGCCGTCCTCAGGCGGCAGTATGATACCAAGAACAAGAAATTCTTCACGGTCATCCGTGTCGACGAGGTGAGGGCGCTCAACTCCTTCTTTCAGCTCACCGCATCCGAAGGCAGCTGGCGGATCGTTATCATTGATCCCGTCGACGACATGAACGCGAGCGCCGCCAACGCCATTCTCAAAATCCTGGAAGAGCCGCCGAAGAAAACCCTGTTCCTGCTGCTCTCGCATACGCCAGCGGGGTTGCTGCCGACCATCCGGTCACGCTGCCGGCAACTCGCGCTAAGGCCCCTGAACGACGCGCATATGCGGGAGGTTCTGACACCCTATTGTGAAATCCTGTCGCCGGAACAGCTTGAGATGCTGCTGATCCTCGCCGAGGGGAGCCCGGGCAAGGCACTCCGCCTGCTCGATGCCAAGGGGCTTGAAATATTCACCGCGATCCTCGATATCTTCAGGGGCTACCCGCGTCTTGATGCGGAAAAGCTGCATGCCCTTGCCGATAGCAGCGGCACCAAGGACGCGGAGGCGGTCTATCGGAGTATCTGCGAGCTTTATCCCTGGTGGCTGACCCGCCTTGTGCGCGCCGCCAGCGAGAATTTCGAGACGGATATTTTGGTGCCGGGTGAGGCGGACATCATGAAACGCATGGCCGCTGCCCATCCGCCATCGGCATGGGCGAACCTCTGGGATAAGGGGAATGAGCTGATAAAAAAGGCGGATTCCATCAATCTCGACCGCAAACAGGTTGTGCTCAACCTGTTTTTGAATGTAGAACGCATGGGCAGATAACAACAAAAACAGCCGGATAGTTGATGTTAGTCGATAGTCATTGCCATTTGAATTTCGAACAGCTCTCAAGCGAGCTCGACGCGGTCGTCGCGCGGGCGAGGGAGGCCGGGGTCGGGCATATGCTGACCATCGGCACGAAACTCCGAGAATTTTCGGGCGTGCGCGCCATTGCCGAACGCTATGACGAAATTCACTGTTCCGTCGGCGTGCATCCGCATGAGGCGGAAAGCGAGGCGGCGGACGTCACCGCGGCGAAACTCATCGAGCTCAGCCAGCATCCGAAGGTCGTCGGCATCGGCGAGACGGGCCTCGATTATTTCTACGAACATGCACCGCGCACGTTGCAGGAGAAAAGTTTCCGCGTTCATATCGCCGCGGCGCGGGAGACGGGACTGCCGCTCATCGTGCATACGCGCGATGCGGATGCGGATACCGTTAAGATTTTACATGAAGAATATGAGAAGGGGCCCTTCACGGGGGTTATCCATTGCTTTAGCTCGGGTTGGGAAGTTGCTGAAAAATCTATGGAAATCGGATTTTACATATCCATTTCCGGAATTGTCACCTTTAAGCCCGCCGACGACCTTCGCGCGCATGTCCGCAACATTCCCGTCGAAAGACTTCTGGTCGAGACGGACAGTCCGTATCTTGCTCCGGTTCCCAAGCGCGGCAAGACGAATGAACCGTCCTTTGTTGCCCACACGGCGGCGAAGGTCGCCGAATTAAAAGGGCTCGATCCGGAGGCGCTCGCCGCCATTACGACGGATAATTTCTTTAACCTTTTCAATAAGATAGAGCGGAAAATCTAATGGAAGTGACGATCCTCGGCTGCGGCACCTCCGGCGGGGTTCCGCGCATAGGCAATGACTGGGGCGCCTGCGACCCGACGGAGCCGAAAAACCGCCGGCGGCGCTGCTCAATCCTGCTCAAGGAAAAGAACACCACGGTGCTAATCGATACCTCGCCGGATATCCGCGAGCAGTTGCTGGATGCCGGCATCGGAAAGCTGGATGCGGTCGTCTGGACCCATGAGCATGCCGACCAGTGCCATGGCATAGACGAGTTGCGCGTACTGGCGATCCGTAACCGCCACCGTGTTAACGTTTGGGGCGACCACAAGACGCTCGATATCCTGATGCGGCGCTTTGACTATTGCTTCCGTCAGCTGGAAGGGAACCCATATCCGGCGATCTTGCAGGAGCATTTCATCGACGGGCCGTTTACCATCGGCGATATCGATTTTATCCCGTTCGAGCAGGATCACGGCAGTATCACGAGCCTCGGCTTTCGCATGGGGCCGATCGGCTATTCGAACGATCTGGTCAATCTCGACGATCGCGGATTCGAAATCCTTAACGGCGTCGATACCTGGATCGTCGACGCCATGCGCTATACGCCGCATCCAACCCATGTGAACCTGGAAACCGCGCTCAAATGGATCGAGCGCCTGAAACCACGACGGGCGATCTTAACGAATATGCATGTAGATCTGGATTACCAGACGCTGCTGAAGGAACTGCCCAAGGGCGTCGAGCCGGCCTATGACGGCATGGTGATAGAGGCTTGATGATGACGGATGAGCTGCAGTTCAAGATCGCATGCGCGGAAGATCTTCCCGAGATTGTCCGACTGCTCATTCAGGATCAGCTCGGGTCCACACGCGAAGTCCTGACCGATCCATTGCCGCAGGTTTATCTGGAGGCATTCGAGGCCATGGAGAGCCAGCCGGGCAATGACTATATTGTCGGCGCCATCAATGACCGCATCGTTTGCTGTTATCAGTTCACGGTGATCCACGGCATTTCACGCAGCGGATCGTCACGCGCACAAATCGAAGGCGTTCGCGTCGACAGCAGCATGCGCGGACAGAATATCGGAAAACGGTTGATGGCGGACGCCATAGAGCGCGCTCAGGCAAACAGATGCCAGCTGTTGCAACTCACCACCGATAAATCCCGCCCTGATGCCCACCGCTTCTATGAGGGGGCTGGCCTCACAGCGAGCCATATCGGCTATAAGGTTGATATTACCTAGCCCATTATTTTCCATAATATATATTATGCGTATTACGGATATGAGGTCGCAACGGAATTTATTCTGCCCTATCCCATGAATAACCTGGCTAAATCGACGGCTATTCGTCGCCATAGATGATGGCTTCGATATCCTCGACCGTCTCCGCGTCAATCACCAGCGTCGCCACATCGAAGGAAAATCCCTGACGCGCGAGCGATGCAAGCTCCCGGTTGCGGCGCTCGCTTCGTGTCTTCTCCGGCTTGTACGGCCCGAACCGCCGTCTTTTCACGAAACGCGCCGCCGCGCGCCTGTCGAGTCCTTGCCTGTCCTCGCCAAGCGCATCGAGCGCCTGCACCTGATCGCTGTCGGAAAATTCCATCTCCTGGAGCTTGAGGCCGATCTGCGCTACAGACCGCCCCTGGCGCGCCATCAGGCGCGCCTTGCTCGCGGCAAATTCCGCATCATTGATGAAGCCGACCTTTACAAGCTCCGCAACGACCGCATCGACGTCGGACTTGAGGGTCTCCCGTGCAATGTCGAAATGTTCGGCATGCGGTTCCGCCTTTCGCAGCAGATGCTGAGCCATCTTGTGGCTGGTCGCCGGAAAACGGTTCAGATAGCGCAGCGCCTGATCGCGCAGCCATTTTTTCGTGGGCTCGACGAAATTTCTCGCGCGCTTCTTGTCCGGTTTTCGCTCTTCCGTCATGGAAAACTCAATAAAATTCCAGGAAATCCAATGTTACTTATGGCCAGCGGGAAAGGAAATCCCTTAAACTGCCCGGATATTCAGTTCACTGTGAAAGACCGCCCAATGCCGCAAAGAAATGCTGCCGTCCCTATTGATCAACTGCTTGATATCATGAAGAAATTACGGGATCCGGACGGCGGTTGTCCGTGGGATCTGGAGCAGGATTTCAGCACCATCGCGCCGCATACAATCGAGGAAGCCTATGAAGTCGCCGAGGCGATCGCCAAAGGCGACATGGACGAGCTTAAAGACGAACTCGGCGATCTGATGTTCCAGGTCGTCTTTTACGCCCAGATGGCGAAGGAATCTGGCGATTTTGACTTCAACGACGTGATCGAGGCGATTTCAGAAAAGATGGTCCGCCGCCACCCCCATGTTTTCGGCAGCGCCGATATTGCCACGGCGGAGGCGCAAACCCTCGCCTGGGAGGAAACCAAGGCCCGCGAACGCGCCGCCAAAACCGCGACATCGGCCAAGGCGCCGTCCGCTCTCGATGGCGTCGCCGAGACCCTTCCGGCCCTGACCCGTGCCGTAAAACTGCAAAAACGGGCGGCGCGCGTCGGGTTTGACTGGCCGTCTATCACGCCGGTATTCGACAAGATCGTGGAAGAACTCGGCGAATTGCGAACGGAGATCGACGACGGCGGCAGGAAGGATCGCATTGCGGAGGAATATGGCGATCTTCTTTTCGTTCTCGCCAACCTCGGCCGGCATCTGGAACTGGACCCGGAAACCGTGCTGCGCGACGCCAACCGGAAATTTATCAGACGCTTTCAGAAAGTCGAAGAAACGATTGAAAGTAAGGGAAAAAAGATAGTCGAAAGCAGTCTGGAAGAAATGGACGCCATCTGGAACGAAATACGGATCAAAGATAAAATAAATTCTTAAAAATCAATATATTATGAGTTATTTTTAAGAATTTTCTCCAATCTTCCAAGATTTTCCGGCGAGAACTTCGCCTCGATATGGACCTTGTCGTCCCTGTTGGAGCGATCCAGTACCGTGCCATGGCGGTAAATCCAGGACAAGGTGGCCCCGTCGGCAGCCGGAATATCGAGCTCCATTATCTGCTGCTTGGCGGTCAGCATCCCCTCGATCAGCGCAAGGAAGGAGTCTGTCCCCTCGCCCGTCACCGCCGAGATCGCCACCTGCCGGACATCGCGCGAAACACTGTTCAGCACTCTTTCCTTTTCCTCTGGCCCCAGCAGATCAATCTTGTTCAGGACTTCGAGATACAGGGTCTCGTCATCGGTATCGACGCCGAGGCGTTGCAGAACATCGAGAACGTCCTGGCGCTGCGCCTCCGAATCCACATGGGTGATATCGCGGACATGGACGATCAGGTCGGCCTCCAGCACCTCCTCGAGCGTCGCGCGAAAGGCGGCGACGAGTTCGGTCGGCAGATCGGAAATGAATCCGACCGTGTCAGAGAGGATCACCGGCTGCCCGCCCGGCAGCGACACCTTGCGCATTGTCGGATCGAGCGTGGCAAAGAGCAGGTCCTTCGCAAAAACCTGCGATTCCGTCATCCGGTTAAATAGCGTCGATTTGCCGGCATTGGTATAACCGACGAGCGCCACGATGGGATACGGCACCTTTTTGCGCTTCGCCCGGTGCAGTTCCCGCGTCTGGACGACGGAGCCGAGCTGACGCTTGATCTTGGTGATCCGCTCATCGATCAGTCGCCGGTCGATCTCAAGCTGCGATTCACCGGGGCCGCCAATGAAGCTGAGGGAGCCGCGCTGCCGCTCCAGATGGGTCCAGGACCGCACGAGTCGGGTCCGCTGATAGCTGAGATGCGCGAGTTCGACCTGCAGCGCGCCTTCGCGCGTTTGCGCCCGTTCGCCGAATATCTCGAGGATCAGGCCGGTCCGGTCGACAATCTTGACATGCCACCGCCGTTCAAGGTTGCGTTGCTGTACGGGCGAGACGGGACCATCGATAATGACGACATCGATCTCCGAGTTCTTGATGAAATCCGCGAGTTCGGAAATTTTCCCCTCGCCGAGCAACGTGCCCGGCCGCGCCTTGGCGAGCGGCACGATCTCGGCATGAACAACGTCAAGGGAAATGGCGGCGGTCAGCGCCACCGCTTCTTCCAGGCAACTCACCGGATCGCGCAGCTTTGTCTGCGGACCGCTCTTTATATAGGGATGCAGGACAAGCGCCGCCTCACCCGAACGCAATCCATCGCGTTCCGAATTAGCTTCCATATGTGGATATCAGCAGCGCCATGAGGGAAATGGGTTCAGCTTTCGGCTGACGGATCAAAAAGCTGGATCGGGCCCGCCGGCATGACCGTCGAGATGGCATGTTTATAGACAAGCTGCTCGTGACCGTCGCGGCGCAACAGAACGCTGAAATTATCGAACCAGCTGATGGAGCCCTGAAGTTTGACGCCGTTAACCAGAAATACCGTTACCGGCACCTTGTCCTTGCGTACCTTGTTAAGGAAAACATCCTGTACATTCTGTGACTTTTCAGCGCCCATCTCGAATTATCTCTCGTCTGCCATTTAATGTTCAAATTACCTTTTTTACAGTCCAATCAGGGTTCGGTTGGCCCGTATCGCAAATAAAAGGCAAAAAAGTTTCCCTGACATAAGGATTTCTCACGTTAAACTCAAGCATTATCACGCCAAAATTGCAACAAATTACGTAATTGGCATAAAAAGCACAGTTACACCTACAAAGGGCGAAACCGGTCTAGACCTCACCCGCCATGAAATTCTCGTAAATCGATCTCAGCTTCTGCGAGACAATTCCGGGATGGCCGTTTCCAATGACCTGGTCGTCGACCTTTACCACCGGCAGAACATAAGACGTGCTGCTGGTCAGAAACACCTCCTTGGCGTCAAGCAATTCCTCCACCGAAAAGCTTCTCAGCTCGATCTCGATATCGTTCTTCTCCAGCTCCCGGATGAGGGAGGCCCGCGTGATCCCCGCCAGAATGGAATTACTCGTAGGCCGGGTGACAATCCGGCCTTCCTTTGTCACGATCCAGGCATTGGTTGAGCTCCCCTCCGTTACCATGCCGTCATCATCGACCTGAAACGCCTCATAGGCGCCCCGGTCCTTGGCTTCCTGCTTGGCCAGCACATTCGGCAACAGGGATACCGACTTGATATCGCGGCGGGTCCAGCGGATATCGGGCACCGTGATGACGCTGACCCCCTGCTCCGCCGTCTTCGCCGCCTTGGCCATCGACAAACGCTTTGCCGTCATGACAAGGGACGACGGCGTGTTTTTCGGGAACGGATGATCGCGCGGCGCAACCCCCCGGGTCACCTGCAGATAGATGATGCCGTCGCGGATGCCGTTCTGTCGAATGACCTCCCGCATGACCATTTTCAGGGGCGCGCGCTTCATCGGCGGCGCCATCCTGAGCTCATTCAGGCTGCGCCAGAGCCGGTCGAGATGCCCCTCCTCGTCGATCATCCGGCCGCCGGTAACAGTAACAACCTCATAGACCCCGTCGGCGAACTGATACCCGCGATCCTCGATATGAACGCTGGCGTCGCGATGCGGGACATACTGACCGTTTACATAAGCAATTCTGGACATTTTTTCCTAACCTGTTAACGCCGCCATAGGGCCGGATTGAGTAACGAAAGCACGGCAATGAATTCAAGCCGTCCAAGCAACATAGTGACACATAATACCCATTTCGAAAATTTCGGTAAGGCCTCGTAACTGACAAAATTCTCCTGCCCCACCACAACATCGGTAATAAGGGGCTGCGCCGCCGATCCCGCGTTCGCCAGATTGGTGACCGCCAGCGAGAGCGAGGATTGAAGATCGAGACCGTTGTACGCGAGAATCAGCGTAACAAACACAATCGCCACGCAATAGAGCACGAAAAATACCCAGGCCGAGAGAATCTGTTCCCGCAGGACCCTCTGTCCGCCATAATTCATGACGTAAACGCTGCTCGGAAAACTGAGGCGATTTACTTCCGTATTGGCGACCTTCATCAGGATGCTGATGCGCATAAGCTTGATGCCGCCCGCCGTCGACCCCGTGGATCCGCCGATGGTAATCAACACAAGCACAAGGAATAGCGCGCCGAGCGGCCAGTAATATTCGCCCTGCCCGGAGATGAGCGGCAGGTTATAACCGGTCGTCGTGATCGCGGAAACGGTATTGAACACCGCATAGCGGAGGGTGTCCGGTATCGACATATCCGTCTGCGTCATCATCAGGAAGAAGACGAAAAAGCTGCCGAAGACGATCGTGACCAGAAGATAGCGGTATTCCGGATCCTTGAAATAGGATTGCCGGTCGCCGTTGAAGAACGACCAGTGCAGCGAGAAATTCACCGCCCCGACAATCATGAAGACCATCAGCACCACCTCGATCGCCCGGCTCGCGAAGGCGGTCCCGGCGGAATTGGAGGTCATGAAACCGCCCGTCGACAGGGTGCTGAACGCATAACAGATTGCATCGAAGGCGGACATTCCGGCAATCCAGAGGGCAACGATGCAGATGGCCGTCAGCAGGGCATAGATCTTGAGGAGCGAAAATACCGCGTAACCGACACGGCGAGAGACCCGGCGCCGGCTGTTCTTGGCGATCGCCCGCCTGAGCGGGTTATTGCCCGGAGAATTGAAGGCGCTGGCAAGGATCGACAGGAACACGATGATCGCGAACCCGCCGGTCCACTGGATCATGCTGCGCCAGAGCAATATGGCGCGGGCCTGAACATTGAGGTCATCAATCACCGTCGCGCCATTTGTCGTGAAGCCCGACAGCGCCTCGAAATAGGAATTGGTCGCCGAAGGAATGGCATCGCTCAGGTAAAAGGGAAGCCCGGCGAAGGCTGGCACCATGATCCAGATCAGCGTTGCCGCGAGAAAGGTTTCGCGCCGGCCAAGGATCGTGATTTCCCGCCGCATGGCCAGGATCAGCCCGCCACTGAAAAACAGCGTAACGATTGCCGAAATGAGAAAACTGAGGGCGAGTTCCGACTGCCCTTGCGCGAGCGCGAACAGGATCGGCACCGCCATCAGGGCTGAAAGAAAGCCCAGCGCCCAGCCGACAAATGTAAAGACAGGGGCGAACAGCATGATGTCTAGAAGAACTCGAGGCCGACGGAGAACATTTCCTCCACCTTCTGGATCGACTCCTGAAGGCCTAGGATCACCACTCTGTCATCGGCCTGGATGACCGAATCGCCGCGCGGGATCTCCACCTCGTTGCCCCGGATTACCGCACCGATGATCGTGCCGGGCGGCAGCTTGATATCGCGCAGCGGCTTGCCGACCAGAAGCGAGGTTTCAAGGGCATCCCCCTCGACCACCTCGGCGGCGCCATCGCGGAAGGAATGCAGGCCGCGAATGCGTCCGCGGCGGATATGACGGAGAATTTCCGATACCGTCGTCGCGCGCGGATCGACGACAACCTCGATCCCGAGCGAGGTCACCAAGTTGCCGAATACCGGATTGTTGATAAGCGTGACCGCCGTTTTGGTCCCCTGCCCCTTGGCAAGCAGCGATGAGAGGATATTCACCTGATCATCATTGGTGAGCGCGACGATCGTTTCGGCCCGCGACGCATTTGCCTCCTGCAGCAGGTCGGGGTCGAGCGCACTGCCATGAAGGACCACCGCCCGCTCCAGATCGTCCGTGATTTTCTCCGCGCGGGCCTTGTTATACTCGATCAGCTTGAGCGAGACATTTTTCATGTTCTTCTCGACGAACTGGGCGAGATGAAGGCCGATATTGCCGCCGCCGACAATGACGATGCTGCGCGCCTCCTGCTCCTCGTGACCGAAAAGCGGCATCGCCCGCGCCACATGGTTGACGTCCGCAGCGAAGTAAACCTCGTCGCCGGGGAACATCTGGTCATTGCTGGCCGGGACAATCATCTTGCCGTCGCGGTAGATGGCGACAACGATGACATTAAGGTCGGGAAATAGTTCGGTCAGCTGTTTGAGCGGGGTATTGACGATCGGGCAACTTTCATCAAGCCGTACGCCGATCACCTGCACCTTCCCGTCGGCGAACGACACGGTGTCGAAAGCACCGGGCACCTTCAGCCGCCGCTCGATCGCCTGGGCGACCTCGTTCTCCGGGGAGATAATCACATCGATGGGCAGGTTTTCCCGGCTGAACAGATGCGCCCAGAGCGGATTGGTATATTGAGACGCGCGGATACGGGCAATTTTCTTCGGGATATCGAAGATCGAATGCGCGATCTGGCAGGCGACCATATTGACCTCGTCGCTGTAGGTCACGGCGATAATCATGTCGGCATCATAGGCCCCTGCCCGCTCCAGGGCATCCGGATGGGACGCATGGCCGACCATGGCCCGGACGTCGAGCTCATCGCCGATCTTGCGGACCAGCTCCGCCGACTGGTCGATCAGCGTGACATCGTTGTTTTCCCGGGCGAGCTGCCGCGCGATATTCGAGCCCACCTGACCTGCGCCGCAAACGATAACCTTCATCGCCTCAATATCCCCCTACGCCAATATCCGCACTTACTCCGGAGAGCGTTTGCGCTCCCCGTTGCTCACACCGAGCGTCTTCAGCTTGCGATGCAACGCGGACCTTTCCATACCAACAAATGACGCGGTACGCGAAATATTTCCGCCAAACCGATTGATTTGCGCCTCGAGATATTCCTTTTCGAACCGTTCGCGCGCCTCACGCAAGGGGAGCGCCATGATCTCCGTATTGTCATTCTGCCCGACCATGATCGACTGGGCGGAGCCGGCATCCGCCGGGATCATATTCGCCGTGATCGGCGCTGTGCGGTCGCCGGTCGCAAGGATCATGATTTGCTCGATAACATTCTTGAGCTGACGCACGTTGCCGGGCCAGGCCGATGCCTGCAGGGTGGCGATCGCATCCTCGCCGATCTTGCGCATGGGCAGGCCGGCGCTTTTCGAGAATCGCTCGACAAAATACCGCGCGAGCGGGCCGATATCCTCCGGCCGTTCCTTGAGCGACGGGACCGAAACCGGCACCACGCCGAGACGGTGGTACAAATCCTCCCGCAGGCGGCCGTTGGCCATTTCCTCCTTCAGGTCGCGGCTGGAGGAGGAAATGATCCGGACGTCAACCTTGATCTTTTCCGTGCCGCCAACCCTCTGGAACGACTGATCGACGAGCACGCGCAGGATCTTGCCCTGCGTCTCCATCGGCATGTCGGCGATTTCATCCAGGAAAAGCGTGCCGCCATGGGCCTGCTCCAGCAGCCCCCGGCGCGCGCCCTTGACCGAGCTCATGCGGCCATCCTCGACACCGAACAGCTGTATTTCGAGGCGGTCCGGCGCGAGCGTCGCCGCATTCAGCACAATGAACGGCCCCTCCTTGCGATGGGAGCGGTTGTGAATAAGTCGGGCGACGACTTCCTTGCCGGCGCCGGAGGGCCCGGTAATGAGCACGCGGCTGTTCGTCGGCGCGACCTTTTCGATAGATTGCTGCAACTGGATCATGACATTCGAGCGGCAGATCAGTTCTGTCATCACTTCCCCGCCGCGGGTCTTCAGATCCGCAACCTCCCGCCGAAGCCGCACCGCTTCGAGAACCCGGTCGACAAGCTGGATCAGGCGTTCGGCCTTGAACGGCTTCTCGATAAAGTCATAGGCGCCCATTTTGATCGTCTGGACCGCCGTTTCGATATTGCCATGGCCGGAAAACATCAGGATCGGCAGATCCGCATGGTCTTTTTTAACGGCCTGGAGAATCTCTATGCCATCCAGCTTGCTGCCGCGCAGCCAGATATCGAGAATAACCAGGCTCGGCCGACGATGGGCGATTTCCGCAAGGCATTGGTCACTGTTCGCCGCCATGCGGGTTTCATAGCCTTCGTCTTCCAGTATTCCCGCGACAAGCTCCCGGATATCGGATTCATCATCAACAATCAGAATGTCTGCAGACATTGTTAGTCATTCCCTGTTTTCAAGTTCGCTTCACTGACCGGAAAGGCAATCCTGACACAAGCGCCCGTCCCGTTCTCTCCATCCGTCATGGCGAGGCTGCCGCCATGCTCCTCCATAATCTTGTTGACAATCGCCAGACCAAGGCCGGTTCCCTTCTCGCGGTGGGTCACGTACGGCTCTGTCAGGCGGCTGCGGTTTTCCTTCGGCAGTCCACGCCCGTTGTCCCGGATTTCAACAAAAATCTCATCGGCAACCATTCGGATATCGACGGCGATCTTTCCCCTCGGCAGCGATTCCCCGGTGTCATCCCGCCCTTCGATGGCATCAGCGCTGTTCTGCAGGAGATTGGTGAGCACCCGGTTGACCTGCGGTGCGTCGCAGGCGCAGATCATCGGCGATTTCGGTGTCTCATACTCATAGTCGATTTCCGGATGCCCGATTTTCTGGAGGAAAATCGCCTGCCCGACCAATTCGCCCAGATCCTCGGGCTTGAACACCGGCGTCGGCATCCGCGCAAAGGAGGAGAATTCATCGACCATCTGCCCAATATCCCCGACCTGACGGATAATCGTATCGGTGCACTGGTTGAAAATGTCCACATCCTCCTGGATCTGGCGGCCGTATTTCCTTTTGATCCGCTCCGCCGAGAGCTGGATGGGCGTGAGCGGGTTCTTGATCTCATGGGCGATGCGCCGCGCGATATCACCCCAGGCCGCCATCCGCTGCGCCGAGACAAGGTCGGTGATATCGTCAAATGTCACGACGAACCCCTGAATGCTTCCCATGGATATTTCAGCGGCCGCGCGAACCAGCAGGTGACGATGCAGGTTCCCGGCCTGAAGCTGGATCTGCCGCTCTGCCACGCGGTAGGGTTTGTCGCGGATTTCATCTAGCAGCCCCGCCATCTGCGGCTGTATCTCCCGGATCGCCTTGCCGATCATCTCCTCCTCCGTCAGACCGAGGAGTTCCGTCGCCTTGCGGTTCGGCAGATGGATGAAACCCTGCTTGTCGAGGCCGATAACGCCGGACGACACGCCGGAAAGCACGGCCTCGGTAAACCGACGACGCTCGTCGAGCTTCTCGTTGGTTTCTTCCAGCTCCTGTCGCTGCGTCGACAACTGCTCGGTCATCCGGTTGAAGGCGCGGCTCAGCATCGCCATTTCATCATAGGCACGGCTTTCATCCACCTTGGCCGAAAGATCGCCGGAACGCACTCTCTCCGCCGCCTTCACAAGGCTTTCGATCGGCCCGACCAGACGGGAGGCGATCACGAGCCCGAACCAGACGGCCGCCAGCACCACCATCAGCGAAATAATAAAGAAAATGACGGCAAACTGGATCTGAATGCCAAAGCCCTCTTCCTTCAATTCCTCATATTCCGCGGCGGCGGCACGGGTCCGCTCCATATGGGCGAGCACGCGCGGCTCGATAAACCGGCCGACATAGAGAAAGCCGTCAAGCAGCCGGTCAAGCCGGATCAGGGCGCGAACCTGGTCATCGCCCTCATTCGTGGTAATGACCACTTCGCGCTCCCTCGCCTCATTGAAGAACTCGGGCTTGATCTTGTCGAATTCGAGCGCGAAGCTGAGATCCGACTGGGCGATAATATTCTGGTTGCCGTCGACAACCACTGCCTCGCTCAGGTTGCGCGCGATGACCTGGTCGCTGAGATAGGAATCGAACAGGGCCCGGTTTTCCAGAACGCGCGTCGGTGCCCGATTTATCTGGGCCGCCATCGCCAGAACATCAGACTGGATATTCTGGATATGCTCCTTGATATAGGCATCGGCAACAACAATCGATTCCGAGACGGCCATATTGACCGGATCGGAGAAATGCCGCTGGAAATAGATATTGAAGAAGAGCGCCGAGAAGAGCGCAACCATGAGCGCCGGCGCGACGGCAATCAGAGAGAAGAGGCGCAGGATGCGCCGGTGCATCATGCTGCCCGACCCGCCCAACTGTCCCTTGCGCCAGGTTCTGATCACGCGGTGCGTGATGATGGCGGCGAGAATGACGACGATTACCACATCGGCGATCAGCAGCGCCCGGGTATAGGCCGGATTATCGATCGTCAGGGATTCATAGGTCGCGATCCCGCTGGCGATGGCCAGCATGGCCACGAAGAAAGAGGTTTTGGGCCCTAGTCCGATCTTCTTCGTCCAGCGAACGAAGGAAAACGGCTGCTTCACATTATTGTGCTGCGATTCTGCCACAATGTCCCCCGACCGACCCTGTCATGATGCGGTCCGGGCGGACCAGAGAATCTGGCCTCCTCCGGCTTTTCGATCAAAATACCACATTGTGGCATTTAAGCATCACTTGAGCCCGCGCACAACCTGAATATCCAGATCCCGGATTTTTTTACGCAGCGTATTGCGGTTCACGCCGAGCAGATCGGCGGCCTTGATCTGATTTCCGTTCGTCGCCTCAAGGGAGAGCGACAACAGCGGCCGTTCGACTTCGCGGATCACCCGCTCATACAGGCCGCTCGGCGGGAGCCCGCCGGCATGGGCAGCGAAATATTTCGCGATATGCCGCTCAACCGCCATGCCGAGGCTTTCATCCTCATGCAGCCGCTCTTCGGAGGTGCCGATCTCCTGCGGCTGCAGTTCCTGTTCGATAACCGACAGGTTGATGACATCATCGGAATAGAGCGCCGCCAGACGGCGGACCATATTTTCAAGTTCCCGGACGTTGCCGGGCCATTTATGCTTCTTCAGCGCCTCGAGCGATTCCTTGTCGATGCTCTTGACCGGCAGGCCCTCATCCCTTGCCTGCGCAAGGAAATGCCGGACGAGATCGGGAATATCCTCCGCCCGCTCGCGCAGCGGCGGCAACCGCAATGGCACGACATTTAGCCGGTAATAGAGATCCTCGCGGAACAGCCCCTGCCGCACAAACTGCCGGAGATCGCGGTTGGTTGCCGCGACGATGCGCACATCCGTCTTGATGGCCGTCCGGCCGCCGACGGTGGTATATTCCCCCTGCTGCAGGACACGGAGCAGGCGCGTCTGCGCCTCGATCGGCATATCGCCGATTTCATCGAGGAAAAGCGTGCCGCCCTGGGCCTGCTCGAACCGGCCGATGGCGCGGGAATCGGCGCCCGTGAACGCCCCCTTTTCATGACCGAACAGCTCGGATTCGATCAGTTCCTTCGGGATCGCCGCCATATTGATCGGCACAAACGGTCCGTTTTTCCGCTTGCCATATTCATGCAGCGCCCGGGCGACGAGCTCCTTGCCCGTGCCGCTCTCGCCGGAGACAAGAACCGTAAGATCCGTACCCATGAGGCGCGCGAGCACGCGATAGATCTCCTGCATGGCGGGCGAGCGGCCGATGAGCGGCGTTTTCGTCTCCTCATCCTCCTGCGCGCCGAACCGGCTGGCCGCTTTCTTGGGTTTGGAAAGCGCCCGTTCGACGACCTGCAACAGCAATTTCAGATCGAAAGGCTTGGGCAGATAGTCATAGGCCCCCCGCTCCGTCGCCTTGATCGCGGTCAGCAGCGTATTCTGCGCGCTCATCACCACGACCGGCAGTTCCGGGCGGATCTTCTTAATTCTGGGCAGCAGATCAAGACCATTCTCGTCAGGCATGACCACATCGGTCAGGATGATGTCGCCAATCCCTTCCAGCGCCCAGTTATAGAGGGTGGCCGCGTTGCCGGTGGAGCGGACGATATAATTCGCCCGCGAAAGCGCCTGTTCCAGCACGGTGCGAATACTCTGGTCGTCATCTGCGACTAATATGGTTCCGGGCATTTTATTCCGTATCCGTTTTAATGAAATTATAGACAGGCAGCCGGATCAGTACCTTGCTGCCCTCTTCCGACGACTCGAACTCCGCAATCCCGCCGTGATCGCCGACGATCTTGGCGACGAGAGCGAGGCCCAGCCCGCTGCCGCCTGCCTTGGTCGTGACGAAGGGATCGAAAATATGCGGCAGGATCTCTTCCGGTATGCCGGGGCCGTTATCCTGCACCCCGACTTCGAGCGGCAATTGAACCTTTTCCTGCGCACCTGGCACCGCCAGGCGGATGCCGTGACGATAGGCAGTGCTGAGGGTGATCTCGCCGCCGTCTTCGGGCGCCGCCTCGACCGCGTTCTTCACAAGATTGAGCAGCACCTGGATCAACTGGTCGCGATTGCCATAGACAAAGGGGAGCGAGGGATCGTAATTTTCACGAAAGGTAACATTCCGCCCGAAACCGGCTTCGGCGACGCGGCGGACATGTTCCAGCACTTCATGGATATTGACCGCGTCCCGATCAATCGGCCGGTCGTCGGAAAAGGCCTCCATGCGATCGACAAGCGCACAGATGCGGTCCGTCTCGTCGCAGATAAGGCGGGTGAGCGCCCGGTCGGCATCGGAGGCATTCATCTCGAGCAACTGCGCCGATCCACGAATGCCTGAAAGCGGGTTCTTCACTTCATGGGCTAGCATGATCGCCATGGCCGTCACCGAACGGGCGGCACCCCGATGGGTCAGCTGGCGGTCCATCTTCGCGGCGATCGTCCGTTCCTCGATCTGGACAACGACATTGGACGTGCCATAGAGCAGGAACGCCTGGAGATTGACGTTCTTGATGCCGATTTTCGGCGTGCCGAGGTCGACGCCATATTCCGATACATAATCGCCCATCGCCCGGACCTGCTCGATCAGGCCGATGAGGGGGCTGTCGAAAGGCACGATTTCATTTACCGTCATGCGCAGCAGCTTCTTCGCCGAAAGCGCAAAAAACTCCTCCCCCGCCGGGTTGGTCATGCAGATATAGCCGTCGTCATCGACGACGATCAGCGGATCGGGAAGCGCATTTAGCACGGAGAGCGCATCGACATCCGTCTTCTTGCGCTTCGTGCTGCTAAAAGGATTAGAAAGGGCCATGTTACGCGCTTTCCTTCATTTGCAGGGCCTCATAAAAACAATCGATTTCGCGGCGCACCTGGTGGCGGTCAGTGAGACGCACGACGGTCTGGCGGAAACTCTCCCCGCCGGGCAGCCGTTCCGTATACCAGCCGAGATGTTTCCGCGCGACGCGAACGCCGACGTCCTCGCCATAAAGCGCAAGCAGCGCGTCATAATGCTCGAGCAGGATATCCTTCTGTTCCGCATAGTCCGGATCGGAAATACGCGCGCCGCTGTCAAGAAAGGCGGCAACCTGCGCGACGAACCAGGGGCGGCCATAGCAGCCGCGGCCGATCATCACGCCATCGGCGCCGGACTGCTGCCGGGCAAGCGCCGCATCCTCCACCGTCTGAATATCGCCATTGACGATCACCGGAAGGGAAACGGCGCGCTTGACCTCGCCGATAAACCGCCAGTCCGCCCATCCCTTGAAAAACTGGCAACGGGTCCGGCCATGCACGGTGAGCATCCGGATACCGCATTCCTCAGCGATGCGGGCAAGTTCCGGCGCATTGCGGCTCTCGTCATCCCAGCCGGTGCGCATTTTGAGCGTGACCGGAATATTCACCGCCTTGACCGTCGCATCCAGAATTCCCGCCGCATGGTCCAGATCGCGCATAAGCGAGGACCCGGCCATGCCGGAGGTAACTTTTTTCACCGGGCAGCCCATATTGATATCGATAATCCGCGCGCCCATATCCTCGTTGAGCTTCGCCGCCTCCGCCATGATCTCGGGATCGCAGCCGGCGAGCTGGACTGCCATCGGCTGATCATCCTTCTCTGAGCGGACGATACGCAGCGAGCGGCGGGTTTCCGCGACCATCGCCTTGCTGGCCACCATTTCGGAAAATACCAGCCCCGCCCCGTAGCGGGAGACCAGGCGGCGGAACGGCAGGTCCGTAATGCCCGCCATCGGCGCCAGCAAAACCGGAGGATCTATGGTGATGGAACCAATATGAATGACCATTTTTTATGCAAAATTTATATTGACTAATAATTAGGCACTATAGGCGGGTCTTTGCCGCACTGCAACAGATTCATTCGGATCCGGTCAATTTTATTGAACCTTTCAAATTCGCGAACTATTGTCGGCGCATGACAACAACCGCCCTTATCGTCGCTGCCGGAAAAGGCCGCCGCACCGGCCAGGAACTTCCGAAGCAATATATTGAAATTGCGGGAAAAACCATCCTCCGCCGAAGCATTGACGCCTTTCTCGAGCATCCCGACATCGATAATGTCTGCGTGGTTATCAGCGATGCCGACCGGGCGCTCTATGAAGCCGCGGTCGACGGACTCTCCCTGCTTCCGCCGGTCACGGGCGGGAGTGAGCGGCAGGAATCGGTCCACAATGGGCTCGAAAGCCTGACAGGCGCACCGCCCGAATTTGTCCTGATTCATGACGCCGCGCGGCCTTTTGTATGCCATGACCTGATCAGCCGCTGTCTCGACAGGCTTAAAGGGGCAGACGCCGTTCTCCCGTCCCTTCCGGTCATCGACAGCCTCAAGACCTTCGCGGATGAACGCATTACCGGGGCCCTCAACCGTGATGAGATTGTCGCCGCGCAGACACCGCAGGGCTTCACTTATCCCACCATCCTCGCCGCGCACCGGACCTTTGCCGGTGAGGCGCTGACCGATGACACAGCGGTGGCGACGCGCGCCGGGATAGAGGTTGCGATGGTGGAGGGCGAGTCCGGCAATTTCAAGATCACCACGGCAGAAGACATTGAGAAGGCCCGCCGGATTATCCAGAGGGACCTCACGGACATCCGGACGGGGTTCGGGTTTGACGTTCACGCCTTCACCGCAGGTGATGGCGTCTGGCTCGGCGGCATTCACATCACCCATGACAAGAAACTGAAAGGTCATTCGGATGCGGACGTTGCGCTTCATGCGCTGACCGACGCCCTGCTGGGCAGCATCGGAGAGGGCGATATCGGCACCCATTTCCCACCCTCGGACGCCCGCTGGAAAAGCGCGCCGTCCGACCGATTCCTTGCCCATGCGGCGTCCCTTGTCGCGGCCCGGGGCGGCATGATCAATCATGTCGATCTTACGGTCATTTGCGAAGCCCCGCGCATCGGCCCGCACCGCGCCGCCATGCGGAGGCGAATTGCGGAAATCCTGAACATTTCCGAGGAGCGAGTGAGCGTCAAGGGCACGACGACGGAAAAGCTCGGCTTCACCGGGCGGGGCGAAGGCATCGCCGCAGAGGCCGTCGCAACCGTGAGACTTCCCGAATGAGCAAGACGGCGCCCCTCTCCCTCTGGCATCCGGCCGTCATTCTCTCCACCTGGTTCTGGAGCGGGCTTTCCCCGAAAGCGCCGGGAACGGTCGGTTCCCTCGCCGCGCTTCCGTTCGGTATCCTGGTTTTATACTATTTCGGCGCCCCGGCGCTCGGGATGGCGTCGCTGATTGCGCTTCTCATCGGCTGGTGGAGCACGAAAATCTATCTGGAACGGACGGGAAAATCCGATCCGGGTGAAGTCGTGATCGACGAGGTCGCGGGAATCTGGCTGACCCTCCATGCGGCGGATCTGAGCCCGCTCATGATCCTGCTTGCTTTCGTGATTTTCCGCGCCCTTGATATCCTGAAACCCTGGCCCATCGGCTGGCTCGACAGGAAGGTCAAAGGCGCCTTCGGCGTCATGATCGACGACTATGTGGCGGGATTGATCGGCTCGGTCCTGCTGGTGATCATAAAAAAGGTGTATTATGGGCATTTTTAGCAATGAGATCGAAACGCTGGCAACAGACGTCCTTGAAAAATGCCGCCAGAGGAAATGGCAGCTGGCGACGGCGGAATCCTGCACGGGCGGCCTGATCGGCGGCGCGCTTACGGATATCGCCGGTTCCTCCGATGTGTTCGATCGCGGCTTTATCACCTACAGCAACAAGGCGAAGGCCCGCGTGATCGGCGTCAGCACCGAGATTTTGCGGGCCCATGGCGCGGTTTCGGAAGAGACAGCGCGGGAGATGGCGCTCGGCGCGTTAAAAACGGCGGGCGCTGATATCACTGTCGCGGTGACCGGCATTGCGGGCCCCGGCGGTGGCGGTCCCGACAAACCGGTCGGCCTCGTTCATTTTGCGGTCGCGACCGAAGAAGGCATCGCGGAGCATCGGAAGATGGAATATGGTGATATTGGCCGGTCGGAAGTCCGCCTCGCCACCGTCAAAACCGCGCTGGAAATGCTGCGCGACGCCCTCAGCCGTTAGTCGGTCGCGGCGCCGGGGCAGCGGGAGCGCCATACAGATCCCGCGCCCGGCCCTCAAAAGCAGTGATCATGCGGGTCACCGCCTCGTTGAACAGCATGCCGATGGTCTTTTGCAGGATCATTGAGCGAAATTCGAAATCGACGAAAAAATCCACTTCACATCCATCGGGATGATCGTTGAACTGCCAGTGATTATTGAGGTAGCGGAAGGGCCCGTCCATATATTCCACGTCGATCCGCATATTCTCCTCGTCAAGCGTCACTTTCGAGGTGAATTTCTCCCGGAACAGCTTGAACCCGATCACGAGGTCGGCAAGAACTACATTATCCCTGCGCTCCTTGATCCGCGAACCGATGCACCAGGGCAGGAATTCATTATATCTGTCAATCGCCGCGACCAGATCGAACATTTCTTTGGGCTTATAGGGAAGTACCCGCTTTTCGGCATGTGTCGGCATACTCTACTTTTTACCCATACACGGCATTGACGTTACTTGGCAGCGTTCGCCCGCTCCCGCGCGGCTTTGAGTTTCGCAAAATCCTCACCCGCATGATGGCTGGAACGTGTGAGCGGAGACGCGGAGACCATCAGGAAGCCCTTAGCATAGGCCTGTTTTTCAAGAACCGCAAATTCATCCGGCGTGACAAAACGGTGAATGGCGTGATGCTTGATCGTCGGTTGCAGATACTGGCCGATGGTAACGAAGTCAATGCCGGCAACACGCATGTCGTCCATCACCTGCCCGACCTCGTCCTTGTCTTCCCCAAGCCCGACCATCAGGCCGGATTTGGTGAACATGTTCGGGTCCAGCTCCTTCACCCGCTCCAAAAGGCGGAGGGAATGGTAATAGCGCGCGCCAGGCCGGACAGAGGGATAGAGCTTCGGCACCGTCTCCAGATTATGATTGAAGACATCAGGCTTGGCCGCAACAACGACCTCTAAAGCCCCGGGTTTCTTAAGAAAATCAGGTGTCAGAATTTCAATGGTGGTGTCCGGCGCCGCCTCGCGGATCGCCTGGATAACGTCGGCGAAATGCTGCGCGCCGCCATCCTTCAGATCGTCCCGGTCAACGGAGGTGATCACCACATGATTGAGCCCCATAGTCTTGACCGCCGTCGCCACATTTGTTGGCTCAAACGGATCAAGCGTATTCGGCTTGCCGGTGGCAACATTGCAAAAGGCGCAGGCCCGTGTGCAAATCTCCCCCATGATCATCATGGTCGCATGTTTCTTCGCCCAGCATTCGCCGATATTGGGGCAGGCCGCCTCCTCGCAGACCGTGGTGAGATTGAGGCCCCGCATCAACTCCCGCGTCTCATGATATGTTTTCGAGACAGGCGCCTTTACCCGTATCCAGGCGGGCTTGCGCTGGATCGGATTATCGGGCCGGTTCACCTTTTCCGGATGTCGCACCCGTTTCAATGGCGTAGTCTCGTTCATCATATCACCTCGCGAGGGAAAGACCTTGACGACCTTATAGCCTAGAAATGGATCGCTTTACCATAGGCGTCAAGCACGGATTCATGCATCATCTCCGAAAGCGTCGGATGCGGGAAGATCGAATGCATCAACTCGACTTCGGTCGTCTCCAGCGTTTTGGCGATGCCATAGCCCTGAATAAGCTCGGTCACTTCCGCGCCGACCATATGCGCGCCCAGCATCTCGCCCGTCTTGGCATCGAAAATCGTCTTGATCAGCCCCTCCGGCTCGCCAAGCGCGATGGCCTTGCCATTGCCGATAAAGGGGAAGCGCCCGACTTTTAGCTCATAGCCCTTGGCCTTCGCCGCCTCTTCCGTGAGACCGACGGAGGCAACCTGCGGATGACAATAGGTACAGCCCGGAATGTTCGCCGTATTGAGCGGATGCACATCCTTTTCCCCGGCGATCTTCTCGACACAAATCACCCCTTCATGGGAGGCTTTATGCGCGAGCCAGGGCGGACCCGTCAAATCGCCGATGGCATAGACGCCGGGCTCTCCCGTCCGGGAATAGTCATCGACGACCACATGAGTCTTCTCGACCTTCACCTTGGTGCCCTCAAGGCCGATATTCTCGACATTGCCGACAATCCCAACGGCGAGGATCACCCGATCGAAGGTGTCGGAGGAAGTTTTGTCTTTCTTGTCCTTGAAGGTGGCGGTGACCGTATTGCCCGATTTCTTTAGCTCGGACACCGTCGTGCCCTTATGGATCGTCATCCCCTGCTTCTTGAAGGATTTCTCGGCGAAGCTGGAAATCTCCGCATCTTCCACCGGGAGGATCCGGTCCATCACCTCAACGACTGTCACATCGGAGCCCAAGGAATTGAAAAAGCTTGCGAATTCAATTCCAATCGCGCCGGAGCCGACAACCAGCAGCTTCTTCGGCGTCACATCTGGTACGAGCGCTTCCTTATAGGTCCAGATCAGCTTGCCGTCGGGTTCAAGGCCGGGAAGCGTCCGTGCCCGGGCTCCGGTCGCGAGAATGATATGCTTGGCGGATACGGTGGAGACTTTCTTGCCATCCTTTGAAACATCGACCTTGCCCGAGCCTGCCAGCTTGCCATGGCCATCAATGACAGTGACCTTGTTCTTCTTGAGAAGATGCTGCACGCCGCCGGAAAGCTGCCCCGCCACCTGACGGGAGCGTTCCACGGTTTTCTTGATGTCCACCGACGCGCCCTCGACCTTGATGCCGAACGCGTCCGCATGCTTGATCAGATTATAGATATCCGCGGTCCGCAGCAGCGCCTTGGTCGGGATACAGCCCCAGTTGAGGCAGATACCGCCGAGATGCTCCCGTTCGATGACCGCCGTCTTCATGCCGAGCTGCGCCGCCCGGATCGCCGCCACATAACCGCCCGGACCGGACCCCACGACAACCAGGTCAAAATTCGTATCGCTCATAATCCGGTTCCTCTATAGCATCATGGTCAAGGGTTCCTGGATGTAGCCCTTGAAATGTTTCAACAATTCCGCGCCAAGCGCGCCATCGATCACCCGGTGATCGCAGGAGAGCGTCACGCTCATCATATTCGCCATGGCGAGCGCGCCCTCTTTTACGACCGGGCGCATTTCACCGGCACCGATGGCGAGGATCGCCGCCTGCGGCGGATTGATCACGGCGGAAAATTCCTTGATCCCGAACATCCCGAGGTTGGAGATCGAGAAGCAGCCGCCCTGATATTCCTCCGGCATCAGCTTGCCTGCCTTCGCCTTGTTTGCCAGCTCTTTCATCTCGTTCGAGATGGCGGCGAGCCCCTTCTGGTCGGCATTGCGAACGACCGGCGTGATCAGGCCGCCCTCGATCGCCACCGCGACGGAGATATCGACATCCTTATATTGCAGGATCTTGTCGCCACCCCAGCAGGCATTGGCCGTCGGCACTTTCCTGAGCGCAAGGGCGGAGGCGCGAATGATGAAGTCATTGACCGAAATCTTGTAGTCATCGGATCGGGCATTCAGCTCCTTGCGCATGGCCAGCAGGTTATCGAGTTCGCATTCGATGGTGAGATAGAAATGCGGGATCGTCTGCTTGGCCTCCGACAACCGCCGCGCGATGGTCTTGCGCATGCTGGTCAGCGGGATTTCCTCGTAATTTCCGGCAGGGGGCGGCGTCACCGCCTGAGCCGCGGGGGTCGGCGCGGCGGCGGCGGCAGCAGGTTGGGTCGCCGGAGCTTTCGCACCGCCCGAGGCAATGGATTTTTCGACATCCGCCTTGATAATCCGTCCATGCGGCCCGGTACCCGCGATCGCGCCGAGATCAAGCCCGGCATCCTTGGCGATGCGCCGCGCAAGCGGGCTCGCGAAGATGCGGTCCTCTGACTTCGCCGGCCCGGGCGCCGTATTTTTCGCGGGTTCGGACGCAGGGCTACTCGTTGGCGCCGCAGGCGCCGCTGGCGCGGAGGCAGGAGCCGCTTCGGCCTTTTCCTCGGTCGCCGGCTCCGGCGCATCCGCTGGTGCCGCACCGCCTCCCGCCTTATATCCGTCAAGAGCGGAGGCATCCTCCCCCTCTTCCAGGAGGATCGCTATCGGCGTATTGACGGCGACATTATCGGTTCCCGCCGGGATCAGGATCTTGCCGAGCGTTCCCTCATCGACCGCCTCGACCTCCATGGTCGCCTTGTCGGTCTCGATTTCGGCCAGGACATCGCCCGACGATACGCTATCGCCTTCCTTGGCTTGCCAGGTAGCCAGCTTCCCCTCGGTCATGGTGGGCGAAAGGGCCGGCATTGTAATGGTAATTGGCATCTTCGCCCCCTTTAATCGCGATAACAAACAGATTTAGCGGCCGCCACGACCTCGTCGGCATGCGGCAGCGCCAGTTTTTCAAGATTGGCGGCATAGGGCATCGGAACGTCCTTGCCCGTGACCCGCAGCACCGGCGCATCGAGATAGTCGAAGGCATGATGCATGATCTGCGCGGTGATTTCCGCGCCGACGCCGCTTTGCGGCCAGCCCTCTTCCACCGTCACGCAGCGATTGGTCTTGCGGACCGACGCCAGCACCGTCTCCATATCCATCGGGCGGAGCGTGCGTAAATCGATAACCTCCGCATTGATCCCGTCGCTGCTGAGCGCCTCGGCGGCCTCCAGGGCGTAGCGCATGCCCATGCCGAAGGAGACGATGGTGACATCATCGCCCGCCCGCTCGATCTTCGCCTTGCCGATGGGCAGGACAAAATCATCCATCACCGGCACCTCGAAGCTCTGGCCGTACAGGATTTCATTTTCGAGGAAAATAACCGGATTGGGATTGCGGATGGCGGCCTTCAGGAGACCCTTTGCATCGGCCGCCGTATGCGGCGCAATGACCACCAGTCCCGGCACATGGGAGTACCAGGAGGCATAGCATTGCGAATGCTGCGCGGCAACACGCGACGCGGCGCCGTTCGGACCGCGGAAGACAATCGGGCTTTCCATTTGCCCGCCCGACATATAGCGGGTCTTGGCCGCGGAGTTGACGATCTGGTCAATCGCCTGCATGGCGAAGTTGAAGGTCATGAATTCGACAATCGGGCGGAGACCGTGAAAGGCAGCGCCGACACCAATCCCGGCGAAGCCATGTTCGGTAATCGGGGTGTCGATCACGCGGCGGGCACCGAATTCATCGAGCAGGCCCTGCGTCACCTTATAGGCGCCCTGATATTCGGCGACTTCCTCCCCCATGATGAAAACGCGGTCATCTTTGCGCATTTCCTCGGCCATGGCGTCGCGTAGCGCCTCGCGCACCGTCATCTTGACCATCTCGGTGCCCGCCGGGATCTCGCCGCTGGCGTCATAGGCGTCGTGCGTCTCCTGCGTACTGACGCGCGGCGTCGGCGCGGGGGCCTCCTCTACGTCTTCCGCCTTCTCCGCCGGAGCGGGCGCGGCAGATGCTTTGAAATCGTCAAGATCACCGGCATCCTCCCCTTCTTCCAGAAGAACCGCAATCGGCGTATTGACAGCGACATTATCGGTATCGCCGGCAATCAGGATCTTGCCGATCTTGCCTTCATCCACCGCCTCGACCTCCATGGTCGCCTTGTCGGTTTCAATCTCCGCAAGCACGTCGCCGGAGCTGACGGTATCGCCCTCCTTCACCATCCAGCGGGCCAGCTTGCCTTCGGTCATCGTCGGCGACAGCGCCGGCATCAAAATTTCTGTTGGCATTTATCTTGTCCTTCTCAAGCTGATCGGCGCTCAGGCCACAACATCGGTATAAAGCTCTTCCGGTTGCGGCTCCGGACTGTTCTGGGCGAACTCGACCGCATCGGCGATGATCGCCTTGATCTTGCGGTCGACCTCCTTCAGTTCCTCCTCGGTGTTGATCTTGTCATCGAGCATGGTCTGGCGAAGATGGTCGATCGGATCATGTTCGGCGCGCTTCTTGTTGACCTCCTCCTTGGAGCGGTACTTGGCCGGATCCGACATCGAATGACCGCGATAACGGTAGGTTTTCATCTCGAGAATATAGGGCCCCTTGCCGGAACGGACCCAGTCGACGGCTTTCCGGCCCGCGGCGGCAACGGCGAAAACATCCATGCCGTCAACCTGTTCGCCCGGAACGTTAAAGCTTTCCCCGCGCTTGTAGAGCTGCGTCTGGGCCGACGAACGCTTGACCGACGTGCCCATGGCATATTCGTTGTTCTCGATCACATAAACGACCGGCAGGCTCCAGAGTTCCGCCATGTTGAAGCTCTCATAGACCTGCCCCTGATTGGCCGTGCCATCGCCCATATAACAAAGGGTGATATCGTTGCTGTCCTGGTATTTCTGGCTGAAGGCGAGACCGGTGCCGAGCGGCACGCAGGCGCCGACGATCCCGTGGCCGCCATAGAAATTCTTTTCCTTGCTGAACATATGCATGGAGCCGCCCTTGCCCTTGGAATAGCCGCCCTCACGCCCGGTGAGTTCGGCCATCACTCCCTTGGGATCCATGCCGCAGGCCAGCATGTGACCGTGATCGCGATAGGAGGTAATCACGGCATCATCGTCGGTAATGGCCGATTTCATGCCGACAACCACGGCTTCCTGTCCGATATAAAGATGGCAGAAGCCGCCGATCAGGCCCATGCCGTAGATCTGGCCTGCCTTTTCTTCAAACCGCCGGATCAGCAGCATATCGTAATAAAATTTCCGGATTTGCTCGGGCGTGAATTTCGGAGCGGATTTCTTACCGCCTCCCGCCGGTTTTTTTGCGGTGGATGCGGACGATTTTGCCCGGCTCGCAGCTTGACGTGCCATAATATCTCCCAATCATGTTTGGATCATGAAGCGTCCCTGCAGCTTCACGATGGATGCCAGATATGGGTTGAATGTGGATGACGCGACAGTATTAGACAAGCAGATTTTAAAATTTAACTTAAAATAGGTTAAATTTACAAATTTCGATTGATCATGCAAAAATTAACCGAAATATGAGTAATAAATTTCGGCAGCAAGAAACGGGACTTTGGGCATCGAACTCACGCAATAAACGAAAAGCAACAGAAAAAATAGGGACATAAAAAATCTTCCGGGCGCGCGCCCGGCTATTTCCGGTAGATGACGATCTCGTCCGGATGGGCAAGCCCCAAAACATCGCGGCTGCGTTCTTCCAGCATATCAATATCGAGATTCTCGGGTCGCAGCAACGCCACGCGCTTTTCAAGCGCCTGCTTTTCATTTTCCGTCAGCTGGTAAACCGCTTCGGCCCGGTCGATTTCATGCTGGAGCTTGAGATAGGCGAACAGGCCTCGATCCCCTTCGATCAAATGGTAGCTGAAATAGGCGACGGCCAGAATCCCAAGGATGGGTCCGGCTCCGGCCTTCGCACGCTTTCTTATCTCAAGGCTGATAATCATTTAGGGAGTGAATCAAATCCATGAGTCGAGGTCAACAGTAAAGTTGCATTGTGGATAAATTAGTTGCAAATACCCGGCTAATCGTCCGAAATCCGTTGATTATTCGGATTTTTTTCAGGAATAGGAACCGGTTTCGAACAGCCGCCCCTCTTTCTCCCGCCGCGACTTCAGGACGGGCGATACTTCCTTGCCGCTGCCAATATGAGCCCAGCGGACGAATGCGGCCAATATCCCGGTTTTCTCACCTGCATAGATCCATCGGTCCAGCTGATCGGGGACCGCTTTATAGTCACCGGCATTCAGGTCTTTCAGAAGGGTTGAGGATTTGAACGCCCCCTCGCCGACGTTATAGGCGAAGGAAACCAGCGCATCGAATTGATTTTGCTGGAGTTTCACTTTCACCGCATTATTCACCGTATCGACGGCCCATTTGACATCTTCGCAGAAATAACTGTCCGCCTCTGCCTGGGTGATGGTCTCCCCCGCCTTGACATCGCCCGTATGACCATAGCCGATGGTCATCACACCCGTTCCGTCGTTATAGGCCGTTAATCTCAGACCTTCGAACCGTTTGATAAACTCCGCCCCTTGTTTGGAAAGTTGATGCGCCATGGGTAATCTCCTGCCGATTGATACACTTCCATAAATATTACCGGCAGAAGTAATTTCAATTATTAATTGTTTTTCTATAAAAAAATACTCGTAAAAGAACTGTCGCCCTACAGAGCTTATGTTTCAGTGAGAGTGGTCCGGCGTCGCCTTTTTTTGCGCAAGCAGGATCGTATGATGGCCGCAGTCGGGATCGTCCACCCGAAAATCGATGACAGTAACGTCATGGGACGCGAGAATGGCGGTATATTCGTCAATGGAGAGGCTGGCGTGATAAACGGCGTCATCCCCGACCCGTCCGGTCTCTTCGCCATCGTCCGGCCCCACGGTTAGCATCAGCACGCCGGAGGGGACTAGATGCGCCGCGAGCTTCGGGATGACCGATCTCTGTTCCTCTCGCGTGAGGTGGAAGAAACTGTCCCAGCCGATAATGCCGTCAAACCGTTCGGGCAGTTCCAGGCTTCGCATATCCACCAGCCGCCAGTCGCCCTTGGGAAATTTTTCGCGCGCGAGGCGGAGCATGGCAGCGGAGGCGTCGGCACCGGTCAGCCTGTAGCCCTGCCCGATGATATAGCTGGCGATGGGATCGCCGGAACCGCAGCCAAGATCCAGCACGTGACCGCCGGTGGGAAGATGGGAGAGGAACTTATCTAACCAGTTCCTCTCAAACAGGATTTTTGCCCGCTCCGCGTCGAACCGGGCGGCATTGCGCTCATAAACGTCCTGCGTTCTCTTCGCAAGTTCCGCCATCGAGAGCGCCATGGACAGTTCATCCTTTCAGGATGCTGCGCCCCGCATATTCCGCGGCGTCGCCGAGCTCCTGCTCGATGCGGATCAACTGATTATATTTTGCGAGCCGGTCGGAGCGGCTGAGGCTGCCCGTCTTGATCTGGCCGCAATTGGTGGCGACGGCAAGATCGGCGATGGTAGAATCCTCGGTTTCGCCGGAACGATGGGACATAACGGCCGTGTAGCGCGCCTTGTGGGCCATCTCGACAGCCTCCAGCGTTTCCGTCAGCGAGCCGATCTGGTTGACCTTCACGAGAATGGAGTTGGCAACGCCTTTCGCGATGCCATCCGCCAGACGCTTCGGATTGGTAACGAACAGATCGTCGCCCACCAGCTGGACCTTGCCCCCGATCTTGTCAGTGAGCAGCTTCCAACCGGCCCAGTCATCCTCGCTCATGCCATCCTCGATAGAGATGATCGGATAGTCGCCGACAAGCGCGGCGTAGTAATCGACCATCTCCCCGGCTTCGAGGACCTTGCCTTCACCCTTTAGATGATATTTCCCGTCCTTGAAGAATTCGGTCGAGGCGGAGTCCAACGCGAGATAGACATCCTCGCCCGGCTTGTAACCGGCGCCTTCGATCGATTTCATAATGAAATCAAGGGCATCTCGGGTGCTGGCGATATTCGGGGCGAAGCCGCCCTCATCGCCGACATTGGTGTTATGGCCGGCCTTGGAAAGTTCTTTCTTCAGTGTCTGGAAAACCTCCGAGCCCATCCGGATCGCATCCGCGCAAGTATCGGCGGAAACCGGCATGATCATGAATTCCTGAATGTCGATGGGGTTGTCCGCATGCTCCCCGCCGTTGATGATATTCATCATCGGCACCGGCAGGGTGCGCGCCGACGCACCGCCGATATAGCGGTAAAGCGGGAGGCCGCAATCCTCCGCCGCGGCGCGGGCGAGCGCCAGGCTGACGCCGAGAATGGCATTCGCGCCGAGGCGGCCCTTGTTCTCTGTGCCATCCAGCGCGATCATCGCCCGGTCGAGGGCAATCTGGTCATCTGCATCGCGGCCCGACAGGATGTCGAAAATCTCGCCATTGACGGAGTCGATGGCCTTCAGCACACCCTTGCCGCCATAGCGGGATTTATCACCGTCGCGGAGTTCGACCGCCTCATGCGCGCCCGTGGATGCGCCGGAGGGCACGGCCGCACGGCCGAACGCGCCGCTTTCCAGAATGACATCGACTTCCACCGTCGGGTTGCCCCGGCTATCCAAAATTTCACGGCCGGTAATATCAAGAATTGCACTCATTTAACTGATTCCTGCTAATTAGAGATTTTTCGCGAGTTCATCGAATTTCTGCAAGGTGGTGAGCAGCGCCTCCATCTGATCGATGGGCACCATGTTCGGCCCGTCGGAAGGGGCGTTGTCCGGATCCTGATGGGTTTCCATAAAGACCATGGCGACGCCGACGGAAACGGCCGCACGGGCAAGAATGGGCACAAATTCACGCTGCCCGCCGGAGGACGTTCCCTGCCCGCCTGGCTGCTGCACGGAATGGGTGGCGTCAAAAACAATCGGCTGGCCGGTCTGCTCGGCCATGATGGCGAGGCTGCGCATATCGGAGACCAGCGTGTTATAGCCGAAGCTGGCGCCGCGTTCGGTGAGCAGCACGCGATTATTACCGCTGTTGATCAGCTTGTCGGCAACATTCTTCATGTCCCAGGGGGCCAGAAACTGCCCCTTCTTCACATTGATCACCTTGCCCGTCTTGGCGGCGGCGATCAGAAGGTCCGTCTGGCGGCAGAGGAAGGCGGGTATCTGCAATACATCCACCGCATCGCCCAGCTCCGCACAATGTTCCGGCAGATGCACATCGGTCAGCACCGGAATGCCGTATTCGCTCCGGATTCGCTGAAATACGGGGATCGCGCCGTCGAGGCCGAGGCCCCGCTCCGCGTTCAGCGACGTCCGGTTCGCCTTGTCGAATGACGTCTTGTAGACGAGCCCCATGCCGAGTTTCTTCGTCATCTCATGAAGTCGGCCCGCCATGTCCATTGCATGGATCATGCTTTCCATCTGACAGGGCCCGGCGATCAGCGCGAGCGGCAGGTCGTTGCCAACCGTGATATTACCGATTTGGACGTGATGGTTTTCGCTCATGCTTACACCAATCGTGATTGTTTAACCGCCGCCGTGATGAAGCTTTCAAACAGCGGATGCGGCGCGAAGGGTTTCGATTTTAACTCGGGATGGAACTGAACGCCAATAAACCACGGGTGATCCGCAATCTCGACGATTTCCGGAAGGTCCCCCTGCGGCGACAGCCCGGAGAATTTATATCCGGCCTTTTCCAGCACATCCTTGTAGGCGATATTGACTTCAAACCGGTGACGATGGCGCTCGTCGATATGGGAAACGCCATAAATTTCATTGACCTTGCTGCCCGGCGTAAGATCGCAAGGATAGGACCCAAGGCGCATGGTGCCGCCAAGATCACTGTCTTTCGTGCGCACTTCCGTCTTGTTGCCCCGCGTCCATTCGGTCATCAGCCCGACGACATTCGGATCGTAATGGCCGAACTCCGACGTGCCGGCATTCGGCATTCCCGCAAGGTTGCGGCAGCCTTCGATAACCGCCATCTGCATGCCGAAACAGATTCCGAAATAGGGAATCTTCTGTTCGCGGGCATATTGAACGGCCTTGATCTTGCCTTCCGCTCCGCGCTCCCCGAAACCGCCGGGAACCAGAATGGCATGCGCATCTCCGAGAACCGCCGCCGGGGACGCATCCGCGTCTTCGAATCTTTCCGATTCCACCCAGTTGATATTGACCTGGACCCTGTTGGCAATGCCGCCGTGAATAAGGGCTTCCGTCAGCGACTTATAGGCATCCTGCAACTCGATATACTTGCCGACGACGGCGATATTGACCTCGCCTTCCGGATGCAGGACTCGGTCGACAATATTTTCCCATTTGGAAAGATCCGGCGTCGGCGCATCCATAATGCCGAAGGCTTTGAGGACCTGCTCGTCGAAGCCTTCCTTGTGATAGCTGAGCGGCACTTCATAAATGGTCCTGACGTCGAGCGCCTGGATCACCGCTTCTTCCGGAACGTTACAGAACAGGCCGATCTTGCGCCGTTGACCCTGCGGGATCGGCTGCTCGCTCCGGCAGAGCAAGATGTCGGGCTGGATGCCGATGGAGCGGAGCTCCTTAACCGAATGCTGCGTCGGCTTGGTTTTGAGCTCTTTCGCGGCGGCGATATAGGGAAGCAGGGTCAGGTGAATGAAAACCGCGTTGTTCCCAAGCTCGTAACCCAATTGCCGGATCGCCTCGAGAAAGGGCAGTCCCTCGATGTCACCGACGGTCCCGCCGATCTCGACCAGAACGAAATCCTCGTCTTCCAGATTGGCCGTCGCAAATTCCTTGATCGCGTTGGTGATATGCGGGATCACCTGCACCGTGCCGCCAAGATAGTCGCCGCGGCGTTCCTTGCGGATCACCGTCTGATAAATCCGCCCCGTTGTCACGTTATCGGTCTGTTTGGAGGGAACGCCGGTGAATCGCTCGTAATGACCAAGGTCGAGATCGGTTTCCGCGCCGTCGTCGGTCACATAGCATTCGCCATGCTCATAGGGGTTCATGGTGCCGGGGTCGACGTTGATATAGGGGTCCAGTTTCCGAAGCCGTACCTTGAAGCCACGCGCCTGCAGGAGGGAGGCCAATGCCGCCCCTGCGAGACCTTTGCCAAGAGAGGAAACCACACCACCGGTAATGAATATAAACCGAGCCATGGAGTTACGTTATAACCAATTCTGTAATCGACGGGAAGTAAAAGAGGCGGCAATTTCGCCGCCTCTGGAATATTTTGTGAAAAGTCCGATTATTCCGACAGGGGAGCCGAGGGCTCCGCCGGTTTTGCGGGGACAGCCGGCACGGTCTGTTCCGGGCTATCCGTCGTCGTTGCGGGCGTATCCAGAATGGATGTCGGTTCGGAATGCGTGCCACTGACAATCGCTAGCAGAATGCTCGTCAGCATGAACGCCGTCGCAAGGCCGGCCGTCGTCCGCGTCAGCAAATTGGCCGCGCCACGACTTGTCATCGCGCCGCCGCCCCCGCCAATGCCGAGCGCCCCACCCTCGGAGCGCTGGAGCAGAACAACCCCGATCAGAAAGACCGCAATCATAATATGAATGACCAGAAGGACAGTTTCCATTCTCTTCAATCCTGATTACCGGGCGGCGTCATCCGCCCATTTTATCAACAGTTGGTGGGCTTCTACACCAAAGTCAATGAGAATGCTAGACACTAGTGCCGCTATTTTAACGCGGGAATGAGGAGCCCTAATCCTTAGCGCTGCGAATCTGCTGAACCGCTTCCTCAAAGGCCGGCTGCTGCAAGATGACATCGGCGAAGGCGTTGCCAAGAATCTGCCCGGAAAGGACGTCCTGCGGATAATGCAGGCCACCCGTGACGCGTCCATAGCCGATCTGCTTGCCGAATTCCGTCAGCTCCGATGCATGCGCGGGAAATAAATCGGCCAGCAGTCTTGCATAGACCGTCGCGCGAATGGAATGCCCACTCGGATAGGAGGCGACAGTCCGCGCATCGCCCACGGGCTTGACCGCGTCATTGACCTGGAAGGGACGCGGGTAATCATACCGTTCCTTGATCGCGTCATATTCCTCCCTGACCTCGTCAATGGCGTCATCCAGTATTTCCTCCAGAGCCTCCCGGTCGAAAGCATCCAGATCATTTCCGAGAATCGGAATGAAACGATCAAAATTGAGGGATTTTTCGACAAAGACGATGTCTTCCGGTGTCCGGATTCGCTGCATCCAGAGGACAACGGTCATGGCTTCATTGAAGGCCGGGGATCCGAGCGGCGGTGGCGGCGGGATCAGCGCTTCCGCATCGACCGCGCCATCCGGGAAATACTTTTCGCCGCCCGAGTCATCGGCCACCACCCCCGCGAATATTGCAATCACGAGAATTGATGCAACGGCTGCAATACGGGTGAAAAACGTCATCCCTCACTCTCCGGCTTGATGGATCGAAACTCAGATACAGGTCTCAACGATTGGCCAGAAATCCGCCGCCTTGAGGCTAGCACCACCGACGAGCGCGCCGTCAACATTCGCCACCGCCATGAGCTCGGCCGCGTTGCTGCCCTTGACCGATCCCCCGTACAGGAGGCGCATCTTGTCCGAATCATTGATCAGGGAGCCCAGTTCCTTGCGAATATGGGCGTGAACCACAGCGACATCGTCCGGTGTCGGTGTTTTTCCTGTTCCGATCGCCCAGACAGGCTCATAGGCGATCACGGTGGTCGTCGCCGTTGCGCCTTCGGGAAGAGAATTTCTGACCTGGCTGCTGATTAAATCAAGCGTTTTATCCGCGTCGCGCTCCGCCAGCGTCTCGCCAACGCAGACAATTGCGACAAGGCCCGCGCGTAGCGCGGCTTCCGCTTTTGCCTTGACGACAGCACTCGACTCGCCATGATCAGCGCGCCGTTCGGAATGACCGACAATGCAATAGTCCCCGCCTGCGTCTTTCAGCATTTCCGCCGATATGTCGCCAGTATGCGCGCCGCTTTCCTTTGCGTGACAGTCCTGACCGCCGAGGCTGACGGCGCTGCCCTTGGCAATCGTCGCCATTTCCCGCAGCAGCGTCGCCGGCGGGCAGATCAGGATATCGCAGTTCGGCCCGGCATGCTCATTCGACAGCCGCACAAGTTCCCCAAGTTCAGTTGCCGCCGGTTGCGACAGGCCGTTCATTTTCCAGTTTCCGGCAATCAGCGGTCGTCTTTGCTTTGACATCAATTTTCCCCGAAGCTTTTACAAAAAACAGAAGATATATTGCAATTTCAGGTTCATATGCCATTTTTTGGATTAGAAAGATACCGCTTTGCAAATTTCCATGTTGCCCCGCCCCGCATGGCACCTATAATCTGGCGCGCTTGCGCCGGGTGATCCGGCGGCGATACAGCGGCATTAAACACTAACAGGTTTTTGGTAGACGATAATCATGCTTCACGCGATGCGAAAAGGAGCCAGCGGATGGCTCGCAAAAGGTTTGTTGCTTCTTCTGGTTGCGAGTTTCGGCATCTGGGGCATCGGCAGCGACATGCTGACGAGTTCGGTTGGCAACAATGTGATCGAAGTGGGCGATACGACAGTCTCCCTGGGTGAGTTCCAGCGCGATTACCAGCGCAACCTCAATATCCTGTCATCGCGCCTGAATACCCAGCTGACGCAGGACCAGGCGCGGCAGTTCGGCCTCGCCCAGATGACCATCAACAATATTGCCTCACGCGCCCTTGTGGACGAAAAGACCCGCTCGCTTGGCCTCAGTGCCAATGACGATGCAGTGCGCACGGTGATCCAGAGCCAGCCGGCCTTCCTGAATCAGTCCGGGCAATTCGACCGTTTCCTGTTCGAACAGTTTCTTGCGCGCAATGGATACAGTGAAGGCGAATATATCAATATCGTGCGTAATGACATCACGGGCGATCAGCTGTTCGGAACGCTCCCGCTGGGCCTCACCGGCGCGCCGAAGCCGCTGACCGACACCATTTACGCCTATGCCGCCGAGAAAAGATCTGCGAAATATATCGATATCCTCGACAGCAGCATCGGCTTCGCTCCCGCACCGACCGATGAAGAACTGGAAGCCCTGATCGGGGAGAAGCCAGAGAATTACTCCGCGCCCGAATACCGCAAGATCAGCTATATCCTGCTGACGCCGGAAAGCGTCGCATCGGCGGTGGACATCGCCGAGGAGGACCTCAAGGCCGAGTATGACGCCCGCAAGAGCGAATTCGACACGCCCGAGAAACGCGCGGTCCAGCAGATGATTTTCGAGACCGAGGAAAAAGCGGCCGCGGCGCGCAAAAAAATCGCCGAGGGCGCAGATTTTGCCGATGTCGCCATGTCCGATCTGCAACTGACGAAAACGGATATCGATCTCGGGCTTCTTTCGCCCGCCGACCTCCTCCCCGAACTGCAGGGCCCGATATTCGCGCTTGAAAAAGGCGGCGTCACGGAACCAGTAAAGACGATACTTGGTTGGCATGTCGCAACGATCTCCGATATTCAGCCCGGCGCGGCCAGCAATTTCGAAGACGTCAAGGACCAGCTTCGGAAGGATATCCTGCTCAATCGTGCGCAGGAGCTTCTGTATGCTCAGGCGACGAAGCTGGAGGATGAATTCGCGGGCGGTGCCAAGCTTGCCGAAGCCGGCCAGAGCCTCGGCCTGACCGTCCTTTCCACCGACTGGATCGACGCCGAGGGCAAGGATAAATCAGGGACCGCCGTCAGCAGCCTTCCCGATGCCACCGGATTCTTGAGCGAGGCTTTCGCGCGCAGCACCGGCGATGACGCGGAAGTCAGCGAAACGGCGGGCGGTGGCTATTATGCCATTGCCGTCGATGAAATCGAGCCCGCCGCCGTCCGGCCGCTCTCGGAAGTGCGGGATCAGGTCACGAAGGACTGGCAGGACAACTGGCGCCATGAGGAAACCAAAAAGAAGGCCGATGCCCTGCTTGTCAGGCTGAACGGCGGCGAGACGCTCGAGAAGATCGCGGCGGAACTGGGTGTTCCGGTCCAGACCTCCACCCCTGCCCTTCGGAATGATGTCGCCAGCGACCTTTCTCCCATCGCGCTGGAAGGTCTGTTTGACCTGGAGCCGGGTGCCTATGGCGTCAACATCAATAAAAACAACAACGGCACGCTTGTTTACGGCATCGCCGAGATTGTTCCCGCAGACGCCGCCGCGGACACGGAAACTTACACGGAAATCGCCAACCGGATAACCGGCAGCGTCCGCACCGGCATTGTGGCGGAATATGAAAACTATCTTCAAAAGGATATTGGTATCTCCATCAAGGAAGAGCTGATCCGGGAATATTTCTAACATCATGTCCATTCAGCCCAGTTTCGCCGAATTCAAGGAAAAGCATGATGCCGGGCAGTCCCAGATTCTCTGGACGACGCTGGTAGCCGATCTTGAAACACCTGTTTCCGCGATGATGAAGCTCGCGGAGGGACAGCCGAACTCTTTCCTGCTCGAATCCGTGGAAGGCGGCGCCGTGCGCGGCCGTTATTCCATTATCGGGCTGAAGCCGGACCTGATCTGGCGATGCGACGGCAATGAAGCGCGGATCAACCGCATGGCGCGGTTCGACCCGGACGCCTTTATCGCCTGCGACGCGCCGGTTCTCGAGAGCCTGCAGGCGCTGATCGACGAGAGCCATATCGATCTGCCGCCGAACCTGCCGCCGATGGCGGCCGGGCTGGTCGGCTATATGTCCTACGACACGGTGCGGCTGATGGAAAAAATTCCGGACGGCAATCCGGACGATCTGAAGGTGCCGGAAGGGATGTTCATCCGTCCGACCGTTATGGCGATCTTCGATTCCATTCTCGATCTGGTCACCATCGTGACGCCGATCTGGACCGGCGACGGCCGTTCGGCGCAGGACGCCTATAACCATGCGGCGGAGCGGATCGCCGATGCGGTCCATGATTTCGAGCGGAGCCTGCCGCATACGGCGTCTCTCGATGCCGGAAAACTCGACCTGCCGGAGCCGACGTCCAACACGACGAGAGCCGAATATCATGCGATGGTGGAGAAGGCGAAGGAATATATCCGCGCCGGCGATATCTTCCAGGTAGTCCCGTCCCAGCGGTTCGAGCTACCCTTCGAGCTCCCCTCGCTCGCGCTTTACCGCGCACTTCGGCGGACCAATCCCTCCCCCTTCATGTTCTATCTCAATTTCGGGGAGTTCTCGATTGTCGGCTCCAGCCCGGAAATTCTGGTCCGGCTTCGCGGCGGAAAAGTCACCATCCGTCCCATCGCCGGAACCCGCCCGCGCGGCGCCACCGCGGCGGAGGATACGGCGCTGGCGGAAGATCTTCTCTCCGATCCCAAGGAACTGGCGGAGCATTTGATGCTGCTCGATCTCGGGCGCAATGACGTGGGCCGCGTCGCCAAGATCGGCACGGTGACCGTGACCGAGAAAATGGCGATCGAGAATTATTCACATGTCATGCATATCGTCTCCAACGTGGAGGGCGACATCGCGGACGATCTGACGGCCATCGATGCGCTGAAGGCCGGTTTTCCGGCGGGCACCGTCTCCGGCGCGCCGAAAGTGCGGGCGATGGAGATCATTGACGAACTCGAGAAGAGCCGCCGCGGTGTTTACGGCGGCGCGGTCGGTTATTTTTCGGCCAACGGGTCGATGGATACCTGCATCGCGCTTCGCACGGCGGTCGTGAAGAACAAGAAAATCTATATCCAGGCGGGCGGCGGTGTCGTTGCGGACAGCGATCCGGAAGCGGAATATCAGGAAACCGTCAACAAGGCGAAGGCCCTGGTCCGGGCCGCGCAGGAAGCTGTGCGCTACGCATCCGATACGGGACGCAACCGCTAGAATTATCCCTTGAAGGTGAGTGCCGTCACCGCGCTCACCGGCACGAAAAGAAAACCCTTCTTCTTTGCCTCCGGCAGCCATTTGCGGAGCGCGCCGATCGTCTCGTGATGCGGATGGCCGATCGCGATCACGACGCCGGTTCTCAGAGCCATTGCCTCGACCTTCGCGAGCTGTTTGAGGATCGCCGCCTCGTCGATCACATGGTCGATGAAGAAATCCCGCTTTACGGACGGCATGCCCCGTTCTACCGCGAACCGATAGCCGACAGAGGCGGACGTCGTCTTGGAATCGAGGAACAGCAACCCGCGTTTCGACATTTCGTCCATGACAATGGCCATCGCCCGGCTGTCAGCGGTAAACCGGCTGCCCATATGGTTGTTCACCCCGACGTAACCTTCGAAGCTATCGAGGTTACGGATCGTCCGTTCCAGAATTTCCGCATCGTCCAGCTCGGTCAGGAGCGCGTCGGGGCCCGGATCGGTATCCTCGTCCGTCGGTTCCATCGGCAGATGCAGCATCACCTCATTGCCGTTACGGCGCGCCATCTCCACCTTTCCCTGCAGGGATGGCGCATAGGGAAGAAACGCGAGCGTCAGGAGCGCCGGCAATTCATTTAGATCCTCAATACGCTGGGTGCTCAGCCCGACGTCGTCGATGACGATCGCGATCATCGGCTTGCCGCTGATATCGGGCGCGAGCGCCGCATAGCGTTTCCAGGCCGGCAATTCGGCATTGGCCGGTAATTCGGCAGTGGCCGGTTCGCGCGTCATATGCTCACGCGCCGCGATTTCCGCTTCCGGGGTCAGGCGCGGCTCTTCCGGTGCCGGATAATCGTTATAGGCAAAGGGACTCTCGGGGACAAAAGTCGTGGCTGAGGGGGCCGACGCAACCTCGGCGGCCGGGACCGCCAGCGCATGCACCGACTGGACTTCTTTCTTGCGCTCGAACGGATCGAAAATCTTGCCGATGAGAATGCCGCCACTGACGCTGATCATCAAGACAGCCACGCAAAGAACGGCGATCCTGACCGGCGACGCCGTCACCCGGTCAACCCGCGATACGCTCGTCGCCTTGGTTTTCCCCTTATGCCGGGATGTCATAAACAGGCCCCTCGTCTTCTACTCAACGCGTAAATTACTCATCGTTATGTATGTAAATCTATTTCAATATGGTAAACAAGGCATAAAAATGGCAAATGGGCGAAAATTGCGCTCTTGATTTTGACGCGAAAAAAGCCAAACTGCTTGTCGGAACCGGGGAGTCGGGAGATTTAGTCCAAGCAGTCCCGGCATGACTTTAACAAAGCATGATATAATATTGAAATGATTACGTTAATTGATAACTACGATAGCTTTACCTATAACCTCGTTCATTTTCTCGGTGAACTGGGGGCGGAGGTCAAGGTCTATCGCAACAATGTCGTGACGGTCGACGCCCTGTTTGAGGAAAATCCCGCCGGGATCGTTCTTTCGCCGGGCCCTTGCGATCCGGATCGGGCGGGAATCTGCCTTGAAACCGTAAAACGGGCGAGCGTCACGGGAACGCCGCTGCTCGGCGTCTGCCTCGGTCACCAGACCATCGGCCAGGTATTTGGCGGCAAGGTCGTGCGCGCCGATCAGCTCATGCATGGCAAGACGTCGGAAATCATTCATAACGGCACCGGCCTCTTCAAGGGCCTTCCGAATCGGTTCGTCGCGACGCGCTATCATTCTCTGACCATTGATCCGGCAACCGTGCCCAATACGCTCGAGGTTACCGCGACGACAGATGACGGGGTAATCATGGGGCTCAGCCACAAGAGCCTGCCGCTTCACGGCGTGCAGTTCCATCCCGAAAGCATCGCCTCCGAGCATGGCCATGATCTTCTTCGGAATTTCCTGAACCTAACCCGCCCGGATACCAGGGCCGCGGCATGAGCAATAGTCAGCCGGATTTCAAGGCGCTGATCGCGAAAATTGCGGCAGGCCAGACTTTAAGCGTGACGGACGCAAAAACCGCCTTCAATACCATTTTATCGGGGGACGCCACCCCGTCGCAGATGGGCGCCTTCCTGATGGGACTGCATTTGCGCGGCGAAACCGTCGATGAATTGATCGGCGGCGTCTCCGTACTTCGCGAAAAAGCAACCTATATCACCGCGCCGGATAATGCCGTCGATGTGGTCGGCACCGGCGGCGATGGCCATGGGACGCTCAATATTTCCACCGCTGCCGCCTTCGTCACCGCCGGCGCCGGCGTGCCCGTCGCCAAGCACGGCAACAAGGCCGCCTCCTCCCGCTCGGGCACGGCGGATGTGCAGGCGGTTCTCGGCATCAACACCGAATGCGACTTTTCACTCACCCAGCGCGCGGTTCACGAGGCCGGAATCGGCTTCATGGTCGCCTATCGCCATCATGGGGCCATGCGCCATGTCGGCCCGACACGGGTGGAACTCGGGATACGCACCATCTTCAACCTGCTCGGTGTCATGTCCAACCCGGCGGCCGTAAAGCGCCAGCTCATTGGCGTTTACGACCCGAGCTGGATGCGGCCAATGGCAGAAACCCTGCGCGAGCTCGGCTCGACCCACATCTGGGTCATGCATGGGGCGGACGGGCTCGATGAACTCTCCACGACGGGACCCTCCCAGGTGGTCGAGATGAAAAACGGCGAGATCCGGGAATTCGAAATCACACCGGAACAGTATGGCCTTGCAAAAGCCGAGCTTGCGGCGCTCAAAGGCGGAACGCCGGAGGAAAATGCCGAGGCATTGATGGCCCTCCTCCAGGGGGCGTCCGGCCCCTATCGCGATGTCACCTTGCTGAACGCCGGCGCCGCCATCATGATCGGCGGCAAATGCGCGACCGTCGAGGAAGGGATCAAGCTCGCGGCGCAATCCATTGACGACGGCGCTGCGCTCACGGCGTTCGAGACTCTCAAGCGCATTTCCAATGAAAAGGTTCAGGAAGGATGAGCATCCTCGCAAAAATCTGCCATGACAAGCGCGAGCATGTCCGCCATTGCAAGGACCGTGTCCGCCTTTCGGATATCGAGGCAGCGGCCCGTGCCGCGGAGGCCCCGCGCGGCTTCATCCGCGCCCTGAAGGCCCGTCGCGACAGGGGCGAATACGGCCTAATTGCCGAAATCAAGAAGGCCTCCCCCTCGAAGGGCCTGATCCGCGCCGATTTCGACCCGCCGTCCCTCGCCCGCGCCTATGAGGAAGGCGGCGCAACCTGCCTCTCCGTGCTTACGGACATTCCCTATTTCCAGGGGTCCGACGATTATCTGGTGGCGGCGCGAAACGCCGTCTCGCTTCCCGTTCTTCGCAAGGATTTCATGCTTGATCCCTATCAGGTGATCGAGGCCCGGGCGCTCGGTGCCGATTGCATTCTCCTTATCATGGCAGCGCTTGAGGACAATCAGGCGCAGGAGCTTGAAACCTGCGCCCATGACTGGGGCATGGATGTACTGGTCGAGGTGCACAACCGGGAGGAACTTGATCGGGCGGTGACCCTTAAAAGCCCGCTGATCGGCATCAATAACCGCAACCTCAAAACGCTAGAAGTGGATATCGCGACGACGGAGGCGCTCGCCGGCGCGCTCCCCGAAGGTTGCCTCGCCGTGAGCGAGAGTGGGCTTTATACCCCGGCCGACCTCGCGCGGATGGAAAAGGCGGGCTGCGGCTGCTTTCTCGTCGGCGAATCCCTGATGCGTCAGGACGACGTCGCCGCCGCGGTGCGCGCGCTTCTCACACGGACATAAGGAACATATAGATGAGCCGCCTCACCCATTTCGATAAAAAGGGCGCCGCCCACATGGTCGATGTGGGGGACAAGGACGTGACGGAACGGCAGGCAACTGCCGCCGCGACCGTCCGCATGGCGCCGGAGACCCTGAAACTCATCCAACAAGGCGACGCGAAGAAGGGCGATGTCCCCGGTGTCGCCCGGATTGCCGGAATCATGGCCGCCAAGAAGACGGCCGATCTGATCCCGCTTTGCCATCCGCTGGCGCTTAGCAATGTTACCGTCGATTTCCTTATCCATGAGGCGGACAATGCCATCGAAGTCCGCGCATCCTGCAAACTCAAGGGCCGCACCGGCGTCGAGATGGAGGCGCTTACCGCCGCCTCCATCGCCGCGCTTACCATCTATGACATGTGCAAGGCCGTCGATCGTTCAATGGTCATCGCGGACACCAGGCTGCTTGAAAAAAGCGGCGGAAAATCAGGAACTTATAAAGCATAATGATCTCGGTAGATGAAGCCCGTGAAAAGATCCTGAAAGAAATCCGCGCGGTCGGCACCGAGGTGATTTCCATCAGCGACGCCGCGGGCCGCGTGCTCGCCGAAGATGTCCGCTCCCGCCGGACCCAGCCCCCTGCGGCAATGTCGGCGATGGATGGCTTCGCCGTCCGCGCGGCCGATGTCGCGAACGTTCCCGCCAAACTTCGGATTATCGGCGAGAGTGCGGCGGGTGGCAGCTTCGATGGCGAGCTCAAGGCCGGAGAGGCGGTCAGGATATTCACCGGCGCTCCGCTTCCCCCTGGCGCCGACACCATCATCATTCAGGAAGATACGGAATTTGATGGCGGTACTGTCACCGTCAAGGAAGGCGCGGCGAAAGGCACCTATGTCCGCGCCGCCGGGCTCGATTTTCGCGATGGCGATATCGGCCTCAGGGCACCGAGGATCGTGACCCCGCGCGATATCGGCCTGCTTGCCGCGATGAATGTTCCATGGGTCACGGTCCGCCGCAAGCCGAGGGTTGCACTGCTCTCCACGGGCGACGAGCTTGTCCGTCCCGGCGAGCCGGTTGGCGAGAACCAGATCATCTCTTCCAACAGTCTGCTGGTCGCCGCGCTTGTCGACGCGGCGGGCGGGGTGCCCCTCGATCTCGGCATCGCCAGGGATACCGCCGCATCCCTCCGCGAAAAGGTGCGGGACGCGGGCTCGGCCGATATGCTGATTACCCTCGGCGGCGCCTCTGTCGGGGATCACGACCTGATCCAGCCGGTGCTTGCGAAAGAAGGGCTTAGCGTCGATTTCTGGCGGATCGCCATGCGTCCCGGCAAGCCACTGATGTTTGGCAACTTCGCCGGGATCCCCATGCTCGGCATGCCCGGCAACCCGGTTTCCAGCATGATTTGCAGCTATCTTTTCTTGATCCCCGCGCTCGATGCGCTTCGCGGTCTCCCGCCCCGGCTTCCGCCGCGTCAAAAGGCACTGCTTGCCCATGATCTGAAACAGAATGACCAGCGCGAGGATTATATGCGCGCCACCATCGACGGGGAGGAAAAGGGTCTTCCCGTTGTCACGCTTTTTCCGAAGCAGGACAGCTCCATGCTCTCCCCGCTGTCCGCCGCCGACTGCCTTGTCGTCCGCGCGCCCTTTGCGAAAGCCCTGTCAAAGGGCGCGGAAATAGAGATTATCCCGCTTCACCAGCCCTACCCCGCCGTTTAACCGGGAACGGTAGTTCCTGATACCCGGAGATTTCCCCTTGACGGGTGGTGAGAACTTTTGTAGAACATTTGTGAATGTTTTTGATTTGTTCTTTACGGTGGTTCCCGCATGCTGACAAAAAAACAGCACCAGCTTCTTCTCTATATCCATGAGTGCCTGGAGACGCGTGGCGTCTCCCCTTCCTTTGATGAGATGAAGGAAGCGCTTGATTTAAAATCAAAGTCCGGAATTCATCGACTGATTACGGGGCTGACGGAACGGGGATTTATCCGCCGCCTGCCGCATCGTGCACGGGCGCTCGAGGTATTGAAGCTGCCGGATGATCTCAAACGGCGGATCGAGGCCGAAGAAACCACGGCGGATACCGAAAATCTGGTTGAGGTGAATTTCTCCCGCAAGGGAGCGCGTGACGACCTGCCGTCCAAAGAAGTGGTTGAGGCGGACGATGACAGCCTTCTCAGCCTGCCGCTCTATGGGCGCATCGCCGCCGGTACGGCGATCGAAGCCCTCAGCGATCCCAGCAGCTTCGTTGATATACCGGCCGGGATGGTCGGGCTGGGCCGGCATTACTGCCTCGAGGTTGCGGGTGATTCGATGATCGACGCCGGTATCCATGATGGCGATACCGTGATCATCCGCGAGAGTGAAACGGCCGAGAACGGCCGGATCGTCGTCGCGCTGATCGATGATCACGAGGTGACACTGAAACGCCTGCGGCGCAAGGGCGGCTCCATCGCGCTGGAAGCGGCAAACCCCGATTTTGAAACGCGTATTTTCGGCCCGGACCGCGTCAAGGTGCAGGGTCATCTTGTTGCGCTTTTCCGGAAATATTAGGGCCCGGTCCGGCTATTTTCGCGTAGTTTCCGGCCTTGTCCGATAACGGATCGGGACCCATGGACGGTCACCCCTGAGACCATTCGCTGTCTCCACCGTTATCGATCCCGCCCTGTCGAGATAGAGACTATGCGCCCCCTCCCGCCAAAGGTCGAATTTGTCGATCACCAAGTGCGCCTTGCGGCAATTCTCCGGTGCCGGAATACGGCTCACGATAATATCGGCGCGATCGCAATCCGTCTCCACCCCGCCCATGGTTTCGGGAAAGGCGATGATATCCCCTGCCGTTCGCAGGACGCAGCCATAGGGATCACAGAGAAATCCGTCGGGAGGTTGCCGCGCCACACGCTCTCCCATGACAAGCCGCCAGCGTTCGGCCTCAAACCGTTCCGCACGATCGGAGGAGAAATAGACCTGCCCTGCCCCCGTGTTTATGGCGTAAAGATTTCCGCTTGACGATATGAGGATATCCGGACTGCGCGTCAGCGCGAAGCTCAGGAGCAGAACCGCCAGTACCGGCAGGGCGGCCCAGCGCACCGGCTGGCGCCAGATAATAAACCACAACCCGATGAGGGTGATAGCGATAAGCTGCACAACCGGGAAACTGCCAAGATATTGCACGGCAGCCGGCCAGGATGCCGTCGCCTGGGCCGACCAGAGAATAAGATCGATCCCGCTGCCGACGATGATCAGGGGAAAGGAAAGGCCGAAGGGATAGCAGATGAAGGACAGGATGACCCCCGGCATTACCCGAAGACCCATGATCGGCACGGCGAGAAGATTGGCGATCAGGCTGTAGGCCGCCACCTGGCCGAAATGATAAAGCGCGAAGGGCGCCGTCGCGAGCCCCGCCACCAGGGTCGTAAGCGCGATCCCGATGACATAGGCGAGCGCGCGCCTAATAAAACCGCCGCTTCTCGCGAATTTCGAAAGCTTCGGCCCGATCTGTTCATACAGGGAAATCAGGGCAAAAACGGCCGCGAAGGACATCTGAAAACTTGCGCTGATAAGGCTTTCGGGAAACAGCAGGAGGATGATCACGGCGGCAAAAGCCACCATCCGCAGGGAAATCGCCGTCCGATCGAAGCAGATGGCCACGAACAGCGCCGCGATCATGATAAAGGCGCGAACGGCTGAGACGCTCATCCCGCTCACAAACAGGTAGCCCGCCAGCCCCGTCAGAGCGATCACCGCCGCGATTTTTTTGACTGGATAATATAGGGCGATATAGGGCGACAGGACGAGCATCAGACGCACGGCAAAAAAGATGAGTCCGCCGATCATTCCCATATGCAGCCCGGAGATCGCCAGCAAATGCGCGAGGCCGGAATCGCGCATATCGTCGAGCTGGTCTTCCGGGATTGCCGACTTGTCCCCGGTCATGATGGCAATGATGAACCCCGCATTTTCGGGCGGCGCATGGCTAAGCACGAAGTCGGCGATACGGGCGCGGATTTCCGCAGACAGGCTCATCAAATGCGCGGCAAGGCCCGGGTTTTCACCGATAACCGTGAACGGGCTGATACTGTAACCGACGGCGCCGATCGACTGATAGAAAGACTGGCGCTGAAAATCATAGGCGCCGGGATAGGCGGGATCCGGCGGGGGCAGAAGGACTGCCTTCACGCGGACAATCTGCCCGGGATGAACCTCTTCGAAATTGCTTCGTGAGGTGAGGCGGATATGCTCAAGCGGCGGCAGCCGATCTCCGCGCTCGAACTGCAGCTCCCCGAGCAGGAAGCGGGCCGACTTATAGCCCGTCGATTTTTCAAGAACGCTTCCGCGAAGTTCCGTCACCGTCTTTTTCTGCAGCACGGGTGCCTCGACGATAAAGGTCCGGAGCAGACAGGCACTAAACCCGAGGGAGACAAGCAGCAATATGGCGAGAACGACGAATGCGGGACCGCCTCCCCGGTTCCGCATGATGAAAAAAATCGCGGCGGGCAGAACCGGCAGGATCATCCAGAGCGGAGACGGTTCGACGGGGAGCGTGAAATAGAGGGCGATGCCAAAACCAATCAGGGCGGGAAACCAGAGAAACCAGCGTGTCCGGTCCAAACGAAACTGATCCAGTAATTTTCTCCGGTTCATCCGGTCCAGGCGGATCATAAGGCGCTTTCCAACGGCGTGCTTGCCCTAAGCCAAGACAAAGGGTACAAAAGCCTTCATTTTAAATGATCATCCGACCGAATTTATAACCGAACGGAATGTAAGTAAATTCTAATGACTGTCGTAACACGTTTCGCTCCCTCACCCACCGGATTCCTGCATATAGGCGGCGCCCGGACCGCGCTTTTCAATTGGCTGTATGCGCGTCACAACAAGGGCAAATTTCTCCTTCGTATCGAAGATACGGACCGGGAAAGATCGACCGATGCCGCCATCGAGGCAATTTTCGAGGGACTGAAATGGCTCGGCCTGGATTGGGATGAGGAGCCGGTGTTCCAGTTCTCCCGGCGGGAGCGTCATGCGGAAGTCGCTCGCCAGTTGCTGGCGGAGGGCAAGGCCTATTATTGCTATGCATCGCGCGAGGAGCTGGCCGAGATGCGGGAAACCGCCCGCGCCGAAGGACGTCCCCCCGTCTATGACGGTCGCTGGCGGGACCGCGATCCATCGGAAGTCCCGGCCGGCGTCGATCCCGTCGTCCGGTTCAAGTCGCCGAACGAGGGCGTCACCATCGTCAATGACCTCGTCCAGGGCGATGTTACCTTCGCCAATGAACAGCTCGACGATATGATCCTTCTGCGTGCCGACGGCACCCCCACCTATATGCTCTCGGTGGTTGTCGATGACTATGATATGGGCATTACGGACATCATCCGCGGCGACGACCATCTGACGAATGCGGCACGCCAGCAGCAGTTGATCGAGGCGATTGGCTGGCCGGTGCCGCGGCGCGCGCATATACCGCTGATTCATGGCCCGGATGGGGCAAAGCTCTCGAAACGTCATGGGGCGCTCGGCGTTGAGGCCTACCGCGATATGGGGTATCTCCCCGAAGCGCTGCGCAACTATCTTTTGCGTCTCGGCTGGTCCCATGGGGACGATGAAGTCATTTCCACGGAACAGGCAATCGACTGGTTCAACATTGAAAATATTGGAAAATCGGCCGCGCGGTTTGATTTCGCTAAGCTTGAGAACCTGAACGGCATCTATATCCGCAATGCCGATGACGCCTATCTGACAGCTCTGGTTGCGCCGATTCTCGCCCAGAAAACAGGGCAGGAAATTGATCCTAATCGCCTGAAACTAATAGAAAAAGCCATGAACGGCTTGAAAGAACGCGCAAAATCTGTAAACTCTCTCGCGGATAGTTCCCTGTTCCTGATCGCCGAGCGTCCGCTTGCGCTTGATGAGAAAGCCGAAAGCCTGATAACCGAAGAGGCGAGCGCAGTTTTGAAGCAGCTGGCGGACCGGTTGGAGACGCTCGAAATCTGGGACAAGGATACAGTTGAAGAAGCCGTTCGGGCAACGGCGGAGGTCGCTGGCCTCAAGCTGGGGAAGATCGCGCAGCCGTTACGGGCGGCGCTGACTGGAACCACGGTATCGCCCGGAATTTTTGACGTTCTTGAAGTCCTTGGTCGGGAACAGTCAATCGGACGTATTCGCGATGCGGTCTCGAACAGAAAATAACCGCATCGACGGAGCGAGCCTCTAAACGGCGACGTCTTCAGAAATAAGAAGAAAAAAATTCCACCCGGAATTTTTGACTATGAACGGGCGCAAGACCGCCTGCAAAACGAAAAGGAAGTGGATGAATGAGTAGCTCTACCGTTACTGGCAACGTCACCCTGTCTGAAGGGAATGATGACAATACGCTTAGTCTGCCGCTGATTGCCGGCACAGTTGGCCCGTCTGTCATCGACGTTCGAAAGCTCTATGCCGATACCGGTCATTTCACCTATGATCCAGGCTTCACCTCTACCGCGTCTTGCGATTCCGCGATTACCTATATTGACGGTGACAAAGGAATTCTGATGCACCGCGGCTACAAGATTGAGGAGCTCGCGGAAAAGAGCGACTTCATGGAAGTCTGTTACCTGCTGCTGAAGGGCGAACTGCCCAACCAGGCGCAGAAAGACAAGTTCACCCACGATATTACCTACCACACCATGCTCCATGAGCAGCTGACGCAGTTCTATCGCGGATTCCGGCGGGATGCACATCCGATGGCCGTCATGGTCGGCGTCGTCGGCGCTCTCTCCGCCTTCTATCATGACAGCACGGACATTACCGACCCGACGCAGCGCATGATCGCGAGTTACCGCCTTATCGCCAAGATGCCGACGATTGCGGCAATGGCGTATAAATATTCGGTGGGTCAGCCGTTCATCTATCCGAGCAACGAGCTTTCCTATGCGGAAAACTTCCTGCATATGACCTTCAGCGTCCCGGCGGAGCGTTACAAGCTTTCCCCCGTCATCGCCCGCGCCATGGACCGGATCTTTATCCTGCACGCGGATCATGAGCAGAATGCCTCCACCTCGACGGTGCGGCTTGCCGGCTCCTCCGGCGCCAATCCCTTCGCCTGCATCGCGGCGGGCATCGCCTGCCTCTGGGGTCCGGCGCATGGCGGCGCGAACGAAGCGGTACTCAACATGCTGAATCAGATCGGTTCCGTTGACCGTGTACAGGAATTCATCGCCAAGGCGAAAGACAAGAACGATCCGTTCCGCCTCATGGGCTTCGGCCACCGGGTCTACAAGAATTACGACCCGCGCGCCAAGGTCATGCAGCAGACCTGCTACGAGGTTCTGGACGAGCTCGGGATTAAGGACGAGCCCATGCTCAAACTGGCCATGGAGCTTGAGAAAATTGCACTCAATGACGAATATTTCATTGAGAAGAAGCTGTTCCCGAATGTCGATTTCTACTCCGGCATCATTCTTCAGGCGCTCGGCTTCCCGACCAGCATGTTCACCGTGCTGTTCGCGCTTGCCCGTACGGTCGGCTGGGTTGCCCAGTGGAACGAGATGATGGAAGATCCGTCACAGAAAATCGGGCGTCCGCGTCAGCTCTATACGGGCTATACGGAACGCCCGTTTGTCGACATCAGCAAACGGTAACGGGCATGAACGGGGCGCCTCATAAGGACAAGAGACTGGCACCTTCGGTACCCGCCGAAGGCGCCAGAGCTTCGAGGCGGCTCTATCTGAAGGCCGCCAATGACAACCGGGCGCCCCTCTTCTATCGCATCAAAAAGCTGTCGATGGTGCTGCTGCCACTGCTGATGATCGCGTTTTTCGCCGCCGCCTGGTATTTCGGCAGTACCTGACGCACTATTTTCTCTCGATCAACTCGACTTTATAGCCGTCCGGATCCTCGATGAAGGCGATCACGGAGGTGCCGTGTTTCATGGGTCCCGGCGGGCGCGGAATATTGACCCCCTGGGCCGCCAGCTTGTCGCAAACCCCGTAGATATCCTGAACCCCGAGCGCGAGATGCCCGAAACCGTTGCCAATATCATAGGGTTCCTCCTGATCCCAGTTATGGGTAAGCTCGATCACCGTTGAATCCTTCTCATCACCGTAACCGACGAAGGCAAGCGTGAATTTTCCACCCGGGAAATCGGTCTTGCGCAGGAGTTTCATGCCCAGAATATCGCAATAGAAATTCAGGGATTTGTCGAGATCCTTCACCCGGATCATGGTATGCAGCAATCTGAAATTGCTGTTGGTTTCGCCGCTCATGTTCGTTTATTCCTCGCAATCAATGTCAAGATGATATCTGCCGCCCGCGCCCCGGGGGCGGCGGCGCCCTCGCCCAACAGTAACATGGCCTCGCCGTAGGATACAATCTGCTGCGCCCGCTTTTCCTCTGAGCGGAAAAGGTCGGCAAGCGCGCCTGTCAAATTCGGCGCCGTACATTTTTCAAGGACAAATTCGGGCACGGCTTCCCGGTCAAGCAGGATGTTCACCAGGTTGACATACTCAAGCCTTACGACACGGCGGGCGATGAAGCTGGTGATCGCGTTCATCCGGTAGGCAATGACCGTCGGCAAGCGCGCCAGTGCAAGTTCCAGCGCGACGGTGCCGGATGCGGCGAGCGCGACATTTGATGCCGCCATCGCATCATATTTCTCCGCCTCTCCGTCAACGATATGGGCGGTAATATCCCATTTGGCGACTTCATCACGGACAATCTCTCCGGCGCGGCCAATGACCGGCACTGCCAACTGGAAATCGCCGATATCCGCCCGCAGCCGGGCAACTGTCTCCGCGAATACGGGCAGAAGCCGGGTTACCTCCCCGCGGCGGCTACCGGGCAGCAGCATAAGGAGATTTTCCTCTGCGCCGATGTTATACCGTGCACGAAAGGCAGGGCCGTTGCCCTTGTCGGCCCCTGTCTCGATGACCGAATGCCCGACGAACGAGGCGGGCAGGCCGACTTCCTCGAAATAGGGTGGCTCGAACGGCAGCAGGGTCAGGAGATGATCGTACAGCGCTGCAATCTTCCTGGCGCGCCCCGGCCGCCAGGCCCAGACCGACGGCGCCACATAATGGACTTTCGGGAAGGCCGCATCCTTGAGCTTCCGGGCAACGCGAAAGCTGAAGTCCGGCGCATCCACGGTGATGAAAATATCCGGCGAAAGCCGCCGCGCTTCAGAGGCTGTTTGTTCTATCCGTTTCAGGAGCGACGGCAGCCGCGGCAGAACCTCGAAAAGTCCCATCACGCTGAGTTCCTCCATCGGGAAGAGGCTGGTAAGTCCCTCCGCTGTCATCAGGGGGCCGCCGACGCCAAAAAACGCGATACCCGGCGCTTTCTCCGTCAATCCCTGCATCAGCCGCGCCGCCAGCGCGTCCCCCGAGGGTTCGCCCGCCAGAATGAACACCCGGTAGTTTTGATGATCTTCCATTATAACGGACTGGCGGGATCAATCCCGATGATGAAAATTCCCGCCGCATCGGCGCGCCGAATAGCCTCCTTGAGATCAAGGATCAGGGTATGTCCCGCCTCAACCGCAATGCCCCGCAAATTTGCGGCGGCGGCCAGCGTCACCGTATCGGGTCCAATGGTCGGCATATCGGCCTTGAGTTCCTGACCCGGCTTGGAGAGTTTCACGAAAACGCCTGCCCGAACGTCCCAGGCGAAATCGGCGGACCGTTTAAGAAGCCCGTCGGTTCCCTCCGCCGCCTCGACGGCGAGGACATAGCCATCGCGGATGATCGCGCCCTGCCCGATATCAAGCGCACCGACCGCCTTTACGATACGGATGCCTTCATTAACGTCCGTTTTGTCGCGTTCCGTCGGGGTCACCTTGCCCAATTGACCGGGCGGCACGACCAGATCGCCGGCGAGTTCATGCGCCCCCGTCACCGTAAATCCCTTTTCCTTCAGATATCCAGTGATGGCCCGCATCAGCCCGTCATCGCCCTTGCGCGCCGCGCCGGTGATCCGGCCAAGCAGTTTCATGCCCTCCATATCCGGCACCAGGTTTTTAAGATCCGGGCGCTTCACCGGGCCCGCCAGGGTAATATGGGTGCAGTTCTCGCGCGCCAGGGTCTTGAGAAACCGCCCGACCTTGGTGATGCGGATAACCTCGTGAGGAAATTCCTTGAAATCGGCCGGATCAGCCTCATTCTCGACGAGTAGCACAAAGGGCGTTTGCCCCCGTGCCGTCAACGTCGAGGCCAGGGCAAGCGGAAGGCTGCCGCTCCCGGCGATAATACCTACTCGCATCACCTTTCCCTCACTCGGGCTGGCAGAATCCACGCTTTGTTTCGTCATTGATAAATTTCAGAACCGTTTGAACGGACGGGAATTTGGCGATATCCGCCGACAGCGTCTTGCACCGTTCCGCGAAGGTGCCATCCCCGGTAAAAAGATATTTATAGGCGCTGCGCAGGGCATGAATATCGTCGCGCGAAAAATTGCGCCGCTTCATGCCGGTAAGGTTAAGCCCCGCGAGCGTCGCCCGATTGCCCGTTGCCGATCCGAAGGGAATCACGTCTGTCTCCACACCGGAAGCCCCGCCGATCATCGCATGTTCGCCAATACGGACGAACTGATGCACTGCGGAAAGCCCGCCAATAATGACGAAATCGCCAAGTACGACATGACCGCCCAGAGTCGCATTATTCACAAGGATGACATGATTTCCGATGACGCAGTCATGGGCGACATGGGCGCCGATCATCAGCAGGCAGTTATCCCCGATCCGGGTTTTCATGCCTCCGCCTTCGGTCCCCGGATTGATGGTCACATGCTCTCGGATCGTGCAGTTCTCGCCGATGACAAGTTCGGATTTCTCGCCGTGGTATTTCAAATCCTGCGGCACATGCCCGATCGAGGCAAAGGGAAAGATTGTCGTACCGCCGCCAATCCGGGTCCGCCCATCAACCGCCACATGGGATTTGAGCGTGACGCCCGCCGCAAGCGTCACATCCTTGCCCACCACGCAAAAAGGCCCAACCACGGCCTCCGGATGGACGGTGGCGCCGTCTTCAATAATCGCGGTCTGATGAATATTACCCATTCGGTATCCAGTTATTCTACTCATATATATGAAAATATTGCGCTATAGCTAACGCGGAACAGGCCTGACCACAAATCAAGCTGTGTTACAACCGGTTACCCGATATTTCAATCAACGATCATGGCCGAGAAATCCGCCTCGGCAACTTTTTTGCCATCGACCTTGACCACGCCGCCAAAGCGCCAGACGGCGCCGCGGTTTTGCTTCACCTCTACATGCACATGCATCGTGTCGCCAGGCGTGACCGGCTTGCGGAACCGGGCGTTATCAATAGACATGAAGAGGACATGCTTGCCCTGCGATTCCGCGCCAAGCGTCTTTATCACGAGAACGCCGGCGGTTTGCGCCATCGATTCCACGATCATCACACCGGGCATGATCGGACGGCCGGGAAAATGTCCCTGGAACTGCGGTTCGTTCATCGTGACATTTTTGATGCCCGTCGCCGAAACACCCGGAACAATGTCGACGAGCCGGTCAACCAGCAGCAACGGATAGCGGTGCGGTATCATGTCCAGAATATTCAGGATATCGAGGGCTTCGGCGGTATCTGTGGAACGGTTTTCAGTCATTTTACGGAACCCTTGCTTTTGGATAACTTTCCCAAGACCGCCATTTGGCGGAAAAACTGCTTACGCGGGCGCGCCGGGAACCCGGCATAGATTTCACCTGCCGGCACGTCCGATATAACCCCGGACTTTGCCGAAATCTGGGCGCCGGTCCCAATCCGGATATGCCCGGCAAGACCAACCTGCCCACCGATCACCACGTAATCCTCAACAACCGTGCTGCCGGAGATACCGGTCTGGGCGGCAATAATCACGCCTTTTCCGATGGTGACGTTGTGGGCGACCTGAACCATATTATCAAGCCAGGTATTATCGCCAATCGTTGTATCCGGCCCGGAACCGCGGTCAATTGTCGTATTCGCCCCGAACTCGCAATTGGATCCGATAATAACCCGGCCGAGCTGGGGAATCTTTACATGCGCCACGGGATCGGGCGCGAAACCAAATCCGTCCTGCCCGATTTTCACGCCGTTATGGATAAGCACATTATCGCCAATCTGGCAGTAGCTTAGCACCACACCCGCGCCAATCCGGCAATTCCGGCCAAGACTGATTCCTTTTGAGAGCAGGGAATGCGCGCCGATTATTGAATTTTCGCCAATGACGACATCCTCTTCTATGACGACATATGGCCCGATCGACGCATTATCGCCCACCGTTGCCTTGGGCGAAATAAGGGCCGTCGGATGAATATCGCCGTTGCCGAGGACAGGCGGATAGAATTTATTGGCGATCCGCGCATAGGCTTTGTAGGGGTCCGCCGATACGAGAATGGAAAGCCCCTCCGGAAACTTGTCCAATGCCTTGCGCGCCGCAATGCAGGCGGTGGCGTTGGTTTTCAGGAACTCTCCAACATATTTGGGATTGCTGAGGAAAGTAAGGTCCCCCTCACCCGCCTGATCCAGCGGTCTCACATCGGAAATCAACACATCCGGGTCGACCCCTGGCGCCAGTTCGACATCCGGCAGTTCGGCAAGTTCGGCGAGCGAGAACGGGCCGGCGACTTGGTAAAAATGGGGATCAGGCATCAGCTTTTCTTCAGTGGGACAAGATCGACCTTGATCTTCTTCAAATCCTTGTTGAGGCGTTCAATTACCGGTTCGGTCAGGTTCAACGGCTTCTCTGCAAATAAGATCTCACTGACATCCAGAACGACAGTCGCCCCATATTCATCCATGACCTTGCGCATGACCGGCAAAATCTGTTCCCTGATCTTGCTGAGGGCATTAATGCGGCTGCGCTGCAATTGCGCCGTCTTGTCCTTTACCTCAACGCGAAATGTCGCGACTTTACGGTTGAATGCGGCCTGTTTCTCGGCGAAGGCCTCAGGCGTAACCAGCGTCTTCTGACGCTCGATCTGGGACTTTTCTTCTTTCAGTTTTTCTTCCATCGCGGAGAGATCGGCATTCGTCTTTTCCTCCAACGCCTTGATCTGCGAATTGATGTCCTTGACCACGGCAAGCTCACTCATGATTTTCTGCATGTCGACAACGCCGATGCTGGCCTTGACCATCGGTTCCGCGAACCCCGGTTGCACGACGAACGCCAGCATAAAAAACAGCAGAGATACGATTTTCATCATTCTGGTGAGCATTTCCCTTTCCTAGAACCGCGTACCGAAATCAAGCTGGAAGACCTCTTCCTTGTCGAAATCTTCCTTCACGACAGGAACCGCCACATTAATCTGGATCGGGCCAAATGGCGATACCCAGTTAAGGCCGACGCCGATCGAAGCCCGCGGGCTTGCCTTGTCAACAATCCCGGGATCATCATCATCGATCCCCGTAAGCGTGCCGACGTCAATGAATGTCCGCCCCAAGACGCCATATTCATCGGGTAGACCGACCGGGAAACGCAACTCGGCCGTGCCGATCACATAGGCATTACCGCCAAGCGCGTCTCCTGACGCGATATCCCTGGGGCCGATACCCCGGCTTTCAAAGCCCCGGAAATTTCTTCCGCCGACATTATAGCGCTGGGTAAGGATCACGTCTTCACCCAAACCGAAAATATATCCGCCGTTGACTCCGAGGCTTAGAACCACGTCATTCTCATAGACAGGGAAGAAACGAACATAGCTTGCGTTTGTCGCGAGAGAACGCACATCACCACCGAGGCCGGAAACCGTCTGGCCAAAGGTGTATTTGCTGCCGGTGGTCGGGAACAATGTATCATCAAGGTCACTGATTGTAATGGTGTATCCGACGGAGGAAATCAGATAATCGCCGGCGGCTTTTTGAATACCAACCGGCGCACTTGCGGTCAGGTTATCGATCTTTTCATTCACCAGGCTGTAGAAGACATCGCCGCGGACAAATTCCTTGATCGGGAAACCTGAGCGCAGGACAAATCCGGTACGTTCCAGGTCGTAGCCACTTTCATCCTGATAGTCGCGGACAGTCCGGAACAAGTCAAAGCCGGCGCTGAGATCACGGTCAAGGAAATAAGGCTCCGTAAATCCGATATCGATCGTCTGGGCATCGGCGCCTACGGATACGCCAAAACGCAGGTCCTGACCGCGCCCGAGAAGATTGCGTTCCCGGATTTGGAGATCGGCGGATACGGAGTCCGTCGTCGAGAAACCGGCGCCAACGCTGAGCTCACCCGTTGATTTTTCCTGAACATCGACATTGATGACCGTCTTGTCCGCCGCCGTTCCTTCTTCCTGAGTCACTTCAACCTTTTCGAAGAAATCAAGGCCGCGAATACGGGAGCGCGACAGGCGGAGGAGCGCGGTATTGAAGGCATCGCCTTCCGCCAGTTTCATTTCGCGGCGGATGACATAATCCAGCGTCCGCACGTTACCAGTGATATTGATACGCTCGACATAGACGCGGGGTCCCTTATTAATCTCGTAGGTGACCGAGATCGTCAGGTTCTCGCGATCCCGCTCGATGCGGGGACGCACGTTGACAAAGGCGTAGCCAAGCTTTCCGGCCTCGAACGTCAGTTTCTGGATCGAATCTTCGATCTTGTCCGCATTGTAGGTTTCCCCTTCAATTGTCGTGACCTGATCCAACAAGGTGTCCGCCGGCAGATCCTTGATCTCGCTTTTCACATCGATGGCGCCGAAGGTGTATTTCGCGCCCTCCTCCACGGCGAAGGTAATGAAGAAGCCGTCGCGGTCAGGTGTCAGTTCGGCAATGGCGGAGACCACACGAAAATCCGCATATCCCTTGGAAAGATAAAACTTCCGCAGCAGTTCCCGATCGAACGTCAGCCGGTCCGGATCATAGGTGTCGGTATCGGAAAGGAAGTTGTACCAGCGGGTCTCTTCCGTCGAAATCTCGCTCAACAATTGCCGGTCGCTGAAATGCTTGTTGCCATAAAAGCGGATTTTCTTGATCCCGGTCTGCTCGCCTTCGTTAATCTCAAAGACAAGATCGACGCGGTTTTCCGGGAGCAGGATAACCTTCGGTTCCACCGTCGCCGCAAATCGGCCGCTGCGGCGGTAGACGGTGATGATCCGCTGAACATCATTCTGCACACGCGCACGTGTATAGACGATACGTGGACGCAGCTGAATTTCCGCAAGCAACGTATCGTCATCGATGCGCCGGTTTCCTTCGAACGCGAGCCGGTTGATGATCGGGTTTTCAACCACATTGACGATCAGAACCGTGCCTTCCTGGCGAATGGTGACGTCGGCGAAAAGACCGGTATTGAAAAGCGCCTTGAGAGACCGGTCAACGCGGGAGCGATCATAAGGCGCCCCGGCCGTGATCAGGAGATAGGATTTGACCGTATCATCCTCGATCCGCTGGTTTCCCTCGACACGAATATCTGAAAGTATGACTGAAGACTGCGCATAGACCGACTGGCTGACCGGCAGCATCGCCGCGAGCGTTGCAAATGCGAACACTGCAAGTAGTACGAATACGCGCAAAATCCCACCCCCCTGAGCGGAAACCCTCAGTTATCGTCGAACAGTTCTATCAGACCTTGCTTGTCAGGAAAACAAGCCCGTGAAAAAATCTTTTACCCATGGTTTGTTAATGTCATTCCACGTCGCAAATACCATTAGCATCAGAACGAGAGATAGTCCAATTCGGAAACTGAATTCCATTGCTTTTGCCGAGGGTGGTTTGCCCCGGACCGCTTCATAGGCATAAAAGGCCAAATGACCCCCGTCCAGCATCGGCACCGGAAAAAGGTTGATCAGACCAAGGCTGATGGATACGAAGATCATGAAATTGAACAGGGAAAGCGCATTGTCCAGCAGGTCGTCACCACGTTTCGCGGCATCACCAGACATTTTGAGAATGCCGAGCGGGCCGCTCAATTCTTTTGTATCCCGCGCGCCCACTATCATCTGACCGACGCCTTTCAGCGTTGCTGTCGTAATGAACCATGTCTGGTCGACGGCGCTCGATAAGGCGCTGATCGGGCCATGTTTGACAAACTCCCGCCCGGTCGAGACGATCCCGAGGCGGCCGATCCGCTGGACATTGCCATCCGCATCCACTTCCTCGACGATTTTCGGCGTTACCGAAAGATCGATAATACTGCCGCCCCGGTCCACCTTCATCTTCAACGGTTCATCCAGCCCGACAAGAACGGTCCGGCGCAGCTCTTCAAAGCTGCTTATCGCACTTCCATTCACCGAGAGGACACGATCGCCGGGTTCTATGCCCGCCTCGGCCGCCGCGCTGTCCGGCTGCACTTCACCGGCAACCGGCGGTGTCTGCGCCTGACCGAGCGCCATGTAAAGGATCGCCATCGCGACAATCGCAAAAATGAAGTTGGCCGCCGGCCCCGCGACAACAACCGCGGCGCGCTGGAGAAGCGATTTATGATGAAAGCTTACTTTTTTCTCGTCGTCAGACATCTCGTCGATGTCCTCGGCCGCATCACTGGCAACGCCGGCGTCGCCATAAAATTTCACATATCCCCCAAACGGCACGGCGCAGACTTTCCAGCGGCATCCATGTCGGTCATACCGCCCCCAGATTTCCGGTCCGAAGCCGATAGCAAAGGCGTCGACTTTCACGCCGCACAACCGCGCCACCTTGTAATGTCCATATTCATGGACAAAAACCAGCACCGTGATCACAATCAGGAAGGCGGGAATATATATCCAGTTTTCGACTAAAAAATCCATGTAACTATACCATTTCAGAGACGGGCCTGATACGACGCCATAATAATTTGCGCCTGCTCCCGGCTTTGCCTATCGCATTCAAAAATATCCTCAATCGAGGTGAGCTCAGTAATCGGCGCGCGGGCCAGCGACTCCTCAACGACCGCGGCGATATCAAGAAAGCCGATCCGGTCTTCGAGAAAACCGTGGACCGCCACCTCATTCGAGGCATTTAGGACGGTTGGCGCCGATTTTCCAGTACTCAGCGCCTCACGGGCGAGCCTGATGGCCGGAAATTTCACCAAATCGGGCGCCTGGAAGGTCAGCGATCCAATCTTTGCGAGATCCAGCCGTTCCGCCGCAAAGCCGTGCCGTTCCGGCCAGCCAAGGGTATAGGAAATCGGTGTTCTCATATCGGGCGCGCCCATCTGCGCAAGCACCGATCCATCGGAATATTCGACCATGCTGTGAATTACCGACTGCGGATGCACCAGGATGTCGATCTGCTCCGCTGGCACCGGAAACAGGCGTACCGCCTCGATAAATTCGAGTCCCTTGTTCATCATCGTGGCGCTGTCGATGGAGATTTTCGCGCCCATGTCCCAATTGGGATGCGCAAGCGCCTGATCCCGCGTGACTGTCTTCATCTCGTCAATGGAAAAGTCGAGGAACGGGCCGCCGGATGCCGTCAGCACCAAACGGGAAACATTTTCAATCTGGTCGAAATCAAGAACCTGGAAAATTGCGTTATGCTCGCTGTCGACCGGTAGCAGCGTCGCGCCATATTTCTTCACTTCCGCAAGCACCAGATCACCGCCGCAGACAAGGGCTTCCTTGTTGGCGATTGCGATAATTGCACCGGCACGCGCCGCGGCAAGCGTCGGCGCCAGTCCGGCCGCGCCAACAATCCCGAGCATCACCCAATCGACGTTGCGCGAGGCCGCCTCCGACAGCGCTGTTTCACCCGCGGCGACTTCGATACCGCTTCCCGACAGCAGTGATTTAAGTTCCCGGTATTTGGCTTCGTTGCCGATCACCGCGAGGTTTGCACCGAATTTCAACGCCTGTTCCGCGAGCAGCGCGGCATTTTCGTTCGCCGTCAAGACCTCCACCTGGAAGCGGTCCGGCGCGCCGGCGATCAGATCGAGCGTATTGACACCGATCGAACCGGTTGAGCCGAAAATACTGACACGCCGGACGTCGGGCCGCGGATTAATCGAAATTTCAGTTGCCGCGGGGCTTAAACTCATCACTGCATTCCATTTTTTAGCATCACAAGCACCATCAGCAAGGGCGCCGTCAGAAAAATCCCATCCAGCCGGTCCATCACGCCGCCATGACCGGGAATGAGATTGCTGGCATCCTTGATCCCGAAATGGCGTTTCCAGGCGGATTCGGCGAAATCACCGACCTGCGCCAGAATAGCACATATCGCGCCCAATCCCAGCACGGCGATTGGCGCAATCTGTCCGCCAATGAGGAAATGATTTACCGCCCATGCAACAATCATTGCCGAAATCATGCCGCCGATGAGGCCCGCCCAGGTCTTGTTTGGGCTGATTGACGGCGCGATCTTGGGACCGCCGATCGTTTTTCCGCTGAAATAGGCGCCAATATCTGTCGCCCAGATGACCAGAAACAAACCAAACGTCAGCGCAAAGCCCGTCTCCGGGATTGATCTCAGCGTCATCAGCGCAATGACAGGTGCACCAATACAGATGGGGCCGAAAAACGCCCAGACAAGCGCTTTGGTCTTTTTCCGGAAATAGGCTACGATTGTTATTAAGATCGCACCTGAGATAATAATTCCAACGACCTCAGTTATTTGAATTTTTCCGATCATTGAAAGCGCGACTATTAATGTAAGCCCGGTCAGGACGGTTATCACGCCGGGAGAGCTTTCGAGCGATGCCCGGCACCATTCATAGGCCATGATGGCCGCGGCCCCGATCAGAAAGAGAAGAAAGAAGAAACCGCCCAGGTAAAGCGCGCCAATCGCGACCGGCGCGAGGACAAGCGCCGAAATAACCCGCTGCTGCGGCGACGTCAGGGAAGACAAAAGCACCCTAAAGCGCTCCGTACCGGCGTTGTCGGCTACCGAATTCCCGCACCGCCGCCTGCAAATCCTCTTTTCGAAAGTCAGGCCAGAGCACATCGAGAAAGACGAATTCCGTATAGGCGCATTGCCAGAGGAGAAAATTGCTCAGCCTTTTCTCACCGCTTGTGCGGATCAGGAGGTCCGGATCGGGAAGATCCGCCGTTTCTAGATGCCGAGAAATCAGAGTCTCATCAATATCTTCGGGCGACAGCTCGCCAGACTTGATTTTCGCGCCAAGGACGCGCATCGCACCGGCAATTTCGGACTGGCTGCCGTAGCTCAGCGCAATCGTCAGGATGAGCTTGCTATTATCCTTCGTCAGGTCCTTTATTTCTTCAATAAGTCCCTGAACATCTTCCGGTAATTTACTGATATTACCAATAAATTTAACCTTGATGCCGGCGTCACAAAGGGCCTTGATCTCTTTTCTGAAGAAAAAGCGGAAGAGGCCCATCAGGTGATTGACTTCCTCGACCGGGCGGCTCCAGTTTTCGGAGGAAAAGGCAAAGAGCGTCAGATAGCGAATGCCGAGCTCGTCGCATCCTTTCAATGCCTCCCGCACCGCTTCGGCCCCCTGCTCATGCCCGCGCAGGCGTTGCAAGGACCGTTTCGCCGCCCAGCGGCCGTTGCCATCCATGATGATCGCAACATGCGCTGGGACGGCCTGCTCGCCGGAATTCAGGGAGGGCACGACTTCCATGCGTCAGACCTGCATGATTTCCTGCTGCTTCTCCGACAGCATCTCATCCACCTTATGGACGTAATTGTCCGTAAGCTTCTGAATATCATCTTCCGCCTTTTTCCGCTCGTCTTCGGAAAGATCCCCGTCTTTTTCCGCCGTCTTGGCGTCATCCATGCCATGTCGGCGGACGTTGCGGATGGCGATCTTGGCATTCTCGCCATAGGTTGCCGCCACCTTGGCAAGCTCCGCGCGCCGTTCCTCCGTCAGTTCGGGGATCGGAACCCGGACCATCGTCCCGTCAACAACCGGATTGAGCCCAAGCCCTGCGTTCCGGATGCCCTTCTCGACGGCCTTCACATTATTCTTGTCCCACACCTGGACACTCAGCATCCGCGGCTCCGGCGTGCTCACGGTGCCGACCTGATTGATCGGCATGGACGCGCCGTAGCTTTCCACCATGACAGTATCCAGAAGGCTGATATGCGCCCGGCCCGTGCGCAGTCCCGCAAATTCGTGCTTAAGCGCCTCAAGCGCACCTTTCATGCGTTTTTCGAGATCTTTCATGTTTGGCGCCGCCATCTTAATTATCCTCCATCGCCGGGATGGTCATCCCAGCGTCTTCTCACTGTTAAACCGGGCAATATTACACTGCTATACGACTTCTGTGAAACAACCTTCTTTTTTAAGGACACGGGCGAAGGCCCCTTCTTCCTGAATGGAAAAAACAAGAATGGGAATCTTGTTCTCCCGCGCCAGGGAAATTGCCGCCGCGTCCATTACCTTGAGATCTTTCGCCAGCACATCAAGATGCGACAGGGTGTCGTAGCGTTCCGCGTCCGCATGCAGGCGCGGGTCCTTGTCATAGACCCCGTCGACATTCGTGCCCTTGAGAAGCGCGTTGCATTTCATTTCCGCCGCGCGAAGCGCCGCCGCCGTGTCCGTCGTAAAATAGGGATTGCCCGTGCCGGCCGCAAATATGACGATACGGCCTTTTTCCAGATGCCGCTCCGCCCGGCGGCGGATATAGGGCTCGCACACTGCCGACATCGGGATCGCCGACAGAACGCGGCTGTGCATGCCGAGCGCCTCGATCGCATTTTGCAGGGCAAGTGCGTTCATCACGGTCGCAAGCATGCCCATATAGTCGGCACTGGAGCGGTCCATGCCCTTGGCTGTCCCGGAAATGCCGCGAAATATATTGCCGCCGCCGACAACGACGCAAACCTCCACCCCCATGGCATGGGCGGCGCTGATATCCTTGGCAATGCGGGAAACTGTCTCTACATCAATACCATATTGCTGGTTTCCCAGAAGCGCTTCGCCAGAACATTTCAAGAGAACCCTTTGGTATTGAGGCGTTTTCGACATATTTTTCCCCGAAACTGAATACTATGGTTAATGGCGTCGGCATGACAGCATACAGAAAAAGTATGATTTGAAAAGCAGCGATGCCGCACAAAAAAATATGGCGGCCCCAACCGGAGACCGCCATATGTTTTCCTTCCGTCCGCGACTATCGAGCGGCGGCGGCGACTTCCGCTGCGAAGTCGCTTTCTTCCTTTTCGATCCCCTCGCCGACGGCGAAGCGGACCATGCCGACAACGGTGATCGGCTTGCCAATCTGCTTGGCGACGGCGTCAATTGCCGCTTTAACCGAATTTTCGCCGTCAACGACGAAAGTCTGTTCAAGCAGAACAACGTCCTTGTAGAACTTGCTCAGCCGACCTTCGACCATCTTGCCGATAATTTCTTCCGGCTTGCCGGATTCGCGGGCCTGCTGCGACAGAACGGCGCGTTCGCGGTCAACCGCGGCGGGATCAAGATCGGCAACGCTGATCGACTGCGGGCTCGTCGCGGCGACATGCATGGCAATCTGCTTGCCAAGGGTCGCGAGCGCTTCGGTGTCGCCCTCGCTCTCAAGTCCGACGAGAATGCCGATTTTGCCAAGTCCTTCCGCAACCGCGTTGTGGACGTAGGACGCGACGACACCCTTGTCGACGGTGATCGTCGCCGCGCGGCGAAGCGCCATATTCTCACCGATGGTAGCGATGGCGTCGGTCAGCTTTTCCTCAACCGTTACAGACGCGCCCGGAAAGGGGCTTGCCTTGATAACGTCGACATCGGCGCCCTTTTCGGCGGCAACGGTGGCAATGCCGCTTACCAGTTTCTGGAAATCCTCGTTACGGCCGACGAAATCGGTCTCGGCATTGACCTCAACAACGGCGCCGGACGTCCCGCTTGCCGTTACGGCAACCAGACCTTCGGCGGCAACGCGACCGGATTTCTTGGCGGCCGTGGCCAGACCCTTGGTCCGAAGCCAGTCAATCGCCGCATCCATATCGCCGTTCGTTTCCGTCAGAGCTTTCTTGCAATCCATCATTCCCGCACCGGACCGGGTGCGAAGTTCTTTAACCAGTCCCGCTGTAATAGCAGTCATAACTTGTCCTCACATTTCTTTTCTTAAATGGGATAGCGCCCCGGCTTTGGCCATTATATGGGGGCGCCACTCACAGATTTAAGACGCTTTCGCGCTTTCGTCCTCGCCTTCGGCTACAGGGGCTTCAGCTTCAGCTACAGCTTCAGGTTCCGCCACGGCCTCTTCCGGCGCGGCTTCCGCCTTTTCCTCAGCGGCCGGCGCTTCCTCAGCCGGAAGTTCCTCGGTCATCGCCGGAGTCTCCGCCGCCCCAAGATCGGTGCCCTGGCTTGCCATTTCCATGGAGATACCGTCGATAACCGCCTGCTTGAAGAGATCGCAATAGAGGCTGATGGCGCGAAGGGCATCATCATTGCCCGGCACCGGATAGGTGATGCCATCGGGATCGGAATTGCTGTCGAGGATCGCGACCACCGGAATACCGAGTTTGTTCGCTTCCTGAACCGCCAGTTCTTCCTTGTTGGTGTCAATCACCACGATGATGTTCGGCAGGCCGCCCATTTCCTTGATGCCGCCAAGAGCGCGTTCGAGTTTATCGCGCTGGCGGGTCATTTTCAGAACTTCCTTCTTGGTCAGCCCCGTATGTTCCTCGGACAGCTGCTCTTCAAGCTTGCGAAGCTGCTTGATTGATTCCGAAACCGTCTTCCAGTTGGTCAGCATACCGCCGAGCCAGCGATGGTTGACATAGAACTGCGCGCATTGCTTCGCGCTTTCGGCGATCACATCGGAGGCCTGACGCTTGGTGCCGACGAACAGAACACGTCCGCCGCCCGCAACCGTATCACGCACGACCTTGAGCGCCTGATAAAGCATCGGCACGGTCTGCTGCAGATCGAGAATATGGATTTTGTTACGGGCGCCGAAAATATAGGGACCCATTTTCGGGTTCCAGCGGCGGGATTGGTGACCAAAGTGAACACCAGCTTCCAGAAGCTGACGCATAGTAAAAGTAGGCAGAGCCATTCTGCAATCTCCTTTTCCGGTTGAACCTCCGTGAGCCGTGGTCCTGCGGATTATCCCGAGAACACCGGAAGGGAAAGACCAACACAGCCCTGCCCAAAGCTCACGTGTGAATTTAACAGTGCGCTAATTAGGCCGGTACGCCGCAATATGCAAGGGAAAAATACCGGATTACACCGATTTACACCGTTGAACGTCAAATATCATGCACATCGATGACCCCGGGCGCGGATTTGAGCGCCTGCCGCACTTCTGGCGTGATATTCACCTGATCCGACAGATCGAATTCTATTTCCTTCGCTTCATCCTCCAGGTTGAGGACAAACGCGACGCGCCCCCGGCCCCGGCCGCCCTGACGGAGGATCGCGGCGACGTCCGCAAGCGGCCTGTCGTCATTGGCGAAAATACGCACACCGTCCGCTATGTTCGCCGCGAGGGATTCGAGCCGTTGCAGGCTTTGCACCGTGAGCCGCGGCTGATCGCTGTCAAGATTGCCTGTGACGCGCAGTACCAACGATTGCCCCACCACCAGAAGGTCGCGGTACTTATCGAGTGTTTCGGCGAACATCGTCACTTCAAAGGCGCCGGTGGCGTCCGAAAGCTGGACGAAGGCGAGTGGCTTGCCCTTTCGCGTCCGAAGCTCACGCTTTCCCATCACCGTCCCGGCGAGGGTCGCCGCACTTTCAGAGGCGCCAAGGCTGGCGAGATACCCCGCCGCATCGCGCACACCCGCTTTGTCGAGGGTCTTGTCCCAAGCATCCAGCGGATGGCCCGAAAGATAGAAGCCGATCGCATCGAACTCCTGCTTCAACTGCTCCATCGCCGTCCAGCGGGACGGCTGCGGAAGCGGTGGGCGGGCCGCCAATGTCTCGGCGCCGCCGCCAAAGAGATTGACCTGGCCGGATCCCCTCTCCTCCTCTGACTGCTGGGCCTGACGCAACAGAATTTCAATTGAGGCGAACACCTGTGCGCGATGATCGAGAAGATCGTCAAAGGCGCCGGCGCGGACAAGATTCTCCGCCTGGCGCTTGTTCATATATTTCGGATTGAGCCGCTCCGCGAAGTCGAACAGATCCCGATAGGGGCCGTTTTCCTCTCGCTCGCGCACTATTCCCGCCATGGCTTCGCGCCCGACGTTCTTGACCGCCGCAAGGGCATAGCGCACCGCCCCCTGTTCCCCGTCGAATTCCACCGTGAATTCTACTTCCGACTTGTTCAGGCAGGGCGGATAAACCGGGATCTTCATCCGCTCCAGATCCTGGCGGAAGATATTGAGCTTGTCCGTATTGTTCATATCGAGGCTCATGGAGGCCGCCATGAACTCGACCGGGTAATTCGCCTTCAGCCAGGCCGTATGATAGGAGACGAGCGCATAGGCGGCGGCATGGGATTTGTTGAAGCCATAGTTGGCGAATTTCGCCACCAGATCAAAGATATGCGTTGCGTCCTTCTGGGTAATCCCCTTCTCATGCGCGCCTTTGGCAAAAATCGCGCGCTGCTGGTCCATTTCGGACTGGATTTTCTTGCCCATCGCCCGGCGCAGGAGATCGGCATCGCCAAGGCTGTAGCCCGCGAGCGTCTTGGCGATCTCCATCACCTGCTCCTGATAGATGATGACGCCGTATGTCTCCTCGAGCACCGGTTTCAGTTCCGGATGGAGATAATCCGGCTCCTCCTCCCCATGCTTGCGGCGGATATAGGTCGGGATGTTTTCCATGGGCCCCGGCCGGTAGAGCGCGACGATGGCGATGATATCCTCGAAGGCGTCGGGGCGCATCTTTCTGAGCATGTCCCGCATGCCGGAACTTTCCAGCTGGAAGATGCCGATGGTGTTGCCGGTGGAGAGAAGCTCGAACACCGCCGGATCATCGAGCGGCACCTTCGCATAATCGACCTCGATCCCGCGACGGGCCAGAAGCGCCTTCGCGCGATCCAGCACGGTCAGGGTCTTCAGGCCGAGAAAGTCGAACTTCACCAGACCCGCCGTCTCGGCATATTTCATGGAGAACTGCGTCACGGGCATGTCCGAGCGCGGATCGCGGTAGAGGGGGACCAGCTCGTCGAGCGGGCGGTCGCCAATCACGACGCCGGCCGCGTGGGTCGAGGCATGGCGGTACAATCCCTCGAGCTGCAGCGCGATCTCGAGAAGCTTCGCCACCTCCGGGTCCGTCGCTCGTTCCTCGCGCAAGCGCGGCTCCGTATCCAGTGCCTGCTGGAGGCTCACCGGATTGGCCGGGTTGGCCGGGATCATCTTGCTGATCCGGTCCACCTGCCCATAGGGCATCTGCAGCACGCGCCCGACATCGCGCACCGCCGCCTTCGCCTGCAACTTACCGAAGGTGATGATCTGCGCGACCTGGTCGTGACCGTATTTTTCCTGCACATAGCGGATGACCTGCTCACGCTTGTCCTGGCAGAAGTCGATATCGAAGTCCGGCATCGACACGCGCTCGGGGTTGAGGAAGCGTTCGAACAGCAGACCGAAACGAAGCGGATCGAGATCGGTGATGGTAAGCGCCCAGGCAACCACCGACCCTGCCCCCGAGCCGCGACCGGGCCCGACCGGCACGTCATGCTCCTTCGACCATTGGATGAAATCGGAAACGATCAGGAAATAGCCGGGGAATCCCATTTCATTGATCACCCCGATCTCATACTCGAGACGGTCGAAATATTCCTTCGATACAGTTTCCCGCTCCGCCTCCGTCATGCTCTCCGTAAAGACCTCATTTTCAAGACGGCGTTTGAGGCCTTTCGTTGCCATGGCCGCAAGCTCTCCGGCCTCATCACGCCCCTCCGCCGAGGAAAAGGCCGGCAGGATCGGGTCACGCTTCGGCGAGGCCACGGCGCAGCGCATCGCAATCACCAATGTATTGTCGATGGCTTCGGGCAGGTCGGAGAAAAGCTCGATCATTTCCGACTGGGATTTGAAATAATGCTCGGGCGTACGCTTGATGCGATCCTGATCGCCTACATATTTGCCGGCGGCAATACAGAGCAGCGCGTCATGCGCCTCATACATGCCCCGGTCCGCGAAGAAAACTTCGTTGGTGGCCACGAGCGGGATATCAAGATCATAGGCGATCTTTAAAAATCCGGGCTCGGTTTTCTTCTCGAGCGGAAGGCCGTGCCGCTGAAGCTCCATATAAAGGCGGCCATCAAAAACTTCTTTGAGCTTGCGGGCATACATTTCCGCCGCGTCAATCTGATCCGCGGCGATACGCCGGCCGAGCGGCCCTTCCGCCCCCCCGGTAAGACAGATCAGGCCCGTCGCATTTTCCGACAGCATCTCAAACGGAACCTGCGCGGTCTCTCCCGCCTCCGTCTTGAGGAAGGCATGGGACGTCAGTTTGAGAAGGTTGTTATAGCCGGCCTCGTCCTGCGCCAGCAACACAACGGGATCCGGTTCGGGCCGCCGTCCGCTCCTGTCGACGCCGTCCTCGCGCGTGATCGCAATCTGGCACCCGATGATCGGCTGCACGCCGCCGCCCATCATGGCCAGCGAAAATTCGAGGGCGCCGAACATGTTGTTGGTATCCGTGATGGCCACCGCCGGCATCTGGCAATTGCGGCAGAGTTTCAGGATATCCTTGACCGGCACCGCCCCCTCCGAGAGGGAATAGGCGGAATGGACACGCAAATGGACAAAACGGGGGCCCGCTTTCGCTACTGGCAACGGCACGTCTCCAATCTGTGATTTAAGCCGCCCCACTATCGCATGTCCTCGTCAAAAGGTAAGGCCTTGACAGCCTCTCCTATGAAGTTTTCTGTGGATAACTCCCTTCAGTTAGCCGCCCCCGCCGTCCTGCGACTGTCAACCCGTCAGCCCCGCAACGATATCCGCCCAGAAGACCATCAGCCCCAGCGCACTCGCGAAGGCCGCACATTCAAATCCACTTTTTATTATCTGGTCGAGATCCATGATGCTGCTCCTTTTTGTCTGTTGAAAGGCATAATGTTCTTGTTTTGTTCTTTTGTCAATGAGTTATTTCAACGCCAGTTTTTCACATTAAATCAGGATATTAATGGATAGAGCGGAAAACTGCCCGCTATGCCGTCACAAGATGATGATCGCGGACATGGAGGACGCGGTCCATGCGGCGGGCGAGTTCGATATTGTGCGTGGCGACCAGCGCGGCGACTTTACGGTCGCGGGTCGCATCGAGGAAATAATTAAACACCATTTCGGCGGTCTGCTCATCAAGGTTGCCGGTCGGTTCGTCGGCAAGCAAGACAAGCGGGTCATTGGCGAGCGCCCGGGCGATGGCAACGCGCTGCTGCTCCCCGCCCGAGAGTTTCGCCGGACGATGCGACAGCCGCTCCGCGAGCCCCATGCGCGTCAGGAGCTCCGTCGCATGCGCCCTCGCCGCCGACTTGGCGACGCCGGCGATCAGGTTCGGCATCATGACATTCTCAAGCGCCGAGAATTCCGGCAGCAGATGATGAAACTGGTAAACGAAGCCGATCTTATCGCGGCGCACCTCGGTCCGTTTGTTATCGCGCGCCTTGCTGCAATCGATCCCGTCGATAACAACGGTGCCGCTCGTCGGCGGCTCAAGAAGTCCGGCAATCTGCAGAAGCGTCGACTTGCCGGAGCCCGACGGGCCGAGCAACGCGACAATCTCGCCGGGGCGCAGCTCCAGCTCCACATTTTCGAGCACCAGCAGCTTTTCCTGCCCCTGCGCGAAGGTGCGACCGATATTTTCAAGCTTCAGGACCGGCTCACTCATATCGCAGCGCCTCCACCGGATCGAGACGCGCCGCCCGCCAGGAAGGATAAATTGTCGCCAGCAGCGAAATGACGAGTGCCATGATAACTACCGTCGTCACCTCAACCGGATCGATCTTGGCGGGCAGATGGGAGAGGAAATAAATCTCGGCAGAGAAAAGCTCCGCCCCCGTCATACCTTCAATCAGGCCCTTGATACGGTCGATATTGGCGCAAAAACCGAGCCCGAGCGCAAAGCCGAAGGCCGTGCCGATCACGCCGATGCTGGCACCCGAAATAAAGAAGACGCGCATGATCATGCCGCGCGTCGCCCCCATGGTGCGAAGAATGGCGATATCCCGCCCCTTGTCCTTCACCAGCATGATCAGGCTTGAAATGATGTTGAAGGCCGCGACGAGAATGATCAGAGTCAGGATCAGGAACATGACGTTCCGCTCGACCTCCAAGGCATTGAAGAAACTCGCGCGGGACTGCTGCCAGTCATAGATGAAGGCGCGGATATTCACCGCCTGGATAATCTCGCGGCGGATCTCGAGCGCCTTCTCGGGGTCCGACGCATAAACCTCGAGCGCGGTAACGCCGTCGCCGAGACGGAAATAACTCTGCGCCGCCGTCAGCGACATATAGATATAGCCGCTGTCATACTCATACATCCCGGTATCGAAGAGCGCCGCAACGTCATAGGTTTTCACCCGCGGCATGGTGCCGAAGGCCGTCGGCGTGCCATTGGCGGAAATGAGTTTCACCTTGTCCCCCGCCGCAACACCAAGGGTGCGCGCGAGCCGGTAGCCCAGGACGATCGAATTGTCATCGCCGAAGGTCTCGAGAGAGCCGTCGACGATATTCGTCGAAATGACATCGAGCGAGGCCAGCTGGTTCGGCGAAATTCCGCGCACAAGCGCGCCGCTCGCCTCCTTGCCGGAGGCCATCACCTGCCCCTCGACGATCGGCGTGACACGCCTGACATCGGGAATTGCGGAAAGACGCGCCACCACGCCGCCATAATCCACAAGCGATTCCTCCGCCGGGGCCCGCACTTCGTAATGACCGTTAAGGCCAAGAATGCGGTCAAGCAGCTCGGCGCGGAAGCCGTTCATGACGGACATAACAATGATCAGGGTCGCGACGCCCAAACCGATCCCGAGAAAGGAGAAGGTGGCGATGACGGAAATAAAGCCTTCCTGCCGCCGGGCGCGCAGATAGCGAAGCGCCATCGTCCATTCGAAGCGGGAAAACACTAGCCCCGGCCCACCAGAAATTCGAGGGCGGCGTCAACGGACAGTTCCTGTTTTTCGCCGGTGCTGCGGTTCTTGACCTCGACCATCCCCGCTTTCACGCCGCGCGGGCCGATGGTCGCCTGCCAGGGAAGGCCGATCAGGTCCATTTTCGCGAACTTTTCGCCGGCTCGTCCCGCCGTATCGTCATACAGCACCTCGACAGTCGCGGTCTTCAGCTTGCCATAGAAATCCTCGCAGGCCGCATCACAGGCGTCATCGCCGCTTTTGAGATTGATCAGGCCGACCTTGAACGGCGCGACGCTTTCCGGCCAGATGATGCCATCGTCATCATGGCTTGCCTCGATAATGCCACCGACAAGGCGGGAGACGCCAATTCCGTAGGAGCCCATGGAGACAGTCACGTCCTTGCCGTCCGGCCCGGCAACCGCCGCGCCCATGGCCTTTGAATATTTGTCGCCGAAATGGAAAATATGGCCGACCTCGATCCCGCGGCGGGAGACAAGATCCCCTGCGCTCACATCGCAATTTTCCGGATCATGCATATCATCCGCCGCCGCATAATAGCTCGTCCATTGATCGACGATTTCCTGAAGTTCCGTGGCGGAATAATTTTCCTGTTCCGGCGTTTCAAGGGTCAGCAGGTCCTTGTGGTAGAAAACCTCGCTTTCGCCGGTATCGGCGAGCACGATGAATTCATGCGACAGGTCGCCGCCGATGGGGCCGGTCTCCGCACGAAGCGGTATCGCCTTCAATCCAAGACGCGCGAATGTCTTAAGGTAAGCCACAAACATATTGTTGTAAGCCGTTTTGGCGCCTTCATAATCCAGATCGAACGAATAGGCATCCTTCATCAGGAATTCGCGGCCCCGCATGATTCCGAAGCGTGGACGCACTTCATCTCGGAACTTCCACTGGATATGATAGAGATTGAGCGGCAGGTTCTTGTAGCTCTTCACGTGGGAGCGGAAAATATCCGTCACCTGCTCCTCATTCGTCGGGCCGTAGAGCATGTCGCGCTCATGCCGGTCGGTGATGCGCAGCATTTCCTTGCCATAATCGTCATAGCGGCCGGATTCCCGCCAAAGATCGGCCGGCTGCAAGGTCGGCATCAGGATTTCAAGGGCGCCGGCCCTGTCCTGTTCCTCCCGCACGATGCGTTCGATATTCTTCAATACCCGAAACCCCATCGGCAACCAGCTGTAAATGCCGGCGGACGACTGCTGGATCATCCCAGCCCGGAGCATCAGGCGATGCGAAACGATCTGCGCTTCCTTTGGGTCTTCCTTCAGTGTCGGGAGAAAAAAACGGGACAGACGCATGGGAGCCTCGGTTAAATAATACTCAGTTGAATAGATGTCAGACTTTTAACGGGATTTACCAAGATTGCAAGGATTTCACCCTATTGATAACGCTTGCGGCATTCATTTGCGATGGCATTCTCCACCGGATCGGCAAGTTCCTGACCGTTATAGAGCAGACTTCCCGTCGCAAGATCATATTCAACAGTGCCGACATATACTTCCGCATTTTTAAGTTTCGGATTATAGTTTTTGAGTAAATCCTTAAAGGGAATAGATAAATCTATAAATATCCTGTCGGGTATCTGGAGTTGGTTTCCGCCGTTGATATCGGCCGGCGCCACCGGCCGCCCATGTACGTCGACACCGCCCTTATAGGCGACATCCGGTTCGGGGATATATTTGACGATCCGCTGGCAATCGATTTTCGACACTTCGATTTGGATATCTTCGGCGAAGGCGACCGCGCCAAAAAACATCAGCGGCAGCAAAAGACACAACAACCGGAGCAGCCGCGCCATGCTAGGTCCCCTGGAAGTAGGCGCGAAAATCGATCAGCTCGAGATCGATGACCGTATAGATGATCACGAAAATAAGGATTGTTATCAACGTCGTCATCGCGAACTTGGTCCAGATCCTCGGGTGAACCGGCGCGCTTTCGACGGTCCCGGGTTCAATCTCCCCCTCCTGCTCGCCTTGCGGCCTTACGCCCCAGGGCAGAACCGTGAAGAGGACCACCATCCAGACAATACAGAAGACAACGATGCCGCCGACAAGTGACATATCGCCGCCCTATACCTGTTCCAGCTCGACGAGCGTGCCGCTGAAATCCTTCGGATGCAGGAAAAGAACCGGTTTCTTGTGGGCGCCGATCTTGGGTTCGCCATCACCAAGAACGCGAGCCCCCTTGGCTTTCAGCTGATCGCGCGCCGCGAGGATATCCTCCACTTCGTAGCAGACATGGTGAATACCGCCCGACGCATTCTTCTTCAAAAAGCCCTCAATCGGGGAATTTTCTCCAAGCGGATGCAACAGCTCTATTTTCGTGTTGTCGAGCTCGACGAAAACCACGGTCACGCCGTTGTCCGGCTCATCCTGCGGCGCGCTTACCTTCGCGCCCAGCGTATCGCGATAAACCGCGGCGGCCGCCGCCAGATCCGGAACCGCAATGGCAACATGGTTCAATCGTCCAATCATCTTTCAGCTTCCTTACTCTTCTTCAAATCTTATGACATAAATATCGGTGATCGGCCGCCGTCCGGCAAGCCTTCGGAAAACCCGGCGGACCGCATTATGCGCTGTTTCCTCGACTTTTTCATCATCCAGTTTTTCTTGTTTTTTCAACTGGTTATGGCGTTCTATTATCTGCGCCTTGAGTTCCTTTTGCAATTCGGGGAACAGATTCTCATCGACAACGCCGCGAAGGCGGATGATCGGGTCCTCCGTGATATGGCCCTTTTCATTGACCAGAACAACCCCGCTGACGGCGCCATTAAAGACAAGCCGGCGTCGGGTTGACAGGAATTCGCCATCCAGCGGCGTCAGCCCGCCCGCGTCAACGGCAAGCCGTCCCGAGGGCACATCCGCGATGATTTCTGCATCCCCCGGCGCGAGCCTGAGGATATTGCCGTTTGTAATCTCGATTGCCTGCTCAACGCCGAGCGACCGGGCGAGTTCGCAATGGGCGCGGATATGGCGCGCCTCCCCATGCACCGGAATCGCGATCTTCGGCTTGACGATCCCGTACATATCGGTCAATTCCCCGCGTGCCGGATGTCCGGAAACATGAACGAATTCATCGGCTTCCGTGATGACCTCAATGCCCTTTTCCGTCAATTGGTTATGCAGCGCATAGAGCGTCTTTTCATTGCCCGGGATGACCTTGGAAGAGAAAATGACCGTATCGCCGGGATCAAGCGCGATATGCGCATGCTCGCCGCGGGCAATCCGGGCCATGGCGCCACGCGCTTCGCCCTGGCTCCCCGTACAGAGCAGCAGGATCTTGTCGCGCGGAATATGACTTGCATCTTTTTCATCAATAAAGGGCGGCAAGTCATTGAGATATCCTGATCTTTTCGCGGCCTCCGTCATCCGATGCAGCGACCGCCCGACCAGCACCACATGCCGGTCGTGGCGCTCGGCCACGCTGGCGATCGTCATCAGCCGCGCGATATTGGACGCAAAGGTCGTGACCGCGATCCGTCCTGTCGGAATACCCCCGAGGATCACATCGAGACTATCCTGCACATCAAGCTCGGATCCCGACACCCCCGCCTTGAAGACATTGGTGGAATCACAGATCATGGCGAGAACGCCCTGCTCCGACACGCGCTGCATTTTGACAAGGTTGCTGGCGGGCCCGACCACCGGATCGGGATCGAGCTTCCAGTCGCCGCTATGGAGGACACGTCCGTAAGGGGTCGTGATCATCAGGGCCTGCATTTCCGGAATGGAATGAGTGAGGTCGACAAAATCGATATGGAAATCGCCGATGGCCATGGAACTGCCGGGCGCGACCACATTGACCTCGACGTCATTCTCCAGCCCCTCTTCCGCCAGTTTCAACGCCAGAATTTCAGCCGTAAAGGGACTGGTATATACCGGGCATTGAAACTGCGGCCAGAGACGCGCGACGGCCCCGACATGATCCTCATGCGCATGGGTGACGATAATCGCGAGCAGATCCGCCCTCCGTTCGGCAATCCAGGTTGGATCCGGGACGATGACATCGATCCCCGGCGCCCTGTCATCGGCGAAGGAGATCCCGCAATCGATCATCACCCATTTGCCATTACAGCAATAAAGGTTGAGATTCATGCCGATTTCCCCGCTCCCGCCGAGCGGAAGAAAGTAAAGGCCGTTTTTTAAACTGGCGTCTAAATTACCCATAAAAGCTTTCAATTATTCTTGTAAAAAATTTCGACGAGACCGGTCAGCGTCAGATCCGCGTCAACATGATCGATGATATCGGTTCCCTTGTCGAACAGGGGGGCGAGACCGCCGGTCGCGATGACTTTCAGATTCTCGCCATATTCGGCGCGAATTCTGGCGATCAATCCCTCGATCATGGCGATGTAGCCCCAATAGATGCCGGATTGCATACATTCAAGCGTATTTTTGCCGATCACCCGCGACGGCCGTGCGACGGCAATGCGCGGCAGCTTCGCCGCCGCCTTGTGCAGGGCATCGAGGCTGAGATTAACCCCCGGCGCAATGACCCCGCCGATATAGTTCCCGTTTTCGTCAACTACATCGAGGGTCGTTCCCGTGCCAAAATCGACAACGACAAGCGGCCCGCCGTAAATCGCATGGGCGGCAACCGCATCGACCAACCGGTCGGCGCCCGCCTCGGCCGGATTGTCGATCAGCGGCTTCATGCCAAGATCGACGCCCGCCTCGCCGATGACCATGGGCGCAACGCCAAAATAGCGGCGGCAAAATCCCTTGATGTTGAACAGGGTTTCCGGAACCACGGTGGCGACGATGGCATCTTTGATATCGCCAAGCTTCAAGTTGTCGAGCGCCATTGCCTGACTAAGCCAGACGCCGTACTCCTCCGCGGTGCGAGACGCGGAGGTCGATATCCGCCATTCATTGACGAGCTTGCGGTCGTTATAGGCTGCGCAGGTAATATTGGTATTTCCGACATCAATCGCCAGTAACATACATGCCTCCTGTTATTGTCCCGACGCCGGGGCAAAAAAAATCTCGCCCGCCGTTATCCGTTTCTTTTCACCCGTATCGAGCTCAAGGATCAACGCCCCGTTTTCATCGAGGCCGAGGAAAAGACCGTCCAGCGTCTCGTTGGACAGTCGGGCGGTAATCCGCTCGCCGATTCCTGTCGCATGATTGAGCCATCGATCGCGGATTGGGGCAAACCCCTCGCGCTTCCAGACCATATAGAGCGCAAGCAGGGCATATCCATAGGCCGACAGAACGTCACCAACGCCGACTTTGGCCCCCGCGGCGGACAGGGACGTTGCGGGCAGACCATCGGTCCGCTCGGGAAACGTCGCGATATTAATTCCAGTCCCGACGATGACATAATCCATTTTACCGTCAGGCCTCGTCTTGCTTTCAAGCAGGATGCCGGCTGTCTTGTGACCATCAATCAGAACATCGTTGGGCCATTTAAGACCGAGAGACTGCGCGCGCGGCAATAATGGGGCGATGGCGTCATGCAGGCCCAGGGCCACCAGGAATGAAAGACGCGCCGCCTCCGTAGGTTCGCAGTTAGGACGGAGAATCAGCGAGCAGTACAAGTTCCCCTCCGGGCTTACCCACTGCCGCCCGCGCCGGCCGACCCCCTGCTCCTGTCGCTTCGCCCAGGCGATGGTCCCCTCCTCCGCGCCGGCTTCGGCCAGCTTACGGGCCTCGACGTTGGTGCTGCCAACAACGTCGTAGGCATGAAGCCTGAAAAACGGTGGAAGATCCACGCCGCCATCCGGGGATTGGTTCACGAGAACAATACAGCCGCCGCCGCCTGGGCACCCTCAAGGAGCGGTGCCGGAAAGAGAACGAAGAATGCCACGAACAGACCTGAAACCGTCATGATGATCGACTGCGTCCGGCTGGTCGGCTCAAACCCTTCCGCGGGATCATCGAAATACATGATTTTGACAATCCTGAGGTAATAATAGGCGCCAACGACGGACGTCACCAAGCCAATCACCGCGAGCGGAATAAGCCCGGCATTGATCGCCGCAATGAAGATATAGAATTTGCCGAAAAAGCCAGCGAGCGGCGGAATACCGGCAAGGCTGAACATGAAGATCAGGAAGAAGAACGCCATCCAGGGCTGCGACTTGCTGAGACCCGCGAGTTCCGATATCTCCTCGACCATGCCGTCACGATGACGCATGGAGAGAATGCAGGCGAAGGTGCCGATATTCATCACCACATAGATCGCCATATAGATCAGCACACCGCGCACCCCTTCCTCGGTTCCGGCGGCAAGCCCGACGAGGGCGTAGCCGATATGTCCGATGGAGGAATAGGCCATCAGTCGCTTGATATTCTTCTGGTTGATCGCGGCAAAGGCGCCAAGGATCATCGAGGCGACGGAAATGAAGATGATGATCTGCTGCCACTGCCCGACCAGTTCCCCAAATGGCGTGATGAATACGCGGAGGAACAGGGCAATTGCGGCGACCTTCGGCGCGGCCGCGAAAAAGGCCGTCACCGGCGTCGGCACCCCTTCGTAAACGTCCGGTGTCCACATATGGAACGGCACGGCGGAGACCTTGAAGGCAAGACCCGCAATCATGAAGACGATGCCGATCAACAGGCCAATACCTGCTTCTTCTGCCCCGCTCTTGAAAAGACCGGCGAGAACATCGAAGTTCGTCGTCCCGGTGAAGCCGTAAATCAACGAGACGCCATAGAGCAGCATGCCCGAGGACAGGGCGCCGAGAACGAAATATTTAAGACCCGCCTCCGTCGAGCGGACGCTGTCCCGCTTGAAGGCAGCCGTCACATAGAGCGACAGGCTCATCAGCTCGATGCCAAGATACATGGTCATCAGATCGTTGGCCGAAATCATCACCATCATGCCGAGGGTGGCTATCACGATGAGGATGGGGAATTCGAACCGCACCATCTTCTCGCGTTTGTTGAAATCGATGGACATGATCACGGCGAAGGCCGACGCGCCGAGGCAGAGGGTCTTCATGAAGATGCCGAAGGCGTCGTCCCGGTACAGTCCGTCAAAGGTGGTAACGCTGGTTTGCGCCTCGAACTGTACCAGGAATCCGGCGATAATAAAGGCCAGAACCGACAGCCAGCAGATCAGGCTGGTCGCCTTGTTTCCGCGAAAGGCACCGATCATCAGGAGCGCCATGGCGACACAGGCGAGGAATATTTCCGGAAGTGCGATTGAAAAATCAGGCAAACCCATTTCTTTAATCCTACCTACTTAGACGCGTTGATGATTGCTTTGCCGGCCTGCAAGGCCGTCTCATGCTGGTCCATCAGATTGATGACGGACGCATGCATGACATCAAGGAACGGCTCGGGATAGATGCCAATCCAGAACGCCACGAGAATGAGCGGCGTAAAGATGATGATTTCCCGGCGCCCTACATCCACAATGTTCTTGAGGTCTTCTTTCACCAACTCTCCGAAGACAACCCGCCGGTAAAGCCACAGGCTGTAGGCTGCACCGAGGATCACGCCGATGGTCGCAAGGAAGGCAACCGTCGTATTCACCTGATAGGTGCCGACCAGGATAAGGAACTCGCCGACAAAGCCGCTGGTTCCCGGCAGGCCGATGGTGGCCATGGTGAAGATCATGAAAATCAACGCATAGCGGGGCATCCGGTTGACAAGTCCGCCGTAGCGGGCGATCTCGCGGGTGTGCATGCGGTCGTAAACCACCCCGACGCACAGGAACAGTGCACCGGAAACAATACCATGGCTGATCATCTGCAGGATGCCGCCTTCCAGCCCCTGCTGGGTGAGTGTGAACATACCGATCGTAATGAACCCCATATGCGCGACGGAAGAATAGGCGATCAGCTTCTTCATGTCCTTCTGCACAAGTGCCACGAGCGAGGTATAGAGGATGGCGACCACGCTGAGGGCGAAGATGAGCGGCGCAAAATAATCAGATCCTTCCGGGAACATCGGGATCGAGAAGCGCAAAAAGCCGTATCCGCCCATTTTCAGGAGCACGCCGGCCAGAATGACCGATCCCGCCGTCGGCGCCTGCACATGGGCATCGGGCAGCCAGGTATGCACCGGCCACATCGGCACCTTCACCGCGAAGGACGCAAAGAAGGCAAGCCACAGCCAGAGCTGCAGATGCGGATCAAAATTAAAGTCGATCAAGGTCGGGATATCGGTCGTGCCCGCGATGAAATACATGGTGATCATCGCCGCCAGCATCAGGACCGAGCCGATCAGGGTATAGAGGAAGAACTTGAAGCTTGCATAAACCCGCTGTGCCCCGCCCCAAATTCCGATAATCAGGAACATCGGGATCAGCCCCGCCTCGAAGAAGAGGTAGAAGAGCACCATGTCAAGCGCGCAGAAAACCCCGATCATCAGGGTTTCCATGACCAGGAAGGCGATCATATATTCGCGTACCCGGACCGTAATCGCCTCCCAGCTCGCCAGAATGCAGAGCGGCATCAGGAAGGTGGTCAGGATGATGAAGAGCATCGAAATGCCATCCACACCCATATGATAGTTGATGTTCCCCCCGAGCCAGTCGCCTTTTTCGACGAACTGGAAGGCGGCTGTCCCGTTTTCGAAATTGATCCAGACGAAAAGGGAAATCACGAAGGTGAACAGCGTCGTCCAGAGCGCCACCCAGCGGGCGTTGCGGGCAGAGGATTCTTCCTTGCCGCTGGTCAGCAGAATAAGCAGCACCCCGACCAGGGGCAGAAATGTCACCGTTGATAAGATTGGCCAATCAAGCATGACTTAATGTCCACCCGCGAAGAAAAAGTAAGAAACAAAGGCTGCAACGCCGAGCAGCATGGCGAATGCGTAATGATACATGTACCCGCTTTGAAGCTGCGACGCACGCCGGGCCAGTACCAACACCCGGCCCGCGATCCCGTCCGGCCCCAGGCCGTCGATCACCTTGCCGTCACCGAAGGTCCAGAAGAACCGGCCGATGGCCTTGGCAGGCCGCACGAAGAGGAAGTCGTACAGCTCGTCGAAATACCATTTGTTCAGCAGGAACTGATAAAGCGCCGAATGGGTCTTGGCGAGCTGCACCGGGATATCCGTCCGGCGGATATACATCTGATAGGTGAGCGCAATGCCGAAAACACCGAGAACCAGCGGCAATAGCTTGACCCAGAGCGGCACATGATGGGCATCCAGCATCGCCGTGCTGTTCTCCAGCATCAGGATGGAGGCACCCCAGAATTCCCGGAAATCCTCTCCGGTCATCGGTCCGGCGAACAGCATACCGGCGAAAATCGCTCCCGCCGCCAAAACGCCAAGCGGGATCAGCATGACCATCGGGCTTTCATGGACATGCGCCATGACTTCCTTGCTCGCCCGTGGCTCCCCATGGAAGGTCATGAAGATGAGACGGCCCGAATAGAAGGCCGTCAGCAAAGCCGCCGCCACGCCCGCCCAGAAGGCATAGTCACCGACGCCGGTATGGGCCGCGAAGGCGCTTTCGATGATCAGGTCTTTCGAATAATAGCCGGCAAAGAGAGGAATACCGGCAAGCGCCAGTGACCCGATCCACATCATCGCGTAGGTGACTTTAATATGCTTCCAGAGCCCGCCCATCTTGCGCATGTCCTGCTCGTCAGAGACCGCATGAATGACGGACCCCGCGCTCAGGAACAAAAGCGCCTTGAAGAAGGCATGGGTGAAGAGATGGAAAATCGCTGCCGGATAGGCGCCAATGCCAAGGGCGAAGAACATATAGCCGAGCTGCGAGCAGGTCGAATAGGCAATCACCCGCTTGATATCGTTCTGCACAAGGCCGATGGTCGCCGCAAAGAAACAGGTTGTCGCGCCGACGACCGTCACCACCATCAGGGCTTCGGGCGAATATTCGAAAATCGGTGAGCAGCGCGCGACCATGAAGACACCGGCGGTCACCATCGTCGCGGCATGGATAAGGGCGGAAACCGGCGTCGGCCCCTCCATCGCGTCAGGTAGCCAGGTATGCAGGCCAATCTGCGCCGACTTGCCCATGGCGCCGACAAACAGCAACAGGCACAGCGTCGTCAGGATATCGACCTGATAGCCGAGGAATTCAAAGGTCTGCCCCGCCTGGCTAGGCGCAGCGGCGAAGACCTCATCGAAGCTCACGGAATTGAATACGAAGTAAATCCCCATGATGCCGAGCGCGAAGCCGAAATCGCCGACGCGATTGACGACAAAAGCCTTGATCGCCGCGGCATTGGCTGCCGGCTTTTTGTACCAGAAACCGATCAGCAGATAACTCGCGAGACCAACCCCTTCCCAGCCGAAATACAGCTGAACAAAGTTATCCGAGGTCACCAGCATCAGCATGGCGAAGGTAAAGAGCGAGAGATAGGCCATAAAGCGCGGCTTGTGCGGATCATGGGACATATAGCCGATGGAATAGACATGCACGACGGCCGAGACCGTGTTCACCACCACCAACATCACCGCCGTAAGGCTGTCGATACGAAGCGCCCAGTTGACGTCAAAATCCCCGGAATTGATCCAGGTCAGAAGCTCGACCGCTTCTGTTGTCTGCTGAAACGCGATCTGGTAGAGCGCGACCCAGGAAAGAATGGCACTGATGATCACGGCGCCGCAGGTAATCAGCTGGCTGCCGCGATCGCCGAGGGAGCGACCGAAAAGCCCCGCAATCAGGGCCGCAAGCAGCGGCAGGAAAACAATGAGGACGTACATCATGATTTTGTCTTAACCCTTCATGTGATGGATGTCCTCAACCGCGATGGTGCCGCGATTTCGGAAGTAAACGACAAGAATGGCCAGGCCAATCGCCGCCTCGCCGGCCGCCACGGTCAGGATGAACAGCGCGAACACCTGACCGACCAGGTTGCCGAGAAACGCGGAAAAGGCGACGAGATTGATATTGACCGCGAGCAGGATAAGCTCAATCGACATCAGAATGACGATAACATTCTTCCGATTCAGGAAAATACCGAAAATACCCAAGGTCAGCAAAATCGCCGACACTGTCAGGTAATGTGCAAGACCGATTTCCATAATTCCCCCTTACACGCCCTGTCCAGGCTCAACTTTACGAACCGCCATGGACTCTTCCGGACGACGGTAAACCTGGGTCGCGATATTCTGCTTGCGCACCCCGGCGCGCTTGCGGTTCGTCAGAACGATCGCCCCGATCATCGCAACCAGCAGGATCATGCCCGCGATCTGGAATAGATAGGCATAATCAGTATAGATGATCTGCCCGAGCTGTTCCGTATTGGTGAGACCGGACGTAAGCGGCGCGACCTGCGAACTGACGTCCAGGGCTTCGGGCGAGAGCACCCATCCGCTCACCACCAGGATCAGCTCGATCAGCAGGATAATACCGACGAGACCGCCGATCGGCAGATACTGCAAAAATCCCTGACGCAATTCCGCGAAGTTGATATCAAGCATCATGACGACGAAGAGGAAAAGCACCGCGACGGCGCCGACATAGACAACTACGAGGATCATCGCCAGGAACTCCGCCCCGAGCAGCACGAACAGCGCCGCCGAGTTGAAAAAGGCAAGGATCAGATACAGCACCGAATGAACGGGATTCTTCGCCGAGATCACCATAAAGGCCGAGGCAATGGTCATCGCCGCAAAAAGATAGAAGGCAATCGTCGAGATAATCATCGCGCCCCTCTTTCCGTAACTTTCAGATCCGTCATTTTCATGGCTGTCTCAATTTTACCTTCGATTATCTGTAGGGCGCGTCGGCGACCAGATTCTGCGCGATTTCCTGCTCCCAGCGGTCGCCGTTGGCGAGCAGCTTTTCCTTGTCATAGAAAAGCTCTTCCCGGGTTTCCGTAGCGAATTCGAAATTCGGTCCTTCGACAATCGCGTCCACCGGGCAGGCCTCCTGACAGAAGCCGCAATAGATGCATTTGGTCATATCGATGTCATAGCGGGTGGTGCGCCGGCTGCCGTCTTCGCGCGGCTCCGCCTCGATGGTGATGGCGAGCGCCGGGCAGGCCGCCTCGCAGAGTTTGCAGGCGATGCAGCGCTCTTCCCCGTTGGGATACCGCCGAAGCACATGTTCGCCGCGGAACCGGGGGCTCAGCGGACCCTTTTCATAGGGATAGTTGATGGTCGCCTTCGTCTTGAACATATAGCGGAATGTCGTCGCGAGACCCGTGACGATTTCCGTAAGGAGCAGACTGCGCGCCTGTTTATCGATAAAGCTCATATTAAATCAGCCTTTTCATCATTTCATTTTCCTATGCCGGAATCTTGTCGAAATAGACAAGGAATCCGGCCGTAACGACGACCCACAGCAGCGAGAAGGGCAAAAACACTTTCCAGCCAAGCCGCATCAGCTGGTCGTAGCGGTAGCGTGGCAGGGTCGCGCGCACCCAGATAAAGACAAAGAGCAGGATGGCAATCTTGATGCCGAACCAGATGACGCCCGGGATCCAGGTGAAAATCGCCCAGTCCGCCGGTGGCAGCCAGCCACCGAGGAAGAGGATCGTGCAGATCCCGCTCATCAGGATCATGTTCGCATATTCGCCAAGGAAGAAGAGCGCGAACGCCATCGACGAATATTCCGTCTGGTATCCGGCCACAAGCTCCGCTTCCGCCTCCGGTAGGTCGAAAGGATGCCGGTTCGTTTCCGCCAGGATCGAGACGAAGAAGATAATAAACATCGGGAACAGCGGAATGAACCACCAGTTCAGAAGCCCGAGGTCACCCTTCTGCGATAGCACGATGCCGGACAGGTTCAAGGTTCCGGCGCATAGCAATACCGTGACGATCACGAAGCCGATGGAAACCTCATAGGAAACCATCTGCGCCGCGGAACGAAGCGCGCCAAGGAACGGATAGCGCGAGTTCGATGCCCAGCCGGCCACGATGATGCCGTAAACGCCGAGCGAGGAGATCGCGAAGAGGTAGAGGCCACCGACATTGATATCGGCCAGAACCATTCCCTCATCGAAGGGAATCACCGCCCAGGCGATGAGGCTGAGGATAAAGGTCACCATCGGGGCCAGCAGGAACAGCACCTTGTTTGCGCCCGTCGGGACCACCGTCTCCTTGAAAAAGAGTTTCGCACCGTCGGCAATCGGCTGCAGCAGCCCGAACGGCCCCACCACATTGGGGCCCTTGCGAAGCTGCATCACCGCCATGACTTTCCGTTCATACAGCGTCAGATAAGCCACCGCCACCAGCAGCGGCACGACGATCAGCAAAATCTGGCCAACGATAATCAGGGCCGGCAGAAGATAAAAATCCCAAAACTCAGCCATTTGTACCGGTCCCCTCACTTTTTACTTTAGAAAAGGTCGCGCTGCATTCCGCCATGATCCGGCTGGCCCGGGAAATCGGGTTGGTCAGGTAATAATCGGTAACCGGACTGACGAAGGGCGTATCCTCGATGGCCCCTTCCGTCCCGAAGGCGCCCCACGGCGCCGGCGTCACCTGATCGATTTCCGCGAAATGCGGCGCCGCTTCGGCCATTTTCTGTCGTAACTCGGATATCGTGTTGTAGGGCAACGTCTTCCCGAGCTTTTCCGAAAGCGCCCGCAGGATCGTCCAGTCCTCCCGTGCTTCACCGGGCGGGAATATCGCCCGCCGCCCAAGCTGAACGCGCCCCTCCGTATTGACCCAGGTCGCATCCTTTTCCGTAAAGGCGGCGCCGGGCAGGATCACGTCGGCAACGGAGGCTCCCGCATCTCCGTGGCTGCCCTGATAAATCACGAAACTCTTCTCCAGCCTGGAGGTATCGATTTCATCCGCGCCCAGCATGAACAGGACATCAAGGGACCCGTCCAGCATCTCCTTCGCGGATTTGCCGCCCTCGCCCGGTACGAGACCGAGATCAAGGCCGCCAACGCGCGCCGCCGCCGTATGCAGGATGTTGAAACCGTTCCAGTCATCGGAAACAAGCCCGAAACTGTCGGCGATTTTCTTCGCGAGCGCCAGAATCGCCGCCCCGTCGCTACGGCTGAGCGCCCCTTGCCCGACGATGATCATCGGCCGTTCGGCTGTTTTGAGCGTCTCGGCAAAGGAATGCTTGCCGTCGGCCACTTCCTTCAAGGTCGCCGGACCCGCGCCGAGATAGTCATATTTGTAATTGAGATCAAGCTGTTCGCCGATCAGCGCAATCGGAAAACCGCCCATTTTCCAGCGTTTGCGAATGCGGGCATTGATCAGCGCCGCCTCGTGACGTGGATTGCTGCCGACGATCAGGAGCGCGTCCGCCTCTTCAATTCCGGCGATCGTCGTATTAAAAAGATAGGCGCCACGGGTTTCCGTCGAGAGCGCCGCGCTGTCCTGGCGGCAGTCAATATTCGGCGAGCCGAGCATGTCCATCAGGTCTTTCAGCGCCTTCATGCTTTCGGCGCAGGCGAGATCCCCCGCGATTGCCCCGATCTTCGCGCCGTCGAGACCGTCGAGCTTCGTCGCAATCGCCTCAAAGGCGTCACCCCAGCTCGCGGCCTGCAACTTGCCGTCCTTGCGGACATAGGGCGTATCGAGACGCTGCGTCTTCAGACCATCATAGGAAAAGCGCGAGCGGTCCGCGAGCCATTCCTCGTTGATATCCTCATTCAGGCGCGGAAGAATGCGCATGACTTCCTGCCCGCGGCTGTCAACGCGGATATTCGCACCGACAGCGTCAAGGGCGTCGATGCTCTCGGTCTTGCTGAGCTCCCACGGCCGGGCCGTGAAGGCATAGGGCTTCGAGGTGAGCGCGCCGACAGGGCATAAATCAATGATATTACCCGATAATTCGCTATCGAGGGCCTGCTCAAGATAGGTCGTGATTTCCATGTTTTCGCCGCGATTGATCGCGCCGAGATCCTCGACGCCCGCCACTTCCGTCGCGAAGCGGATGCAGCGCGTGCAATGGATGCAACGGGTCATGGTCGTCTTGATCAACGGCCCCATGTTCTTTTCCGCAACGGCCCGCTTCAGTTCGTGATACCGGCTGGTACCGGAGCCATAGGTCATCGACTGGTCTTGCAGATCGCATTCCCCGCCCTGATCGCAGATCGGGCAATCGAGCGGATGGTTGATCAGCAGGAACTCCATGGCCCCTTCGCGGCCTTCCTTCACTTTCGGTGAATTGGTGTGGATGACCATGCCATCGCCCGCAGGCATCGCGCAGGAGGCGATCAGCTTCGGCGATTTTTCCATCTCCACCAGGCACATGCGGCAGTTCCCGGCGATCGAGAGCCGCTCGTGATAGCAAAAGCGCGGGATTTCCGCGCCCGCTTCCTCACAGGCTTGAAGCACCGTGGTTCCCGGTTCGACCGTGATTTCTACACCATCTACTGTAAGTGTCGGCATTCTTCACTCCTCACGCGGTCGCCCTTCAGGCGGCCCTTGCGGCCTTCCGTGATTTAATACGTTCTTCGATAACCGGGCGGAAGTGCCGCACCAGCCCCTGAATCGGCCAGGCCGCCGCGTCACCCAGGGCGCAGATGGTATGGCCTTCTATCCTTTTTGATACATTGATCAACATGTCGATCTCCTCGATCTCCGCATCCCCGGAGACGAGGCGCTGCATTACCCGCCACATCCAGCCGGTACCCTCCCGGCACGGCGTGCACTGGCCGCAGCTTTCATGCTTGTAGAAATGCGAGAGCCGCTCGATCGCGCGAATAACGTCAGTCGACTTGTCCATGACAATCACCGCCGCCGTACCGAGCCCGCTCTGGGCGTCGCGCAGGCTGTCGAAATCCATCAGGATGTCATCGCAAATGCTTTTCGGCAGCAACGGAACGGAGGATCCGCCCGGGATGATGGCGAGCAGGTTGTCCCAACCGCCACGCACGCCGCCCGCATGCTTCTCGATCAGCTCTTTCAGCGGAATGCCCATTTCCTCTTCGACATTGCAGGGCTTGTTGACATGCCCGGAAATGCAGAAAAGCTTCGTGCCGGTATTGTTCGGACGGCCAAGACCGGAGAACCAGCCCTCCCCGCGCCGAAGAATTTCGGGCGCAACGGCAATGCTCTCGACATTGTTGACGGTCGACGGACAGCCCCAGACGCCAACGTTTGCGGGAAACGGCGGTTTCAGGCGCGGCTGGCCCTTGTTGCCTTCAAGGCTTTCGATAAGCGCCGTTTCCTCGCCGCAGATATAGGCGCCGGCGCCGCGATGCAGGTAGATATCGAAATCATAGCCCGAATTCGCGGCGTTCTTGCCGATCAGACCGTCGGCATAGGCCTCCTGAATGGCGATTTCGAGATTGATGGCCTCCTGCACGAATTCGCCGCGAATATAGATATAGGCGGCGACGGCGCGCATGGCGAAACCGGCAACCAGACAACCTTCGAGAAGGCGATGCGGGTCGAACCGCATGATCTCGCGGTCCTTGCAGGTACCGGGCTCCGATTCGTCCGCATTGACGACAAGATAGCTGGGCCGGCCATCGGATTCTTTGGGCATGAAGGACCATTTGAGACCGGTCGGGAAACCGGCGCCGCCACGTCCGCGCAGGCCGCTTTCCTTCATCGCATCGATGATCCCGTCCTGCCCCATCTCGATGAGAGCCTTGGTGTTATCCCAGATGCCGCGGCTCTTTGCCCCCGCCAGTTTCCAGTCGTGAATGCCGTAAAGATTGGTAAAAATACGATCTTGATCTTTCAGCATCACGCGCCCTCCGTCTTTTCAAGCAATGTCGTCGGACCCCCTTCTGGCGCCGAATTGATCCGGTCGATCTGCGGGCCCTTGGGCGGAACGTCACCCTTTGCCAGCTTGTCGAGAACCGCCTCGAAATTCTCGGCGTTCAAATCCTCATAAAAATCGTCATTGATCTGGACGACCGGCGCATTCACGCAGGCGCCGAGGCATTCCACCTCGAGCAGGCTGAACATGCCGTCTTCAGTTGTCTCGCCGTTCGAAATGCCCAGCTTGTTCTTGCAGACAGCTTCCAGATCGTCGCTGCCGCGCAGCCAACACGGCGTCGTCCGGCAGAGCTGCAAGAAATATTTGCCGACGGGCTTGAGGTTATACATCGTGTAGAAGGTCGCCACCTCCAGCACGCGCATATAGGGGATATCAAGGAAGTTGCCGACATATTCAAGCGCTTCCTTGGACAGCCAATTCTCGTTCTGGCGCTGCGCGAGGTCGAGGAGCGGCATAACCGCGCTCTGTTGGCGGCCTTCCGGATATTTGGCGATAAAGACCTTCGCCTTTTCGATATTTTCCGGCGTGAATTCAAACGCCTTGCCTGTTTCGATAACCTGACTCACCGGTCCACCTCACCAAATACGATATCCAGACTTCCGAGGATTGCCGACGCATCCGCCAGCATATGGCCACGGGTAAGGAAATCCATGCCTTGCAGATGCGCGAATCCCGGCGCCCTAATCTTGCAGCGATAGGGCTTGTTGGAGCCATCCGAGACAAGATAGACGCCGAACTCGCCCTTCGGCGCCTCAACCGCTGTATAGGTTTCCCCGGCCGGAACCCGTACGCCCTCTGTGTAATGCTTGAAATGATTGATCAGCGCTTCCATCGACGTCTTCATGTCGCTGCGCCGGGGCGGCGCGATCTTCGGATCGGTCGAGAGAACCGGTCCCGGCTTCATCTGATCGAGACACTGCGTCATGATTTTGAGCGACTGGCGCATTTCCTCCATCCGCATCAGATAGCGATCGAAGCAGTCGCCATTGAGGCCGACCGGGATGTCAAAGTCCATTTTCGCATAGACATCATAGGGCTGGGCTTTACGAAGATCCCAGGCAAGCCCGGTTGAGCGCAGCATGACGCCGGAAAAGCCCCAGGCCATCGCCTCTTCATCCGTCACCACGCCGATATCGACGTTCCGCTGTTTGAAGATGCGGTTTTCCGTCAGCAACGCCTCGATATCCTCAAGCACCTTCGGGAAATGCGCGATAAAGGCGCGAATATCCTCTTCAAGCTTTTCCGTGATGTCCTGATGGACGCCGCCGACGCGGAAATAGGCGGCATGCATGCGCGCGCCGCTTGCCCGCTCGTAAAACTCCATAAGGGTTTCCCGCTCGACAAAGCCCCAGAGCATGGGCGTCGTCGCCCCGACGTCCATGGCCTGCGCGCAGACATTCATGAGATGGTTGAGAATGCGGGAAATCTCGGAAAAGAGAACGCGGATATATTGCGCCCGCTCCGGCACTTCACAGGCCAGAAGCTTCTCCGCCGCGAGCACAAAGGCATGCTCCTGGCTCATCGCCGCCACATAATCGAGGCGATCGAAATACGGCATCGCCTGCATATAGGTCTTGTGCTCGATCAGCTTTTCCGTGCCACGATGAAGAAGGCCGATATGCGGATCGATCCGCTCGACAACCTCACCGTCGAGCTCCATGACCATCCGAAGCACGCCATGGGCCGCGGGATGCTGCGGACCGAAATTCAGCGTGTAATTCTTGATCTGGACTTCGGCCATCAGCCCTGCCCCTCTGCTTTTTCATCGCCCGGCAGAACGTACTGCGTTCCCTCCCACGGGCTTTCGAAATCAAATTTGCGAAATTCCTGCGTCAGATTGACCGGCTCATACATGACCCGTTTCTCATCCTCGCTGTAGCGCAGCTCAACATAGCCGGTCAGCGGGAAATCCTTGCGCAGCGGATGGCCTTCAAAGCCATAGTCCGTCAGCATCCGGCGAAGATCCGGATGGCCGGAGAACATGATGCCATACATGTCCCAGGCTTCGCGCTCGAACCAGTTCGCCGCCGGAAACAGGCCAACGACGGAGGGAACAGGCGTACGCGCATCGGTCTCCGTCTTGACGATGATCCGCTGGTTATGCCGCAGGCTGAGAAGATTATAGACGACATCGAACCGTTTGCTGCGGTTGGGATAATCCACCCCGCACACGTCGCACAGGACCTCGAACTTGCAATTCGGATCATTGCGCAGAAATTCGAGAACCTTGTCGACCGAATCCGTCCGGATATTGACGATCAGTTCACCAAGGGCGATTTTCGTCGAAACCACATCGTCGGAAAGTTCAGCCGCGATCAATTCGCCGAGCTCTTTAAGCGCTTCATACATGTGATTGCTGCCCCTTTCCGTTAGCGCAAAAATGTTCCGGTGCGACGAATCTTCTTTTGCAGCTGGAACACGCCATAAATTAGAGCCTCCGCTGTCGGCGGGCATCCGGGTACATAGATATCGACCGGCACGATCCGGTCACAACCGCGTACGACGGAATAGGAATAATGGTAATACCCCCCTCCGTTGGCGCAGGACCCCATCGAGATAACGTAGCGCGGCTCCGCCATCTGGTCGTAAACCTTGCGGAGCGCCGGTGCCATCTTGTTGGTCAGTGTACCGGCGACGATCATCACGTCGGACTGGCGGGGCGACCCACGCGGGACGACCCCCAGACGTTCCATATCGTACCGGGGCTGCCAGGCATGCATCATCTCGACAGCACAGCAGGCGAGGCCGAAGGTCATCGGCCAGAGAGACCCTGTCCGCGCCCAGTTGACGAGCTTGTCGACCTGGGTGACGACAAAGCCCTTGTCATCCAGTTCCTGGCCGATCCCGCGGAAAAACGCGTCCTGATCTTGGGCGCCGGGACGGATCTCCGTGCCGACCGGTTCAGAACTTACTCCCATTCCAGAGCTCCCTTCTTCCATTCATAGATAAAGCCGATGGTGAGTATCCCGAGGAATACCATCATCGACCAGAAGCCGTAAAGCCCCACCCCGCCGAGCGAGATCGACCAGGGGAACAGGAAGGCCACTTCAAGATCAAAAATGATGAACAGGATCGCGACGAGATAAAACCGGACATCGAACTGGTTCCGGGCATCATCGAACGGCTCGAAGCCGCATTCATAGGGTGAGAGTTTTTCCGCATCCGGATGCTGCGCGGCCACGATCATCGATGCAATCACGATCACTGCGGACAAACCGACGGCAAGTCCGAGGAAAATCAGAATGGGCAAATATTCAACGAGTAAGGCTTCCATAATATAAACTGTCGCGCCGAACGGGTCCATTTTGACCCCACGGGCAACAACCCCTCCTACCAAATACAGCAAGTATTATAGTGTCGGGTTATAAGGAAGAAAACCGAATTAGCAACAAAATTCCGCCCTAATTCGAAATGTGGTAGCGCATAGCCGGACAGGCACCAGCGATTGGCTGGAAATGCGAAATTGGTTTGCGGTTTTCGGGAGAAATGGCGGGAGTGACGGGGCTCGAACCCGCGACCTCCGGCGTGACAGGCCGGCGCTCTAACCAACTGAGCTACACCCCCGCAGAGACGCTGTTTTCTATTGGACCTCACTCCCCATGTCAAGCCGCATAAACAGTTTTCGATAAGAAAATTTTAGCCCCGGTTGACGCGGGGCATTTTTCGGCGGCTCGCGCGTGGCACTGCCGTCTTTGGGTGGGCGTGAGCGGCTGTTACACTCCCCCTCTTCGCGTGTTCCCTGTCGATTCGATATCGCCATTCGGGAAGATAAAGAAACCGGCATCGTCGAAGTTCCTTTCCGGCGCAATCAACAGTATTTGAAGGAAACTTAATGAAACTCTCAGGAAAAACCGCAATCGTCACTGGTGCAAGCTCGGGTATCGGACGGGCGATTACCCATCTGTTCGCCCGCGAGGGCGCGCAAATTGTTGCCGCAGCACGCACGGCGGCGGCGCTGGAAAATCTCAAATCGGAAATCGGGGCGATAGGCGGAAACATTATCTGCATGTCAGGTGACGTGCAAAGTGAAATCTACAACTCCGCCCTTGTCTCGATGGCCATTGAACATTTCGGCTCCCTCGATATTGCCGTCAATAATGCGGGAACTCTCGGCGACCTTGGCGAGATTACCGACCTTTCTGTGGAAAGCTGGAGACAGACAATTGATACCAACCTGACAAGTGCGTTCTTTGCGGCGAAGTACCAGATACCGGCTCTTCTCGCCTCGGGCGGCGGCAGCATGATCTTCACCGCCAGTTTCGTCGGCTACACAGTCGCGATGCCAGCGATGTCAGCCTATGCGGCCAGCAAGGCCGGACTCATCGGCTTTGCGCAAAATCTCGCGGTGGAATACGGGCGCAAGGGCATAAGGGTCAACAGCCTGCTTCCGGGCGGGACGGAAACGCCAATGGGCCAGTCTTTTCTCACCGATGCCGAGACAAGAAAAAAGGTGGAGGAATTGCATGGACTGGGCCGGCTTGCAGCACCTGAGGAAATTGCCAGGGCCGCTCTCTTTCTCGCATCCGACTCCGCAAGCTTCGTCACCGGAATTCCCCTTCGCGTCGACGGCGGAATTTCCATATACCGCGGCGGTTTCAACTGATATGGGCAATGGTGCGCAATGACCGAACAGCCACTTCAAAATGTCGGTATTTTCGGGGAAATGGTGGGTGATGAGAGATTCGAACTCCCGACCCTCTCGGTGTAAACGAGATGCTCTAACCAGCTGAGCTAATCACCCAAATCTTAAGCGAGCCCGTGTATATCAACCTACACCGGCAATTGGAAGCAAAAAAAACAAAGCCAGATTCAAAATTTTGAATCTGGCTTTCATTTTGGTCTGCAACCCGTTTTGGTTACTTGTTGACCGAGTCTTTCAAGGCTTTGCCAGCTTTGAATTTCGGCTGTTTGGAAGCCGGAATCTTGATCGTTTCGCCAGTGCGAGGGTTGCGGCCTTCAGAGGCTTTACGTGCAGCAACGCTGAACGTACCAAAGCCCACGAGGCGAACTTCATCACCGCTGCTTAGAGCGCTGGAAACTGCTTCGAGAACCGCGTCAACACTCTTCCCCGCTTCTGATTTCCCCAGACCTGAAATATCAGCGACTGCGGCAATGAGATCATTCTTATTCACTATAAGCCCCCTTCAATTTAGACTTGAACATATCTTATCTATAAATTCGTTTAAGACGGTGGCATACTAGTTTGTCGACTGCTCCGGGTCAAAGGGAAAAATCAAGATATCCCCAACTTTTCTGCGGTTTTGACCCGGTTTTTTATAAAAGTCAGTGGGTTGTTACACCATCCTCAACTTTTCGCTGAGCCGACGCCCCCGCAAGCTCTTTCGCAAGCTCTTCCTCACTCCAGTTAAGCGGCACGAGGGGCTTCGTCAGCGCATGTTTCAGCACCTCGGAAACCTCGGATACGGGGATGATTTCGAGACCTTCCTTCACATTGTCCGGAATTTCCGCGAGATCCTTCTCGTTTTCCTTTGGAATCAGCACCTTCTTGATACCGCCCCGCAAGGCTGCGAGAAGTTTTTCCTTCAATCCGCCGATCGGAAGGACGCGGCCGCGCAGGGTAACTTCACCCGTCATCGCGACATCCTTGCGCACCGGAATATTGGTCAGCACGGAAATGATCGAGGTGACCATGGCGACACCGGCAGACGGGCCATCCTTCGGGGTCGCCCCTTCGGGAACATGGACATGAATATCATGCTTGTCAAAATCGGTCGGCTTCACGCCCATTTCCAGGCAGCGCGACTGCACGTAGCTCTTCGCGGCCTGAACAGATTCCTGCATAACATCGCCGAGTTTACCCGTGATTTGCATCCGGCCCTTACCATAGAGCTTGACCGCTTCGATCGTCAGCAACTCGCCGCCGACTTCCGTCCAGGCAAGGCCCGTCGTCAGACCGACCTGGTCTATTTCCTCGACCTCACCGAAACGATACCGGCGAACGCCGGCATAGTCCTTGAGATTATCGGACGTGATCTTCACGGATTTCACGCCGTCCGTAATAATCTGCTTGATCGATTTACGGCACAGCTTTGCGATCTCCCGCTCCAGGTTACGAACGCCGGCTTCGCGGGCGTAATAGCGGATCAGGTCCCGGATTGCTTCGTCGGTGATCGACCATTCGTCCTTTTTCAGGCCATGCGCCTTCATCTGTTTTGCGACAAGATGGCGCTTCGCGATTTCCACTTTTTCATCTTCCGTGTAACCGGAAAGATGAATGATTTCCATGCGGTCGCGCAGCGGTCCCGGCATATTGAGGGAATTTGCCGTACAAATGAACATCACTTCGGAAAGGTCAAACTCGACTTCCAGATAATGATCGGCGAAGGTCGCGTTCTGCTCCGGATCCAGCACTTCGAGCAGCGCCGAGGACGGATCGCCGCGGAAATCATTCCCGAGCTTGTCGATCTCGTCAAACAGGAACAGTGGATTGCTGGATTTCGCCTTTTTCATGGACTGGATGACCTTGCCCGGCATGGAGCCGATATAGGTCCGCCGATGACCGCGAATTTCCGCTTCATCCCGCACGCCGCCAAGGGCAACGCGCACAAAATTCCGACCCGTCGCCTTGGCGACAGACTTGCCAAGCGAGGTTTTACCGACGCCCGGAGGGCCAACAAGGCAAAGAATGGATCCGCGAATTTTCTTCATCCGCTGCTGCACGGCGAGATATTCGAGGATGCGTTCCTTGACCTTTTCAAGCCCGTAATGATCGTCATTGAGGATCTTCTCGGCCCGGACCAGATCCTTCTTGATCCGTGTCCGCTTGTTCCACGGCAGGCTGGTGATCCAGTCGAGATAATTGCGCACGACCGTTGCTTCCGCGGACATCGGGCTCATGTTCCGGAGCTTCTTCATCTCCTGATTACATTTTTCGAGCGCTTCCTTGGTGAGCTTCGTCTTGGCGATTTTCTCCTCAAGCTCGGTCAGTTCGTCGCGGCCGTCCTCGCCTTCGCCGAGTTCCTTCTGGATCGCCTTCATCTGCTCGTTGAGATAATATTCGCGCTGGGTCTTCTCCATCTGGCGCTTGACCCGGCTGCGGATTTTCTTCTCGACCTGCAGAACGCCGATTTCATCTTCCATCAGCGCATAGACACGCTCCAGCCGTTCCGTCGCGCTTTCGATTTCGAGCAGTTCCTGCTTCTCGGAAATCTTGAGCGCCATATGCGAGGCCATTGTATCGGCAAGCTTAGACGGCTCGTCAATCTGGTTGAGCGAGACAAGCACTTCCGGCGGAATCTTGCGGTTCAGCTTCACATATTGCTCGAACTGGGAAATGACGGAGCGCGCAAGCGCTTCCAGTTCCGGCGTGTCGGCGTCTTTTTCCTCAAGAATTTCCGCATGAGCCTGGAAAAATTCAGGGTTATCGACAAATTTGTCGATCCTTGCCCGCTCGCCGCCCTCGACCAGAACCTTCACGGTTCCGTCAGGAAGCTTCAGAAGCTGAAGAACCGAGGCAATCGTGCCGACGCGATGGATGTCGTCTTCGCCCGGATCGTCCTGGCTCGCATTTTTCTGCGCCACGAGAAGGATCTGCTTGTCATCCTTCATCACATCTTCAAGCGCCCGCACGGATTTATCACGTCCGACGAACAGCGGAACGATCATATGCGGGAAAACGACGATATCGCGGAGCGGAAGAACCGGAAATATCTGGGTACGAGGTGTATCAATCATTATAGTGCCTTCTGGGACCGGCAGTTTGACATGCCACGGCAGCCGGAGAAAATATGCTGGTCCTGTTTAAACAAAAACGGCGGGAAGAGGACTCTTCCCACAACGCCCGACTAGGCGCTACTCGTCGCGTCCTGCCGGTCAGCATATATATGGAGAGGCTGGGTTCCACCGTCAACCACCTCCGCATTTATCACAATCTCCTCAACCCCTTCGAGGGACGGCAAATCGTACATCGAATCCAGAAGAATGTTTTCCATGATCGAGCGGAGACCACGAGCGCCGGTCTTGCGGATGATCGCTTTTCTGGCGATCGACGTAAGGGCGTCGTCGGTGAATGTCAGATTGATATTCTCCATATCGAACAGGCGCTGATACTGCTTGACCAGAGCGTTCTTCGGCGTCGTCAGAATTTCAATCAGCGCTTCCTCATCGAGGTTTTCCAGCGTCGCGACAACCGGCAGGCGGCCGACAAATTCCGGGATCAAACCGAATTTCAGAAGATCTTCCGGCTCCACATCCTTCAGAGTCTCGCCGACATTGCGGTCTTCTTCCGCCTCGACGGAGGCGCCGAACCCGATGGAGGTATCCTTGCCGCGCGAGCCGATGATCTTGTCTAGGCCGGCAAAGGCGCCGCCGCAGATGAACAGGATATTCGTCGTATCCACCTGCAGGAATTCCTGTTGCGGATGTTTCCGTCCGCCCTGTGGCGGCACGGAGGCAACCGTCCCTTCCATGATTTTCAGGAGGGCCTGCTGCACGCCTTCACCGGACACATCGCGGGTGATCGACGGATTGTCGGACTTGCGGCTGATCTTGTCGACCTCGTCGATATAGACAATGCCGCGCTGCGCCCGCTCGACATTGTAATCCGCGGATTGCAGAAGCTTGAGAATGATATTTTCCACATCCTCGCCGACATAACCGGCTTCGGTCAGAGTCGTCGCGTCGGCCATGGTGAAGGGCACGTCAAGAATGCGGGCCAGCGTCTGCGCCAGTAACGTCTTGCCGCAACCGGTCGGGCCGATCAGCAGAATGTTGGATTTCGCCAGTTCGACATCGTCGGATTTACCGCTGTGATGCAACCGCTTGTAATGGTTATGAACAGCGACGGACAGGACCCTTTTCGCATGGAACTGGCCGATCACGTAATCATCCAGAACCTTGCAGATTTCCTTCGGTGTCGGAACGCCATCGCTTGTTTTTACCAGCGTGCTCTTATGTTCCTCGCGAATAATATCCATGCACAGTTCGACGCATTCATCGCAAATGAACACGGTCGGTCCCGCGATCAGCTTTCTCACTTCATGCTGGCTTTTGCCGCAGAAGGAGCAGTACAGGGTGTTTTTCGAATCTCCACCACTTAATTTGGTCATAGATACTCCAATAGTCCGTTCGACTTCGCATATTAGCCATCGTCTTGGCGGGCGACAACAATTAATGTTTGTCCGGTCGAAATCAATGGCGGCGAACCGCGGTTCTCGTCTCGAGGATATATAATATGTAAAATTGACTCAACTTTTCGTTAACAAGACGCAACAAGTCCTTGCTTTACGAAAAAATAATATACCGGGAAGAGCCGCAGGATTTACTTGGATTTCTTGCTGTCCTCTTCCCCGTCCACCGGGCGCTTTGTCACAACCTCGTCAACCAGTCCGAAGTCTTTCGCTTCCTCGGCGGTCATGAAGTTATCGCGCTCCATCGAGGCTTCGATCACATCCAGCGGCTGGCCTGTATGCTCAACATAAAGCTTGTTGAGACGTGCCCGGACTTTCAGGATTTCGCGGGCCTGGATTTCGATATCCGTCGCCTGCCCCTGAGCCCCGCCGGAGGGTTGATGGATCATGATCCGGGCGTTTGGCAGGCTATAGCGCTTGCCTTTCGTCCCCGCCGTCAGAAGGAAGGATCCCATTGACGCCGCCTGACCGATGCAGACGGTGGCGATATCCGGCTTGATATATTGCATCGTGTCGTAAATCGCGAGACCGGAGGTCACCACGCCCCCCGGCGAATTGATGTACATATAGATCGGCTTTTTCGGGTTTTCCGCTTCCAGAAACAGAAGCTGCGCCGTAATAAGGCCTGCCATACCGTCCTGAATTTGCCCGGTCACGAAGATAATCCGTTCTTTCAGAAGGCGCGAGAAAATATCGTATGACCGCTCGCCGCGCGCCGTCTGCTCTACCACCATCGGGACCAGGTTATTCATGTAGGTGTCAATGACATCAACCATTCTCGAGTTTCCTTACGTCTAGCAGTTGCGCCACGTCAGCATATAGGTGCGACGAACGCAACTGTAAATCGGGTTCGTGGATTATTTCTTCTCAGCCGCCTTCTTTGCCGCCGGCTTTTTGGCCGCCGCTTTTTTTGGAGCGGCCTTTTTCGGCGTTTCCTTGTCGTCGCCGGAGTCTGCCTTCTTGGCTGGCGCCTTCTTGGCGGCCGCCTTTTTCTTCTTCGGTTTTGCCGCCTCTTCTTCGTCCGGATCCTTCATCAACTCGTCGACGGAGACTTTTTTCTCGGTAATCGTCGCGAGTTCGGAGATAAAGTCGATGACCTTGTCCTCAAAGATCGGCGCCCGAAGCTGCGCCTGCATTTCGGGGCGTTTCTGGAACATTTCGAAGATCATCTTCTCCTGGCCCGGATAGTTGCGGGCCTGCGCGATCATCGCCTGATTGACCTCGTCCTGGGAGACTTCGATATTGTTGATGCGGCCAACTTCTGCCAGCAACAGTCCCAGCCGCACGCGGCGCTCGGCAATGTTCATATATTCGTCCCGGAGTTCCTCCTCGGACTGATCCTGGTCCTCAAGCTTCTGTCCGGACTGCTCCAATTCCTGCTCGAACTGCTGCCAGATACTATCGAACTCGCCCTGTTTCATTCCGGGCGGCACTTCGAAGTCATGCGCCTCTGCCATGGCGTCGAGCATATTGCGCTTCAGTGACTGGCGCGACAGCTGGGCATATTGCTGTTCGATCTGTCCGCGAACCGCATCCTTCAGCGCGTCGAGATTATCAAGGCCGAGCTTGGTGGCGAATTCGTCGTTGATTTCGACCTCCGCCGCTTCACGCACCTCATGAATCTTCACGTCAAACACGGCGTCCTTGCCCGCAAGATGCGCGGCGCCATAATTCTCCGGGAACGTCACCTTGACCGCAACCTCGTCGCCGCCCTTGGCGCCGATCAGCTGGTCTTCAAATCCGGGAATAAAGCTGTTGGAGCCGAGCTCCAACTGATGCCCTTCGGCAGAACCTCCTTCGAAGGCCTCGCCATCCACCTTGCCGACAAAATCGATCAGGAGGGAGTCTCCCTCTTTGGACTTCCGGTTCTTGGCCACTGCAACGAAATTCTTCTGCTGCCCGGCAATTTCCTTCAGTGCCTCGTCAACCTTGGCGTCCTCGACTTCGGCGACCATCTTTTCCAGTTTGAGCTTGGAAAAATCCATCGGCTTGAAGTCCGGCATGATCTCGACTTCGAGGGTGAATTCAAGATCCGCGCCTTCATCGAACTTGGTGATTTCGATTTTCGGCTGCTGCGCCGGGCGCAATTCGTTGTCGTCGAGCGCCTTCTGGCTCATTTCATTGACAGTCTGTTCAAGGACTTCGCCCATGACGGATTTGCCGAACCGCTGACGCAGAATGGCGAGCGGTACCTTGCCCGGACGGAATCCCGGCAGTTTTATGTCCGCACCGACCGTCGTCAGTCTTTCCGTAACTTTCGTGTCGATTTCCGCGGCATCAACAACAATGGTAAAATCCCGCTTTAAGCCGTCAGAATTAGTCTGTGTAATTTGCATGAACGATCGCCCGTCATCTTTAATTTAGCAATAAACGCCTCCCGTGCCATATCGTGACGAGAAGCGCCAGCCCGAAAGCTTTCTTCAGTGTTGGTGCGGGTGGAGGGAATCGAACCCCCACTTCAAAGAAACTGGTACCTAAAACCAGCGCGTCTACCAATTCCGCCACACCCGCGTTTCAAATTCTTATCCCCGGCGCCCGCAATTTGCTCGGGCACCCCAACGGGGAGCGGCTGTCTATAGCATATGATTTCTTGGATTGACTAGGGGAATTACCGATAAAAGGCGAGAAAAGTGGCGAGAAGGGAAAAGCCGGTAATCCGCATCCCGGAATCGACGATGTTTTGGGGATTGGGCAGGCGGGAAGACTTCGACAGCGGGGCGTTGGAACAGGTCGCTTCAGCCCCGGCACATCGATTTACTGGGCGGCGCGGAAATCCCGTTCAAAAATAGCGAGCGCCAGGACATTCGTTCCCGCATGCTCCTGATAGCCGGTGCGCAGCACCGTTTTCTCATAATGCACGTGAGGGATGCCCTGATCGTCATCTTCGATGCGAAGAACTTTCGCCTGTTCCTGGAGGCTCAGCATCATACGGCGGTAAAAGATATCGCCAGAGGCGATCCGGTCACGCAAACTCTGTTTTCTAAAGAACATGTCACTCACCCAAAAAAATATCGGCTTTTCTACCTATATCCATTTAATAGGGGCAAATCGTAAAAAAACGGTTGAAAAATGCGTCGCTTTTTACGCATTTCCCTAGACATGTAAAAGTTTTTTCAAAAGCATCGGAATTTTCGTTTCAATATCCTCTGAGATCATCCCCGGACCCAGCTCATTGCCGGCAGCGCCGTGAAGCCAGGCCGCCGCGGCGGCTGCGGAAAACGCAGTCATGCCGCCGGAGAGAAATCCCGTTATCAGTCCGGCCAACACATCCCCCGATCCCGCCGTCGCAAGATAGGGCGGCGCGTTGTAGTTAATGACGGCTTTACCATCCGGCGTCGCGATCACCGTATCGGCGCCCTTGAGAAGTACAACCGCGCCGGACATTTCCGCCGCCTGTCGCGCCCGCTGCAGCTTGGAGCCGGAAAGCGAGAAAATCCTCTCGAATTCCGCTTCATGCGGCGTCAGGACCACCTCCCCTTCCATCTTCTCCTCAATCATCGAAAAGAGCGTATCGGGTTCTTCCGCGAATACCGTGATCGCGTCAGCGTCAAGGACGACATCCGCGGAACTCTCGAGGGCGAGCGCAGTGAAATCGCGGGTGCGCTCCGTGACGCCGTTGCCGGGCCCGATCAGCAGGCTTCCGATGCGCCGGCGGTTCAGCCAGTCCGTGAATTCCTCACCGTCCGAGATGGATTTAACCATCACCGCCTCGAGCGCCGCAGCATAGATGACAAGAGCAGACGGCGGACAGGCAACGGTTGCCGCCCCGGCTCCCGCCCGCAGACATGCCCGCGCCGCAAGCCGTGCCGCGCCGGTCGAGGATGTTCCCCCGCCGACGATCGCCGCATGTCCCCGGCTGTATTTCTGCATCTCGGGCCTGATCACCGGCAGGTCATCCTGCCAGAGCTCAGGATCATTCAGATGCGTGTCCGGATCGATCTCTTCCAGATAGTCCGCGTCGATCCCGATATCGATGATCCTGATATCACCGCAGTATCCCCGACCGGGATAGAGAAAATGGCCGGGCTTCGCGCGAAAAAAGGTCACTGTCATCGCCGCCGGAATGGCACCGGTATCGACCGCGCCGGTATCGCCATTAACGCCGCTTGGCACATCCACCGCGACGACCGGAATGCCGGCCCGCTTGATGCGCGCCAGAAGCGTGGAGACGTCCTCTTCCAGATAGCGCGAAAATCCGGCACCGAACAGCGCGTCAACCACAAGCGTCACACCATCGATCGAGACGGCGGCGAAGGGCGTAATCGGCCCGCGCCAGCGATCGCGCATGATCGCCGCATCGCCGCCAAGCGCCGCCGGGTCGTGAAGTGAGGCGAGATCAACCTGCCAGCCCGCCTCCCGGAGGTGACGAGCGACGACATAGCCATCGCCGCCATTGTTGCCCGGTCCGCATAAAACGAGGCAGCGGCCGACTGGTCGGCTTTCCAGTATCAGATCGGCGATCCCCCTGCCCGCCGCCTCCATCAGGGTCGCGCCGGAGACGCCGCCATCAATGGCGAGACGGTCTGCCTGATACATCTCCGCAACGCTCAGGAGTTCGCTCGGCAGTGCCATCGGATCAAAGCAGCTTTGAAAGATCTGGCCGCGCCGTCGCGACCGGCGATACCTGCTCGAAGGCGAACGCGGCATTCAGGACCGCCAGATCATCCTGCATCGGCCCGACAATCTGCAGCCCGATCGGCAGGCCATCCGCCGACAGGCCGCAGGGAATGGAGCAGGCCGGCTGCTGCGTCAGGTTGAAGGGATAGGAGAACGGCGTCCAGTCGACCCAGGCGCCAACTTCCGCGAGATCGTCGGGCGCCAGCTTGCCGGCCTCAAACGCCGGAAGGGCGAGCGCCGGAGTGATCAGGAGGTCATACTCCTGATGGAACTTCCGCATCCGGATGCCGAGCTCCCCGCGCGCCTGATTGGCCTGAAGATACTCGGCCAGGGATATTTTCTCTCCCTCCTCCACGACCTGCCGAAGGCCCGGATCCAGTTCGTCCAGCTGCTTATCCGTCACGTTGCGGAGCGCGAAATAGGCGCCAGACCACCAAAGAGTGTTGAAGATCGGCAGCGGATTTTCAAAACCGGGATCGACTTCCTCGACATGCGCGCCGAGGTCTTCAAAAAGCTTCGCCGCATTCTTGACCGCCGCCGCGACGTCCGGATGCACCTTGGCATATCCCAGCGCCGGGCTGTAGGCGATCTTCTTGCCCCGGATCGATGCGGAAAGCCCGCCCACGTAATCCGTATTCGTCGGCGGCAGCGATGTCCAGTCGCGGACATCCGGCTCGCTCATTACCTGAAACATGATGGCGCCGTCGCGCACCGTTCGGGCCATGGGGCCGATATGGGCGACGGAGCCAAAGGGCGACAAGGGCCAGGCGGGCACCCGGCCAAAACTCGGCTTGAGGCCGAAAATACCGGCGAAAGAGGACGGAATGCGGATCGAGCCGCCACCGTCCGTGCCGACATGAAGGACACCCATTCCGGCCGCACAGGCCGCCGAGGCACCGCCGCTGCTCCCGCCCGGGGTCATATTCCTGTTCCATGGATTGCGGGTGATCCCGGTGCGCGGGCTGTCGGTCACGCCCTTCCAGCCGAATTCCGGCGTCGTCGTCTTGCCGAGGATAACCGCGCCATGCTCCTTGAGTCGCGCGACGCAGGGCGCATCATCATTCCAGGGCCCGGCGGCATCGACGGTCATTGACCCCCGGAGCGTCGGCCAGCCTTCGGTGAGAATGATATCCTTGATGGTCGTCGGCACCCCATCGATGAGACCAATGGGCGTTCCCGCCTGCCAGCGGGCTTCCGATTCCCGTGCCTTCGCCAGCGCATAATCCTCGTCGATCAGCACAAAGGCGTTCAGCGCGCCGTTGTATTTCTCTATCTGGGCAAGCGCCGCCTTTGTCGCCTCCACTGGGGAAATCGCCCCGTCCCGATAGCCGTCGAGTAATTCCGTTACAGTTGCATATGCCAGATCGTTGCTCACCGTCATCCCCCTTAATAATGCTCCCGGTTTGACACGAGATTAGGCGTTACGGCCGCGTCAGGCAACCGCCATTCCTTGACGCCGCCTTTTTTTAAAGCCATATCAACAAAACCGTGTGAAGCCCATTAAATCCGGATCAATGCCAAAACCCATCATCCGCAATCCCAAGACAAAGCTCGGTCGTTTCATCCTCGGCTGGTCGATGGTCATCGGCGGCATTTTCGGCTTCCTCCCCGTCCTCGGCTTCTGGATGATCCCGCTCGGCCTTCTTATCCTCTCCGCCGATTACGCCTTCGCCCGCCGCTGGCGGCGCAAAGTTCAGGTGTGGATGGGACGACGGCGGAGAAAACAACCCGCAGAGCAAGACAGCCGAGGTTCCGACAGCTGAAATATCAGGATTTTCATTTGGCGTCTTGACAGAATAAAATTCATGGATATTTTTTATCTATGATTATGAAGGGCGATTGAATGAAACTCAGCGACGGCATCGAACAGGCAATCCACAGCGTGACCATGCTATGCGGACTTTCCGGCGACGGGGTCCTTTCCGCTGCGGCGCTTGCGGAGTTTCACGGCGTCTCGACGAGTTACCTGTTGAAGCATTTGCAGGCCCTCTCCGGCCGGGGCATCCTGGAAACAGTGCCGGGGCCCAAGGGCGGATACCGCCTCGCCCGCAAACCGGAGGCGATTTCGCTCCTCGATATCGTGCTCGCCGTGGAAGGATCAGAACCTGCCTTCCGCTGCAAGGAGATTCGCCAGCGCGGCCCGAACCCCCTTCCCGCGAGCGCATTCGTCAAACCCTGTGGCATCAACAGGGTGATGCTGCGCGCGGAGCAGGCCTATCGCGCGGAACTTCGCAAAGTCACCATCGCCGACATTATTGCGGACCTGAACGCCACCGATGACGGGTCCATCAGGGAACGGGGCTGCCGGTTCCTCGCCCTTCATGAACGCAACTCGACCATCAATATTTAAACCAGACCAAGGAGAATCATGATGCAATCAAGATTAGATTTTACCAAAGCCTCCCCCGCCGCCCTGCAGGCAGTGCTTGGGCTTGAAAATTATGTTTCCAAGCAGTCCGGCCTCGACCGGCATCTCATTCATCTACTGAAACTGCGGGCATCGCAGATTAACGGCTGCGCCTACTGCGTCGATATGCACGCCAAGGAAGCAAGGCGGAGCGGTCTGAGCGAGCAATGGATCAACCTCGTCAGTGTCTGGCGTGAATCCCCTGTCTTTGATGAGCGCGAACGCGCGGTTCTGGAATGGACGGAGGCGCTGACCAACGTCGCCGCGACCGGCGCGCCAAGCGAGACCTACGAGCCGCTTAAAGATCACTTCACCGAGAAGGAAATCATGGACCTGACGGTGGCAATCGGCACGATCAATGTCTGGAACCGCCTCGCCGTCGGCTTCCGCTCCCAACACCCGGTCGATGAGGTGAGAAAAGCCTCCTGAACTCCGACCATTTTTCCCGATACGGAAAAAACAAAAAGCCCCGAAATCGCGAGACTTCGGGGCTTTGAAATTTGGGGCGAACGAGGGGTCTTGAACCCCCGACCTCCTGAGTCACAGTCAGGCGCTCTAACCAACTGAGCTACGTTCGCCATAAGAGCGGCCCTGTTTAGCGATCCTCCCCCCGCCGGTCAAGAGAACTTTAGCCTCTTTCGGCAAAAAAATCCCGCAATTTATCGATGGCCGCTTTCAACACCTCGGGCCGTTTGCAAAAGCAGAAGCGGGCGAAATTCTTCCGGGCGCCATCCGACTGATAGAAGGCGCTGACCGGAACCGCGGCGACCCCGGCTTCCGTTGTGATCAGGCGGCAAAACTCCTCATCGGTGCCGGTGAATCCGATTGAGGAAATGTCCGCATTGATGAAATAGGTGCCGTCGCAATCGGCCGTCGCAAACCCGATCCCATTCAGTCCATCGCGGAAAAAATCCCGTTTCGACTGCATGGATTTTTTCAGATCCCGGTAAAAAATATCGTCCTTCGCAAGGCCGTAGGCGACCGCCTTCTGTAAGTTCGGTGCGGTGGTGAAGGTGAGGAACTGATGCGCCTTGGCGATACGGGCGGTCAACTCGGCCGTGGCAGTCAAATAGCCCACCTTCCAGCCGGTCAGCGAGAATGTCTTGCCGGCCGAGGCAATCCGCGCGGTTCTTTCGCCCATTCCCGGCAGTGTCAGCAGCGAGATATGCTTCTTGTCGCCGAAGATAATATGTTCATACACTTCATCGCAGATAGCGTAGGCGTCATGCTTGATGACAAGATCGGCGATCAGTTCCAGTTCCTCCCGCGAGAAAACCTTACCTGTCGGGTTCATCGGACTGTTCATCAGGATCAGCTTCGTCCTGTCGCTGAAGGCCGCGCGAAGCTTGCCCTCGTCAATTTCCCAGTTGGGCGGATCGAGCCGGACAAATTTCGGAATGCCGCCCGCCAGCTTGATCATCGGCAGATAGCAATCGTAAAGCGGCTCGAACAGGACCACCTCGTCCCCCGGATTGATAAGACCGAGCATGCTGGCGGCGAGCGCCTCCGTCGCGCCGGAGGTGACAAGGACATCGCTCTGCCAATTGACGGAAATGCCGTAGAAGCGCGCATCATGCTCGGCAACCGCCTGGCGCAACTCCGGCACGCCCATCATCGGCGGATACTGGTTCGGGCCATCGTCAACCGTGCGGGCGGCAACGGCGCGAATGTCGGCGGGACCGTCCTCATCGGGAAACCCCTGACCGAGATTGATCGCTTTATGCTCGATCGCGAGCTTGGACATGACTTCGAAGATGGTCGTCCCGAAGCCCGCTAGTACGTCACTGGTGTTTTTCACGGCAATTCCTGTCAGATTAACGTCGCGCGCCCAAATTAAGCCGGGACCGGCTCACATATCAAGCGAAACCGCGAACCGGGTCACCGCGCCGGATTCTTTCCTTGCCCGTTAAGGCAAAGCGCGGCATATCTTGGGCCAACAACAAGGGAGCAAAACCAGCATGGGTATATCCGCGAAAATGTCCCGTCTTGGGACGGAGACCGCCTTCGATGTCCTGGCCCGCGCCAACGCGCTCGCCGGCGGCGGCATGGATGTGATCAATCTCGGCATCGGCCAGCCCGACTTTCCAACGCCGGACAATATCGTCGAAGCGGCGGTAAAGGCGCTTCGTAGCGGTGCCCATGGCTACACCGCCGCCAACGGCATTCCGGAACTTCGCGCGGCCGTCGCGGCAGATATCGCGAAATACCGGAACGTTACGGTCAATCCCGATCACATCATTGTCGTGCCGGGCGGCAAAGTCACCATGGCCTTCGCCATCGAGATGTTCGGCGAGGACGGTGCGGAGATCATGTATCCCAATCCCGGATTTCCGATCTATGAGAGCATGATCCGCTATACCGGCGCGACCCCCGTCGCCATTCCCCTGATCGAGGAGAACGGATTTTCCTTCGCGGCAGACACGGTGCTTTCCAAGATTACCGACAGGACGCGATTGATCATCCTCAATACCCCGGCAAATCCGACCGGCGGCGTTGTACCTGAAACGGAACTTGAAAAGCTCGCGTCCGGCCTTAAGAAATACCCGGATGTTTATGTTTTATCGGATGAAATCTACAGCCGCATGACCTATGACGGTGAAGGCCATTGCAGCATGTTGAAATTCCCAGACCTGCGGGACCGGCTTATCGTCCTCGATGGCTGGTCGAAGACCTATGCGATGACCGGCTGGCGCATGGGTTGGGGACTATGGCCAGAACAACTCGTGCCTCATGCCCAGCGCCTCTGCGTGAACTTCCATTCCTGCGTCAATGCAGCCGCCCAGTTCGCGGGGATAGAGGCCTTGCAGGGCGACCAGGGCCCCGTCGATATGATGATGGAGGCGTTCGATGCGCGGCGGAAGCTGATCCATGCCCGCTTGAACGAGGCGCCGGGCGTCCGCTGCGTGATGCCGAAAGGCGCCTTCTACGCCTTCCCCAATATCTCCGGCACGGGCCTGAGCGCGAAGGAAATGCAGGACAGGCTGCTCAGCGAGAAAGGTGTCGCCGTGATCGCCGGCACCAGCTTCGGCGCCCATGGCGAGGGTTATGTCCGCTTTTCCTATGCAAACTCACTCGTTAATATCGAACGGGCGATGGACCGCTTCGATGATTTTCTGAAAGGACTGTAAAAAATCTATGGAGGACAAGCGCCTTACTGATCTTGAGCTTAAATTCATGGAGCAGGAACATGCCCTCTCGGAGCTCAGCGATATCGTAAACCGGCAATGGCAGGAGATAGAAGCTTTAAAACGCAAGCTCCTGCAGGCCAATGACCGCATTGTCACGCTGGAGGATGCGCTTCCCTCGTCTCCCGACCGTGAAAAACCGCCGCATTATTGATCCGGAGGCGGTCAGGCGTGATGCCGCTTGCCTTCGCGCTGAAACGCCTTTAAAGCTGCGGTCTTTGAGAATCCGAGGAAACCGATGAGCAAAGATAAGGACACTGCCGCAAAGCGAGACATCGAGGACGATCCCGTCGTTGGCTATATCCTCCGTGCCGTGAGTTCCGGGCAGGATGTGGCGCCGCAGGAGATTGCGCAGGCGATCGCCGCCGACCGGGCGAAGGAAACCGCCCCGAAAGACATCTGGCGAAAATACATGACAGCAGTACGCCAGCAGGCCATCCATCTCGCGCGGGATGGACGTCTTCTCATCATCCGCAAAGGCGAAATTGCCGACCCGAATGACTTCAAAGGGCTATATAAATTGCGGCTGCCACCGGCTGACTAATTTTTAATCATTTGCCTAATTTTTAAGCGCCTATTTTTTGACCAAATCGCTGCAGATTTGTACTCGGATGCCGAAAACCGCAGTTTTTATGGATTTTGCAGCGCATCAAAATTACCTCCCAATTCTGGCACGCCTCATGCTATAGAATGGGCAAAGAAACCTTGGACGTTCGGACATTTAGATTGAGACCTGCCTTATGAAAAAAATCGAAGCGATTATCAAACCGTTCAAACTCGACGAAGTGAAGGAAGCTCTTCATGAAGTCGGGCTACAGGGAATTACCGTGACCGAGGCCAAGGGCTTTGGCCGCCAGAAAGGACATACGGAACTGTATCGTGGCGCCGAATATGTCGTGGATTTCCTGCCCAAGGTGAAAATCGAAGTAGTTCTGGAAGACTCGCTTGTCGAACGGGCGCTCGAAGCCATTCAGCAGGCCGCCAGGACGGGACGGATCGGCGACGGAAAGATTTTCGTCTCTTCCGTCGAGGAAGTCATTCGCATCCGGACCGGCGAAAAAGGCCCGGAAGCGATCTGAATAATAAGCCGACCGGTGGACGGTCGGCGGTCGACATAAACTTATCCCGTGAACAGTTAAACAGAGAGACGTACTAATGGCTGCTGATATTATGAAAACCATCAAGGAAAACGAAGTCGAATATGTGGATCTTCGTTTTACGGACCCGAAAGGCAAGTGGCAGCATCTCGCCATGCATGTGGATGTTGTCGACGAAGACATGTTCGAAGACGGCGTGATGTTTGACGGATCTTCCATCACCGGCTGGAAGGCCATCAATGAATCCGACATGACCCTGATGCCCGACAATTCCACCGCAGTTATGGATCCCTTCGCGGCGCGGCCGACGCTGATTGTCTTTTGCGACATTCTCGACCCGCTCTCCGGCGAAAGCTACGAGCGCGACCCGCGGTCCGTTGCCAAGAAGGCGGAAGCCTATCTCGCCAGCACCGGCATCGGCGATACGGCCTTTTTCGGACCGGAAGCAGAATTCTTCATGTTTGACGACGTGCGTTTCGGCGTCGGCAGCCATCACACCTTCTACAAGCTGGGCGATATCGAAGCACCGTTCATGTCCGGCGAGGAAATCGAAGGCGGCAACAGCGGCCATCGCCCGCGCGTCAAGGGCGGCTACTTCCCGGTTCAGCCCGTCGACAGCGGCGCCGATATCCGCAGCGAAATGGTCACCGTCTGCAAGGAAATGGGCCTGTCCGTCGAAAAGCACCATCATGAGGTGGCGCCGAGCCAGCACGAACTCGGCATGAAATTCAACACGCTGGTATTGGCCGCCGACGAAATCCAGAAACAGAAATATGTTGTGCATAACGTGGCGCATGCCTATGGCAAGTCGGTTACCTTCATGCCGAAGCCGGTTTCCGGCGATAACGGCTCCGGCATGCATACCCATATGTCCATCTGGAAAGACGGCAAGCCGACCTTCGCGGGCTCCGGTTATGCTGACCTGTCCGAGACGGCGCTCTTCTATATCGGCGGCGTCATCAAGCATGCCAAGGCGATCAACGCCTTTACCAATGCCAGCACTAACTCCTACAAGCGCCTGATCCCGGGATTTGAGGCACCCGTGCTGCTCGCCTATTCCGCGCGCAACCGCTCCGCGTCCTGCCGTATCCCCTACTCCCCGAGCCCGAAGGGCAAGCGCGTTGAAGTCCGCTTCCCCGACTGCACGGCCAACCCTTACCTCGCTTTCGCGGCGATGATGATGGCCGGCCTTGACGGTATCCAGAACAAGATCCATCCGGGCGACGCCATGGACAAGGACCTTTATGATCTGCCGCCGGAGGAGCTGAAAGACATCCCGACGGTTTGCGGCTCCCTCCGCGAGGCTCTCGAGGCGCTCGATGCGGACCGTGAATTCCTGAAAAAGGGCGGTGTTTTCACCGACGACATGCTCGATGGCTATCTCGCCATGAAATGGGACGATGTGTTCAAGTTCGAGCATTCACCGCACCCGATCGAGTTCGACATGTACTACAGCGTCTGAGCATTCCGGTTACGACAAAGGAAAGCCGCGGAATTTTTTCCGCGGCTTTTTTTATGCTGAACTCAAGAATTGACGGCGATCACCCATCGACGGGCCGCGGGCGTCCATTGTCATCAATGGCGACAAAGACGTAGATTCCCTCGGTGACCTTGATTTCCCCCGGATCCAGCTTGCGGGTGACGATGGTCGTGAGTTTCACGGCGATCGATGTCCGTCCGACGCGCGCGATCTCGCCATAGATGCTGACCACATCGCCAACCTTGATGGGTTCGTGAAAGGTCATTGCCTCGACGGCGACGGTGACCGTGCGGCCGTTGGCGCGCCGGGCCGCCACGATCCCTCCCGCCATATCCATCTGCGAGAGAACCCAGCCGCCAAAGATATCGCCATTGCTGTTGCAATCGCTGGGCATCGGCGCGGTTCGGATAACCGGGTCACGGAATTCACTTGTCATGATCTTAGGGCTTCCTAATTGCTATGAGTTAGGGGTATAAGTTATACACTTTCAGCCGGCCCCGAGAACAGGTTTTATCCGGTAGAGTGTCACTTTTAGTACAGCGAATTGCCTTAATGTCCGATCTTTTCCAGCAGACCAAAACCGACACATCAGATTACTCCGCAAAAGACATCGAAGTCCTTGAGGGGCTTGAGCCCGTCCGCCTGAGGCCGGGCATGTATATCGGCGGCACGGACGAGCGGGCGCGTCATCACCTCGCCGCGGAAGTCCTCGATAATTCGATGGATGAGGCCGTTGCCGGGCATGCGACGCGGATCGAGGTTGAGCTCTTTGCCGACGGATCCCTCGCCATTCGGGACAACGGCCGTGGCATCCCGATTGACCGGCATCCCAAGTTCAAGGACAAGTCCGCGCTCGAGGTCATCCTGACCACGCTGCATTCAGGCGGCAAGTTCTCGAACAAGGTCTATCACACGGCGGGCGGTCTGCATGGCGTCGGCATCTCGGTGGTGAACGCCCTTTCCGACCGGATGACAGTAGAGGTCGCACGCGACAGGGAACTCTGGCGACAGGAATTTTCGCGGGGCCTGCCGCTGAGCGCCCTTGAAAAAATCGGCGCCGCGCCGAACCGCAGGGGAACCTCCGTTCAGTTCCATCCCGACCCCGAAATCTTCGAGGCCGGAACCGCGCTGCGTCCGGCAAGGCTTTACAAGATGGTGCGGTCCAAAGCCTATCTGTTCCGCGGGGTCGAAATCCGCTGGAAATGCGCGGAGGAGCTCATCAAGGATGAAACCCCGGCGGAAGCGACCCTGCATTTTCCGGGCGGGTTGCGCGATTTCCTTGATGCCTCGCTTGAAGGCGTCAAGAGTGTGACGCAAGAGCCCTTCGCCGGTCGGGTCGAAATGGAGGGCGATCGCGGACGCGTCGAATGGGCAATCGCCTGGCCGACTGTCAATATGACGTTCCTGAATTCCTACTGCAACACCGTTCCGACACCGGAAGGCGGCACTCACGAGATGGGATTCCGCGGCGCACTCCTGCGCGGCCTCAAGGCCTATGGCGATCTCATCAACAACAAGAAGGCATCGCAGATCACGGCGGAAGACATTTTTTCCGGCGCGGCCGCCGTTCTTTCCGTCTTCATCCCCGACCCGCAGTTCCAGGGGCAGACGAAGGAAAAACTTACGACGACAGAGGCGACGCGCCTTGTCGATCTCGCCATCAAGGATCATTTCGACAACTGGCTCGCCGGCGCGCCGGACCAGGCCAATAACCTGCTCGCCTGGGTCATTGAAAAATCGGAAGAGCGGCTGCGTCGCCGACAGGAAAAGGAAACCAGCCGCAAGACAGCGACGAGCCGCCTGCGGCTTCCGGGCAAACTCGCCGACTGCAGCCAGAATGGCCGCGAAGGCACCGAAATATTCATCGTCGAGGGCGACAGCGCCGGCGGGTCCGCCAAGCAGGGCCGCGACCGTAAAACCCAGGCGATCCTGCCGCTGCGCGGCAAGATCCTCAATGTTGCGTCGGCCACTAACGACAAGATTAAGGCGAACCAGGAGTTGCAGGATCTTGTACAGGCCTTGGGCTGCGGCTTACGGGACAAATACCGGAGCGAAGACCTGCGCTACGAGAAAGTCATCATCATGACCGACGCGGACGTCGACGGCGCGCATATCGCCTCCCTGCTTATGACCTTCTTCTATCGCGAGATGCGGGCCCTGATCACGGACGGCCACCTCTATCTCGCACAGCCCCCCCTCTATCGTCTCTCGCAGGGCGGAAAAACGCTCTACGCCATGGACGACGCCCATAAGGACAGGCTGATGGAAACCGAGTTTTCCGGCCGCGGCAAGGTCGATATCAGCCGCTTTAAAGGTCTTGGTGAAATGCCGCCGGCGCAGCTCAAGGAAACAACGATGAATCCGAAAAACCGGGTCCTTCTCAAAGTGGATGTTCCGATGGAGGAATTCGGTGAGACCGCGGACCGCGTCGAAAGCCTGATGGGCAAGCGGCCGGAGCTCAGATTCGCCTTCATCCAGGAAAACGCCCGCTACGTCGAGGATCTGGACGTATAAGGCGCGGCTATCGGGCCAGCCAGTGGCGCATGAATTTGCTGGTCAGTTCCGGCTCTTCCATTGTCGGCAGATGCCCGCATTTCGGAATTTCGACATATTGCGCCGTCGGGATTTCCACGGCCATTTCCCGCTGAATTTTCGCCGGAATAAGCAGATCATCGGCACCGGCCAACACCAGAGTCGGGCAGGTTATGTCCTTCAGCGTGTCCCATAGCACGGTTCGGTCGAGTAACGCCCGCTCCTGCCGGAGAAAGGCCTCCTTGCCGACATCTTCCGCCATCTTGAATATCCGCGCGACAAGCTCCTCGTCGTCCAGGCGGGAAGGATGGATGAGGATCGGCAGCAGGCTCCGCGTCACGCCCTTGAAGGCCGACCCCTGCTCCACCAGCTTGATGAAATCCAGCCGTTTCTGGCGGTCCTCGGGCGTGTCCGCGACGGCGCGGGAATCCATGATCGCAAGATGGGTGATGCGCTCCGGCGCCTGGCGCATCATTTCAAGCACGATGTACCCGCCCATCGACAGACCGGCGAGCGCGAATTTCGGCGGCGCATTCGCCAGTATCCGTTCGGCAATCGCGGGCATAGTGTCGTCCTGCGTATGATCTCCGACGGTAATATCGGCGATATCGGAAAGCGCGTCGATCTGGTCGCGCCACAGATCCGCCGTGCAAAGCAGGCCGGGAACAAGGACAAGTGAATGTTTTTCTGTCATTTTTTCGCGATTTGTAGTAGTTTACTGCGTGATTGCGCCGGTGACATAGTCTCTTCTTTTACAGTTACGGCGTCGGCTTGAGAACCGTTAACTTTAATTAGCGGTAAATTTAGTGTAATAACCAGCCTTCAAGCCCGGTTTTACTGGTGAAATCGCAGGAATCATTTGACAGAAAGCGCTAATTCACTAGATTGCGCACAGTTTTACGAAGATTTTATTTTTTACGAACGGTAGTTCTCATTATATGAAATTTGCAGATCTCGGCCTCAGCCCAGAAGTTTTAAAAGCGGTTGGCGAAACCGGTTACGAAACCCCGACTCCGATCCAGGAAAAAGCCATTCCCTATGTGTTGATGGGACGGGATGTTCTGGGCACGGCGCAAACCGGTACTGGCAAAACGGCAAGCTTTACCTTGCCGATGATCGATATTCTCGCCTCGGGTCAGGCGAAGGCGCGCATGCCGCGATCCCTCATTCTGGAGCCGACCCGCGAGCTGGCGGCCCAGGTCGCCGACAATTTCGAGAACTACGGCAAATACAGCAAGCTTTCCATGGCGCTCCTGATCGGCGGCATGTCCTTCTCGGATCAGGATGCGAAACTCGACAAGGGCGTCGACGTGCTGATCGCAACGCCGGGACGGCTTCTCGATCATGTGGAGCGCGGCAAGGTTCTTCTCAACGGCGTCAAGACCCTCGTCATTGACGAAGCGGACCGCATGATGGACATGGGTTTCATCCCGGACGTCGAACGGATCGTGTCTCTGCTGCCCCCGCTGCGCCAGACCCTCTTCTTCTCGGCCACCATGTCGAAGGAGATGCGGAAACTCGCCGACATGTTTCTCATCAATCCGAAGGAAGTCGCCGTCTCACCGCCCACCTCGACCGCCGCGACGGTAACGCAAGGCGTCTTGAAGGTGCTGAAAACCGAGAAGCGTCCGGCGCTTCGCAAGCTCCTTCGCAACGAAGACGTCAGAAATGCCTTCATTTTCTGTAACCGCAAGAAGGATGTGGACATCCTTCTTGGCTCGCTGGTCAAGCATGGCTTCAATGCGGGCGCGCTGCATGGCGATATGAGCCAGAGCCACCGCATGGAAACCCTCGACCGGTTCAAGAGCGGCGATATAAAGCTACTCGTCTGTTCCGACGTCGCCGCCCGCGGCATTGACGTCAGCGCCGTCAGCCATGTGTTCAATTTCGACGTGCCGACCCATGCGGAGGATTATATCCACCGGATCGGACGGACGGGCCGTGCCGGCCAGGAGGGCCACGCCTATACGATCGCCACCAAGGGCGAGGAAAAATATCTCGAAGCCGTTCAAAAGCTGGTTGGTCGTGAAATCCCGGCCATAACCGTCGACGGCATGGAAGAGATCGCGGAGGAAGCGACACAAATCGCCGAGCGCGAGAAAAAACTTGGCAAGGACAAGAAGGGCGCGCCGAGAAAGGGCCGCCGCCGCGACGACGACACGAAGGGAAGAGCACCGCGCAAGACCGCCGAGGTGGATGAGGCGCCGGCGAAGCGGGAGCCGGATACAAAAAAGGATGCCAAGCCCAGAAAAACGAAATCGGCGCCGCCCCGTCATGCAAATGATGAAGGGGATTCCCCGGTCGTCGGACTTGGCGACAATGTCCCCGCCTTCTTCAAGATTCCCTTCCGCAAGACCGCGCAGAAATAACTCGGAAATATCGAAGGCTTCCATCCGGAAGCCTTTTTTGTTTTCATGACCCGATGAAATCCGTAATATCCGGAAACATACAGGATCGCGGAACAAGACGCGCGACCGCTGGGAAAGGTGACCTCTCGTGAAGACAATTTTTATCATGGTGAAATGTGATCTTGGCAAGGCCTATGATGTTGCGGCGGAGGCGGTCGAGAATGTGGAGCATGTCTCCGAGGTCTATTCGATTTCCGGCAAATATGATCTGATGATGAAATGCTATCTGAGTGACGAGCAGGATATCGGCCATTTCGTCAATGAGCAGATCCAGACCCTGCCGGGGATAAAGGACACCTTTACCATGATTACCTTCAAGGCGTTCAACTGACGCGGCCGCTGATCCGCGCGCCACAGAGATACAAACAAAATCTTTGCGTCGACGGCAAAATTCTTTAATCTGCACATTGCTTTAGGGAGTTGGAGCGGGGCGTCCCGTTTCTGAGACAGCATAGGGAGACTTCAATCGTGAACAAGAAATTTATCAGCCTGGTGTCGGCACTTGCCATGATGGGCGCGCCGGCCATGGCGAATGCGGCAGACGCCGTCAAAATCGGCTTCGTGACCACCCTGACGACGGGGGCAGGCGCCATCGGCGAAGATATGCGCAATGCCGTGGACCTTGCGGTCGAACATCTTGGCGGCAAGATGGCCGGCCGTGACATCGAGGTTATTTACGAAGATGACGGGTTCAAACCCGAAATCGGCAAGCAGAAAACCGACAAGCTGGTCAAGAAGGACGATGTCGATTTCGTCGCCGGTTATATCTGGAGCCATGTCCTGATGGCATCCTATAAAAGCGCGGTGGACAATGGCAAGTTCCTGATCAGTTCCAATGCGGGGCCGAGTGCCCTCGCCGGCAAGCTCTGCCATCAGGATTTCTTCTCGACCTCCTGGCAGAATGACCAGACCCCGATGGCGATGGGCGAGGTTCTGAACCAGCGCGGCATCAAGAAACTCTATATCATGGCCCCGAATTATGCGGCGGGCAAGAACATGGTGACCGGCGTCGAGCGCACCTTCAAGGGCGAGATTGTCGGCAAGGACATGACGAAATTCCCGGCGCAGCTCGATTTCTCAGCGGAGCTTGCGAAGGTGCGTGCGGCAAAGCCCGACGCTCTTTTCGTTTTCTACCCGGGCAAGCATGGCGCCCAGTTCATGACGCAGTATGCGCAGGCCGATCTCGCCAAGACGGTACCCCTCTATACGACCTTTACAATCGACTCCCTGAGCCTGCCGCGCGTTGGTGAACAGGCCGAGGGAAGCCTGATGACGATGTTCTGGTCGCCGGATCTCGATACACCGGCGAACAAGAAATTCGTCGGGGATTTCAAGGCGAAATACGGCCATTATCCGAGCCATTACGCCGCGCAATCCTATGATTCCATTATGCTGATCAACAGCGCCGTGGAAAAGGTGAAGGGCGATCTCAGCAATCATGACGCCGTCCGCGATGCCCTGAAGGCGGCGGAGTTCAGCAGCATTCGTGGCGACTTCAAATTCGGCCACAATCATATTCCGATCCAGGATTTCTATCTGCGTCAGGTCGTCAAGGATAGCGACGGGGTCTATACGACGAAAATTGTTTCCAAGGTATATGAAGACCATCAGGATCCGTATGCCGCAGAATGCGAAATGAAATAACTCTTCTGCATTTCGAATTCTCGCGAAAAAGGCGCGTAAGTCGACCGGCCTGCGCGCTTTTTTCGCTAATCGGAACTGACTTCGGATAAGGCGTATCCATGAACTGGTTGTTGTTGCTGGAACAGATTCTGAACGGTTTCCAGCTTGGCCTGCTCCTGTTCCTGCTGGCGGCCGGGTTGACGCTTGTGTTCGGCATCATGGATATGGTCAACCTCGCCCATGGCTCGTTCTATATGATGGGCGCGTATTTCTGCGCGACCTTCACCGGCTGGACGGGGTCTTTCCTGCTAGGGGCGGTTCTGACACTTCCCGCCGTCTTCCTGCTTGGCATCATTGTCGAGGTCATCGCCCTTCGAACCTTATATTCGCGGGATCATCTTGATCAGGTGATGGCAACCTTCGGCCTGATCTTGTTCTTTAATGAAGCCACCCGGTTAATCTGGGGGCCGATCGGCCTCGTCATTCCCCTGCCCGACTTTCTGAACGATACGGTCGAGATCATTCCCGGCGCGCCCTACCCGGCGTTCCGGCTTGCTATCATTCTCGTCGGATTTCTCGTTGCCGGGCTTCTTTATTTCATCGTCGCCCGCACCAAGCTCGGTATGCTCATCCGGGCGGGCGCCAGCAATCGCGAGATGATCGGCGCGCTCGGCGTCAATATCCGTCTGCTCTTCACGCTTGTTTTCGGTCTTGGCGCGGCCCTTGCCGGGCTTGCGGGCCTGATGGCGGGCCCCATTCTTTCCGTCGAGATCGGGATGGGAGAGAGCATTCTGATCCTGACACTCGTGGTCATCGTCATCGGTGGCATCGGCTCGATAAAGGGGGCCTTTATCGCGGCCATCCTGATCGGCCTCATCGACACGGTGGGTCGCTCTTTCCTGCCGGAAATTCTGGACCTCGTCCTCCCCGCTCAGACGGCGGCGACGGCGGCCCCGGCGATTTCCTCGATGATGATCTATCTTCTGATGGCCCTGGTGCTCGCCATCCGGCCGCAGGGCCTGTTCCCGCCGAAGGGGGTTGGACGATGACCGCATCCCCGCGATATGTGATCAACGCGGCCCTGCTGATCTTTCTCGCCGTTCTCCCTTTCCTGACCGACTGGGCCGGCGACAGTTTTTACACCGGCCTTGTCTCCCGCATCCTGATCCTCGCCATCGCCGCCCTCAGCCTCAACCTGCTGATCGGCTACGGCGGGATGGTAAGTTTCGGTCACGCCGCCTATATCGGCGTCGGCGCCTATGTCGTCGGCATCGGCGCCTTCCATGCGTTCGAAGACGGGATCGACTGGATGCTGAACGGCTATGCCCAACTTGCCGCCGCCCTCTTCGGCTCCGCGGTCATCGCGCTCATCATCGGCGCGATCAGCCTGCGCACGCGTGGCGTTTACTTCATCATGATCACGATGGCCTTTTCCCAGATGCTGTATTTCAGCGCCGTCGGCGTCGAGACTTATGGCGCCGACGACGGCCTGACCATCTATTCGCGCAGCGATATGCTCGGCCTGATTGACCTCAACAACGAGAAGAGCCTTTATTACCTTATCTTCCTCTCGCTTCTTGTGGTGCTCTACCTGATGCATCGACTGGTCGGCTCCCCTTTTGGCAATGTCATTCGCGGCACCAGGTCGAATGAGGCGCGGATGCGCGCGATCGGTTTCTCTCCCTACAAGTACCGGTTGACGGCCTTCGTCATTGCCGGTGTCATCGCCGGATACGCCGGATTTCTGATGGCCAATCTCAATGATTTCGTGAGCCCGGACCTGATGCACTGGACACGCTCGGGCGACCTTATCATCATGATCGTCCTTGGCGGCATGAGCAGTCTTTTCGGCCCGCTGTACGGCGCGCTGGCCTTCCTGATACTGGAGGAACTGCTTTCCTCCATCCCGCTCACCGTTGGCGGACTTCGCATCGGCGAATATTGGCAGTTGATATTCGGACCGCTCCTGATCCTGATCGTGCTCTATGCGCGCAACGGGATCGATAGCTTCCTTCCGGCCGCGAGGAAAGAAGAATGACGGTGAATATCCTGACAGTTGAGAAGCTGGTGAAACATTACGACGGACTGCTTGCCACGGACGAGCTGTCGATCGATGTGCGTGACGGTGAGCTGCATGCCATCATCGGACCGAACGGCGCCGGCAAGACAACGTTGATCAAGCAGTTGACGGGTGAAATTTCGCCGGATAGCGGCCGGATTACGTTCGCCGGGCGGAATCTCCGACGGCTGACGGAACCGCAGCGCTCCCATATCGGGCTCGCGCGGTCGTTCCAGATAACCTCCCTGTTCAAGAATTTCACCGTGCTCGACAATGTCCGGCTTGCCGTACAGGCCCATAGCGGCCATTCCTTTCATTTCTGGCGCAAGGTGAAGGACGACGACCGGCTGACCGAACCGGCGCTGGACATCCTCCGCGAGATGGGCCTTGACGATCGCGCCGAGACGCTCGTCGCCAACCTGAGCCATGGGGAGCAACGTCAGCTCGAGATCGCGGTGGCCCTCGCGACGAAACCGAAGATGCTGCTCCTCGACGAGCCGATGGCCGGCATGTCGGGCGAAGACAGTGAGCGCCTTGTCGCGCATCTCGCGAAGCTCAAATCCCGTTTCAGCATCCTTCTTGTCGAGCATGACATGGATGCGGTTTTCAGCCTTGCCGACCGGATCAGTGTTCTTGTCTACGGACAGGCGATCGCAACGGGAACGCCGGAAGAAATCCGAAGCAACGAGAAGGTCCGCCAGGCCTATCTCGGCGAGGAGGAGTGACCGATGCTGGACGTGACGGCGATCGACAGCTACTACGGGCAAAGCCAGGTGTTGTTCCAGATGTCGCTCAAGGTGAACGAGGGCGAAGTCGTCACGCTGATGGGGCGGAACGGCATGGGGAAAACGACAACGGTCCGCGCCATTATGGGACTGACGCCCGCCCGGCGTGGCCGCGTCCGTTTTAAAAATGCGGATATTACCGCCCTGCCTCCCTATCGGATCGCCCGCATGGGGATCGGACTTGTTCCCGAAGGGCGAATGATTTCCCCCAATCTTTCCGTTGAAGAAAACCTGGTCGCCACGGGCAATATGGGCCCGGCGCGAAACGGCAGATGGACACTGGACGCCATCTGGCAGCTTTTCCCAAAGCTGCGCGAGCGCAAGAACAGCATGGGGAACCAGCTATCCGGCGGCGAGCAACAAATGCTCGCTATCGCCCGGGCGCTCATGACGAACCCCGACCTCCTCATGCTGGACGAGGCGACGGAGGGGCTTGCCCCCCTCATCCGCCAGGAAATCTGGCGCTGCCTTCATGATCTCAAGAATGAAGGGCAGTCAATTCTTGTCATCGATAAAAATATTCAGGCACTCAGTGAAATCGCCGATCGTCACTATATCATCGAAAAAGGCAGCGTCGTCTGGGAAGGGTCATCCCGCGATTTGCAGGAAAACGACGAGATCAAGCATAAGTATCTCGGCGTCTGATTTTCAATTTTTTAGTGTTCAAATTGAATTCACATCGCTTTTTTATGACTAAATTCACGTGAAATCTCAATAAATTGGTGAATTTAAATATTTTTTTAATTATAAGCAGATAAGAATTCCCCGCCCAAAAAAAGTAAATCCACAAGTAGAGTTGTTAATTTTGCGGGTTAGGATTTTAATTTGTTGCAGTTAAACGATTTAGAGAAGGTCCGACTCACAGCCAAAAGAACAATGGCTTTGATGGAAGAACAGGACATTCGACAAACGCCACAAAACTATGCCATCTGGTATGAATATCTTCAGGAGACGAACCCGGACCTGGTCAGGGCAGTTAACGGGCTAATTGCCAAAAACGGCAAATATACGGAAAAGATCGGGAAAGAGCTGTATGAACGGTTCTTCACGCGCGAGAAAGAAGGACGCGCGATCCAGGAGACCAGCCGTCTCGTGCAACAATCCATGGACAGCATGATGGGTGATCTTTCGAGAAGTTCCGCCGATTTCTCGAGCTACGGCGAGCAATTGCACGATTTCGCCACCAAAGCCGGCGATTTGAGCGGCCCGGAGTTAAAGACGTTTATCGGCGAGATCGTCAACCAGACAAATTCGATGTCCGATAATACCCTATCGCTCCAGGAAGGCCTTAATAGCGCTTCGCGGGAAATCGCAGAACTGAAACGGCGGCTCCATTATGTCCAGAGAGAGGCCTATACCGATTCCCTGACGGGTATTGGGAACCGTAAAAGTTTTGATACGGAACTTTCCAAACTGGTCGCCCGGGCACAGGAAACGAAGTCAGACCTCTGCCTGATCATGGCGGATATCGATCATTTCAAGCAGTTCAATGATACGCATGGCCATACCTTCGGTGATCAGGTCATCAAGCTCGTCGCCGCCACCATATCAAAGGGTCTCGAACAGGGGTCGATTGCGGCAAGATATGGCGGCGAGGAATTTGGCGTCATTCTCCCCGATATGACGATGGCCGACGCGGTCATCCTCGCGAATGATCTGCGATCGGCGATCTCGGCGAAAAAACTTATCAAACGCTCCACCAAGAAAGAGGTTGGTAAAGTCACCATGTCCTTCGGTGTTACCGCCTATGCGCATCCCGAAGAACCGCTGGCATTTATCAACCGCGCAGATCAGGCGCTCTACACCGCCAAAAATTCCGGACGGAACTGCGTCAAACGCCTCGAGCCCGCCATTTCCTGAGTGTGGATTACGGCAATCCATTGTCGCCGCTACGTAATCCGCAGACTTCCCGACAATTCTGATTTTTCAATAAAATTCTGTCCTCTCCGAGCCTATTCGATTAAATTGGATCGATCGAATACTCTCAAAATAATAAGAAAGTACGGGGATAATGACATACGCGACAATCAAACTCGATATCAAGGACGGGGTTGCCAAGATTACGCTGAACCGGCCGGACAAGCTGAATTCTTTCAGCGATGAAATGCATAAAGAGCTTCGCTCCATTATGCCCCTCCTGAAAAGCGATGATGTACGCGCCGTCCTGATCACCGGTGAAGGTCGGGCCTTTGGCGCCGGCGCCGATTTATCGGCAAGCAGCGCATCGGGCGGTGTGCTGGATGCCGGAGAAACGCTCGAGAAAAACTATAACCCGCTGATCCTCTTTGTCCGCACGATCGAAAAGCCGGTGATTGCCGCTGTCAATGGTATCGCGGCCGGCGCCAGCATGAGTTTGGCCCTTGCCTGCGATATCGTGCTTGCGGCCAAGTCCGCCTATTTCCTGCAGGCCTTCTGCCACATTGGTCTCGTCCCGGATGCGGGCAGTACCTATTTCCTGCCGCGCCTTGTCGGATCGGGCAAAGCCATGGGCCTTGCCATGCTGGGGGACAAGCTGCCGGCCGAAGACGCCGAAAAGATGGGGCTGATCTGGAAAATCTATCCGGACGACGAGTTGATGCCCGCCGCCGAGGAACTGGCGAAACGAATGGCCTCGGGCCCAACGAAAGGCTATGCCCTGATCAAGAAGGCAATGAACGCGAGCCTTGGCAACGATCTTGAAACGCAATTGAAGGTCGAGCGCGATTTCCAGCAGATGGCAAGCAGCACGGAAGATTTCTACGAAGGCGTCGCCGCTTTCCTCGGCAAACGGAAAGCCAACTTCAAGGGCCGGTAATCATGTCCGACAACGAGGGCCTGAGCGCCCAGGATATCGCGCGAACGGTCGGCGAGACCATGTACCGCAAGGACGATGCGGCGCAGCATATCGGCATCGCGCTGAAGGAAATCAGCCCCGGCCGCGCCGTCATGACCCTGCGCGTGCTGGACTATATGCTGAACGGTCATCGCATCTGCCATGGTGGCTATGTTTTCACCCTGGCGGATACGGCCTTTGCCTATGCCTGCAACAGCTACAACCAGAATACGGTCGCGCAGGCCGCGCAGATAAATTTCATCAAGCCCGTTCCGGTCAACAGCCTGCTGACCGCGACGGCGGTCGAGGTTGCGAAAACCGGCCGAACGGGTCTTTACGATATCGTCGTCCGCGACGAAAGCGGCGAAACCGTCGCTTTTTTTCGCGGCAACTCTCATACTATCAAGGGACAGATGATCCCAGGCCTTAATGAAAGAGAAGAAAAATGAAGAATGCCTATATTTGTGATGCCGTCCGCACTCCCATCGGCCGTTACGGCGGCAGCCTGTCCGCCGTCCGTGCGGATGATCTCGGCGCCATTCCAATCCGGGCGCTTATGGAGCGTAATCCAACCGTCGACTGGGAAAAAGTCGATGACGTGATCTATGGAAACGCCAATCAGGCGGGCGAGGATAACCGCAATGTCGCCCGCATGTGCACGCTGCTGGCGGGATTGCCGGAAAGTGTTGGCGGCGCCACCATCAATCGGCTTTGCGGCTCCGGCATGGACGCCACCGCGACCATCGCCCGCCAGATCATGACAGGCGAATCCCATCTTGGCATTTCCGGCGGCGTTGAAAGCATGAGCCGTGCGCCCTTCGTTATGGGCAAGGCGACGGAACCCTTCTCGCGCAACGCCGAGATTTTCGACACCACCATCGGCTGGCGCTTCGTCAACAAGAAGATGAAGGAACAATATGGCACCGATTCCATGCCGGAAACGGCGGAAAACGTGGCCGAAGACTATCAGGTTCGCCGCGAGGACCAGGACCTTTTTGCACTCCGGAGCCAGGAAAAGGCCGCTGCCGCCCAGGCCAATGGATCCTTCAACGACGAGATAATCCCCGTCGTCATCCCGCAGCGCAAAGGTGATCCGGTCGTTGTCGATGTGGACGAGCATCCACGGGCGACCAGCATCGAAAAACTCGCGGCCCTGAAGGCGCCCTTCCGCGCCGGGGGCTCCGTGACGGCGGGCAATGCCTCGGGTGTGAATGACGGTGCCTGCGCCCTCCTCCTCGCCTCCGATGAAGCGATCGAGGAATATGGCCTGACGGCAAAGGCCCGCATCCTCGGCGCCGCCACCGCCGGCGTTCCGCCGCGCATTATGGGGATCGGCCCGGCCCCCGCCAGTAAGAAACTGCTAGCCCGCCTTGGCCTTTCCATGGATGACATGGACGTTATCGAGCTGAACGAAGCCTTCGCGGCGCAAGGCCTTGCCGTCATGCGCGAGCTCGGCCTCAAGGACGACGATCCGCGCGTAAACCCCCTGGGGGGCGCCATTGCCCTCGGTCATCCGCTTGGCATGTCCGGCGCGCGCCTGCTGACCACGGCGATGTACCAGCTCCACCGGACAGGAGGGCGCTATGCCCTTTGCACCATGTGCATTGGTGTCGGACAGGGGATCGCCACGGTAATCGAAAGAGTCTAGACGAGGAAGTCATGCGCCTTACTCCGCCATTGAAGAACGAGCTTGATCCCATTGAAATCGCAAGCCGGGACGAGATTTCGGCGCTTCAGCTCAAGCGGATGAAAAAGAGTTTGGCGCATGCCTATCAGAATGTACCCCTGTTCCGCGGGAGGTTTGACGCGGCAGGGGTTCATCCGGACGATCTCACATCGCTTGACGAGATCGCGAAATTTCCCTTCTGCAAAAAGCAGGATCTTCGCGACAACTATCCCTTCGGCATGTTCGCCGTTCCGAAGCGTGACATCGTCCGGCTTCATGCCTCCTCGGGCACGACGGGCCGGGCAACGGTTGTCGGCTATACACAGGGCGATGTCGATAACTGGTCGCATCTCGTCGCCCGTTCCATCCGCGCTGGCGGCGGACGGAGGGAGCATATCGTCCATGTGACCTATGGCTATGGTCTGTTCACCGGCGGTCTTGGCGCGCATTACGGCGCCGAGATTCTGGGCTGCACCGTCGTTCCCATATCCGGTGGCCAGACGGAGCGACAGGTGCAGATCATCAACGATTTCGGCGCCGATATCATCATGGTCACCCCCTCCTACATGATGGCGATTGCCGACGAGTTTGAACGCCAGGGGCTGGACCCGCGAAAATCGCCGCTGAAAGCCGGAATTTTCGGCGCCGAGCCCTGGAGCGAAGCGATGCGGAGCGAGATTGAAACACGCTTTGATATCGACGCGCTCGATATCTATGGTCTTTCCGAAGTCATGGGACCGGGCGTCGCCAGTGAATGTATCGAGACCAAGGACGGGCCGGTGGTCTGGGAAGATCATTTCTACCCCGAAATCATCGACCCCGAAACCGGCGAGGTTTTACCCGATGGCGAAAAGGGCGAGTTGGTCTTCACCTCCCTCACCAAGGAGGCCTTTCCTGTCATCCGCTACCGCACGGGAGATCTTTCCCGGCTTCTGCCCGGCACCGCGCGCTCCATGCGGCGGATGGAAAAAATCACGGGCCGCACCGACGACATGCTGATCATCCGGGGCGTCAACCTTTTCCCCTCGCAAGTGGAGGAACTGGTCGTGCAGACGGCGGGCCTGTCCGCCCATTATCAGCTCGAAGTGCGCCGCGAAGGCGCCCTTGACAGCCTGACCGTCCGCGTTGAGCGGGAGCCTGCGGGCGGCGCGGACAGCGATACGGCCGGAAAACTGCGCCACCGGATAAAAGGTGTTCTCGGGGTAACTGCCATAATCGACATTTGCGAACCCGGCTCAATCGAGCGGTCTCTCGGCAAGGCAAAACGGGTTATTGACCACAGGAAAGCGTAAAGGGCGGAGCCATGACAAGTAATTTTCAGGGGTTCCCGAAGGACTTTCTGCGGTTTTACGCCGAGCTGATCGAGAACAACAATCGGGAATGGTTCAATGCGAATAAACAGCGCTACAAGGATGTCGTTGTTTACCCGATGTGCGATTTCATCGAGGCGATGGCGCCGCGGCTTGAGGCAATTGCGCCAATGTTCATTGCCGACCCCCGGCCTAACGGCGGTTCGATGTTCCGCATTTACCGGGACGTGCGATTCTCCCGCGATCCAAAGCCGTATAAAGAGCATGCGGCCTGCCAATTTCGACATCAGGCCGGCCGCGACGCCCATGCTCCGGGATATTATGTGCATCTGGCGCTCGACGGGGTGCGCTTCGGCGGCGGTATCTATCTGCCCCCGGCCCCGGTGCTTGCCAAAATCCGCCATGCCATCGATGAAAGGGGTAAGGAATGGAAGGGAATCAAGGCGGACCCCGATTTCCGGGCGACCTTCCATGAGGGCATTCGCGGAGACGGCCTGAAACGCGCGCCCAAAAACTTCTCTATCGATCATCCGGAAATTGAGGATCTTAGGCGCAAGACCCTGTTTGTCATGAAGCCGCTGGACGATATCAACAGGATTACCCGCCCAGATTTCGTCGATGAGGTGGAGGATGCCTTCCACAAGGCGACGCCGTTCATGCGGTTCCTGACCAACGCCGTCGAACTCCCTTTTTAGGTATTCGCTGCCCCGCCCGGACTTTAACCTTCTTTTAAGAGTGTTTTCCTAAAATTGGTGCAAGTTGATAAATCGGCACCGCTTAAGGACGAACGCCATGATGAATATCATTGAACTGCACCCGGATACGACAATCGATCTGTACAGCACCGCGCATAACCTGATCGTGCATCAGGGCGAAAATGCAGTGGAATTGCTGCGCGCCGAGGCCGAGGCGCTGCGCCGGAACAGCACCGCGGAAGAAGACCTCTATGCCTGCATCGAATTGATGCGCGTGGTGAATGAACTCATCGATATGGAAATCGGCGGCCCCATCCACTAATCGCACCGGCACCGGAATACAAAAAAGGCGGCACTTAAAATGCCGCCTTTTTTTCTTTTTTGTCGCCAGAGATTTTAGCTCTGCAATACCACCCGGCCGACGATCTTTCCGGCGCGCAGATCCTCAAGGGTATTGTAGGCCTCCTTCATCGGGCGGGGCGTGATGGCGAGTTCGCTCAGCTTGCCCGCCTTGGCGAGTTCCATCAGTTCCCGCATTTCACGAAGATTGCCCACATAACTTCCCTCGACCGAGATGGCCTTGATCGGAAACATGGGAAGCGGCATGGAGAAACCGCCGCCGAAAAGTCCGACGATGACAAGCTTGCCGCCCTTCGCAAGCACCTTGGCGCCGAAAGCCGCGCTGCTTTCCGCACCGACAAAATCGATGGTGGCATTGACGCCGCCGCCGGTGGTTCCCATGAAACTCTTGAAGGCCGCAGGATCGGAGGGATCTATGGCGGCGACCGCACCCGCCTTGATTCCCGCGTCGCGCTTCGCCGGATCGATATCAGCGACGTAAATCTCTGCATCGGTGACGGATTTCGCGATCGCCATGGCCGCAAGACCAACGCCGCCCGCGCCAATGATCAAAAGCTTGCCGCCGTCCGTGCGGGATTTGACCTTCTGAAGCGCGCTGTAGGCCGTCAGACCCGAACAGGTATAGGTGCAAGCCAGATCCTTCGAGAGCGCGCCATAATCGAGCAAATAGCGCGAATGCGGCACCAGCAGCGTATCGGCATACCCCCCCGCCACATCGATGCCGAGCTGGCGCGGGCGACTGCAGAGCTGCTCCTCTCCGGATTCGCAAATGGCGCATTTGCCGCAGCCGATCCAGGGATAGACCACCCGCTTGTCACCGACCTTCACATCCGTGACATTCTCGCCCACGGCCGCAACCGTTCCGACAATTTCATGGCCGAGCGTATGTGGCAGTTGCCGCCCGCCCCGGATATCCAGTTTTTTGTCGTTGCCGAGATCGAAATATCCCTCCCAGATATGGATATCGCTGTGGCAAACGCCGCAGGCCGTAACATCCATCAGAACCTCGTCTCCACTCACGGTGGGCGCATCGCCCGTGTTCTCGACCAGCGGCGCGCCATATTCCTCGAATTGGAAGCTTTTCATTTTCTGTATCCCGTTTTTCTTCCCAATCGATCAGGCAATATTGATCCAGGTCGTCTTGAGCTGGGTGTATTTTTCAAGCGCATGGAGCGAGCGATCGCGGCCGCTGCCGGACTGCTTGTAGCCACCGAATGGCGTCGACATATCCACATCGTCATAGGTATTGACCCAGACCGTACCGGCCCGGAGGGACTGCGCCAGTTGATGCGCCTTAGAGATATCCCGGGTCCAGACAGACGCCGCAAGGCCGTAGATCGTATCATTGGCGATCTTGACCCCTTCATCCATATCCTTGAAGGTGATCGTGCTGATGACGGGACCGAAAATTTCCTCACGGGCGATGGTCATGTCATTGGAGACATTGTCGAAAATCGTCGGCTCGATATAAAAGCCGCCGGTTTCTTGAAGCACCTGCTTGCCGCCATAAAACAGGCTGGCGCCCTCTTCCTGTCCCTTGTTGATATAGCCCATCACCCGGTCGGTCTGGGTTTTGTCGACCATGGCGCCGACGACGGCTTTCGGGCTCAACGGATCGGTCGGTTGCAGGGTTTTGGCAACATTAGCAATTTTCTCGACAAGTTCGTCCTTGATGCTGTCCTGCACCACCAGGCGGGAGGCTGCCGTGCAAACCTCCCCCTGATTGAAGAAGACACCCATGGCGATCTTTTTCGCGGCAAGGTCGAGATCGGCGTCCGCCATGACCAGGCTCGGGCTCTTGCCGCCGCATTCCAGCCCGACGGCCTTGAGATTGCTTTCACCGGAATAGCGCATGAAGAGCTTGCCCACTTCGGTCGAGCCGGTGAAGGCAAGTGCATCGACGTCCATATGGCGGCCAAGGGCCTGCCCGGCGGTTTCGCCGAACCCCGGAAGCACATTGAATACCCCTTCAGGGATGCCGGCTTCCACAGCAAGCTCGGCGATGCGCAGCGCCGTCAGCGGCGACTGTTCCGCCGGCTTCAGGATCACGCTGTTGCCCGCGGCAAGCGCCGGCGCAAATTTCCACGATCCCATCAGCAAGGGGAAGTTCCACGGAACCACACAGGCGACAACGCCAATCGGTTCGCGGGTGATCAGGGCGAGCGACCGCCGCCGGTCCGTCGGCGCGATTTCGTCATACATCTTGTCGATCGCTTCGGCATACCAGGAGATACAGCCAGCGGACCCCGGAACGTCCACCGCGCCCGCCCATTTCACGGGCTTGCCCATATCGAGACATTCCAGCAGCGCCAGCTCGTCCTTGTTTTTCATGATCAGGCCGGCGAATTTCTGCAACACCGATTTGCGCTTTGCCGGCGCTGCGCGCGACCAGGCGCCGGAGTCAAATGCGGCACGCGCGGCGGCAACGGCACGATTGACGTCCTCGACATCGCAGGCGGCGACTTTCGTCAGAACGCGGCCATCAACCGGGCTGACGCAATCGAATGTTTTCCCGGAGGCCGCATCGACATACTGGCCATTGATAAAGGCCTTGTTGCGGATCGTGATCTGGCTTTCCAGTTTCTCCCAATCTTCGCGTGTGGGGGCAGGTGCTGCGGACATGCTTTTTTCCTCTTTTATCTTATTGATGTCAGACAATATTTAATTGATATCGAGAATACCCAATGCCTCCTCTTCGTGAAAGCCTTACTTTGACCGATGGCTCAAAAAAAATTGTTTGATTGCCAACTGACAGTTAAACAATTTTATTGTATAACCTTTTCTTACCAAGACGCTCCGTTCCCGATAGGATAAATTTATGGTTCCGGGAAACATCAACCTGACCCAATTGCAGACTTTCCTCTGGGTGGCGACGCTACGCAGTTTCCGCAAAACGGCCGAAAAACTGAATACAACTCAACCCGCAATTTCATCGCGTATCGCCCGGCTTGAAGAAACATTGGGTGTTCGCCTGTTCGAGCGCGATACCAGCTTTATCCGGTTGACGGCGAAGGGTCTCGAGCTTGTGCCCTACGCGGAGAAGCTCTTGCGGACATCCGCGCTCCTGGTGGATCGCATCGGGCAGAATGAAGATCTTGCGGGCATCCTCCGCCTTGGCGTATCGGAGACAATTGTTCATACCTGGCTTCCCGCCTTTATCACCGGCCTGCACCGCAAATACCCGACGATCGAGGTCGAGATCGTCGTCGATGCGACCATCAACCTCCGCCGGGAGCTTACGGAAAGATCGCTCGATTTCGCCTTTCTGATGGGACCACTTTCCGATTTTCAGATAGAGAACCATGATCTTATCGAATTTGAAATCGTCTGGGCCGCCTCCCCGTCTCTCAATATCCAGACGGCGCGGCCCGTCACGTTGGATGAACTCGCCGATAACCCGCTGATCACCTATGCGCGAAATACGCGGCCCTATGCGGAACTGGCCCGCCAGCTTCGTAAATATACCGAACTTCCGGCGCGGATATTTCCGTCAAGCTCGCTCGCCGCGATCCTGCGGATGGCGCTGGACGGCATCGGCGTCGCAACCTTGCCGCGGCAAATGATCCAGAAGGAACTGGCGAATGGAAGCCTTCAGGAAATCCAGTGTGAATGGCGGCCACCCCGCCTGAAATTCACCGCCTCCTACCCGACGGAGCCCTATAATCCCGTGACCGAAAAAATCATCGACCATGCGCTGGAAATTACCCGTGCGTACCAGAAACAGGCCGCCAGGTAATTTTTTACCGTCGATAGGCTGCCCTTTAATGTAATGTTTTCGTTTAATTATTTTATCTATCTAATTATTTTATAATATTTTTCTCGAATGAAAATTACCAAAACGGATGATAAAATTAATTTATCACTAAGGCAAAAAATTAAGAATTAGATTTTATGAATTTACTGTGAGATAAATTTCCCAAGCCAATAAGGAACCCGACCTAAACAAACGGCGGAGGGAATGACGTGGGACAGTCGCCAGAGACATCGGAAAGAAAAGATGCCGTATCTTATCGGCAGCTCAGCAGCCTTTCCCCTTACGACGTCCGCCAGCATATCCGCAAGGGACGATACAGCGGACAGACGGCCGGATTGGGTGCCGGTCACCTGCAGGGGAATATCGCGATCGTTCCCGCCTCCCACGCCGAGGATTTTGAAACCTTCTGCCGGAACAATCCAAAACCTTGTCCGCTGGTCGGAATGACGGAGACAGGAGATCCTATCCTGCGACGCCTCGGCAGGGATGTAGACATTCGCACCGACGTTCCGGCCTATAATATCTATCGCGGCGGCGTCCTGGATGCGCGCGTCACCTCCCTTCTCGATATCTGGACAGATGATCTGGTCGCCTTTGTCCTCGGCTGTTCCTTTTCCTTCGAGGAAGCATTGATCCATGAGGGAATATCTCTCCGCCATATCGACGAGAACAAGACGGTATCCATGTACCGGACGACCATTCCGACCGTCGCGGCCGGGCCGTTCGTCGGGCCGCTGGTTGTTTCCATGCGCCCGCTCGACCCGAATGATATTGACCGGGCCGTCGAGATAACCCGTGAATTTCCGCAGGCGCATGGCACGCCCGTGCATATCGGCGATCCGTCGGCGATCGGAATTCGCGACATCGCGACGCCCGACTGGGGCGACGCAACCCGGTTCGAGGATGGGGAGGTCCCGGTTTTCTGGGCCTGCGGCGTCACGCCACAGGCCGCAATCGAAGCGGCGGAACTGCCGGTTTTTATCTCGCACGCCCCCGGCCATATGCTGGTCACCGATCTTGCAAGCGATGATCCGGCCTGTCTGCTGCCATCAACTTAAATAAAAGGTTTATTAAAAAGGGAGAAAGTTATGAAGATACTGAAAAAAATCTGCACCGGAATGGCGATGGTCGCCGCTTTCGGTGCGTTCACTGTCACCGCGAAGGCGGACGATCCCGTCATGATCAAGGCGGTTGGCACCTGGGGAAATCTTCCCAATTACCAGAAACATGAAGGACCGTTCTGGAACGAGAAAATTTCCGCCGCGACCGGTGGTGCAATTGTCGGCGATATCAAGCCGCAAACCGAGCTTGGCCTCAAGGGCTTCGAAATCATGCGTCTTCTGAAACTTGGCGTTTATGATTACGCCCATGGGCTGCCGGGATATGTCGCGGCGGAAAACCCGGTCTTTGAGGGGGCCGATCTTTCCACTATCACGCAAGATATCGACACCCAGCGCAAAGTCGCCGAGGCCTATTTCCCGATTTTGGAAAAGGCCGTCGCCGATATATACAATGCCAAGTTGCTGCAGCTGTATCCGTTCCCGAGCCAGATGCTCTGGTGCAAGGGAGAGGTTAGCAAAATCGATGACCTGGAGGGCAAGAAAATACGCGTTTATGCGACAACCCTCGGCGATTTCGTTGAAGGTGTTGGCGGCACCAGCGTGACCGTCCCCTTCGCTGAAGTGATCCCAGCGCTTGAAAAGGGCGTTGTTGACTGTGCGATTACCGGCACCATGTCGGCCTATTCCGCAAAATGGTACCAGGTTGCCGATTACGGCTATACCATGCGGGTTGGCTGGGGCCTCGCCTTCGGCGCCATGAATATGGACAAATGGAATGCGCTTGGCCCGGAAAAGCAAGCCACGCTGCAAGCGGAGCTCGACAAGCTGACCGACGCCATGTGGGCGGAAACGGCAACGGAAGATGCCATTGCACTGGATTGTCTGTCGGGCAAGAAATGCGACATTGGCGAAGCCGCCAGCATGACTTTGATCACGCCGAGCGCGGATGATCTCAAGGCGCGCGACCAGATTGCCAAGGATGTCATTCTCGCCCGCTGGGCAGAGCGCTGCGGCGCGGATTGTGCGGCGGACTGGAATGCAACAGTCGGCAAAATTACGGGTATGCAGGCGACCGCCAAATAGACCCGAAACAAAAACCGCGGAGGCCGGTGGGTAAAAAGCCGGCCTCCGTCAATAATTTGCAGGGAGAAGCGCGATGATAAACAGGTTACTGGGATCATTCGAGGCAATATCGAAACGTCTCGTCTGGCTGGGCGGGATCATGCTGATTGGGGCCGCCTTTCTCGTCACGATCGATGTATTTGCCAGGAAATTTCTGAATATAAGCCTCGCCGGATCGGACGAGCTTTCCGGATACGCCTTCGGTATGTCAACGAGCCTTGCCTTCGCCTATGCGCTGCTCAGCCGCGCCAATATCCGCGTCGATGCCTTTTATCATCTGTTTCCGCGATGGGGCCGCGTCGCGTCCGATATTATCGGGCTTGCCCTCCTCCTCGGATTTATCGGCCTGATCGCCTATCTCGGGTTCAATCTGCTGACGGACAGCTTTTTCCATGGATCGCGGTCAATCACGCCGCTGCGCACGCCGCTCGCCATCCCGCAAACCGTCTGGTGGCTGGGCCTTGCCTTCGCGCTGCTGACCGGCCTTCTCATCCTCGTCGCCTCCCTCCATGCCGTCTTCAGGAAGGACTGGGCGACCATCCAGCGCCTCGTCGGCGTCAAGTCCGTCGATGAACAGATCGACGAAGAAACAGCCTGAGGAGACCTGCCATGTTGTTTCAAGCGATCTTCATTCTCCTCGGCCTCGTGGCGCTCGGTATCCCGATCGCCGCGGCGCTCGCCTGGCTGGCCCTGTCGCTCAATTTCAGCTTCTCTTCAAGCCCGCTCTATCTCGCACTTGGCGATATTGCCTGGCAGAACAGCACCGAATTCCTGCTGGTGGCGATCCCGATGTTCGTCCTCCTCGGCGAGCTGCTGTTGCGGTCCGGCATTGCCTCAAAGATGTATGAAGGAATGGTGCAATGGCTGAGCTGGCTGCCCGGCGGCCTGATGCATTCGAATATCGGCGCCTGCTCCCTGTTCGCGGCAACCTCGGGCTCAAGCGTTGCCACGGCCGCGACAATTGGCACCGTGGCCCTCCCCGAAGTTCAGAAACGCAATTATAATGAGCGGCTGTTCCTTGGGACACTTGCTGCCGGCGGAACGCTCGGCATCCTTATCCCGCCGTCGATCAACCTGATCCTCTATGGCCTGCTCACCGATACTTCCGTGCCGGAACTGTACCTTGCCGGCTTCCTTCCCGGCCTCCTCCTAGCCGGGCTTTTTATGCTCACGGTCATTGTTGCCTGCTTCTTCCGTAAAAGCTGGGGCGGCAGCAAGGTCGATGTTACCTGGAAAACGCGCATTGGCAGTCTTCCGGGCCTTCTCCCCCCGCTTGGTATCTTCCTCGTCGTTGTCGGCTCGATTTATGCGGGTCTTGCAACACCGACGGAAGCCGCCTCTCTCGGCGTCGTTGCGGCGCTCGGACTTGCCGCCGCCAACAAAACTCTCAGCATCGACATGCTGAAGGCGGCGATTGAGGGAACCATGCGGACGACGGCGATGATCATGCTGATCATTCTGGCCGCGATATTCCTGAATTTTATCCTGGCGACCATCGGCCTGACGCAGGCGTTGACGCAGGCCATCGTTGATCTTGGCTGGACGCCGTTCCAGACGATGCTGATGATCATCGGTTTCCTAATCCTGCTCGGGTGCTTTATGGAAACCCTGTCAATGCTGCTGACGACTGCCCCGCTCCTTGCGCCCATCGTCATCCAGCTTGGCTACGATCCGGTCTGGTTTGGCATCCTTTTGATGGTGCTGCTGGAAACCGCGCTGATCACGCCGCCGATCGGGATCAATCTTTATGTTGTGCAGGGCATTCGAAAGGACGGTCGTCTCAATGACGTGATGATCGGCGCCCTGCCCTTTGTGCTCACCATGTTCGTGATGATCGGATTGCTCCTTGCCTTTCCCGATATCGCACTATGGATGCCAAGCCTCGTTTACCCCAGTTGAAGAAAAGGACTTATAACGTTATGTGGCAGATCTGGATCGATCGTGGCGGCACCTTCACGGATATCGTGGCCAAACGGCCGGACGGAACGCTGGTATCCCACAAGCTATTGTCGGAAAATCCCGAGCAATACCGGGATGCCGCAGTTCAGGGTATCCGCGATCTTCTGAAGGATGAGGCCGATCCGGGTGAAATCACGCGTCATATCCGCAGCATCAAGATGGGCACCACTGTCGCCACCAACGCGCTGCTTGAGAGAAAGGGCGACCGCACTCTTTATGTGACGACGAAGGGTTTCGGTGATGCGCTCCGGATCGGCTACCAGAGCCGGCCACGGATATTCGATCTCGATATCAAGCTGCCGGAACTCCTCTACGAAAAAGTTGTCGAAGCGGAAGAACGTTTGAACGCCGCGGGTGAAGTCCTGATCCCGCTTGATGACGCCAAACTTGAAACCAGCATGCGCACCGCGTTCGATAGTGGTATTCGTGCCGTGGCCATCAACTTCATGCATGGTTTTCGCTTTCCCGGGCATGAAAACCGGGCGGCGGAAATCGCCCGCGACATCGGCTTCACGCAAATCTCGACGAGCCACCAGACGAGCCCGCTGATCAAGCTGGTGGCGCGCGGCGATACGACAATGGTCGATGCCTATCTGTCACCGATTCTCCGGCGCTATGTCAATCAAGTGAAGGACGAACTCGGCATAGATGCGGAAAATGGACGTCCAAGGCTGATGTTCATGCAATCGAACGGCGGCCTCACCGATGCCGGCCTCTTTCAGGGCAAGGATGCGATCCTGTCGGGCCCGGCGGGCGGCGTTGTCGGCATGACCCGCACGGCCGGCATGAGCGGGCTTACCCGCCTCATCGGGTTTGACATGGGTGGAACCTCGACCGACGTCACCCACTATGATGGCGCGTTCGAGCGGAGTTTCGAGACCGAGGTCGCCGGCGTGCGGCTGCGCGCACCGATGATGCATATCCATACCGTCGCCGCGGGCGGTGGCTCAATCCTCAAGTTTGACGGCAGCCGGTATCGCGTCGGGCCAGACTCCGCCGGTGCCAATCCGGGACCGGCCTGTTACCGCCGCGGCGGGCCGCTCGCCGTCACCGATTGTAATGTCATGCTGGGAAAAATTCAGCCGGACTATTTTCCGAAAGTCTTTGGCTCAAAGGCGGATCAACCGCTCGACGCGGAGGCGGTCCGCGATAAATTCACCGCGATGGCAGAGGAGATCGCCGCATCCTCCGGACAGCAGTCCCTGACACCAGAAGAGGTCGCGGAGGGATTTCTCCGGATTGCCGTCGAGAATATGGCAAATGCAGTCAAGAAAATCTCAGTCCAGCGCGGCTATGACATCACCGACTATACGTTGAACTGTTTCGGCGGCGCGGGCGGGCAGCATGCCTGCCTGGTTGCCGATGCGCTGGACATGAAAAGCATTTTCATTCACCCCTTCGCGGGCGTCCTTTCGGCCTTCGGCATGGGTCTCGCCGATATCCGTGCGATGCGCGAGGCCCAGCTCGACATCCCGCTCGATGAGGAGGCTGAGGAAAAACTTAAGGAGATTGCCGCCCCGCTCCTCGCCGAGGCGGAGGCGGAAGTGCTGGCGCAGGACGTTGAAAAAGCGCATCTCGCGCATATCCAAAAAGCGCATATCCGCTATCAGGGAACGGATGCGACCCTTCTCGTCGACGTCGGATCCGCCGACGCCATGAGAGCGGCGTTTGAAGATGCCCATCGGCAACGCTTCGGATTTATTGCAAAAGAGCGCGGGCTCGTGATCGAAGCGCTCTCTATCGAGGTTGTCGGCCGGACGGAAACGGATATCGATCCGCTCAGCAATGATCCCCTTGTCGAAGGGGAAACCGAGCCGCAGGATAGCGTCAGGATGTATGTCTCCGGCCAATGGCGCGACGTGCCGCTTGTTGACCGGTCCCATATGCGCCCCGGTCAGCAGGTTACCGGGCCCGCCATTATCATCGAACCCACGGGCACAATCGTCGTCGAGGACGGATGGCGCGCCACCCTGAATGCCCGGCGGCATCTTCTCGTCAATCGGTATCTTGCCAAGCCAAAGCGGCAGGCCATCGGGACCGAGGCCGACCCGGTCATGCTCGAGGTTTTCAATAATCTCTTCATGTCGATCGCCGAACAGATGGGAGCGACTCTCTCCAACACGGCATATTCGGTCAATATCAAGGAACGGCTGGATTTTTCCTGCGCCATTTTCGATGCGCAAGGCAATCTTGTCGCCAACGCACCCCATGTCCCGGTCCATCTCGGTTCCATGGGGGAATCGATCAAGTCCGTCATTGCCGCGAATGCAGGCTGCATGAAACCCGGCAATGTCTACGCGCTAAATGCCCCCTATAACGGCGGCACGCATCTGCCGGACGTCACGGTGATCACGCCGGTCTTCAATCGAGAGGGCAAGAGCATTCTTTTCTACGTCGCTTCCCGCGGTCATCATGCCGATATCGGCGGCCGGACGCCCGGTTCAGCGCCGCCGGACAGCAAGGTTATCGAAGAAGAAGGCGTGCTGATTGACAATTTCCTCCTCGTCGAGGAAGGCCGGTTTCGCGAGACCGAGACACGGGCGCTTCTCGCTTCGGGCAGGTATCCGTGCCGGAATATCGACCAGAATATCGCCGATCTGTCGGCACAGATCGCCGCCAATGAAACCGGCCTTCGCGAAGTTCGCAAAATGATCGACCAGTTTGGCGTGGAGGTGGTGAAGGCCTATATGGGGCATGTCCAGGACAATGCCGAGGAATCGGTCCGCCGCGTCCTCGATGTCCTGAAGGACGGATCCTTTACTTACGCATTTGACGGCGGCAAGAAAATCCGCGTTGCCGTCTCGGTCGATAAAAAGGCGCGCGAGGCAACCATCGATTTCACCGGCACCTCGCCACAGGATAGCGGCAACTACAACGCCCCGGTCGCCATCTGCAAGGCGGCGGCATTATATGTCTTCCGGACCCTCGTCGGCGACGATATCCCGCTCAACGAGGGCTGCATGAAACCCCTCAAGCTGATTATCCCGGAAAAAAGCATGATCAGCCCGGAATATCCGGCCGCCGTAATCGCCGGAAACACCGAAGTCTCGCAAGGGATTACCGATGCTCTCTTTGGCGCGCTTGGCGTCCTCGCCTCCAGCCAGGGGACCATGAACAATTTCATCTATGGAAATGAGACCTATCAGAATTACGAGACGATTTGCGGTGGCACCGGCGCCGGAAACGGATTTTGCGGAACCGACGCGGTGCACAGCCATATGACCAATACCCGCATGACCGATCCGGAAGTTTTGGAACAGCGCTTCCCGATCCTTGTCGAGGAATTCTCGATCCGAAAACAGTCCGGCGGCGCGGGCAAATTTTCCGGCGGCAACGGCGCCATCCGCAAAATGCGGTTTCTCGAGCCCATGACGGTGACCCTTCTCACCTCTCACCGGGAAACGGACCCATATGGGCTGAATGGCGGAAAACCGGGTAAAAAAGGGCGCAATTACGCTATCCTCACCTCCGGAAAACATATAGAGTTAAAGGGCAATGACGAAACTGAGCTGTCTCCTGGGGATGCCATAGTGATTGAAACCCCTGGCGGTGGCGGATTCGGAACCGCAAGTGAAAGAGTAAAGAGTTGAGCTGGCTATGAGTACATACGTCTTTTCAGTTTACAATGCCGAGGCGCGAGACGCCCTCGATAACAACCGGGAACATCCCCATATTTCCATGCGCTGGGCGACGCCCTGCCGCTTCTCCGTCGAGGCAGAAAGCCCTCAGGCGGCAGAGAGCTGCATCAAGGAAAAGTACCCGCGCGAGAAGGGCTTCGTGACCAAGCGCATCCACTGACGCCGTCACAGGTCCAGAAATAACTACACATGATCGGGACTCATCCCTTACCATGGGAGCAGGCGCCCGCCGAACTGGTGCGGCTGCTGCGGTGGACGGGGACGAGAAGACATGACAGAAAAGCAAAAAATACGCATCGAAACCAAGGGCCCGGTGACCACGATCATCATCAACCGCCCGGAAGTGCGCAATGCACTCGACCAGGAATCGTCCGATTTGCTGGCGCAAGCCTTTCGCGCCTTCGAGGCCGACGACAGCCAGCGGGTGGCGGTCGTGACCGGTGCGGGCGGCGCCTTTTGCGCCGGGGCCGACCTCAAGGAAACGGCGACCCGTGTTGATTACAAGGCCTGGGCGGGCCATCCTGAAGGGCCATTTCATGCCCCGCTGTCAAAGCCGCTGATCGCCGCCGTGGAAGGCCATGCGGTCGCCGGCGGTATGGGACTTGCCCTTTATTGCGATATCCGCATCGCCGATGCATCAGCTGTTTTCGGGATTTTCTGCCGCCGCTGGGGCGTGCCGATGAGCGACGGGACGACGGTCCGCCTACCCCGTGTGATCGGCCTTGGCCCGGCCCTCGACATGATGCTGACCGGCCGCCCCGTATCGGCGCAGGAAGCCCTGTCCATGGGATTGGTAACCCGCGTCGTGCCCGATGGCACGGCCCGCGCCGCGGCGGAAGAGCTGGCGCAGCAAATCGCCGACTTTCCGCAGATTGCGATGCTGTCCGATCGGGAAAGCGTTTATGCGCAACAAGGAAAAACCGATGCCGAAGCGATACATTTCGAAATGCTGGCGGCTGAGGAAGCGAAACAGAAGGAAGCCCAGGCCGGCGCCGCGCGGTTTGCCGACGGTGAAGGCCGCCATGGTACCTTTAAATAGCGCCTACTGAACCGGATAGCCTTTCCAGGGCTTGATGGCGCGAAGGGCAAAGGTCGAGCGCATACTGGCAACATGCGGCAATTTCGTCAGGCAATTTCGGTGGATACGATCATAATCCGGCACGTTCCGTGCGGCCACCCGGACAATATAGTCCGCATTCCCCGATGTCAGATGGCATTCCAGAATTTCGTCGTAACACATCACAGCTTTTTCAAACTGGTTCAACGTTTCCTGACTTTGCGAAGTGAGTGAAATTTCAACAAATACATCTGCCTCTAGTCCGAGGGCATGCCGGTCCAGACGGGCCGCATAGCCGTCTATTATCCCTGCTTCTTCCAGCATTTTAATGCGCCGATGACAGGCGGAAAGCGAAAGATTAACCTTCTCCGCAATCTCGGAAATGGATTTATCGGAGTCAATCTGCAGTTCAGATAATATTTTACGATCAAAGTGATCTATTGAATATTTTCCTGAAATTTGTGTCGAAAGCAGGATTTTACACCAAAATCGGGTAACATTGAAATAAATTTCGAAAAAAATATCGGCGATAAAAAGCTATAATCCCTCTATCGATTAAATCACCTAGCAGGGAGCGATGGGCATGAAGGTTGGAACACCCAAAGAAATCAAAAACCATGAATATCGCGTCGGGCTGACGCCGGAAAGTGCCGGAGAGCTCGTCGCGCATGGACATGAAGTACTCGTTGAAACCGATGCGGGCAAAGGTATCGGCGCATTGAATGAGGCCTATGAAGCAGTTGGCGCGAAAATCGTTGACACCGCAGAAGAAATTTTCGCCCGCGCAGACATGATCGTTAAGGTAAAGGAACCGCAGGCGGTGGAACGGGCCATGCTCAGCGAGGGGCAAATCCTCTATACCTATCTCCACCTTGCCCCGGACCCGGAACAGACCCATGACCTGATCAAGTCAGGGGCCGTCTGTATCGCCTATGAAACCGTCACCGACAACAGCGGTGGCCTCCCGCTCCTCAAACCCATGAGCCAGGTTGCCGGGCGCATGTCGGTGCAGGCTGGCGCGGCGGCGCTTGAAAAATCCCACGGCGGGCGCGGCGTGCTTCTCGGCGGCGTTCCCGGTGTCGCGCCGGGTAAGGTCGTTATCATCGGCGGCGGTGTCGTTGGTTTTAATGCGGCGCAAATGGCCATCGGCCTGCATGCGGATGTCACCATCCTCGACCGCAATCCGGTAACGCTGGAACGGCTGGAAAATCATTTTGAATCCTCCGCCAAGGTTATCTATTCGACGAACGCCCTTCTCGAGCGCCTCGTGAAAGAGGCGGACCTCGTGATCGGCGCCGTCCTGATCCCCGGCGCAGCCGCACCGAAACTGGTGACGCGCGAAATGCTGAAGACGATGCAGGACGGTGCGGTGATTGTCGATGTCGCGATCGATCAGGGGGGCTGCTTCGAAACCTCCAAGGCGACCACGCATGCGGACCCAACTTATGTCGTCGATGGCGTCGTCCATTATTGCGTCGCCAATATGCCGGGCGGCGTTGCCCGCACCTCGACCTATGCGCTCAACAATGTGACCCTGCCCCATGCCCTCCGGATCGCCGACAAGGGATGGAAGCAGGCGCTTCGGGACGACAGGCATCTCGCCAATGGCCTCAACGTCTGGAACGGAAAGATCACCTGCGAGCCCGTCGCACAGGATCTCAAGCTCGACTACACACCGGTTGACGTCGCCCTTAAAGTCTGAGTTCAGCTGGAAAACGCAAAAAGCCCGGCTTTATTCAGCCGGGCTTTTTCATCGATGGCGACCCCGGCACGACTCGAACGTGCGACCTATTGATTAGAAGTCAATTGCTCTATCCAGCTGAGCTACGGGGCCGTTGTTAGCGACAGTTTGGTTTATCCGCGCACACGCGAATAGGAGAAGTTGTCTGCATAGGCCTTCAGATGAAGGCGCCGCGTCTTCGGCTCATACACCGTATAGTCGATGTTGTTGGCTTCGCAAAACGCGATGGCGCTTTCCTTGTCCTCGAAATCGATACGGACTTCCGCGTTCATGTCGCGCGATCCCGTCCAGCCCATCAGCGGCTCCACATATCTGGCCTCAGCCGGAGCATATTCAAGACGCCAGCGTTTCGTGCCCTTGCGGCCCGACTGCATGGCGTTCTTCGCCGGTTGAAATATTCGTGCCTTTGCTGCCATTATCCGGTCACTCCACTAAATGACTGAACACCTCGGCCGGGACATAATCCAATTCGCCGAAACCCGGCGCTTCCCAGTAAAGTTCCAATGTCGAGGTGTTTTTCTTCTCGAAATACTTGATGTGGATCGGATACCAGCCCGGCTCTGAAATCTCAACAACTATTTCATCAGAGAAGCGGTCGGCATGGACGTCGGGGTCTTCATAAATCAGCTTGTCGCCGATCGCAATCCAGACGCCGTCATTGGAATGCACCATGAAGACGTAGCGGCCCGGCTCCGCCATCTTGATATAACCCGTGATGATGGCGCCGACCATGTCGTTGCTGTTGGAGGTCAGGACATTGCCCTGGCCGACCTGATAATTGAGCATGGGTATGGGCGTGCCCGGCTTGCCGTCCATATATCCCATATTCTCTTCAAGCTCTTTGATGCTGTCGACTTTGACGCCGTAATATTTGACGGCTAGACCCGGCTTCAGGTTGGCTTCGTCAGGTTGCGGCGAGGCCGGCTTCAGTCCGGAAAATGTCTCTGCCTGCGCAACAAGCGGCACCGCAAGGAGACCCGCAATGAATGCCGTCGTGCGAATGGCTCGCCACAACAGCCCAATAAAATTTCTGCCACCCATCCGGTTCGTCGCCTCCACCAAAAGAAAAATCTTCTGATATTCTAATGAAAAATCGACGAACGGCAATCGAAAGCGGATTTGCGGTGAAAAATGAGACCGAAGACCAAATAATCAGCTAATTTCGGAAATAAAAAAGCTTTGCAATCTTCTGAATTGCAAAGCTTTTATGATGGTCGGGGCAGCAAGATTCGAACTTGCGACCTCTCGCTCCCAAAGCGAGCGCACTACCAGGCTGTGCTATGCCCCGAAAGATGAGCTGATGATCTATACCATCAAGCCCGCGCCCGCAAGGCGGAATTGAGCAATTCTGCCAATAAATTTGCTAGCTGCCGACATGCACATAATGGAAGATGCCGTCCGCCTTGAAGATGGCCTTCTGGCCGACTTTGAGGCTGCCCCGGACGAAAACGACCGTCCGTGTGCTGCGAATGACCTCGACATCGGATTCCACCCAGTCGCCCTCACGGGCCGGCCGCAAGAATTCGGAATTCATCTTGATGGTGACGCAGCGGCGTCCGGTCTCGTGAAAAACAACCGCCGCCAGCGCGGAATCCGCGAAGGTCATCAACATGCCGCCATGGGCGAATTTGATGCTGTTCAGGTGTTTCGGTTCTACATAAAAGGCGCGAACGAGTTTGTTGTCATCGGATATTTTCTCGAAGAAGGGACCATTCGCGATGGTAAAGGGCGCCTTTCTGTCGGCGGGCACGAATCCTTCGGGAATGGGACGGTTTCTGGTGTCTTGCTTGTTCATTATTGTTTCCGGTTTTTACTTATTTTCAAACAGGCGGTGGAGCAGCATGTCGCCCACCCCGACAGAATTTTCCCGCGCGAATCCCCCGTTCACCTCCAACACGGCGCGCGCAGGCTTATCGGCAGAGATCAACTCGATCGAAAAGGGCTCGGAGTTCTCCTTAATGTAGAGAATTTTTCCGCGCCCATCCACAAAGAACATATCGAGGGGTATCTTCGTGTTTTTCATCCACATGGTAATCGCGACGGTCTTGTTGAAATCAAAGAGCATCCCCTGCATCGGCGGCAACATTTCACGGTGCATCAGGCCCCTGCTCCGCTCGGCGGAATCGTCGGCGATCTCAACCTGCAATTCCAGTAGCCGGTCGGCTGTTTTGACGATCAGCCTTTCCGTTGCGCCCTGCGCGACCGCGGTGGCCGCCACCAAAATCAGGACCAACGCCGCGAAGACGACCCTGCCGCCATGCTTTTTAACCCGGTCCATCATCCCGATGAATTATCCTTTGCCCGTTCGGTTAAATTCTCTATAGTAAAGGTCCCTCGGGGGGAGCCGATTTGGCTGAGAGGTTCCGGTCTTTGGAACGACCCCGATCACCTGATCAGGTTAATACCTGCGTAGGAACGAGATATCAATGGAACCGGAAGATTCAGCCAATTCCGAATTATCGGAGCCTATCCCTGATACATCGCGCGATCAAGGAGCGCCCGCGGTCGGCCTGAATTTAAAGCTCAAGGAGCTTGTATTCGACGGCGACACGATCCTCACCGATCTGGATCTGACCCTGTCCCCCGGCAAGATCACCTGCCTGCTCGGCCCAAGCGGCGTCGGCAAGAGCAGCATCCTGAAAATTCTCGCAAGCTTCCTTCCCCCGCCGGAGAGCAGTTTTCTGGTCACCACAGATGGCGACCCGCTGAAGGGACGGATTTCCTATATGGATCAGCAGGACCTGCTCCTGCCGTGGGCGACGGTACTCGACAATCTCCTTATCGGCGATCGGTTGCGCGGAGACACGCCGGATACGGCCCGTGCGATGGCGCTTCTCGACCAGGTCGGCCTGACGAAATGGCGCGACGCCCGGCCGGACGCTCTTTCCGGTGGCATGCGCCAGCGCGTCGCCCTCGCCCGCTCTCTGATGGAGGAGGCGCCTGTCGTCCTGATGGATGAGCCCTTTTCCGCGCTTGACGCGATCACGAAATATCACCTGCAGGCACTTGCGGCGCGAATGCTGGCCGGTCGCACCGTTCTCCTGATCACCCATGACCCGATGGAGGCACTCCGTCTCGGCCATGTTATTCACGTGCTGTCGGGACATCCGGCGCGATTGTCCTTGCCGCTAACGCCGGCAGGCGCGATACCACGAGATCCGTCGGATGACGCGTTGCAGCGACTTTACTCCGAAATCATGACCCGCCTCGCCGGGGAACCGGTGGACGCGTGATGAAACTTTTGCGCATCCTCATCACAGTTGGCGGACTGATCCTGATCTGGGAATCGCTGACGGCCCTTCTTGACCTGCCGAAGTTCATGCTGCCCTCGCCCCTCGTCGTCGCCGAGGCGCTCTACAGCCATGCCGGACTGATCGCGGAGAACGCTCTCACAACATTGATTGAAATACTGGTCGGCCTCTTTCTTGGTCTTGTCTTCGGTATGGTGTCAGCTGTTTTGATTTCTGCCTACCGCCCCGTAAAACAATGGGTTTTTCCGCTTCTGATTGCCAGCCAGGCGATCCCGGTTTTTGCCATCGCGCCGCTTCTCGTGCTGTGGCTCGGTTACGGACTTGCGCCGAAAATCGTGATGAGCCTGCTGATCATATATTTCCCTGTCACCGTCGGCTTTCTTGATGGCCTCAACCGCACCCACCCGGCCTGGCTCAATCTGGCCGCGCTGTTGCAGCAATCGGGCCGCCGGCGCCGCTTGCGCAACACCCTTAATCTCTATCGTTACATCAAGATCCCCTTTGCCCTGCCCTCGCTTGCCTCCGGCATCCGCGTGGCGGCGGCGATCGCGCCGATCGGGGCGATTGTCGGCGAATGGGTCGGCGCATCCTCTGGCCTCGGCTATCTGATGCTGCACGCGAATGCACGCGTGCAGACCGACCTCATGTTCGCGAGCCTGCTCGTTCTCACGGTCATGGCGCTTCTTCTTTATTACCTGATCGACCACGGTCTTCGTCTTGCCTTGCCGTGGCTCGCCGATCAGACCGACCTTCACAGTCAACAACGGAGTTTGTAAATGAACCGGATCATATTCCCCCTTATCCTCGCCTTTTTGCTCCAGAGCACGGCCGCCGCCGCATCGGAAAAGCTGACGGTGCTGCTCGACTGGTTCGTCAACCCGGATCACGCGACATTGATCATTGCCGAGGAAAAGGGAATTTTCAAAAAGCACGGATTGGACGTGGAAATGATTGCGCCGGCCGATCCCAATGATCCGCCCAAGCTGGTCGCCGCGGGAAAGGCCGATCTCGCCATCTCCTATCAGCCGCAACTCCATCTCCAGGTGGCCGAAGGCTTGCCGCTCAAGCGTATCGCGACGTTGATTGCAACCCCACTCAACAGCCTCGTGGTATTAAAGGATGGCCCGATTGAAAGCCTCGCCGATCTGAAGGGGAAAAAGATCGGATATTCCATTGGCGGATTTGAAACGGCGATCCTGAAGGCAATGCTTGCGCCCCATAATATATCACTCGACGACATCACCCTGATTAACGTGAATTTCTCCCTCTCACCGAGCCTTCTCTCCGGCCAGGTCGACGCGGTTATCGGCGCCTTCCGGAATTTCGAGCTCAACCAGATGGATATCGAAGGTTATCCGGGACGGGCATTCTATCCCGAAGAGGAAGGCGTTCCCGCATATGATGAACTGATCCTTGTCGCCAACAGCGGCAAACTGGATGACCCGCGCTTCAAATCTTTTGTCGAGGCGCTGGAGGAAGCAACGCAATATCTCGTCAATCATCCGGAAGACAGCTGGAAGCTGTTCATCAAAAATCACAAGGAGTTGGATGACGAGTTGAACCGGCGGGCCTTCGCGTCGACCCTGCCCCGCTTCGCCCTACGCCCGGCGGCGCTCGATGCCGCCAGATACCACCGCTTCGCCGCCTTCATGCAGGCGCAGGGCCTCATTAAGACGATTTTGCCAGTCCATGACTATGCCATCGTATTGCAATGACACTCTCAATCATTCGGGAAAGACACAGGAGCAATCCGGAATAAGTTATTCCGGACGCTCTATTTCCGCGACTTGCGGTCCTTTCGGGCTATCACCAATACGGACCTTCATCCGCTGGCCCGCCTGAACCGGTAGTGCTCCTTCACGGCGCAGGGTTTCCATATGAACGAAAATATCCTGCGTCCCGTCCCCGCGTGTCAGGAAGCCATATCCCTTTACGGGATCAAACCATTTAACCTCGACTTCGACGAAATCTCCCTGAGGCTGCACGGCTGGGTGGTTAGTGACATTGTTTTTCTCTGGTACCCGTGGCTCAAAAGGAACAGCCGTCGACGTATCAATATCAAGCACCTTGATTGCCTGCAGACCTTTCGACCGTCGCACAACAACACAAGTTACGCTTACACCCTCTGCCACATACTCATGGCCAGCTTCGCGCAAACAGGAAAGATGGAGAAAGATATCGCCCGGCTCGTCATTCGGCGTTAAAAATCCAAAACCTTTGACCGTGTTGAACCATTTAACGCGGCCTGTCATCTCAAAGGTTGTTTCCGGGGACTCGTTCGATTTTGTATCTTCCTGCTTACTCCGTAATTGTTCAATTTTGGCTGTCATATAATACTCCCGAACTTGACAGGCGTTTGTTGACGCCTCGCCAGAACAACAGTTTAACACAATATTAAGTAAAATTTCAATATTCGAATTAGTTGAGTATTAAATGCAAAAGTACAGGTAATAGAGGCAACAAAAGTTGCCATCCGAATGGGCGACCGGCAACATGTCGGGATTAACGCGCGGTTGATACTTGCGGCAGCGGAATTCCCATGGCATATACGTGCCAAAGCTTTCACGCGCCAAGGGGTGGCGCTCCCAAAAAACGATAACCAATACTGACAACAGGAAGTGCAAGACGTTGTTAAGAACCGTTAGTTTGTTTCTCGTCCTCATGGCTGTCTGGCTTCTCCTGTCAGGGCATTACACGCCGCTGATCACCGGCTTTGGCATTGCCTCCTGTCTGCTTTCCGCCCTTATCGCCTACCGCATGGACGTTATCGACCATGAAAGTCATCCGCTGCAACTCGGACCGCGTATTTTTCTCTATTGGGGATGGCTGTTCATCGAGATTTTCAAGGCGAATTTGGACGTCGCGAAATGCATCCTGTTCCCAAGCAAGAATCTGCGCCCGAGCATGTTCATGGTGACGGCCAGCCAGAAATCGGATCTCGGCAAGGTGATTTACGCGAATTCCATTACTCTGACGCCCGGAACGGTGACGGTGGACCTTGACGGGGATCAGGTGATGGTTCATGCCCTGACCGAGATCTCCGCCCAGGGAGTGATGAGCGGCGATATGGACCGGCGCGTGACAAAGGTGATGGAGGCGACCTCATGATATATGCGATAACCGCGATTGCCATTCTCGTCAGCATCGCCCTCGCGCTCGTCCGGGCCATTCTGGGCCCCACTTCCTACGACCGGATCCTGTCCGCCAACGCCATCGGCACCAAGACGGTGCTTCTTATCGGCGTCATGGGCTTCCTGTCTGGCCGGCCGGACTTTCTCGATCTCGCGCTGGTTTACTCGCTGGTCAATTTCATCGGTACGCTCGCCGTCCTGAAATATTTCAAATTCGGCACGCTGCGCGGTACGCTGTCCAAACCGGCGGATAACGCATAATGGAACTGGCGCTGGACATCGGAACCTGGGTCCTGCTCCTTGCCGGCAGCCTGTTGCTCCTGATCACCGGCTTTGGCCTCATTCGCCTGCCAGATCTCTACACGCGCATTCATGCAGGCGGCATGGCGGACACGCTCGCGACATTCCTGATATTTGTCGGACTTTCACTGCAAAGCGGATTTTCGCTCGTGACCGTCAAGTTGCTGCTGGTGATCGCCTTCGTCTTTTTTACCGGCCCGACCGCGTCCTATGCGCTGGCGCAAGCGAGTTTCGTCGCCGGATTGAAGCCGAAACTCGACGGCCTGAGCGAATCTGAAGACAAAGACGAAACCGACTAATCTGAATTAATCGAGAGGGGACAAGACCATAGCCGCTTTTGTTGATGTATTTCTGATGCTGTTGCTGATTGCCGGTGCCCTGGCGGTCCTGTCGGTGCGCAATCTGTTCGTCGCAACGATGCTCCTTGGTATCGTCAGCTTCACCATGGCGCTGATATTCATCAGCCTCGACGCCGTCGACGTCGCCTTTACCGAAGCCGCCGTCGGCGCCGGCATCAGCACGGTTCTCTATATCGGCACCCTTGCCCTTGTCGGATCTCAGGAACGCGAGAAATCGAAATTTGCGCCCGGCCCTCTCGCGGTCTGTCTTGCGGTCGGCGCCGTGCTTTATTACGCAACCTATGAAATGCCGCGCTATGGCCAGCCGGACAACCCCGTCCATACCCATGTGGCCCCCCGTTACATCGAGGATAGCCCGACGGAAATAGGCGTTCCGAATATGGTAACGTCGGTTCTGGCGAGTTATCGTGGCTATGATACCTTTGGCGAGACAACCGTGATCTTTACGGCCGGGATCGGCGTGTTATTGATCTTGCGGCAACGGCGTCGGCGCAAAAAAGAGGTAACGACGGAGGACCCGCCGCTCCGGGACGGCAAGGGCGGCAGCATTAGCGGGCTAGGAAGCGCGCACGATCTTGTCCCGCATGTCATATCAAAGCTGCTGGTGCCCTTCATTTTCGTATTTGCGCTTTATGTGCAGTTCCATGGCGATTACGGCCCGGGTGGCGGATTTCAGGCTGGGGTGATTTTTGCCGCCGGAATTATCCTCTATGCGCTTGTTTTCGGTCTTGATTTCGCACGGGCGGTTGTCAATGAAAAGGCGATCCTTTTTCTTATTTCCGCCGGCGTTTTACTATATGGCGGCGTTGGCGTCGTGAGCATGCTGCTGGGTGGAAACTTCCTCGACTACAATGTCCTGTCAAGTGACCCCGTCGCCGGACAGCATCTTGGCATTCTGCTCGTCGAACTTGGCGTCGGCATAACGGTGACGGCGGCGATGCTGGCGATTTTCTATGCGTTTGTCGGCCGGCCGGAATTACTGATCGAGACATCGACGAATGCGGAACAGCCGGGGAAGGAGAGAAACTGATGTCCTTCGGCTTCTTCAATTACTGGATTTTCATCATCCTGCTGATGATCGGCCTGTACACGGTGATGAGCCGGTCCAATCTTGTGAAAAAGATGATTGGGCTCTCGCTCTTTCAGATTTCCGTCTTCCTCTTTTACATCAGCATGGGCAAGATCGACGGCGGCACCGCCCCGATCGTTGTCGAAACCGGCGCCGATGGGATGGCGCCCGTATATTCCAACCCGTTGCCGCACGTGCTGATCCTCACGGCCATTGTGGTCGGCATCGCGACGACGGCGCTGGGCCTGTCCCTTGTGGTGCGTATCCGGGAAACCTTTGGAACCATTGACGAAGATGAAATCCTCGAAATGGAGGACAAGGACTGACATGACCGCGTTGAGTTCCCAGTTCCCGATCATCGTCGCGATCGTCCCTCTCCTGGCGGCGCCTATCTGCGCGCTTTTCCGCGGCACAACCTTGCCCTGGGCGATTACGACAATCATCAGCGGCATTACATTCTACGTTAGCATCCAGCTCATGATCGCCGTCATACAGGGCGGTCCGATTTCCTATGAACTTGGCGGATGGGCGCCCCCCTGGGGCATTGAATATGTCGTCGATCTGTTAAGCGGCTTCATGCTGATACTGATCAGCGCAATCAGTACAGGCGTTCTGCTGTTTAGCCGCGAGAGCATCACCCGGGAAGTGCCGGACCATCAGCTGGGCCTGTTTTTCGCCGCTTACCTGCTCGCGCTCACCGGCATGCTGGGAATTTGCATCACGGGCGACGCCTTCAACGTTTTCGTCTTTCTCGAGATCATGTCGCTCTCCTCCTACGCGCTTATCGCCATGGGCGCGAATGAGGACCGCCGCGCCCTTACCGCCGCCTTCCAGTATCTCATTATCGGAACCGTCGGCGCGTCATTCTACCTGATCGGCGTTGGCCTCATCTATATGATGACCGGCACATTGAATATTGCGGATATCGCCGCGCGCTTTCCCGAAATCGAAGGCGCCCGCCCGATACTGGCGGCCGCCGGGTTTATCGTTATCGGACTGGCGATCAAGCTGGCGCTCTTTCCCTTTCATGTCTGGCTGCCGAACAGCTATACCTATGCCCCCAGTATCATAACCGCCTTTTTCGCCGGAACCGCGACCAAGGTTGGGGTTTATTTGCTGATCCGGTTTATTTTCACGGTGTTCGGCGTGAACTATAGCTTCGGCGGCCTTGAGCTTACGGATATCCTGCTGCCGCTTGCGGTTCTCGGGTTTCTGTCGATGTCAGTCGTGGCGATTTACCAGACGAATATCAAGCGGCTGCTCGCCTATTCCAGCGTTGCCCAACTCGGATATATTATTCTCGGAATTGCCCTTGCCAGCGAATCCGGCCTGATGGCGACAATCGTGCATATTTTCAATCATGCCATCGTCAAGTCGGGGCTGTTCCTCTCCGTCGGCTGCATGTTCTATGTCGCGGGATCGGTTTACCTCAAGGATCTCCACGGGATCGGGCGACGGATGCCGGTCACTACCTTCGGCTTTGTTCTCGGCGGCCTCGGATTGATCGGCGTTCCGCTGACGCCCGGCTTTATCAGCAAATGGTACCTCGTCGTTGCCTCGATTGAACATGGCGGCGTTATCGGCTATGGCCTTGTCGCCCTTCTGATGGTCTCAAGCCTGCTGGCGGTGATCTATATCTGGCGCGTCGTCGAGGTCGCCTATTTCCGCGATATCCCCGAAGGGGCCGAAAAAAAGGAAGCCCCCCTGTCGATGCTCGTCCCGACCTGGCTTTTCATCGCCGCAAGCTTCTATTTCGGGATTGAGACGACGTTCAACGTCGGGATTGCGAAGGCGACGGCCGCCTTCCTGATGGGGGGATCGTAAGATGATGTTTACCCTCGAAACTCATGTCCTCCTCTCCCTGATCATTCCGCTTTTGGGCGCGATCGGTATCGCCCTCACCTCATCCGTTCCGAATATCCGCGAGACGGTCACGCTCGTGACCTCCGTGCTGCTGTGTCTCAATGTCTTCAGCCTCCTACCCGGGATCATGAACGGCGCGGAACCGGCTGTCCTGCTGGCGGAAATCGTCCCCGATATTGGCCTCGCGCTCAAGGTCGAGCCCCTTGGCATGACGTTTGCCGCCGTCGCCTCGTCCCTTTGGATCATCAATTCGATCTATTCCATCGGCTATATGCGCGGCAACAACGAACCGCGCCAGACCGGATTTTATATCTGCTTCGCCATCGCCATCGCCGCCACAATGGGCGTGGCGTTCTCCGGCAACCTGCTGACGCTTTTCGTCTTCTACGAGGTTTTGACACTCTCGACCTATCCGCTGGTCACCCATAAAAAGAATGCCGATGCGCTGAAGGGCGGCCGGATCTACCTCGGCATCCTGATCGGCACCTCCATCGGGCTCTTTCTGCCGGCGATCATCTGGACCTGGACGCTGGCGGGCACGGTCAATTTCGTGAAGGGCGGCATTCTCGAGGGCCATGCGAGCGCCGGCGTCACAGGCGTTCTGCTGTTCCTCTTTATGTACGGGATCGGCAAGGCGGCCCTGATGCCCATCCATCGCTGGCTGCCGGCCGCGATGGTGGCCCCCACCCCGGTCAGCGCGCTGCTTCATGCGGTGGCCGTCGTGAAGGCGGGCGTCTTTGCGGTATTGAAAGTCGTGATCTATATCTTCGGGATAGATTTTCTCACGACGACCGGTGCGGCGGAATGGCTCACCTGGGTCGCCGCCTATACCCTGATTGCCGCCTCCGTCGTGGCGCTCACCAAGGATAACCTGAAAGCCCGGCTCGCCTACTCGACCATCAGCCAGCTTGCTTATGTCGTGCTCGGCGCCTCCATGGCGACGTCAATGGCGGTGGCCGGCGGCGCCTTGCAAATCGTTATGCATGCCTTCGGCAAGATCACCCTCTTCTTCTGTGCCGGCGCCATCTATACCGCCGTACATAAAACGGAAATCAGCGATATGCGCGGCCTCGGCCGACAGATGCCGGTCACTTTTATCGCCTTCCTGATCGGCTCGCTCAGCATCATCGGCCTTCCGCCGCTCGGCGGGAGCTGGAGCAAATTTTACCTGATGCTCGGCGCGGCGGAAGCGGACGAAATCTACCTGATGATCGTGCTGCTGGTCAGTTCGCTTCTCAATATTGCCTATCTGCTGCCGATCGTCGCCCGTGGCTTCTTCTATCCGCCGCTCGGGCAGAGTGACGAACCGGTGCCGGTCGGATATGAAAAATCCGACTTTTCATGGCGGAATATCCAGGAGGCTCCCCTATTTTGTGTATTGCCGCCTGTCCTGACCGCCCTGGCCTGTGTGGTCCTTTTCTTCCTTGCGGACCCGATCGTCAGGCTGATCGAACCCATTTTGACGCCATAGGGGTGAAACAGATGTCAAACCCGGATGATGAGAAAAAATACTGGCTGGATGATCCGAAGAATATCGACAAGGTTTTTTACGGCGTGCTTGTGATTTGCGCGCTGGTCGCCCTGCCGGATGTGCTCGCTCTTCTCAATATTCTCTACCACAAGCATATTGAATTCGAATTCGAGAATATCTTCGAGTTTTACTCCCTTTACGGCCTGATCTGCTATGTCGGCCTCGTCTTGATCGCCAAGAAACTTCGTAAAGTGTTGATGCGGGATGAGGACTATTATGATTGAAGGTCTAAATCCCGGTTTTATCCTGATATTTGGCGCCCTTCTGGTACCGCTCACCAGTGGGATTGTCCGCTCGATCCTGCTTCTCACGCTACCGGTTCTCGCGCTTGTACAGATCTATACGCTTGGCCTTGGAACCTGGGGACATTACGACTTTCTCGGCCTCTCGATCGAGCTGACGCGCATCGATCCGCTGGCCCGGATATTCGGGACCGTATTCTGCCTCGCGGCGTTCATGGGCATGATCTATGCGCTGCATGTGAAGGACACCGTTCAGCATTTCGTTGCGCTCATCTATATCGGTTCGGCCATCGGCGCGGTGTTCGCCGGCGATATGATCACCCTCTTTGTGTTCTGGGAACTGACGGCGATTTCCTCCGTTTTCCTGATCTGGGCGAGCCGTACGGAGCGCGCCTACAAGGCGGGCATGCGCTACCTGATCATTCAGGTTTCCTCGGGCGTGATCCTGCTCGGCGGGATTATCCTCTATTATCAGGAGACCGGGTCGATTGCCTTCAACTACATTGGCCTCACCGGCCTTGCAAGCGGCCTGATCCTGGTCGCCTTCGGGATCAAGAGCGCCTTTCCCTTCCTGCATAACTGGATGCAGGACGCCTATCCGGAGGCAACGGTTACCGGCACCGTGATTCTCTCGGCCTTCACGACGAAGCTCGCGATCTATACGCTCGCCCGGGCGTTTCCCGGCACCGATATCCTGATCCCGATCGGCGGCGCGATGACCGTTTTCCCGATATTTTACGCCGTGCTGGAGAACGACCTCCGCCGCGTTCTCGCCTATTCCCTCAACAACCAGCTTGGCTATATGGTGATCGGCGTCGGTATCGGCACGGAACTGTCAATAAACGGGACGGCCGCCCATGCCTTCGCCCATATCATGTACAAAAGCCTTCTGTTCATGAGCATGGGCGCGGTGTTGTTCCGGACCGGGACAATCAAGGCGTCGGAACTGGGGGGGCTGTATAAATCCATGCCGGTGACGATGGTCTTCTGCATCATCGGCGCGGTTTCCATCGCCGGCTTCCCGCTGACCGGCGGCTTCGTCTCGAAGGCCATGATCCAGTCCGCTGCGGCCGACGGCGGCATGATTGCGATCTGGCTCGTCATGCTGTTCGCAAGCGCGGGCGTGATGGATCATTCCGGCATCAAGGTTCCCTTCTTCACCTTCTTTGCCCATGACAGCGGTATCCGCGTCAAGGAGGCGCCGGTCAATATGCTGGTCGCGATGGGCTTTGCCGCCTTCTTCTGTATCGGCATCGGGGTTTTCCCGGACCTGCTCTATCAGTTATTACCGTATGAGCCGACCTATCACCCCTATACCGCCGGCCATGTGATCACATCACTGCAATTGTTGCTATTTGCGGTACTCGCCTTCGCGCTTCTCATGCGCTACAAGGTCTATCCACCGGAGCTGCGTTCGACGAACCTCGATTTCGACTGGTTCTACCGGGTGCCTCTGAAACGGCTGGCGCTGGCGGCCGGCCGGCTCATCGCCACCGTCTGGGCCTGGTTGCTTGGCATCGGAAGAGGTATCGTTGCCGGCATCATCGAAAAAACCGTCAATACGCATGGTGACGGCAAGGTTATGGCGCGCACCACGGCATCAAGTACAGCGGTGATGATCATTGTCGCGGCGCTCGGTTTCGTTGTGGTGTTTTTCTACCGCTTTTTGCAACAACCTGTGCCGATGTAGCGATGCTAGTTGAGAACCGGCCGGTCCTTGCTGACAATGCGCTTCTTCGGCATCCAGCGGGTGACCGAGCGACCGTCGGCGGTGAAACGGACTTCCTGTTTCGAATTGGGTGCCGCATCCAGAATTGATCGCCCCGTTCCGTCCAGCGACGGAGATAGCGGCGCGGCGCCGTCCTTTCCGGCGATGGCCGGAACGCCCCGTTTATACGCAGCCGCCATTTCAGAAAGCGTAATTTCCGAGTTTCTGCCCCGTGCTGCCGCCGAACGCAGCGCTGTATCCTGTGCAAGGATCACATCAAGCTCCGCCATTCCCTTGTCCCGCAGACCATCGAAAAAGGATTTCAGAAACGCTTCCACTTCCACGGTCGGCGACAGCGCCTTGCGGATGGTGAGGTTGTTCTCGAGAGCCAGAAAGATATCGGGTTCAATCGGTCCGGCCGCCGTTGCAAGGAAAGTCGCGGGCATAAGTTTTCGCTGTTTATGCGACGCGGCATAAAGCGCCTGGGCGAGATAAAGCAGTTTCAGGAGGAACGGCGCCTCCTTGGCCTGGCTGGATGCCCATTTCTGGGCCTTGAGCCAGCATAAAACGTCAAATGTGGATCTGGTGGCAGGACGCATACGGAAAATACTCTAATGATTGATACATAAGCCAAATTAGAGAGTAATGGTTAATCCGAGTTTAACGTCGGGTGTTCTTCGTTGTGGGAATGCAACAAAATAACCCGACGCAAGGTCAATAACGACAAAACACTACTTAAAAGAGAATAAATTGATTGCAAAATAATCTTTGCTAATATATGACTGAGCCGTTTTGTAACCCCACAGGAACGGTAGTATATGAGTACATTTACGACGTCTCTGTCGGACATCGCAAATCCGGCGCTCCGCGACCTTGTCCGTTATTGGCAGAAGTTGAAACCTGCGTCGGTCATCCCACATCGGCAGCAATTCAACCCCGTTGAAATACCGCATTGCCTGCGTTATATCATCCTCGTGGATGTCTGTGACGGCACACCCCGATATTTTATCCGACTTGCCGGATCGTCGGTAAATCCCGTCTATCAGAAATCGGTGAGCGGGCAGTATCTGGAAGATATCCTGCGTGACGAAGACCGTCCCGAAATTATTGCCCAATATGATTACTCGGTCATGCATCAGACACCGACTTACATGTCCAGCACGGCAATGGTGCCAAGCGGCAAGAGACTGTCCTATGAACGCGTCATCCTGCCGATGACGACGAACGGACGCACCGCCGACAAGTTACTGGTCGGCATAAATTTTTTCGACGTGAAACAGGATTTTATCGATCGTCCCGGGTTTAAATTAAAGCGCCGATAACGGACTTGCTCTGTGCGGCTTACTTGGAGTAGGCTAACCCAAAGAACAAACACTTTGGCTCGGGAGACAGATCATGCAGATGAGCGGTGAAGAACTGATCAACGCATCGCGGGAGCAGGTTTGGAACGCCCTCAACGACCCTGAAATTCTCCGGCAAAGTATCCCCGGCTGCCAAACCGTTGAAAAGGTAAGCGATACGGAATTCACCGCGACGGTAAAAGTAAAGGTCGGGCCCGTCTCCGCCAATTTCAAGGGCGATGTCACGCTCAGCAATATTGATGCGCCCAACGGCTACACGATCACCGGTGAGGGCAAGGGCGGCGCGGCCGGTTTTGGCAAAGGCGGCGCGGACATCACCTTGAAGGACGCCGATAATGGCACCTTGCTTTCCTACGACGTCAACGCGTCGGTGGGCGGAAAAATGGCGCAGATCGGATCGCGCCTGATCGACGGTACCGCGAAAAAGCTGGCCGGCGAATTCTTTGCGAAATTCAATGAACTAGTGAGTTCCGGACAGGAAGAGGCCGCTGCGGCACCTTTGGGCGCGGAACCCCCGGCGGAAGATGTGGCCGCCGCGGAAACACCCGCCCCCTCAAGTTCGGTGGAGGAACGCACGCCACCGCCCGCACAAAAGGAACCGTCGCCAACCTGGATGCGGCCCATCATACTCATACCGCTTGGCATAATTGCCGCGATCATTCTGTTCTATCTTGCTGGCGACTAAAGGGAGATAAGGAAAAAACTTTACAGGTCTTGACGGCGCGCTAGATCAGTTAGAAACTCGTGACCCAAGAACAACAACAGGCCGCCACGACGGTCTCGCAATTCGTTCAACATTTCACAAGATGTTAGATCAAGGGAGGAAGATCATATGACAACCGTTTCAATGACGGTGAATGGGAAAAAGGTCAGCGCCGATGTGGCGCCCAACACCCTTCTCGTTCAATTTATCCGCGACAACCTGCGCCTGACCGGCACCCATGTCGGCTGCGATACCAGCCAGTGCGGCGCCTGCACCGTTCATGTCAACGGCGACAGTGTCAAGTCCTGCACGATGCTGGCGGCCCAGGCCGAAGGGGCGGACGTCACCACCATCGAGGGTCTTGCGAAAAATGGCGAACTGCATCCGATGCAGGCGGCGTTCAAGGAAAACCATGGTCTGCAATGCGGCTTCTGCACGCCGGGCATGATCATGAGCGCGGTTGACCTTGTAAAACGCAACCCGAACCCCTCCGAGGAGACAATCCGGACCGAGCTTGAAGGCAACATCTGCCGATGCACGGGCTATCATAATATTGTCAAATCAGTCAAAGCAGCCGCGGAGAATATGGGAGGGTGATCAATGTCTGTCGAAAATGGAATTGGCGCCTCAGTCAGGCGTAAAGAAGACCAACGGTTTATTACCGGCAACGGCCACTATCTGGATGATATGAATAGAGCGGGACAGGCTTACGGCTATTTCCTGCGCTCACCCTATGCCTTTGCCAAAATCAAGAATATAGATCTCAGCGCAGCCAAATCGGCCCCGGGCGTTGTCGATATCTTCACGGGCGCGGACATGGTGGCCGACGGTATCGGTGGCTTGATCTGCGGTTGGGGTATTACCAGCAAGGACGGATCGCCGCACAAGGCGCCGCCGCATAACAGCATGGCCGTTGATGCTGTCCGGCATGTCGGCGATCAGGTCGCTTTCGTGATTGCCGAAACTCTGGAGCAGGCAAAAAATGCGGCGGAGTTAATCGAGGTTGGCTACGAAGTGCTGACGCCGGTTACGAATATTGCCAAGGCGCTCGCACCGGGAGCTCCGCAAATACATGAGGAAGCGCCTGGAAACCTCTGTTATGACTGGGAATTAGGCGACAAGGCAGCGGTAGATGCCGCCTTTGCGAACGCGGCCCATGTCTCGAAAATCGATTTGGTCAACAACCGCCTCTCTCCGAACCCGATGGAGCCGCGCGCGGCCCTTGGCGAATATGACGCGGGCAGCGGCGAACTCACGCTCCATACGACCAGCCAGAACCCGCATGTCGCCCGGCTAATCATGTCGGCCTTTTTGGGCATTGCGCCGGAGAACAAGCTTCGCGTCGTCGCCCCTGACGTCGGTGGCGGATTCGGCAGCAAGATTTTCGTCTATGCGGAGGAAACGACCACGATCTGGGCCGCGCGAAAGATCAACCGGCCGGTGAAATGGACGGCGGATCGCTCCGAAGCCTTCCTGACGGACGCCCATGGCCGCGATCACGTCACCCATGCGGAACTGGCGACCGACAATGACGGCAAGATCCTGGCGTTCCGTGTCTCGACCAAGGCGAATATGGGGGCCTATCTCTCGACATTCGCCTCCGCCGTGCCGACCTATCTTTACGGCACCCTCCTAAGCGGTCAGTACAAGATCCCGAGCATCTATTGCGAAGTTCAGGCCGGTTTCACCAATACCACCCCGGTGGATGCCTATCGCGGTGCCGGACGTCCGGAAGCCACCTATGTCGTTGAACGGATGATGGATACGGCCGCGAAGGACCTCAAGATGGATCCCACGGAATTCCGGCTCAAGAACTTCATCCAGCCGGATGCCTATCCGTACGAGACGCCGGTTATCATGACCTATGACTCGGGCGATTATCCGCTGGCCATGAACCTGGCCAAGGAGATGATCGACTATAACGGCTTTGCCGCCCGCAAGGCGCAGTCGGAAGCCAATGGCAAGTTGAGAGGGATCGGCGTTGCCGCCTATATCGAAGCCTGCGGCATTGCGCCATCGGCTGCGGTGGGCTCCCTCGGGGCCGGTGTGGGTCTTTGGGAATCGGCGGAAGTCCGCTTTAACCCGACAGGCAGCGTGACTGTCTTCACCGGCAGTCACAGCCATGGTCAGGGCCATGAAACCACCTTCGCGCAGATCATCGCCGACAAGCTTGGCGTTCCGATCGACAGTGTCGAGGTTGTGCATGGCGATACGAGCAAGGTTCCCTTCGGTATGGGCACTTACGGGTCCCGCTCGCTTGCCGTCGGTGGATCGGCAATCGTCAAGGCGGTCGACAAGATCGTCGAAAAGTCGAAGAAGATCGCCGCCCATCTCATGGAAGCCTCGGTTGAGGATATCGAGCATGAGCATGGCGTCTTCTCGGTTGCCGGAACGGACAAGAAGCTGACCATGGGCGAGATCGCCTTTGCCGCCTATGTTCCGCATAATTATCCGGCTGATCTGGAGCCGGGCATGGCGGAAAATGCGTTCTATGATCCGCTTAACTTCACCTTCCCGGCGGGCACCCATATCGCGGAAGTCGAGATTGATCCCGCAACGGGCGTTGTCGATATCGTCGACTGGGCGGCCGCGGATGATTTCGGCAATGTCATCAACCCGATGATCGTTGAAGGGCAGGTCCATGGCGGTGTCGCGCAAGGCATCGGTCAGGCGCTCCTTGAAGGGGTGATCTATGACGAGGAAAGCGGGCAGCTTCTCACCGGTTCCTATATGGACTATTGCATGCCACGTGCCGACGATCTTCCGAACTTCCGCGTCGCGACGACCAATACCCCCTGCCCCAGCAATCCGCTCGGGGTCAAAGGGTGCGGCGAGGCCGGCGCCATTGCCGGTCCGGCGGCGCTCATGAATGCCATCGTCAATGCCATCGGCAAGGATATCGACATGCCGGCGACGCCTGAAAAGGTCTGGCGCGCCATCAACAGCAATTAAGAAGGGACAAACCCATGTATTCATTCGATTATGAACGCCCTTCGGGGGTAAATGAGGCAGCGTCCGCCATCGGCGAGGATGACAAGTTTCTGGCCGGTGGTCAGACGCTGATCCCGACGTTGAAGCTCCGGCTCGCCCAGCCCGGGAAGCTGGTCGATCTGAGCGGCATTTCCGAGCTGAAAGGCATAAGCGTCAATGGCTCGGAATTGTCTGTTGGCGCGATGACCCGCCATGTCGACGTGGCGGACTCAGCAGATGTGAAATCCGCGATCCCGGCCCTCGCCCAACTCGCCAGCCATATCGGCGATGCGCAGGTGAGGAATCGCGGCACGATCGGTGGCTCCATCTCCAACAACGATCCGGCGGCGGACTATCCCGCCGCCCTCGTGGGACTCGGCGCGACGGTACATACCAACAAGCGAAGCATCTCGGCGGAGGATTTCTTCGTTGACCTGTTCGAGACGGCGCTGGAAGACGGAGAGCTAGTCACCAAGGTCACTTTCCCGATACCGGAAAAGGCGGGATATGCCAAATTCCCCAATCCGGCGTCCCGCTTTGCGCTGACCGGCGTGTTCGTGGCCAAGACGGCAAGCGGCGTGCGCGTGGCCGTGACCGGCGCGGGCCCCTGCGTCTTCCGCCAGACGGACATGGAGGCTGCGCTTTCGAGCAACTTCTCCCCCGACGCGGTATCGGGCATCAAAACCGAGGCGTCGGGCCTGAACGCCGATATTCATGCCTCGGCTGACTATCGCGCCAACCTGATCACGGTCATGGCGGCGCGCGCGGTCAAAGCCGCGTCGTAAAAGATCACGCAATTGATCTGAACGGAAGGGGAAGTTTTGACTTCCCCTTTCCTTTTTTCTAACCTGAAACCACATTCCCTGTAGTGAACCGAACGGCGCCACAACAATCAGAAAACGAAGGACATCCGACCAATATGTCAAACGCGCAACCGCACTCCATCGATGCCGTTCAGGACCTGTTACAAAACGCCAACTATGTGGCAGACCGCAGCTTGGCGACCGTTCTCTTTCTATCGCTCAAGATGGGCCGTCCCCTCTTTCTGGAGGGTGAGGCCGGCGTCGGCAAGACGGAAATCGCCAAGGTCCTCGCGGAGCAGCTTGGCCGCCCGCTGATCCGCCTGCAATGCTATGAGGGTCTGGATGTCAGCTCCGCCGTCTATGAATGGGACTATGCCCGCCAGATGATTGAAATCCGGCTGGCCGAAGCGACGGAGACGGCGGACCGGGACCGGCTCAGCAGTGATATTTTTTCGGAAAAATTTCTGATCAAACGGCCCCTGCTGAAGGCACTGGAGAGTACAGTCGGCGGCGCGCCGGTCCTGCTGATCGACGAGCTGGACCGCACCGATGAACCCTTTGAAGCGTTTCTTCTGGAGATGCTTTCCGATTTTCAGGTCACCATCCCCGAGTTCGGAACCATCAAGGCGAAGGAACCGCCCATTGTCGTCATTACCTCCAACCGGACACGGGAAATTCATGACGCGCTGAAACGCCGCTGCCTCTATCACTGGGTCGATTACCCCAACGCGGAGCGAGAAAAGGAAATTATCGCGCGGAAGCTCCCCGGTGTCGACGCCCGGCTTTCAGAGCAGATCGTGCGTTTTATCCAGGAACTGCGCAAGGATCCGAACCTCTTCAAACTGCCGGGCGTTGCCGAGACGTTGGATTGGACCAATGCGCTCAAGGAACTCGATATTATCTCCCTCGATCCCGACGTCATCAATGACACGCTCGGGGTCCTGCTGAAATACCAGGATGATATCGTGAAAATTCAGGGCAGCGAGGCGGCGGAAATCATTGGGAAGATCAACGCCGAAATCGACGCGCGATGACCAAAACCGCGCCACATAGCGGCGGCACCTTTGCCGAAAACATCCTGCATTTTGCGCGGACCCTGCGCCGGGCCGGTCTGCCGGTGGGGCCAGGCCGGGTGATCGAGGCAATCCGCGCCGTCGAAGTCGCGGGCATCCGGCGACGCGATGATTTTTACTGGACGCTTCATTCCGTTTTCGTCAATCGCCGCGACCAGTGGGATATTTTCGATCAGGCCTTCCATGTGTTTTGGCGCAATCCGGAATTGCTCAAAAAAATGATGGATATGATGCTGCCGACGACCTTTCTCGACAGCACGAAGCGCGATGACCAGCCGGAATTGAGCCGCCGCCTGTCCGAGGCGCTGGCCCCCTCTCCCGCGCCCGAGTCGGATCAGGAAAGCGAGCAGGAGGAAATCGAAATCAATGCAACGTTGACGGCGTCGGACAATGAACTGCTGCAGTCCAAGGACTTCGAGAGCATGAGCGCCGCAGAAATGGAGGAGGCGAAGAAGGCGATGGCGGCGATGCGCCTTCCGATCCTTGAGGTCAAGACCCGCCGGCAGCGCGCCGATCTGCGCGGAAATCTCATCGACATGCGACGGACCCTGCGCGCGAGCCTTCGAAGCGGCGGGGCCACCATCCCGCTTCGTTTTCGATCGAAGGTGACGCGCCATCCGCCACTTGTCATCCTCTGTGATATCTCCGGTTCGATGGCCCAATATAGCCGGATGCTGCTGCATTTCATGCATGCGCTCACCAACGACCGGGACCGCGTTCACACATTTGTATTTGGCACCCGGCTCACCAATATAACAAGATATATGCGCTATCGGGATGTCGATGCGGCGCTGGATGCGGTCAGCGAGAAGGTCGAAGACTGGTCCGGCGGCACCCGTATCGGCGCAACGGTCCGGGAATTCAACAAATTCTGGTCACGGCGCGTTTTGGGGCAAGGTGCGGTGGTGCTGCTGATCTCGGACGGCCTGGACCGCGAGGGCGGCGAAGGGTTGGAGACTGAAATGGAACGGCTGCATAAATCATGTCGGCAGTTGATATGGCTGAACCCTCTCTTGCGCTTTGAGGGGTTTGAACCCCGCGCGCGGGGCGTCAAGGCGATCCTTCCCCATGTCGACCAGTTCCGCACGGTCCATAATCTGAACAGCCTGAAGGACCTTGCCGATATTCTTTCCAAACCCATGGGCGCGCAACTTGAGAAGAGGAGTTTTGCCGCATGACCGAAACCACATCCGCTTTGCCCGCCGACGATATTCTGGCGCAGGCCCTGGCCTGGAGAAAAGACGGCCGTAAGGTTGCGCTGGCGACGGTGATCACGACATGGGGCTCCGCGCCGCGGCCCGCCGGCAGCCAGCTTGCCATTGACGAGACCGGCCGGATGGTCGGCTCCGTGAGCGGCGGCTGCGTCGAGGGCGCCGTCATTCAGGAAGCGTTGGAGATTATCGAGAGCGGCAAGCCGAAAACCCTCGAATTCGGCGTCACCAACGACGAAGCCTGGGAAGTCGGGCTCGCCTGCGGCGGGAAAATAAATGTTTTCGTCGAAAAGCTCGATTAGGACCGCAAGATGAAAACCGCCCTATTAGAAGATCTGCAAAAGGCACGCGCGGAAAAACGCCAGGTCGTGCTCGCAACAAACCTCACCTCAGGTGAACAAAAACTTCTCTATCCATTTGAAAGTAAAGAGATATACGACGTCATCGAAGCGGCAAGAGGGGCGCTCAGAAATGATAAGCCCACGACGGTCGAGACCGAAGACGGACCGGTATTCCTCAATATCTTCAACCCTCCGCTGCGGCTCTTTATTGTCGGCGCCGTGCATATCGCGCAGGCTCTCGTTCCCATGGCAGCAGGTGCGGACTATGAGGTGACCGTCATCGATCCGCGCCGGAGTTTCGGATCCAGCTTCCGCTTTCCGAACGTCACCCTCGATGACCGCTGGCCGGATGACGCCTTCGCGGACCTGCATCCCGACCGCCGTTCCGCCATCGTCACGCTCACCCATGACGCCAAGCTCGACGATCCGGCGCTGCAATATGCGCTTCGCTCAGATGCCTTTTATATCGGCGCATTGGGCAGTGGTCGAACCCATGCGAAACGGCAACAACGGCTCCAGAAGGCCGGATTCAGCGACGAGGATTTTGCGCGCATTCACGGGCCAATCGGCCTCGATATCGGGGCCAAATCACCGGCGGAAATCGCCATTTCCATCATGGCGGAAATCACGGCGGTACTTCGCGGGAAAGCCGGCTCATGATTTTCGGGCGCATGGAAGTGGGTGAAGCAGAGGATGTTGTCCTCGCCCATGCGGTGGAGATTGCGCCCGGCAAGTTGCTTAAAAAAGGACATGTCCTCACAAGCGAGGATATAAAGGGACTGACAAACAACGGCATAGAGACCATTCTTGGCGCCCGGATGGAAGAAACGGATATGCCGGAAGATGCGGCCGCGGCCGCCATCGCGGCCCCTCTCGCGGGCACCCATATTACCGTCAAGCCGCCCTTTACCGGGCGCGCCAATCTGTTCGCCGAGACCCGCGGGATCGCCGTCATCGATGAAGAGAAAATCAAGGCGCTCAATCATATCGATGAAACCATCACCATCGCCGCCGTGAAAAACCACGAGTTGGTGGAGGCCGGCCAGATGCTGGCAACCGTCAAAATCATCCCCTTCGCCACCCCGAAAGCCAAGGTGGAGATGGTGCTCGATCGCATAAAGGGCGGCACGCAACCCATCGTTTCCGTCAAACCATTCGTGAGCAAGAAAATTGGTGTCGTTTCCACCCTGCTGCCGAACACCAAGGAGAAGGTGATCGAGAAGTCGGAACGGATCATGGCCGACCGTCTGGCGCGCTGCGAAAATAAAATCGATATGCTCCGTCGATGCGAGCATCATGAAGACGCGCTAACGCAAGCCATTACGGCACTTGATAAGGAAGGATGCAACCTCATCCTGATCTTCGGCGCATCGGCGATTACCGACCGCAAGGATGTGATCCCCGCGGCCATCACGGAGGCCGGCGGCGGGATCGATCATTTCGGCATGCCGGTTGATCCGGGTAATCTTCTTCTGATGGGCCACCTCAGGGACAAGATCGTCATCGGGCTGCCGGGCTGCACCCGCTCGCCCAAGCTGAACGGCTTTGATTTTGTGCTCGACCGTATTCTGGCCGATATCCCGGTTCCGCCCTCCGATATCATGGATATGGGCGCCGGCGGGCTGCTCAAGGAAATTGCGAGCCGACCGCAACCGCGAGACCAGGACCGGAAGGCGCAACCGAAATCCACAGGAAAGTCGGTCGCCTTACTGATCCTTGCCGCCGGACAATCGCGACGAATGGGAAAAGACAACAAGCTGCTTGCCAAGATCGGTGGCAAGCCCATGCTCCGCCACACGGCGGAACAGGCGCTGAAATCAAAGGCGGCGGGTGTCTTTGGCGTAACCGGACACGAAAGCGAGAAAATCAAGGCATTGCTGGAGGAACTCGAGATCGAGAGCTTCCACAACCCCGATTTCGCGGATGGCCTCAGCAGTAGCCTCAAGACCGGATTTCGTGCCCTCGCGGATCGCTATGATGGCATTCTTATCTGTCTTGGCGACATGCCGCTTGTCTCCCCGTCGCTGTTCGATAAATTGATCGATGCCTTTGACGTCGAGGAAGGGCGCGCGATCATCGTGCCGACCTTCGAGGGCAAGCGCGGCAACCCCGTTTTGATCGCCAGCCACTTCAAGAATGACATTCTCGCCATTACCGGCGATATCGGCGCAAAATCGCTGATCGCCGAAAACGAAACCGTGGTTTTCAATGTTGAGGCTGAAAAAGACAGCATCTTTACCGATATAGATACACCCGAAGCCCTTGCGTCCCTGCAACGGAAGTGAAGATTTGTGTGATGAAGGAACTTTACCAAAAAAACCTGCTGCGCCTCGCCGCCAACGCCGTTGGCGACGGCCAGATGGAAAATCCGGATGCGGAGGAAACGCTGGACAATCCCACCTGCGGCGACCGGATCACCATACAGGTGCGCGTCAAAGATGGCGCGATTACGGATCTCAAGCACCAGAACCGGTCCTGCATGCTCTGCCAGGCCGCGGCGTCGCTGATCGGCGAGAATGCGATGGGCCGGGAACTTGAGGAGATTGCCTCCACGCGGAATAATCTTCAATCCATGTTGCAGGGAGAGGCCGTTCAGGCTACATCGGACTGGAAAGACATCGAATTTTTTAATGTAGTCGCAAGCCACAAAAGCCGGCATCACTGCGTACTCCTCCCCTTCGACGCGTTGATAAAGGCGTTGGAGGCAGCGAAAATGAAAGCCTGACATGCGACGCAAGAACCCACGAGTTAAAAACCTCCCCGACCTTCCCTCTCCCTGCACCGGTATTTGCAGTATGGATATGCAAAATCTCTATTGCCGCGGCTGTTTTCGCACCCGGAATGAAATCGGCGGCTGGGTCCTGATGAGCAACGAAGAGAAGATGGATGTCATCAAACAATTGCGCCAGCGTCGCAAGGAATCTCGGCTCGCGAAAAATTTGCCTTAATTTCGCCTATTTCCCCCCGCTTAATAAGAGCGTCGTCTGATAGAAAGTGAGTATATTCTAAAGGAAGGGGGCACAAATGTATTTGAAAACCCTGAGCGTTCTGACAGTTGCCTTTCTGTCGTTGCTCTTCCTTGTCATGACGGTATTCATGCCAGCCTCGACGACACTCGTGGCCTCATCCGATAACGATCCCGATCTGCAGTGCCTCGCCCAGGCGGTTTATTTCGAAGCACGGGGAGAGCCGTTCAGCGGACAGATTGCCGTCGCGCAGGTCGTGCGCAACCGCGTTGTCGAAAAGGCAATGTCCTATTGCGACGTGGTTTTTGAAGGAAGCTCAAAGCGCAACGCCTGCCAGTTTTCCTTCGCCTGCGATGGCAAATCCGACAAAGCAACGGAGAAAGTGGCGTGGCAACGGGCGTTGATGATCGCCAACTTGGTGAAGAGCGGCTATATGCGCGATCTTTCCGGCGATGCGACATTTTACCATGCGACCTATGTCACTCCCTACTGGTCAAAGATCCTGCAAAAGACGACGAACATCGGAAATCACATCTTTTACCGCCAGATGTAGCCCTCCCGGCCCGATTCTCGACAGCAACGCAGAAAAGAGCGGACTCGGGTCCCTTTTCCCGGTGACTTGACCGCAACTCACCCCGACAAAATCGGCCACAACTTACCGGCGTAGTAAGGAAAATTCATTTTCGTGACGCCGGTCACATGCGCCTTTCATCGATTTCGGCTATATTACGTTGCTATTATATCGATTTGATATATTGTCCGTCGACATATCGGACTTTGGGCGCAGGTTTGTATCTCGATAATGAACTGAAATAGCAGGTTTTATGGACATTCGCACGCTATGCCTTGGTATTCTCACCATGGGAGATGCCACGGGCTATGAAATCAAGAAAACTTTTGAGGAACGGCTGGATCTGATTTTCCAGGCGAGCTATGGCTCCATCTATCCGGCGCTCAACAAGTTGACGGAAGAAGGTCTCGTTTCCTGCCGGGCCCAGAGCCAGGAAAAACGTCCCGACAAGAAGATCTATTCGATCACCTCGGCGGGCCGGTATCTGTTCTTTGACGAGATCATGAAGAAGCCGGCGGCGGACCGCTTCCGCTCCGAATATCTGGCGACCTTGATGTTCGCCCATCTACTGCCGGCCGCCGCGATATCGGAACTTATCGATGAGCGGATTGCCGACCGGCTTCAAAAGATCGAATCACTCATGAGCGACTGTGACACGCGTCAGACGGACCGCGAACAGTTTCTTTGCAACTATGGCCGCACCATGTATCAGGCGGAAATAGAATATCTACAGGAAAACAGGCACTTACTTGAAGCGGACGCGCTGCTTGGCAGCCGGGCGGCCGAATAAGAAAATTTTGGACAATCTGGAAAACAGAGAGGTATCACTGTGAACCGTTCAATCATTATTGCGATCATCATCGCCGTCGGCGTCACGGCCTGGATTGCGTCCGGACAGATCGATATGAGCGGGGATGGCGAAGACACCGCCGGTAATGCCGCCGCCGCAACGAACACCGAGAACGTGTCCGAAGAAACAGCGACGGCGGAATACGAGCAGAATGCGCCAAAGATCATGGGCGTTCGCTATCTTACCTTCACCGCCCAGCCGCGCCAGCGGGAGATTATCGTCCATGGCAAGACCGAGGCGAACCGTGTTGTTGAGCTGAAAGCCGAAATTTCGGGACGGGTCAAATCCGTTCATGTCAATGATGGCGACCGCGTCAAGCGCGGCGATCGCCTTGTAAGCTTCGATGTGAAGGATAATGAGGCAAGGCTGCAGGAAGCGCAGGCGCTCGTCCGTCAGCGGGAAATCGAATTCAACGCGGCGCAGAAGCTGAATAAGAAGGGTTTCAGTTCCGATACGACCTTTGCAAGCGCCAAAGCCCAGCTGGACAGTGCCAAGGCGCAGGTCACGGCCATGAGAATTCGTCTCAACGATCTCGTAATCAACGCGCCCTTTGACGGCTATATCGAAAAGCGAAGCGCCGAAGTCGGTGATTTCGTTAAAGACGGCAATCCGATTGCCACGATCGTCGAGAGCGACCCGCTTATCGTTACGGGTCAGATTTCCGAATTGCAGGTTGGCAATATCGAAGTCGGCGGTGAAGGCTCGGCGCAGCTTGTCACGGGCGAAGAAGTCACCGGCAGCGTGACATTTATCGGCAGCGTGGCCGATCCCGAGACACGGACTTTCCGGGTTGAACTCGAAGTCCCGAACGAAGGCTATAAACTGAGAAGTGGCGTGACGGCGGAAATCACCTTCAAGACGAACTCTGTCAAGGCGCATTTCCTATCTCCGGCGTATCTCACGCTGAATGACGCGGGTGTCCTTGGTCTTCGGGCAGTCGGTGAGAATGATATCGTTGAATTTTATCCGGTCAAAATCCTCTCTGATACGCCCGATGGCGTCTGGGTGCAGGGTCTTCCGGAGACGGTCCGCTTGATTGTCGTCGGGCAGGATTTTGTCCGTGCGGGCGACAAGGTGAAGCCCGACCTATTTGTCGCTGAGGCAACGAAATGAACGCCATTATTGATGCCGCAATCAACCGTTCGCGAACGGTCATTTCCGCGCTTTTGCTGATTCTGGTTGCCGGGACATATGCCTATGTTGATATCGCGAAGGAATCGGATCCGGATATCAACATCCCGATTATCTATGTCTCCATGACCCATGAGGGGATTTCCCCGGAGGATGCGGAGCGGCTGCTGATCCGTCCCATGGAGCTGGAACTCAGGTCCATCGAGGGCGTCAAGGAAATGACGGCAAGCGCGTCCGAAGGGCATGCCTCTGTTACCCTTGAATTCGATGCCGGTTTCGACGTCGACAAGGCGCTTCAGGATGTGCGTGAAAAGGTCGATATCGCCAAGAACGAATTACCGCAGGAAACCGACGATCCGACGGTGAACGAGGTCAACTTCGCCCTCTTCCCCGTGATTATCGTGACGCTGTCGGGCGATGTCCCCTTGCGCACTCTCATCAAGCTTGCGAAGGATCTGGAAGACCGGGTCGAAGGTCTGCCGGGCGTCCTGGAAGCCGATATCGGGGGCGACCGGGAGGAAGTGCTCGAAGTCATCATTGATCCGGTGAAACTTGAAAGCTATAAGATTTCCAACGCCGAACTCATCAGCACGGTTGTCAATAACAACAAGCTCATCGCCGCCGGCTCCATGGATACCGGCAAGGGCCGCTTTTCCATCAAGGTTCCCGGGCTGTATAAAACCGCCGCCGATGTTCTTGATATCCCGATCAAGGTCTTCAACGACGGAGTTGTCACCTTGCGGGACGTGACGGAGGTACGCCGTACCTTCAAGGATGCGGAAAGCTACGCGCGCCTCGACGGCCGGCCGGCGGTCGCGCTCGAGATCAAGAAACGGGTCGGCGAGAATATTATCGAGACGATCGAGGATGTGAAACGCGCCGTCGCCGTAGAACAGAAATACTGGCCGAAGAATGTCGTCGTCACCTATTCCCAGGACCGGTCCGAAGATATCCGCAATATGCTCACGGATCTTCAGAACAACATCATCAGCGCCATCATCCTCGTGATGGTGGTGGTGATCAGCGCGCTTGGCGTGCGCACGGCGGGACTAGTCGGGTTGTCTATCCCCGGTTCCTTCCTGATCGGCATTCTCTATATGTATCTCTTCGGTCTCACCATCAATATCGTGGTGCTGTTCGGGCTCATCCTCGCGGTTGGCATGCTGGTTGACGGCGCCATCGTGGTAACGGAATTCGCCGATCGCAAGATGGCGGAAGGGATTGACAAGAAGGAAGCCTACGCCCTCGCCGCCAAACGCATGGCTTGGCCAATTATAGCGTCCACGGCGACGACCCTTGCCGTGTTCATGCCGCTGATGTTCTGGCCGGGCGTCGTCGGCGAATTCATGAAATACCTGCCCCTCACCCTGATCACGACACTCACCGGCTCGCTGCTGATGGCGCTCATCTTTGTGCCAACGCTGGGCTCCGTGTTCGGTAAGTCGGGCTCGACCAACTCGAAGACGCTTGCGGCTCTGGCGGCGGCGGAGAGCGGGGATATCCGGGATATTGGTGGCTTTACAGGGCGGTATGTGCGCTTTCTCTCGGTCTGCATCAAGCATCCAACAAAGATCGTTATTGTTGGCGTTGCAACGCTGATTGGCGTTCAGGCCTATTACGCCACTCATGGCAACGGGGTTGAGTTCTTCCCGGACGTGGAGCCGGAAATGGCGCTCGTCTATGTCCATGCGCGCGGCAACATGTCCACGGATGAGAAAGACCAGTTGGTTCGGCAGGTCGAGAATGAAGTCCTGAAACTCGACGACTTTGCCGGCGTCTATACCCGTACCGGATCCCCGCAACAAGGTCAGCGCGACGTCGCCGAGGATGTCATCGGGACGATCCAGATGGAATTCAAGGACTGGCAGGATCGCCGTCCGGCCGAGGAAGTCTTTGCCGATATCCGCGAGCGCACGGCGCATCTGACCGGCATCATGGTCGAGGCGCGGGAGCCGGATGCCGGACCGCCGACGGGCAAGCATATCCAGATACAACTGTCATCGCGCCATCCGGAGCTTCTGCCGGTGGAAGTCGCGAAGATCCGCAATCATCTGGAAACCAAGGTCAAGGACCTGATCGATATCGAAGATAGCCGTCCGATACCGGGTATCGAATGGCAGATAACGGTCGATCGCGCCCAGGCGGGTCGCTTTGGCGCCGATATCCAGACGGTCGGCAAAACCATCCAGCTCGTCACCAACGGTATCAAGGCGGATGAATACCGTCCGAACGACGCCGATGACGAAATCGATATCCGTCTGCGCTTCCCTGACGATAAACGCAGTATCGATCAGCTCGACAATCTGCGCGTGATGACGGCCAACGGCATGGTGCCGATTTCAAACTTCGTAAAGCGCGAAGCGCGCCAGAAGGTCGGCAACATCAGCCGTTCCGATGCCGAGCGGATCATGACGGTCAAGGCCAATGTCGCGGCCGGCGTTCTCGTCGATGACAAGGTCCGCGAGCTGCAGGCCTGGATGGAAAATGACGCCAAGATCGACCCCGAGGTCTCCTATGTCTTCAAGGGCGAGGATGAGGAGCAAAAGAAGGCCCAGGACTTCCTTGGCAAGGCCTTTGCTGTCGCGCTCTTCATCATGGCGATTATTCTCGTCACGCAGTTCAACAGCTTCTATCACGCCTTCCTGATCCTGACTGCCGTGATCATGTCCACGATTGGTGTATTTGTCGGCCTGATCATCACCGGCCAGCCGTTCGGCATCGTCATGACGGGGGTCGGGGTGATCGCCCTTGCCGGCATCGTCGTGAACAATAATATCGTGCTGATCGACACCTATGCGCATTTGCGAAGGCAGGGCATGGAGGCGATGGAAGCGGTGCTGCGGACCGGTGCCCAACGTCTGCGTCCGGTTATGCTGACGACCGTTACCACCATATTCGGTCTGCTGCCCATGACATTGCAGGTGAATATCGATTTCCTCAGCCGCGAGATCGTGACCGGGGCTCCCTCCTCCCAATGGTGGGTTCAGCTCTCGACGGCCGTGGCGTTCGGATTGACCTTCGCAACGCTCCTCACCCTCGTGATGACCCCCGCCCTTCTGATGCTGGGTGCGAATGTCAGCAACGCGCTTGAGCGGCGGCGTCAGCGCAAAACGGCGAAAAAGGCCGCCGCGACGGGGCATCCGGAACCGGCGGAATAAAAGCGGCGGGTAAGGAAACGGACGACGGTGTCAGTCTTCGTCGTCGTCCTCTTCGGCGCTCGCCTCCCCGTCATCCTCCGCCTCGGACGAAGCCTCGGCATTTTTCCGCGCCTCCTGTTCCTGCAATCGGCGATGGCTCATGATGGAGAAGGGAATAGTCGCCATATAGATGACGGCGATCAGGGAGAGAAGCTGCCAGGGATAGCTCACCAGTACCGCGGCGAGACCACCGACGAGGACCAGCACCGGCATGATAAATCGCCGGGCAATCCGGATCCGCTTGATCGAGAAGGTCGGAATGCGGCTGGCCATCAGGAAGGCCATAAAAAGCATCCAGGCGGCATTCAGAATGGCCGAACGGAAGAAATCACTGTCGGCATAGAAACTGATGACCATGAAAAGAAGCGAGATGGACGCGCCCGCGGGGGCAGCGATCCCGGTGAAATAGCGGCTTGCCCAGGCCGGCTGTTTTTTATCCAGCATGGAATTGAAGCGCGCAAGCCGGAGCGCGCAGGAAACCGTGAACACCAGCGAGATGATCCAGCCGACCCCGCCCAGACCGCTTTCCAGCGACCAAAGGAAGATCACCAGGCCTGGCGCAACGCCGAAACTGACGAAATCCGAGAGGGAATCGAGCTCCGCGCCAAATTTCGAGGCGCTGTTCAACAGCCGTGCCATACGTCCATCCAGCCCGTCAAGCACACCGGCCGCCAAGATGGCGATCACCGCCAATTCCCATTTTTCATCGAGGGCGAACCGCACGGATGTCAATCCCGCGCAAAGCGCCAGCATGGTCAGCATATTCGGTATCAGCGAGTTGAGCGGCATGAACCGCAGGCGTCGGCGCTGTTGAAAGGTCATCTAGCGAACCTCCACCGCCATGGGCGCCTCATTTTTCGCATGCAAGTCGGCGATGATTGTCTCGCCGCCGATCATCGATTGCCCGAGCCCGACGAGCGGCTCCACCCCGTCTGGAAGATAAATATCGGTGCGGCTGCCGAACCGGATCAGGCCAAATCTTTCCCCCGTCCGCACTTCCTGATTATCGGTGAGATAGCAGACGATGCGCCGCGCAACCAACCCCGCGATTTGCACGAAAACGATGTCATTGCCGTCATTATCGCGAAGATGGACGGCATGGCGTTCATTTTCCTCCGACGCCTTGTCCAGGGCGGCGTTCAGGAATTTTCCGGGGCGATAGACCTGCCGTATGACCGTGCCGCCGAGCGGGATACGGTTCACATGGACATTGAAAACATTAAGAAAAATGCTGATGCGAAGCCGGGCGTCCGGACCCATTCCGAGTTCTTCCGGCGGGACCGCGCGTTCGATCATCTGTACGACGCCGTCGGCCGGGCTGACGATCAGGCCGTCGCGGGTCGGAACATTGCGGTCAGGATCACGGAAGAAGTAAACGCACCAGAGCGTCAGGATAACACCGATCCAGCCGAGAATTGGCCAGGTAAACAGGAACAGGGCGAGTGTTATCGCGGCAAATATGGCAATAAATCGGTGACCTTCCTGATTAATTGGCACCAAAACTGACTTTAACATGTCCATGTTGACTTCCTTCCGGCATACGGCCCGTTAGTGAAACTAGGTCTTACCTCATGTCATCGTCAAAAAGAACAAAAAGATGATCGTCTGCAATATGGAGGTAATTGTACCGCTTAATCCATGACCTGCTCAAGTTTCTCCTGATAGGTCGCGGCTTCCTGCTGGCGGGCCCACATCGCGGCATACTGGCCATTTAGCGCCAGCAGCTCATGATGCCGCCCCCGCTCCTGAATACGGCCGTTGTCGAGCACAATGATTTCGTCGGCGTCAACGACGGTTGAAAGACGATGCGCGATGACAAGGGTCGTGCGGTTTTTGGAAACTTCGGCAAGGCTCGCCTGAATTTCCTTTTCCGTATGGGAATCAAGGGCGGAGGTCGCTTCGTCGAAGAGCAAAATACGGGGTTGTTTCAGGATCGCACGGGCAATGGCAACCCGCTGTTTCTCACCGCCGGAAAGTTTCAGGCCGCGCTCGCCGACCATGGACTCGTAACCCTCCGGGAGCTTTTCGATAAATTTGTCGATACTGGCGAGCCGCGCGGCGTCCTCGATCTCCTGATCGCTCGCGCCGGGCCGCCCATAGGCAATATTATAGCGAATCGTATCGTTGAACAGGACCGTATCCTGCGGGACGATGCCAATGGCGGCGCGAAGCGAGTCCTGCGTGACTTCATTGAGTTTCTGGCCGTCGATGGTCACATAGCCGCTGTCGACGTCGTAAAAGCGGAAAAGGATGCGCGAGATCGTCGATTTTCCCGCGCCGGACGGCCCGACAATTGCCGTTGTCTTGCCGGGCGGCACCTTGAAGGAGACACCGTGCAGGATCTGTCGGTTGCTCTCATACCCGAAATCGACATTGTGGAACTCGACTTCCCCGCCCCCTTCCGCAAGTGGCACAGCGCCGGGCAAATCGTCAATCTCCCGCGAGACGGTCAGAAGCTCGAACATTTTTTCCATATCGACGAGGCTCTGCTTGATCTCACGGTAAACGAAGCCGAGGAAATTGAGAGGCTGCACAAGCAGCATCATGAAGGCATGGATGGCGACGAAATCACCGACTGTATATTCCCCCGCGACAACGCCGCGCGCCGAGAGGATGAGAACGGCGACGAGACCGATGCTGATGATCGCCCCCTGCCCGATATTGAGATAGGCCAGCGTCGTATTGCTTTTGACGGCAGCTTTTTCATAGGAGGCAAGTGCCTTGTCAAAGCGGCGAGCCTCATGGTCTTCATTGCCGAAATATTTGACCGTTTCGAAATTGAGAAGACTGTCGATGGCCTTGGTATTGGCCTCACTGTCCTTCTCGTTCATCGTCCGGCGGTATTTGAGTCGCCATTCCGTCACGGTCAGCGTAAAATAGATGTAGCCGATGAGCGTCACGAAGGTGATGAGGGACATCAGCCAGCCATACTGGACCAGCAGAATTCCGCAGATAAACAGAATTTTCAGGAGGGTCGGCACGATGTTGAACAGCATGAAGCGAAGAAGGAAATCTATCCCTTTCGTGCCCCGTTCGATAACACGGCTAAGCCCGCCCGTCTGCCGGTCAAGGTGAAAGCGCAAGGATAGCCGGTGCAAATGTCGGAAAGTGTTGAGAGCCACCTGACGTATGGCGTTCTGCCCCACCTTTGCAAACACGGCGTCGCGCAGCTCGGCAAAGGCCTGCGTCAGGACGCGCGCCACGCCAAAGGCCACGATCAGGCCGAGGGGCATAATGATCATCGGGTTCACATCGCCCGTCAGGTCATCAACGATATATTTCAGAAGATAAGGCGTATAGACGGAGGCAACTTCCGCCGCCACAAGCAGGATAACGGCAACGAAAACGCGGAACTTCAGATCATTCCGTCCCTCGACCCAGAGATATTGGCCAAGGGTTCGCAAGGTCGCAAAATGGCTGCGTGTTTCCGTATGGCTATGGCTATCGAAATTTTTGCCGCTCATTTTCTATCCATGGATCGCCGGTACAAGCGATGAGCATAGCCTAAAGCGGTCCGCGCCAAGACGGAAAATTCGCGAACCGTGAAGAAATGTGACAACGGCCACAATAAGCGTGCACTTGCCGGTCTTATTCCTTTTTCGGCAGCGTGAAAATCTGGCCCGGGAAAATAAGGTCCGGATCCCTGATCTGGTCCTGATTGGCCTGATAGATCACCGTATATTCCATCCCCTCGCCATAGACACGGCGGGCGATCCGCCAGAGGCTGTTGCCGGGCTGGACGATCGCGCTGAGCCCCCCGCTTGCCTGCGCAAGGACGACATCACTCGGTTGTGCCTTCTGGAAGGGAAGCTCAACGCGGGAGATGACCTTGCCTACGGGATCAATCTGGTCGATCCGCAAGGTGTGATTGCCGGCGGGAATGGACTGATCGGGAACGAGAGACCAGTTCCCCTCGCTATCGATTTCCGCCGTGCCGACGGGCTTGTTGTTCACATAGACCGCGACCCGGTTGCCCGGCAGGCCGCGACCGGAGAGCTGCAGGGTGCCCTTATCGTCATAATTCACGGAGCCGAGCGTCAGGTCCTTTGCGGCAGAAACATCGCCCTTCGCTTCCGGCACCTGCAAAAGCTTCGGCGCATTTCCACCGACTGACGCGCTTGCCTCTTCCTTCGGCACCAGCATTGCAATGGCCGGCGCGCGATCTTCAAGCGGTGCGCTACAGTCCGGGACATTCATGATGACGAGACTGCCCGATTCAAGGTCCTTCCCGTCCGGATTATGCGACGTCAGATTAACGGTCTGGGAGCCCGAGGGAAGCGGCGTGCTGGACGTAAAAACCCATTCGCCGCTTGCGGACGCCGTCGCCTCGCCGACCTTCCTGTCGCCGATGATGACCGCGACCACGGCGTCCGGCACCGCACGGCCCGCCGCCACAAGATCGCAATTCTGGTCAATCCGGATGATATCGAAGCTCGGCCGGGCAAGCGCTGTCTGCTTGCCTTCATCCTCCGACGTATCGTCTAGATTTTTCTCAACGACTTTTGGCGGGGCAAGGGCGGTCTGCGTCGCATTCTTGTCGCCACTGCCCTCAGCGGTGGCCGATTGCGATTTCTCCATGTCGGAGGGCGCCGCGGTTTCAACGGCCCCTTGTTCGGCGGGACCGAAAATCAAATCGCTGCGAAAATAAAGAAACAGACCCGCCACTATTAGCAGCAATATTGCCAGGATACCAAATACGCGCACCAGAGCCTCACTCAATTACCCATTTTCGGCGCCATTATGAACGCCTGCGCCAGATCGCGCAATCTTTAGTAAAATTCTGGCTTTTTTGCCCGCCTATTGCACCTTGTGCGAGATCGGCGGAATGGATTTGAGATATCTGGCAATCGCCTCAAGATCCGCATCCGTGAGCTTGGACAGGCTGTTCCGGATCACCTCGTCCATGCTGCCCTGCACATCGTCGAAATTCGGCTTCATGCCGTCCTTCATGAAGCTGACGATATCGCCTTCCGACCAATCGCCTATGCCGGTTGCGTCATCCGGGGTAATATTGGCGACTTTCTCCCCCTCCCCGCCATTTGCCGTTCCGGCGAGATACAGGCTGTGATCACTGCCGCCCAGGAAATTTCGCGGGGTATGACACTCACCGCAATGAGTCAGCGCCTCGACGAGATAGCCGCCGCGCGCCACAGTTTCACCGGCTCCTGCGGGCGGCGCGTAGGGTGTGTCGTCAAAGAACAGAAGCCGCCATCCCCATTGTAGCCATCGCCAGGAAAAGGGCGGTGAAACGTCATGCGGCTGGTTTTCCCGCATAACCGGCGTCAGCGTCATCAGATGGGATTTGATCGCAAGCGCGTCCTCATCGGTCATCTTCGTATAGCTGGTGTAGGGGAAGGCCGGGAAATAATAATGGCCGGTGGGGCTTATCCCCTGTTTAACGGCCTTCAGGAAATCCGCGTCCGACCAACCGCCAATACCGGTCTCCGCATCCGGCGTGATATTCGGCGTGTAGAATATGCCGAACGGCGTTTCGAGCGCCCGCCCGCCCGCGAAGGGTTTGCCGCCGTTCTTGATGTCCGTATGGCAGCCATAGCATCCGCTTGCCGCCGTAAGATAGGCGCCCCGGTCCGCTGCCTCCTCCGCCTGCAGCAGGTGACTGCCGGCGCCCCAATAAAGGGTGACGCCCGCAATCAGGAAAAGAGCGGCCCTAATAAGAAAAAACCGCTCCCTCCGTATTTTTGTAACGGTGCCCGGCACGGGTGCCGTTAATCTTTCGGTTTACGGAACTGCTTGTGACAGGCGCCGCAGGTCCCGCCGGTTTCCTTCAGCGCCGCGCCGATCATCGCCTGATCGCCGGTCTTCACGGCCGCGACCAGCTGTGTCGCCGCTGCCTGGAGGTTTTCGATATCTTTCTGGAAGGCATCTTTCTCGGTCCAGATTTCAGGTTTCGCGCGAGACGCTTCGACACCCGATCCTTCCGGGAATAGTTTTCCCATATTTGCGGCAATTTCGGCGATCTGCATCGCATTATCATTGAGCGAGTCACTATAGGACATCTCTCCCTTCGCGACCTTGCCAATGGCGCCCATATTCATTCCCAACTTCTTCATCTCCGCAATCCGGAAATCCGCCTCGGCATTGCCGGTGGATTCCGAATGGGCGGTGGCGATCCCCATGAACAGGGCGGCGCCCGCCAGCATTGCAACAGCAGTTTTTGTTAACATCACCTTCATTTTCAACTCCCTCGCTGGTTAAACTTCACAATAACTTCTATAAGGCCGCCAGAATTACACCATAAAATCATTGCGGCACCTTAACAATTAATTCGGCCCCCCCGTACCCATGCATCTTGTCATGGGCGCGGACGCGGACCTGCTTGACATGCATGGGAAGCGACAACGTCATCGATCGCGTAAAGGGCTGCTCGTCCTCATGGGGATGCATCAGCACCCGCGTGCCCAGGTTGTTCCCTTCCATGTCGAGGACGTCCCAGCGGTCCGCATAGTGATCCCAGCCGCTGTCGTCATGGCGGACCGTCACGCTGAACCGATAGACATCGGCGTCAACATTGACGACCTTCACATCGATCACGTCAGCCTTCCCCGCCAAAACGGGGCTTGACGCCATGATCAGGAACCCGCAAATAACAAGGGCAAGGATTTTTCTCATTCTTTACCTTTTACCGTTATAGTTCGTCCAATGCCCAAAATTTCTTCCCTATGCGTTTATTGCGGTTCCCGGATGCCCAAGGATCCGTCCCACATCGACGCCGCCAGAGACCTCGGCAAGGCACTTGCCGCCAACGGGATCCGGCTCGTCTATGGCGGCGGCCATGTCGGCCTGATGGGCGTAATTGCCGACGCCACGCTCAACGCTGGAGGACAGGTTATCGGGATTATTCCCGCTCATCTACATCATATTGAGGTCAGTCACGAGAAATTGACAGAGCTGCATGTGGTCGACAGCATGCATATCCGCAAGGAGAAGATGTTTCAGATGGCCGATGCCTTCGCTGTCCTGCCGGGCGGCCTCGGGACCCTTGACGAAACATTCGAGATGGTGACCTGGCGGCAACTCCGCCTGCACGACAAGCCGATCCTGCTGGTCAATTACAAAAATTACTGGCGACCCCTCCTAGATTTGCTGGACCATATGAACGAAGCGGGATTCGTGGAAACCGAAGCGCTCGACTTTTTTACCGTTGTGGAGAAGCTGGAGGATATCATCCCGACCCTCATGACGGAGCCCGAAGCGGAATTTAACGCCGATATCTCAAAATTTTAGGACTGAATTGACGTTTTTTTGACGGTTCAGCTTGCAGAGTTCGCCGGCAATGATATTTTGCTGCCGCAGAATACCGAAACAATAGGCCAAGAAGGACGTCGATATGCCAAAAATTCAAGTCAAAAATCCGGTCGTGGAACTGGATGGCGACGAAATGACCCGGATTATCTGGGCATTTATCAAAGACAAACTCATCCTCCCCTACCTGGATATCGATTTGAAGTATTATGATCTCGGGATCGAGAAGCGTGATGAGACGGACGATCAGATCACCATTGATGCTGCCAAAGCCATCCAGAAATACGGCGTCGGTGTCAAATGCGCGACCATCACCCCGGATGAGGCACGGGTCGAGGAATTCGACCTGAAGAAAATGTACCGCTCGCCGAACGGCACAATCCGCAACATCCTGGGCGGCACCGTGTTCCGCGAGCCGATTATCTGCTCCAACGTGCCGCGGCTCGTTCCGGGCTGGACCGACCCGATCGTGATCGGCCGTCATGCCTTCGGCGATCAGTACCGGGCAACCGATATGGTTGTGAAGGGCCCCGGCAAGCTGACCATGAAGTTCGAGCCCGCCGACGGCAGCGCGGCGCAGGAATTCGAGGTTTTTGACTTCCCCTCCGGCGGCGTTGCCATGAGCATGTATAACCTTGATGATTCCATTCGCGGATTTGCCCGGGCTTGCATGAACTACGGCCTGAACCGGGGCTGGCCGGTTTATCTCTCCACGAAGAACACTATCCTGAAGGCCTATGACGGCCGGTTCAAGGACCTCTTCGAGGAGGTGTTCAACAATGAATTCAAGGACAAGTTCGACAAACTCGGCCTGACCTACGAACATCGCCTGATCGACGACATGGTCGCCTGCGCGATGAAATGGTCGGGTAAATATGTCTGGGCCTGCAAGAATTACGACGGTGACGTGCAGTCCGATACGGTCGCGCAAGGCTTCGGATCGCTCGGCTTGATGACATCCGTCCTGATGACGCCGGACGGAAATACTGTCGAGGCGGAAGCCGCCCATGGCACCGTGACCCGCCATTACCGCATGCATCAGGAAGGCAAGGAAACCTCAACCAATCCGATTGCCTCCATTTTTGCCTGGACCCGGGGTCTGATGCACCGCGCCAAGCTGGACGGAAACGACGAGTTGAAGAAATTCGCGGAATCCCTTGAAAAGGTGTGCATTTCAACTGTCGAAGGCGGCCAGATGACGAAGGATCTTGCGCTGCTGGTCGGTCCCGATCAGACCTGGCTCACCACCAATCAATTCCTGGACGCACTGGACCAGAATTTGCAAAAAGAAATGGCCTGATCAATCAGGAGATATCCAAAAAAAAGTCGGCCCAAACGGGTCGGCTTTTTTTATGACTTAACTCCCGGCGTTACTCATCCATGATCATTTCATCGCGGTCCGGATCGCTTTCGGGCAGGCCCTGCAGAGCCTCGGACAGGACCCCGGCATTTGCCCGGATCTTCTGCTCGATCTCATTGGCGATTTCCGGATTTTCCTTGAGGAAGATCTTTGCCTGTTCCCGCCCCTGACCAATCCGCTGGCTATCATAGGAATACCAGGAGCCGGACTTCTCAACGATCTCCGCCTTGACGCCAAGGTCGAGAATTTCGCCTGTCTTTGAAATCCCCTCGCCATACATGATGTCGAACTCAATCACCTTGAACGGCGGGGCCACCTTGTTCTTGACGACCTTTACCCGCGTCTGGTTGCCGACAATATCGTCCTTCACCTTGATCTGCCCGATCCGGCGGATATCGAGACGGACGGAGGCATAGAATTTGAGCGCGTTGCCGCCCGTCGTCGTTTCGGGGCTTCCGAACATCACACCGATCTTCATACGGATCTGGTTGATGAAAATCACCATACAGTTGGAGCGCGCGATGGAACCGGTCAGTTTCCGGAGCGCCTGGCTCATCAGCCGCGCCTGAAGCCCGACATGGGTATCCCCCATCTCTCCTTCCAGCTCAGCCTGCGGCACCAGCGCGGCGACACTGTCGACCACCAGCACATCCACGGCGCCGGAGCGGACCAGCGTATCGGTAATCTCGAGCGACTGTTCACCGGTGTCAGGCTGCGAGATCAGAAGCTCATCCACATCCACGCCCAGCTTGCGGGCATAGACCGGATCGAGCGCATGCTCCACGTCGATAAAGGCGCAGGTCCCGCCCTGACGCTGCGCTTCGGCAACCACATGAAGCGCGAGGGTCGTCTTGCCGGAACTTTCAGGACCGTAAATCTCGACCACCCGCCCCTTTGGCAGACCGCCAATGCCCAGCCCGATATCAAGGCCGAGGGATCCCGTCGGGATCGCCGCAACGTCCAGGGCCTCCTGCTGGCCAAGCCGCATCACCGACCCTTTGCCGAAGGCCCGATCGATCTGGCTCAGGGCCGCTTCCAACGCTTTTTTCTTGTCCATGCCACCTGCTTCAACGAGCTTCAGAGCTGATTTTACCATCGATCTCCCCTTATTCCATAGGTCCGTAGCGGATGCAACTGCTGTAAATGTACATGGTTTGTTCTCTTTTGCAAGAAAATTTTATGTGATTGTATTTAATGGTATTTTTGTATCATGTTTGATTTTTGTTCTCAAAATTACAAAGAACGATGAATCCCGTCATATAAAATTTGAGGAACGGAACCTTTGCCCGTTCCGAATCCCGCGCGAAAGTCAGTTGGTTTCCCGGACCAGGACTTCCTTGACCTTGGTGGCGATTTCTTTCAACGAGAAGGGTTTGGGGAGGAAATCGATTTTGCTGACGTCGAAATCGAGATCCTTGCGGAAGGCATCCTCGGCATAGCCGGAAATGAAAATGACCTTGAGGTCGGGCGTTTTGCCGAGAATATTTTTCACAAGCGTTGGCCCGTCCATAATCGGCATCACCACATCGGTGATCAGCAGGTCGATCTTGCCGTCATGCCCCTCCGCGACTTCAAGCGCCGTTTCGCCGCTATCCGCCTGCAGCACCGTATATCCCTTGTTTTCAAGCGCCCGTGCGGCGAAAAGCCGGACCGGATCCTCGTCCTCGACAAGAAGGATGGTGCCCTTGCCGGTCAGGTCGCGATGGGCGGAATGCTGCGATATTTCTGCGGCGTCCGCCCGCCTTGCCTCTTCGGCATAGCGCGGCAGATAGATATTAAAAGTCGTTCCCTTGTCGTCGTTATTCTCGGCGAAAATATAGCCGCCCGTCTGCTTGATAATGCCATATACGGTGCTGAGGCCGAGACCCGTCCCCTCGCCGACTTTCTTGGTCGTGAAGAAAGGATCGAAGATCTTCTCGATGACATCTTCCGGGATCCCTGTGCCCGTATCCGAGACCTTGACGAGAATGTAGTCACCCGGCGGGATCAACTCGTTAAATCCCTTCTGGCCGGGCGCGATGGTAAGATTCTCGGTCTCGAACGAGAGCAGCCCGTCCCCGGACATGGCATCGCGCGCATTCACCGCGAGATTGATGACCACCTGCTCGAATTGGCCGCGGTCGACCTTGACGAGCCAGAGGTCGCGGGCATGGCTGATCTTGAGCTGGATCGCCTCGCCGATAAGACGCCGGAGCAGGTTGGAAAGCTCGGCCAGCACATCGGTGAGGTCGGTGACTTCGGGGCGCAGGGTCTGCTGGCGGGAGAAGGCCAGCAACTGACGGACAAGGCCGGCGGCGCGATTGGCGTTCTGCTTGATCTGGTTGATGTCGGAATAGGACGGATCGCCAACTTGGTGACGGAGCAGCAACAGATCGCAAAATCCGATCATCGCCGTCAGAAGGTTGTTGAAATCATGGGCAATGCCGCCGGCCAGCTGGCCGACAGCCTGCATCTTCTGGCTTTGCGCGAACTGGACTTCAAGGCTGCGCTGAACGGAAGTATCCACCACATGGACGAGCAGGCGGCCGTCCGCGGGCTCCTCCCCCGCAATGGCGCTAATATAGAAGCTTGCCGCCCGCTCCGTTGCGCCCTGCAGCTTCACCTCCAGCGATGGCGCGGCCATATCGCTGGCAACCGCCTCCATGAGCTTCTGTTGAAGCTGCGGGCGGTCGCCGTCTTCAACAAGTTCCGTTATATGGCTACCGACCGCCTTGTTGAGGACGGTCCCGGTGAGAGCGCGGAACGCCGGGTTCGCCTCCAACACGACGCCTTTGGCGTCGAGCAACAGGATACCAATCGGCGCGGCCTCGAAAAACCGGCGGAAATGCAGCTCCGCATTCGCAACCCGTTCCCGCCACTCCTTTTCCTGCAGGAGCTCGCGCACGACGGAGCGAGAGCCCAAAACCGCATCATTCTCGTCGCGGACAATCGTTTGCGTGACATGGACGGGCAATTGCGTGCCGTCGCGGCGGCGAAGGGTCAGTTCCCCCTCATAAAGTGGGCCATCCGCCGAAAACACCTCCATCAGGTCAAGCTGCGCGTCATCCGATTTAACGACAAGGCTGGAGAAAGGCAGATGCCCTTCGTTCAACTCTTCCTGCTGATACCCAAGCCAGTCGGCGAAAATCCGGTTTGCGAACTGAAGATTGCCGTCGCCATCCAGGGAATAGAACCCAACCGGCGCATTATTGAAATATTCCGAGAGTTTCTCGCGGGCGACCCGCTCCTCTTCCTCCAGCCGGTGCTGGCGAGTCGTTTCGGTGACGTACCAGATGATATTGTCCGGCAACACGTCAATGGCATGGGCGAGGATCGACAGCCACCGCCCGCTTGCGGTCTTGATATCGATGCGGCCACCGGTCGTACCATCATAGACGGCGGCCTTGAGAAGCTTCTCTATCTTTTCGCGCGCCTGCTCGTCGGCGTCGAAATAAGCGGCCAAGGTCTGCCTGTCATCCCTTGCCGGCAGATCGAGGAGTTTACGGTATGCGGCATTCGCATAGACGAACCGGCCGTCCTTCGTCGTCAGCAGCCGCCCCTCCGGACTTGTGGCAATAACATCGGACAAGAGGTCGAGATTCCCACTCGCGGCCTGGCGCAGGCCATGAAAGATGAGATACCAGAGGCCCAGCCCCATGGCCGAGACCACCATCGCGCTCAGTATGACGATATTGATGAAGCTGAGTTCCCGGCCCAAGAGCGCCGAAATGACGATCAGCGCCGCCACGAGAAAGAAGGCAGCAGCAAGCTGGCGCGCATCCACGCCCATGAAGAATTTCGGATTTCTCCGCCGTCTGTTTACCTGTTGCGCCATAGGGAACCGCTTACTTCTTCAGCTTATTCTTGTTGAGCCGCATGACATAGCCGATGATTTCGGCCACCGCCTTGAAATGCTCGTAGGGAATTTCCTCATCCAAATCGCAGGCCTTGTGCAGAGCCCGGGCAAGCGGCGGATTTTCGACGATCGGAATATCATTCTCGTTCGCGATTTCGCGGATTTTCGCGGCGATATTGTCCATGCCCTTGGCGACAACCACCGGCGCCCGCTCGTCCTCAGGCTTGTATTGCAGCGCGACCGCGAAATGGGTCGGGTTGGTAATCACGACATCCGCCTCCGGTACCGACTGCATCATGCGTTGGCGCGACCGTTCCGCCCTGAGTGCCCGGAGGCGGGCGCGGATCATCGGATCGCCTTCCGTCTGCTTGTATTCATCCTTGATCTGCTGCTTCGTCATGCGCAGTTCCTTGTGATGATTATAGCGCTGATACATGAAGTCGAGCCCGGCAATGACACTCATGACCGCGACGACGCCGGCGAGCAGCAGAAGCGCCTGGTCCTGTATCAGCTCAAGCACTTGCGGGACGTCATAGGACACGACGACGGGAAGCTGATCCATCGAAGGCAGCACGAACAGGATTGCGATGGTGCCGACCAGTGAAATCTTGAACAGGCCCTTCGCGAACTCGACCAGAGACTTGATCGAAAAGAGCCTGTTAAAGCCTTTCAATAGGGAGAGTTTCTCGAGTTTCGGCTTGATCCGTTCGGCGGAAAAAACCGGCCGATGCTGCACGAGATTGCCGAGAAGGCCGGCGATCATCAGCGTGCCGAGCGCCGGGGCGACGACCCAGATGATCGCCCATCCGAGATCGCCGAAAATGAGGCCGAGGTGAAACCTGTCCGTCGCGATCGCATGGGGTTGCTCGATGAATTTGAGCAGGTCGAATGTAAGACCCTTACCAAGACCGGCGATGAAAATCATCACGACCAGCGTGATCCCGATAGTCATGAACCAGTGGCCGACCTCCTGCGATTTCGGCACCTGACCTTTCTTGAAGGCATCCTCGAGCCGTTTGGCGGTTGGCTCTTCTGTCTTTTGGGCATCATCTGTATCGTCAGCCATCTGCCCTTATTCCCCGAGAAAGCGCATCAGCGCCTCCTCGTAATAACTGATAAACCACATCATAGCGGCGCCAATTGTAATCGCCAGAATGGCAAAGGAAAGCACAATCTGCAGGGGCATGGCGACGAAGAAGATCTGCACCTGCGGCATCAGGCGGTTAATCAGGCCGATCCCCATATAGAAGGTAATTCCGAAAACAAGGAAGGGCGCGGACATCTGAAAACCGAGCAGGAAGGATTGCTGTACGAAATCCGTGATCAGCTGGCTGATGCTGCCGAAATCCGGCACCTGCCCGGCCGGGAAAAGACGGTAGGTCGCGAATGTGCCCTCGATGAACAGATGGTGCATATCGGTGACAAAAATCATCGTCAGGCCCATCAGGGTCATGAAGGTGCTGGTGATGGCGCCCTGGGTCATCTGCGCCGGATCAAAGAATTGCGCGGCGGCAAGGCCCGACTGCTGGGCGATGATCGTGCCAGCGATATGCAGGCTGCTGAGCAGCAATCGAAGGATTCCACCCATGACAAGGCCGATCACCATCTCGCCAACAAGCAACAACAGAAGTTCTATCGGCGTCGCGGGTTCGCCCGGCAGCTGGTCGATGGCAAAAGGTAAAACGATGAAACTGACCCCGAGCGCAACGGCAAGGCGTACCCGGGGCGGAATAAAGGCTTCGCCAAATCCCGGAACAACCATGAAGGCGGCGCCAAGACGCGCGAAGACCAGCAAGAAGGCAAAGATATTTACGCTGAGATATTCGGCCAGCATCTAACGGTCACCGGCGATCATATGCCCGAAATACGCTGGGCGAGCTGTTCCATCAACGCAATCATCGAGGAAATCATGAAGGGCATGAAAATGATCAGGGACAGGAAGATCGCCAGAATTTTCGGAACAAACACCAGGGTCATTTCCTGAATCTGGGTCAGGGCCTGCACAAGCGCGATGATCAGACCGACAGCAAGGGCGACCAGCATGACAGGAGACGCCACAGCAAGGAGGACCCAGATTGCTTCTCGAACGACATCGACGACATCGGCTGGGCTCATTTGCTTCAATCCTTATGCTGTAAAAAACCTCTACAGCCTAGATTGGCATTTTTATGATGTCTTGATAAGCCTGAATTACACGATCGCGGACGGCGACCACCGTTTCAAGGGTTGCCTCGGCGTTGCTGACGGCGGTGACGATATCGGCAAGACCCGCATCCCCCGTAATCGCCTCCAGGCTGATCTGCTCGGAATTGACACCGGTTTCAATGGCCTCGGTGCCGGCGCTCGCGAGCATTTCGGCAAAGCTCGGCCCGCCGACGGCTTCCGCCGCCTCGTTGGCACCGCCGGATGGCTTGGCACCAAGGGTATTGTTAATCGCCTTTGAATAAGCCTGCGTGGCCGCAAGCGCGCTTGTATCCGCCATAATCTACTCTCCCCTCACTCCTACTGATGCAGGATGTCCAGCGTCCGCATAATCATCTTCTTCGATGCCTCGATCACGCCAAGGTTGGCCTGATAGGACCGTTGTGTTTCCTTCATGTCCATAATCTCAACCAGCGAATTGACATTCGGCATCTTGACATAGCCGTCGGCGTTGGCCGCCGGATGACTCGGGTTGAATTTGAGATCAAAATCGGTCTTGTCCTCACCAATGCGCGAGACCTTCACCTTGGTGATCTTCTCCTCGCGGTCGAGCACATTCTTGAAGGAAATAATTTTCCGCCGGTAGGGATCCTCGTCGGGCGTCTTGCCCATACTGTCCTTGTTGGCCAGGTTTTCCGAAATAACCCGCATCCGCTGTCCCTGGGCATCCATCCCAGAGGCCGATATCAACATTGTCTTTAAGAGATCCATGTTACCGGTTTCCTTTTCTAGTCCGTTTAACGGCGGCCAAGGGCTGTTTTCAACATCCCCAGATTTTTCTTGTACAGCGACGTCGTCAGCTCGTACTGGATTTGTGTTTCCGCGACTTTCATCATTTCCTCTTCCAGCATCACCGCGTTGCCGGTCGGCGTGACGTCGGTGACATCGCGGTTGATCTCCGTCTCGTAAGTCGCGATTTCTTCGACGAAAATATGGCGCTTGTTGGTGCGATTGATGCTGACGCTATCTTCTTTCGGCCCCTCGATCATGTCCCGGAATTCCAGCGGTTTTAAATCGCGCGCGCGGTAATTGGGCGTATCGGCATTGGCAATATTCTGCGCCAGCACCTTCTGCCGGGCAGAAAGCCACTTCATTTTCTCCGTCAGCGCGGCGAAGAGCGGAATTTTCTCCAAGTTCATATCAGGATCGCTTCCGTTCGCGGTTTTTTCCTGAGTGTAGATTAGACGGGAAACGTTAATAGACTATGAATGCGAGGCCAAAAGCCCCATCACGCAATAAAAAACGCCCCCGGAGAGCGGAGGCGTTTTCGACTGTCGGATACTACCGGGATTTTCAAGCGGCTTCCCATGCCTCCGGTTCGTAGTTCAAGATACGATCGGCGAATTTTTCGACCAGCGTATCATCGGCGAAACGGCTGGTAACCAGCATATCATCGACATGGATTTCCTCTTCGGCCAGTTTGGCGCCTTTTTCCTTAAGGGTTTCGTTGATGTCGTCAAATACGATCACCCGGCGCCCTTCGAGGAGGTCCGCTTCTGCGAGAACTTTCGAGGCGTCTTCAACCAGCGCAACCGGCTTGTTGTCTTCCATGAAGCCGCGCATGAAACGGGCGGTCTGCGGATCGGAGATGAGACGCGCGACGTGACGGGAGCCGCCAGGAATGATAACGGCGTCGAAATGATGGGACATGGAGGTCGCCAGATGGGCATTTGCCGGGAAAAAATGGCCCCAGCCATTGCCGTGCCAGCTGTTGACGACGCCCTTCTCAGGCGAGACGATCTTCACATCCGCGCCCGTCAGCACGAGGCTTTTGTGCAGGCTGGTCATGTGGGATTCTTCGAAACCATTGGCGACGAGTATCGCAACGGACTTACCGTTCAACGCATTTTCCAAGCCACTCATATAATATTTACTCCTCTAATTTCTGGCATCCACCGCGCGTCATCCATTAATTGAACGGCGGGAGCATTCAACATTGCGGGACTATTCTTCATCTCTCGAATAGCCGATCGTGTCACAACGACATTTGTTCAGTTTCTTTGTGCAAAGCGGAGCTATCGCTCCTGTCAGTCTGGTCGCACAGTGCCGGTCACAATTAAATAGAGGCTATGTCGCCATTGTCCGGCGACGGGAACATAATCATTCCTTTTGCGAGTTGCAAGAAAGAACTTGCATATTTCTGCCGTATCCAGGCGCCAGGTAAAGAATTGTTAATCACGTTTCCGTAAATTAAGCGACATTGGGCCCCTTCGACCTTGGAAAACCATGACACAAAACGACGAAAACCCCGCGAAAAATGCCGATGACCCCCTCGCCATCGCCCTCAGCTATGACGATTCCCCCGCCGCGCTTGCCAAGGTGACGGCGAGCGGAAAGGGCGACGTTGCAGAACAAATCTTGCAATTGGCCTTCGCCCATGGTGTAAAGGTGCGCACCGATTCAGATCTGGCCCAGATTTTATCGGAAATCGAGGTCGACTGCCCTATCCCCTTGGAGGCATTTGCCGCGGTTTCGGAAATTCTGTCCTATCTGTACAGGTGTCAGGAAAAACCGCCAGTTTGATACAACGTGTCGCCCATGGAAGATATCACAAAAATAAATTCGGATATTTCCGACGTCATGAAAGACATTTCGGATTATCTGGAACAGACTCGCAAGGGCCTCATGATCGACATGAGTTCGCTCCCCGAGAAAATTGTCCGCATCCAGGGCAAGGTGCAGAGCGCGCCCAGGAATGAACGTCTGGAACTGACGAATTTCATGAACCAGGTGATGCAGTCGTTGACTATGCTTTCCAACGAAATCCAGCAGCGCCATGATTCCCTTGGCCGCGATATCGACACTCTGGAAGGCCGGGTTTACAAAGAATAGTTTTCAAATCCACCAAGGGCCGCTAGTGTACTTCCGGAATGCGCAAACCACCCGGACGAATATAATTATGGCAGGCCGATGGAACCCGTACAGTACCTGAAATATATTGTCGGTCTGATTGTCGTCCTTGGACTGATTGCGCTGATCGCCCTGCTCGCCCGGCGCCTCGGCATGGTGCCTCGGGCATCCCGCGACCCCTCCGCGCCGAAACGTCTTTCCATAACCGATGTGATCGCCATCGATGCCAAGCGCCGCCTTATCCTCGTGAAGCGCGACGATCGGGAGCATCTGCTCTTGCTAGGGCCGGAACGGGATCTCGTGGTCGAGCGGAACATCACCTCCAACGTAACCGCCGAACAGGGCAATGTGAGTACGCATGAGTAAATTACCGAGAATGCGCCGCCTCCCCGCCATGAAAGAATTCAGAGGATTTCTGGCTGCCGGTTTGCTTGCGCTGATCATTCTGGCCGTCCCCTATGAGGTTCTGGCCCAGTCCATTTCCCTCGATTTCGGAGACGACAGCGGACCGCTGACGGGCCGCATTGTTCAGCTGGTCGTGCTGATGACGGTGCTCAGCCTCGCGCCGGCGATCCTGATCGTTACGACGTCCTTCACGCGGCTTGTCGTTGTCCTGTCGCTCCTTCGAAGCGCCCTCGGTGTTCAGTCGACGCCGCCGAACGTCGTGATCATCTCCCTCGCCCTGTTCCTGACGGCGTTTATCATGGCGCCGACCTTCGAGAGCGCCTATGAAAACGGGATTGTCCCGCTGATCGACGAGCAGATAGACGAGACACAGGCGTTTGAGCGCACGGTCGCGCCCTTTAAAACCTTCATGCTGCAGCATGCGCGCGAAAAGGACATTCTGCTATTCATGGATCTGAGCGCAACGCCGGAAACCGAAACGCCGGAGGAGGTACCGCTCAAGGTTCTCGTGCCCGCCTTCATGATTAGCGAACTCAAACGCGCCTTTGAAATCGGCTTTCTCCTGTTCGTGCCTTTCATCGTGATCGACATGGTTGTCGCCTCGATCCTGATGTCGATGGGCATGATGATGCTGCCGCCGGTCATGATTTCGCTTCCCTTCAAGCTGATCTTCTTCGTGCTGGTGGATGGCTGGAATCTCGTCGCGAAAAGCCTTGTTGAAAGCTTCGTGAATGGGCCGGGATAACGGACTTTTCTCCCTGATGAAAAAAATATCTCCCTTACGGAGGATGGGGCTTGCCGTTGCCCTGCTCGGCTGCCTCGCCCTCCTCTATGTCGCGGTCCCCTTCTTTTCCCAGGAAGCACCGGCGCGCGGCCTCTGGTCGGAATCGACCCCCTCTCTCAATCTCACCCATATATTCGATGGCGAGATCAACAGGCACGGCAAGCCGGTCGGCTTTCATGTCGCGCCGAAGGAACCGTTGGGGGCCAAGTCCCGCATCAAGGAGGTGCTTTCCGGTCCCAACAAAGCGGGTATCTATACGGCCACCGTCGAGATATATGATCCCGCGGAACGCCGCTGGAAGGAAAAATTCTCCAGCTTCTTTCCCGACGATTTTTCCAGGGATCAGGTCATTCAAAGTATACTTTTCGCCATCGCCAACAATATGCTGCCCCAGGGCGCCCGCTGGCGCGGTCCCTCCGGCCACGGGTTTCTGATCGAGGGGTACCGTTTCGGCAACGGCGATGTGAATACAGCCTATCCGCTGTATGTCGCCGACTAGAGGACCAGCAAGATGATCGAGGTAACCCTGCACCGGGACATGAAAAGCGGATTGGTGAAAGCGAAAATATCCCCGGCAAACAGGCTGTTGGAAGAGTTTTTTGAAACGGAAATTCAGAATGACGCGGCGGTCATTCATTACCTGTCATCGCGGGCGGCGGATGCGGACGGATATGATGTCGAGGTCACCGGCAATGCCTTCAATCTGACCCTCACGGCGGATCAGTATATCATTTCCCCACTGTTCGATCTGGAGAGGGCGCCGCAGGAAGGTCCGCGATCGGATTTTTTCTTCATCCTGGACAAATGGCAGAAATTCCTCTCCGGCGACAGCTGACGGCATTAACGAATTGTTAATGTATGTGCCCCTATAACGTGTTAATGTGATAACTTATATACGTATAAATTTTATTTAAAATTCTATTGATTGGAGACAATCATGACATCCATTCTAGGTTCTGCGATAAGCGGCATGGCCGCGGCGACCAAGCGGGTCGAAGTATCCGCCCAGAATCTGGTCAACGCGAACAGCGTTGGCACGCCTGGCGCCACCGATAAAAACCAGTCCTACAAGGCTGTTGAACCGGTCCAGACGACCGATGAGACGGGTGCGCCAACCGTCAAGGTGCGCGAGAAAGATCCGGCCACCACTTATGTCTATCATCCGAACCATGCGCTCGCCAATGACGAGGGCCTGATTGAAAGCCCCAATGTCGATGTCGCCGGAGAACTCATCAATCAAAACCTGGCGCTTCACAGCTATAAGGCAAATGTGAAGATGTTCGAAGTCTGGAACGAGTTGCAGAAGGTTACTCTCGACATCAAGAGCTAACGACCCCAAGCCCCTGTGCCGGCAATCACCCGAGGTCCGCGAGGGATTTCACGCGCAGGCGCGGATCGAAAAGGCCCGCAACGCTACAGGCGCCGGCCAGCCCTGATAATTCGACGGTTTTGAGGCGCGCCACCGGTTGATGGGGTTTGCGGTAACCGACCGGCTGCCCGGCATCGACAACGACATCGATCTCCCGCGGATCAAGAGCCAGCCCCTCCCCCGTCACCTTCATTCGGGCTTCCTTCGCCGTCCAGAGCCAGAAAAACATCTCCCGCCGGGCCTGGCCCTCAAGTCGCGCCAGAACGGCATTCTCGGCCTCGGTATAGTAGTGGCGGCTCAGATCCTCAATTTCCACCTTGCGATCGAACATCTCGACATCAATACCGACCTCCCCGCTTCGGCTTACAACGAAAACGCCGGAATCCGCCGAATGCGACATGTTGAAGTAGATTTTCTGGCCGCTGATGAAGGGCTTGCCGCGCGCGCCGGTCTCGATCGCAATTCTATTGGCGGGCAGGTCGATATAGGCCGCAAGTATGTGGCGCATCTGGCCATGGGCCCGCACATAGCGGTTGCGATGCAGATCGAAGCGGAACCGGTCGGCCCGCGCTTTTTCCTCCGAGCTTAGTGCCTGCCAGCACTGCGAAATATCAAGCGGCCCGGAGTCGCCGATATCCGCATGATAAATATGCGTGTTTTCAATTTCAAAACCCGGCATGGACACATCCGTGGGCAAATAACTGTAATTCTATTGCTTTTATCGCATCATAGCCGGTCCCAGCGAATTTCTACAGGGGCAATCTCGTGCCCCGGCCGCCCTGCATAAAAGAAATCAGTCCTTGATTCCGATCAATGCCACAGCTTTTTGGGGATTTACTATCAACCTACCTCAATACAGATCAGGGAGGTCACATGTCGCAGGTAATAGCAAAGCTCCTCGAGGATCACCGGCGCATGACGGTGCTTCTGGAGGTACTGGAGCGGGAAGTCAAACGGTTTTCCGAGGGTGTTTCCCTCAACTTTTTTCTGGTGGAAGCACTGCTCGATTACATGATGAATTTTCCCCAGAAATGCCACCATCCGATTGAAAATCTTATGCTGAGAAGCCTGAGCGCCCGGGATGAAGCTCGCGGTGCCGCCGCCGCTGAAATTTTCAGGGATCACGACGTCATCACCCATCTCGGGATGCATTTTTCGGACGTATTTCAGCAGATCAAACTGCAAGAACAGGTACCGCGGGAGCTCCTTGTGGACGCGGTTCAGGACTACAGGGAATTTCTTCTTAGGCATATGGAGGCGGAAGAGACGATCTTTTTCCCGGCGGCGGAAGAGGTTCTTTATCCCTCGGACTGGGATGTCATCGAAACGCGGCTGGCAGACAAGGGCGATCCCGTGTTCGGGCGCGAAGCCGACCGCCAATACCGCGCACTCCACAAGGTGATTGTCGAATGGGGCGAGAGATAGTCGTCGCCCCTATGGCCGCTGCATCAGCGTAATCGCCAGGCCTGCGTTCGCTTGAGAATGCCTTTCGACGCGGCGAGATGGAGGATGCGCGCCGCCGCATTGGTGTAAAATATCATCATCCCCATGGCGGCGGCCGGCGCGATGTCGCCCGCATCGTCCATGTTCAGCACCGCGATCGAGGCGAGCGCCGTGTCGGTTGAGTAGAGAAAGACGACCGCCGAAACGGTTGTCATGGCATTCACGAAGAGATAAATCCCGATATCGAGAATGGCCGGCATACAGACCGGAACGGTTACCCGCGCGAACAGCTTGTAGAAGGGCTGCTTGAGTGAGGCGGCCACAGATTCAAACTCACCATCCATCTGCTTCAGCGCCGTCACCGCCGTCAAATGCGACACGGTGTAAAAATGGGTGATCGTCACGATCACCAGGATCGCCATGGTGCCATAGAGGAAATTCAGCGGATTATCGGGGTCGTTGAAGAAAAAGATATAGGCCAGCCCCAGCACCATGCCTGGAATGGCCATCGGCAGCATCGCCAGCAACTGGAAGATATTGCGGCCGCTTTTAAACCCGCGCGTCTTGTCCACCATATAGGCGCCGGTGAACACGACAATCGTGCCGAAGATCGCCGTCAGGATAGCGAGCTTGATGGAATTGCCATAGGCCTCCCAGCCGCCGCCGTCCATCACGTCAAAATTGTAATTCTTGAGACTGAGCGACAGGTCATAGGGCCAGAATTTGATCAGCGCGGCAAACTGGCAAACACCGAGAATCCCGATAATGAAGACAGCGACCAACGTGCAATAGAGGAAGCAGAGACGATCGAAGGACTTGTGCGGTTTGGGTTCGAAGACGACAGATCGCGCCGAGAGAAGCGCTACCTGCTTTTTCTGCACCTGACGGTCGACGGCAAAGGCGATGAAGGCCGGCATCAGCAGGACGACGGAAACAACCGCGCCCATTTCAAAATTCTGCTGGCCGATCACCTGCTTATAGATATCGACGGCCAGCATGTTGTATTGACCGCCGATGACCTTCGGCAGGCCGAAATCGGTGATCACCAGATTGAATACGACAAAGGCCGCCGAGATCAGGCCATAACGCGCGCCGGGAATGGTTACCGTCCAGAATGTCTTCCACCGGCTTGCGCGCAGGGCGATCGCCGCCTCGTATAGACGGGCGTCGGAGATTGCCAGCGCCGTCGTAATGATGATCAGGGCATGCGGAAAAGTGAAAAATACCGACCCTATAAGAATGCCATATGGGCCATAGATGGACTCCCCCATCATCATCCCTTTCAGCATTCCCTGATTGCCGAAGAGATAGACCAGCGCGATCCCGGGCAGCAGTGAGGGCACCAGAATGGGGGCCATCGCGATTAGCCGGAAAACGCCCTTGAAGCGCATGCAGCTGCGGCTAAGGGCATAGGCGAAGGCGAAGGCGAGGCTCACCGTGACAATGGTGCTGACGATCGAGATGAAAAGCGAATTTTCGATCGAACGGAACAGCGACGGGGTGGAGAAATAGGTCGTGAAGTTACTGAACCCGAAAGATTGCGCCGGGCGCAACACGACCCGGCGGAAGGTGTTCGAATCCATCTCCTTCCATTCGGTGCCGGTAATCCGCTCCGATCCGATCAGATAAGCCGTATCCGCCGTCGTTCCGCGAATTTTATACCGGACCGGGCTTCGGAAACTGAAATCAGGAAAAAGCGGCGTGAGCTCAAGCCGGCTGTCACTGCTGGCGGCCATGCTGTCGGCACCGATTGCGCCGGTCTCATCGTTGAGCGTCGCCGCAGAAAGGATCGTTCCGTCGAAATTGCCCTCCTGATCGCTGACCTGCAGCTCGATCTGCGACAGATCAAAGCGGAAGGTCGAAAAGGCCTTCGACAGCATCGCGTAGAGCGGCAGGGCCAGAGTGATAATGAGATAGAGCGCGATCATGAGGATAAATCCGCGCATCAGCAAATCATCTCGCCCGAGTTTCAGCGAAAGCGGCCGTCCCTTGGGCAGCCTATCCGATGTTGTAACGCTCATTCCTTGTCGTCCACGGCTGCGAACACCTTCAGCCGCCTACTTGGAATTTCGATGACAATGTCCCGGTCCGCCGACAGATCGAGCCGCCGGACGGCATTGATCGAGAAATCGGCGATAAGCTCCGTATCGCCGAGGGCGGCCCCCTGTAGCCTTGTCCGCCAGAAGGATCCGAGAAACTCCATTTCCTTGATCTGGCAGGAAAAGGCGTTGTCCGGCTCGGCGATGGGTTCCTCCGCGACGGATCCATGGGGAATGATATCCTCCGGACGGACGGCGGCAATGACCGCCGCGCCCGTCGCAAAATCATGGTTGGCGGATTTGAACTCCCGGTTACCGATGGTCACCTGTCCCGGCCCCTCCGACGTTGCTTCAAGCTTGTTCATCTCGCCGATGAAGTCCGCGACGAAGAGCGTTGTCGGCTCCCGGTAGATATCCGTCGGCGTTCCGATCTGTTCGATCACACCATGGTTCATCACGACAATCCGGTCCGCCATCGACAGCGCTTCTTCCTGGTCATGGGTGACCATGATCGTCGTAATGCCGAGCTTGCGTTGCAACGCCTTCACCTCATGTCGAAGATGTACCCGCACTTTCGCGTCGAGCGCCGAGAGCGGCTCATCCAGCAGCAGAAGACCCGGCGACATGGCAATGGCGCGGGCGAGCGCGATGCGCTGCTGTTGCCCGCCGGAGAGCTGCGCGGGATATTTCTTTCCCTGCTCGGGAAGGCCGACGAGATCGAGAAGTTCGGCAACACGGGCCTTGATGGCCGGCCTCGCCATTCCCGAATTTTCGAGCCCGAAGGCGACATTCTTCTCAATTGTCAGGTTAGGAAAAAGGGCGTAGGACTGGAAAACAATACCAAAATCGCGTTCCGCCGGCGGAAGGTTGGAGATATCCTTTCCGGCCTGCTCCACGCTTCCCCGGCTTTGCAGGTCCAGCCCGGCAATCGCACGGAGCAACGTCGTCTTGCCGCAGCCGGAGGGCCCGAGAAAGCAGACGAACTCCCCTTCTGATATGCTGAGGGAAATGTCCTTGAGCGCGATAAATTCGCCAAAGGCTTTCCAGAGGTGATCGATCCGAAGATAGGCGTCCTGAGGCCGACTTTCGTCCGCTTCATTCTCAAGCGCTGTCTTGGTTCGCATGCTGCCCCCGTCCCGTAGATGTCTAATTAGCGGTCAGTATAAAAAGAAGGCACCGCAAATGCGATGCCTTCTTTCCAGTTTATCAGATTAGCTCTTAGGCTCTGATTTCGAATCGTAACGCTTCTGCCATTCGGCGAGAATCGCATTGCGGTTATTGGCCGCGAACTCGAAATCGTTATCGATCATCTTCTCGGTCAGGTTTTCTGGGAAGAATTTGACCGGCTTGGCAACACCCGGATAGGCGACAACCGCATAGCCGGTGTTGTACATCACGTTGGCTTCCTTCGTGATGGTCCAGTCGACAAGGGTTTTCGCGGCATCGAGATTAGCCGTGCCAGCGACGATGGCGGTTGCCTCCATGTCCCAACCGACGCCTTCTTCGGGCACAATGATTTCAATAGGCGCACCGTCGGCCTTGGACTTGGCGCCGCGGAAAGCGAAGGAAATACCAATCGGGATTTCACCGGATGCCGCCAGTTTGCAGGGTGCGGAACCCGAATGGGTATAGCGTGCGATATTCTCGTGCAGCCCATCCATATACTCCCAGCCGCCTTCTTCACCGAACATCTGCAGCCAGCTCGACACGTCGAGGAAGCCGGTGCCCGAAGACGCCGGGTTCGGCATGATGACATGACCCTTATATTCAGGCTTCGTCAGGTCTTTCCAGCTTGTCGGTGCCTTAAGGCCAAGCTTTTCGCCTTCAATTGTATTGAAGCAGACGGCGGCAACCCAGGCATCCATTCCGGTCCAGGTTGGCGGGTTGCTCTTGTCGACGAATTTCTTGTCCAGATTCTCGACACCCTTCGGCGCGTAGGGTTCCAGCATGCCTTCGGACTTCATCAGCAGGAGCGACGTCGCCGCCAGCCCCCAGATGACGTCAGCCTGCGGATTGTTTTTCTCGGCCAGCAGTTTTGCCGTGATGATACCCGTTGAATCGCGGACCCAGTTGATCTTGATGTCGGGATGCGACTTGTTGAATTCTTCCGCGTAGCGTTTCAGGTCTTCCGCCTCGACGGCCGTATAAACAGTTAATTCTGCGGCCATGACGCTGTTCGCAACGAACAGCCCGGCAATCGCCGTTAAAGCCAATTTCTTAAATTGTATCATTTTGTCGCTCCCTCCTCTAAGAGATATGTCGAGAATTAAAATAGATCGCGTCCAAAAAATCCACAAAATTCCACAAAGATCCAAATTTAGAGCGCAATCGTTCGATACTCACTTCAATACTGGCGTAATGTTACAAATAGAAGAAATCTATTATATTTATGTATCTATAAATTAAAACGATACAAAGTGAAAGCGACGTAAAGCCGGTGAGCGTGATTTTATATTATATTATCATTAATTAGCGGGCCATGGCAGAGAATAAGTTTTCACATTGGTGAAAAACTTCATCGCCTCGAGCACGCCTTCCTTGACCCCGTTCCCCGAATCCTTGATGCCGCCGAACGGCGACATTTCAATGCGGTAACCCGGCTGTTCCCAGATATTCACCGTTCCCACATCCAACCCATCGACGAAACGCGTGATACGGTCGAGACGGTTTGTGCAGACGCCCGCGGAAAGGCCGAAGGGTGTCGAGTTGGATATCCTGATCAACGCCTCGTCATCGTTGGGCACGCGAACGATGGGAATGATGGGACCGAACGTCTCCTCGAAGACGAGTTCGCTGTCATGCGGGACATGATCAATGACGATCGGCGGCAGCAGCGCGCCGTTACGGCCCGGATGATAGAGAATCCTGGCCCCCTGCTTTTCCGCATCGAAAACACGATTTTCGAATGTTTCCGCCGCCTTTTCGTGAATGACGCAGCCCAGCTGGGTTTCCGGATCCTCAGGGTCGCCAAATCGAATTTTCTTCGCCTTTTCAAGGATATGCGGGACAATCTTATCGGCGACATTTTCCTGCACAAGGATACGCTTGATCGCCGTGCAGCGCTGGCCTGAATTGCCAGTTGCCCCGGCGACCGCGATTTCCGCCGCCTTGATCAGATCCTCGTCGCTCAGATCATCGAGGATGATCAGCGGATCGTTACCCCCGAGTTCCAGGGCGAGACGTTTATATCCCGCCTTTGCCGCAATCATCTTGCCGACCGGCACGCCGCCTGTGAAGGTGACGATATCGATATGCTCATTGATGATCATCTCCTCACCGATATGCTGCGGCCAGCCGGTGACAACCTGAAACATTTCCGGCGGCAAGCCCGCCTCATAGAGAATATCCGCAAGCGCTATGGCGGTGAGCGGCGTCTGCTCCGTCGGCTTGCAGACAACGCAGTTATTCGTGGCAATCGCCGGGGCAATCTTGTGCGCAACCATATTGAGCGGATGGTTGAACGGCGTGATCGCCGAAATTACGTTGACCGGTTCGCGTTTCGTATAGATTTTCCGAGCTTTTCCGTGGGGTGTGAGGTCGCAGGAGAAAATCTGTCCGTCATCGAGGATCGCCAGCTGACCGGCCAGCATGAAAACATCATAGGCCCGCCCCGTCTCATACAGCGCATGCTGGTGACAGATGCCGAGTTCGAGCGTGATGATCTTCGCGAGCTGTTCGCGCCGCGCCCTGATCAGTTCCGCCGCCCTGAAAAGGATCTGCTGGCGTTCATACCGCGTCAGCGTCGCCCTGTATTTCGCCGCAATCTCGAACGCCTCGCGCGCATGTTCGGCGTTTCCGGCGGGCACCGTCCCGATCACCTCATTGGTATAGGGATAGCAAACCTCGACGACATCCGTCGTCGTCACCTTGCGGCCGCCGATGCGCATGGATTCCGCGATTATCGGGCGCGCGGACCTGTTTGACGTCATCCTGTTCATTGGGCGGATTGCAGGGCGGCCGCCCGCGTCACGTAGTAATAGGCATCGAAGTTGCGAAGCGTCGGTGCCGCGGGCAGATCGGGCATCGCCACATTCAGGATAAAGGGCACGACCTGCTCGCTCAGCCCGCCATGGGAGCGAAGCGGCACTTCCAATCCGGAAAGATCGTGGCGGTCCGCTGACGTGCCGAGGACCTGATTCTCCCCGGAGATAATAACCAGATCGCCGATCCGGTCCGCCGGTAGCTGGAACCGTTTCGCAGCGGCCGCCTTGTCGAGCACGAGTTCGATTCCCTTTGTGCTTTTCAGCGTCGCAATGACCGCCGCCTGATCGACCCCCGGCTTGAGATAGGCCGTCGCGAAGGAGCCGAGCGCGCCATGATGCACGACATAGGGGTCGGTAATCGGCAGGATGACACGGCTGTTACCCTCGCCACATTCGCGATCCAGGAGATCCTGGAGATAAATTACATCCGGCGTGCCATCCGCCTTGTGCTTGGGTTTCATCCCATGGTCGGCGGTGATGATGATCGCCGCACCGAGAGCATCGAGCTGGCCTAGATAGGAATCGAACATCTCGTAAAAAGCATTGGCATCCGCTGTTCCCGGCGCCGCCTTGTGCTGCACATAATCCGTTGTCGTCAGATACATCAGATCCGGATTGAAGGAGGTCATCAGCTTGACCCCGGCATTGAAGACATATTCGGAAAGCTCGGCCGAGTAGACCGATGGCACCGGAATGTCGAGGCTGGTGGAGGCATTGTCAATTCCGTGCTCCGCAACCGTCGTCGTATCCGATTTCTCCGTCGAGAAGCAGACGGCGCGGCCGTCATCGAATTTCAGCCCATGACCCAGCAGCGCCCGAAGCTTGTCCTTCGCGGTGACGATTGCGATCCGCGCTCCGGCATCAAAAAAACTTTTGAAAATCGTCGGCACCCGAAGGAAGCGCGGATCATTCATCATGACCTCCTCCCCGGTCTCGGGATCGAGAAGGAAGTTGCCGCAAATGCCATGAACCGCCGGCGGCTGCCCCGTCGCGATCGACATATTGTTCGGGTTGGTGAAGCTCGGGATTACGCAATGGGCCAGATGCATTGTCCCCGTCTCCCGGATGCGCTTCATTGTGGGCATGACCCCGGCGTCAATCGCCGCATCGATATAGGCGGGTTCGCACCCGTCGAGGCAGATCACCACCGCTGTCCGGCCCGGAAACGGATAGCTCCTCTCGTTCACAGTCACGCCGGTTGAGGACATTTTGTTCATTGTGTCATAACTCCAGATTCTGACATTTTACGCCGCCAGGCGGGCGCGTTCCTTGAGGGCCTCTTCCGGCGGACAGGCACTGTCGACGTTCATCTCTTCAAGCGACTCGCGCGCCGCGTTAACGACCTGTCGCATCACATGCTCGTCAAGCCGTCCGATGCAGCCGACCCGGAAACTGTCGACCACGGTCAGCTTGCCGGGATAGATGATAAAGCCGCGCGCCTTCATGAGGTCGTAAAACCGCGGAAAGCTGAAATTCGGATGCGCGGGCGTGAAGAAGGTCACGATAATCGGCGAGAGCCAGCGGTCCTTGAGCAGGGTCTCGAAGCCAAGATCGCGCATGCCCGCAACCATCACATCGCGGTTGCGCTCGTAGCGGGCGAGGCGCGCCGGCGCGCCTCCCTCCTCCGCATGCAGTTCAAGCGCCTTCATGAAGGCGGCGACCGCATGGGTTGGCGGGGTAAATCGCCACTGCCCGGTTTTCTTGAAATTGGCCCACTGGGCATGGACATCAAGACTGAGAGAGTGGCTGTTGCCTTTCGCCGCCTCCAGTTCCGCAATCCGAGCAATGATAAATCCGAAGCCGGGCACGCCTTCAATGCATTTGTTGGCCGAGGAAACCATCGCCTCATACCGGAGGTCGCGAACGTCGAGCGGCAGCGCGCCGAAGGCACTCATGGAATCGATCAGCAGCTTGCGACCGGCGGCCGCGACAACCTCCGATATTTCCTTTACCGGATTGAGAATGCCGGAACTTGTCTCGCAATGGACGAGCACGACATGGGTAATCGCCGGGTCGGCCGAGAGCGCCGCCGCCACCTCGTCGCCCCGCGGCGGCATGTAATCGCCCTTGTCGATGACCACATGATCCCGTCCGAGATAATGGAGCGTTTCAACGATACGCTTGCCATAGGCGCCATTGACCAGCACCAGTGTCCTGCTATCGTGACCGAGAAAAGACCCCAGCATCGCCTCCACGGCGAAGGTGCCGCTTCCCTGCATGGGAACGCAATCGAACTCCCCGCCGTCATCGCCGGCGATGGCGAGCAGTTTTTGACAGAGCGCCGCCGTCATGGCGCGAAAATCACCGTCCCATGAGCCCCAGTCCTTGAGCATCGCCTCCTTCACCTCAAAGGCGGTCGTCAGCGGACCCGGCGTCAGCAAATAGGGTTCTCCCATTCGCGGGGAGGCAAACGCCCCACTGGGCACGTTATCCCGATCCATGACCATCTCTCCCGACACACATGCAAAAATTTTATTTAAGGGTGATCCGGAATCTAATCGGCAGCGTAACATCTGTAAAATCGTTATTTAAAATCGACATATAAATTTGAACGATACATTAAGAGAATGTATAAGTACTGGTCTATATGACCTTCCAAACGGGATTGGGTAAAACATGCGGTATGTTCAACTTCGCGCCTTCCACTTCGTCGCCACGCAGGGCGGATTCTCGAGAGCGGCCGAAGCCTTGTCTTTGACACAGCCCGCCATTTCCGACCAGGTCCGCAAATTAGAGACCGAATATGACGTTTTGTTGTTCAATCGTCAGAAAAAGCAGGTCACGCTTACGGAATTCGGCAAAAAGCTCCTGGAAATCACCCACCGGCTTTTCGATGTGGAGCATCAGGCGCATGTACTGCTCTCGGAATCCCGCGCGCTTGGCTCGGCGAAGCTGCGAATCATTGCCGACTCCGTTCAGCATCTCCAGCCGGTTCTCGGCCCCTTCCGGAGAAAATATCCGGGCGTGTTCATTTCCGTCAGCACCGGCAACACCTCGGAAATTATCGAAAAGCTGTGCAGCTATGACGCCGATGTTGGTGTGCTCGGAGAGATTCCGGAATCCCGGGATTTTGATATCGTCAAACTCAGCTCGACCCCGATCATCGCCTTTGCCGCGAAAGACAGCCGCGCGGCGAAGCTCGCCTCCATCTCGCTACAGGAACTGGCGCGCCAGCCGCTTGTGCTCCGGGAAAAAGGATCGAAAACCCGCCAGAAACTGGAACAGATCGCGGCATCTGCGGGCATCACCTTGAAACCGTCGATCGAAGCGGCCGGCCGTGAAGCCATCCGCGAGATCGTCGCCAGCGGCGCCGGCATCGGCATCGTCTCCGAAGCGGAGTTCGGTTTCGACGAGCGACTTTGCAAAATTCCCATTTCAGGATGCGAGCCATTGATGGATGAAGCGCTGATCTGCCTCAAGGAACGCAGCAAGGGCAACCTTGTCAGCGCCTTCATGAAAATGGCGCGAGATACGGCAGAACTGGAAATCGCCTAGTTTGCTGTGGCCGCCCGATCGATCACCCGTTGTAGCATCGGCGCATAATGCGTGAAGGTCGGGGTTTTCTTGCCCGGAACCTTGCCCAGATCATCCCATTTACGAACCTGGACAATCGCCTCTATATCGGCATTTTCCGCAAATCTCCTGGCCTGTTCCTCCGTCATCGGGCCGCCCTGCAGCTTGAGGCTGAGGACCGAGGCATCGGATAGGTTCGCGAAATATTCCGGATCCGCCGCGCAAAGATAGCGCTTAGCGGAAACATGATGGCGCACGCAGTCTGTCACGAGCTTCGGGAAAAACGGCGCCAGAACCGCCGCGCCGGCCCGATCATGATGGCTGTCAATACCAAGATCCGCCGCATTGTCGGGAAATTCGTTTGTGAAATGGCCGATGTCGTGAAGCAGTGCCGCGACGATCAGCTCCTCACTGGCCCCTGAGTCCTCGGCAAGCTGCGCCGTCTGGAACATATGTTCCGAGATTGTCACCGGTTCGCCCAGATACTCCTCCGCCCCCCGGCGGTCGAAAATGTCGCCGATGAACGCGACAATATTGTCCTTGTTGAGTTTCGAATAATCAGGCTTTGCCATTCTTGTCTCTTTCCTGAGGGTCGTCAGATTTTTATCCGCAGCATCTTCGGATCATAGAGCGGCCCGAGATGAACCTGGCAGGGGACCCGCGTCAAGGCGACATCGAGTTCATAATCCCCGCCGCGGACGAATTCCGCATCCACGCCCGCCGCATTACGGATATAGCCGTAGCCGATCGATTTTGCAATTGTATGCCCATAGCCCCCGCTGGAGAGCCAGCCGACCCGTTGGCCGTTGCGATAGATCGTCTCACGGCCGAACAGCATGATGTCCGGGTCTTCCACCGTGAAGCAGGAGAACATTTTTTTAACGCCTGTCTGCTTCTGTTTTTCGAGCGCGGCACGGCCCTTGAAATCAATGTCCGCCTTCAGTTTAGCCGCCCAGCCGAGCCCCGCCTCAAGCGGCGTATGATCCGGCCCGATATCGGCGCCCCAGGCCCGGTATCCCTTCTCCAGTCGGCAAGATTCGATTGCACGGTATCCCGCGTTGACAAGGCCGAGATCCTTTCCGGCTGTCATCAGCGCATCGTAAACCGCCGCCGCGTTTTCAACGGGCATATGCAATTCCCATCCAAGTTCGCCGACATAGGTGATGCGCAGCGCCCGGACCGCGCATCCGGCAATCTTGATAGACTTGAAGGTGCCGAAGGGAAACGCGTCGTTGGATACGTCATCCGACGTCACACGTTCCAGTATTTTCCGCGCCTCCGGCCCCATCAGCGACTGGACGGACATGGTCTCGGTGATATCTTTCAGCGTGACCTTCATGCCGTCCGGGATGTTCCGTCGGATCCAGTCAAAATCATGGGTCGCGAAACCGGTGCCGGTAACGATGTAATAGTCATCCGCCGCGATGCGCGCCACCGTCAAATCACATTCGATCCCGCCCCTGTCGTTCAACATCTGGGTATAGGTCAGCGATCCTGCAGGCTTGGCGACGTCATTCGCCGCAATCCAGGAAAGCGCCGCTTCGGCATCCGGGCCTTGCAGCGCAAATTTCGCGAAGGATGTCTGATCGATGAGGACCGCCGCTTCCCGCACCGCCTTATGCTCACGCGCAACGGCGTTGAACCAGTTGGGCCGGGAAAAGCTGTAGATATCCTCCGGCACCTCGCCCGAGGAAAGATCGGCAAACCAGTTCGGCCGCTCCCACCCGAGTTTCTCGCCAAAACAGGCCCCCGCATCCTGCAACCGTTTATAAAGCGGCGACGTCCGGTAGGGACGCCCGCTTTTATGCTCCTCCAGCGGCCAGGCCATGGTGTAATGCTTACCATAGGCCTCGACAGTGCGTTTGCGGATCCAGTCGGTATCGAAATGCGGCCGTCCGAACCGGCGGATATCTGCGGCCCAGAGATCATAGGGCGGCTCCCCCTTCGCGACCCATTCGGCGAGCACCATCCCCGCCCCGCCGCCCGAGGCGATGCCAAAGGCGTTGAACCCGGCGCCGACGAAGAAGTTTTTAAGCTCCGGCGCTTCGCCGAGAATGAAATTTCCGTCCGGCGTGAAGCTTTCCGGCCCGTTCACAAGTTCCTTAATCCCCGCCCTCTCCAACGCCGGAACGCGCCCGAGCGCTTGCTTCATCATGGGTTCAAAATGCTCGAAGTCGGAGGGAAGCAGGCTATAGTGAAAATCCGGTGGAATACCATCAAGTGCCCAGAGGATCGGGTTCGGCTCATACCCGCCCATGACGAGGCCGCCAACCTCCTCCTTGTAATAGGTGAGCCGATCCGGATCACGCAGCGTCGGCAGGTCGCGCGGCACGCCGTCAATGGCCTCGGTGATGATATATTGATGCTGCACCGGGACGAGCGGCACATTCACGCCAAAGCGCCAGGCGAATTCCCGCGTCCATTGACCGGCACAACAAATTACGATCTCACATTCAATAAATCCTCTATCTGTCTGAACCCCTTTTATTTTGCCGTCTTCAACCCGGATATCCTGAACGGCGGTATCCTCGAAAATCGACGCCCCAGCCATCCGCGCGCCCTTCGCCAGCGCCTGGGTGATATCAGAGGGGTTTGCCTGCCCGTCCGTCGGCAGGAAGGCCGCCCCGATAACATCCTCCACCGTCATCAATGGCCAAAGGTCACGCGCTTCAGAGGGCGACAGGAGCTGCATCTCGAGACCGAAGGATTGCGCAGTCGTTGCCTGTCTTTTCACTTCCTCCCAGCGGGCTTCGTTGCAGGCCAGGCGCAGCCCGCCGTTCATCTTCCATCCCGTGCCAAGCCCGGTCTCCTCCTCCAGCCGGTTGTAGAGATCAACGGAATAGCCAAGGAGTTCCGTGATATTGGCATTGGACCGGAGCTGGCCGACCAGTCCCGCCGCATGAAAGGTGGTGCCGGATGTCAGCTTCTTGCGCTCCAGCAGGACCGTGTCGGTCCAGCCCAGCTTCGCGAGATGATAGGCGGTCGAGCAGCCAACGATCCCACCGCCGATCACCACTGCCTTCGCTGTCTTGGGGAGTTCTTTCATTCCGGCCCTCACATCTGCCTAAATTCGTCAAAGGCGCCCTCGAAACGCGCCATGTTTTCCGCCGTATAGCCGGCATAGTCGAAATCGAGCGTCGAATGAATTTCGGAGACCATGCTCCACATGGTTTCGCGTAGAAGAGACGCCACCTTCATCGCCTGATAGCGTTTCCAGAGCGCGGAATCGATGGCAGCGTCGAAATAGGTCTCTAAAAGCGCCCGTTCCCCGTCTTCAGGGACATCATTGTTGGAGGCGAGCCCGCCGAGATCAAAAAGCGGCGTATTGAAGCCCGCGTAATCCCAGTCTATCAGCCAGAATTTTTTCCCGTCGTCCAGAAAATTAGCGGCCAGCAGATCATTATGGCCGAAAACCCGGCCAAAGGGCACGGCCGCGCTTTCAAGCGCCTTACAGGAATTAAGAAGCGCCCGAAGCCTATCGCAATACCGGCTCTCTCCTTCCTGCAACGTCTTCGCATAGTCGCGAATGATTTGAAAGGCATTGAAATTCGCGACAGGCCCCTCAAGATGCGCCGGGATGTCGCGGTGGCAGGTTTTTATCAGGGACACAATCCGCTCGAGGACGGCCGGGTCACGAATATCCTCAGGCGCAAGTGTCCGACCCTCAATATAGTCAAGGATCAAGACGCCCGGTCCATGATAGAGAACCGCCGGGGATATCCCGGCGGCATGGGCAGCCAGGCTTGCTGCCAACTCGTTTGATCGGGAGACATGATGAACGGGAATATCCTCGCCAAGGCGCACCACAGCCCGCTGCACCGTGTCCGTCACCAGAAAATTCCGGTTGGTTATGCCGCCGCTCAGCGGTTCGATCCGTATCCGCCCCTTCCAGATCGGAATTCCGGCGATTATCTCTTCCGCTGTCGGCATTATATCTTTCCGTCCATCCACCCCTGAAATAGTTCCCGGAGCAGGATAATGACGTTTTCCCCTTCCGCAACAGCGAATCTGACCTGTCTCGAGAATGCCGGAATTGGATTGCCCTCTCGCCATGGCGAAAGTCCGTTTGCAGGAAATCAGTTGGTCATGCCGTCGCTAGAGCTGCGTGAGGCCATGCTTTTCCAGAAGTTCCACCAATAACTTCCCCGCGTTTTCACGGTGAATTCGGTGAAGCCGGCGCGCCTCCTCCGGCTGCTTTTTTAAAATTGCGTCGACGACGCTGGCATGATCCTTATTTGATTGCAACGGCAAGGGCCGCAAACGCAGGGTGAGCATGCGCACCCTGTGGGACTGATCGATAAATCGGTCCACAAGCTCTATCAATCGCTTGTTGCCACTCATGGCAACCAGCTGACGATGAAAGGATTCATCGGCATCGGCCCAGCCCTGCAAATCCTGTTTCTCCAGCGCCTGGCCCATTTTTTCGACACTCTCCAGCAGTTTCTGGATTTCAGAATCATCATGATCCAGAGAGGCCGCCTGCCATGCGGCCGTCGATTCCAGGCCCGTCAGCAAGGCATAAATTTCCCGCATGTCGGATACGGAAATCGGTTTCACCTTCATGCCGTGACGCGGGCGGACCTCCACCAGCCCTTCGGCTTCGAGTTTCATCATGGCTTCGCGCGCCGGTGTCCGGCTTATATCAAGCAAGTCTGCAATTTCGCCTTCCATCAGCTGATGGCCCGCCGGAAGTTCGTTTTCCAATATCATGCGTTTAAGCTCGAGATAGGCTTGCTCCGCAATCGAAATCTTTGGTGCCTTGCTTGTTCCTTTCAATTCTTTCAAAGCCACTACAATCACCGCTCCTGACTATCTATTTTTTGCCTCACTAACCCAAAGTATGCTTATCGAAGACTGATTTTGACAGCTTTTTCATTTGAAACATACGATGCTTCCGCAATTTCCACATTTGCAAGATATTCTTTTGCCGTGTTCATCAGCTCTGTCCCGTAAAGAAGATGATCGACCACATGCCGTTGCAGTGAATACACGCAATCTCCGCCGAAGTCCCGGTCAATCCAGTCATAGGAGATCTCTTTGCCTTCATTTTGGCCGTGATCCCGCCAGAACAACTTGCCGTTTCCATCGAGCGTAAGGGTCCCCCTCTCCCCCTCTATCTGCATTTCGCCCATGGTCAGCCGCCGGTTGTCAGCGCGATGATCGCTCAGGCGGTTGCCATCGAACAGACCCTTGGCGCCGCTTAGAAAATCAAAAATGATGATCCCGGCATCCTCTCCCTTGATGACCGGATTCACCCGGCGCAGATCGGCATAAACAGCGCCGATTTCACCAAATAGATATCGGAATACATCGACCAGATGAACCGCCGTTTCGTGCACCAAAAACCGCTCCATTTCCTGGAAATACGGTTGCCGGTCCAGATAGGCGGACGGGCCCTGTCCATCTCCCGGCCGCAATGCGAAGGAAATCTCATAGAGTTGCCCGAAACTGCCCGCATCAAGTATTTCCTTGATCTTCCGGTACCAGGGCTGAAAGCGGAAATTCTCGTGCACGATCACCTTGCCGCCTTTTGCCTCGATTAAGGCGACGAGTTTGCGGGCTTCGGTTACAGAAGACGTAAACGGTTTTTGGCATATGGCATGAATGCCAAGCTCCACAGCCGTCGTCACATAATCCACATGGGTCACCGGCGGCGTTATGATATCAACCAGATCTGGCTTCTCAACTTCGAGCATCTGTCGAAAGTCTGTATAGACATTGTTGATGCCATATTGATCCGCTAATTCCTCAGCCGTAGACAATGTGCGATTACAGACCCCAACGAGTTGCACTTCCGGAATTCGGTCCCAGGCGGCATATTGAAATCGGCTGAAATATCCCGTTCCAACAGCCGCGACTTTTATCTTATCCATGACGTTTCGGTCCCTCAAATTGCCAGTGAACCGGCGCATATCCTTTCACCGGAGACTTGAATCTATAAACGCAATCATCGAGAAGGCATCCCAAATATCCTGTCGATAAATCCGCCCCGCCAAAGGCCAGGCTTGATATGTTTTTAAGTTTTTCGCTTTGGGCATTATCGAGATGTGGCCGCCCCATCTGTCCGGACAGAAACGCTTCTTCCACCCAATCGAGATGCTCGGGGCGACAATCTTCTAAAATGACCTCACTCCGGCCATCAGGCGCGATGCGAATAACCCGATTGCTCACGATGGAGGTAATCCAGATCCCGCCCTTTTCATCAAATGTCATGCCATCGGGATAGGTGCCATGGACGAATTCCTGGATAACCGTCTTGTTGGAAAGATCACCATTCTCGGAAATATCGAAACTGACCAATTGACGGGAAAATGTTTCATTCACAAATAATCTGGTTCCATCCGGATGGACAAGGCACTCATTCGTATAGCCAAGGTTATCCGCGACAATGCGCGCCTGACCCTTTTCTATCAAAATGACAAAGCCATCCCTGACCGACTGATTATACCCCAATGACCGCGGGATATGGCGTGTACTGATGGTCGCCCATATTCTGCCTTTTTTGTCCAGGTGCACGTAGTTGCTGGGAGGCAGGGGAACCCCATCCACCTCCGTACAAAGGGCCGTCGTCCGACCGTCCTCGGCAATGCGATAGAGCCCCCCGTCCGTATCGCCAAGATGCGCAATCAGGAAGGCCCCGTCGGGCATCAGGCAAATGCCGTTGGGGCGGAGGTCAAAACCCGGTTCGTCCGGAAGCAGCCACCAGCTTGAGCCATCCGTTTCCGTGACGGCAACGCCACCGCGCCAATCCGCCGTATAAATCCGGCCGTTTGCCGTCGTCAATACGCATTCCGGGCGGTTCAACCCGCTGCCAACTCGTCCTATTTCAGCCAAGCTCATCATGATGTTCTCCTTATCTGAAAAAATGGACCAATGTCATGGAAATTGCCGGAAAATAGGTCACCAAAAGCAACGCTGTCAGCGCGGCTAGATAAAGCGGCGCCATCGCCCGTGCGATGGAAAGCACCCCGACATTGGCAATGCGGGAGGCAACATACAAAGTTGCCCCGACCGGCGGCGTAAACAATCCAACGGCAACATTACATGTCATGATAACCCCAAGATGAACCGGATCAACGCCGAAGGTCATTGCAGTGGGAATAAAGAGCGGTGCTGTCAGCAGGATCGCCGGAACCGGATCGAGAACGAGCCCGAGGATGAGCATCACCAAATTCACCAATAGCAGGAAGGTAATCTGGTTCGACGAGACACTCTGGACAAACTCGACAAGAATCTGAGGAAGTTGTTCCAGGGTTATCAGCCATCCCAACACGCTGGTCGCGCCGATCACCACCATGACAATTGCGCTCGTCACGAAGGAATCGATAAACAGCGCGGGAAGCTGGCTCAGCTTGAAATCACGATAAATGACCACGGTGACGAAGAAGCCGTACATAACGGCAACGGCTGCGGCCTCTGTCGGCGTGACAATACCGCCGAAAATTCCCCCAAGGATAAGGATCGGCATGAAGAGCGCGGGCGCGGATGCCAAGAAAGCGGTCCATAACTCTTTCGCAGAGGAAGTCGCGCCGCCCGGGTCGCATTGTGTCTTTTTCCCGATGTAGTAGCAGACCGCCATAAAGAGAATGCCGAAAATCAGGCCGGGGACAACGCCCGCCAGGAACAGATCAGCGACAGAGACGTTGCCGACAAATCCATAGATCAACATGGGAATGGAGGGAGGGATAATAATACCGATTGTGCCAGCCGCCGCCACCAGGCCACCGGCAAATCCCTTCGAATATCCCTGCTTCGCCATGTTCGGGATCATTACCGACCCGATGGCTGCCGAGTCGGCGATTGCCGAGCCGGAAATACCGCCAAACAGCATGGAGGCGCCGACAACCACGCAGCCGAGCCCGCCGGGCAGAAATCCGAACGCGGCCTTTGCAAAATTAATAATGCGCTGGCCAACACCCCCGCGCCCCATCAGCTCTCCGGCAACAATAAACAGGGGAATGGCAATAAAGTGATTGGGCTCGACGCCCCCGATCAGGTTCAGGTAAACAGCTTGCAGGGGATACCCTAGATCAAACACGAATATGGGAAGGATGGCCGTAATCAATATCGCCCAGACAAGCGGCACACCGATCATAATGGTGAAAAGAAAGACGGCGCAGATAAACAGCAAGATCATTCGAAATCCTCCCAGGCCGGGTCATTGGATTTCCTGAAGGGATCGCGGGACGAGGTGAAACCATCCCGAATGTCAAAAACCATGTTCGCCAGATGAAAGATGAATGTCAGGGCCATGCCGACCGGAAGTGAGGCATACAGGAGCCCGACAGGCCAGTACAGCACGGTCGTTTTCTGCGCCCATGTATGCTGGGCGATCTGGAAGCCCTGATATATCAGGGAGATCAATATTACGATGATTGTAATGCTGATAACGAACTCCAGCGCCGGCTTCAGCCGATCTGGCACGAGGTAGGTAACGACTTCGGTGACGCGCATATGGGCGCCCCGGGCTTCCGCCGCGGCACAGCCGAGAAACGTCAGCCAAAGCAATAAAAACGCGGTCACCTCAAGGGACCAGGCAAGATCGAACCCCGCCGCGCCGCGCAAGACCGCGTTGGCGAAGATTAGCGTCAGGACGCACACGCCCCCACAGACGAGAAACAGATCGATCAATCGGCTCAGCATTCTGATGAAAGCGGGATAGCGACCGCGATAGTCCATCGACTTTCACTCCCTCACGAATGGCGATGAAAAGACGCAGGCCCGCGGTTTGAACGCGGGCCTGTCTGGTTTGATGGGTGCCTATTTGGCCGGGAGCCGCTTGCGGATATCAGCGGTATCCGCCAATACTTTTGCGACTTCATCGCCATAGATGCCTTTTGCCTTTTCATACACGGAGGCAACGGCGTCCCTGAAAGGTCCAATTTCCGGCGTGCTGATTTTCGCGCCGGCGGCCTTCATCTCATCAAGCTGGCTGTTGACGGAATCCCGGACCAGATTACGGCTGAAAGTCGCGGCTTCGTCAGCGGCTTTTTTCACGGCGGCCTTGTCCGCATCCGAGAAGGACTGCCATGTTTTTTCAGAAACCGTCAGAGGAAGCGGGCTATAAACATGCCGCGTTAGCGTGATATACGGCGCCACTTCATAGAACCGCAATGACTTGATTGTATCGACCGGGTTTTCCTGACCATCGACAACACCCTGCTGGATGGAAAGATAGACATCGGTAATCGGCATCACGACTGTCTGAAACCCAATCGCTTCCATGGTCCAGCGGATCATGTCATTCGGATAGACGCGCATTTTGCGCCCTTCCGCGTCCGCAGGCGAATTCAGTTCCATGCGTGTCGTGAAGCTTCTGAAGCCTGCTTCCCATGTGGACAGAACCCGAAACCCTTTTTCCGGGAGCTTGGCGAATTCAGACTTGAGCCAGTCAGAATTATCATAAAATTCCCACCCCTGCTCGTAGGTATCGACAAGGAACGGCATGGCCGTCAGGTTCAGGCTCGGCAGATGCGTCGCATAACTGCCCGTGGCAGAGACCGTGAAATCGACACCGCCCAGCTGGAGCTGCTCAATGGCTTTCGGATCATTTGCCAGCTGCCCGGCCGGATAGATCCGGATTTTGTATCGACCCTCGGTATATTCCTCCACTTTCTTTGCGAAAACCTCTGCCGCCGCCTGGCGCGATCCGCCGGGATTATCCGTATGGCTGAAACGCAGGATCGTCTCGGCAGATGCGTCCGTGGAAAAAACTAGGGCGCCGGACAGAGCCCCTACGGCGATCACCGCCGCAGACGTAAAACTAATGACATTTTTTAACATAATGTACCTCCCTTTTTCGGTGCTTTTTTTACCGTCGTTTCTTACAGCCAGCGGGTCAGAGAACCGGCCCGGCCGAAATTTCACCAGTACATTATATTCAGTAATAAATATGTCAATGTATTTTATTATGTATACATTGACATATTCACTGCTGCTGTATTAAATAGGCGGCATCAGATCAACAGGCATTCGATTGGTCGCGCTGAATAAGTCGTAAAAAAACAAAATGTTAGCTAAGGAGATTAATGCAGGGTATGTCCAGTACTGTAGAGGGAATGGATGGTTGTTAAAATTCCTGACCTCCTCGGTAGACCGGAGATAACGCTCATACGGATAGATATCGACCCGCCAAGTCCCCTGACTTGCAACCCGTCCAACAAGTGAATCATTGCAGGATTATCAAATATGGCCATTCCATCTTTTCAAATCGCAACCATCAAGGGAGATGGGATCGGGATAGATGTCACGGACGCAACCATCGCCGTTATCGACGCGGCCCAGAACCGGGTTGGCGGATTTTCCCTCGACTATCGGCAAATTCTGGCGGGCGCCGGTTACTACCGTGAAACAGGCCTTGATATTGAGGAGAACGGCGAGGAAGTGGCCGGCACGGCGGACGCAATTTTCTTGGGCGCCATCGGCCTCCCGTCCGTTCGCTATGAAGATGGAACGGAGATCTCCCCTCACCTGCGTCTGCGCGATCGCTTTCAGCTCTACGCGGGCATTCGTCCGATAAAGGCTTATCCGAACATCCCGCGGAAACTATCGGATGAACGCGCCGCGGCAATCGACATGATCATCCTCAGGGAATCGACCGAAGGGCTTTTTTACTCCGCCGCCGCCCATAACAGATGTCCCGTTGAAAATGACGATGAAGTCCAGGATACGCTCAGGATTACCCGCAAAACGACAGAAAAACTGCATGATTTTGCCTTTAACATGGCGCGGAAACGCAAGGAAAAGGGATCCCGGGGCCTCGTCACCTGTGTCGATAAAGCCAATGTTTTCAAATCCATGGCCTTCTTTCGGAAGATATTTGATGAACGGAGCCAGGCGTTTCCCGATATTGAAAAGGGATATAACTATGTCGACGCACAGGCGCTGGACCTGATCAGGAAGCCCTGGGATTTTGATATACTGGTAATGGAGAATATGTTTGGCGACATATTATCCGATCTCGCGGGCGGCCTCGTCGGCGGCATGGGAATGGCGGCCTGCGGAGAAATCGGCGATCATCATGGCCTGTTCCAGCCGGCCCACGGGACCGCCCCCGATATTATGGGCCAGGATAAAGCCAACCCGCTGGCGGCGATTCTCAGCGGCTCCTTGATGCTGGAATATCTTGCCGATAAAACGGGAGTTCAGGCCTTGTCCGCTGCGGCGGAAATCATTTCAGACGCCATCCATTCGGGATTTTCCCAGAATACCATACGACCCACCGAACTCGGCGGCGATATGGGAACGAGGGCAGTCACCCAGGAAATCATTCGTCTCATACATTCCTGACCGATCGGGGGTAAATCATGGACAAATTGCGCTGGGGTCAAGCCAATGCAGGCTCTTTCCATGGCACAGGAAGCGGAAACCCTTTATGATGTTTATTGGCGGACAATAGCCGCCGGAGTCCCGAGCATTCTGACCAAACCGCACATGGATGATGCGATTAGCAAACTCAGAAAAGGCTACGGTACCGGCAAGTCTTTTCTTCCAAACCCGGAGCGATAAAATTGTTTGTTGTAATAGTGGATTTTAAAGTGAAGGAAGATTGCGTCTCGTCCTTCAAGGCCGCCCTTCTCAAGCAGGCCCGGGATTCCTTGGACAGCGAAGCCGACTGTCACCAATTCGATGTCTGCTCCGACCCGCATGACCCGACGCAATTCACCCTGTATGAACTTTATACCGACCAGCAATCCTTTCAGGAACATCTGGCGTCGTCGCATTTTCTGAATTTTGACAAAACCGTTCACGACTGGATCGAGGAAAAGTCGGTCCGCACGCTCAAACGGGTGCCCGCATAAAAATGGCGGAGACATGTCTGAATATCGGTCTCGTCGCCCATGACGCAATGAAGGCGACATTGCTCGACTGGGTGACCCGAAATAAGTCAATCCTCGAAAAACACCGCTTTTGTGCAACCGGAACCACCTGGAAAGTCCTGACCGATATCCATAGAGACATGAAAATCGAACGGTTGAAATCCGGACCGATGGGCGGCGATCAGCAACTCGGCGCCCGAATTTGCGAAGGTAAGCTGGATGTCTTGATATTCTTTCAGGACCCGATGACCGCACAGCCCCACGACGTCGATGTCAAGGCACTGGTTCGAATGTCGACACTCTACGACATACCCCTCGCCTGCAATCCGGCGACCGCCGACCTGATCATAACCAATCCCGCTTTTGCCCATCCTGCGCGGTAAAGAGATTGCACCGTAAGGCGACCAATATCGATGCTCCGCCCCTCGACAAGGCCTTCGACATTTCATAGGGAAAACGGAAATCGGACATGCATCATCAGCACCAATACCGAACTGCATCACCGCTGACGTCGGCACGCCCTGCATAAAGGTGATCTTCGATGTTACGAAGAAAAACGTTCTTTGTTGTCATTCCAAATTTTTACGGAATTACTAAGATACGGTCAAAGATCAGATTATTTCTGAGAGCACCTAGAGGCGGAATTCGACCTCTTCCGCATCCAAGGCTAACCATTTTTCTTTTTAAACTGGTATGCTCAATATATAATCATTTAAGTAAACTTGGATAGAACGAAAAACAGGATCAGCATGTATGGCTCGCTTTACGGCAAAATACGAAATTGAGTCCCCTATTGGAATTGGTCGTGCGGCGGAGGTTCTCGCGGGAGAGCAATCCTCCGGCACATTTGTCAGGTTGGCAGCGGAAACGGACGAGTTGCGCGAACGCTCACGCGCACGTGTTGAACGCGTCGATGTCCTGAATATATCCGAGCAACCCTCCCTTCCGACGCGGCGACGCGGCAGTCAGTACGAGCGCGGGATTGTGACCGTAAGCTGGCCGGTGGCAACAATCGGAAATTCTTTACCTAATCTATTGGCGACAATTGCCGGCAACCTGTTCGAACTGGCGGAAATCTCCGCGATCCGGTTGCTTGACGTCGACCTTCCAAGGGAATTTGTCGAAGCCTGCCCCGGCCCTAAATTCGGCGTAACGGGAACACGCCGACTTGCTGGCGTCGAGGAAGGATTGATGGTTGGCACCATCATCAAGCCCAGCGTTGGCTTCAGCCCGGATGACACGGCGGCACTTGTCAAACAGCTGGCGGAAGCGGACATAGACTTCATAAAAGACGACGAGTTGCAAGCGAACGGCCCAAATTGCCCCCTGGAGGACAGGGCCAGAGAAGTCATGCGTGTTCTGAACGATCATCAGGAAAAAACAGGCAAGAAGGTGATGTATGCCTTCAACATTACCGATGAAGTGGAGGAAATGTGGCGCCACGCCGAGACCATACAGTCCCTTGGGGGAAGCTGCCTTATGGTTTCGCTGCATTCCGTCGGATTGGCCGGCATGCGCGCGCTGCGCGATCACTGTGATCTACCGCTCCATGGCCATCGAAATGGGTGGGGGCTGTACTCTCGCTCCCCGGATATTGGCATCAGTTATGTCGCTTGGCAGAAACTTTGGCGATTGGCCGGCGCGGATCATTTGCATGTAAATGGGCTGGGAAATAAATTTACGGAAAGCGACTCTGTGGTAGCTGAGTCAGCACGAGCCGTTCAGGCACCCGTTTGTGAAGACGGACCGACCTATGCAGCAATGCCAGTCTATTCCTCCGGTCAAACGGCATGGCAGATTGCCCCGTCACGGGACATCCTGGGCTCCGATGATTTTATTTTTTGTGCTGGCGGCGGAATAATGAGCCATCCGTCCGGACCGGCGGCCGGTGTCACCGCCCTGCGTCAGGCGGCCATGGCCGCCCGAGAAGGGATCAACGTCGAAGAATTCGCCAAGTCTCATCGCGAACTGTCAGAAGCCCTGGAAAGATTTGAAAAACCCACCCTGACAAAAACCTAAGAGACTAACATCCGGCGGCCATTCATCGAAACCAACTGACGTTACCTTTGCTGTTTATACCGTTCCTCGGAGCGGTTTAGATGTATTTCCATGGCCTTAACGGCGCCTTCAACATCACGTTTTTCAATCAAATCGACAATTTCGCTGTGTTCCGCCAATGTCGTTTCTTCCCGCCCTGACCAATGCAGCAGAACTGTATGATATTGAAAAAGCCACTTCAACATGGCCTCGCTGACAGCCGTTAGAAGCGGATTTCGTCCGGTTTCGGCGATCCGTTTGTGAAAGGCGATATCAGCTTGCATAAATGCCTCGGAATCACCCAACTTATCACGTTGCTTCGCGATCAAATCGCGGAGGTCGCGGATATCCTTTTTTGTGCTTCGTTCCGCGGCTGATTTTACAATTCCCGCCTCCAATAGCCGACGGGCTTCTTTTAAATGCTCTATATTGGCCGGCTCCGATGTCAGGAGAAGCTGTGCAATCGCGTCCACTTGCTTGAAGGCCGTTCCCGCGGAAAGCTCGTTTACACGACTACGTTCGCCGTGGGAAATTGTAATAAGGCCCATGGTATGCAGGGATTGAAGGGACTCTCTCACTGCTGGCCGCCCCACACCGAAGCGCTCCATTAGCGTCCGCTCAGATGGCATGTAATCTCCCGGCGCAAGTTCTCCACTGGCGATCATGTTCCGCAGCCTGTCAAAAACTTGGTCGGATAATTTGCGCCGATGAATACGCTCCGCCGGTTCTTGGCTATCTAACTGGTCTTTGATTGGCATCGTACCCAACTTTCCATAAAGTAAAGAATATCCTTTCTATCATGGCATAACAACCATGTGATCATACCAATTTGACCGCGAAGGGGTCCAATGAAATAGGTTTGAGTGCATCAATTTGACAAGTAATTGTTTCACTGGTCAAGTTCGCCACGGCAATACAATCCGTAAACGCGATAACGGAAAGCTTGTCGGGATGAGAAACCCTGCTGGATCGCACCGGGGCACCTCCCCGCCGCGCCAACAAAGAAATGGCATGACCCAAAGGGCTTAGTTTTCCGGCTTTTGTAACAACACCGCGTGGACCGGTAAACGCGGCCGGTGTCCAGGACTCTATTCCAAATGGAACGATTTCGGCCGCATATCCAACCGCGAAAGCAGCGCCGAAACGCGCCCAATGCCGAGGATCGGAGTTCGCCATGCATATTCTCTGGTCACGAAAATTGTCCATTGTTTTCGTGCCATATGGGTTCTGGCGCATTGCTATTGAGGACAGCCCAAGCCTGTATGAAAGAGACCCTGCGAATTTTCTTGTCGATTTAAGAATATATGGAATTGTTTCCAGAGTCTGCATCACGCTTTGATCGTCTGCCGCATGCACAATAGGATTTGTGCCATGTGAAATGAAATCCAGATTTTCCGTAGGTGGCCGCTTGCGATTGAGCTCGGTAAAATAGCTCAGCATTCCCCCGCCGATTTTTATGCCGTCAAAATTCTCCCGCGTCGCGGCATATATGGCGTCGAGCGGAGGACAATCGGGCCATTCGCTGCCGGGCGGCGTCGATTGTCTGTCCACGGACGGACATACCAGTAGGGAATCCAGCTTAAGTTGCGCCTGGTTCAGGCCCTTCTTAAGTAGCTGGAATTCCTTTCGCAGATCGCCAGTACAATCCGCCGCATACTCAAAATCATAAACAGCCGGATACTTTCTTTGCAACTGACTGAAGGCGCGAAGATCATCAATTGTATGGCCTGCAGCGGGATCAAAATGGCAGGTAATCCTTGAAGGAGAAATCGTCGCAAGCAACGGAAGGTATTGTAATGCTTCATCTGCTTCATTGGGCGTCAGGACGAGCGCCGTCTCCGGAAAAGAGCAATCCAAAATTTCCCCCGTCGCAACTGATATTTGCCCGGCGGATGTTTCGACCTTGATGGATCGCCCGGTAAAAGAGAGATAGACGGATTGCGATACGGTCACGCCATGATCAAGCAAATACGGCCAAGGGAGTTCCAGCGGTCTTACATAGGTTTTGAACGACGCATCCGACCAATTCCGCTGGTCTTCCATTTCAAAGACGTCGCCCTTCAGCCGGCAGGAAACCGTAACTCCCGAAGTTTCATGCGTTAAACATTGGATATTCTTGAAAGGTTGCCACGGCTCTATTTCATTCGGGAAGTGATCTTCAATTACCTGCCCATCTGAATGTTCCACTGTCACCCGGCTACCGGACACGCCTATCGGATGAAGTATCGTGAATCCCGCCCGGTTGGTCTCGAAGGAGCCTGTCGGCGTCGCTGCCGCCGAAAACACCAGACGATTGTTTCCCGCTTCAATGTTTACATCGACATCAAGCCGCGCATCGTTGCTATGATATATCGCATGATAAGTTACGCTGAAATGATCACCTGATTCCTCAATACGCATATCCGTAATCTGCGGAACCAAGGTGCCCCAATCGCGGTCGCGGATCAGATATCCGATCCCCCGTATCATTTCTATTTGATCAAACCGGATATCGCGTAGATTCCCCTCTTCCAGGATCGCGGTCACCAGCCCAGCGGACAATAATCTCCTTTCCGGGATCGGGGCATCCGTTCCATAGAGAGTCATTGCCACTGTCAGTTCCATGTCAGAGCTCGTCCAGCTTTACGGTTCGATTTTCCTGCGCAGATAAATAGGCGGCTTCGACGAGCGCCAATGTATTCAGATTGTCGTCACCCGACGTCTCAGGATTTGTCCCTGACCTCAAGCACTCGACAAAATGCTGCTGGATAATCTGAACGCTCTCCTGAATATTATGCCAGGGCCGTTCCACCCAAGGTAGCAGCGGCGGAGAAACATCAAACACCTGATCAGTCCCGTCTTTATGTACGATGAGTTTATAGCCCGCCTCCAATCGCAAGCTGCCTCGATCCCCGTCGATTTCCAGTAAGGTTTCAGGAAAGGTTTCCGGCTGTCGCTTTGTTGAATAGGAACAATCTACGACGGACGTCGCCCCGTTCTCATGATTCAACAGCATTGTCGCGACATCTTCCCCCTTGATCTTCGGATTTATCCTGTTGATCAGCGCGGAGATTGAGGTGGCATTCCCGAATATCGCCCTGGAAATATCCAGGATATGAATGCCCAGGTCCTGGATAATAAACCGATCATCGGTGGCGAGATACGGTTGGTTCGCATATACATCATAGGCCGATCGGAACGAAACGCGTCCGAAAAACGGGGTTCCGATTTCTCCCTTTTGGATCGCTGATATCGCCGCGCGAACAGCAGATTGCCACCTGAAATTTTCATGAACCATCAGGATCCGGTTGGCCTGCTGCGCGGACTTCACCATCGCCCTGGCATCATCGAGGTTTTCGGCAAACGGCTTTTGGCAAATAATGTTCAGCCCAGCCGCAGCGGCGAGTTCGACCAACGGTCTGTGCGACGTCACCGTGGTTGCGATATCCACGAAATCAAGCCGTTCCGCGGCGATCATTTCGGCGACATCACCATATGTCGCGTCGACGTCAAAGGCTTTCGCGGTATTTTTCAGGCTATCCGGATCGCGATCACATAGCGCGACAATTTCTGCGCCGTCAATCGCCGCCCAGGCATGCATATGATTTTGGGCAAAAAATCCGCACCCTATAAGCGCTCCCTTTAATGTCTCCATAATGTTACTTCCCCAGGGCCGCCTGGCTCTGCAGCGCCACACGACTTTGTATTTTCTGTTGTGCCTGATCCACGACGACCGCGGCAATTATCACCAGGCCCTTGATGACAATCTGCCAGAAAGACGAAACCCCCATCATGACCAGGCCATCGGAAAGAATACCGATGACAAAAGCGCCGACGATAGTTCCGGCGATCCGTCCCCGCCCCCCCGACATGGATGTGCCACCAAGGACGGCGGCGGCAATGGCGTTCAACTCGAATGTTTCCCCCGTCGCCGGGTGCGATGCGACAAGCTGGGAACTGATGATCAGTCCGACAATAGCCGCACAGAGCCCGGAAAACATGTAAACGAACATCTTGACCTGATTGACTTTCACACCGGACAGGGCCGCCCCCTTCTCGTTTCCGCCCACCGCATAGATGTGCCGCCCGAGCGGGGTTCTGCTCGCGAGGTAAGCCGCGCCAAGGCCGACAAAAATCAGGATCCAGATCGTGATTGGAATACCCAGAACTGATCCCGCTCCCAGCAGGACGAAGGTATCCGAACCATATTCCGGATTACCGTTCAAATTAGGAAAGGTCCTGCCATCGGAAAAAAGCAGGGCAGCGCCGCGGGCAACGTAAAGTGTTCCAAGTGTCGCGATAAACGGCGCGACGCTGAGCTTGGTGATAAGCAAGCCGTTTATCATTCCAACGAACACGCCAACGCAGAGGACAATTGCGATAATCTCCAGGGTATTGAACTGAATACTCCAGCCCAGCCCGAAATCCACTCCAAACAGCACCAGCCAGCCGGCCACCATTCCGCATAACCCGACGATTGATCCGACGGATAAATCGATACCGCCGGTAATAATCACGAAAGTCATGCCGATGGCCAGAAAGGCATTCAATGCCACATGTTTGGACATAATCACCATATTTGCCGCGGTCAGAAAATTGGGCGCGGCAAAGGCGAAAAATGCAAATACCGCGATGAGCGCGATAAAGGTGCGCAACCGTAAGATAAGCAACAGGGCTGATTGGCTGTTGGCGGTGGGATTGGAAGCGCTCGTGGTTGATTGTGTCGTCATTATTCAGCCAACTCCTTCTCAGGAATATGTGTCGCCCGCGCATGACCAACAGCCGAGGCGGCGACAACCATGCTTTCATTCGTATCCTTGCGATCCCATTCGCCGGTAATGCGCCCGTTCGACATCACGATGATACGGTCGGACAGCGACATCACCTCATCCAGATCCGAGGTAACGAACAGAATACCAAGACCTTCCGCCGCGAGGCGGCGCATTTCGCGAAAGACTTCCGCCTTCGCGCCGACATCGATGCCGCGGCTGGGCTCATCCATCAGCAGTATTTTCGGCTTCGTCATAAGCGCCTTACCGATGACGACCTTTTGCTGATTGCCGCCGGAAAGAGAACTCACCGGATTTTCAGGAGAGGCAATTTTGATTGTGAGATCGCGAACATAATCCATGACGGCCTTTTTTTCCTTCTCAAGGTCCAGATGAAACCAACGCGTGAAGTCCCGCAAACTGGAAAGGGACATATTTTCGCGAACCGAATGCATCTGGATAAGACCGACCGCCTTGCGATCTTCGGGGATAAGGACGATACCACGACGAATACGTCCCTCAACGGTCTTTTCGGTGAGCGGTTCTCCATCAACGAAGAACCGGCCGGTGGAATGCGGATGCTGAACCATAATGCATTCAAAAAACTCCGACCGGCCTGCGCCCATAAGGCCATATATACCCACAATCTCGCCCTCTTTGAGGGACAGGCTGACGTTATCGACAACAAATTTACCGCCTTCACGGAGCAGGCTGATATTCTCGGCGCGAAATACTTCCTTGCCGAAATCATGCTCGACGGATTTCGCAAAATCCTTGGACGCGCTACCGATCATATTCTGAACGATCCAGGGAACATCGACGCCTTCCATGCTCCGCGCCCCGGTAATATGTCCGTCCCGCAGAACCGTGATATAATCCCCGATCCGGATCAATTCCTCCAGACGGTGAGAGATATAGATAATGCCGACCCCGCGTGCTCTCAGGTCGGCAATGACCTTGAACAGGATTTCCACTTCGGATGAGGACAGGGCCGACGTTGGTTCATCCAGAATAAGAATGCGGGCATCTACCGCGAGGGACTTCGCAATTTCTACAATCTGCTGTTCGCCGATCCGCAGGTCCCCGACGAGCGTATCGGGGCTTATTTTATGCTCCAGCCGCTCCATCAGCCGCTGTGTTACTTCACGCTGACGCTTGCGGTCGATATGAACGCCGAATTGAAGGTTTTCCCGGCCCATAAAGATATTTTCCGACACCGAAAGATCGGGAAATAGATTCAACTCCTGGAAAACGATGCCAATTCCATGCGCGGCGGCATCTGCCGTACCGCGCAAATGCACCTCCTTTCCATCGATGAGAAGCTCGCCGTCCGTCAATTGTTCGACCCCGGCGATGACTTTCATCATGGTCGATTTACCTGCACCGTTTTCGCCCACCAGCACATTCACGGCACCGAGACGAACGTCGAAATCAACGTTGTTCAGCGCAATTGTGCCCGGATACACCTTTGTTCCGTTGCGAATAGAGAGACCAATTGGGTGTGTCATTAACGGACCCCCACCTCAACCGGCGTCAGAACCAGCTTCGATCCGGGACTTGTCACGCTGAAGACGGCAATAAATGATACATCCGCACCAACCAAGTTATCCATCGGCAAAGTTGAGGTCACCCTGTCATGAGCTTCCGAATTAAGCGAGCGGCCAAGTTTCGCATATTCGATTTGATCGCGGAAATCCGAGAATGTCAGGAACGTCACCGCGTCCCGCAATGCGGTTCCCCTGATGACCGGCCCCAGTTGCAGAAGAAAATCAGGTTCGTTATTGCCGGTGGCGTCTATCGTCGCGGTTGCCGCCCGGCTTTCCGTGTTCGCCGAGAGTATCTTGCCATTCCCGCGAACGATAAAATGCCAGGGGCTCGCCTCGCTTTCCTGACGAACACCAAATTGATTTCCAGCATCATCCAGACCCTTCGCAAGGCCGGTGATAACCTCTTCAAATGGATGCGAATTTTCTTTGTAGAACGGAACGAACTTTGTGTCCCAATTGTCCGAAACGAAAGCGTCCATTCGTTCCGCATCCGTCATTTTCGACGAAGCTATCTCATCCGGGGAAGGATTTTTGACAATTTTGCATGCCGATATGGTCGTCACCAATAGCGTCAGACACATCGCAGTCAAGGCGCGTCGGTACATTCACGGAACTCCAGTTTCTAGGGTCAGTTAGAAATTCGGCCAGCACAACGATAGTGCTGGCCGAAATAACTGTCATTACTTGAGTGCGAATGTTTCAAGCTTGGGAGCGTTGTCAATCGTGATGAGAACGCAATCCATCAACTGTTTTTCGTCCTTCCCAGTCGATCCTTTGGTCAGATAGTCATGTGCCTGCTCAACAGCCCACTGCGCTTGACGGTAGGCAGGTTGCAGTACCGTGGCCTTGATGCCCCCCTCAAGAATTGAATCGCGGACATCATTTGAACCGTCAAATCCAACGACGATGATGTCGTCACGACCTGCTGCCTTCAATGCCGCCCAAGCGCCCATTGCCATGGTATCATTGCCGGAGATAACGCCTTTGATATCCGGATTGGCTTGCAGAATGGATTCCATTTTCTCAAAGGCTTCCGTCTGGCTCCAGTTCGCTGATTGCTGCGCAACCATTTTCATGTCCGGATACTGGTCGATGATGTCATGGTAGCCGGATGAACGGATCCCCGCATTGGTGTCCGCTTCCCGGCCGACCAACTCGACATAATTTCCCTTTTCTCCCATCAACCGCACGAATTCCTCGGCGCCGAGCTGAGCGCCCTGGTAGTTGTTGGAAACGATCTGGCTAACAGCGATCCCGGTTTCCTTGATTTCCCGATCGATCAGGAAGGACGGGATGCCGGCATCTTTCGCCTTCTTTACTGCGGCAACCGTGGCATCGGCGCCGGCATTATCGAGAATGATTGCCTTCGCACCGCGCGCAATTGCAGTGTCAAATAGTTCGGATTGTTTGTTGGGATCATCATCATGCACCAGCACAATAACGTCATAGCCGAGTTCCTTCGCGCGGAGACTAGCCCCTTCCGCCTCTGATTTAAAAAACGGATTGTCATGAGATGGCGTTATGACAGCCATAAGATCCGCTGCCGATGCAGCAATCGGGGCAGCGAGTAGAGCCGCGGTCGCCGCCACAGAAAGAAGAAAGCGTGAGAATTTCATTTTTAACCTCCAAGTTAGATAACAGTCTTGTCTCTAGTTTTTTGCTTTTTTGGTGTATTTTCCCGGTTTCACATACATTTACTTACTGTTCAAACCGTCTATGCATATGGCGACTTTTCTTTTTTTACCGTCCCACAGAAAAACTCTCGCCAACTCCTATTTTGGTCACAAGAATATTATTAAAGGGCCTGTCGACCCTTAATATGCCATGCTCCCATTTCACGGGACCAAGCCCGAACTCGTCAGGTTATCCGTTCGATACTGGCGGCAATTTCTTCAGTTTCGAAGACACGCTTCCAGTTATCGCGCATCAAGGTTGGCTTACCAAACTCTATCGCCTTATTGCACGCATCCGAGAACGCGCCGTCAATTTCGTTGAAAATGACCGCACTTAATATATTCATATGGCCGAGGAGAAAATCGCGGGCGGCATCCGCCGGCACTCCGCGTGAAACGACTTCATCCATCGCCTCTTTCATGACGGACAGCAATGTCGCGCAAACCGTTTCCGATAGACCCGGCTCCAGAAGGGCCATTTGCTCCACCGTCACGCGATAGGAATTGGCGACCGGGGCAAATATTGTGCGCCCAACCTTTTCACCCAGGGCATAATCCTCTTCCGGACCCTGCATCAAGGCGTTGACCACCCCTTGCTTGGCCGCAAATCCGCCGAAATAATCCCGCTTCGCAACGATATCCGTCTCGTCGTTAAATATAGGAGGGTGGCAAGGATGCGTCACGAAATATGTAATATCGTCTCGCTCCGGCAGATGACCCGCGAATGGTGCCGCGGCATCCAGGCAAACCACCATCGCACCCGGCCTGATCTTGTCATTGATTGAATGCGCGACCTTGCCGATAACCGTATCAGGGACCGCCAGAACGACAATATCCGCGCCATCAAGCGCTACATCGACATCGACGCAATCAACGCCGACCTCTTCCTTTAGTCGCGATCGGCCAGCCTCCGACACCTCCACATGGCGAGCTTCAAAGTCGGAATTCTGGAGATTTCTGGATAGACGGACACCCATCTTACCACCGGCGCCGAACAGTGCGAGTTTAATCACGATCCCTCCCCTTTTTTATGAGCCGCCAGATATTACGGTAATGATTGACTACTGGTATGATGATGTAATAAACATATCATCATGTCAATACGGTGAATAAATTTTTCTGAGGGATAGTAAACTGATGTGGGATGGTTTGCCCGATGGCCCCCTCTTGGCGTGGTATGGGGACGATTTCACGGGAGCAGCGGCGGTTTTAGAAGCCCTGACTTTCTCCGGCCTTCCGTCCGCACTATTTTTTGATTTACCGACAAAAGAACAGCTTGCGAAATTCCCGGACCTCAAAGGAATTGGCATCGCCTCGACCTCTCGCACCCTGGACCCCTCCTGGATGTCCCAGAACTTGCCGAACGCGTTTAAACATCTCGCAAGCCTTGGGCCCCAATTCGTTCACTACAAGACTTGTTCAACACTCGATTCTTCCCCGGAAGTCGGCTCCATTGGCCGTGCCATAGATATAGGGATTGAAACTTTCCGCAATCGTTGGGTTCCCGTCATAATAGCGGCGCCACAGATGCGGCGGTACCAATGTTTCGGAAACCTGTTTGCCGGGACGACCGACGGCGTCTATCGGTTGGACCGCCACCCGGTCATGTCCCGCCATCCGGTCACGCCCATGAATGAAGCAAATGTCGCCCGTCATCTGGAGCGCCAAACGGACCTAAAGATTGATACTATCGACCTCGAGGCCCTATCAATTCCCGCAGCAGCTCAGAAGAAGCTTGATCAGCTCGCCACCAAAGATACCGTCGTCGCCACGATCGATAGCATTGACGCGGGGAGCGAAGCGGCCGTCGGTCGACTGGTGTGGGAAAATCGCGACAAAGTTCAATTCATTGTCGGTTCACAAGGCGTAGAATATGCCCTCATTCGCCACTTGATAAATGAAAACGTCATTTCGCAAGAAGAGGAACCGCCCGCCATTGACGAAGTCGACGTGATCGCTGTCGTTTCAGGCTCCGTATCGCCGACGACCGCAGATCAAATAAATTGGTCCCTTAACAACGGTTTTGCCGGGATTCATTTTGACGCCTCAGCGGCCTGCGGATCTGGTGACAGTCTGGCGGCAATCGAACATACCGTCCTTGAGCAGGCGCTTAACGCACTATCAAAAAAGCAAAGCCCGCTCATCTATACCGCCATCGGGCCGGATGATCCTGCAGTTAATAATTTCAGAAATGCCGTGTCCGGCAGCAATAGCGATATCGCCAAAGTGAACCAGCGGGTTGGTGAAACCCTCGGGCGCATCCTTGGCTCCATTGTTGATAAGGGTAACCTCCGCCGAGCCGTCATCTCGGGCGGCGATACGTCGGGATATGCCGCGCGACAACTCGGGATTTTTGCCTTAACCGCCCTCGCGCCAACAATACCTGGTGCTGCAATATTCCAGGCCCATGCTGACGGCCATTTCGATGGCCTCGAGTTGGCGCTCAAAGGCGGTCAGATGGGAAGCCCGGATTATTTCGGCCGCATCCGCGCCGGAGGAGGGGTGTAACGAATAAATTGCAAGAATTTTGTATTTTGCGGAAATGCAATCCCCATTGTCTGGTTGGCCATCGGCTGATTGTCTTTGTGAGACACAGGTTCAATCGTTTCCTGAGATGATATGCCGCTCGAAAAGCCAGCTTCTTTAGGCCATCCTCCCTGCCGGCCTAAAGTATTCCCCGGTAAAGTCACATTTACCGGGGATTTTTTTGCGTCATAAGCGGCGTTGCCACATTACCAGCGCAAAAAGACACCGCCACACGAATGCAACCGCATTTCCGTTTGGCGAAGAATGGGACAAACGCCCCCGAATTATGCCGCACTAAGCTGCTGCTATTCGGCCTATACCGCATTTCGTTTCGTTGAAACTTAAAAGTTGCGTGGCTGGTTGGGCGGCGTTCATGACTGAAGTGTTTATGGATTGATAAGTGAATCGGGGCGAAATTCTTTGAGCTTCACCGACGTCTAATTTTTAAGGTTATGTTTTCTCGTTGTCGGAATATGAGGTGTGAATTTTCATAGAAATAGTATTTCCATCGGTAACCTCATGAATCACAACATTTCTAACAACTGTCATAGCGGCAGAGTAAGAACGTAATCTATCCGTTTCTATTTTCCGCTGTGTCCCATACCGATTCCAGTTTGACCAACGCCGGCTTGGGAAATATGGACGCCACCAGGGTTGTCCGGATTGTCAGAAGGTCAATCAGGAATGACCGGCGAGGTTAGTCACACTCGACCCCCCTGCCCTTCATGGGGTTGCCCAGCCTGTCCTTGAAAACAGGATCATCAGCCCACTTGCAATTGGCCATAAATTCGGAAAGGGTTTCAGAATATGGACCGGTTGCGTCGCAATTGATTATCCCGGTCATTCGAATTGCGAGACATTTCGATTTAATGGCGTCGCCAGCCTCTCCAACTGTGCCGTCGCAAACAAATCTCCCTGTCGCCGGACCGGCATCTATATTGCAGGCTGCCACCAGGTCGGCGAGCGTCACGGGTGATTGTTGTGCGGCAATTTCGGCGCCGGAATATCCGCACAATACCAAAGAAATCCCCAAACAGAATTTGAAAGAATTAAAGGACCGCATGATTTATCCTCCGGAATCCTAAAAGCACAGGCATCATAGTAATTATTAGTATTTTATCAACTAACTGGGGAGTTTTACAATAATTAGGAAATTCGAGAAAAGCTGCCCATTGGGTGCCCCGGATATGGCTCCGACATGCATCCTGCGCCTGCCATTCTTCATCCCTCAAGCCGGAAACGGAGAGCCGTCCGCGTCTTAGCGCTGCAACCTACGGGGTTTGCCGTCACTCTTTCGCTTTTCCCCGCCGCCCGTTTCTACGTTTCAAACGTCGTCCCGACCTTGCGGATATGGTCATGCTCGGAAGCTGGTCAGCGAAAAAAAAACCACCAGGTAATTTTCTTCTAACAACGCCTTATCGAATGCCGTTTGCAAATACGAAAACCGAATAGATTGAACTGGATCCACAAATAAATATTCGGTTCATCATCGGACCGCCAAACGTCAAGTTCCCGACAATCTCGGGTATTCTAATTTTTCCAATCAGAGTGCCATCCGGCGCAATACAATGCACACCGTCAAAGGCGCTGGACCAGAGACGCCCGTCGCGGTCGATGCGAAGTCCGTCAAACATGCCGGATGTACATTCGGCAAAGATGTCACCTCCGGACAGCCTTCCATTTTCTTCAACATGAAATGCCCTAATATGCGCAGGACCGCCGGATCTGTGGGAAACTCCGGAATCGACAACATAGAGGATTTTTTCATCCGGCGAGAAGGCGAGGCCATTGGGCTTTTCAAAATCAGTTGCGACGCATTTTATTTCACCAGTTGTCGGATCTACGGAATATACATGCTCTCCATCCTGTTCGGGCTTCGCAACGCCGCCTTCATAATCGGTCAAAATCCCATAAGTCGGATCTGTAAACCAGATCGTACCATCTGATTTTACGACCACATCGTTCGGCGAATTTAGACGTTTATTCTCAAAACGATCAGCAATTGTCACGATGGAACCATCATGTTCCGTCCGCGTCACCCGTCGGGTTTGATGTTCGCAGGATATGAGCCTGCCTTGCAAATCAACAGTATTTCCATTTGTAAAATTTGACGGATGCCGGAAAACCGAAACGGACCCATCGGTTTCATCCCAACGCATCATCCGGTTGTTTGGGATATCAGACCACAGCAGATAACGTCCAGCCGCGAACCACGCCGGCCCCTCACACCATCTCGCGCCCGTCCATAGGCGTTCCACTCGAATGTGTTTCGCAAACAGCGCCGAAAACCGGTCATCTATGACTTCAAATCCCGTTCCCTCGATGCGGTCACCTATGTTCATTTCTTACCCTCCATCGGCGGAATTTGCTTTCCGGGCGCTCAGCAACCCCTTCATAATCCGGGTCAAAGGCGATCTTCCTGAGCCTCGTCTTCTGACTCAATGGAAGTATCCGGGCTCGGTGAACGTCGAGCGAGTATCGGTGCGCCACTCGCCAGAAACAAGACCGCCAGGACAAGGAAGCCCTTAAGCACATTTTGGCCCGCGTAATCCCAGCCTATGAGGTTCAGCAGCCCGTCCAACAGGATAAAGAAGAGGGCGCCGCCCCAAACACCGGCCGGTACAGCACGGCCGCCAGAAAGAAGCGTGCCGCCAATCACGACAACAGCGATTGAATCAAGCAGATAATCGTTCCCCAGTTCTACGTTGGGAGCTGAGAACGAGGCCCTCAGGGCCCCCGCAAGTGCCGCGAAAACACCGCAGGCCAGATAGACGGCGGCAAGGATATTCTTTGTTTTAACACCCGCATATCCCGCTGCGCGTCGGGCCTGTCCGAACGCAAGCATGTGAGACCCCCACGTCGTCCATTTCAGGACGAGTGAAACTATCACCGTGAGAAGAATGACAACAACTGCAAATGCGGGGACACCGAAGGGCGCCCAACTGAGAAAACCCTTCAGCGCAGGATCAGCCGAACCTTGAAATCCCTTGGCCAGAGTCAGAGAAATTGCCGACACAATAAGGCTCGTTGCAAGCGTCGCAACGATCGGCGGAATCCGTACGTAGAGAATTGCAACCACACTTATGGCGGCCATCGCAAAGCCGGCGGCGGCGGCGGCGCCAAGACCCAAAACCCAGGATCCGGTGGCCTCGCCGACGGCAATCGATAGCAGTCCGCCGAGAGAAAATACCTTGCCTACTGAAACGTCAATATTCCCCGGTCCGGCGCTCATAACCAGCATCTGTCCCAACCCTACGAGAACAAGGTAAGGCGCCAGCGTGAAGGCCAGCGTCAAGGTCTGCGCCCCACCGGCGCCTGAAACCGCAAAGGTTAGAATAAGGACAATCACTGCGGCCAGAAATGACCATGTCCAGGGCGGGAATGAAAAATTACGAAATGACATCATCGCACCATCCGATCCACGACCAGACGCCCCGCAAGGACCGCAATGACAATGAGGCCCTGGACTGCCGGTTGAAGATTTGACGATAGGTTCAGGAAGGTGAGCAGGACGGTAAGGAGCCCCAAGGTCACCGCACCAACGAGTGTTCCCCAGGGGACGGCTCGGCCGCCGGTGAACATTCCGCCGCCAAGGATCACCGCCGTGATCGTCGTCAGCGTATATCCGGGAACTGCATTAACGTCACCACCACCGATTTCGGCCGACAGGGTGATACCGGAGAGCACGCCGAGGATACCAACCGTGGCGTATGCAAGCATCCTCGTTTTCAGTAGCGATACACCAGAACGTTCGAGCGCAACAGGATTGCTGCCAAGGCTCCGAAAATGGACACCGACCTTGGTCCGTTTCGTGACGAACCAGGTAATCGCGGTGGCGATGATCATCGTGATAATGGGGGCCGGAATCGAAAGCGGCGGTTCCCACTGTATATAATTGAAAAGCCAGTTGGGCACGCGCCCTCCCGGCGAAGGCAGCAGGAAAAGGCCTACACCAAGCCAGATGAACGAGGCCCCAAGCGTTGCAATAAGTGACGGCACGGAGCGCAGTTGGACGAGAGCGCCAAGGAAGGCATAGGCCAGCACGCTCCCGGCCAGGGCCAGAATGCCGATAATCGGGGTTTCTCCCAATAGGGACGCAACCATCGCCGTGATCATCCCGATGAAGAAACCGATACTTAAGTCGATGTCTCCTATACTCATCATCACCATCTGCGCCATTGACCCGATGGCCAGGGCGACAATGGGCGACATGATGAGGGTCAATCCGCTTTGCGACCAGATATGAGGCTGGATTATGCCGCAGATTATGAGGATTATTACCATTGCCACCAGCGTCAGCAAGGCAGGGAGCGCGCGAAGGGCCAGGCCCTTGGGCAAGGCACTCAAGGTTTGTGCAGGACCGGTGACGTTCACCTCGTTAACTCCTCCGACTCCGCGAACGACATCGCTATCATACGTTCGTCCGTAATTTCCGCACCATGCAACTCACCCGCCACACGCCCTGCCCGCAGAACATAGGCGCGATCACAATGCTGCATTTCCGAGTTTTCGCTTGAATACCAGATGATAGTTCGACCTTTCTCGGCCTCGGTTCTGATCAACTGGTAGAGTTCAACCTTGGTGTGAACATCGACACCCCGGAACGGATCATCCAGCAGGATCGTATCCGCTTCGGACGCGAATGCGCGCGCGACGATAACCTTTTGCTGATTACCGCCAGACAGGCCCGTGATTTCCGCCTCTGCGCCCCCTCGGATATTCAGGAGGTCCACCCATTCCGCGACGAGCAATTTCTCTTTATCGATTTGGCGGATGCCACGCTTGGCCAGACGGGATAACGCTGTGATGGAAAGATTCTCGGCAACATTCCATATCGGCAGTATTCCCGATCTCTGCCGATCACCGGGGACGTAAGCACATTTATCGCTGACTTCAACATCGCCGCGTTTGCGGTGCCACAACCTGTCGAGCACCTTTTCCTGTCCCTGTCCGGCGATCCCGGCGAGCCCGATAACTTCACCTTCACATGCAACAATCTCTGTTGGCCTGCCGTCAACCATCGCCATCGGAATCCGCACCGTGACCGGACGCGAACCGTCAAACGCATATTTTTCTGCGACATCGTTTTTTTCTTCGACGGCCACTTCACCACCCATAGCGTCAAACAGGCCCTGCTCGGACACATCGCCCGCGGGATAGATTTTGACAACAGCCCCGTCCTTCATAACCGCCACACGATCACATACTGACAGGATCTCCTTGAGACGGTGGGACACGAGAATGATGGCGAGTCCCGCGTCTTGCACCTTACGAACATAGTTGTAGAGATGTTCGACCGCGCCTCCGCTCAGCGACTCTGTTGGCTCGTCAAGGATTAGCACACGCAGGTCATCGGTAATCGTGGCGCGGGCGATTTCGACCATTTGACGGTCAGCGAGTGGCAGGTCATCGACATAGTCGGCCGGCCTAATCGAGTGGTTGGGAAAAATTTCACTTAGTCGCGCAATGGCCTGTTCAGCCGCCGGGCCATGCCAACGCCACCGGGGCATCCATCCGGCACTCGAAAGAAAAATATTTTCCTTTACGGTGAGTTCGAGGGCCAGCGAGCCCTCCTGATAGGCCATACGCACGCCTGGATATCCGGAACCCGGAGGTGTTGTTACACCGTCGATTTCAATCGTTCCTGAATCCGGCCCTTCAAGTCCACTCAAAACCCTCATAAGAGTGCTCTTGCCAGCGCCGTTGTGCCCTACAATACCAACTACCTCTCCGGAATGCACGTCGAGCGTGACGCCGGAGAGAGCGCGTGTCGACCCGTAAGTCTTAACCGCTTGCCTGACCTGAACGAGAGGTCTGGAATCCATTGTATTACTATTCACTGTCCACCATGCGGTATTAAGGTAGCGGCCAGCGCCACAAGGAGGCGCTGGCCAACTCTAACATAACGCCACATTACCTAACGGGTACAGGCGGAAGCGCAGCATCAGCCACTTTACCGTCGATATTCGCCTGGATTTGAGCGTCGACGAGTTCCTTGGTCCACTGCCATGACGCGATTTCATCATCGCCGACGGCGGCAATCCACTTGTCACGCTCATCATCGCTCACGACCACCGGTGGGAAAATCGTGACCCTTGGTATCTTCTTACCTTGGTAAATATTGACCGCGGTGAATAGGGCGGCAACGCCCTGGCCGGGGTCGGACATAACCGCGACCGAGCCTGGAGCTCCGTTACCTTCCCCCCAGAACTTAAGGGCACGCCCACTTGGCGCGAAGGCGACGACCGGAGCATCCCGCCCAGCGGTTTGGAAAGCCTGAACAGCGCCCAGTCCCTCGCCACAACCAATCACTCCATCGACCTTAGGCAGGCTGGCAATAGTACTGAGCAAAGCCTCTTGCGCCTTGGCGCTGTCGCAAAAAGAGACGATCTCTCCAACGACTTTCACATCCGGATTAGCAGCCAGCAACTTTTTCTGGACAGCGCTCATCTCAATCTCAGGAGGCGAACCCTGAACACCCCGGGCGACGATGACATTCCCCTTGCCGCCAATGGCGTCGATGACAGCCTGCGTCGACAGTCGGGCCCAATCGCCAAAGCTGTTGGTTACGATATAGGCGCATTCGAGATCGGTAGCGCTATCGAAGACCACAACGACGATGCCCATATCACACGCCTTCTGGAGCGTCGGATTCAGGGTTGTCGCGCTGGCAGGATTGACGAGAAGGATGTCGGGTTTTTCAAGCAATAGCGCTTTCAATTGCGCAATTTGCTCGGTTGCAGAGTTCTCCCCCGGTGCATTCGACACCTTCCACGAACTTATAATGCCATCTTTTTCCGCTTTGGCCGCGGCTTCTTCGAACGCCGTGATCATCGAGCGGCGCCAAGCATTGCCAAGAAACGCGTTGCTCAAGGCAACGGAAGGTGCGTCCTTCATTTCTTTAGCAATGGTATCCGATGATGTCGAAGCAAACATCGCCGTCAGAGCGACAATTACCGCCAGACATTTAAATTTACCTATTCCCATATTATTCCTCCCTACTTTGTTGAAGAAGCACCCAAGCAAAAACATACGACCACTCGGATTGCCCGTAAGGGGGAGAAATAGTAAACCGTCTTATATGGCCTTTGCGCCCCCCCTTGAATCAAAACTTATATGATCAGTATACCTATTAGTTGTCAAATGATTCTTCACCGATTGTCGAGCGCCTTAATGACTCATGGTTGCACATTTTCGCATCGTGAGAATTTCCTTAGGCTAGGAAATCCAACATTTTTTCTAGATTCATCAATAATTTCTTATAAAAAAGGACATGGCGATGATATCAACCAGCAACAGTCTTTTTACTGCTTCATCTGGTATGATCAATATACAAACTAAGGTAATTTTGGGCCGACCTGGGGAGAAGAAGGTGCTGTCAACCTAATGCGACTTCGTCCCTATTTGGCGCAATTTTCCATTAGAGCACTCCTGTTACCCCGCACTAAGTTGCTGCCACTCGGTCAGTGTAGTATTTCTTTCACGCTTGAATATTTCTCGGTGCTGTCAGACGAATGCGACCCCGTCTCTGTTTGACGCAAATTGCCAGTAAGGCGCCCCTACTATGCCGCACTAAGTTGCCGCCACTCGGCCAGTGCGGTATTTCTTTGAAGCTTGTATATTTTTCGCTTGGTTAAGTGACGCTCATGGTTGAAGTGGTTGTGGAATGATGAGTGGATTGAGACGAACTTCTGCAAACTTCGCCCGCGCCTGAATTTTAGCATCGCCTGCTCTCGTCGCCGGAAAGGAAGATGGGAGTTCTCACAGCGATTGTTCAACCAACGACCNCGAAAGATTGATGGGAATTGATGTCCGTATGCCTCCAAAAGTACCTTTCGTACGCCGCGTTCATGAAGAAGGTCTTCAACATTTCGAAGTGTAAGCGGAAATCGGAGATACATCATCATCGCCAGGCGGATGATATCAGGAGAGTTTTGAAAACGCGAAAGCGGCTCTAACTTGTCATGCTCGGCGGCTGGTCAGCGAAAAAAAGACCATCAGGCAATTTTCTTCTGACGATGCCTTCTTTCAATGTAATTGGTGGTAATATCGACCTTCTCAAAATCCGGATCCGTTAACACCATCAAAAGAAACGCGAGATTACAACCAGGGCCTTCGATCTTCGTTTGCGACAGGGCCGTCCTCATTCTGGAAATGGCGGCTGCACGGTCTGGGCCTGAAGCAACAATTTTGGCAATCATGGGATCATAGTAAGGGGTGATTTTGTCCCCTTGTTCAACACCGGTGTCAATGCGGAGGTCGTCCGTCTGCTCCGGAAACTGAAGACAGGTCAGGGTGCCAGGAGAAGGCATGAAATTTTTCTCCGGCCGTTCGGCATAAATACGACATTCCAGGGCATGCCCGGTCAGGTCAAAATCTTCCTGTCTGGCCGCCGTGAATGCCCCCGTTGCGGCCTCGATCTGCCAACGAACCAGATCAATCCCGGTGACCATTTCCGTCACGGCATGTTCCACCTGGATACGTGTATTCATTTCGAGAAAGTAGAAATCCTTCCGGTCGCAATCATAGATAAACTCGACGGTACCCGCGCCGAGGTAGGATTGGTGCCGAACCAAAATAAGGGCCGCTTCCTGCATTCGGATGCGAATATCTTTCGGTAACGCCGGTGCCGGTGCCTCTTCTATAATTTTCTGGAAGCGACGCTGTATCGTGCAGTCGCGATCAAAAAGATGAATGCCCTCACCATTCCCAAAGCCGAATATCTGAACTTCGACATGGCGCGCATTTGCCACATATCTTTCAAGAAAAACGGAAGGATCGCCGAAAATGCGTCCTGCCAGCTTTTGCGTCGTTTCGATTTGTGCGTCAAGTTCTTCCGCGGACGAGACGGCACGCATTCCGATACCGCCGCCACCTGCCGCCGCTTTGATCAACAATGGATAGCCAATCTTATCGGCAATATCTTTCTTATCAACGTCGTCGCTGGGCTGGAATCGACCGCTGCCGGGCGCCACCGGCACGCCTAGGCTTATTGCAAGTGCGCGCGCCCGTTCCTTGTCACCCATGGCGTCAATCGTTGCCGGATCAGGCCCGATCCACAGATGGCCCGCTTCCTGGACCGCCCGGGCAAATGCGGCATTCTCCGCGAGCAATCCATATCCCGGATGAACCGCATTTGCTCCGCTTTCCTGCATAACCCGAAGGATTGCCCTAACATCCAGATAGCTCTCATTCACCGGCGGCGGCCCGATTTCATAAGCCTCATCGGCAATTCTGACATGCAATGCCTCCCGATCCGCTTCCGAATACACGGAAACAGTCTTTATCCCCATCTTCTTGCAGGTACGAATTATACGGCAGGCAATTTCACCGCGATTGGCAATCAGCAGTTTCTCAACAGTTTTCATTGTGCTCTTTCAATTATCACTTCGATTGGTATTTGGAATTTAGTCCTGATTGCGCGCGGCTGAATTTGGAGCCGGGGCAAGTTTTGCTGCCTGCTCTTGCTCCAATAGCCAGATGGAGCGCCGCTGACTGATAACGACGACTCCAAGCACCAATATGGCTGCCGCGTCAATCCACCATTCATTCGCGGCAATCAACGCCCCCGTAACAACAAGGAATATGGCAAATGGCGGCGATATCCGCTTGCGGTAAAACCGTCCGCCTCCGATCGCCATCAACATCGACGCAATAAGCCCCATGATCAGCGACCATATAATTTCCCCTGTTCCGGCTTCCAAAAGAACGGCCGGCCGGAACACGAAAAAGAGCGGCAAAAGATATTTCATCAAGGCGAGCCGTATCGAGACGATGGAGACAGACCACCAGTCCGTTTTCGCAATTACCGCCGCCGTGAACACCGCCGTGCAGACGGGAGGCGTCAGGGCCGACAGCAAGGCGGAATAGAAAACAACGAAATGCGCAACCAGCGGATCGATGTCGAGGCTGATCAACGCCGGAGCGGCAACCGCCGCCGCCAGCAGATAAGCCGCCGTCGTCGGCATTCCCATACCCAGCACCAACGCCACCAGCATGGACAGAATGACTCCGATGAAAATCTGGCCATCCCCGATATTGACGATCGTTTCCGACAGCTTGATCCCGGAACCGGTCAATCCGATAAGGGAAAGAGAGAGCTGCGCGGTCACCAGCAAGGCAAGGATACCCGTAATGCCGAAAGCGGCGGCGACAACTGCCTTTTGCAAATTCGCAAATCTCTCTTTCAGATCGTTACCGCCGAACAGGCCGATCAGCAGATACAGCCCGACATTCGTGCAGATAGCGTAGAACGCCGCGAGCGTCGGCGTATTCCCTGAAAACATGCTCGTCAGCAATACTCCGAGTGTGACGACGAGCGGGCCGATCCGACCCGGCGCCAGAACTTCCTCTTTTGTTGGGATGTCCTTTTCCTCGAAGGAGCGCATATTCTCACGACGGGCCTCGACGTCAATCGACATCCAGACGCAGGCGTAAAACAATAGGGCGGGAATAATCGCGGCATAGACGATGTCCAGATACGGAACCGAAAGCAGCTCCGCCATCACAAAGGCCCCTGCCCCCATAATCGGCGGGGTAATCTGACCCCCGGAAGAGGCTGTTGCCTCAACTGCGCCGGCAAATTTTGACTTGTAACCCAGTCGTTTCATGGCGGGAATGGTAAACGCACCCGTGCTGGCGACATTGGCAACGGCCGCCCCATTCAGCATGCCGAACAGCGCGCTTGAGACCGTCGCGACCTTGGCCGCGCCGCCCGGAAACCGCCCGGCCGCAATCAGCGCCATATCCATAAATGTCTGCGCCGCCCCTGTCGCCATGAGAAAGGCGCCAAAAATGATAAAAATGGCAATAAGGTTGGCGGAAAGGCCCGTAACCGTTCCCCATATCCCCTCGGTACCAAGATACAAATGCTCTATCAGATAGGTAAAATCAAAACCCGGATGCCCCCATGTGCCGGGGATATACTGCCCGAGCAACGTATAGAGCAGCATGACAATCGCAAGAACGGGAAGCGCCGGTCCGGTGGTCCGCCAGGCGGCGATGAGCAAAATGATTGTCAGAATGGATCCGAAGACAAGTTCAACGGGACGGACAGTGAGAATGAAAGATTCCGTGATCCTGGCTTCCTGGGTCAGGATATAGACCGTCGTGGCAATGGCCAGCGCAGCAAAAATTATATCTATGATGCGGGCAAATTTATACCCGCCTGCGGCGGCACCATAAAAGCGGGCAAAGCCCAGAAAGACGATGGTGAGCCCCAGACCGACATGAATAGCTCGTTGCGACAAGGGGGGTAATTGCCCGAAACCGGCGGTGTAAAGCTGAAACAGGACAAGGGCCATACAAAGAGCCCACATGACAGGACGGTAAAGCCGGGGCAATGCGTCAAGCCCGCGTTCCTCGTCTTCGTCTTTTAGTACGTCTCCCACGCTCATCTGCTTTTCCCTGCCGCACTATTATTCGAGCTGATTTTTTGATGAAGGCGCGCCTGTTACATGCGCCGTTCATTTTGCATTGCGGAAAGGTCCAGCGCGCAATACGCGCCAGACCGGTATCTGCAATACCTGCTTTGTTACTTCATTTCCGGAGGAATAAGCCGTTCAGGCACGTCCAGCCCACGCGAGCGGTAGAACTTCACCGCGCCGCTATGAAGCGGAATGGTAATCAGGTTCAGTGAATCCTGCATCACGTCCAGCTTGCCGAACGACGGAAACGCCGCGACCTGCGGTCCGGGGTTGTCGACGACGCCTTCAAGGATGGCAATCACCTGTTCATCTGTCAGGCTGTCGGCAAGCGCGAACTGACCGATAACCTGTACCGGCGATGTAAAGGCCGGGAAATTCTCCACTTCATTATCCTTGTATTTCTGGAAGTTGATGAAAGGGAATTTTTCCTTGACCTTCGCCACTTCTTCTTCCGTGAACCCAAGAAGGCGAATGGGCGTGAAGGCCATCAGTTCAAGGGTTGTACCGTCAAGAACTGCCGTTCCGCCTGCTTTCACATAGCCGTTTGACCGATTGTCCTTCACCGCAGCCACGGCGTCCGCGAGGCTGGCCCGGAAGAGTTCCGGCTTCACATCAACCGCCTCCAGCATCTGGATCGCCAACTGCTCTGTCGCGGAACCACGCTGGCCGGGGGTGAATTCCTTACCCGCAAGATCAGAGATGGACTTGATTCCGGAATCTTCGCGAACAACCCAGGCCTGGAGGGCTGGCGCATGCACCCAGAGACCGCGGAGGTTCGGCATGGCATTGCCCTCGAACTTCCCGATCCCCTTATAAGCCTGATAGATCGTAGCATATGTTCCAAGGCCCATGTTAATCTGGCCCTGGCCGATCCGCTTGAGGTTATCGACGGCGCCACCAGTCGAAATAACCGTAATATCAACGGCCTCGCCCGATTTCTCGTTAATCGCCTTGGCCGCCGCAGCGGCGTAGGTGTAATGAACTGATTTAAGTGCCGTAGTACCAAACGCAATCCGGTCGGCGGCTTGCGCACCGCCGGCTACCATAAATACGGCACAAATGGCCGCGAGACTGTTACGTATTTTCATTGTTATTTCCTTCCCTGTTAGAAAAATTAAATCCGCTTTCGGCAATGTCGTTTCTACCGCCACCGGCATGGCACCCGTCAGGGTGATACTCCCGCCTTTCCTTTCGGGCCGAGATTGGCCCTGAGACGACTTTCCGCGAGCGCAATAAACTCGCAAAGGATCGGGCGGGTTTCACTTGGATCGATTATTTCCTCGACCGCAAACGCTTCTGCTGTCCTGAACGGCGAGGCATAGGCCCTGAGTTCCGCTTCCAGTTCTTTTTCCCTGGCTTTGGGATCGTCAGCGCTCTCGATGTCACGGCGGAACGCGGCGGCAACGCCGCCTTCCACCGGCAGGGAACCCCATTCTCCCGTCGGCCAGCTTATTTTCAGATCGATATCGTTCTTGTTGCAGGTGGCCATCCCGGCCATGCCATAACATTTTCGGATCACCACCGTGATCGTCGGCACGGTCAACTGGCCGGCCACGTAAACAGCTCGCATTCCTTCGCGCAAGGTCGCTTCCTGCTCCGCTTTCAGACCCACCATAAAGCCGGGTACATCTACAAGGAAGACCAGCGGAATGTGAAAGGTATCGCACAGCTCCATAAAGTGGATCTGCTTATGAGCCGAGGAGGCATCCATCGCACCGGAATAGAACTTCGGATTATTCGCAATGACGCCAACCGGGCGACCGTCCAGCCGCGCAAGTGATGTGATGACCGATTTTCCATTCGTCGGCTGGATTTCAAAGACAGAACCCTTGTCGACAACAAGATCAATGAGATCATGCATGCTGTAGGGCTGCGTCCGCTTTTCTGGCACTATATCCCGCAGCTTTATCTCGCAGCGATCAACCGGATCGTCGCAGGGCAGGACAGGCGGCAGTTCCCATACATTCTGCGGCATGAAACTGAGGAAACGGCGAATCTGCTCAAATGCCTCGTCCTCCGTGTCAACCGCATTATGGATTGTCCCGGCCTTGTCAACGGCCACCGACGCACCGCCAAGCTCCTCCTTATGGATATCGCGCCCCAATGACCGCTTCACAACGGGCGGGCCTGCCGCAAAAATCTGGCTCGTCCCGCGAACCATGATCGAGAAATGCGATAGAATTGCGCGTCCCGCTGGCCCCCCGGCCGCAGTTCCCAACACAGCGGAGACGACAGGGACCTCCCCAAGAAGCTGAACCGATCGTTCAAAACCATGAACTCCCGGAAACGCAACATAACCGCGCTTCTTGGCCGAAGTCACCGTTCCTCCGGCTCCGTCAATCAGATTGACCAGAGGAATTTTATAGTAATGGGCGAGATCTTCGATAAAGCCGCCCTGCCCGCCCTTGCGCCGCGCCGCGCCAAAGGTCGTTCCGCCGCGCACGGTAAAATCCTCACCGCCAATGGCAACGGGACGGCCATTGACGCGCGCCATACCGGCCACATAGGGCGCCGGGGTGACCCGCACCAACTTGTTATTTTCGTCATATTCCCCGGAACCACCAAGAGTTCCGATCTCGCGAAGACTTTCCTCATCAAGCAGCCTGGCAAAACGCTCTCGAACCGTCAGCCGGCCGTTGGCATGCTGCCGCTTGATCGCCTCCGGCCCACCCATTTCAAGGGCGGCAAGGCGGCGAAATCGAAGTTCCTCATTCATGGTACTTGCGGCGCCCTCGCCCTGACCAGCTTTGTTATTGTCGGATTTCAGCTTTCGATCGTGCATAGCACCTGATCCTCATCCACCGATTCTTCGGGTTGGACTTTCAACTCGGCAAGCGTGCCGTCGACCGGCGCCTCGACCGGGATTTCCATTTTCATCGATTCCAGAATCATGATGGTGTCGCCGGTTTTGACCGCGTCACCCACTTTCATTTCCACTTTCCAGACCGAGCCAATTACCTCGGAAGCAACATTCGTGATGGTCATACAAGTCTCTCCAATTTGCGGCGTTTAAAAGGTTGTCGGCCAGTTGGCCAGGTTATGGCGGCCGATCCCGCGTGTGCGTCTCAACTGCTGAATTTTGAGTTCTTCAATGAGATATCTCCGGGTGTCCTGCGGAGCGATAACGTTCTGTGCCGCAAAAATCTGGGCAAGCCCGAGATAGGTGCTGTTGCGCTCCATCTCGTCCCGGATGGCCTGCTTTTCCTCATCACTGACTTCGCGCCCCCAGGTGACCACCTCGGTGGCATATTGCGGGTCCATGAAACTGACTTCGGCGGTCGGCCAGGCGGCGACAGAATCGGAATTCCGCCCGCCTCCCATATTGAGATACGCCTGTCCATAACTCTTGCGCATGATCACGGAAAGCTTGGGCACCGTGCACATTTGCAGGGCCGTCATGAAGTTCATGATCTTACCCGGCGCCTTCTTTTTCTCGCCCTCGATGCCGATCACGAAGCCTGGTGTATCCACCAGCATGACGATCGGAATATTGAAGGAGTCGCACATCACCAGAAAACGAGTCACCTTTTCACAGCCGGCCACATCCAGCGCGCCGGCTTTGGCAATCGGATTATTAGCGACGATACCGACAACCCCGCCATCCAGACGGCCAAGGCCGGTTACGGCCGTCCGCCCAAAGCGCGGCTTGAACTCGAAAAAGCTCTCCAGATCGACGATGCAGTTGATAATCTTGCGGACATCATAGCCACGCTTGCGACTATCGGGCAGAATCTTCGTAATCTTCTCCGCTTCCTTATCGCTTCCCTCCGGGACCGGCGCCAGTGGTGGCGTTTCGCCATTATGAGAGGGCATGTACGACAGGAACTTCCGGATTTCCGCGAGAGCTTCCTCGTCCGTATCGACGACACGATCGACCAAGCCTGTCTCCTCGCTGTGGAGTTTCCAGCCGCCCAGATCTTCAGGTTCGACCTTCTGCCCAATGGCAAGGGACGCCAATGCCGGGCTCGCCACCGCGAAAACGGCGCCTTTGCGCATGACCGTAAAATCAGCAAGACATGAATACCAAGCGGAAGAACCAAAACACTGACCAAGAACCGCTGAAACCCAGGGTGTCTCGCGCACCCGCGCATATTGATGGGGATCATTGCCGAGCATGGTACCCATGCCTTCCGATCCCATATTGTCCGGCATCCGCGCGCCGGAAGATTCTCCGAGAAAGATCAGGGGGAAGCCGCGATCGGTCGCCGTCCGCTTGATATGACCAATCTTCTTCATGTTGGTCACGCTGGAGGAAGCTCCCTTGACCGTAAAGTCATTGGAGACCACACCGACCATACGGTTATCAATCAGGCCAAATCCGGCGACCTTACCATCCGCCGGTGTTTTCTCCCGGTCCTCGTCAAAAACCGTGGAAACACCGAGGAGACCGTTTTCCGAGAAGCTGCCCGGATCGAGTAGCGCGTCTAGACGGCTCCGGGCATTCATGAGCCCGGCCGCCTCGCGCCGTGCAATTTTCTCCTTGCCCCCCATCTGCCGCGCCACATCTTCGCGCGCGCGCAGAAGCTTCAGGTGATCTTCGAGAGTTTCGGGGATAGCATCCTCACTCATTTACTTGCTCCAACTGATTTTTCTTCTTGTTCTTTTTCATGACCGATTGAAGCCGTGTGGCTTTTTACCGTCGCGTTTTTCTCGAGCCGTTCAATCTCCTGGCGGGAAAGATGCAGCTCGCTCTCAAGGACATCATATGTATCCTCCCCGCACTGGGCGCCGGCCCGCCATATCGCGCCCGGCGTGCCCGAGAGTTTCGGCACCACGCCAGCAACGGCGACATCACCGAGCGCCGGATCCGCCGCATGAACGAGCATCTCCCGCGCCTGAAAATGCGGATCATCGAATATGTCATCCATTTTGTAGATACGAGCCGCCGGGACATTCGCCGCCAGAAGTTCTTCCTCGATCTGCTCGACTGATTTTGTCCGGGTCCAGTCGCTGATATGGCGGTCGCAGTCATCCTCATTCTCAGCACGGGCAACGGCCGTCCTGAATTTTGGTTCCTCCGCAAGTTCCGGCTTTCCGATCACCTCAGCGAGCCGATAGAAAACCGGATCAGACGCCGCCGCAATCACGACAAAGCGATTGTCCAGCGTGGGGTATATCGAGTTCGGCGTATTGCCGGGCAGCCGCGACCCGGCCCGCTCCGCGATTTTTCCAAGTTGTTGAAACGCCGGTACATGCGGCTCCATAAAGCTGAAGGAAGATTCGTAAAGGGCGGCATCGACTACCTGACCGACACCCGTGCGATGACGCTCAACCACCGCCATCATCGCGCCGAAAGCGCCATAAAGGCCGGTGATGTAATCGGTGAGTGACGTCGCAACACGGGGTGGCGGCCTGTCGGGATCACCCGTAATCTCGCGAAGTCCGCTGACAGCCTCGCCAACCACGCCATAGCCGCTCCGGTTGCTATAGGGGCCGGACTGACCAAAGCCACTGATCCGGACAAGGATCAGGCCCGGATTCTCTTTCTTGAGATCGTCATACCCGAGCTCCCAGCGCTCCAGCGTACCAGGGCGAAAATTCTCGACCACAATATCCGCGCCCAGACATAAACGCCGCACGAGTTGTCGCCCCTCCTCCTGCCGCATATTGATGGATACAATCCGCTTGTTCCGGAAAATGGACGTTCCGTAGAGCGACCGCCCCTCCCGGCGCGTGCCCATGGAGCGCACCGCATCTCCCTCCGGCTGCTCCACCTTGATGACATCGGCGCCAAAGTCGGCCATCAATCTTGCGCAGAACGGTCCGGCGACAGTAGAGCCCAGCTCAATAACACGCAGTCCCCTAAGCGGACCCGCGCCACTTCTTTTGTTTTTATCATCTGCTGTCATCAGCGGACCGCTCTCACAGCAGAAAGTCGTTGAATTTGAGAAACCATTGCCGGGCGCTGCGAATATTCTTGCGCTTCAGGTCCTCCGCCAGTTCAACATCACCGGCGCGCATGGCCTGCAAAATTTCCCGATGCTGACGGAACCCTTCACTTGCCCGGCCCGGCACCAGCATCAGCCGCCTTGTCATGCTCAGCACCCGGTCATAGATATCGTCCAGCAACCCCTGGAGCGTTCCGCTGCCCGCAGCATCAATGCAGCTCCGGCGAAATTCCGCGATGGCCGCCATATAGGCGTTGAAATCATTTTCCGCGACGGCCTTTTCCAGATCGTCCCCGAAAAGCGCGATCAGATCGTCCCAATATTCAGGCTCGGTATTCTGTGTTGCCAGCCGGACCATCAGGCCTTCCAGCACTTCACGAACGTCAAACAGCTCCAGAAAGCTGTCTGCCTCCAACCGCATGACAACGGCGCCCTTGTTCGGAATTCGCTCGATCAGGCCGCGCTCTTCCAGAATGCCGAACGCGTCGCGAACCCGGGATCGCGAAACAGAAAATTCCTCCGCCAGCTCATTCTCTCGAATACGGGACCCGGGGGGCATCAGATTATTCACGATCCGCCGCCGTAGCTCGACAACCAGTTTGTCTGTGTCTGAGCCCGCTGATTTCTGATTTGGGTCGACCACTGGAAATTTTGTGACGTTTTTGTTGTTCATATTATTCTTTTGAATATTTGATTTCCCTATTATGCAAACGATAGGAATTGCCAATAATATTGTCAACAATATATTTAACAATTTTGTTGCTGATAAATCTGGGAAGAATAAAGTCAGGTTTTTCGCATATCCCACGTAAATTAAATGGCCGAACTGGTGCCCCCAATGACGGACGGTCTCATAACAGATATCGATGCCCCGTTCGTGCAGAAGAGCTTCATTTTTTCACAGAAAAATGGAAACCTGACTTAGATCATCACCGCAAGGCGGATGGTTACAGGTGACGTTTTGAAATAGTGGAATGAATGATGTTTTTTTTATTCATGCAGAGGAGGAAACGAAAAATTGCGAGACTAGACAATTTTTTCTGACAGTACCCTTTCTGTAATTTATTCAGTTATTGACGTGACAGTTCACGAAAAAAGATAAGTGCCACCGATAAGAACCCAGGCGGCGATGAAGAGTGTTTCCAGTGTGATGAGAAGCATGGGCTGATAGNCCAATTACCTTCATCGCGGCACGGTAAGAACGCAATCTGTCCGTTACAATCACTTGAGGTTTCCCATACCGTTTCATGATTTTCTTAAGAAAAACCATTGCTGCCTGGCGGTCGCGTCGCTTGGAAACAAAGGCTTCCAGAATCTCACCCTCGTGGTCAACGGCACGCCACAGGTAATATGTCTCGCCATTGATCTTCACAAATACTTCGTCCAGGTGCCATCGCCAGTTGGAGTGATTCCGGGAAGAAGGATGAAGTCGTTTCTTACGGATCTCGCGCGCAAACAGGGGACCAAATCTATTCCACCAATAGCGGACTGTTTCATGGCAGATATCAATGCCGCGTTCATGAAGAAGATCTTCGACATTGCGAAGAGAAAGCGGAAACCTGACATACATCATCACCGCAAGGCGAATGATCTCAGGTGAAGTTTTAAAATAGCGAAATGGATTATGTTCTGTTATTCAGAGAGAGTAAGAAGCAATAGATTGGGGGACAAGCTATTTTCTTCTGACAGTACCAGACCAGAGCGTTAAAATTGATTGTACTTTAATAAAAGAGCATCAACTGCACACCCAAATTTCATTGCCACTACATTCAGTAATTTATTCAGTTATTGACGTGACAATTCAAGAAAAAAGATAAGTGCCACCGATAAGAACCCAGGCGGCGATGAAGAGTGTTTCCAGTGTGATGAGAAGCATGGGCTGATAG